>OY969565.1:0-1336554 GCA_963701105.1 uncultured Actinomycetota bacterium
GGATGTGCGGCTGCGCGATCACAGCCGCCTGTTCAACACCGCGCGCATCGAGGCGATGGAGCTGGAGAACCTCATGGACTGCGCGCTGGCGACCGTGGCCGCCGCACTGGCGCGCCAGGAAAGCCGCGGGGCGCACACGCGCATCGACTACCCGCAGCGCGACGACGTCCACTGGCTGCGCCACAGCCTGTATCACCGTGAAACCCGCAGCGTCGACTCCAAGCCGGTTCGCACCCGGCCGATGACCGTGGACAGTTTTCCGCCCAAGGAGCGCGTCTACTGACGCCGGCAACACCATGAAATTCTCCATATACCGCTACCATCCCGAACACGACACGGCCCCGTCCATGCAGGCCATGGAGCTCGATGACGCGCTGATCAAACCGGGGATGATGCTGCTCGATGCCCTGCTGCTGCTGAAGGCGCAGGACGAAAGCCTCACCTTCCGGCGCTCCTGCGGCGAGGGGGTGTGCGGCTCCGACGGCATGAACATCAACGGCCGCAACGCGCTGGCCTGCGTCACGCCGCTCTCCGAACTGAAGACGCCCATCGAGGTGCGACCCCTGACCGGCGTGCCGGTTATCCGCGATCTCGTCGTCGACCTCGAGCCGTTCTACCGCCAGTACCGCGCCGTCACGCCCTACCTGGTCAATAACGATCCGGAGCCCGAGGTCGAGCACCGCCAGAGCCCCGCGGAGCGCGAGCAGCTGGACGGTCTCTACGAATGCATCCTGTCGCCTGCTGCACCACGTCCTGCCCGTCGTTCTGGTGGAACCCGGACAAGTTCCTGGGGCCGGCCGCGCTGCTGCAGTCCTGGCGGTTCCTGGCCGACAGCCGCGACCAGGCGACCGACGAGCGGCTCGCCGATCTCGACGGTCCCTTCAAGCTGTTCCGCTGCCACACCATCATGAACTGCGTGGAGGTCTGCCCCAAGGGTCTGAACCCGACACGCGCCATCGGCCGCATCAAGGAACTGATGCTGAAGCGCTCGACCTGACGATGGCCGCCGTCATGACGAAAGACCCCCAGCACAGCCGCAACCGCCTCGCCTGGCAATGCCGGCGCGGCATGCGCGAACTCGATGTGCTGCTGAAGGGCTTTCTGGAACACCGCTACGAACAGCTCGATGCACAGGAACGGGACAGCTTCGCCCGGCTGCTGGACTATCCGGACGCCGTGCTGCTCGAATGGTTGATGGGACGCATGGTCCCGGCCGACAAGGATGTCGCCTCCATTGTCCAGGACATACGCCACACCGCTGCGCCTTGAACCCGGCGTCTCGCGCCGGCTCGGCGGGTTCCTCGCGCTGAGCCACGGGGCGGCGCTCGCGGTGCTGCCGTTTTGCGGCCTGCCGCCGCTGCCGGTCGCCGCGATAGCATTGGGCGTGGTGTTGTCCTGGCTCCGCACCCGCCGCCGCGACGTGCTGCGCCGCGATCCCGGGTCGATCGCGTCGCTGGTATGGGAAGAGGGCAACCGCGTGCGTCTGACGCTGCGATCCGGTCAGGAAACCGGCGCCACGCTGCGCCCCTTCGTGTTCATGCAGCCGTGGCTGGTGATCCTGCATTTCCGCCGCGACGACGGCCGCGCCGCCCGGCTGGTGCTGCTGCCCGACATGCTGGACGCGGACAGTTTCCGCCGCCTGCGGGTACGGCTGCTGATCGACATGAAGCACCTTGCCGCTCCGGGGGCTCGATAAGATATATTCACCGCAGAGACGCGGAGAACGCAGAGATGTTTAGATGTATCGTTATCAAAGTTCGGATTTAGCCTGTCATTCCCGCGAAAGCGGGAATCCAGTTATTCCAGGATCCGTGGTTCAATGGATCACTGCTTTCGCGGGGATCATGTGTTCATAAATTCGTTAAGGATTTTCTTTGCGACTTTCGGCAATTGCTCCCTGCATTGCTCTACCTCCTGCAAGGTTTGAGTGGTTTGTTTCCATGCAGTCGTGCGTCTCTGCGGTGAAAAATGGGTGTTCATGGATAAACTCCTGCTGACTGCCAGTCTGGCGCTGCTGCTCACACTCACCGCCTGTACCCAACCGGCCGATGACGTCATCCGTTTCGGACTGGCGAGCGAGCCGGTCAATCTCGATCCGCGCTTCGCCACCGACGCCACCTCGGCGCGCGTCAACCGGCTGCTCTACCAGCGGCTGGTCGACTTCGACGAACACACGCGCCCGGTGCCGGCGCTCGCGACCTGGGAGCGCCTGGCCGGCGATCATTACCGCTTCCACCTTGCCCCCGACCGCCCGCCGTTTCACGACGGCCAGCCGCTGACCGCCCGCGACGTGGCAGCGACCTACGAGTACATCCTCGACCCGGCGCACGCCTCGCCGCACCGCGGTCCCTGCGGCTCATCCGGCGCATCGAGGTGCTGGACAACGACACCCTGGATTTTTTCCTCGAACGCGCCGACCCGCTGTTGCCGGGATATCTCGTCATCGGCATTCTGCCGGCGGAGGGCATCGCGTCCGGGCACCCGTTCCAGACCGACCCGTCGGCAGCGGGCCGTTTCGCTTCGAGCGCTGGCCGGAACCGGGGCGGCTGCGGCTCGTGCGCCTCGCCGACGGACAGCGCATAGAGTTTCTGCGCATCGTCGACCCCACCGTGCGGGTGCTGAAGCTGCTGCGTGGCGAAGTGGATATCCTGCAGAACGATCTGCCGGCGGAAATGCTCGGCTACCTGAAACGCCAGGACGGCATTACGGTCAGCTTCGGACCGGGCAGCAATTTCGCCTATATCGGTTTCAACCTGCAGGACCCGGTCACCGGTGACATCCGCGTCCGCCGGGCCATCTCACAGGCGATCGATCGCGCGGCCATCATCCGCTACGTGCTGGCCGGCGCCGCCACCCCGGCCGCGGCACTGCTGCCACCGGATCACTGGGCGGGCAATCCCGCGCTCAAGTCGCTGCCCTATGATCCGGAAGCGGCGCGATCCCTGCTGGCGCAAGCCGGTTATGACGCCGAACATCCGCTGGAACTCGACTACAAGACCTCGACCGACCCGGTGCGGGTGCGCATCGCCACCATTATCCAGCAGCAACTCGCCGAAGTCGGCATCGACATGAAGCTGCGGAGCTACGACTGGGGGACGTTCTATGGCGACATCAAGGCCGGGCGCTTTCAGCTCTACAGCCTCGCCTGGGTGGGCATCAAGACGCCGGACATCTTTCGCTACGCCTTCCACAGCGCCTCGCTCCCCCCCGAGGGCGCCAACCGAGGACGCCTGGAAGATGGCGAGGTGGATACGCTGATCGACCGGGCGGAGCAGGGCGCCACACTGGACGCGCAGGCCGAGGCTTATCGCGAGGTGCAGGCGCGGCTGCTCGAACTGCTGCCCTACCTCCCGCTCTGGTACGAAGACCAGGTGTGCGCCGTCCGTGATGATATCGAGGGTTACCGCCTCGCGCCGGACGGCAACTACGACGCGTTAAGCGAGGTTCACCGAAAATTCCAGTAGGGTGCAATGTGCACACCGGCCATTCATGGGCATCCATGACGGTACGAATTCAACGCAAAGACGCAAAGGACGCAAAGTTGATAGATTGTTTTTGTTAATGAGTTTCTTTGCGTTCTTTCGGCAATTGCTCCCTGCAATGCTCTACCTCCTGCATGGCTCAGGCCAGTCTCTCGACCGGTCCCGGTCTTACCTTCTCCCTGCAGTCGTGCGCCTTTGCGGTGAAAATGCTGCTTAATGATCAAGACAAATTCGTTATTCCATTTTCCGTATAATCACCGCATGAAAAATAACCCCTTCCTCATCCGGGTCAGCATCGACGAACAGCGCCTGCAACTCATCGAGGCGGGCAGGGTCGTCATGGACGTCGCCATAGCGACCGCCAGCAACGGCCCGGGGGAACGCATCCACAGCGAGTGCACCCCGCGTGGTCTGCATCGCATTCGCGCGAAGATCGGCGATGGCTGAAAGAACACCCCGATCACCGTGTCTGAGGTCAACTCGGTGCGCACGGTGAGGAAGGTGATGCCGGCAGCTACGGCCACGCAGAAGACCACTGCGGCCACGACCGGGTCTACTCCCAGGAGCACCCCGAGAGCGATACCGGCGAGAGCGGAATGCGAGATGGCGTCAGAGAAGAACGACATCGACCTCAAGGTGACGTAGACCCCCATGACGGCGCACAGAAAACCCACGGTCACCACGGCTATCAGCGCCCGCTGCATGAAGGGGTACTGGAGGAAGGGCAGGAGATCGGTCATGTGCGATGCACCTCCCCCCGAGGGTCGTGTTCGTGCTCGTGATGGTGATGGTAGGAGGCGGCGAGGGCGCCGTAGGTCTTCTCCAGGATCTCCGGCTGCAGAACGGTGCCCGGGGCTCCATGGCAGAGGAGCTCGCGGTTCAGACAGAGCACTTGGTCGGCGTACTTGAAGACGACGTCCAGATCGTGCGACACCATCACCACGGTCAGTTCGCGCTCCGTGCGTATGTGGTGGATCAGTTCGTAGAACGTATCTTCACCGGCTACGTCCACACCGGCGGAGGGCTCGTCCAGGATGAGGAGGTCAGGATCGAGCAGCAATGCGTAGGCGAGCAGGACCCGCTGCAGTTCTCCCCCGGAGAGGCGCCCTATGCGCTGGTCGATGAGAGCCTCGGCGTGGACCCGTGTGAGGGCGTCGACCACCCTTCGCCGCTTGGCTCGGCGGTTGACCCAGAACCCGCTCTTCTCCAGGCGTAGGAGCATGATCTCGAATACGGTGATGGGGAAGGTGCGGTCGAAATCCAGTCGCTGGGGCATGTAGCCGATGCGCGAGCGGATGGACCCGAGGTTGCGGCTGTCTCTGCCGAGCAGCATCACTTTCCCTTCCTGCGGCGAGAGAAGGTTCAACATCGTGCGCACGAGCATGGTCTTGCCCGCCCCGTTGGGGCCTATGATCATGGCGGTCTCGCCCTGATCTACGACGAAGGAGACGTGCTCGAAGATGACGTTGCCCCCCAAGACCAGCGACAGGTCCTGCACCAGGACGGCCGCGCGGGGGTAGAGGTCGCTGGGACCGGTGTGCGGATCGGCGGCCCCCGGCGCGTTGGCCGCGCCGCGGCCCACCCCCGCTGGCCCCGGCGCGTTGACCGCGCCGCGGCCCACCCCCGCGGCGCTCACTGCCCACCGCCGAGTGCCTTGACGAACACGGCGGTGTCACTGCGCATCAGTTCCTCGTACATGCCGGCGGAGATGGTGGCCCCTTCCGGATCGATCACGTAGACCTTCACACCGGCCTCGCGGGCGAGTGCCTCGGCGGGGCGGGCGGAGAATTGGGGTTCGGAGAACACGGCCGACACTCCCAACTCCTTTACCAGTTGCACCAGGCCCGCCAGGTACTGGGGCGAGGGCTCTTTGCCCGGGAACTCCTCTATCACGGCCACCTGCTCCAGACCGTAGGCTCGGGCGTAGTACTGGAAGGCGCTGTGAAAGCTCACGAAGCGGCGGTTCGTCAGAGGCGCGAGGGTGGCCCGCACCTCTGAGTCGAGGGCCTCGAGGCGCTTCGAATAGGCATCCGCGCGCTGCTGATACCCGGCTGCGCCTGCCGGATCGGCCGCACTCAGGGCCTTGGCGATGTTCCCCACCATGATGCGCGCGTTCGCGACGTCGAGCCACACGTGGGGGTCAACTGCCTGGGGCGCATGGTCCCCCGTGGTGCCGGACGGGAGTGGCACCGGCTCCCCGGGCTTCAGGAACTGCACTCCGTCGGAAGCGACGGCCACGGTGAGATGCGAGTTGCCCGAGGAGGCCACGAGATCATCCACCCACGGCTCCAGATTGGCGCCGTTGATGATCAGGAGATCGGCTTCGCTCATGAGCCGAGCCTGGGCGGGGGTGAAACTCACCTGGTGGGGCGACGACCCCGGGGTCAGCAGGTTCTCCAGTCTCACCGAATCGCCGGCGACGTTGGCCGCGAGTGAGTAGATCACGGGCACCGACGCCACCACGACCGGCCTGGCGTCGCTTCCGCCGCCAACTCCGCCGCTCGGGCCGCCGCAGCCCGCGGCGAGCGCCGTCGCGGCGGCAAGCACGAGCGCGACGGCCGCGAGGGCTGTGCGCAGGTCACGCGTCATAGTTCTCGTCCCCCGGCTCGCGGCAATCGGCGCACACTCCCTTGAGCAAGATCTCGTGATCGCGCACCGTGTGGCCCAGGGTGGCCGCCTCGGCCGCGACGTCGCGGGTCAAGACGCAGCCCTCCAGGCGCGTGACCCTCGAGCAGGTCTCGCACACGAGGTGGTGGTGGTGACCGCCGAACTCATCTGCCAGATCGTATCGGCGTCCCCCGTCTCCCAGATGGACGTGCGTGAGTATCCCTGCCTCTTCCAGCGAAGCCAGACACCGGTACAGCGCGGACAGATCAGCCCCGAGGCCGATGCGGGAGCCTATCTCCTCGGCCGTGAATGCGCAGCCGCCGGTCTCGAAGGTGCGCAGCACCGCCCGCTTGAGTGTGGTGGAGCGGAGGCCTCGTTCACGCAATGCGTCCACGAGGCGATCGATGTCGAAGGTGCTGCTCCGGCTCACGTGCCGCCCTCCTGGTTGTGGTCATCCAATGACGATAACATCTCCGAACTCTATCCGCCGGGGCTGCCTGTTCAAACTCGGCGCAGGCTCGGTCGGCAGAGTCGCCCTCGGCCCCAAAGCGACTCCCAGGTCGGCCGGGCTCTTGGCCTCGATCTGTCGGTGGAAGCCCCCTCCGCAGGACTTTCAGCGGGTCGGCGTCAGAGTGCCCTGTGATAGACTTTGCGATTCCCGAGCGGACAAGGAGGTCACATGCGGGAGAACTTCGGAGCCTTCCTTCTCCAGCGCCCGTTGGGAGATAAACCGGGCCCCGTTCACATCGACGACACGACCCTCCGCGATGGCGAGCAGACCGCGGGTGTGGTCTTCGCCACCGAAGAGAAGACGCGTATCGCCAAGCTTCTCGACGACGTGGGCGTGTACCAGATAGAGGCGGGCATCCCCACCATGGGCGGTGCCGAGAAAGAGGCCGTGCGGCAGATCGCGGCCATGGACCTCAACTGCAGCGTGTTGGCCTGGAACCGCGCGGTCATCTCCGACGTGGAGGCCTCGCTGGCCTGCGGAGTGGACGCCGTTGCCATCAGCATGTCGGCCAGCGACATCCACATAGAGCACAAGCTGCGACAGAGCCGTGAGTGGGTGCTCGACAGCGTCAAGCGGGCCGTCCTCTTCGCCAAGGAGAACAACGTCTACGTCTCGGTGAACGCCGAGGACGCGTCTCGTGCCGACATGGAGTTCCTCCTCGCCTTCGCCCGCACGGCTCGGGAAGCCGGAGCCGACCGCATCCGCTTCTGCGACACACTTGGCATCCTCGATCCCTTCAACACCTTCATGAAGGTGAAGACGCTCATCGACGTCGTCGGCATCGACGTGGAGATGCACACCCACAACGACTTCGGCATGGCCACGGCCAACGCCATCGCCGGCATCAAGGCGGGAGCCACCTTCGTGAACACCACGGTGAACGGCCTGGGCGAACGCGCGGGCAACGCGGCTCTCGAGGAGTTGGCGATGGCACTGGAATACATCGAGCACGAGCCGCTGGGCCTGCACACCGACAAGTTCCGTGAACTCTCGGAGTACGTGGCCCGTGCCTCCAATCGTCCGCTACCTACGTGGAAGCCTATCGTGGGCGCCAACCTCTTCGTCTACGAGTGCGAGAACCGCGCCAACGCCACCATGTGCGACCCGTCGAACTACGAGGTCTTCCCGCCCGAGGCGGTGGGCCTCACGCGGCGCTACATCCTGGGCAAGTACTCAGGAGCCGAGACGCTGAAACTCAAACTCGCCGAGCACGACATCTCCATCACCGACGAAGAGGCGGCTCTGCTCACGTGCCGCGTGCGCTCCAAGAGCGTGGCCTTCAAGCGTTCGCTGTTCGACGATGAACTGCTCGACATCTACAACACCGAGATCGTGGCCGTGCGTGAGCAGGCGGGGGAGATGCTCCTGGCGGGAGAGGATCCAATAGACGGCGCCTCGCTCGATGCGTCCATGGACGTGTCCCATGACACCGGTCTCGACGCGGCGACGGCCGTTGGCACGGTGGCCGATGAGCGCTGAGAACGTGATGTCCAAGACCCAGAAGAAGCTGAGTGCCTATAAGGCGCCGGTGCTCCTCGTGGACACCACCCTCCGTGACGGCGAGCAGACGGCCGGAGTGGTCTTCGCGAATCAAGAGAAGGTGCGGATGGCCCGCCTCCTCTCCGACATCGGCGTGCACGAGCTCGAAGTAGGCAGCCCCTGGTTGTGTCCCGAAGAGCGGGAAGCCATGACCGAGATCGCGTCTCTCGACTTGAAGGCGGTCACGCGCGCGTTCTGCCGGGCTGAACCTGAAGATATCCGGTTGGCGGCGGAGACCGGGGTGGACGGGGTGGTCATCTCCATCAGCACCTCCGACCAGCACATCAACTGCAAATTCGGCGAGGATCGCGCCTGGGTGCTCGAGCGTCTGCAGCTGACGGCCGACTCCGCCCGCGACGCGGACCTGCCGTTCGTGGCTTCGGCCGAAGACGCCTCGCGCACGGGCATGGACTTCCTCCTCACCTTCGCGGTAGCCGCTCAGGAGTTGGGTGCGGAGCGCTTCCGCTTTTGCGACTCTCTCTCCGTGCTCGATCCGTTCATGAGCCACAGCCGGTTCCGGACCCTGGTCGAGGCGCTCGATATCCCGGTGGAAGTGCACTGTCACAACGACTTCGGCATGGCTACAGCCAACAGCATGGCCGGCATCCGGGCGGGCGCCCGCTTCGTCACCGTCTCCATGGGCGGCCTGGGTGAGCGCACCGGTAACGCCGCCCTCGAGGAAGTGGTGATGGCCCTCAAACACATGGACGGCGTGGACATCGGCGTCTCCACGGCGCGCTTCCGCGAGATCTCCGAGTACGTGGCCCGGGCTTCAAGTAGGGCGATCCCCGTCTGGAAGGCCATCGTGGGCACGAACGTGTTCGCCCACGAATCCGGCATCCATGCCGACGGGGTCATCAAGAACCCGCTCACCTACGAGGTGTTCGGTCCAGACGAGGTGGGGCTCACGCGACAACTGGTGGTGGGCAAGCACTCGGGCAGCCGCACCATCCAGCACAAGTTCAAGGAGTTCGGCATAGATCTTTCCGATCACGAGGCCAACGAGATCTTGACCCTGGCTCGGGAGATGTCCGTGGACCTGAAGCGGGCTCTCTTCGAGAAGGAACTCATGTACATCTACCAGGACTTCGCCCTCAAGAACGATCAACGGGTGCAGGACGAGAAAATCGGCATCATGGATGAGGACGACTGAGCGGATCCGTCGTCCTGACGTCACTTTGGGAGGATGCATGCGATCAGTGATAGTCCATTTCTCGGGTGGCACCGAGATCACCATCGAGACCGCCGTCGAGCCGAACGTGGTCTACGACGCCCTCACCGGCGACGGCGAGTGGCTGGTGATCGAGGACGCGTTCGGCGAGCGCCACTACCTGGCGGTGCGCAACGTCGCCTACCTCACCTTCAGCACGAGAAAAGGCATCGGCTTCGCCTGACGCAATCGGGTTCTGCACGCGGGGCGGGTTTTCGCGGCGGGGCGGACCTCCAGGTGCGGTGAGTGCCCCACGCGGGGGTGGGTTCTCCCCGCGTTTGTCTGATAGCATTCTCAAGTAATGTTAGATTTCCAACACAATGAGAAGCTCGACCCTGCTGCGCTCGCCGAGTTCTTCGTCCGGGTGGGCTGGGAAGAGACCGAGAGCACGTCCAAGATAGAGTGGGCCATCGCCTCCTCCGACGATTGGATCGTGTGCCGGCTGGAGGGTGAGTTGATCGGCTTCGGCCGCACCGTCAGCCTGGATCCGCGGCGCAAAGTCATGTTCGATGTGGTCGTGGACGAGCGTTTTCGCGGACTGGGCCTGCATGAAGAGATCATGCGACGTCTGGCCGAGACCCTGCCGGCTGCGGAGTTCCAGCTGTTCACGAGTGGCGGCGACGGATACACGCGGGGCGGCGGCTCGTGGGCCGAAGTCGGTTATGAAGCGCCTGAAGCCTCACCCGGGACGTACACGGGCCGCTAGCGGGCGGAGTTCGGCAGCAGGCGGAGTTCGGCGGAGGAGGAAGATCGTGGTTCATACGGTCACGTGCATCGCGGGTGATGGCATCGGCCCGGAGATCATGGCCGCAACCAAGGTCGCGGTGGCGGCCACGGGCGTGCAGATCGACTGGGTGGATGTCGAGGCCGGTGCCGACGTCATGGAGAAGTACGGCACGCCCCTGCCCGAGCACGTGCTCGACTCTCTGCGCGCCACGAAAGTGGGCATCAAAGGTCCCATCACCACCCCCGTGGGTTCCGGCTTTCGCAGCGTCAACGTGGCGCTCCGCAAGGAACTCGACTTGTTCGCCAATCTGCGGCCGGCGGTGACCATCCCCGGTGTCCGCTCGCGCTACGACAGCATCGACCTGGTCATCGTGCGCGAGAACACCGAGGACCTCTACGCCGGGGTGGAGCATATGGTGGGCAAGGATGCCGCCGAGTCCATCAAGATCATCACCCGCGCCGGGTCGGAGCGCATCAGCCGCTTCGCTTTCGACTACGCACGCAAAGAGGGTCGCAAGAAGGTCACGGCCGTCCACAAGGCGAACATCATGAAGCTGAGCGACGGCCTGTTCCTGGAGGCGGCCGGTGCCGTTGCCGCGGAATACCCCGATCTCGAGTTCGAGAACCGCATCGTGGACAACATGTGCATGCAGCTCGTGCAGAAGCCGGAACTCTACGACGTGCTCTTGTGCCCGAACCTGTACGGAGACATCCTGAGCGACCTCTGCGCCGGTCTGGTGGGAGGTCTGGGAGTGGCTCCGGGCGCCAATTTCGGCGCCGACACAGCCCTGTTCGAATCGGTGCACGGATCGGCGCCCAAATACGCCGGGCAGGACAAGGTGAATCCAACCGCCCTGATCCTCTCCGCCGTCCTGATGCTCAGGCATCTGGGCGAGCGCAACGCCGCAGACGCGCTTTTTCAGGCGGTCAAGACCGTCGTGGGCGCGGGGCGGGACGTCACGTACGACCTCGGCGGTTCGGCGGGGACCGCGGCCATGGGCGAAGCCATCGCCGCGGCGGTGAGCGAGATCATGAGCTGATCCGCGCCGAGGAAGCCTGTTTGTCGCTGGAGTCGTCGCTTGAGTGCGATGCGGGATAGGCATATGGTTACCCACGTGGAGGTGGTCGCAGTTGGAGTCAGTGGGTTCGGCGGCGGAGATAGGCGGAGGCGTGGACGACGGCGCGAACAGCTGCGTGGACGATTGCGCGATTCAGCTCGACGGGGTCACCAAGCGCTTCGGTGAGTTCACCGCCGTTGAGAAGATGGACCTCGGCATCAAGCGGGGGGAGTTCTTCTCTCTTCTTGGACCAAGCGGGTGTGGCAAGACCACCACGCTGCGCATGATCGCCGGGTTCGAAGAGCCCACCGAGGGAGCCATATTCCTTGATGGAGTCGATGTGGCTCGGCTGCCTCCTTACCGTCGCAACGTGAATACCGTCTTTCAGAACTATGCGCTCTTCCCTCACCTCACCGTCGAGAAGAACATAGCCTTCGGCCTCAAGCGGAAACGGCTCCCCAAAGCTGAGATCGCGAAGCGAGTAGCGGACGCTTTGCGCATGGTGGAACTCGAGGGCAGGGCGTCCAACAAGCCCAACCAACTCTCCGGCGGCATGCAGCAGCGCGTGGCTCTGGCGCGGGCGCTCGTGAACCTACCGTCCGTCCTCCTGCTCGATGAGCCCCTGGGCGCACTCGATCTGAAGCTGCGCAGGCAGATGCAACTGGAACTCAAGCACATCCACGAGAGCGTGGGCATAACCTTCATCTACGTCACTCACGACCAGGAAGAAGCCCTCACCATGTCCGACCGTATCGCGGTCATGAACATGGGCACGGTCGAGCAGGTGGGATTGCCCGAAGAGCTGTACGAATCTCCGAAGACCAAGTTCGTGGCCGGCTTCATCGGGGTCTCCAACTTCATAGAGGGCCGCCTGGAGCGCGACGGTCGCGGAGGCTTCCTCAGATGGGGCGAGGACGAGCGCGTCATCGTCGAGGCGCCGGATGAGGGCACGCTGCCGGACTTCGTGGAGCTGTCGGTGCGGCCCGAGAAGATCAAGCTGCACGAGGCCGGTGAGGAGACCCCGGCGGGGCACTGTCTGCTGCGCGGGCGCGTGCGCGACGTCGTCTATCTGGGCATGACCACGCAGTACAAGATCGACGTGCCGTCTCTCGATCGTCAGTTCACGGTGCTCGAGCAGAACGTGGAAGTGGCGTCCGAGCAGACCCAATGGGTCACCGGGGAGGAAGCCCAGTTGACCTGGCACCCTTCCCACAACCGGGTGCTCCCGTCGTCGGGAGCGTCGATCCCTGACCAAGGAGGAGAGCATGGCGCGTCTGGATAAAGAGATCCGGGTCATGATGCTGGACGGCCTGGGGGGACCGATGACCCGCCGCGGCTTCCTCAAGCGAGCAGGAGCTGCCGGTCTGCTGGTGGGCGCCTCCGGTTTCCTGGCCGCCTGCGGCGGCGGTGACTCGACCACCACCACAGCCGCCGCCGGCGGCGGGGGCGGCGGCGAGTTGGCCGACCAACTTTTCTTCTACAACTGGTCGGACTACATAGCGGAAGACACCATCCCCAACTTCACCGACGAGTTCGGCGTCAAGGTCGTCTACGACAACTATTCGAGCAACGACACGCTGCTTGCCAAACTGCAGAGCGGCGCCACCGGCTACGACATCATCGTGCCCACCGACTACATGGTCACCACGATGCTGGGGCTCGGCCTTCTGCAGGAGATCGATCTCGCCAACGTCCCGAACGTGGCCAACCTGTATCCCCGTTTCCGTGAAGCTCCCTTCGACCCGGGCAACAAGTACTCGATCCCCTGGCAATGGGGCACCACCGGAATCGGTTACAACTCAGAGAAGGTGCCCGATTTCACTCCCAGTTGGGACATGCTGTGGGACGAGAAGTACAAGGGCAAGATCACGATGATGAACGAGATCCGTGACGTCTTCGCCGTCGCCCTCTTCCGGCTGGGCTACAGCCCCAACACCCGCGATCCCAAAGAGATCGAAGAAGCGAAGCAGATGCTCATCGAGCAGAAGTCGCTGCTCAAGCACTACACGTCCGACACCTACATCGACGAACTCGCGTCGGAAGACTCGTGGCTCAGCCATGGCTACTCGGGAGATGTGTTCCAGGCTCAGTTGGAGAACGAAGCGGTCTTGTACGCCGTGCCTGAAGAGGGGGCTTTCATCTGGATTGACAGCATGTGCATCCCGAAGGCCGCGCCTCACAAGTACACGGCCGAGGTGTTCATGAACTACATACATCGGCCCGAAGTGGCAGCGGCGATCACCAACTACGTGTACTACGCGAGTCCCAACGAGAAGGCCGAGGAGTTCATCCTCCCGGAGATCCTGGAGGATCCCCAGATCTACCCGCCCCAGGAAGTGATGGACAAACTCACCTTCACCGAGGAACTCGGAGCCGACACCGAACTGTACAACAGGGCCTACCAGGAGCTGAGGGCCTCTTGACCGTGCCGCCTCCTTCTCTCGAGGAGGCCTCGGGCGACTCCTCTGCGATCCTGGGAGCAGCATGGGGGCCCCCTGAGCCGCGCCATCGCGCGGCTCAGGGGGCACGACTTCGCCGTCGCCAACATCTTGATGGCACCCACGGTCCTGTGGCTGGTGCTCTTCCTCATACTGCCGCTGGGCGTGATCCTGGTCTACAGCTTTGGGAGCCGGGGCACCTACGGTGATGTCATCCTGGGGTTCTCGTTCGACAATTACCTCCGGGCCTTCAATCCCACCTGGTTCCCGATCATCCTGCGCTCGTTCGGCTTCGCCGCGGTGGCCACCGCGTTCACACTGCTGCTCGGCTACCCATTGGCCTATTTCATCGCGGTGTATGGGGGCCGACGCAAGAACATCTACCTCATCCTGGTGATGCTCCCCTTCTGGACCAGCTACCTGATCCGTACTTATTCGTGGATCATCATCCTGCGCTCCCAGGGGGTCATCAACACGGTGCTTGAGTGGGCGCACGTTATAAACGAGCCCATCGACATGCTGAACACGTCCTTCTCGGTGATCTTGGGGCTCACCTACGGTTTCCTGCCCTTCATGACCCTCCCTCTGTACGCGAGTCTCGAGAAGCTCGACAAGAGCCTCATCGAAGCCGCCTGGGATCTGGGTGCGACTCGGTTGGCGGCCCTCTTGAGGGTGACCATCCCTCTCTCCATGCCGGGCATCATCGCCGGGACGCTGCTCACCTTCATCCCCGCGGTCGGAGACTTCATCACGCCCGACCTGCTGGGGGGCCCCGACACCATCATGATCGGCAACCTGATCCAGCAACAGTTCCTCTCCGCCCGCGACTGGGCCTACGGCTCGGCTTTGTCGTTCAGTCTCATGGCCATCCTCCTCCTCGGCATCTTCTTCTACGTTAGAAGAGCGGGCGCGGAGAATCTGGCGTGAGCCGCCGCGACGACGGCCACCATGCTGCGGAGGAAACCCCGCGACCAGCGCGTCAAAGGGCAAGGGCCTGCGCCTCTACGTGGCGGGCGTCTATGCCTTCCTGTTCGCGCCGATCGTGGTCCTGGTGCTCTTCTCCTTCAACGACTCCAGGCGGAACGCCACCTGGCAGGGCTTCACCCTCCGCTGGTACCAGGCCCTGTTCCACGATCAACCTGTGCTCGACGCCCTCTGGCTGACCATCCGGGTGGCCGTGATCTCGACCATCCTCGCCACCATATTCGGGGCCTTTGCGGCGTACGCACTCACACGCTACAAGTTCCGCGGTTCGGGGCTCTACAACGGCGCCATCTACGTGCCTCTGGTGATTCCCGAGATCGTGTTCGCGGTCGCGCTGTTGAGCGGCTTCAACGCCTCTGGGTTCGGGCTCAGCATACGCACCGTCATCATCGCCCACGTGGCTTTCATGGTGTCCTTCGTGATAGTGGTGGTCAAGGCCCGCATGTCGGGCTTCGACAAGACGCTGGAGGAGGCTTCCATGGACCTGGGGGCCAACGAGATCCAGACCTTCTTGTACGTGACCCTGCCCTTCATGGTGCCGGGCATCCTTGCCGGTGCGCTGCTCGCCTTCGTGCTCTCGTTCGATGACTTCGTGATCACGTTCTTCAACTCGGGCGTGGGCAACACCACGCTTCCCCTCAAGGTCTACTCGATGGTGAAGTTCGGGGTGACGCCCGAGATCAACGCAATCTCGGTGTTCATGCTGCTGTTCTCTATCGTGCTCCTGCTCGCCTCGTATAAGATGCAGGGCGCGCCGCCCACCATCACGATCGAGGAGCCGGATAAGAGATAGAGATACGAACGGGTGGCATGGGCGGCGGAGGCTGCTGCTCAGGTCAAGGTTCAGCGTGCTTTGGTCGAGCGCATACGGGTCGGGTACGTCTCTTGTGAACGAAGGTCAAGGAGGAGTCAGTGGGAGTCATCGCGTGGATAGTGCTGGGAGGCCTGGCGGGTTGGATCGCGAGCATGATCATGGGTCGGAACGACCAGATGGGCTGCATCACGAACATCGTGGTGGGGATCGTCGGCGCCTTCATCGGCGGTCTGATCGTGGGGCTGTTCGGTAAGGAGGGGGTCACCGGCTTCAATCTATGGAGCTTCATCGTCGCCCTCGTCGGGGCGGTAGTGCTGCTGTTCATATGGAATCTCATCCGCGGTAGGCGCTGACTCAACCTGCGGAGGCGCCGGGATCGCCCGGCGCAGGCGCTGACTCGACCTCTGGCGGCGCCGACCTCGACCCTGCGGCGGCGCCGACCTCGGCGTGGGCCACTCCGGCGCGGGCGATGGCGCCAGTTCAGGCGCTGGGACAGGCGCCGACCTCGAGGGCGATCAGGGGGTCGGCGCCCCCTCGGGCCATCCGCGGATGTCGTAGTAGGCCTCGAGCCAGTCGCCCAGTTCCCGCTCGCCGATAGGCGGCTTGTCGTCCAGGCCTTCGGTGAAGAAGCGCCTGGGCAAGGTGTCGTCTGCGGCAGTCAGGCCCATGGCGAAGTTGAGGCGGCGCACACGGGTGAGCAGGTCGCCCGCCAGCGTCTGGAGGGTCGGTGCATCGACGGGTGCGCCGCCTGCCGCGACCGCTAACTCGGAGGCCACCGCGGCCAGGTCGTCCCAGGACATGAAGTCGCGATAGAAGCGGCACATGATCAGGCAGTCGTAGAGGAACATGCGGTCCTCGAAGTCCACGAACACCTCTGCCGTACCGCGCGCGTCCTTGTCCTTGACCATGCCGGAAAGGATAGGTTTGTAGAAGGTGGCGCGGAGGTGGCAGGCGCCTCGGGGGCTGGTGGCGTAGGCCAAGGCCATGCCGCGCAGCGCCCGCGGGTCGTAGCCCGCGGGTTCCATGCCTTTCACGTGGATGGCCTCGTCTTCCATGCCCAGTGCGGCAGCCGCGCCGCGGATGCCGCGCGACAAGATGTCGCCGAGCTCGGAATCACGGTAGGCCATGTGCACGAGGAGATCGGCGATGGCCTGGGTGTCGCCGGCGGCGGGACCGTCCGCGCGCCGGCCGGTCTCGGCGGCCTTGATGGCCAGGGAGACCAGGTTACCCGCGCTCATGGTGTCCATGCCCAGACGGTTGCACTCTTCGTGGAGGAAGAGCACGTCACGGGCGTGCTGCCACCTCGCAGAGCCCGCCGAACGAGTAGAGCGATTCGTACTCGGGGCCGTGGATCTCGCGTCCCGCGTGCGGGCCCTCGAGGATGGTGAGGTGGCGCCTGCAGCGGATCGGGCAGGGCGGGCAGGTGCCCGTCTCAACCTTCGCCCACGTGGGGAAGTTCTCGGCCTCGAGGTCGGCGCGGTGCGCCGCGCGGCCCGATTCCCAGTAGCCGGTGGGGAAGGCCCCGGCTTCGTTCAACACGGCCACCATCATGGACGTGCCGAACGTCCGGTAGGCCTTGGCCGCCGGGGAGTCGGTGGCCAGCTTCGACACCGCCCGTCGCACCTTCTCGAACGCGTCGCCTGCCTCCAGGCGCACCGCGCCCGGAGACGTCACGGTCACGGCTTTGACCTTCTTGCTGCCGAGCACCGCGCCCAGGCCGCCCCGTCCCAGAGCGTGGTCCTTCTCCAGAATGACGGCGGCGAGCGCGGAACGGGTCTCGCCGGCGGGGCCGATGATCATGGTGGACGATCGTCTGGCAAGGGAGCCTCGGAGCGATTCCTCGGCCTGTGAACACATCGGTGCCCCACAGATCGGAGGCCGGCAGCACCTTGGCGCCGTCGGCATCGATGTGCACGCGCACCGGGGCGCCGGAGGCGCCCCGAAGCACGACGGCGTCCCAGCCGGTCTCCCGAAGGGTCCGTGCCATGGTGCCGCCCGCGTACGATTCCAGGAACGCGCCCGTCATGGGACTCTTGGTGAAGGCCCCGAAGCGGTCCGAGCCCGAGAAGCCGTAGGCGGCGAGTGGACTCGGGGTGAAGACCACCACGTTGGCGGGCGCCAGCGGATCGACGGTCGGGTCGAGGTAGCGCTCGAGCAACTCCACGGCCAGCGCTTTCCCGCCGAGCCCGCCGATACCCGCGATCTCGAGCGCCTCGACCTCCACCCGGCCGGCCGTCAGGTCCACGAACAGCGTGCGTGCCGTGCGCGCACCCGCGGCGGGGCTGTCCCGCGGCGCAGGGGGATCGTCACGCGTAGTCTCCCAGTCGTAGCTCGTCGATCAGCGCCTGCGTGGGCCTTCCGGCCTCGTCCCAGCGGCGCACCTCGTAGTAGTCCTTCTTCATTGCCTCGAAGGTCTCGATTCCCAGAGCCCGCCCGGAGTCGTCGAGCGGATTGTGGATGGCTTTCGGGACATAGTCGTCGTCGGAGGTCCAACCTTGGCGCAGGTTGAAGAGGCGCACCATGTTCCAGATCCGCGTCCCCATCCGGCGGTATTCGTCGACGCTCTGGTCGATGCCCACGGCGCCCAGCATGGCGGTCGCGTCTTCGGCGTCGTACACGATGAAGTCGCAGCCCACCAGGCTCCACTCGGAACAGTTCTCATCCTGCTCGCCCGTCACAAACGTCGCTTTGCCTTCGGGGCCGAACGGATCGGCGTTCTCATCGTCGGAGAGGGCTTCGTTCGCGATCGGCCAGCTGCGCATGTGACAGGCTCCGCGGTCGGAGGTGGCATAGGCGAGGGCCATCCCCACCGAACCGCGCGGGTCGTAAGCCGGATACTCCAGACCCTTGGTCTCGAAGACGGGGACGGTGCTCTCGTCCACACCCCAGGCCTTGGCGGCCGAACGGATGCCGTCGGCCAGCTGGGCTCCGATGCCGCGGCGGTAGGCGATGTCCTCCACGAGCTTGGCTTGGCCTTGAGAGTCACCAAAACGGATGGGATGGTCGACGAAACCCTGGGAGGCGGCGTCCATAGCGAAGGCGACGGCCGCTCCGCAGGAGATGGTGTCCAGTCCCAGATCATCGCACTGCGCCGCGAATTTGACGATGCTGGAGAAGTCACCGTTGCCGGTGTTGGTCGCTCCGAGCCCGATGGTCTCGTACTCGAGC
This sequence comes from uncultured Actinomycetota bacterium, assembly GCA_963701105.1. Lineage (GTDB taxonomy): Bacteria > Actinomycetota > Thermoleophilia > RBG-16-64-13 > RBG-16-64-13 > JAHJSA01. Next base: position 18,538 of record OY969565.1, read on the forward strand.
TTGTCTGCTTCGGCTCCGGCGAAGGCGCCTTCTACGGCCCCCACGTGGGTACCGCAGTTCACCGGGCAGTTGTAGCAACCTTCACGCGAGATGAGGTTGGCTATGACCGGCTCGTGGCCCACCAGGGCGGCCGCGTCCTCGAAGGAGCCCTGGTGCCAATTGCGGGTGGGCAGCACGTTCACCCCGTTGGTCCAGTCCACGATGGCCGAGGTGCCCGCGTCCTTCAGCCAGGACGAGGCGGAATCGCTCTTTTGTATCTTCTTGGAGAGCTTCTTGCGCAGGTCTTTTGCCGCGTCGCTCGCCGCCGGAGCCTTGCCACCTTTGACCGCTATGGCCTTGAGCCGTTTTGCGCCCATGACCGCCCCGGAGCCGCCGCGACCGTTGAAGCCCGAACGGCCGTTCTTGCTGATGCCGACGTTGTTGCCGATGGAGGCCATCAGCACCTTGTTCTCGCCGGCCGCGCCGATGGCTGCCACGCGATAGTCTGAGAAGAGGGGATCGTCATCGACGCCGCGGATGCTCATGCCTGCGAAGTGCGTGGCGTCGCGGATGGAGGCGCTGTCGGCGGTCACCTCCAGGTAGGAGAGCTTGGGAGCGGCCCCCGTGATGATGATGCCCAGCAGTCCGGCCTTTCTGAGTTCCCAGGCGAAGTACCCACCGGCGTAGGTGTCGAGGAATCCACCGGTCGCGGGGCTCTTGGTCACCACGGCGTGCCGGCAGGTGCCGGGGAAGATGCCTGAGACGGGTCCCGTCATGAAGATGAGCAGGTTCTCCGGGCCGAGAGGGTCGGCTCCTGCCGGCAGCTCGCGAGAAAGATAGTGGGCCGCCAAGCCCTTGCCGCCCACGAATTCCTGGATCAACGTGGCGGGTACGTCCTCGCGTTCGGCTGTGCCTGCGGTGAGGTCCACTCGAAGGATCTGGTAGGTATCCATGTTGCTCCCTCTCTCTCGTTTCACGGCGTCTGCGCGTGCGTCAGGGGAAGACGCCCCGCACCCGCTTCGCGGTGGCCACCCGCTCCAAGGCCAGCATATACGCAGCCGTGCGCATAAGCACACCCGAATCCGTGGAGATAGCCAAGACGTCCTTGAAGGCTCTGGTCATGACGCTGTCGAGCTTGTTATTGATGTCCTCTTCGCTCCAGAACAGCTTCTGCGTGTTCTGCACCCATTCGAAGTAGGAGGCGATGACGCCCCCTGCGTTGGCCAGGATGTCCGGCACCACGAACACGCCCTCGCTCCTTGAAGATGTCGTCGGCTTCGGGGGTGGTGGGCGCGTTCGCGGCCTCGGCCACGATGCGTGCCCGGACGGAACCCGCGTTGATGCTGGTGAGTTGCTTCTCGAGCGCCGCCGGGATCAGTATGTCCACCGGGAGTCCCAATACGACGTCGTTACCGACCCGCTCGGTGCCCGGACTCCCGACGACCGAACCCGTCTGCGCTTTGTGCCGGTGCACATCGGCGATCGAAAGGCCGCTCTCATCGAGCACTCCGCCGGTGCTGTCACTGACCGCGATGACTTGGGCCCCGAGCTCCGACAGGAGCCGCGCCGCCTGCGAGCCCACTTTGCCGAAACCCTGCACGGCCACGGTGGCTCCCTCAAGGTCCAAGCCCTGGTGGATCGCGGCTTCACGGATGGCGAAGACGCACCCCTGAGCGGTCGCGGCCAGGCGGCCGAGACTGCCGCCGATCTCTTCCGGCTTGCCGGTCACTACTTCGGGAACCGTGTATCCCTTGATGATGGAGTACGTGTCCATGATCCAGGCCATCGTCTGCTCGTCGGTGTTTACGTCCGGGGCGAGGATGTCCTGCGCCGGACCGATGAGCGGGCCTATCTCCCAGGTGAAGCGGCGGGTCACCCGCTCGAGTTCCCCGCGCGAGAGGGTCTTCGGGTCGCAGCGCACGCCACCCTTGGCTCCCCCGAAAGGCAGGCTCATGAGCGCGCACTTCCAGCTCATGAGCGCGGCCAGCGCGCGCATGCTCTCCAGGTCCACTTGAGGGTGGAAGCGAACCCCGCCCTTGGCCGGACCCCGGCTTATCGAGTGCTGCACTCTGTAGCCTTCGAACACGCGTACCGAGCCGTCGTCCATGCGCACGGGGAAGTGCACGACGAATTCCCGCTGTCCCGTCTTCATGAGCTCGCGAATACCGGGATCGATGTCGATGTGCTCCGCCGCTCGATCGAACTGCTTGTGCACTACGTCGAGCAGACGGCCTTCGTCGTAGGGGCGGTGCGATACGGTCATGTCGCCATCCGGGCGCGGGCCTTGATCATCGGTCCTCGGCCTTACCCGAGCCCCGCCTCGCGGGTCACCTCGCGCAGGGATTCCGACACCAAAGCCAGGCCACGATCCAGAGTCTCGTCCTCGATGGTAAGAGGCATGAGCGGGCGGATCACGTTGCCGTAGGTGCCGGCTGAGATCATGATCACGCCTTTCTGCAGGGCCCGCGCCACCAGTGCCTTCGTCAGGTCGGCGGCCGGGGTCTTAGCGGCCCTGTCGGTAACCAACTCCACGGCCACCATCGCGCCCAGGCCGCGCACCTCGCCGATCACCTCGAGTTCGGCCGCCAATGAGTCGAAGGCCTTCTTCACACGCTCTCCGATGACGTCGGCGCGGGCAAGCAGGCCCTCCTGCTCGATGATGTCGAACACGGCGAGCGCCGCGCGGCAGGAGACCGGGTTGCCTCCGTAGGTGCCGCCCAACCCGCCGACGTGAGGCGCGTCCATGAGTTCGGCGCGGCCGGTCACGGCGGAGAGCGGATAGCCCGCCGCCAACGACTTCGCACTCACGACGAGATCGGGAGCCACTCCCCAATGCTCGATGGCGAACATCTTGCCGGTGCGGCCGAAGCCCGACTGCACTTCGTCGGCGATGAACAGGATGCCGTTGTCTTCGCAGATCTTCTTGATCTTGGGGAAGTACTCCTTGGGCGGGACTACGAAGCCACCCTCACCCAAGACGGGCTCCGCGATCACCGCCGCGACCTCGTCGGCGCCCACGTAGTTCTTGAAAGCGTCGCTGAGGAGGTCGGCGCAGGCCACTCCGCAGCTCGGGTATTCCAGCGACAGGGGACAGCGGTAACAGTAGGCGTAGGGTATGCGGTAGACCTCGGGGGCAAAGGGACCGAAGCCCTTCTTGTAGGGCATCGTCTTGGAGGTGAGCGACATGGTCATGAGCGTACGGCCGTGGAACGCATCCTCGAAGGCGATCACCGCGTCCCGACCCGTCGCGTAGCGGGCGATCTTCACGGCGTTCTCGACCGCCTCGGCGCCGGAGTTCAGCAGGAGGGTCTTCTTCTCGAAGTCGCCGGGCGTGGCTTCGTTCATCCTGCGCGCCACCTGCACGTAGGGCTCGTACATGACCACGTGAAAGCAGGTGTGCGAGAAGAGCGCAGCTTGGTCCTGGGTGGCGGCCACCACCTTGGGGTGGCAGTGCCCCACGCCCATGACGCCGATGCCGCCGGCAAAGTCGATGAAGTCGCGGCCTTCCACGTCGGTGATCGTGGCGTTCGAAGCCTTGGCGGCGAAGAGGTGGGTGACGTTGAAGGGTCCGCGGGGGACGTTCTTGTCACGCGCCTCCTTCAGTTCCTCGTTGGTCATCGTGGTCCTTTCAGCTCTCGGTTGTCCCATACGGCCCCCATCAGATCGAGGAGAAGACGGGCGGCAAGGATAGACGTGCATTCGGCGTGATCGTAGGTTGGAGAGACCTCCACCAGGTCGAAGCCCACCACGTTCGCGTGGCCGGCGAGCGCCCGGAGTATGTCTCTCCCCTCGAGGTAGGTGAGGCCGCCGGGCTCCGGGGTCCCGGTCGCCGGCGCTATGGAGGGGTCGAAGACATCGATGTCCACCGAGAGGTACAGGGGCGCCCAGGCAGGCACGCTCTCCAGCACCGATTGTATCCCGGCGGTCTTGTATTCGGAGCAGGTCACGACCTTGACCCCCCTGCGCCGAGCTTCCTCCCAATCGGCTCGGCTGCTGTTCAGTCCGCGGATGCCCACTTGGGTCACTCCTGAGACGAGCCCCTCTTCCACCGCGCGCCGGATGGGCGCGCCGTGGTAATGGGCGGAGCCGTAAGAGTCGAAGTCCATGTGCGTGTCGAGGTGCACGAGGTAGGGGAGGGAGTCCGGCCGGGCCGCGGCGTGCGCCCGCAGGATGGGAGCGGTGACGGAGTGGTCTCCGCCCACGCACACCGGGATCGCGCCGCCGGCCATGACCGCGGCAACCGCCGAGGTCATGGCGGCACGGTTGGCGTCACCCTCAAGAGGCTCGATGTAGACGTCACCGAAGTCGCCCACCCGGGCGCCCTCCAATATGGTCCGTCCGAGCTCCACGTCGAACAGTTCCGCGCCACCTTCATACGAATACAGAGTGGAGGCGGCACGCACACCGCGCGGCCCGAAACGTGCTCCCGGGCGGTTGGAGGTGCCCTCGTCGTACGGCATCCCTACGATGACGAAGTCGAAATCTGCAAGCGTGTCTGCACTGACGATGGGCAGCTTGAGAAAGGAAGCGATCCCCACGAAGGGCATGGATCCGGACGTTCCCGGAAGGATAGTGGGCGGGTCGCCGCTTTGCGGATCGTTCACCAGTGAGCCCCTTCTTGTCGTCGCGCGTCCGGTCGAGCGGCCTGTCTCGCACCAGGGGGCATGGGTGACCTACCCACGGCTGCCACCGGCCATTCTCCAGACTCCACGGTATCAGAGAGCGGCCTGCACCGGGATTGTGGGGATGCACCGGTTTTGGGCCGCGCGGTATGCAGGCGCACAAGGCGTGTGCGACCGGCCGCTGTATGAAGGTCCACAAGGCGCGCGCAATCGGCCCGCTGTATGCAGTCGCGCAAAGCGGACGCAACTCGCGGTTGGTATGCAGGCGCCCGACTCATGCTGTCCGTCGGCGGGCCCCACCGTTTGCAGTGCATCAGAACAGCGCGCCGTGAGCCGTCGTCCCCCGCGACCTCAGGCGGAGGGGAGCCTGTTGGCGCTTGGTATCGCAATCTAGTAAACTCCAGGCCCATCCTGGGAGTATGCGGCTTCTTCGTCCGGCCGCCCTCTCACGGCAAAGATGCTGATGGAAGGCCTTCATGTCGAAGCGCAGTGACCAGCTGACGCAGGGCCCCGCCCGGGCACCGCACCGGTCACTCCTGCGCGCGTTGGGCCTCGATGCGTCCGACGCTTCCCGGCCGCTGATCGGCGTGGCCAACTCCTACAACGAACTCATCCCCGGGCACATGCACCTCCGCTCGATCGCGGAGCAGGTCAAGTTCGGCGTGTGGCAGGGCGGGGGCGTGCCGCTCGAGTTCAACGTCATCGGGGTGTGCGACGGCATAGCCATGAATCATGCGGGCATGAGCTTCTCGCTGGTGTCGCGCGAGAACATCGCCGACGCCGTGGAGATCATGGTGCAGGGCCACGCCCTCGACGGGTTGGTGCTCATCCCGAATTGCGACAAGGTCGTGCCGGGCATGGTCATGGCGGCGGCCCGACTCGATATCCCGGTGGTGGTCGTCTCGGGGGGACCCATGCTCGCCGGGGACTACCGAGGCAAGAAGGTCGATCTCAAAGACGTCTTCGAGGCAGTGGGCTCCTACTTCAGTGGCGCCATCACCGCCGAGGACCTCACCGAACTGGAAGAGAACGCCTGCCCCACCTGTGGCTCCTGCGCCGGTCTGTTCACGGCGAACTCGATGAGTTGCCTCACTGAGATACTGGGCCTCGCTCTTCCCGGCGACGCCACCATTCCCGCGCCCTTCTCGGCGCGGCTGGGCCTCGCCCGGCGCTCCGGCGCCCAAGCGGTGGAGGTGGCCCGTCAGGGATGGGGAGCGCGCCGCTTCCTGTCTCCCGCGTCTCTGCGCAACGCGCTTGCCATCGACGCGGCCCTGGGCTGCTCCACTAACACCGTGCTCCACCTCTTGGCCATCGCCAACGAGGCCGGCATCGAGCTGCCCATCGAATCGTTCAACGAGGTCTCGGCGGTGACGCCGCACATCGTGAAACTCTCCCCCTCGGGATCCGACCATATGGAAGACCTCGAGCGGGCCGGCGGCATCATGGCCGTGGCCCGCAGACTGGCCGAGGGCGACCTGATCGACGGCTCGGTCCCCACTGTCTCGGGCGGGTCGCTGGCCGAGCAATACGGCTTGGCCTCCATCCGTGACGCCGGGGTCATACGCCCCTTGTCCGAGGCCTATCACGCCACCGGCGGTCTGGCCGTGCTCCGCGGTAATCTGGCGCCGGGCGGAGCGGTGGTCAAGGAGGCCGCCGTGCTCCCTGAGATGCTCCGGCACAGCGGCCCGGCGCGCGTCTTCGATGACGAGAAGTCGGTGGTGGAAGCCATAGAAGCGGGCGGAATCGCCCCAGGGTCGGTGGTGGTCATCCGCTACGTCGGCCCGAAGGGCGGCCCGGGCATGCCCGAGATGCTCACGCCCACCTCGGCCCTCGCCGGGGCCGGCCTCGACGATCGCGTCGCCCTCATCACCGACGGACGCTTCAGCGGCGCCAGCCGCGGAGCCAGCATCGGGCACGTGGCTCCGGAAGCCGTCGACGGGGGGCCCATAGCTCTGGTCGAGGACGGCGATATCATCAGCATCGACATCCCTGCGCGTCAGGTCGTCCTGGAGGTCTCGGACTCCGACCTGGCGAAAAGGAGGATGGCCTGGTCACGTCCGGAGCGGGTGCTCACGGGCGTGCTGGCCCGTTATGTAGCCCAGGTATCAGGGGCGGACCGGGGAGCGATACTGGCCCCCGGCGGTCGCGGCGACGGTAGCTAGGAGGGACTCTCCAACGCGAGTCCGCTCCGTTCTTCCGGCCGGCGGCATCTGCTCCCACGCCCCTGCGGAGAGTGATCTCCGTGGATCCCTGGAATCCCGAACGAAGAGGCTCATCCGACCATGAATTCAGCAAGAGTGATACTAGAATCTCTGAAGCGCGAAGGCGTGGACGTGGTCTTCGGCTATCCGGGCGGGAGCGTCATCCCGCTCTACGACGCCCTCTACGACTTCGACCTCGATCACATCCTTACCCGCCACGAGCAGGGGGCCGCCCACGCGGCCGACGGCTACGCGCGGGCCTCGGGCAAGGTGGGGGTGTGCATCGCCACGTCCGGTCCCGGCGCCACCAACCTCACCACGGGCATCGCGAACGCCTATCTGGACAGCGTGCCGATGGTGGCCATCACGGGTCAGGTGCGCACGAACCTCATCGGCACCGACGCCTTCCAGGAAGCCGACGTCACCGGCATCACGCTGCCCATCGTCAAGCACAGCTACCTGGTGAAGCGAGTGGAAGACCTTCCGTCGCGTCATCCACGAGGCCTTCTACATCGCGAAGACGGGCCGTCCGGGCCCGGTGGTCGTGGACATTCCCGTGGATCTCACCACCATGGACTTCGACTACGACCCCGAGGGCGTCCAGAAGATCGACCTGCCCGGCTACAAGCCCACCGTGAAAGGCCACCCCAAGCAGATCAAGGCCGCGGCGCAGGCCATCGCCGAAGCGCAACGCCCGGTGATCTTTGCCGGCGGCGGCGTCATCTCGGCCAACGCCGCCGACGAGCTGCGTGAGTTTGCGCTCTACGCCAAGATCCCAGTGACCACCAGCCTCACCGGCATCGGGTGCTTCCCCGAGGACAACGAGGAACTGTCTCTGGGCATGTTGGGCATGCACGGCACTCGCTACGCCAACTACGCGATCACCAACTGCGACCTCATCTTCGCCGTCGGCGTCCGCTTCGACGATCGCGTCACCGGCAAGATCTGCCACGTTCGCTCCCGGGGCCAAGATCATCCACGTGGACGTGGACCCGGCCGAGATCTCCAAGAACGTGGCCGTGGACGTCCCCATCGTGGGTGACGCGAAGCGCGTGCTTGCCGACCTTCTGGCCCAACTCAGGAAGCACGAACTCTCACCCGAGCGGCATCTGCCCTGGATGCGCCAGGTGGCGGACTGGAAGCGCGGCGCATCCGATGCTGGTGGCCGCAGGAGGAAGACGGCGAGATCATGCCCGAGTACGTGATGCGCAAGATCTCGGAGATCACCAAGGGCGAGGCCATCATCTGCACCGAGGTGGGTCAGAACCAGATGTGGGCGGCCCAGTACTCCACCATCAGGCATCCCCGGCACTTCATCACGTCGGGTGGACTGGGCACCATGGGTTTCGGCTTTCCCGCTGCTATCGGCGCCAAGGTGGCTCGGCCCGACAGGACCGTCATCGACATCGCCGGCGACGGCTCCATCCAGATGAACATCCAGGAGCTGGGCACGGCCATGAACTACCGCATCCCGGTGAAGGTGTGCATCTTGAACAACCAGTACCTGGGCATGGTGCGGCAGTGGCAGGACCTGTTCTGGAACAAGCGCTACAGCTCCACCTGCATCGCCTGTCAGCCGGACTTCGTGAAGTTGGCCGAGGCTTACGGAGCTCAGGGGTTCAGGGCCACCAAGGGCAACGAGGTCGAGGAAGTCCTCCGCGTGGCCCTCGCCTCCGACGAGCCCGCCTTGATCGACTTCCGCATCAAGCGCGAGAGTAACGTGTGGCCGATGGTGCCCGCGGGCGGCTCGCTCGGCGACATGATGGGGGAGGGGGACCGATGAAGCACACGCTCTCAGTTCTCGTCGAGAACAAGCCCGGGGTGCTCACCCGGATAGCCGGGCTCTTCGCGCGGCGGGGCTTCAACATCGACAGCCTGGCCGTGGGCGAGACGGAGAACCCCAGTATCTCGCGCATGACCATAACGGTCGACGGTCAGGACCAGCCGCTGGAGCAGGTCACCAAGCAGCTGCACAAGCTGATAAACGTCATCAAGATCACCGATCTCGATCCGGCCACCAGCCTCGACCGCGAGCTGGTCATGGTCAAGGTCAAGGCCGACGCAGACACCCGCTCGGAGATCATGCAGATCGTCGAGATCTTCCGGGCGAAGATAGTCGATGTCTCCAAGAGCGCGTTGATCATCGAGGTCACGGGCACCCGAGAGAAGCTGGCCGCCATCATGAATCTCCTGCGGCCCTTCGGTATACAGGAACTGGTGCGGACGGGCCGCATCGCCATTGACAGAGGCAGGGGGCTCACGTAGGCATGAGTCGGCGCGGGCGGGGCTGCGAAGCCCGAAGCCCCGCCCGCCGCGGGCCGGAAGCGTACAAGACAGCAGACACTCGTGTACAACAAGGATCGTTAGGGAGGATTTAGATGTTCTACGACAATGACGCCGACCTCGAGCTTCTCCAGGGCAAGACCGTGGCCGTGATCGGGTACGGCAGTCAAGGTCACGCCCACGCCCGCAACCTCAAGGACAGCGGCGTGTCGGTGGTGGTGGGCCTGCGCGAGGGTTCGAAGAGCGCCGGCCGGGCCCGCGAAGCAGGCTTGGAAGTGCTTTCTGTGGCCGATGCCGCGGCCCGCGGTGACGTGATCATGATCCTTGCCCCCGACCAAGACCAGAAGTCCGTGTACGAAGCTTCAGTGCGCGACAAGCTGAAAGACGGCGACATGCTCATGTTCGCCCACGGCTTCAACATCCACTTCGGGCAGATCGTCCCTCCGGCCGGGGTCGACGTCACCATGGTGGCCCCCAAGGGTCCCGGGCACCTGGTGCGGCGCATCTACACCGAGGGTGGCGGCGTGCCCGGTCTCGTGGCCGTCTACCAGGACGCCAGCGGGCAGGCCAAGGCAAAGGCGCTGGCCTACGCCAAGGGCATCGGCGCCACCCGCGCCGGCGTCATCGAGACCACCTTCCAGGAGGAGACGGAGACCGACCTGTTCGGCGAGCAGGCCGTCCTCTGCGGCGGCTGCAGCGAGCTGGTGCGCGCCGGTTTCGAGACTCTGGTCGACGCCGGATATCAGCCGGAGATAGCCTACTTCGAGTGTCTGCACGAGCTGAAGTTGATCGTTGATCTCATGTACGAGCACGGCATCAGCGGCATGCGCTACTCCATCTCCGAGACCGCCGAGTACGGTGACGTCACCCGCGGTCCGCGCGTGATCACCCAGGAGACCCGCGCCGAGATGCGTCGCATTCTGGGCGAGATCCAGTCGGGCGAGTTCGCGCGTGAGTGGATCCTCGAGAACCAAGCCGGCCGCCCCGTGTACAACGCGCTCACGCGCCGGGACGCGGGCAGCCAGATCGAACAGGTGGGCAAGAAGCTGCGCGGCATGATGAGCTGGATCTCCGGCGGCAAGTCTCTCGAGTAGAGGCGGCAGCGGGCAGGGGCGACTCAGCCCTGGTTGGCGTACGGGGCTGTCACTGTACAGCCCCGGGGGCCGCGACGTATGCTTGTGGTTCTACAGAGCTTCGTCTGGGCGTCTCGTGAAGAACTCATTTACAACGCTGATGGAGTGAGACGGAGGACGATACCGGGGGGGTCGACGATGGCTGGTGGCGAGAAGGCCCGCGTTCTAGTGAAAGAGAAGATCTCGGCGGCAGGTATCGAACTGCTGCGGGAGCATTTCGACGTCGAGGTCCGCACGGACATGACCGACGCCGAGCTGAAGGAGCACATCAACGACTACGACGCTCTGATCGTCCGCTCGGCCACGAAGGTCACGGCGGACATGCTGGATGCGTCCACGCGCATGCGTATCATCGGCCGCGCGGGCTCGGGCGTGGACAACATCGACGTGAAAGCGGCTACCAAGAAGGGCATCGTGGTGGCCAACGCTCCCGAATCGAATGCTATAGCCGCCGCGGAGCACGCCATCGCGCTGATGATGGCGCAGGCCCGGCAGATCCCTCAGGCCCACGTCTCTCTCAAGGCAGGGAAATGGGAGCGTTCGAAGTTCGGCGGTGTGGAACTCACCGGCAAGACCCTGGGCCTCATCGGCCTCGGCCGCATCGGTATGATCGTCGCCCAGCGGGCCAAGGGGCTTCGCATGGAAGTCATCGCCTACGACCCGTTCGTCTCCTCCGATCGCTTCCGTGAGAACGGTCTGGAGCAGGCCGAGAGCCTCGACGACGTGTACGCCAAAGCAGACTTCATCACGGTGCACCTTCCCAAGATGGCCGAGACCATGGGTATCGTGAACGACGAGGCGTTCGCCAAGATGAAAGACTGCGTCCGCATCGTCAACGCCGCCCGGGGCGGCATCATCGACGAGGAAGCGCTGGTGCGGGCTCTCGAATCGGGCAAGGTGGCGTCCGCGGGTCTCGATGTGTTCACTCAGGAGCCGCCGCCGGCCGACTTCCCCCTTCTGTCCTTCGACAATGTGGTGGCCACTCCCCACTTGGGGGCGTCGACCGAAGAAGCTCAGGACAAGGCCGGCACCATGATCGCCGAGCAGGTCACAGCCGGACTTCTCGGTCGGTTCGTCTCGAACGCCGTGAACATCCCCTCGGTCTCTGCCGAAGCCATGGAGACCGTGGGTCCGTTCCTTCCTCTCGCGGAGATCCTCGGAAGGCTCGTCATCGCCATCTCAGACGGGCCCATGGAGGATTTCACCATCCAGTACGACGGTCAGGTGGCCGATCAAGACACGCGGCTGCTCACGGTGGCGGTCATCAAGGCCATGTTGGAGGGCCGTGTAGAAGACGTGGTGAACTACGTGAACGCGTCGTCCATAGCCGAGGAACGCGGACTGAAGGTGTCCGAGGTGAAGGATCGGCGCCTGCGTGACTTCACGAACCTCATCACCGTCACCGCGCGCACGGGTAAGGGCGAGTTCTCGGCTGCGGGCACCACCATCGGGCCCAAGCACCGTCCCCGACTGGTCCAGATCTACGGCCACGATATCGATATCGACCCGGCGAAGCACATGGCGTTCTTCCGCTACGACGACATCCCGGGAATGATCGGCCGCGTGGGCACGGTCCTCGGGGACCGCGGCATCAACATCGCCTTCATGAACGTGGGGCGCAAGAAGACGGCCGGCGCCGCGGTCATGGGTGTGGCCCTCGACGACCCCATCCCACAGGCCGTGCTGGATGAGATCCTGGGTATGGAGGGCTTCACCGAGGCGCGGGCGGTAGAGCTCTAGGGCGACGCGCTGGGGCGGAGTCCGCGCCGCCGCAGGCGTGGCCCGCCGCGGCCGGGGGCGCGAGCCCCGCTGACCCGCCCGAGGGCGCCTTGGGGCGCCTTGGAGCGCCGGGTCGTTTCGGCGCCCTCGATAACCGGCGCCGATCGGCTCCACCCAAGGGCGCCTTGGAGCGCCGGGACGCCAGCGACAACCGGCGTCGCGCGCGACCCCTGCTAGCAGCAGGTCTTGCCCGGCGGGTCCTCGTCGTCTGGGGGAGAGGTGCCGGTGCTGTCGGGGTTGCCCAACAGTTCCCACACTCCTTTCCAGGGCCCGTCTTCTGGGGGCCGGTAGCCCTTGGGCCCGCGGGCCGTGCGGCGGGCCCCCGTCAGCGTGGCCTGCGTCGGTGAACCGCCGCCGCCGGCCATGGCCCGTCCCTTGCCGCGCGCATCGGATATGGCGCCGGAGGTCCCCGCGAGGTCGTCGGCTGGAGAGCGGCGCAACGCCTGAGACGCCCAGGTGCGGCGGAAGACCTCGAGGCGCCGCGTCTGTGGCTCGAACCGGTACTTCACCTGGCTGGCTCCGTCGAGGTTGCGTTCGACCCCGAAGACCACGTCACCCGTCTCCTTCGCGCGCTGCTGATGCGAGACCACGAGCAGTTGTCTGCTGTCCGCTACGGAGTCCAGAACCGCCTGCACCCGCCGGATGTTGGTGTCGTCCAGCGCGGGTTCCACCTCGTCGAGGACGAAGATCGGAGAGTCGAACTCTTGGAAGACGGCCAGTGCCAGCGAAAGTGCCGCCAACGAACGTTCACCGCCCGAGAGTACGGAGACAGATTCGAGCACCTTCCCGGGCGGGCGCACAAGGACGTCGACGCCTGGGGCCTCGCCGCCCTCGACCTTGGGGAGAGAGGCCTCGCCCCCCGGTGCCAGCATTCGATAATGCGACCGGAAACGGCCCTCGATGCGACTCAGACCGTCGGCGAACATCTCCGTCATCTCGGCTTCAAGAGAAAGGATGTGCGCTTGGAGCGACGCGGCCTCCGCGTCCCCGTGGGTCAGGAGTCGATCGATCTCGGTCACGTGAGTTCCGGCGGCTCCGAGGTCGTCGGCGGCGCGGGCATTGAGCGGCCCTAGCGCCGCCAGCCGGGTGGCGCACGACTCGAGCTTCGAGCGCAGCGATGGCCAAGAGTCGCTCGGTTCGTCCTTAGCCTCCGACTCAGATGCTCTGAAATCGGCCGCCCCGGGCAGTCCGAGGAGCTCCAAGAGTTCCGAGCCCGTCGGTGCGCCCTCGGTGCCGGCGAGCGCGTCGCCGGGGAGGGCTTGACGGACAACCTCTGCGCGGAGCGCTGCCTGCTCGGCCTCTAACTCCTGTTGACGCTCGAGCGCTCGGGCCTCGAGTTCAAGAACGGCCACGCGCTCCAGCGCTTCCGTCCGCTCTCCGATCAGACGTTCTCGTCGCATGAGAGCGGCGGAGCGCTCAGAGCATAGCCCACCGTGCTGTAGCCCCAGTTCCGGGATCCCCACAGCTTCCTCGATCAAGTGTCGCCGCTCCTCGGGATTCAGCAGCAAGAGACGGTCCAACTCACCCTGCCTGATAGCGGATACCGGCGGAGTGCCCACGCCGAGGTCGGTGAGGCGGGCACGCACGTCGACTGCGGACGCCTCCACTCCGTCAAGCAGGAACGAGGTATTGCCGCTGCGGTCCGCTCGTCGCGTGATGGTGAGGGCACCCTCCGGGATATCGCGCGTATGGTTGGCGGCATGTCCATGTTTGCACGCCTCCGGCGGGAGTCCCGCCAGGCGGAGCCTCTTGGGGCGGGGGTCGAGGACAAGAGTCACCTCGCACGATTCCATAGGCAGGAGTTCTTCGCTGCCGGCGAAGACCAGGTCTTCCGCCGAGCGGCAGCGCAGTCGGGTCAGGTCGTTCTCGCCGAGAGCCCAACTGACGGCGTCGGTGAGGTTGCTCTTGCCCGTGCCGTTCGCACCGACGAACACGCATACGCCCTGCTGGAGTTCAAGACCAGATGGTTCGGGAAAGCTCTTGAACCCCTCCACGAAGAGATACTTGAGATACACGCTCCATGCTCCTGATCTCGGTCCGCCGCCGGACGGGTCCTAGTTTCCTTCAGATGGTCTGTCAATTGAACCATATTCGGAGACTATCGCCGTCCGCACGTGCACCATCAGCGTCCGGGAAGCGACGGTAGCGTACCGGTCCTTGCTGCGTATGAGGTGTAGCCTTCGGGTGACGCGTTCGGAGAAGGGCACGACGGCCAGCGTCTCCTCGTCCGCTGCGGTCATGGCCATGCGAGGAAGGATCGCTACTCCCAAGCCGTTGCGGACGAAACTCTTTGCCGATTCGAGCGCGCCCGTCTCGTAGGCTACCCGAGGCTCGAAGCCGGCATGCCGGCAGTAGTCGAGCACCTGGGGGCCCAGGGTGAAGGCACCTCCGAGGATTATGAAGGGCTCCTTCTCCAACTCACGCAACGCGACTCTCTCACGCTCCGCCAGCGGGTGGCCGTGCGGGAGCACCAGTAGAAGGTCCTCCTCCATGAGGGGGGAGACTTCGAGGAGTTCGGGCGCGTGGGGCTCAGAGACGATGGCGAAGTCCGTGGAACCGTCGAGAACGCTGCGCTCGAGATCCGCCGCCCCTGTCTCGACGAGGGTCACCTGTATCCCGGGCCAGTTGTGCGCGAAAGAGGCGAGGAGAGGGGGGACCAGGTATGCGGCAGCGCTGGGAACGCAACCGAACCGCACACTGCCGGTGACCACGCCCAGGCGCTCTTCCATGACGCGACCGGCTTCCTCGGTCTTCAGCAGCACGGCCTGAGCCAGTGGCAGGAAAGTGCGCCCATCAACGGTCAGGGATACCTTCCTGCTGGTGCGGTCGAACAAGCGGGCGCCAAGCTCGTTCTCGAGTTGCTTTATCTGGTAGCTGAGTGCCGGTTGCGACACGTGCAGCTTGGCTGCCGCCTCCGTGAAACTCAGGGCGTCGGCGACTGCCGTGAAGTACCTGAGCTGAGTGAGTTCCATAAAGAGGGATTATAGCAATTATAGAAACACGATATTGGATTTATCCTAGGGGCCTCGTTACACTACATTCAGCTGAGCACTGAACAGGCAGGGATTCCCGGAATCCCCCCCATTCCGCCCCGCCCAGTGTTGAGCAGTTTTCCCCGCAGTATAGCCGGTCCTACCCCCTGGGACCGGCTATACGTCTTTTTGGACCCACCCATTCAGGCCCCGTCCGCCCGCGCCCCTGTCCGCGCCCCCGGCCTGCGCCACACCCACCCGTGCAACACGTGTCCGGGGGCACCCGTCGGTGTCCCACCCTTTGACAGTGGGGCACGAGAACGCTAGCATCGCACAAGCACGGTTTGGCGGAGTCCAGGCGGCTCCGCCTCACACATAGAAGGGGGCCCCAGACATGGCCATGTACGTTGAGCTGTTCGGTCGCGACCGGTACTACGGCGGGATGCTGCGTGAGAGCCGGGAGGACGAGTTCGTCTCCAACGTCTTCGGTCCCTTGCGGAACTTCGAGACGACCACGTGGCTCGTCGAGCTCCTGGGCAAAGCCTTCCGCGGCGAGCAGTATGAGCAGGCCATCGAGGGCGGATACACGCTCGACTTCTGGCGGCGCTATCCTCCGCCGGCCGGCCGCGACGTCCCGGAGAACGACACCGAGGTGTCGTGCGTCCTCGAGACGGAGGCCTACACGTTTCTGGTGATCGCACGCTACTGGCATGAACTCAGCAGGCAGACCGCGCAGGACGTGGAGCGGGACCAGATCGTCCGCACACTCGATGCCGGCTATGCAGCTCTGGGAGACCGCTGTCGTCTGCTGGTGCTCACCACCGATGCGGAGCCCCCCACCCTGGTCTCGAAATACTGGGACGATCCGGCCTTGCTCGCAGCGAAGATGACCGGCCTTCCGGCGGAAGTGGATCCTGGAAGTCTTGCCGCCCGTATCGGTTGGACGAACTGGAGCCAGTTGCGGGAGTCCCTAGCGAGCCGCATCGGGGAGACTCCCATCAACCTCACCCAGTGGAACTTTGCCAAGGACCTCGTCGCGTACCTCGATCTGATCTCTACCAGGGGTCGCGGGCTCAAGGTCCGGGCCACGCACGGTCCGGCCGACGGGTCGTAGGAGGTCTGACGCCGCCTCGCGGTGACACGCCCGGACGGGACACCGCTGCCGGGGCCGATGAGCGGTCGCGTTCGAAAAGTGGTCCGGATGGCGCCCCCCGGCCCTACCACGTCTACCGTTCGAATGCAGGCGGGAGTGGGGGCGCTCGTCGCAGGCTAGTGAGTCTGCTCCTGGCCGTAGTGGTCGTGTTCGGGGTGGGAGGTCTTGCTCTTGCGGCCCGTGACACGCTCGACGGCGGCGCCACCCCGACTTCTTCGAGCACCTCCACGACGGCGCTGTCTGCCGGCGGCGACGCGGCGCCGGCAGAGGATGGAGGAGCACAGGGTGCGGGCGGCGACGGCTCGGGCGCCGTTTCGCCGCCGGGCGACGCATCGCCCGGCGAGGCGCCCATCGGGCCTCCCGCCGAGGCTTCGCCCATCAATACCTCGTTCGCGGGTCTTGTGATGTTCCGGGGGAACTCTCATCGCTCCTACTACGGCACGGGGCCGGTTCCTGTGGCGCCGCGCGTACTCTGGCGCTTCCCCGAGGGTGCTCCCATGAGTGCGTCCTCGTCGGAGGGAGGCGTGTCTCGCGTGTGGTCGGGCACAGGGTGGACCGGCCAGCCGGCGGTCGCGGAGCGTGGTGGACAGACAGAGGTCATGTTCGGCGCGTACGACCGCGCGGTCCATTTCCTCGACGCCGATACCGGCCGGCGCATGCTCCCCGATCTGCCTACGGGCGATCTGGTCAAAGGTTCGGTCTCGCTCGACCCCGACGGCTATCCGCTCCTCTACACGGGATCTCGCGACAACTTCTTCAGAGTGGTCGCCCTCGATCGGGAAGAGCCGACGGTTCTGTGGAAGCTTGACGCCGCCTCAGTGCCCCACCCGGTGTGGAACAACGATTGGGATTCGAGCGCCGTGGTCGTGGGTGACTACCTCTTCGAGGGCGGGGAGAACAGCTACTTCTTCATCATCAAACTCAATCGAGCCTTCGACTCGACCGGTAAGGTGACGGTGGCGCCGCGTGTCGTCCTTGCCTTCCCCGGTTACAACGAGACTCTGTTCACCGCCATAGGCGACCGGACGGTGAGCATCGAGAGTTCGCCCGCGGTCGACCTCGACCCTGAGCGCGGCGACCGCGTGTACTTCTCGAACAGCGGCGGGCGCGTCGTGGGCTTGGACATCAGCGCCCTTGGCCTCTCGGCGGCGGGATACGGTCCCGCGGGCCAGGCGCCAGGGACGTGGGAGAACGGTGTCGCCGTGCCGGACGGCCGTGACGACCCTTCTGCGATCGCCGCTTCCAGCGAACGGCGGGGTGCGGCCCGTGCCGGACCTCCCGGTGATTGCGGAAGGCGCAAAGTTCCCAGTGGTGTTCGATTTCTGGACGGGCGACGACGTCGACGCTTCGGTGGTGATCGACGAGAAGGGCATGCTGTACGTGGCCGCGGAACTCGAGCGGATGCTTCCTCGGGCCAAGCAGGTGGGGCAATTGATGAAGCTCGACCCGTACCGCTCGGGAGACCCACTCGTCTGGTCCGTGGCCGACCCGGCGCACGGGGGTGCGAGTGGCATCTGGGCGACTCCGGCCCTGAGCGGCGACATGATCTACGTCCCCACGCACACCGGCCGCCTTCTCGGTGTGGACAGGCGTGACGGCACGATCGTATGGGAGAAACCCTTCACCTACCACGCCTGGGGGTCTGCCGCCGTGGTGGACGGCACCTTGATCGTCGGCGATACGGACGGTTGGATACACGCGTACGACGTCGGTGACCCGACGGTGGATCCACCTGAGCTCTGGAAGGTGCAGGTGCCGGGGGGAGGGGCGGTGGAGTCGACGCCGGCGGTGTGGCGCGGCCGCATCTACGTGGGGTCGCGCAACGGCTACTTCTACTGCTTCGGCGACGGATGATCCCGCCGGCACCTTCTCCCGCCCGGACGACGCGGGAGCAGGCCTAACGGCGCACTACCAGCACTCCCCCCACCAGAAGGAGCGCGACGCCGGCCATGCGCGTCCAGGAGATCGGCGTCTGCGGGAGCCCGAAGAGGCCGAAGCGGTCGATGATCAACCCTCCCATGAGTTGACCGGCGATGACGCTCGCGACGAGCCCTGCGGCCCCCAAACGGGGCACCATGACGATGGTGGACCACACGAAGAGCGCACCGAGCAGGCCCCCGGTCCACTGCCACGCGGGCGCTCCGCGCAGGGATAACAGACTACCGTTGCCCAGCACGAGGGCGAAGACGAGCAGGATCAACGTGCCCACTGCGAAGCTGATCGTGGCGGACTCGAGTCCGCCGGTGCGTTTGGCCAGAGCGGCATTTATGGGGGGCTGCATCGCTGCGGCCACGCCCGCCAGCACCATCGCTGCGCCAAGCACGTATCGTGCGACCATGGGTCCGAGGCCCCTTTCTGTTTGCGGGTACTCTCACATCGTGACGGCCACGGGCAGGTCGGTCAAGATTTCCCTATAATCCTCCGCACCCACGTCCTGGAGGATCGATCATGAAGCGCGACACGTCTGCCGTTCACACCGGTGTAGCGAAAGACGCCACGTACAATTCCGTCATCACGCCCATCTACCCTTCTTCCACATTCATGTTCGATCGCGTCGGGGTGAATCGGGGCTACGACTACACGCGTAGCGGCAATCCCACCCGCACCGCCCTGGAGGAGAACTTGGCGGCGCTGGAAGGCGGCACCTTCGCCCGCGCCACCTGCTCCGGGATGGCCGCGGTCACCGCCACCGTGCTCCTTCTCTCGCAGGGCGACCACATCGTGGCGGGTCACGACATCTACGGCGGCACGTACCGTCTATTCGAGACCGTGCTGCCTCGGTTCGGATTCTCGTTCTCGTTCGTGGACATGACGAACGAAGCGGCGGTGCGCGCGGCCATCCGGCCGGAGACGCGGATGCTGTGGATTGAGACTCCGTCGAACCCGCTCCTCAACATCATCGACATCGCCGCCATGGTGGCCATCGCGCGCGAACACGGTCTGGTGGCGGTCGCCGACAACACCTTCCTCAGTCCATACTTCCAGAGGCCTCTCGATCTCGGCGTGGACATCGTGCTGCACTCCACCACCAAGTACCTGAACGGACACAGCGACGTGGTCGGCGGTGCGGTGATCACCAGCGACGACGACCTGGGCGAGCGGCTTAGTAGTCTGGTCAATGCGGCCGGACTGGGGAACTCTCCTTTCGACGCCTGGCTGGTCTTGCGTGGGGTCAAGACACTCGGGCCGCGCATGCGCGCGCACGAGGCGGCCGCGGGGGCGGTGTCGCGTTTCCTCCAGGACCACCCGAAGTCGTTGCGAACCTACTACCCCGGACTCGAGGATCACCCCGGCCACGAACTGGCGAAGCGTCAGCAGACCGGTTTCGGCGGCATGGTGAGCTTCGATCTAGACGTGGAGGCACTCGACCCTGACGCGTTCTTCGCGCGGCTCCAAGTCTTCGCGCTCGCGGAGTCTCTGGGCGGCGTGGAGTCGCTGATCGAGCAGCCGTGGACTATGAGCCACGCGGGCATCTCCGAGGAGGCCCGACTGGCGGCGGGCATCTCGCCGGGGACCATGCGCCTTTCCGTGGGCATCGAGGATCCCGACGATCTGGTGGAGGACCTCGCCCAAGCCCTGCGCTGAGCGCCAGGGTGATCCAGCCCTTGCCGCCGCCTGGTCTCGATCCAGCCGTTCGACTAGCGATCCGTAGCCGATTCGCGGGCACGGGCCCAGGCTTCACACGCGCTTCACATTTTTCGGGGATACTCTCAGCCGATGCGTGCTAGATACGGAGGTGCGGCAGATGATGGGTTGGGGCGACTTCGGAGGTTTTGGATTCGTGGGCATACTGTGGATGTTGATGATGGTGGCCTTCTGGGTGATGGTAGCGGTGGGGATCGCCCTTCTGATCAGAGCTCTTACGAGCGGCGATCGGCAGCGGACCGCTTACCCGCCTGTGACCGGTCAGGCCGCCGTCCCGCCGCCGCCGGCCCCGCGATCCGATGCTCTGCGCATCCTGGAAGAGCGATATGCTCGTGGCGAGATCGATCGGGACGAGTTCCTGCAGCGCAAAGGGGACCTCAACTCCTGAGTCCGGCGCACCGGGCGACCCGTCTGCGGAGGTGCCAGGGCGCGGTAGGTCCGAAGCGCGCAGTCCGCGGAGTCTGTGGAGGGCGCCTCGTCGCGGTGGGGGCGTTGGGGGCGCGGGGTCCGGGTGAACGCGCAGGGTGCTCGGCTTCACGCCCTCCGCGCGGCGCGGGCCACTCCCATTCCCCACGGACTACTGGTTTGGAGGCTCCAGGGAAGCTATACTCCGACCACGGGTTCCGAGTGAAAGGGGACGCCATGTCATTGCGCGATGAAGAAGCGGGCACCATTCGGCCGGGCGCCATCCTGCGCGAGACTGTCGACGACATTCGCGGCCTTCTCGGTAAGAAACTCGATGGTCTCGCGGTAGAGCGCGTCGTCATCGGGCTCTTCTTCACCGGGGTGAAGCTCAGCGACGGTAATGCCGGAGTCTGTTACACGCCGATCAAGACCATCCCCGAAGCCGTATGCTGTCCCAGTTCGGCCCGCGCCATGCCCTCGTCCGGAGAATTGCGTGGAAAGCCCGCCGTAGCATTGCTGGACGAGATGTGGGCGGGGAGCGGCATCCGCAAGGCCGTGGGGATCGCGACCCTCAATGCCCTTTCCGCCGGCCTGTGGGAGCGGGGGCCCGGGGCACCATACGCCCTGCAAGAAGGCGTCGACGCGCTCGATACCCTCGAGTTGGCGGAAGACGCACACGTGGTGGTCGTGGGGGCGCTCGCTCCGTTCCTGAAAGTCCTGAAACGTCGGGGCAGGCCCTATCGAGTGCTCGAACTCGATCCCAGCACCCTAAAACCGGACGAGTTGCCCCACTTCGCGCCCGCCGCCTCGGCTCCCCTCGAGGTCCCGTTTGCCGACGTGCTGGTGGTGACGGGCACCTCGCTCATCAACGACAGCCTGGAGGATCTCCTGGCCCTGGCCCGGCCCGACGCCACCGTGGTGGTCGTGGGACCGACCGCGAGCATGCTCCCCCAGGCCTTCTTCCGTCGGGGGGTGGACATCGTGGGCGGCGTACTCGTCACGGATCCGGACCCTCTGCTCGACGTGCTGTCGGAAGCCGGGTCGGGCTTCCACTTCTTCGGTAAGTCGGCCGAGCGGATCGTGGCCCGGCGTCGCGAATCCTCGACCGAACCGTTTGGGGCGGACCCGGTCGCAGCGGAGTCGCCGAGAACCTGATGAGAGCTGAAGACGGCCCGGAGGCGGCCGCGGCGGCAAAGTTCGCCCTCTTCTCGGACGTCCACGGCAACGCCGCGGCCCTCCGTGCCGTACTTGCCGATATCAGCGCGCAGGGTATCAGCCGCGTGTTCTGCTTGGGCGATCTCGTGGGCTACGGCCCCGACCCGAACGGCGTCATCGACTTGATCCGCAGTGCGGAGATCGCCACCATCCTCGGTAACTACGACGACGGGGTCGCCTTCGACCGGGGCGAGTGCGGCTGCTACTACGCCGGTGATGAAGCCCGCCGCATCGGCGACGCTTCATATGCCTTCACCGCCGCCACCGTGACTCCCGAGCGCAAGGCCTGGTTGCGTGTGCTTCCCCAAGAACTCCGTTTGGAGGCCGCCGGCAGGCGTCTCCACTTGTTCCACGGCAGTCCCAGGCGTATCAACGAATACCTCATGGTCGATCGCGACGAGCGTACCTACCGACGCCTCGCCGCCCAAGCCGACGCCGACATTCTGCTCTTCGGTCACACTCACATACCGTGGCATAGGGAATACGGGCGCGTGCTTTTCGTCAACGTGGGCTCCGCGGGACGGCCCAAAGATGGGGATACGCGGGCCATGTACACCGTCCTCCGCCTGCAAGAGGCGCAAGCGCCCGAGGTGGAGGTGCGCCGAGTTGCCTACGATGTGGAAGAGACGGTTCGCGGTGTGCTTGCCGCCGGATTGCCCGCCGCACTTGCGGAGGCCTTTCGGCGCGGGGAGTAGTCCGGCTCCTCCGTTGACTCTCGTCGGTTGACTGTCGTCGGTACTTAGTTTATCGTCAAAGGACGATGAGACTCGACGAATCCGGCATCTGCGACACACCCGCTCTGTGCCCGCCGCCGCTCTCCGAGGGTGAGTTCAGTGGCCGTGACGCCACCGACCCTGGAGGCGCCGACGACGAGTTGGCCCGCCTCGCCAAAGCCGTCGGCCACCCGATCCGAGTGCGCATCCTGCGCCTCCTCGCCGAGCGCGAAGCGTGCGTGTGCGGCGAACTGGTGGAGGCGCTGCCTCTAGCGCAGTCGACCGTGTCCCAGCATCTCAAGGTTCTCAGGGACGCCGGCCTGATCCGCGGCGAGATCACGCCCCCTCAGGTCTGCTACTGCCTGGAGCCGGCCGGCGTGCGTCGACTGAAATCACTCCTAGGCTCACTCTGAGCGTGAATACCGCCCGAGACACGAAGGAGATCTGAATGCACCGACTGTCCTTCCTCGACCGCTTTCTCACTCTGTGGATATTCCTGGCCATGGCCCTCGGGGTGGCGCTTGGCTACCTCTACCCACCCATTTCCGAGGCCATCACCGGGCTCTCCTGGGGCAC
This sequence comes from uncultured Actinomycetota bacterium, assembly GCA_963701105.1. Classification (GTDB taxonomy): domain Bacteria; phylum Actinomycetota; class Thermoleophilia; order RBG-16-64-13; family RBG-16-64-13; genus JAHJSA01. The sequence goes on from OY969565.1 coordinate 41,214, forward strand.
GACCTCGTTGCCCATCGCCATCGGCCTGATCATCATGATGTATCCGCCGTTGGCCAAGGTGAAGTATGAAGAGCTGGGAGAGGTGTTTCGCAACTACCGCATCCTTGGCCTCTCCCTGGTGCAGAACTGGGTCATCGGACCGCTCCTCATGTTCTTCCTTGCCATCCTTCTTCTTTCCGACAAGCCCGAGTACATGCAGGGTCTCATCCTGATCGGTCTGGCCCGCTGCATCGCCATGGTCATCGTCTGGAACCAACTGGCCAAGGGTGACACCGAGTACGCCGCCGGTCTCGTGGCCTTCAATTCCGTGTTCCAGGTGCTCTTCTTCTCGGTGTATGCCTGGGTGTTCCTCACCGTGCTGCCCGGTTGGTTCGGCCTGGAGGGCACCGTGGTGGATGTGACCATCGGTGAGATCGCCAGGAGCGTCTTCATCTACCTGGGCATCCCCTTTATCGCCGGCATCCTCACCCGCTTCGTCCTCATCAACGTCAAGGACAAAGAGTGGTACCACACCAAGTTCATCCCCCGCATCAGTCCGCTGACACTGGTCGCGCTGCTCTTCACCATCCTGGTGATGTTCTCGCTCAAGGGAGAAGTCATCGTGGAGCTGCCCCTGGATGTCGTCCGCATCGCCATCCCGCTGCTGCTCTACTTCGTCATCATGTTCCTGACGAGTTTCTACCTGGGCAGGCGCATCGGCGCGGACTACTCGAAGACCGCCACGCTGTCCTTCACCGCCGCCTCCAACAACTTCGAACTGGCCATCGCGGTGGCCATCGCGGTGTTCGGCATCGGCTCGGGCGTGGCCTTCGCGGCCGTCATCGGGCCTTTGGTGGAGGTGCCGGTGCTCATCGGGTTGGTGAACGTGGCTCTCTACTTCCAGCGACGCTACTTCGGCGGAGAGCCTGCATACGCGACCGTGGGTGGTGGAGGAGAGGGCGGAGGAGATCTTGGGTGCCCGACTGTGGTGGAGCCACACCTTGTTATCAAGGACCGGAAGGGGTCCGAGGCGCAAGAAGAGGCATAGAGAAGGTGCTTGGTGCACGGGTGCGACGAGTTGAGAGGTGAGGCCTGATTCATGGGATTGCTGGTCACCACCTTCGGCAGCCGAAAGGAGTTCGAGAGGGGAAGGGCGGTCTTGGATCGGCTCTCCCTCGCCTACGAGGTGCTTTCGCCCGACCCCGGGTTTCGGCACGTGGGTGCCCCCGCCGTGGTTACGGAGGAGGAGAACCGCAGGATCCTGGCCCGTTCCGCTCCGACTGAGTTCCTGTGCGCCGGATGGGTGGAGTATCGCGAGCCTACCATCCAGGTGCCGCAGGATGAGCCCGACTCGTATCCCGAGGGCATCTTCGGCCGGGCGGTCTTCAGTGTACTCGCGCCCTGTGTGGCCGACCCCACACACATCAGACTGATCGCCCTCACCAGCGGTGACCTAGGTCCGGTACTCCCCTACCTTAACGCGGAGATGGAGCGGGCCTCCTTCAATCGGCGGGTCCCGGTACTGACCTTCATGGATGAGCACCGCATGGTGGCCCTCCATTCCCGACGAATCACGGTAGCCAAGGCCGACGAAGTGGTCGACGGCTGGCGCACCCTTGAGAGCGTCCGTTGCCTCGTGGAATCCGTGTGGGCGCGGCGGCAGGAGATCGAGCCGTCCTACGAGACTCGGGAACGACCTCCGGCCCTGGAGATCTTCAAACGATTGCCCAAGACGAACTGCAAGGAGTGCGGAGAGCCAAGTTGCCTGGCCTTCGCCGTCAAGGTGTGGAGCGGCGAGGCATCCGTGATCGAGTGCACGCCGGTGTTCGCAGATAAGGGCGTGCGGGCCGAGCTTCGTGGCGCCCTGGAAGAGGTTTGCGCCGCACTCGGCGTATAGGCACAACCGGATTCATAAAGGAGCAGATCATGCCATGGTTCGCCGGTGTTTCTCGTTCTGAGATCGACTGGGGGCCGACTATCGACCCCAAGAAGTGTGTTTCGTGCGGCGTGTGTCTCAACTGCGGCAAAGGCGTGTTCGCGTGGGTGGACGGTAAGTCATCCGTTAAATCGCGCGGCGATTGCGTCGTAGGCTGCATGACGTGCGGCAACCTCTGCCAGGGCCATGCCATCAGCTTCCCGCCGCTCGATGGGTTGCGCACGTTCTACAAAGGACATCGCATCTGGAAGCAGGTCAAGGAAGCCATGATCGCCGAGGGTAAGATTCCGGCGGACGGATAGTCCCGCCCGAGGGGCCGGTACGGCACCCCTCGGGCGGAGCAGGAGAATATGTCTCAGTCGCCGTCACCGCTGAATCGGGCGAAGGCGTGACACTTGCTGCAGGAGTTCGGCATGACGTCGTAGTCGTGGCCCTTTGATGGATCAGGGTTCACAAGGATTGAACTCTGGGCCGGCCAGACGATGTCGAACACGTGGGAAGACACGTTCCCCTCAGCCACGGCGCTCTTGCCGTTCTCATCAAACGCCAGATGGTATTGGGCATCGTCATTCACGTCCTGCAGTTTGGCGATCTTTGCCATGTGACATGACGTGCAGCTGCCGACAGGCATATCGGGATCTGCGGGGGCGTACACTGCCCCGCTCATCCCGGCCGACTGCTGCATGTGTGCAGCTACCGTGCTGGCAACGAGATCCTTCGCCGAGGCGATCGCGGTTGCGTCGAAGGCCAGTTTGGTACCATCCTTTTCTACCTGACCTCCCGCGCTCACCTGCAGCGCGGCCACATCGTTCTTCGAGACGGCCTCGAACGGGCCATGCGTGGCATGGCAGGCTAGGCATAGGGTGTTGTTGGCGTAGGCAGGGCGGGAGAAGTCGTACTCGTCCACCGCCAAGGACGCAGGTCCGCCCGCGAGGCTATGGGCGTCGTGACACGTGTAGCAGGTCAGCTTCTCGTATGGATTATCGCCGTGACCCGACCTCAGTAGCTCCGGGAGCTCTTGGGAGTGCGCACGGCTGTGAGTCTCGTCGGGCCAACTGTGGAAAGGCCCGTCTTTCCAGTTGTCTGTGAGTGTTGGCAGGTTGTAGTTGAAATAGAAGGTGGAAAGATCGTACACACCGGGTACGAAGAACCCGTTGCCGAGGGTGTCTTGATAGCTCGCATCGAACGGGTTCTTGAAGACTCCTTGCGGTCTTATGCTCTTGCCGGCGTGGGACGCGTGACACTGGCCACAGAGTTCGTTGCCGGCCTTTGCCGACAGGTACTGCGGGCTGATGATCTTTGTCTTGTCCCCTGTAGAGGCGTGCTCCGAACCAGGCCCGTGACAACGCTCGCACGTGATGTTGAGATCCTTATAGTCGAAGGAGGTCACGACTGCCTTGTACTGGTGGGCGGGGTCAGGGTTCTCAAGAAAGTCCTTGTACTCGATCTTGGCACCCGTGGCGTGGCACCCGGCGCAGTTTCGGGACAGAGTGTTGTCGGGTGTGCACCAGTGTGCCGGCGACTTCTGCCAGAATTTCGGCGTCCCAACGTCGCCCGGAGCGAGTTCCTCCGAACCCACGGCCGTGCCATCCTGCACTACGTACGCGGGCATGTATGCGACGTAGTCCTGCTGAGCCCGAGCAAGCGGAACGTTGTTCTCTTCCATCCAAGTCTTGAGGAAGGGCACGTCCTGGATCCTGCACATGTAACGCTGTTTGCCCTCGCCGAAGTTCGGGTGGGCGTCGGGGATCGCATGTTCGGGGTCTACATACCCCTCGCCCCAGTTGCCCTCGCCGCCAATCGTGGCGGCAACGGGGATCCAGACTGCGCCTGCCGGCATGTCAGAGCCGTCCAGCTCAGATTCGGTGAGAGTGACGTCACCCTCCTGCTCGGGATAGAACTTGAACAGGTACTGCCGATCGCCACCGGCTACATCCCGTGTGGTGAGCACGACGTTGACCAGGCCCTCGCCGTCCAAGGGGTCTTGCACCATGAGAAGTTCGCCCTTGGTGTCGCGAGGCAGCAACGTGCCTCCGGGTTCCGGCCACATGTCCTTGTATACCAGATGGTCTGTGCCCTCGGTTACAAAGCGGGAGTGCACCGCTGCGTCGGGGCTTCCGTCAAGCGCCTCGAACATCTCCGGCCAGGTGGTGCCGTGACACGTCTTGCATGCTTCCATTCCTACCGTGGTGGCGCTCGCGCTGGGTCGGCCTGATAGTGTGATCTCCACATCGGAGACCACCGCTCCCGCCTGCGTGAAGATCGACTGCAGAGTCTCGCCATCGAGATACGCCGCTGAAGGAGCGCCCGCGGACAGGTACACAGGCCCGGGAGTTACCGCGGCGAGTCTGAAAGACCCATCGGCTGCCGTCGTGGCGGTTGCGGCCTGCCCCTCGACGCTCACCGCAACTCCTGGAATGCCCGCACCCTTGACGTCCACAACAGAGCCCTGGATAGCCGATCCGACTTTTTCCAGAAGGCGCGAGACAACCTTCGCTATATGGCCTCGGGTGGCGTTCGCGTACGGATCGAACGTGGTTGCGGTCTTCCTGTTAAAAAGGCCGTTGTACTTGGCTTTGGTGATCTCATCCTTGGCGAAATCGGGCATATCGGTGAAGCCCGGGTCGTAGCCCGTCGGAGGATCGGCCAGATCGGCGCCACCCGCCCGCACCAGGATCAGCGCAAGTTGTGCCCGGGTGAGGTTGTTGTAGGGGCGGAACATGCCCCCGTTTCCGAGAATGAACCTCCCGTCCGCCGCTTCTTCAATGTAGTCGAACGGGTAGGGTAGGCCCATGCCGGGCGTGACGTCGCTGAACGTGGGGGCGCTCTGGTTATCCACGGCTTCTGTGTGGATTCCCTTCACCAGCACGATTATCTTAGCGAATTGTTGCCTAGTCACCTTGCCATCGGGGCGATAGGTTCCATCGAGGAACCCTTGGACAATATCGAGATCGCCCAACTGAGTGATCTCTGCGTAGAAGGGGTGCGTGCTAGGCACGTCGCTGAAGGTGGCGGCTCCCAGGGCGGAACCTACTCCGAAACCCAACGTGAGGACCACCACGGCCGCGACCAGAAGGGTAAACGACTTACTTGGTCTCAAAGACTTGTTCCTCTCTTGGTTGGTGTTCGGCCTGACGTTTCTGCGCTTGGGCATCACCTCCCCGGGTAGCTAACGAAGTCACGCAACGGCTCAGTGCGGTTCTGAATCTCTTGCCGGCCGTTTCTTGAGAGCCGCGCTCATTGTGAACAAGAGCACAAGCACGGCGAAGAGTCGACTTGGCCTGATTGGATGGGTGGATGATGGTCCAGCAGAGCCGCCAATAAGAACCGTACATCAAAATTAGAAGTATGTAAAATAAATCTCAGCGTCTATGAGCTTGGGGGCGTGGCGGGAAGAGTCGGTCGTGAGACGGGTTCAGAGTTCTCCGGTCTCGATGACGATCTGCGACTTCACCGAGTTTGCTACTAGGCTGTACTTCTCGGCGCCTGCCAGAGCCCGTTCGACGCGCCGGCGCATCGCGTGATGAGGCTGCACGGGATAGAGGATGCGGGGCGAAGTAGCACGGTCGAAGTTGGTGCGGTAGAGCTAGATGAGTTAGTGCTAGCTGAGCACTGTACGAGAGAAGCTAGAGGTGGAAGCGCAGCAGCAGAGGAATATGAGCATGACGCAGGTATTCACGCCTACGAAGGTGTCTGGGGTGAGGACATGAGGGAGTAGAGCGCGTGAGGGGGTGGGTTGAGATAGGAGAGCAGAGCACATGAGCGCCTGCACGGGTTCTCCGCTACTACGACATGGGGGGGAGAGGCAATCTCAGCGAACGGCGAGAGCGCGAGGGTGGCAATCTCACTAGGGTTGAAACTGGGTATGGACGCGAACATGGCTCGTCGGATATGCGCCTCTTTCACGATGCGGAAACGCACAAGGCCTCGACCCTACGCCGAACCCTCCGGCGAGGGCCGAAAGCCGAACGCGGCTGCGGCGGCCGGACACGACAACCCCGAGGCATCGAGGTTCAGCTTCTCCCCGTGTCTTGCCCACATGAGCGCTTGACAGTAACGAAGGCTGTCGGCATGCCGCCACGTCTCGAACTGAGCTAGATGCCGCTGGCCACGCACAAAAGCGAGCTCTATGCGGTCCTACGCCGCTCGTCAGAGCCGGATGCAGATGCTACCTCATCGAGGATCACTCTTCGCTTACGGCCACCGTCGCGGGGACCAAGGGCCGCACCGACTCGGTCGCGCTTTCGGCTCCAGACCCGCTCATGATGAACCGAGACCCGAATCCCACAAGCACGAGCGCCAGACCCCAGCCAAGGAGATAGGTCTCGAAACCCCAGCCGTCGATCACCCGGCCGGCCAGCATCGTGCCCACCGATCCTCCTCCCATGAAGGCGAAGGCCACCAGACTCATGGCGACACCGCGATGACGGGCCGCCAGTTCGGTGGCGATGGTGAGGATGCTCGAGTGGGCGAGCATGAAGCCCGCTCCGAGGCCGAAGATGGCGGCTACTTCAATCGGCAAGAGAGGCACCCAAGCCAGAGCCACTCCCGAGATCCCCGCGATGACGAGGGCGCCGGCGATGAGATTCACGCGGCCCACGCGTTCTGCCAGACTGCCGCTCACTCTGCCGAATACCACGGCCGCTACACCGAACGCCGTCATGGCCGCACCCACCTCTAGCGCGTTCAAACCGTGGCGAGAGCTGAGAAGTGCGCCAAGGAAGCTGAAGAGGCCCAGGATGAGCATCCCTTCGACAAGCGCGACCGCATATACGCGAGCGCTGCGCCACCGCCCAAGGAGCGTGCGATACGGCGCGAATATGGGTCCAGATGCTGCAGGTACCGCCGGGAATCGACCCATCCGGCTCCACAGAACCACGGCGATGACCGCGGCGATCAATCCGTACAGCCCGAACACCCAGCGCCAGCCAAGCGCGAAGGCGATCACACCTCCCAGTATCATGGATACACCCTGTCCCAAGAACGCGATGCCCATGAACGTGCCGATGGCCTTCTGCCGATCTACCATGGGCACCGAATCACCGAGCAGCGCGAGAGACACGGGCATGGTAGCCGCGGCGAAGACGCCTGTTAGCCCGCGAATCACGGTGAGCCCCTGCACCGAAGGCATGAGCGCCCCCAGCGCCGTGACCCCGGCAAAGAGGGTGAGGGTGGCCACCACAGTGCGAAACTTGCCGTAGCGGTCGGCAAGGGGTCCATAGGCCAGTTGGAAGAGGCCGAAGGGCAGCATGTAGGCGGCGATGAGCACGCCGGTGGATGCCACCGGAACGCCGAATGCCGAGGCGATGCTCGGCAGGATAGGCGACACGACCCAGTTGTCGGCCATCACGATCAGCCCGGCCAATCCCAATATCAAGACCAAAGAAGACCACTCCGGGCGTTCACTCCGCCTGCTCATCAGGATACCTCCCCGTTCAATTCGATAGTCTTCGAATTATCCTAGCATACCCACCAGGGTATTGGAAGGCAAGGACCAAAGTGTGTCCAAGCGCGGCGAGATCCGCTTCGGCGAAGGAGCGGGGCAGAAGAAGAAACTGCGCGACTTAGCGCCCGCAGTCCAGCCGTAGACACGCGGACTCGGCTTCGTCGAGATCCATCTGCAACGTGGAGTGCTCCATGCGGCGAAGTCGCCGTCGTGACGAAGGCCCCCGCCCATTTCGCTCGTCCATTGCGTCGATCCTTAGGCGGTGACAGTCAGGTACGCAGCGACCCCGATGAGCGCTGCGCCGCCGAACTTCGTGAGTATCGGAGTCGCCCGCGAGAGCGGCCGCATGGCCCGCATACTGCCCGAGGCCAGGCCAATAAGTAGCAGGGGCACTCCTTTCCCGAGTCCGTAGATGAACAGGAGGAGCGCGCCCGTGGCCGGGCTCCTACCGGCGGCAGCCATCGTGCCGATGACCGCGAGTACGGGAGTGGAGCAGGGAGAAGCTACGAGCCCGAACAATGCGCCTAGCCCGACCGCACCGAAGAACCCGGAGCGACCCGTGCTGCGCAGCGCCCGGCGGTTGAGACGGTCCACCGGGAGTTGCACCGCCCCCAGAAATTGCAGTCCGAGCACCACGAGGATGAACGCCACGGCGTAGACGGCCCAACCCGAGATGAGGATCGCGCGGCCGAGCAGCCCGGCGAACGCGCCGATGCCGGTGAACACCGCCGCCATGCCTAGAACGAAGACCCCCGCGAGCATCAGCCCTTGTATGTATCCGGGCCGCCTGCCCGTCTCAACGCCTGGGGCCGCGACCGAACCGGTGACGTACCCAAAGACAGCCGGCATCATCGGGAGAACGCAGGGTCCGAAGCCGGCGAGAAGGCCGCCCGCGAAAGAGATCGCCATCTGCGCCGGGCCGAAGGACCCGGCCCCCAACTCCTGGGCTAGGGCGTCCCCGAAACTCACGGAGCAACTCGACGGTCGGGGCGGTTGTACGTGCTTATTGGGTCACCATACTGTCCAGCCACGCCCGCAGTTCGTCAACGCTCAGTACGCCGGTGTACGAGTCGATGAGCGCGCCTTTGCCGTCGAAGAAGAAGGAGGTGGGGATGTACTGGAAGTTGAAGCCGGCGGCTAACTGTTGCCCTGATGCGTCATCGGTGATGGCGTTCACGAATTCCACCCTACCCTGATAGCCTGGGACGACCTCGTCCACATTAGTCGAGATCTCCACGCAGGGGTCGCAGGTGAGCGAATGGAACAGGAGAAAGACGGGACGGCCGCTTGCCCGTGCCCGCTCGAAGGTGGCGACCGCATCCGCCCGTGACTGGCTGGGAGCGCTGCCCACTCCGCCCAGCCCGGAGTCGGGACCGAGCAGCTTGAAGCCTATGATGACGGCGAAGACCAGTATCACACCCACGACAAGCACTATCTGGTACCGACGGCCACTGGAGGCCGGCGTGGGGGAGTCGTGTTCAGTTGATACGTGCGGCACCTGGTTCTCCCTTGACCGGCCGTTCTTCTTCTTCGGGGATGACGCCGACAAGATCTGCCGGCGCCGGCAGGGTCCGGTCCGCACCCAAACTCATGAGCCACTCGACGAGGAACCCCATGATGACTGCGCCGATGAACGTGAGCACGGTCCGCGCGAGGGCGAAGCGCCAGCCGAGGAACTGCACTTCGAGGGGCACCATGGGTATCTTCACCGCCCACGCGGTCAATATGGCCGTCACGACCGCCCAGCGCGCGCCGTGCGCGCGTATCGCGAAGAGCAGCGGGAATATCACGTACACCGGGCCAACCAGTACCGTGCCGAACGCCGCGCCGAGCATGATCGTGCCCAACCCGGCCCGCTCCCCGAGGCGGGCGGCCACCTTCTTCTTGTCGACCCACACATGAAACAGACCCAATATGCCGAAGACCGACCCGATGATGAGCACCACAGACAGGAATACCCGGCCGCCGGAGGCCAGCGCCCGACCCGCGCCGTCTCGGTCGACCTCGAAGGCCCAGAGGTAGAGGCCGACGACGGCTACCAGGAGAATCTCACGGCGCAGAGCTTCGAGCACCCATGAGGGTCCGAGCGGTCGAGGCGCCGCCTTCCGTCCTTCTTCGGGGCTCATACAAGCCATCCTATCGCCAAGCCGATCAACATGGCGAGGAGGAAGGATATGCCATTGCGCGTGAGAGCGTACCTCCAGCCGAAGACGCGGCCTTCGAAAGGCAGCGACACTACGCCTACGAGCACCCAGGAGACGATGAATGCGGCCACTGCTGGCATCCATGCCCCCGCCTGGATAAGCGATCCGGCGATAGGGAAGGCGCCGGCTGGAGGTCCGGCAGCGACCGATCCGACAGTGGCGCCGACGAGCAAGGAGAAGGGGCCACCTCCCGCCCCCAGCCAGCGCTCGACAAGGGATGGGGGAACGAACACCTGAAACAGCCCGACAAGTCCGAAGACGGCCACGAAGGTGGGAAGCATCCCGAGGAGCCCCTTACATGCCACGGTGGTCGCCTGCCGAAACTTGACTACCGAACGATAGCGCGTCAAGCCGTAGCCGGCCCCTACTACCACGACCATAACGAAACCTGTTGGATCGATCCGCACGTCTCCGTCTACACCACTACATTGAAGAGGTAGCCCACCACGAGTATGCCAACCCCAACCACGCCGATGAACACGGCGATCAGCTTGGTGGTGAGCACGCGACGCAGGATGACCATCTCGGGGAAGGAAAGTGCGATCACGGCCATCATGAAGGCAAGGACGGTGCCCAGAGCGGCCCCCTTCTCGAGCAGTGCCTGCACGATGGGGATAATGCCCGCGGCGTTCGAGTACATGGGCACGCCCAGGATCACCGCCAGCGGTACCGACCACCAGGCTCCGCGGCCCATGAAGGAGGCCATGAAGTTCTCAGGCACGTAGCCGTGGATGGCCGCACCGACCGCGATGCCAGCCAGCACGTATGGCCACACCTTCCCGACTATCTCCCGGACCGCGTTCAGACCCATGTGTATGCGGGTCACCCAGTCGGGTCGAGCCTCCTGGGTCTCACCCACGATCGTCTCGTATACCCACGGCTCGACCCAGCGCTCCAGCTTCAGGCGCCCCATGACCCACCCGGCCACGATGGCGATGCCCAGACCGGTGGAGAGGTAGAGGGCGGCCACCTTCCATCCGAACAGGCCATAGAGAAGCACGAGAGCGATCTCGTTGACCATCGGAGCCGAGATGAGAAAGGAGAAGGTCACGCCCAGGGGGACCCCGGCCGTGACGAACCCGATGAACAGCGGTACGGCGGAGCAGGAACAGAAGGGAGTGACAATACCCAGGCCGGCAGCCATGACGTTACCCGCAGACTCCCGCCGGCCCGAGAGCAGCCGCCGCGTTGTTGCCGGGGTGAAGAACGAGCGGACGATGCCTACTCCGAAGACGACCAACACCAAGAGCATGAGCACCTTAGGAGAATCGTAGGCGAAGAAAGCTACAGCTGAACCCAGACGGTCGGCCTCGTTGAGGCCGATGACATCGAAGGTCAGCCAGTTGGAAAAGGGTGAGAGTTGCCGGTAAACGAGCCACCAGGCCACCATGGCGGCCGCGACGGCGGCTACGTGCCACGCCAAGGTAGCGCGCGGCCGGCCCGACTCCAACGGGTCTGCCGGCTCGCGGGTGGATGTGAGGGCTACGTCACGCGGCATGTCACTGCGTTTGGCACTTGTTAGCCTCGGCGGTGGTGAGCCACGTTGACACCTGCGCGATGTCGGGCAGCCTGCCGGCGGAGACCACAGTGTCGTTGATCACCAGCGCCGGCGTGCTCATGACCCCATATCTCATGATCGACGGAATATCCTCGACCTTGGTGAGACTTGCCGTCACGCCGCTCTGGGCCACAGCCCGTTCGGCCGTCTCGTATAGTTTCTTGCACTTCGCACATCCGGTTCCGAGGATCTTGATGTCCATGCGTTGTCTCTCCAAGTAGCGCGGTGTGAAATACACTTCTTGAGTGCGGGTCGCCGCAATTCTAGCGCATAATTAGAAGAAAGTACAACTATCGGATCGAGCAGGGGCTGGTGGTGCCTAGAACCGGAGGCGATCGGATGGCAACGCGGCTGCCGGGAATGCGACGGGAGGGACGCTCTTCTCTAGATTCTACTCACCACGAGCGGCCAGGTCGCTCAGAATCCCAGCGACCCGAGCAAGGGGCTCCCTTCGCAGAGAGTAGTAGATCCAGACTCCGTCCCTGCGGGTTGTCACGAGGCCGGCTTCGCGAAGCAACTTCAGGTGGTGGCTGATTGTGGGCATAGAAACGTCGAAGAGTTCGTTGATCTTGCACACGCAGACCTCTGCCTGCCCGCAGCACGACTCATCCTCGAAGCCAAAGGCGGCTTTGTTAGCGAGCACGTCCAGTATGCGCAACCGGATAGGGTGGCCGAGCGCCTTGAGTATCTTCACCGCGTCTTCCAAGTCGTGGTCTGGCAGGCGCACCTCGGAGCCTTGTGTCATGACTCTACCCCTCGTTTCGTCCCTATCCTTGCCGGCGGATACCAGCGCACCATCACATTCTCTGCTCTAGGATACCAACTCGTCTCCATGTGGAGGCGACGACGGGCCGCGTCGCCGCTCGGATGGGGCGGCGCATGCCTTGTTATGATTCCTGAACTATCCCCGGTTACTTGATCGCACGCCGCGAAACCGAGGAGGGCGATGGTCGTTCTGTGGTCGATCACCCTTTTCATCCTGGCCGGTCTCGCCGAGATCGGCGGGGGCTACCTGGTCTGGCTCTGGCTGCGCGAGGGATGGGCCTTCCCCGTGGGCGCTCTCGGGGCTTTGATCCTCATCGCCTACGGTGTCATCCCAACTTTTCAACCGGAGGGGAGTTTCGGCCGCGTCTACGCTGCCTACGGCGGTGTCTTCGTGGTAATGGCAACTTTCTGGGGTTGGTGGGTGGACGGCAAGATCCCCGACGTGTGGGACTGGGTGGGGGCCGGCATCTGCCTCCTCGGCGTGGCCGTCATCATGTGGGCTCCGAGGTGACTCCCGGTTAGACCAGGGCACTTGCGCACGTCGCAAGGTTGGAGTACAATCACTTGTGCAGAGATTCACATATCTCTTGGGCAACTGTTGAGGTGAGACCAGCTGAGTCGTGGAGCCCCAAGGAGGCAACAAAGATGCATGCTACCCATTCCGTTAGCTACTATGATGTAGACACGAAGCACCGGTTCGCTTTCGGCGGGCTTGTGGAACTCGTCGCCTGGTGTGGAGGGCTGACCGCGGTGCTGATCGCAGCCGCCGCTCTGCTCCTCTAGGGGAGCTTCTCTAGGAGAGACGCGCGGGCTGGCTCGGGGCCGAAGCCCACGGCCCCGGCGCGTCCCAATCTTCCGGCGCCACGGTCGTCTGCTCTGGCGCCGACCGCCGAATAACGTGGCGGCCGCTCGGCGTGACGTAGGTTCCCGAGCGGCCTGCGATGGGTATGTCCTCCCAGACCGTGAGAGCGAGCCCTTGCGCGCGCCCGCGACGAGGGGCGGGCGGTCAGCGGCGCCGTCTGAGAGGGGACGCGGGTGGACCAGAACGAGGCTGAGCGCGAGACTTCCGAGGGCGACAAGTGGGGAGGATGGGATTTCTCCGATCTCCGGGCCTTGTTCCTGAACTGTACGCTGAAGCGTTCTCCCGAGATGTCGCATACGCAGGGCCTGATCGACGTGTCGAAGGCCATCATGGAGAAGCACGGCGTGGCGACAGAGGTGCTCAGGCCGGTCGACTACGACATCGCGTACGGCATCTACCCAGACATGACCGAACACGGCTGGGAGACCGACGAGTGGCCCGGCATCCTCGCGAAGGTCATGGCCGCCGACATCCTCGTGCTGGCGTCGCCGATCTGGCTGGGGGACAAGTCCTCGGTCTGCACCAAGGTCGTCGAACGTCTCTACTCCGCATCTGGCGAGCTCAATGAGGAGGGTCAGTACGCCTACTACGGACGCGTGGGTGGCTGCATCATCACCGGCAACGAGGACGGCATCAAGCACTGCGCCATGAACATGCTGTACTCGTTGCAGCACCTCGGGTACGTCATCCCGCCACAGGCGGACGCGGGCTGGATCGGCGAGGTGGGCCCGGGTCCCTCCTATCTCGACCCCGGTTCCGGTGGCCCCGAGAACGACTTCACCAATCGCAACACCACGTTCATGACCTGGAACCTCATGCACCTGGCGCGCATGGTTCGGGCGGCCGGGGGCATCCCGGCGCACGGCAACCAGCGCTCGAAGTGGGAAGCCGGATGCCGTTTCGATCACCCCAACCCGGAGTATCGGTAGACGATGCCCGTGGTTTCCCGTTCTCCCCTGTGGGCACAATCCGGGCGCAGTTTCCGCGCGCTCCTCGCGCGCTGATTCAAAAGGAGGCGGATCATGAACGAGAACCAGTCAAGCGCAGTGTTCGATCCTTCCGACCACAAGAGCTTCCTCGACCGAATGGCCGAGCGAGTGAGCAGTAACGCGCGCGCGGAAGCGGTCTACGGCAGCCCCGTGGAGCGCGACGGGGTCACCGTGATCCCGGTGGCCAAAGTGCGCTGGGGCTTCGGCGGCGGCGACGGCACTTCCCTCGGTGAAGATGCAGCTCCCGCGGCAGGAGGGAGTGGCGGCGGTGGCGGTGTCATGGTCTCGCCTATTGGCTATATCGAGATCGCGGAGGGGCAGTCCCGGTTCCGACGCATCCTGGACCCGACCGCCATGGCCCCCATCGTGCTCGCGGCGGCGGCGATGGCGTTGCTGCTCTTGCGCGGCATCCGCAAGCTGGCCAAGTGATGAGCCGGGGCTGACGCGCGGGGCCGGCGTGCGCCGCCGGCCGGGGACCACGACCTAGTTGGTGAAGCCTTCGACCACGTAGGTTCCGCCGGCCTTGCGATCGCGCCGCAGCTTCAGGAAGCCCCGCTTCTCCGCGTCTTCCAGTAGGTCGCTGAAGCTGCGGTAACCGTAGGTTGACTCGCTGAAGGCGGGCCGCTTGCGGCGCATGGTGTCCTTCACCATCGAGGCGAAGATGGGGTCCTTGTTCTCCCGGATCAGGGCCGCGATCGACTCGAACAGCAGGTCGAACACCTCCCGCTTGGCGATGGGGATGTCTTTGGCCGCGGGCACGGAGAGCGCCGCCGGCGCCCGCTCGAGGTCTTCGTAGTAGATGAACTCGTCGCAGTTATCGGCCAGCAGGTTCGAGGTGCTCTCTTTCATCCCGATCCCGATGATGTGCTTGCCGTTCTCCTTGAGCTTGGAGACGAGCGGCGAGAAGTCCGAGTCGCCCGACACGATCACGAAGGTGTCGATGTGTTCCTTGGACCAGGCCAGGTCCATCGCGTCAACCACCAGGCGGATGTCGGCGGAGTTCTTGCCGGTCATGCTGCGCCGCGGTATCTCGATGAGTTCGATGGCGGCCTCGTGCAGCTGCTTGGTGTAGCTCTTGTACTCGCTCCAGTCGGCATACGCCTTCTTGACGATGACTTTGCCCTTCTCCACCAATCGTTCAAGAATGGTGTTCATGTTGAAATCCCCGCGCCGCTGCTTGAAGCCGATGGCGAGGTTCTCGAAGTCGATGAAGACAGCGAGGGTGCGTGCTGATTCTTCAGCCATGGGGTCGTTCCCCACCTTTCCGTTCGTTCCGGGCGCGCCTGATGGCCGCCCTGCCGCTAGCATAGCGGAAAAGGCGCTCGGAGGATTACTTGACACCTGCCGGAGTCGAAGCGACTAGAGCATCTCCAGGAAGCTCTCCAGCTGTCTGGCAGAGTTCTCCACTCCGTGACCGGGTTGGTCGAGCGCGTCCCCATCGAGGGCTAGGAAGGGGACGTCGGCTGCGTGAAGGGCGTCCCGCATGACCGGCAACGTGCCGAGGCCGTGGCGGCAGCCCCAGTGGTTGTAGTGGATGACGCCGTCGATGTCTCCCAGGCGCACAAGTTCGAGCACGAGCCGCGCCCGACGGGCGGCGCTGCCCCAGAGGGGATGCTCGATGAGACGGCGGGCCATCCCGGGAAAGGGATCTCTGGGATCGAGAGGGATCCAGATGTACGCGTCCCATCTCTTCGAACACCACGGCGCCACCGGCGGCTGCGATCAAGTCGAAGAGAGTCGGGTCATTGTGAGGCACGGTGTGGAGCCACAGGATACGCGGCCGGGGATCTGCGCCCGAGCCGTTCGGGCTATCCGGCCCGCCCGACCTGCCCGCGAGGGCCCGGACCCGCGCGCCCCGGCCCGCGGCCGCGACTCCGGCGATCTCCAGGTCGCGCCGCCCGCGGCGGGTGCGCAGTCTTTCAAAGCCCTTGGCTCCTGCCTCGGATCCCCAGAGCATCTGCCCGAGGAAGGTGAAGGAGAAGGCGTGGCGACCGTTCAGCACCAGGTCGCCGCTCAACCGGCGATCGCTAATCGTGCTCCACACCGCGGACGCTCGATTGGATAAGCGCCGCTGCGCGCTCCAGATCAGGTGTCCGACCCGTCAGCGTACCCAGGTAGTCGTGAATCACGCGGAGTTGCTCGGCGACATCGGCGATGTCGTCCAACGGGGTAGGCCCCTCATCCGGAGGGAGTGGGACGCGTACCGAGCGGAAGGGCACGTCGAACTCCGAGGCGGTCGTGTCCAGCATGCACTCTTTGCCCAGGCAGAGGGGGGTAGTCCCCAAACACACGGAAGGCGGTGGGACCAGGTGCGCCGCCAGCGCCGCCTTCGTCGCTCGGTGATAGCTGCAAATGTCTCTGGAGATGGGCAATCGGTTCATGGCAGCTTCGAGTTGGTCGCGGAAATCGCTGCCAGAGAGCGTCGCGGCGACGACTTCGGGGATGAAGGGGGTAAGGCCGTACGAGGTCATTATCTCGGGGGGGAAGAGGTAGGAGACCCAAGGGACGAAGGCACCCGGTTTGTACATCTCCAGCCCGGCGCTGAGGGCGGAGTGCTCCAGGCGGGCGTGCGCTGTTCCCGTCCGGATCGCGAGCACCTTGGTCCTTGCGGCTACGGCTCTTCGGGTCCACGGATTCGAAAGCGGCCCGGATGAACCGTTGGAGCCGTTGCTTCCGTTTCCGCGCGCAGGTTCGAGTGACGACGGCGGGGGGTTGCTGACGCCCGCGCCGGCGGGGCCTTCAGTGACGATCGCAGTAGGGGGGTACTCGAACGAGGGCTCTCCGGACAGATCGTCCTCGAACAGATCGTCCCCGAGCAGATCGTCCCCGAGCAAATCGTCCTCGTCCCCGAGCGGAGCTTCGGCCAAGGTGAGCGTTTCAAGGAACGCTTCGATGCGCACGCGCAATCGCCCGTCTATCTCCAGCGGGTAACCCACCTCGAGTTCGAGGAACGGCAGGCCGTGCTCGTTGGCAAGGGTCTGAGCCTCATCTGCGTCATACGCTCCTGGATCGCAGAAGGGCAGGCGTGCGTAGAGGACAGACGTGGCCCCGGAATCCTGCAGCCGCTTCCTCAGGTACGCACGCCGCCCGGAGGTCGAGAAGCGGGGGCATGACGGAGTCTGGAGCAGGCGGGTCGCGATGTCGCGGGTGCTCAGACCCGGACCACTAAGTTCAGACAGGAGAGCTCCGCATTCCGGCCCCCTGCACGTCTCCACACCCGAGATCGGGATTCCGAACTCCGCCACCGCCGCCAACAGGGCGGGGCCACTCATCGGTCCCCCCAGTACGAACACGCCCCCAGGTCGTGGCGGACGGGCGTAGGCGAAGGTGCCCTGCGCCGTGGCGGCCGGCTCACGGGCCCCGGTTGTAATGTCCACCTGGGGGCCGGTCGCTGGCGCGTCGGCAGCGCGCCCCGACGGCCGTCCGGCAGTCGGCGGAGCGTCCGCGGCGGCCGACGAGTCGGCCGCCGCAACCGCGGTATCCAACCATGCCCGCAGACGGTCGAGGTCGCGCGTGAGCGCGGCCACGGACCCGGCATCGTTGACGCGCGGCACAGAGAAGGGGAATATGCGCGCGTCGAAGCGGGCCTTCAGCGCGTCGCCGGCACGGCGCATCGCGTCGCAGCCCGAAGGAATGGCCAGGAGGGCGTTATTGTTCGCACCCAACACGGTTTCGGCTGCGGCCAGCGTGCGCACCACGTACGGACAGGTGTTCGGGTGGGGCAGGATGGTCGGTTTCGCGCCCGGTCCCGGCCCCGAGCTCGCCCCGGCACCCGAATGTGTACCGGGCCCCGCGCCGTTACCGCTCTCCGCGGAGCAGCCGAGCAGAGAGCGCGGCTCCACGCCGGCCCTTTCCAGGAAGCCGGGCGGCACAAGATTGCAGGTGTAGTAACAGACTATCTGCATGCGGGCTCCGAATCGTGGTTCGCTCTACCCAGTCCACGCAGTTCGGAACCCTCGGCTGATCCGCTGCCATCTATGCACGTCGTGATGTCCGGGAGTTTCCGCCCGGGCGCGTGCGCGCTACACTTGTGGCCGCAGCCGACCAGACGACTGGGGAGCGCAAGAACAGACGGGGCAGCCGACCAGACGACTGGGGAGCGCCCAGGGGGAACACGAGAATGAAAGTCGCCATCATCGGCGCCGGCGCCTTAGGGGGCACCTTCGGCTTCCTGCTCGCCGACGCCGGCCACGACGTCACCTTGATCGACGTCGACCAGGCCAAGATCGAGGCCGTCCGCCGCGACGGGATCACGTTGATCATGCCCGACGGCACCCGCAGGCACCGTCCTATGTCCATAACCTCCGAGCCGCAGAGCGTGGGGGTCGTGGACCTGGTGCAGGTCTCCGTGAAGGGCTACCACACATCCTCGGCCGCCCGGTCGGCACTGCCCATGATCGGTGCGGACACCTACGTACTCTCTCTGCAGAACGGGCTCACTAACCTGCAGCGCATAGCCGAGGTCGTGGGAATGGAGAAGGTGCTCGGAGGCGTCACCGCTCACAGCGCCATGCCACTCGATCACACGTTGATCAAATACAACGGGGGCATGGGAGGGGTCTATTTCGGTCGCTACGATGGCGCACGGGACCCCGGCCTCGAGAGGTACGTGGGCCTGTTCACCTCGGCGGGCTTCGAGGCTAGTCTGATCGAAGGTGACGTGCGCGAGCCCATATGGCGCAAGCTGCTCGCCAACGTCTCGGTGAACGCGGTGGCGGCTCTGTCCGGCCTCACGGGACGCGAGATCCAAGAGATCGAACCTGCCTGTGAGTTGGTGCGCGCCCTTGCCCGCGAGACGGCGGCGGTGGCTCGGGCTCAGGGGTTCACCTTCTCCGAACTCGATCACCCTGACGACTATGTCATCAAGACCCTCGATTGGGTGGGCGACAACAAAGTCTCGATGCTCCAGGATATGGAGGCGGGGCGACGCACGGAGATCGATACGCTCAACCTCGCGGTCGTAGAGCGCGGGGAGACGTGCGGCGTCGATACCCCGCTCAACTGGGCGGTGGGTTCGCTTATACAGATGCGCGAGCAGAAGATGCTGCGGGATTCTCGGGCCGCGCAGGGAGCCGGCCGGGTCTGACAGTGAGCGTTCTTGTGGCCCTCATGCTCAGTCTCGTGGGAGTCGCTCTGCTTGCTTACGGTAGGAAGCAGGGACGCGGCCCTCATATCGGGGCCGGATTGGTGCTCTTGGTTGTCCCCTACCTTCTCCACTCGACTCTGTTCGAGGCGGTTCTGGGCGCGGGGGTTCTGGCCGTTCTCGGGCTAGTTTCTCGCCTCGGCTATTGACCACGTTTCTCGGGTGGTGGCCGGGGGCTGCTCCTCCGGGTGTGGTCAGTGCACATGTCGGGCACACTATGAAGCAGCTCTCGGACTCAGAGGCAATCGATTCGGAGGAGACTCGGAGATGGCCGGCGTAGAGACTAAGAACATGGGCCTTCGGGGCATCTCGGTGGCCGACACTATGATCAGCCACGTCGACGGCGAAGCCGGCCGGCTCATCTACCGGGGCTACGACATATGTGACCTCGCTGAACACTCCTCCTACGAAGAGGTGGCCCATCTCCTGATCTTCGGCCGCCTGCCCACGCTAGGTGAACTCAATGAGTTCCAGGGCCGGCTCGCCGAGAGCCGCAGGCTCACCCCTTGGCAGGTGGCGACGCTGCGCGGACTCCACCCCGACACCCCACCGATGGCCGTGCTGCAGTCCATGACGGCGGCTCTGGCTGCTGAAGATCCCCTGCCGGGCGAGGTGAGTAAAGAGGCGGAGAGGGAGCGGGCGGTCCAACTGGTGGGCGCCATGGCGGCGCTCACAGCCGGGTGGCACCGTATCCGTCGCGGCCTCGACCCTGTGGAAGACGGTCCTTCGGCCGCCGCTCTGGGGCATGCCGGCGACTTCCTGCGGCTGCTCCACGGCGCCGACCCCGATCCGGCCCTCACTCGGGCCCTGGACATGGCCTTGGTCCTGCATGCCGACCACTCTATGAACGCATCCACCTTCACGGCCCGCACGGTGACAAGTACGCGTGCGTCTATGTACGCTGCCGTGTCTGCCGCGCTCGGCGCTCTGTCCGGCGAATTGCACGGCGGCGCCAATGCTCGGGTCATGGAGATGTTGCAGAAGATCGGCTCCTTGGACCGAGTGGAGGACTACGTGCGGACCACGCTGGCCGAAGGAGGCCGCATCATGGGGATGGGGCATGCCGTCTACCGCACCGACGACCCGCGGGCGGTCATCCTGCGTGGTATGTCCGAGCGGTTGGGCAGGGACCTGGGCGACGTATCCTGGTTCCAGATGACGGAAGAGGTGGAGAAGGTCACCCGCCGGGTGTTCCGCGAGAACAAGTCCGCGGACATCTATCCGAACGTGGACATGTATTCGGCTTCCCTCTACCACATGATGGGCCTGCCCACCGACCTGTTCACCCCGGTCTTCGCGATCTCCCGCATTGCCGGGTGGTCGGCTCACGTCATCGAGGAGCGGTTCGCGGAGGCGGCGCAGAAGCCGCAGCTGTACCGCCCGGCGTCTGACTATGTGGGCCGATACTGCGGTCCGGAGGCCTGTTCCTACGAGCCGCTGAAAGCGCGGGGGTGAACATGAGCGGCGTGTACGAAGAGGCGCTGAGCATCCTGGAGTCGGGAGGAGAGGTGGCGGTGGCCACCCTCATGGCACGGCGGGGATCGGCCCCCGGCTCGCTGGGGGCCAAGATGCTGGTGCGCCGGGACGGGGGCACGGCCGGATCCATCGGCGGGGGGTGTGTGGAGGCAGAGGTGTGGGACGCCGCCAGGGCCGCGATGGAGAGCGGCGAAGTGGGGGTGCTCGCCTACCGACTGAATTCGGAGGAGATGGCCGAGAGCGGGCTC
This sequence comes from uncultured Actinomycetota bacterium, assembly GCA_963701105.1. GTDB lineage: Bacteria > Actinomycetota > Thermoleophilia > RBG-16-64-13 > RBG-16-64-13 > JAHJSA01. The sequence continues at coordinate 61,820 of OY969565.1, forward strand.
ATCTGCGGGGGTAACGTGGAGATCTTGGTGGAACCCCTCGATGCCTCCCACCTGCCGGTGATCCAGGGGATCGTCGAGGCCGAACGCACCAGAAGGCCGGTACTCGTGGCCACCTCCGTGCCTGCCGTCGAGCCTCCTGCCGTCGAGCCTGAAGGCGCCGGCGCGGCCGGGGTCCGCGGCGGCCGCTTCAAGGTGCTGCTCACCGCGGATGGCGGCGTCGTGGGTCCCGGATCCGAGAGCGCCCACATCGAAGAGCTCCGCGAACAGTGGCGCAGACTCCCCCCGGCGGCCACGCGCCTCATGGCCCGTGAGGGAGCGGTGGGCGCTCCCCGCGTACTCCTGGAATCGGTGGCTCCCGCTGCCAGACTTGTGATCTTCGGGGGCGGTCACCTCTCGGGCGAGATCGTGCCGCTGGCTAAACGGGTGCATTTCCACGTCACGGTCGTGGACGACCGGCCCATATTCGCTAATCGAGATCGATTCCCCGAGGCCGACGAGGTGCTGATGTCGGAGTTCGAAGACGCGTTCGAACGCATTGGCATCGACGACAACACCTTCGTGGTCATCGTCACCCGGGGGCACCTGCACGACCGGCTGTGCCTGGAGAAGTCGCTCGCCACCGACGCCGCTTACATCGGGATGATCGGGTCAAAGGCCAAGATCAAGAAGACGTACGATGCCCTGGTCGAAGAGGGAGTGGAACGCGAACGTCTGGAGCGGGTGCACTCGCCCATCGGTCTCTTCATCCACGCGCGTCTGCCGGAGGAGATCGCGGTGAGCATAGTGGCCGAACTCATAGAGGAGCGGAACCGGCGCTTGTTCGGGTGAGTACGGCGCTGGGGTGCGTCTCGCGGTCCGGACGCTCCATCCGCACGTGCCGAACGGCATGGAACCGTGCGTTTCTTGACGCCATCTTGTAGGCTGAGCGTGGCCCTTCAAACGCTATCCACGGAGGGGATCTCGTGCGACGATCAGGGTGGTCCAGAACACGTCGATGTGTGGTGTTTCTCGCGATCGTTGGGGTGACCGCGATCATCGCCGGCTGTGCCGGCCAGCCGCCGCCTGACACATCCGGCGCACCGGGCTTCTTCTATGGCCTCCTGCACGGCTTCCTGATTCTCATCGATTTCGTGGTCGGCCTGTTCTCCGACGTCCGCATCTATGCCTATCCGAATTCCGGAGGCTGGTATGACTTCGGATTCCTCCTCGGGGCCAGCATGTTCCTGGGTGGCGGCGGGGCCGGCTCGCGCAGGTCGTGAGCGACGGACGAAATGAGATGAACGCGGTCATCGGCGAGTACGTCGTCCGCGACGTCCGCCCTGAGGACGCCTCTTCCATCGCCTTCTACGCCGACAACCCGCGCGTGGCGGCGAACCTGCGCGATATTTTCCCTCACCCCTATCACTTGGAGGACGCCGAAAGGTTCCTGGAGAGCGTGAGCGAGCAGGAGCCGCGCACCGTGTTCGCGATCGCGACCGAGTCAGAGGCCATCGGGGTCATCGGGCTGACGATCGGCGAAGACGTCCACCGCTTCACCGCCGAACTCGGATACTGGCTCGGGGAGCCGTTCTGGGGCCAGGGCATCATGACCGATGCCGTACGCGTGGTGGTCGAGTACGGATTCTCTGAGTTGGGACTCCTGCGAATCTACGCGGAGCCGTACGTCGGCAACGTGGGATCTGCCCGGGTGCTGGAGAAGGCCGGGTTCGAGTTGGAAGGGCGCATGCGCGCGAACGTGTTCAAGGATGGTCGGATTCTCGACCAGCTTCTCTACTCGGTAGTCAGCGAGAGAGTGCCGTAACTCGGACGAAAGCCGTCGATCGGCGGGGCCAAGAGACCCATCTGGGTTGCGCCGCGTGACCATGACGGCGAGATGATGGCTCGAATCGCGCATACCCTCCCGCAGCGTCGCCTCCATCGGTCGAGCCAGCCTACGCCCAAATTCCTATCGCGAGCCGCAGCCCGCGTGCGTAGGCTATCGGACAGGCGGAGTCGTGCGCTGGAAAAGCCGACGCCCGCACGCCGGCGTACGCACGCTCAAGTGCCAGAGATGCCAATGGTCTCCATGCTGATGAAGGAATAGAATTGAATGAGTCCGACCATCTTCGTCGAGAAGGGCTACCGGTTCTTCTTCTTTTCGCGAGAAGAACTTCGCCCGCATGTGCACGTGCAGTCAGCAAGGGGCGAGGTCAAGTTCTGGGTCGAGCCCGGGATCGAACTGGCCGGCAATGCAGGTTTGTCTGGGCGAGAGATCCGGATCATCGAGGCTATTGTCAGGGAGCGCGAACATGAAATCAGATGCGCTTGGCGTCGGCATTTCTCACGTTGAAGTCACCAACATCTCGGCCCATGGACTCTGGCTCCTTATCGGGAATGAGGAGTTGTTCCTTCCTTTCGACGAATTCCCCTGGTTCCGAGACGCGCCTGTCTCCGCCATTCTGCAGTGTTGAACGACCTTTCCGAGAACACCTTCGCTGGCCGGAGCTTGATATCGATTTGGCTCTTGACGCCATACGCGATCCGAAGGGTTATCCGCTGGTCTCGCGCGTCAATTACGAAGACGACGCGGCTGAGTGAACTAGGTGCTGCGTCCGAGTCCAGTCGGCGGCTGATTGACGAGTTCGGGCTGATACAGACCGCAGGCTCTGACGTGTGGAACGACCGCGCCGGCCCGAAGTCTCGTTGAGTTCCTTACGGATGCCGGTCAGTCTGCTTCCAAAGTTTCCCGCCCCGCCGCTCGGCCTGCATTGACGGCCGTCCCCGCGGGCAATAGACCGCCTGCCGGCTAAGCGAGAAGCTTTCCCGGAGAGGGAAGAAACCGTCACCGGCGATCGCCAACACGATTGCGGCCAATGTACGCATGTGGGTGGGCATCACGGATCCGCCGCCCGGCCGCGAGCAGCGCGACGACGGCGTCGTCTGGCATCAGTCGCCGCTGGGCACCCCATTGTGGCAGGGGGCGCAGGTGGCCGAGCCGAAGCCGCTTGCGTGGCAATCGCCGCACGATAGCCGGTGCTCGCCGCCCGGGATGTGCTCCCCGACCCGGGGATGGGAGAAGTTCGCCGGCGTCCATCCCTTCGGCGAGTGACAGCGCGCGCAGTCGGTGAGGCCGCTGTGCTCGTCTGTGTGGCAGGAGACGCACTCCGGAGAGGCTCCGCTGAAGACCGTCGATCCGTTGCTGGTCTCGGTGTGGCATTGATCGCAGTTCAGCCCAGCGTGGCCGCCCTCAAGCGCGAAAGGATGATCGAACTTGGAGGGGGACCAATCTTGCGCTGTGTGGCAGCTGTCGCAGGCCCCATAGTCGTCGTGCGGCGCCTGGTGACACGAAGCGCACTCGGGTGAGGGTTTGTCGAACGTCGTACTCCCGTCGGGTGCGGGGATGGCCGCGTGACATTCCCCGCAGGTGGCCTTGGCGTGGGCGAACTCCAGAGGGAACGGGTGCTCGAAATCGGAGGGAGCCCAGTTCTCCAGGCCGTGGCAGGTGTCGCACGCACCCATCGCCTCGTGGGGGGCAGCGTGGCACAGGGCGCAGGTCTTTGCAGCGTTCGAGTCGTCATGGCACGCGAAACACGCATCCATCGTGGACGGATCGACGTAGGTGGGTGGGGTGACGCTCGTATGGACAAAGCGCACGTGACAGTCGATGCAAGGTTCAGGGTGCTGCGAATGCTCAAAACCGGCATCGGCGGAAGCTGTGTCGACGGCCTCTGCCGAGAGAAGGTTGTCGTGGCATTGGGTGCAGCTGGAGTCGGGGATCTCGCGCGTCACCGCTACCGGTGCCTTGACCTGCCTGAACACGTGCACGTAGACCTCGCGGAAGGCGAAGAGCTTGGTCTTGGCGAAGCTCACCGGGCCCTTGGGTATGTGACACTCGGCGCAGTCGGCCTCGGTGTGCTGAGACTGCCGCCAGGATTCATAGTAGGGCTGCATCTCGTGGCACGAGATGCAGAATGAAGTGCGACCGGTGTAGGCAGCGGCTACGAACGATGATGCAACGAGTATCGCGACCACCGCCACGCCAATCAGCAGGTATCTCGTCAGCCTCGGCATGTCTTGATTATCTCAGACGCGGGCACTTGAGTCTCGCTCGCCCCGGTGCCCCAGCAGCGCACCCCCTTGCCCTGAAGCCGGTCCGTGTACTAGACTCCACACATGCGGCAGACTGTGGACACATCGGTGGACTCGCCCGGCGGCGCTTCCCTGCGCCGGTCTCTGCGCGTCGGCCTCCTCCTTACCCTCCTGCTTCTGCTCCCCCGCTAGGGGGATAAGCTACGCGAAGCCGGCGCTTTCCGGCACGTCACCGCCAGTGAACCGGAACATCACAGTAAGGGGAGACCCATGTCCGCATCCGTAGCCAACTCAGCACCCGCTGCCCCCGATCCGGCTGGGATAGGTGCCGGCCCGTCCGCCGCCGGCGGCGCGCCCACGCCCGGCCGCGCCACCACGCCCGGCCGCGCCACCACGCCCGGCGGCGCCACCACGCCCGCCCGCCCTCGCCGTAACGCCGGCGTCCCCATCGTCTTCTTCGATACCACCCTCCGCGACGGCGAGCAGTCCCCGGGCATCAGCCTCAACGTCGGCGAGAAGCTCGAGATCGCCCACCAACTCGTGCGTCTGGGCGTGGACGTGATCGAGGCCGGCTTCCCGGCCACCAGCCCCGGCGACTTCGAGGCGGTGCAGGCCATCGCGCGCGAGGTCAAGGGGGCGGTCGTCTGCGGCCTGGCCCGCTGCGTGGAGAGCGACATCCGCACCTGCTGGGACGCCATCAAGGACGCTGAGCGTCCCCGCATCCACACCTTCGTCTCCACCTCGGACATCCATCTGGAGCACCAGATCAAGAAGACGCGCCCTGAGGTCCTGGAGCTCACCCGCGAGATGGTGACGCTGGCCGTGTCACTCTGTCCCGGTGACGTTGAGTTCTCCGCTATGGACGCCACCCGCTCCGACACGGACTTCCTGGCGCAGGTGCTACAGATGGCCATCGAGTGCGGAGCTACCACCATCAACGTGCCCGATACGGTGGGATATACCCTGCCCAGCGAGTTTGCGGCCCTGATCGACGAGCTCTACGAGAAGGCGCCCGGTCTGGCTAACGTGGTGCTCTCGGTCCACTGCCACAACGACCTGGGGCTGGCCGTGGCCAATTCCCTAGCCGCCGTCGAGCACGGCGCCACCCAGGTGGAGGTCGCGGTGAACGGCCTGGGCGAGCGGGCGGGCAACGCCGCCATCGAGGAGGTCGCCATGGCGCTCGTCACCCGGCGTGATCAGCTGGAACGTCCGGTGAACATCGTCACCACCGAGATCTCCCGCACCAGCCGCATGGTCTCCAACCTCACCGGATACGAGGTGCAGCCTAACAAGGCCATCGTGGGCAAGAACGCCTTCGCCCACGAGTCGGGCATCCATCAGGACGGGGTGCTCAAGGAGCGCACGACCTTCGAGATCATGCACGCCAAGGACATCGGCCTGGGCGACTCCGACATCGTCCTCGGCAAGCACTCGGGTCGACATGCCCTGCGATCACGACTGGCGGAGCTGGGCATCCACCTCTCGGGCGACGAACTCGACGAGGCCTTCCGCCGCTTCAAAGACGTGGCCGACAAGAAGAAGCAGGTCACCGCTCTCGACCTTGAGGCGCTGGCTACCGAGGAGATCCGCGAACGTCAGGACGTCTACAGCCTCACGCGTTTCTACGTGTCGGCCGGCTCGGAGATCATCCCCACCAGTCAGGTGCAGGTGATGCACGAGGGAGCCGAACGTGAGGGCAAGGCCTTCTCCGGCGGATCGGTGGAGTCGGTGTTCCGGGCCATAGACGACGCGGTGGGCATCACCGGGAAGCTGCTCGACTACCGGGTGCGCTCGATCACCTCGGGCAAGGACGCTCTCGCCGAGGTGCGCGTAGTCGTCGAGGTGGAGGAGAAGACCTACGCGGGTCAGGCGGTATCCATCGACGTGCTGGAGGCCTCAGCCAAGGCCTACATGCGGGCCCTCAACAACGTGGCGCAGCAGCGGGAGGCGAGCGGGGCCAATCCGGAACGCGTGTTCTAGCTCTTCAACGGCACATATAGGTCTGTCCGCCAGCGAGAAGGATCCGGTTCAGCCGCGGGGTCTGTGAGGTAGCACTCCCAGCAGACCAAATCGGCGGGCTCGTGACCGTGGTCTTCGATCCAGCCCATGACCGCCGTCCACGCGGCTTCCAGACCGTCGTACGGGCCCACGTGCGTGGTTGTCGCTACCAGGCCGCCGGGGAGTTCCGAGTTGCGCACCGGAGGCAAGTCAGATTCGCTCGAGGAGGGGTCCTCCTGGATCGGAGTCACGATCGGCACACCGATTTCGACGTCGATGGACTGCTCGTCGAAGCTGTGGTAGGCGGCCAGCGGTGGACCTGCCGGGATCCCGCCCACGCGCCCCACGTGTGCGAACACGCGTTGGAAGGCCTCGCCCATGGCCGAACTGATGTCGGCCGGGGCCACCTGGTACCGCGCCGCGGCAATAGGCTGGACGGTAATCTTTTCCAGCTTGATTTCGTACGGCATCATGTTCTCCCTTCCGCTCATAGCCCAGCAAGCTGAGTGCGTCGTTCGGCGGAGAGTCTTGATACCGCCGCCCGCAACCCCAGATTACCCAACCGCAGCGGATAGGATGCGGAGGCCGCAGACGAGCGAGGCGTCGGTGGGCGCCTACCTCTCCGTGACGAGGTCTGGCGCTCCATGGCGTCTGCTACCATTGTCTCCCACAGCGTACGATCGGGCGACGGCGGACGATTTGCCTCGTTGCCGGCCGTCGCGACGTGTATCAAGAGCAGGGAAGGGGAGAGGATGAGCCAAGATCCCGGGGGCGCCAACTCCGAGGTCGCACTCGCAGGCGAGGTGCACCGTATCGCTGATCTCACGGCGATCGAGTCCCGGGGATACGGCCGGATCTCACGGCTCCCGTACTCTATTCGCGTGCTGCTTGAGAACGTGCTGCGTCATGCCGGCAACGGGGTCACCACGGACGAGCACGTGCGTGCCGTCGCTTCCTGGCAGCCGACCGCGGACGAGCGGGTTGAGATCCCTTTCATGCCGTCTCGTGTGCTTCTGCAGGACTTCACCGGGGTCCCCTGCGCCGTCGATCTCGCAGCCATGCGCTCCGAGGTGCTCCGCAATGGCGGCGACGCGCGGCTCATCAACCCTCAAGTGCCCGTCGACTTGGTGATCGATCACTCAGTGCAGGTGGACTATTACGGCACCCACGATGCCTGCGACCGCAACGTAGCCCTCGAGATCGAGCGGAACCGAGAGCGCTACTCGCTTCTGGCCTGGGCGCAACGGGAGTTCGACGACTTCGGGGTCGTGCCCACAGGCATGGGCATCGTGCATCAGATCGATCTGGAGTATCTGGCGTCGGTGGTGTACTCGCGGGAGGTGGACGGCGTCCGCCGGGCTTATCCCGATACCGTAGTGGGCACCGATTCGCACACGACTATGGTGAACGGTCTGGGCGTGCTGGGATGGGGTGTGGGAGGCATAGAAGCAGAAGCCGTGATGCTCGGCCAGCCCTACTTCATGTTGCTGCCCGACGTCGTGGGCGTGCGCCTAAGTGGTGAGCTTCCTCTGGGCACGACGGCCACCGACCTGGTGCTCACCATCACTCGATCGCTACGACAGGTGGGCGTGGTCGGACGATTTGTCGAGTTCTTCGGCCCGGGGCTTGACTGCTTGTCGGTTGCCGATCGGGCCACCATCGCCAACATGGCTCCGGAGTACGGCGCCACCTGCGGGTTCTTCCCCGTGGACGAGCGGACGCTCGATTACTTGACGGCGAGCGGCCGTGACCCGCGACACGTCGAACTGGTGGGCGACTACTGCCGACGTCAGCGTCTGTTTCGAGACCCCGGCGAAGAAACCCCCGACTACACCCGAGTGGTGGATTTCGACATCGCTGAGGTACTGCCCAGCGTGGCCGGACCTCGGCGTCCGCAAGACCTGATACTCCTCACCGACGTGGCGGCGAATTTCAAGGACGCGGTGCCCGCTCTCGCTTCGTCGGTGGGGCGGGCGGACACTTCGCTGTGCGCCGCCGAGGTGTGTCTGCTCGGCGAGACGGCCGAGACGGTGGAACGTTTCGAGGGGGAGGGCGGCGCCGCGCCGGGACAGGCGGTGGCGGGCGCGGACGTAGCTCCTCGGCCCACCGACCAGGAGATACTGGACAATACCTTCACGTTGACAGACGGCACGGTGGTCATCGCGGCTATCACCAGCTGCACCAACACCTCGAATCCTTCTGTCATGATCGCCGCCGCTCTGTTGGCCCGGAACGCTGTGAATCGTGGCCTCAAGGTCTCCCCGTGGGTGAAGACCAGCACCGCCCCCGGTTCGCGTGCGGTGACCGCCTATCTGGAGCGGTCGGGGCTGCTCCCCTACCTGGAGGCTCTGGGCTTTAACATCGTGGGCTATGGATGCACTACGTGCATAGGAAACAGCGGTCCCCTGCCGGCTCCTATCGTGGAGGCCATCGAGAACGAGGGTTTGATCACGACCTCGGTCCTCAGTGGGAACCGCAACTTCGAGGCCCGGGTGCATCCCCTCGTCCGTTCGAACTACCTGGCCTCACCTCCCTTGGTCGTGGCCTACGCGCTGGCCGGGTCGGTTGCGGTGGATCTCACCGAGCAGCCTTTGGGTTACGATCTCGCCGGCGTCCCCGTGTATCTGGTGGATATCTGGCCGCCGGAGGAAGAAGTGGCCCGGGTCGTGGCCCAATCGGTGCGCCCCGAACAGTTCAGGGAGAGCTACAAGAACGTCGCTGAGGGGGACGCCGCGTGGCGGGCCCTCGATGTCCCGGGAGGGGATCTCTACTCCTGGGACCCCGACTCCACTTATGTGCGAGAGCCTCCCTTTCTGATCGGTCTCCCCGCGAAGCCGGCCCTCCCTGCCGATATCCGCGGAGCCCGGATCCTCGGCATTTTCGGTGACTCGGTCACTACCGATCACATCTCTCCCGCCGGGGCCATCGCCGTGGACTCTCCGGCCGGACGATACCTTCAGGAGAACGGCGTGCGCCCGCCGAACTTCAACACCTATGGCTCGCGGCGGGGGAATCACGAGGTCCTCGTGCGCGGGACTTTCGCCAACGTCCGTATCCGCAACCTAATGCTCGAGAACACCTGGGGTGGGTGGACCGTCCACGAACCCTCAGGGGAGGTGCTCACCATCTTCGACGCGGCCGAACGCTACCGCTTGGAGGGCACTCCCCTGGTGGTGTTGGCGGGCAAGGAGTATGGAACGGGGAGTTCGCGCGACTGGGCGGCCAAAGGTCCGTCGCTACTCGGTGTGCGCGCGGTCATCGCCGAGAGCTTCGAACGCATCCATCGCAGTAACCTGGTGGGAATGGGCATCTTGCCCCTGCAGTTCGAGGCCGGCCACAACGCTGCGACCCTCGGCCTGACGGGAAAGGAGACCTTGGACATCAGCGGCATCTCCGAAGGAGATCTCGCTCCTGGGAGCCGCGTCCAGGTGCGGGCAGTGTCCGGGGAGCGGGAAGTGGTATTCCCCGCCCTCGTGCGGCTCGATTCGCCCGTCGATGCCGCCTACTACCGGCACGGAGGCATCCTCCCGCACGTTTTCCGCCTCATCATGGAGGGAAGCCATGAGACAGCCTGAGATCCGTTTGCTCCACACCGAGGGGTGCCTGCCCGAGAATACGGACGCTGCGCGCGCCGCCCTTGGCCTCGCCTTGGCGAGAGTGGGCCTACCGGCGGATGCCTACGAGGTGATCCTCATAGAAACGCCGGAGGAAGCCTTGGCCTACGGTTTCGTGGGAGGGCCCGCCATCATGGTGGACGGCGTGGACGCGGACCCGGCCGTGCGCGGCATGAGGGCCGGCGGACTGGGCTGTCGCGCCTACGTCACCGCCGAGGGCATCTCGGGTTGTCCACCGGTCGAGATGATCGAGGCCGCGCTGCGTGAGGCGAGGGGTTAGACCTCAGTATCCCTCGAAGTTCTCCAGCACCATCTCCCGCCGCCCTACGCCCCGCCCCTTCAGCAGATCCTTCATCGAGGTGACCATAGCGGGGGGGCCGCTGATGTAGTAGATCCGGCCGTCTGCCTCGCCCAGTTCCTCCTCGAGGATCTCGCCCCTGACGTAGCCGCGATACCCTTCCCAGTCGGACTGGGGGTCCGAAAGCACGTGCACGACCTTCAGGTTGGGGAGATGCGCAGCGAAGTCCTCGAACTCCGAACGGAAGACGATCGACTCGCTGTCCCTATTGCCGCAGAAGACCGTGACATGGCGCTGATCGCCGGTGTCTGTCATGAAACGGAGGATACTGCGGACCGGCGTGATGCCGATGCCTCCGGTGAGAAAGGCCACCTGTTCCGCACCCTCGCTCAGGGTGAAGCTGCCGAACGGCCCTTCGATCTCCACCTCGGTGCCCACGGGCAGCGCGTCCAACGTGTTCTTGAAGTGCGAACCGGTGAGACGCGTGGTCAACTCGATGTAGCCCTCGGTGGGCGAACTCGAATGTGTGAAGTGTTTCGTGAGGTAACCGTCGTCCTCAGGGATGGTGAGGACGAACCATTGCCCCGCGGTGAACTCGTACTTCTTGATGCGCTCGAAGCGGAAGGTCTTGACGCCTTCGACGCGGGGGATCCTCTCGAGGAGCTTGGTGCTGAACGTCATGCTCTTCATCGACTGCCTCCTCGACGGCGCTTTCCCGCGGGCGGACTCTTGCTGCGCCGGTGTGCGTCTGCGCAAACAGTAGTTCTCGTCCGCTCAGGATACAATGGAACGCGTGCATACGGAACCACAGATGATACCGGGGCAGTCGCCCGGACGCCCCGCGGGCGGCGAAGCGCCGTTGATGGTGGCGTTCGACATCGATGGCGTGATCTTGCGCGGGGGTTCGCTCCTACCCGGGGCCCGCGAGGCGATAGACGAGGTTCTCGAGCGCGGCCTCCTCCTGCGTTTCGTCACGAACAACTCCACCCGACACCGGTCTGAGGTCGCGGCTAAGCTCGCCGGCCTTGGTCTGCCGGTGCAGGCCGACATGGTACTGACGTCCGCGGCGGCCACGGCCGCCTGGCTGGCCGAGCGCCTGTCTCCGGGCGCCCGAGTCCTGGTGGTGGGCGGCACCGGCCTGGTGCGAGAACTCGCGGACGTGGGGCTGGAGCCGATGCCCGCTCGCGGCTCGGCGGACGCCGCGCTCGGGGAGCCCGCGGCACCGGCGGCCGCCGTGGTCGCCACTGCCCCCACGGAGACCCCGGCACCCGCAGTGGTCGCGGGCGGGGGCGCTGCTCCACGGCCGGCGGCTGGGCCCGCGGAGGCGGCGGGTGGGGGCGCACCGGCGACCGAGCCGGCCGCGGCTCCCAGCGGCGAGCCTACTGGAGTCGGAGCGGCAGATGGTGGGCCGTCGATCGCCCCGCCGGCCCAGGCGGTGGTCGTGGGTCTCGATTTCGAGTTCGATTACGAGACCCTGGCGGCGGCGCAGGCGGCGCTGCTGGCCGGTGCTCTCTTCGTGGCCACCAACACCGACGCCACCTTCCCCGTGGAGGGAATGTTGCTCCCTGGCGGTGGGGCCATCGTCGCGGCGGTGGCCACCGCCTCTGGTCGCGAACCTGTGGTAATGGGGAAGCCCGAGATGGGCATGGCCGATCGCCTGCTGGCCGAGGTCGGAGGCCGCGCGGCCACCATACTCTTCGTGGGCGACAAGTTGAGCACCGATATCCTGATGGCGTCCCGGGCCGGGATGCGCTCGGCCCTCACGCTCACCGGCGTCACCGAGCGATCTGAGCTGGACAAGCCCGGTTCGGTCCGGCCGGATTTCGTTCTCGAAACCCTCGAGAGCCTGCCGTCTCTGCTCGACAGCCTGGGCGCCGGCACGGCCGCGCGGTAGTCAGTATCGCTATGGGTGGGACGTGGAGCGACTACACTCGAAGGGTCATGGGCCTGCTCCTTTTGGCCGGGCTCCTTTTCGTGGTGTGGGCGGCCCGAGGGGTGCTCACACCGCTGGTGATGGCGCTGGTGCTGGCCTTCCTCATCGAACCGCTGGTGGGTTGGCTCAATCGGCGCCTTCATATACCCCGGTTCCTGGCGGCAATCGTGCGTGCTTCTGGTTCTGTTCGCCCTGTTCCTGCTGCTCATAGCCGTCCTGGGGCCGATCTTGGTGGATCAGTTCAGTCAGGTGGGCTTCAATCTGGACGAGGCCGTCAACAGCCTTCTCAGGTGGCTGCACTCGGTGTCGGACTCCTTTCGTGACTTCAGCCTTTTCGGATACCGACTCGACCTGAACGCCTACGTGGATTCCTTCCAAGAGCGTTTGGAGCCGGCCGGCCTCGTAGGTTTCCTGCCTTCGGGCCAGCAACTCTTCGGCTCGCTCGACAACATACTGTTCACCACGGCAGGCACGCTCGCGGGCTTCGCCTCGACACTAGGCCACCTGCTGCTCACGCTGTTCCTGACCTTGATATACAGCCTCTATCTCGTGAACGACGGTCCCCGCCTGGCCAGGTCGATAGCAGGCTTGATCCCCGAACGACATGGAGGCGAGCTGGAAGAACTGCGCCTCTCCATCGAAAGGGTGTGGAGGGCATACTTTCGCGGACAGCTCCTCATGGTGACCATCTTTGGAGCGATGGTGGGGGCGAGTCTGTGGGCCCTAGGCCTGCCTAGTGCGCTCATCATGGGCATCATAGCCGGGTTGATGGATCTCGTGCCCACTCTAGGAGGCCTGGTAGCCGGGAGTCTTGCGGTACTGATGGCTCTCATCCAAGGGTCGGAGCACCTGGCGCTAGGAAACGGCCTCTTCGCGCTTCTCGTACTGCTGGTCTACATGGGACTCCAGCAGCTCGAAGCCAGCGTCCTTCAGCCACGCATCATGGGCCGCAGCGTGGAACTCCCGGGCATCGTGATCATCGTGGGCATCATGGCCGGCGCCAGCGTGGCGGGCATCTTGGGCGCCTATCTGGCCGTTCCCATAATGGCTACGGCGCGCCTCGTGTTCCTCTACGTCCACTCCAAACTCGTAGAGGAACCGGAGGAACCCGGCCTCCGCGATGGCTCATGCCCGGTCTCCGCCGAGACCGAGGCTCCCCGGTCTCCCGACGCTCCGCACACTATTATAGAAGGCGCCGACGTTCCGCCCACCACCATGGAAGGCGGTGAGGCGCCGCGCATCACCGGGGAAGGCAGCACGCGTCTTCCACGTGTGGGCGCGACAGGAAGCACCTCCCCCGCCGATCTTTCGGATGAGACACAGGCGTAAACGACGAAGCCTAGGCAAACGCTCCCAGGACAGTGCTAAGCCAGACTCACTTCAGCATCGGGGGAGGGCGGCGCGAAAGCTCGGCCAGCAGCTCCTCCACCTGGTCCTCAGCCTCTTCGATCTCGATGAGTTGGTGGGGCCGGACCGAGTGTTTCGGCAGGGAACCCTTGAGTTCCGCTAGGTATTCCTGCTGCCTTGCCAGCTCTTCCTTGAGCTCTTCAGTTGTTCTCTCGTCATCCATGGATACCACGTACCCCGGTCTTCCCGCGGGGAAACAGAACATGAAATAGAACATGGATTCTGACCTTGGATGCGGCTGTTGGGCTCAGGCACCGCCCCATGCTCCGTACACCATAAACAGACCGCCTGTTGACAGGAACGACGAATCCCGATATCTTCACCGAGCAACCCCTTGGGGGGAAGGGTTTGCTCGGGGGACTGGGCGCCCGGACGCGGAAGGCCGCGCTGGGCGCCTCTTTTACGCTCCCATGCTCTCCTGATACCGGAGGAGGTCCTCTCGTGCCACGCACCTCTCGCGATTACGTAGACAACCTGCGCACCCCCATGCCACTCTCGCGCAAGGCCTATCTCGTTCTACGGAACAATTGGATCAAGATCCGGACCGGGAGCACCTGTTGTGGCCACCCCGGCGAGCCGGGCTGCTGAGAAGCCGCTCCCGCGTCCCGGGTGGACGCAGACGGCAACCACCGGCACGATCATGCAGGTCACGATCACGGCGAGGGCGATACCGAGCCTGACCCGAAGTAGCTCGCGAGGGCCTCACGCGTGGGCGTCAACGCGAAGGTGGGGAAGCGTTCCTTGAGGGCGGTCATATCGGCGACCCCGGCTTGTGCGGTGAAATCGACCGCGCCGGGGGAGAGGGGGCGTCCCGGTAGGTGCTGCAGCACCGTCGCCGGGATCTTGCCCGCGATCTTGGGGATGTGCAGTATGGGACGCCGTCGTCCCATGACCTCGAGCGTCATGCGCAGGAACTCGTTCATGGTCAAGACGTCCGGTCCGCCCAGGGGGAGGGTGGCGTCACGGGAGGCCTCGGCGTCCTCCACCAAGAGCACGTACAGGCGGCCTACGTCCTCCACGTACACGGGGGTGAGTTTCTGCTCTCCGTCACCGAATATGGGGACGAACGGCAGGTAGTCGGAGTAGCCGATGATGCGGTTCAGGGCGTCGTCATCAGGGCCGAAGGCCCAGTCACAACGGACGATGGTCCAGTCCAAGCCGCTGCCGCGGATTGACTCTTCGGCCTGCCACTTGGCCCGATCAGAGTACAGGGTGGAAGTAGCCGACACGGTCACTCCGCTCTGATAGACGAAGCGCGGGGCCCCCTCCGGGAACCGGGTCATCCCCGGACCGGCCGTGCGTGCCCCGTACTCCGCCGCAACCGCGGCCAGGAGATTCATGGTGCCGTCACGGTCGACCTTCGCGTAGGTGAGGCCGTGCCCGGGATCCTCGACCGGAGCTCCGCGGAATTGTGCGCACTGGATCACCACGTCCAGGTCGCCGACAACGGCCCGGAGTGACGAAGGTTCGGTGACGTCAGCCGAGACGAAAGTCAGCCTATCTTCGTCGAGGGCGGCCCGGACGCCCGGCAGGTTCGCCAGCCTGTCCGCCGCCCTCTCGGCTGAGCGGCTCATGGCCCGGACCGTGTGTCCCCCGAGCAACAGGTGGCTGGTGATGGATTTGCCGACGAACCCGGTTGCCCCGGATACCAAGACCCTCGTCATCAGAAGACCCCCTAACCCTCGCTGGTTGCCTCGGCAGCTGCCGCCACTTCCTCGATGCTGCGCCCGGACGAGACCGAGAGTGGGGCCTCATCGACGATGACAGAGCCGGGTCGTGACTCGTCGTCCTTGTGTTTGATCAACAGCCAGTTCTTCTCTCCCCGCCCTTTCATCTGCACGATGGTCCAACTTCCCGAGATTTTCTCCCCGTGGAGGATGAACTTGAGCTCGCCCGTGGAGAGGTCCTCGCCGACGACGGGGTCGTGGGCCGAATCGTCTCCCGGTGTGGCCTTCTTCATGCGTGAGTAGTCGGGTTCCCACCAGCCGATGTCCCACAGCACAACGGTTCCAGCACCGTATTCGCCCTCCGGGATCACTCCCTCGAAGTCGCCGTACTCGAGGGGATGATCCTCAGTCATGACGGCCAGGCGCTTGTCCGCCGGGTCGAGCGACGGGCCCTTGGGCACCGCCCAAGACTTGAGCACCCCGTCGACCTCCAGCCGTAGGTCGTAGTGGAGAGAGCTGGCCGCATGCTTCTGGACGCAGAAGAGGGGGCGGTCGGACCGCCGCTCGGCGTCTGCACCGGCCGGCTCCGAGGTACGTCGGAAATCGCGCTTCTCGCGATACTCTCGCAGCTTGTCATCACCGGCCGACACGGATCTACCTCTTTCTTAGGCTTCTTAGGTCTAGACGGATCTTCTCATACTGTTCATCATGCCTTTCTCTCACCTTCGGTACACATGCATCCAAAATGCACACGTATCCACCGCCCCAGACGCGCCCATACCGGATAGAATCAGGCCGGCCGCAACTTGGCCAGACTTTGTACGCTCGGGACCCGCGGGAGTTGGCTCACATGCTCAAGGAGTTCAAGCGATTCGTCGTGTGCAGGGGTCGATATCGGATGCTGTTGCTCGCGGCTGTGGTGATGGCGGTGGTCCTGCCCGCTGCGGCCCACGCGCAGCCGGGCCTCTCGGCCGCATTCCAGCCGGCCGATGTCTGCGGATCGTGTCACGAGGCCTTGTATGCGCAGTTCCAAGGGTCGATGCACGCGCAGGCGGCGGTGGACCCGCTGTATCTCTATGAGTTGCGCCTCGCCGACGAGCAGACCGAGGGCGGGATGGGCACGTTCTGCCTCAAATGCCACTCACCGATCGGTGATGCGTTGGGCGAGACGGCTCCGCCGAGCGGAGCGACTGACGGGAGCGCCTTGTCAGAGATAGCGAAGCAGGGTGTCACCTGCGATTTCTGCCATACCGTCTCGGGCAAAGCTCCGGGCCGGTTGGGGAACGGCTCCTTCGAGAGCGATCCGGGTGTGACAAAGCGGGGTCCATATAAGGACTCGGTATCCCCGGGTCACGACACCGCGTATTCGGAGTTCCACACAACGTCGGAGTTCTGCGGCACCTGCCACGACGTCAACCACCCGACGAACGGGTTGGCCCTCGAAGCCACCTACACCGAGTGGGCAGAGGGTGAATGGGCGAAGGCCGGGGTCCAGTGCCAGGATTGCCACATGACTCCTGGACCGGGCCCCTCGGCACCGGCCTCGGGCGTCGCGGCCACGTCCGGCCCCCAGCGCGACGCGGTCTACGAGATGTCGTTCAAGGGTCCGAACGGGGTCTTCGGCGACCCCTCCACCGCCGAGGAGTTGCTCAAGAGCGCTGCCGAACTCGAACTCGTTTTGGAGGGCGCGGGGGCTGAGGGAGCGGACCCCGGGGATGCGATGCGCGCCCTGGTCAAGGTCAAGAACGTGGGCGCCGGCCACTACCTGCCCACCGGCCTCACCGACACTCGCCGCATGTGGCTGGAAGTGACCGCAATGGCGGACACGGGTGGGCCCGTCGAGCTGGGCAGAGTCGAATACCGGACCGTGTTCGCGGACGCTCAAGGCGATCACGAAGACGTGCCCGCCTGGCTGGCCACCGCGGTCTACTCCGACCATCGCATCCCTCCGGCCGGGATAGCCACCGAGACCATCGAGTTCACCTGGCCGGAGGGTCTTTCGGGTGACGCCCGCGTCGTAGCGGAACTCAAGTACATGTCGTTCACGCAGGGACTTGCCGACGCGGCGGACCTTGGAACCGAGGTGCCGGTGGTGGTGATGAGTCAAGTGGAGCGGGGGGTGAAGACGGCTCCCTCCAAGGCCGCCGCGGCCGTCGCCCTAGGCGTCGCCGCCCTGCTCGTGGTGGGGCTCGCGGCGGTCTTCTTGCGCTCCGGTCGGGGTCGTGGTCGGGGTCGGGGTCGGGGTCGTGGGGCCGAGCGCACGCAGGAACAGGGCGGCCCGAGTGAGACGCCCGCCGGACCGTAGGACCCCCGCACGCCTTCACCGGAGGGCCCGAAGGGCTACTGCGCGCGGCCTGACGGCCATCCGCCCCCGTACGGTATAGTGGCCGGGTGGATTTCCTGACCGTCCATCGTGAAACCTTGACCAACCTGGGCTACGCACTGCTCATCCTGGTAGGGGCCTGGATCGTGACGCGTCTCATGCGGCGCGCCGTCGACCGGTTCCTCGCCCACCGCGCCCTCTCCGAACTGGACTCCGGTGCCCGCACCCGCTTCCGCATGATCGAACGGTTGGCGGCGACCGCCCTCCTCTTCATCGGTCTGGGGTTGGCCCTCTACGTCGTGGACGTCTCCATCCTGCGTAAGATCTCGGTGGCCATGTTCGCCTCAGCCGGCTTGGCCGGTATCGCGCTCGGCTTTGCCGCGCAGACCACGGCCGCCAACCTCGTCTCCGGAGTGATCATCTCGTTCGTCCAGCCTCTCCGACTGGGTGACCGCGTGAAGGTGGAAGATGAGTATGGCGAGGTCGAGGAGATCGGTCTGTTCTACACGTTCATCAAGACCTGGGACAACCGTCGAGTGGTGATCCCGAACCAGTTGCTGTCCAGCCGCGTGATCAAGAACTACACCACGCGCGACGCGCGCATGGCCGCGGCGGTCTCCTTCAAGCTCGATTTCGGAACCGACGTGGAAGCGGTGCGCTCCACCCTTATGGGGATCGTCCGTGCTCACCCCCTCGCCATCTTCGATCCCGAACCTGCGGTGGAGGTCACCGACAGTGACGACTCTGGGATCACCGTGCGTCTCTTGGTGTGGGCCGCCGACCAACCCAGCGCCTGGGCCTTGGGTACAGACGTGCGCGAGCAGGCCATCGCTGCGCTGACGTCCCAGGGGACGCCCCCATCCGCCCGGCGCATAGCTCTCGTTGAGACCGGGGGTGGGGAGAGGCCTGATGTCGGCTGAGGAGTTGGACTCGGGCGACTCGGCCGGTGGGGCGACGGCCGAAGAATCCGCTCGTGGTTTTCTGAGACTTCCACGGAACGTGGTCGCGGCGGGCGCGGTGTCGTTCTTCATGGACATCAGCTCGGAGATGGTCTATCCGCTGGTCCCTCTGTTCCTATCCGCCGTGCTCGGGGTCAACAAATCGGTTATCGGCTTGATCGAGGGCATCGCGGAGACGACTGCCAGTCTCGTCAAGCTGGCCTCAGGCTGGTACAGCGACCGCGTCGGCCGTCGCAAGGCGCTCATGGGGGCCGGATACGGCATCTCTGCCTTCAGCCGCATAGGCCTGGCGCTGGCCGGATCCTGGGGGCACGTGCTCGGCGTCCGTTTCGTCGATCGGGTGGGCAAGGGGATCCGCACGGCACCTCGCGACGCCATCGTGGCCGACTCCAGCCATGGTCGGGACCTCGGCCGCAATTTCGGCTTCCACCGCGCCATGGACCAGTTGGGCGCCGTTATCGGACCCGGCCTCGCCTTCTTGCTGCTCACCCTCCGGCCTGGTGACTACCGCACGGTCTTCTGGCTGAGCCTGATCCCGGGAGTCGCCGCCGTCGTGGTGGTCGTGTTCTTCATTCGAGAACGTCGCCGCCCCGGCCACCGGGCGGCGCCCCGGTTTCGCGCGGCCGGTGGGGGAGCTGTGCCGGGCGCGGCCGGCGACCGGCCCGAAGACCAGGCGCTGGTCACCGCGTGCTCTGGGCGGGCCACTCACCGCTTACCTGCTCGTCACCGGTATCTTCGCTCTGGGCAACTCCTCCGACGCCTTCCTGATCCTGCGCGCGCAAGACGTGGGTGTGACCGCTGCGCTCATACCCCTGGTCTACTTGGTCTTCAATCTGGTCTACTCCGGGTTGTCGGTGCCGGCGGGCCTGCTTGCCGACCGTTTCGGTCGCAAGCGCCTTCTCTTGGTGGGCTACCTGCTGTTCGCGGCTACTTATGCCGGGCTCGCGCTGGCGCGCGAGCCCCTCCACATCTGGATACTCTTCATGCTCTATGGGGTCTACATGGGCTTTGCCGACGGCAACGGGCGGGCGCTGCTGGCCCAGCTGGCACCGCCGGAACGGCGGGCGACAGCGTTCGGCGCCTACCACGCCGTCGTGGGAGCCGCGGCACTGCCCGCGAGCGCAGTGGCCGGGTTGCTGTGGGACCGGGTCTCGCCCGCGGCGCCCTTCTGGGTGGGCGCGGCCACGGCGCTCGGCGCGGCCGGGCTGCTGGTGGTCACCGTCCGGTTGGGCAGAACCCACTAGCATTCGCACGGCGCCAGCAGGTTCTCGGGGCCGTCGCCGCGGCCGGGCGGCCGGGCCCCCGGCGGTCTGGGGCCGAATGGACAGTCGCACGCGGCCCGAGGTAGGCAGCTCGGGCAGGCGTTTGAGGGCCCGCGGCCGCGCCGGAACACCGTTCTCGCCGCACTCGGCTCTCTCGGGTCTGTCGGCTAGAACTCCTCGATCAGGCGCAGGAGCTCCATGTGGTTGCAGATGACTGCGTCTGCTGCCGGCGGTTCGTCACTGTCGTGGACGGCGGCGAAGCGCACCGCCCGCATGCCCATGCTGAGGGCGCCGGCGATGTCGGTTCGAGGCGTGTCGCCGACGTGGAGGGAGGTAGCGGCTTCCACTCTCATCTCTGCCAGCGTGAGCTGGAACATACGCGGGTCGGGCTTGGGGAAGCCCGTCTCGTCGGAGAATGTGAGGCTGGAGAAGTAGGGGAGGAGGCCGTCTCGCTCTAGGAAGGTGATCAAGATATGCCCCGGCGTGAGGCCCGTATCGGAGATCAACCCGAGCTTCACCCCGGCGGCCGCAAGCAGCGGCACCGCCTCGCGGGCGCCCGGGAGCAGCTCGAGATCGGATTCCCGACCGAGTTCTTCGATGCGTGTGGCGGCCGCGTTGACCCCCTCGTCGCAGGGGACTACGCCGAGCAGGCCGAGGACGTGGCGCACATGTTCGTGTGATCCGTAGTGGTGGCCGGCACGCCAGGCCTCGACGTAGGCGGCGAAGCCGCTCGAGTTCGACTCACCGAGCATCTCCGGGGTGGCGGTGCCTCCGCACGTCTCCACCGCGTGCTGCAAGGCAAGCAGGCGTCCCTCGCGGACCACGTCGGAACTCCCATCCCTCCGGTCGGTATACAAGGTGTTCCAGAAGTCGAAGGTGATGCCGTCGATGCTCACGAAAGATGCTCTCCGCGCAGGGCTGAATCTGACTTCGAAAGTATACCCTGGCGGGTGGACGGAACGCCGTGCGCGGTCGCTCCGATGCCGCGCGGACTCTGCTATCCTGCTCCTACCTTGGAGGTGCGTATGAACGATCCAGTCCTGTACCGCTCACGATCCTGCCTCTCTCGAATCGTTGCTACCCGCGGCGCGCTCCTTGCGCTTGCTCTGCTGGCGGTGTTTCTGCTGACCACCGCCCCTGCCCTCGCTGCCTTCCCTGACGTTCCCACTAATAACCAGTACCGCTTGCAGATAGACGTGATGGCGAAGTTGGGCGTCGTCGCAGGCTTCGATGACGGCACCTTCCGCCCCGACGCTCCCGTGACCCGTCAGCAGTTCGCGAAGATGGTCGTATTGGCCATGCGCATCCCGGTGAGCGAAGCCGACGTGTCTCCGTTCGCCGACGTGCGCATCGCGGGTCCTGGGACCTTCTACCCCGACAACTACGTGGCTGCCGTGGCGCGCGAGCAGATCACGCTCGGCGCGGGGGGCAGCCTTGGAGGTAAACCGCTATTCAATCCCGGGGGTCACGTCACCTTGGCCCAGGTGGTCACGATGATGACCAGGGTTCCGGACCCGCCCCTGGTCTCGCCGCCGAGTTCCTATCGTTCGGTGTGGGGCGACTTCGACAGTGGTCACGGACCAACGGCGCGCGTCGCGCAATACAACGGACTGCTGCGCTACCTGCCCGACCGTCCTCGTCAGCTCTCCCTGGCGCGACGCCACGCGGGCCGAGACGGCTGCTCTCCTGTACAACCTCATGGGCACCGACCCGCAGGGTTTGAACGGTCTCTTCTTGGGATCGTCCACCGATCTTGTGGCCTACTTCCGCAATCAGGGGAGGACGGCAGAGAAGTTCACGGTGCCCCTGAAGGATCTGGCCAAGATGTACGTGCTCCTGGGACGTCGTTTCGGCATCCGGGCCGATATGGCCTGGGCGCAGATGGTGCACGAGACGGGGTTCGGGGAGTACGGAGGCGACGTCCAGCCTAAGCAGAACAACATGGCGGGCATCGGAGCCACGGGCGGAGTGCCGGGCTACTCCTTCGCCTCGGCCGAGTTGGGAGTGATCGCCCACTACGCGCACCTGGCCTGGTACGTCTACCCCGAGCACCTCGATGATCCATACTGTCGCCTGGTGCCGATATGGGACCCTGCCGGTACTGAGCCCAACGTGCCGGGCGACCCGCGTCACTTCTCAGATGTCCACCGAGGGAACGTGCGCACCGTGCTCGATCTCGGTGGCAAGTGGGCCCCGAGTACCGAGTACGGGTCGGAGGTGGATAGCCACCAGGACGGGATCCCGGTCAGGGTGGGCTGGTAGCCGGGAGGCCTCTCCCCGTTCCTTGCCTCGCGTCTCTGACTAATGGGGCCGCCGCACGCCGCGAGCCACTGCCATCCCAGCGCGGTCCCAGTCTCGGGCGGCTGGTTGTAGCTGAGGTCCCGCAGGCGCGTTCGGTTGAAGCAAGCCCCCCCACATCGTCTCCGAGAAGGCCGAAGCCGCCCCGGGGGGCGGCTTCGGCTCGGGAGCGCTACCTGCTGCGGATGGTTACAGCGGGGGGCTCAGGCGGAGTGTGTGACGCGAGGGCTTGAAGCGAGGCTCGGAGGCCAGGGTCGTCGAGGCCCTTGTCCGCGTGGTAGGAATCTCGGTCAATCGTCGTGGTGCTCCTCGTGCTCGCCTTCGCGAATCCCATCATCGTGCGTCATGACCGAGTCGCTCTGGGTCATGTGGTCCCCTTCGGAGCGCACCGCATAGGTGTGCTCCTCTTCTCGATCGCCGTCGTGGTGATCCGCCTCGTGCTCCTCGGCAGCTTCGTCGGCGTCCTGGGCTTCGTGAGCTTCGTCAGCGTCCTCGGTTTCGTGACCGTCGTCGGCTTCCTCGACTTCGTCAGCGTCCTCAGGCTCCTCGACGTCCTCGGCTTCTTCGACGTCCAGGTCGTCATGGGCGACGTTGGAGGGCGAGGGCGTCATGTCGGGAGTGGTGACGTCGGGAATGGCGGGGGGCGGAGGAGTGACGTCCGGCGTGGTGGTGGGTGGCGGGGTAGTGGGTGGCGGCGTCGTGGGCGCGGGTGTAGTGGGAAGTTGACCCGTGTTCTTGTACGTCTGGCCGGCCGCGGTCAGCGTGCCGCCGCCATTCGGGTCAACGTGGCAGGTGGCGCAGGGCTCACCCGTCTGTGTCGCGTAGCTCGGGAGAGCACCGGCTCCGGCTACCAGCGTTGCGAAGAGCACCACCAACGCCGCTGGAAGAACCAGGAGGAATAACCATCTACTCTTCTTCAACGTCCTTCACTCCTTACTTGGGGACTGGACAGCTCCAGTCTCACGGTTCGGAATGAGGAGGTCATTGGAGTGCCGTTACAATTTTCTCAAAGAGTGCAAGATTCGACGAGAACTCGTCGGTTCCAGCAGGGCAGCCTCGGTGCGGGTCAGTGACCCTGAGGGTGCAGGACACTCCGCCGCCTCGACGGCGTCACGCGCCTGCGGTGAGGTTCGGGCCCGATCTCACGGCGGAGCGGCAGCTCGAGAGTGAAGACGGCCCCGCCCTCCGGGTTGTTGGCGGCTGTGAGCCTCCCTCCGTGACGCAGGGCGAGGCGAGCGGCGATCGTAAGCCCCAGACCGCTCCCCGTGCCGTCGTGATTGTCCCGTGAGTTGCGGGCCCTGAAGAAGCGATCGAACACCCGGGGGAGGTCGGAGTCGGGGATCCCGGGTCCGTCATCACTCACCTGGACGCGGGCTACCCCGCCTACCGAATCGCTGCGCACTCGTATGGAGCCACCCGTCTTGGTGGCGTTGACCGCGTTGCTGAGTAGGTTGAGTAGAGCCCGCAGAAGCATGTCCCAGTCCCCGAGGACCGGCGTGGAGGTGACGCGCACGAACGTGAACTCGCGGGGCGCCAGCCCGCGCGCTCGGGTAACGGCCTCCTCCGCGAGGTCGCCGAGATCGAAGCGGGTGAAGGGCCTAGTAACGCCGCCTTCCAGACGGGCCAGCGCGAGGAGGTCATCCACCAGTTTCGTCATCCGCTCGAGTTCGTCCATCACAACCGCGAGGGATTCGTGCTGGGACGGCGTGAGTGCCCCCTCCATGCTCAACAACTCCAGGTGACCGCGGATGATGGTGAGGGGAGTGCGCAGCTCGTGCGAAACGTCGGCCGTGAAATGCTTCTGCTCGGAGAAGGCGCTCTCGAGACGGTCGAGCATCTCGTTGAGCGCAGTCACCATCAGACCGACGTCGTCCTGGGGGCCGCTGTAGTTGACTCGTTGAGAGAGCGACGATTGGGTGATCTCGCGGGTGGTCTTTGAGACTTGGTGGAGAGGCTCGAGACTGGCGCGTGCCACCCAGGCGGAGACGCTCGCGCCCACCATCGTCACCAGGAAGCTCGCGATCAGCAGCGTGCGGAGCAGAGCCCCGGCGACCTCTTCTATCGGAGCCGTGGGCAAGGCGGCCAGAAAGGTTGCCACGGCCTGTCCGTTCGCATCGAGCACGGGAACGGCAGCCGTGCGGTACTCCTCGCCTTCGAAACTGATTGTGGTGAACCCGCGCATGGGGTGAGCGGCGACGAAGTCAAAGGCGTTCTGTGGAGCATCCTCCAACCGGATGGCTGAATTGGATATCACCTTGCCGTCTGGGAAATGCACCAGCAGGATGGCCGACGAATCGGAGCCGCCACCACTGCGCCCTCTGAGATAAGCCCGCGTGGCCTCCTCGAGTTCTGCGATGGTTCCCGTGGGCGCAGTCTGCTGGGCGGCCACGAAGGCCGTTGATTCCTGCACGAGGGTCCTGTCGAGGTCGGCGGCGAGGCGCCGGCTGAGTAGCAGATAGCCTACGCCGGTAAGGAGCAAGGAGCCCAGCGCAAGGACCAGCGTCACGGCGAGCGCCACCCGGGCGCTCGCCGAAAGCCGCCTAGTCACGGCTGACACGGTATCCGGCTCCACGTACGGTCTCGATGGGAGAGTCCGTCCCCGGGATCTCGAGCTTCTTGCGGAGGTAGCGCACGTAGACATCCACCACGTTGCTTGCGGTGTGGTAGGTGGACCCCCACACCGCCTGCAACAACTGTTCCCGGCTCAGCACCTGGCCGGCATGGCGCATCAGGTACTCGAGGAGCGTGAACTCCCGCGTGGTGAGTGCGATCTCGCGTCCGTCTCTAGTGGCCACCCGGGCGCGGGTGTCGAGGACCAGGTCCTTGACTTTGATCGTATCCGAGCGCTCCTGGTCTTGCCGGGTGAGCGCGCGTATGCGGGCCGTCAGTTCGGCCAGGGCGAAGGGTTTCGTGAGGTAGTCGTTCGCGCCGCTGTCGAGCAATTCGACCTTATCCTCCACTTCCCCCAGCGCGCTCAACACCAATACCGGCGTGGTGCGATGTTCGGCGCGAAGCGCGCGCAGAACATCGCGTCCGTTGCCGTCGGGAAGCAGGAGGTCCAGCAGCACCAGATCGAACTCTTGATCTCGCACGAGTTCCATGGCATCGCGACTGGTGGCGGTGCGCTCCACCGTGTGGCCCTCGGAACCCAGCCCTTTGGTGACGAAGGAAGCGATGCGGTCTTCGTCCTCCACGAGCAAGATCCTCATGTCGCCCCCTCCAGTACGTGACCCTGCGACTGCGCTCTAATCCTTGTGCTCGTCATCGCTCTCACGGATCTCCGGGGAGACCACTTCGCGGTTGTGGTCTTCGTCGCCGGATGCCGACTTTCTGGTGTCTCCGGAGCGAGTTGCGGATGCCCCGTCACCCTTCGAGTCAGTCGCGGGCACGCTCGGGGCCGAACTCAGCGTCACGATGGAGGTGCGAGGCACGGAGAGAGGCGGGGAGATGCTGGTCGCGGTGCCGGCCCGGTCCGTAGAGGAACTGTCAGAGGCTCTTCGCACTGTTGTGCCGCTACTCACCGCAGCGCCTCCGCCCAGGGCCGAGACGGCCTCCGTGGTCGTCGTGGCCGGCGCCACCGACGACACCGGTGGGCTCTGAGCGTCGCTCTGTATGTCGCCGCCCTGTTGCGCTGGTGGTTGCGTCACCGGGGGATGATCGGCGCCCGAGTCGTTATACGTTCCTCCGCCGGTCGGATCGAGGACGGCCACTTGGACTATCGACGTGCGGGCAAGCGGCAGTTCTTGTGCCTGAGGTCCCCTGCTTGTGACCACAAGTCCGCCTATAGCAAGAGCGGTGAGTGCAGTAGCTGCCGCGATCGTCACCCCGATCATGACGCGCTTCACGCTATTTTCGGTCATTCTTCCTTTTGCCCCCTATTGCGCAGTCCCGCCGATACTCCCCATCCTGCCGCCTCGGCTCAACGGCTCACCCGTCGCTGAGTGTCACCTTTTCTCATGAAGATCTGGTGAGAACGGGATGAGGAACCTCTCATGAAAGCTGCGTGCTTATCACCGTAATCTATCCAAATTGCTGCGTGTTCAATCCCACCGGGCGCACTCGCGTGTGACCCTTCAGCCGTCACCCTTCAGTCGTCCTGCCGTCTCCGCTGATGGGGATCTCGGGCCCAACAAACTGCGGCTTGGATCCCAAGAGGTGCAGTTGGGCGAAGGCCTTACAGCGAGCGAACCACTCGCGCAGGCGAAGGCGGTCGGTACCAGCGTAGGGACGGCGGTCGGCAGACACTCCGGTCGCCTCCAGGCCCAGCGCTCTGGCAGTGTAGACGGCACGCGCGAGGTGGAAATCCTGGGTCACCACCAAGGCATCCGTGACGCGGAATACGTGACTCGCCCGATACATGGTGTCGAACGTGCTGAAGCCGGCGTGGTCCATGAAGACGTCTTCGGCAGGCACGCCTCGCTCGAGGACGTACCTGCGCATGACGTTCACCTCGTCGTATGAGACGGCTCCGTGATCACCACTCAAGAGGAGCTTTCTGACCTTGCCGAGGCGGTGGAGTCGTACGCCGGTCTCCAGGCGATCCGCCAGCATGGGGGAGGGGCGGTCGCCCGGGCCCACGCGTGCGCCGAGCACGATGGCCGCCTGGGCCGAAGGGGCGTCCTCCGGCGAGGCGACGGAGGCGCCGCCTCGCATCACTATCAGCAGGTTCACGGCGGCCGAACCGCCCACCAGGACGAGGATCGTTGCGGCGGCCGCCCGCAGAGTGCGCCGACGAGCACGCCGATTATGACCCGAGGGCGGGCGATGCGATGGCTGTTCAGCGGATTCCATGACTTGTGAGGAGTCTAGCATCACCCTCCGGCGGCTCTCCCCGAGTGTCAACGCCGCTCTTGATACAATCGAGCTGCAAACAGGTCGCAGAACTGTCGTACGGAGGAAGTGGAGGACATTCTGACCATGCCCATGACCATCACCGAGAAGATCCTGGCCCGGGCCGCAAACAAAGAGTCAGTGTCGCCGGGCGAATTGATCATGGCCCGCGTCGACTTCTGCTTGGGCAACGACATCACCGCTCCGGTGGCTATCGACGAGTTCGAGAAGGCGGGTTTCGCCAAGGTATTCGATCCTGAGCGGATCGCCCTCATCCCCGACCACTTCACGCCCAACAAAGACATCAAGACGGCGGAACTCGTGAAACAGATGCGGGAGTTCGCCGCCCGACACAACATCACCCACTTCTACGACGTGGGTCGCGTCGGCATCGAGCACGCCCTACTCCCCGAGATGGGCCTCGTGGGCCCCGGCGACGTGGTCGTGGGCGCCGACTCACACACCTGCACCTACGGCGCCTTGGGAGCCTTCGCAACGGGAGTGGGCTCGACCGACCTGGCGGGAGCGATGGCCACCGGACAGGTGTGGTTCCGCGTCCCCGAGTCACTCAAGTTCACCTTCGACGGGGAACTCGGGCCTTGGGTCACCGGTAAAGACCTCATCCTTTACACGATCGGCAACATCGGGGTGGACGGAGCCCTGTACATGGCCATGGAGTTCGCCGGCTCGACCATCTCCAGTCTGTCGATGGACTCCCGCTTCTCTATCGCCAACATGGCCATCGAAGCGGGCGGCAAGAACGGCATCATCGCGCCGGACGCCATCACCCGCGCCTACGTGGAGGGCCGTTTTCGACGGGAGCCCGTGTACTACGAGTCCGATGCCGACGCCGACTACGCGCGCATGTACCAATGGCGCGCCTCCGACATCCCCCTGATGGTGGCCAAACCCCACCTGCCTTCGAACACCGAGCCGGCCGCCGACCTGGCCAACGTCCGCATCGACCAGGTGGTCATAGGGAGTTGCACCAACGGCCGTATCGAGGACCTGCGCATGGCCGCCGACGTACTGCGCGGTCAGAAGGTGCACAAGGACGTGCGTTGCATCGTGATCCCGGCTACGCAGGCCATCTGGAAGCAGGCTATGGATGAGGGTCTCTTCAACGTGTTCTTGGAGGCGGAAGCCGTGGTCTCCGCGCCCACCTGCGGTCCCTGCCTCGGAGGCCACATGGGCATCCTGGCCGACGGCGAACGCGCTCTGAGCACCACCAACCGCAACTTCGTGGGCCGCATGGGGCACCCCGGTAGCGAGGTCTACTTGGCTGGTCCCTACGTGGCCGCCGCCACTGCGGTCGCCGGTCATATCGCGACTCCCGACCAGGTGGGCGTGAGGAGGGCGGCATGAACGCTCCCAACAACGAGCTGGGCGCGGTGCCGGGCGGAAGCGCCGTGATCACCGGCCACGCTTGGCGTTTCGGCCGCGACGTGGACACCGATCTGATCGTGGCCGCGCGCTATCTCAACATGAAGACGGCGGAGGAGTTGGCCGCCCACTTGATGGAGGACGCCGACCCCGAGTTCCCACAGAAGGTGCGCCCCGGCGACATCCTGGTGGCCGATGAGAACTTCGGCTGCGGCTCGAGCCGCGAGCACGCGCCCATGGCGATCAAGGGGGCCGGCATCCCGGTGGTGATCGCCAAGAGTTTCGCCCGCATCTTCTATCGCAACGCCTTCAACACGGGTCTCCCGATCCTCGTGGCGCCCGACGCCGTGGACGGCATAAGCGAAGGCGACGAGGTGCAGGTGGACCTCTCCACCGGGCTGATCCGCAACCTGACCACCGGTGCCGAGTACGAGGCCGAACCGTTGCCCGCCTTCATGCAGGAGTTGGTGGCGGCCGGCGGGCTGCTGCCGTACTTGAAGCAGCACGGCTAGGCCGGCGGCTGACGGGGCTACCCCGCGAGCGGCGTTGCGCCTGGGCATGTCGGAAGGGTGAGCGGCCGAGTGCGACACGCGTGAACATCGAGCGACTCGATGTCGGCGACGGCGCGCGACTGCGCTCCGCGCGACTCCGTGCCCTCCGAGACGCCCCGGACGCCTTCGGAACGACCTGGGAGGAAGCGGCGGCTCTGCAACCCGAGCACTACGATCGGCAATTGGACGTGTTTGCCACGTTCGTCGCGGCCATCGATGGTCGCGACCAGGGGCTCGTGCGGGGCGCGCGGCACGAGAGCCTTGAGGGGGTGGGCTGCCTGATCTCTCTGTGGGTGGCGCCCGAAGTCCGGCGGCAGGGCGTAGGCTCGGCCCTGGTGGACGCCGTCAGCCAGTGGGCCCGGGCTTCCGGACTGCGCTCCCTGCTCCTGGATGTGGGCGAGGGCAACACGGCCGCCATTTCACTGTACACGTCCAAGGGATTCGTACCTACCGGCGAATCCGGCGCGTTGCCACCGCCTCGGGAACGCATCCGAGAGATTCAGTTGCTGCGAACGTTCTGACGTGTCTTTGTTTGCAGGGGTTCAAATTATCCGCACTTCCACCAGCGATCCGTCCTCATCCACGACGACCACCCGGTGGGCGCCCGTATCCGCGACCAGCAGCGTGGTCCCGTCACTCCACACGCCCCCCGGTTCGCGGAGCGACCCCTGCTCGCCGGCCTCTCCCAACCACGGGACGCACTCACGCGTCACCGGGTCGACCAGTTTGAGGCGATCGTTGTAGGTGTCGGCCACCGCGAGGACCCCGCCGTGGGCCGCGACGTCCTCGCAGTGCTCGAGACGCGCCTCGTCGCCCACACCGGAGCGGTCGCCGAAGTCGAATAACCCCGTGCCCACGAGTGTGCTGACGGATCTCTCCGTTACGAGGCGTACCGCCGACGACTCGCAGTCCGCGAGCGCGAGCGTGTCGTCCGTCCACCGCGCCACGCCTGTGGGCTGCGCGAGAGCCGAGCCGGCAGCCTTGCCGTCCACGAGCGCCTCGGCGCCGGTGCCCGCCAAGTGAGACAGCGAGCCCCGTCTTGGATCGAGCGTCCACAGCTGATGCGAACCCGCCATCGACACCACCAGGTCAGAGCCGAAGGCGGCCAGGCCCCAGGGCGAGCGCAGATCCATGGTCGAGGCTTGGCCGTCCCGAAGAGCGCGAACACCCAGTCTTCCCGTGCCGGCGACCCGCGCCCGGCCGCCGCCGTCGGGCGTGGCCCCATCGAGCCGCCACACCGAGTGACCCGCCCGGTCGGCCACATAGACGTTGCCCGCGAACACCGCGAGGCCCCGCGGCTCGATGAACCCTTCGTGAGCGGCAAGAACGACGGCACGCCTTTCATGAGGTTCCCATGCGCACTCGAGCACCCGGCCGTGCCCGGTGTCTGAGATCCAGAGTCGTCCGGCAACCAGGATCGCCCGCGTCGGGAACCGGAGCGGGCCCTCGTGGTGGGCCGGTGTCACCGCAATGGGATCAGGGCCGCGGACCAGCGTACCCCGGGACTCAGCCCGCTCGGCGATCAGAGACAGCTGAGCACTCATGGCCTCCGGGTCAAACTCGCCCGGTGCCACCAGCACCACATAACCCTCGGGATCGATCACGACCACGGTGGGCCACGCGCTCACCGCATAGTCCCGCCAGATGCGGAACTGTCGGTCGTTCACCACCGCGTGCGCCACTCTCAGGCGATCGCAGGCCTCCGCGATCCGCTCGGTAACCCGCTCACGGTGGAACTTGCCGGCGTGCACGCCGATAATGCTAAGGCTGTCTGCGAACCGCTCCTCCATCTCCCGGACACGCGGGAGCACGTGCATGCAGTTGATTCAGCCGTACGTCCAGAAGTCCAGCATGACCATGCGCCCTCGAAGGTGCGCCAGTCGCACAGGTGGCGAGCCGATCCAGTCCAAGCCTTCGCGGAATTCAGGCGCGCGTACGGTACTCGTTGGTGCACCGGCCATTCGACCTCACATTCTTCGGCGACTCGTTCGCTCCGGATCTCGGTTTGTTCCCAGACACAAGGAGGAACACTCTCGCCGGCGAGGGTTACGCGCGACCCACTGCCGGGAATCAAGTTCTGGAAGGTAGCTTGTGCGAACTATGAACAGGCGGAGGGATTATGGCCACGACCAAGGTCAACGGCTCCGGGACGAAAGAGGATCCTTGGGTCCTGTCGACACCCAGTGGGACGTCGGAATACCAGATGTACCGAGACGAGAGCGCTGAGCCGCCGGCACTCGTATGCGTGGTGGGGAAGACGGTGCTCGGATATCAGCTCAGGGCGATCGAAGATCTGCACGCGATGCTCAAGGAACACGGGGACTGGATGCCTCTCGGCAGCGCCGACGAGCAGAAACCCGCCAAAGAGGGCACTGTGGAGGCCTGGGCACGTTCACCCGAGAACCCCGTGGGCGGCTGGTACGGCCTGAAGAAGGGACTCCGCGGCCGTTTCGCCATGTATATGCCGCCATTACTTGAGGCGCTCGGGCTCGCCGAAGTAGAACACAATCCTCGCAACAACCGCATGCGGGCGCTCTAGGCCGCGAACGGTGGACGGTGGGTCATCCATGGAGCGAGAGACGTTCACACGGTTGGAGCAGCTGCCCAACGTCGGGTCGGCGATTGCCGCGAAGCTGAGGCTCGTCGACGTGATGCGCGCCTTCGGACCTCATCGGCCGCGACCCATACCTCCTGTTCGAAGAACTCAGTGCCCGCACCGGGCAGCGCCACGATCCCTGCCTGCTCGACGCGTTCATCTCGGCAGTCCGCTTCATGGAGGGCGCACCCCAGAGGCCATGGTGGGACTACACGGCGGAACGCAAAGAGAAGTGGAAGTCGAAGGGGACGACCTAGTGGACCATGCGGGTGACTCTGAGGTGCTGAGGAGCGCCGTTAACGCCTCTGTGCTCGACTACCTCCGCGACCTTTCGGCGCACGGCGATGTCGTGAGTGCGCTTTGGGACGCCGTGGCCCCCTTGGGAGACGTCCAGTCTTATTCCCCCGACTTGTCCGCGTATCGTTTCGTTGCCGTCGCCACCCGTAGCGTCATCTTCGGGTTCGCAACCGGCATGAGCGACATTGGGTTCCGGCTAAGTCCGCAGTTCAAAGTCCGCGCGCTCGCGACCGGCGCCGTGGACCTCTCGCAGCCCGGATCTGATTGGGTCTCCTTCAAGATGTTTCGTGACGACTGGCCGGATCCCGACCTGAGGTTCTGGGCGCGCAATGCGTATGTATTCGCCCAGAAGAGGAGCGGTCATGACCGAGAAGACCGTCGCCGAGAAGGCGCGTATCAAGCCGGGCACCACTATCGCCGTCCTGAACCAGGTTCCCGGTGTCGTCGAGTCGCTCGGATTGCCCGATGAGGTGACTTTCGTCGAGCCTTCCGAAGCCCAGCTCGTGTTCCTGTTCGTGAACACGCGCGCGGAACTCGAAGCGCAAATGCCGCCGGCCGTGGCGGGGTTGGCTCCCAAGGCATCGCTCTGGGTCTTCTACCGCAAGGGTTCGAAGGCCGCCGGGAACGACATGAACCGTGACAGCATCTGGGCGATCGCCGAGACATGGACATGCGGCCACTGGGTCTCGTGGGCGTAGACGAGACCTGGTCGGTATTCCGGCTGCGGCCCGCGGAATAGTCGCATTCGGAGGTCACGTATGCCCGGCGCCCACGATGAAACTTCAGCCCGCGCTCCCTGGTGGAGGGGCACCAGAGGAGAATGGTACGTGGTGGGGCAGGTGATCATCTTCGGCCTCATACTTGTGGGCCCACACTCTGCGGGCGGCCTGCCATCTTGGACCGGCGCCGTTCGCTACCGCAGCGACCGTCAGTCGGGGCCGCGTTGATGGCCGCCGGCGCTACGCTCTCCATCTGGGGCACGCTGGCCCTGGGCACCAATCTCTCCGTGCTGCCCTACCCCAAGGAAGGTTCCAGGTTCGTGGAGTCCGGGCCCTACCGAGTCGTCCGCAACCCCATTTACAGTGGCCTTATCCTCGGCTCCTTCGGGCTGGCTCTGGTTTGGCACTCGTGGTTCGGTCTGCTCTACGCAGTGGCGCTTCTCGTGCTGTTCGACCTGAAGACCCGGCGAGAGGAGCGCTGGCTGCGTGAGCGCTACCCCGGCTACGCCGACTACCAGGGGCGTGTGAGGAAACTCATTCCCTGGGTGTGGTGACTCCGTGGGGATTGATGTCTCCGAATCTCTGGGAACCACAGTAGTGGCGGGCTATGAACATCAACAGCGAGACGGGGTGAGCGCCGTGTGCCGCAACATCAAGCCTCTCTTCAACTTCGAACCACCGGCGAGCGATGCCGAGATCCGGTCTGCGGCCTCGCAGTACGTGAGGAAGATCAGCGGGTTCGACAAGCCGTCGGCCGCGAACCGGGAGGCGTTCGAGCGCGCCATAGACCAGGTGGCCCAGGCGTCCTCGGTGCTGCTTGACTCGCTGGTCACCGCCGCGTCTCCCAAGAGCCGAGAGATCGAAGCAGCCAAGGCCCACGAGCGCGCGGTGCGCAGATTCGGTTCGCAGGGGCGATGACAGACACATCCCAGAACTACTGGCTCGGAGTCGTGTCCCGGGCACATGCTGAACTCGGCGTCGAGGGTGGCTTCGTGCAGCTCAACCACGGGAAGAAGGCACCCCTGCAGCGCATGGGTAAGGGAGACGGCATCGTCATCTACTCTCCGCGCACTGCCTATCCGGATGGCGAGATGCTGCAACGTTTCACCGCGATCGGGACGGTCGTATCGGGAGTCATCTACCAGGTAGAGATGACGGCCGACTTCAAGCCCTACCGAGTGGACGTGTGCTTCATGCCTGCGCACGAGGCACCGATCAAGCCGCTGATACCAGAGCTGCAGTTCGTCAAGGACAAGAAGAATTGGGGAGCCTCCCTGCGTTTCGGGCATCTCAAGATATCCGCCGAGGACTTCCGAATCATCGCCGAAGCCATGGGCGCACACGGATGAACACCTACGTTGCCCTCGTCCGCGGCATAAACGTGGGGAGTAAGAGGTCGCTCCCGATGAAGGAACTCGTCTCCATCGTCGAAGACGTCGGCGGCCGAGACGTCGCCACCTACCTGCAAAGCGGTAACGCGGTCTTCCTGAGCAAGAGCTGACGACGCCCCGCGTCTCGCCTCCAGGATAGGCAGCGAGATCAAGAAGCGTCGCGGATTCGAACCCCGCGTGCTGGTGCTGGGGCTCGAAGACATGGAAGAGGCGATCGCCAAGAACCCGTTCCCCGAAGCGGAAAGTGACCCCACCAGCCTGCACCTGGGTTTTCTCGCCTGTGTACCGGATGACCCCGACGTCAAGGGACTCGAGAGCCTCAAGAAGGACAGCGAACGGTTCCGGCTGATCGACCGCGTGTTCTATCTGCATGCGCCTGAGGGAGTGGGCAGGTCGAAGCTCGCGGCCGGCGCTGAGAGGCTGCTCGGTGTGACCATGACCGATCGGAATTGGAGAACCGTGCGCAAGATCGGCGAGATGGCGAAGGAGGCCGACCGACGAGCCCGGGATGGCACGCAAGACTGATCGTTGGCCTAGAGGGCCGCGGCGTAACCGCGCGGACGCGGGAGGGAGTGGGCTCCAAGGCGGGCACGCCTGCCCGGGAGCCCACTCCCTCCCGTCTGTGGGTCTTACCTCACATCGAGAGCACCTTATAGAGGACCTTGGCCGTGTGACCGCGCGTGGCCGTGCCGTACGGGTCGAAGGTGGTCGCGGTCCTCCCGTCGATGAGCCCGTTGAAGCGTGCCTTGGCCACCACGGCGGCATCGGCGGGACTCACGTCGGTGAACCCTGCGTCGTATCCGGCCGGGGGCTCCAGCGAGGGCCGCCCCGGCCGCTCTCACCACGACGCGCACCAGCTGCACTCGGGTCAACCGGGCATAGGGTCGGAAGGTACCGTCTTGGTATCCCACGAAGTAGCCGGCGGCATAGGCTTCCTGGACGAAATCGAAGGGGTAGGCGTCACCTGTGTAGGGGACATCCAGGAAAGCGGCATCGCCCATGCTGTCGATGGCGGCATCGTGGACGCCGAACGCCACGACCACCATCTTCGCGAGCTGTGCTCGCAGGACCGCGTCGCCCACACCGAACAGCCCGTTCGCGTAACCGTTGACGATGCCGTTCTGTGCCAGGTACTGCACCGCGTCGTAGAAGGGGTGCCCCTCAGGCACGTCTGGAAAGTCGATGCGGGGGCGCACGACGTACGGGCGCATCATCTCGTTGTCCTCGTGCTCCACAATGTGGCAGTGCCACACGAACAGACCGGCGATGTCGAACTTCGCCTTGACGCGCGTGATCTCACCCGGGTAGCTGATGACCGTGTCTTTGTAGCCCGTCTCGCCTGCATCGGGGCGCGCACGTGTCCCTGGGCATCCTCGCGATTCACCACCTGGAACTGCACGAGGTGCAGATGGATGGGGTGTGCGTCCGCGGTGAAATTGTGGATCTCCCAGATCTCCGTGTCGCCAAGGAACGGCATCTCGCTGATGTCCGCTGCCCAGCGCATTGGGTTGCCGGTGCCGTCGGCGTTCAGCGTGCCGAGCAGGGCGGCTGTCGGGCCGAACGGCAGACCGTCCTCGTCCTCTGTGATGGTTCCATCGTCTCCCACCGTCACGCGAACGGTCTCAGATTCGAGTTCGTTCAGGCTGAGCTTACGGATGTTGTCCGCCGGCCCGAGATCGTCAGCGGCGGGCAGACTAAGTTGAGCCGGGTCCATGCTGGTATCGGCCCCGGTGGAGG
Organism: uncultured Actinomycetota bacterium; assembly: GCA_963701105.1. Lineage (GTDB taxonomy): Bacteria > Actinomycetota > Thermoleophilia > RBG-16-64-13 > RBG-16-64-13 > JAHJSA01. Next base: position 97,151 of record OY969565.1, read on the forward strand.
GCACCACCCGGAACTGCATCACTTGGCCGGTGGTGGCGGGGTCGGCACGGTCGAAGTCGGCGTCAGGCTCACCACCACCGAAGGGCTCGTCGGGGCCGAGGTTCGTGAGCAGGATGGTGTCGCCCGGGTGGTAGCCGGAGAAGTCCACGATCACGTCGGCGCGCTCGGCCGGGGCCATCAGGACCTGCTGCTGCTGCACCGGCTCAGGCAGGAAACCGCCGTCGGACCCAATTCGCCAGAAGTCGAGCGGCGCAGTGTTCGTAGAATCCTGCACCTCACTCGAGAGAATCAGGAAGCGCGAGTTAGAGCCGTTCAGAAGACGGAAACGGTAGCGGCGCGGCTCCACTTCCAGGTAGGGCCATGAGTCGCCGTTGACCACCATCGTGTTCCCGAAGAACTCCGGGTTCCAGATGGGGGACACATCGGATGAGCCGCCTTCAGCGTCCTCGGGCGCGAAGGGAATGTCCAGTTGATCCGGTATCAGGCCTTCGAAGAAGGCTCGGTCCGAAGGGTAGAAGAGGGAACCGTCGGCGTTGAAAGAGCGATCCTGGATGACGATGGGGATCTCATGATACTTCGTGCCCGCAGGGTCGCCTGCTTTGGGCGCGGGGCCTGGCAACGCGCCCTCCGGGAGGTCGTTCGCTCCCCCGCGCAGCAGGTAGAAACCCGCCGGGCCGGCGTATACGTTCACGCGTGTCATACCCAGGCTATGGTCGTGGTACCAGAGGGTGGTGGCCGCCTGGTCGTTGGGATACTGGAAGACGGCAGCTCCGGCTTCCTGGGTGGCTCCGGCGATTTGCCCCCATTGGGAGCCCCTGGTGGCATAGCCGGCCGGGATGTTATCCGCATCCGGGAGCCACCAGGCTTCAGGATAGCCATCGCTCTCAGGACCAACGTGTGCGCCATGAAGGTGTGTGACCATGGGCACGGGGCCTACGTACGGCGCTTGGTCGGTCCCCACCGTGTCCTTGTTGGCGTCACCGCCGGGCGGGTTGGCCCAATGCAGCGTCTGGTCCACCGAGAGTAAGTGGGGAAGGAAATTTCCCTGTGCGTCCACCAGGTCGTTGATCCACTTGACCCGGACCGGCCTATCGGCGGTCGCTTCGATGGTGAAGGATGGATAGTTGAAGGTTCCGCCCTCGGGGACCGTCCCAGGGGCTGAGATCGCACCGTAGCCCCACACGGTGGTCGTTGGGAACCCGGGAGGCAGGATCTGCTGGTCGAACTGGCGGACCGCGATCTCGTAGTAATCCGCCGTCTGACCGTCCTGCGTCTGGACCTCACCCGCGCTCGGCATGGCCGGTGGGATCAGCAAGGGCACCTCATACTTGGGAATGGTGGTGGGGTCGAGGGACCCCCCGGGACCGCCGCCCAGGCGGATCCTGCGAAGAGAACAGATGACAACGCGACCACCAGGCAGGCCGCCACACGCAACGCGAATCTTCCCCCATGGATCACTTCGGCTCCTTCCATTGTGTGAGATTTCTTTCATCCTAACGTTTCTATACTCCGGGTGAAAGGAATCGAAACCCTTGGCCTCGCGCGGTTTCCGTACGAGTCTCTCGCAATCCCGCTTGCCTGGCGGAAATCTGTGCCGCACGCGTGGCGAAGGTCGTCGATAAATATTTTCTGCGTGCGTAAGATTAGGGCAATCTCATCTGGGGTAACCACGTGGTCAAAGCGCGGAGGTGTTGCATGGCTAAGGTTGTCGCTTCGCCCTCTGGCGCTCGCGAATGCGGGCCGGTGCAGGTGCGGGGACAGGGGGTCGGTTTGGGAGGAAGGCGCAGCGGGGGACCCAGTTCGGGCAGGAGTGACCTTCTCGGAGAACGGCCTGGGGCTGAAGGGCACCCGGGATGCAAGGCGAGGTCGTGCGGAGCGCACGACTCGCAAGGATGAGAAAGGAGAAAGTCGTGGCTCGGGAGCTCTCACGACGGCAGTTCTTCAAGATCACAGCGGGAGGGATGCTTGGTCTGTATTTCGGGTCGAGGCTGAACGGGTTCGCGCCGATTGCGTTTGCGGCACCCATACCGGGCGGTACGCTCGACTCCGTCTCAGTGTCTAAGTTCCAGACGCCCATGCTGATTCCGCCGGCGATGCCGAAGGCAGGGACGATCAAGATGAAGGGCGGCAAGAACGCCGACTACTACGAGATCTCGATGAGGCAGTTCGCGCAGCAGATCCTGCCGGCCGGGCTGCCGGCGACGACGGTGTGGGGCTACGGCGCCGTCGCGGCCGCGAGCAAGAGGGGCCTGCTGCTCCACAACGCGCCGTCGCTGACCATCGAGGCCAGTGCGAACCGGCCGGTGCGAGATCAAGTGGATCAACGACTCGATGGACGCGAACGGCAACTACCTGCCGCACCTGCTGCCGGTGGACCAGACGCTGCACTGGGCCAACCCGCCCGGCGGCACTGCTGGGCGCGACACGCGGCCGACCTTCGCATCGACCCCCGGGCCCTACACCGGGCCGGTGCCGATGGTCACCCACGTGCACGGTGCCGTCGGCGTCGGCGACGAGAGCGACGGCTACGCCGAGGCCTGGTACCTGCCCGACGGCCAACAACATCCCGGCCGGCTACGCCACCGAGGGCACCTGGTACGACTTCTTCGCCGGCAAGGCCGCGGCGCAATTCGGCGCGGCCTGGGGGCCGGGCTACGCCACCTTCCAGTACCCGAACCTCGAACCGCGCCTCGACCATCTGGTACCACGACCACGCACTGGGCATGACCCGGCTCAACGTCTATGCCGGTCCGGCCGGCTTCTACATCATCCGCGGCGGCCCCGACGGCGACGATGCCGTGCTCGATACGCCGCACCGGGCAGGCCGGCCGTGCTGCCCGGCCCGGCGCCCAAGGAGAACGACAAGTTCCCGCCCAACAAGACCTACTACGAGATCCCGATCGCCATCCAGGACCGCTCGTTCAACACCGACGGCTCGCTGTTCTACCCGGACACGCGCGCGTTCTTCGACGGGATCGTCGACGCCCTACATCCCCGACGGCGGACTTCTCGCCGATCTGGAACCCGGAGTTCTTCGGCAACATGATGATGGTCAACGGCAACACCTGGCCGTTCCAGACGGTGGAGCAGCGCCGCTACCGCTTCCGCTTCCTGAACGGCTGCCAGTCGCGCTTCCTGATCCTGGACTTCAGCCAGATCCCCGGCGTGGAGGTGTGGCAGATCGGCAACGAGGGCGGCTTCCTGGCGGCGCCGGTCGAACCTCACCGCCGACAACGGCAACCGGCTGCTGATGGGCCTGGCCGAGCGCGCCGACGTGATCGTCGACTTCACCAACGTGCCGGTGGGCAACTACGTACTGGGCAACGTCGGCCCGGACGAGCCGTTCGGCGGCGGCGTGCCGGGTGTCGACTTCGATGTCGCCGATCCGGACACCACCGGCCAGGTGATGCAGTTCCGCGTCGTGCCGGCGACGGCGCCGGACCCGACCGACCCCGCCGCAGTTCCTGCAGCTGCCGGCGATCACGCCGCTGCCCGCGGCGACGGTCACCCGCCCGCTGGCGCTGATCGAGGAGGCGGCGATGGGCAACGACGCCGATGGAACGAGTCGAAGGCCCGGTCGAGGCGCTGCTCGGCACGGTCGGACCGAGCGATCGACGACCGACGCCCGAGGGCGTCTGGACGAAGCGCATGTGGATGGACCCGGTGACCGAGAACCCGGCCGTCGGGCGCCACCGAGGTGTGGGAGATCTACAACGCCACCGCCGACGCCCACCCGATGCACATCCACGAGATCGTCTTCGAGGTGGTCAACCGCGAGGACAGTCCTCGACGACGAGGACGAGGCGTGCAGGTCCATATCGAGCTCGACGGTCGTCGACCCCCCCCGAGCCCTGGGAGACCGGCTTCAAGGACACGGTCATCGCCTACCCCGGCCAGGTGACCCGCGTCGGGCCCAGTTCGACACACCCGGCCAGTTCGTCTGGCACTGCCACATCGTCGAGCACGAGGACAACGAGATGATGCGGCCGTTCCGGATCGGGCCGGTGCAGCCCGGCCAGCCCGGGTCGATGTAGTACGTCACTTCAACCCATCAACCAACCAATCCGCGACGACTACGCCCGGCGGCCGAGAGGCCGCCGGCGTAGTCTTGTCCGCCACGTTCCCAAGGTCCATCTACCGAACCCCGTGTGAGCACCTCATGCGGTTGGGTGCAGCCGTTGGTCCAGCCGTACTTCCAAGAGTCCAGCCTGGCCCCGGTTTGTCGCCCGACGCGAGGAGGAACACTCCCGACGACGGCCGGCGAATCGCCGAGTCGAACACAGGCTCAGCACGATGGGGAGGCGGTCATGGAGTTCCCGGCGCTGCGGGTGCGCGACCTCGAGGGTACGGACTACGTCATCCCCGACGAGCTGCCCGGCGGTCCACACGTGATCATCCTTGCGTTCCAGCGGTGGCACCAGATCATCGTGGAGCGCTGGAAGGAACCGCTCGAAGCGATCGTGGCGAACCATCCCGGCACTGAGGTCTGGGAGGTGCCGAGCCTATCGCGCGGCTATCGGCTGTTCCGCGGAGGCATCGACGGCGGTATGCGCGCGGGCATACCCGACGCGAACGTGCGGCGTCACACCTTGACCACCTACACCGACCTCGGGGCCCTCGAGCGAGCACTCCAACTCGACACGCGCGACACGGTCCACGTGTTCGTCGTCGACTGCGACGGCGCGGTGCGCTGGCACGGCGAGGGCGAGCCCAACGACCAGGCGCTCGCGGCTCTCGAAGCGGCCATACCGCCTTGCGGATAGGTAGCAGTGGTGACGCCTCCGGATCATCGCCGCGAGCGGGTGATCACGCCGCCAACCGCGCGGCCTCCGCGGCCGCCTCATCCACCTCACGCGCGGCGTGTCCCGACGCGCGGTAGAGGAGCGGCGTGATGGCCAGGAAGGCGGTGCCCACCACCCAACCCACAGGAATGGAGGCCCGGTCGGAGAGCCATCCCAAGGCCGGCTGGCCACCCGCGCCGCCGGCATCGGCGAAGAAGGAGTCCAGCGACAATACGGTGGCTCTCTCCGCCGAAGGGATATAGGCGTTGATGTATGCCATGCGGATGGGGCCGGTGACTCCAAACACCAGGCCGAAGGCCAGCCACAGGGCGATGGCGATGCCGGCGGGCACCAACCCTGGAGACACCCCGGACAGACCCACGGCCGCGACACCCAAGGTAAGCACGACGTTGAGCATGCCAGCGGCCGCTAAGACCCGCCATGCTTCGCGACGTTTCAGACCCTCCCGCATAATGCGCTTGACGAGTGCGTTGCCTATTATCCCGGTGAGGGAGAAGGCGGCGGTGACAACCCCGAGCAGCCACACGTAGTCGCGGCCCAGCAGGTCGAGGATGTAAGGCTGCCACGAATACCAGGCGAATATGAAGAATATGCCGCTGGTGCCCGAACCCCAGAGGAGCGGACGGATCACGGGGCTGTGCCATCCGAAGGTCGCACCGGCGCGGAGGATGCGTCGAGACTCGCCTCCGAACGTGGAGAGCTTGAGCGGCCGGGGAGTGAAGCCGGCGTCTCGTATGAGGACAGCCGTAACGACCAAGGCCACCCCCAGGAGGGCGGCCCGTATGATGTAGGGCCAGGACAGGCCGAATTGACCGATCACGCCCCCCAGCAGCGAACCCATGAGCATCCCACCGCCGGCCGCCATCTGTCCCCAGGCGAACACCCGCTCCTTCGGCAGTTCCCATCCTGTAAAGTCGAGCGCGTCTACCAGCCACGCATCGAGGGCCCCGGTCTGGAAGGTGAAACCGAGACCAAGGATGATGCTCGCTCCCAGGAATCCCCAAATCCCAAGCCCCCAGGTCGGCGTCCCAACGTAGAGCACGGTCGAGATCAGCAGGGTCACCATACACAGCAGCAGGGACGCCCGGCGGCCGATGGTGTCGGCCACCACACCCGTAGGCACTTCGAAAACCATCTGCCCCACAGTGAACACCGAGTTCACGATCATGACTTCGAAGAGGCTCAGCCCGCCATTCCGGATCAGGAAGATGGTGTTGATGGCCCAGATCAGGGAAGAGGCCAAGGTGAAGATGGTCTGGACGCCCAAATACCCGATGACGACCCGGCGCGACGTGTACGTCTCAGGGCCGTTCATCGCTCGTCCCCGCCAACCAAAGGTGTCTCCCGTGGCCATGGTTATCTATTCCCCGAAGGCTGTCGGGTCATTCAAGGCGGCTGAGGCGGCTCGCAGGGCCCTGTCAAAGCCGGCGGGCGCATGTAGCACCATTTTAGAGTGCGCACACTGGGCGCCCCGCGGCGCGCTTGACTGACGACCGGGGTCACTTATACAGTCTGAACATCTGCCTCCACCAGCGACCTACGTACGAGAGGAACTCCGATGAGCGACGGTGCTATCCAGGTCAGACTCATGAAGCCCACGGATCTCGAGTCAATCATCAAGGTCGACGAAAGAGTCCTCAAGGTCCCACGGCGGGATTACTACTGCATGAAGTTCGAAAGGAACTTCGAACACAGGGATACCCTGCCGGCTTCAATGGTGGCGGAAGACGAAGAGGGCAATGTCGTTGGCTTTGTCATGGGGCACATCTACATGGGGGAGTATGGCATCTTCCAAGAAGAGGCGACTCTTGACACCATGGGTGTCGACCCCGATTATCAGGGCTTAGGCATCGGAGGGAAGCTGATTAGCGAATTCTTCGCCCACCTAAAGACCCTCGGTGTCCAGAAGATATACACCCTGGTCGGTTGGGATGACGCTCAACTCGTGCGCTTCTTCAGCGCCAACGAGTTCATCCCATCAAGGACCATAAACCTTGAGAGGACTCTGTAGCTTCCACCTCTCCTTCCTGGCCGGCGGCTGTAGAGTCGTCGCTGTCGTCGCTGTTTTATCCGGGTGATATTGACATCGTTTTCTACCCGGGTATAATGCCTCGATTGATGGAGCAATCGGAGCCGAGGAGAGATTCATGGATGTCCCACAGCCACGGTCATGCACAGCCTTCGTCAACGTCGAGCGTGTCGCGTCCGGCGAACTGCAGGCCGTCGCCCTGGAGTGTAAGGCCCGTATCGACGCCGGCGAAAGCCGGCTCATACTGATCTACGACGACGCCACCGCCCAGCCCGTCGAGGTCGATCTCCGCGGCAGCGCAGACGACGTGCTGCGGCGCCTCGTCGAGGATCAAGAGCCGGATGGATTGCCGGCCGAGGCACCCGCAGGGCCGGGCACTTCGGAGAACGAGGCCGGACCTCGCGGTCCAGGGCGTCCGAGATTGGGAGTGGTGGGGCGCGAGGTGACGCTGCTGCCCCGGCATTGGGAATGGTTGAATGCGCAGCCGGGGGGAGCATCGGTCGCCCTGCGCAAGTTGGTGGAGCAGGCTCGACGCGAGAACGCGGGCAAGGACCGTGTTCGACGGGCGCAAGAGGTTGCCTTCCGGTTCATGTCTGCGATGGTGGGAAACGAGTCCGGCTTCGAAGAAGCGACGCGGGCACTCTTCGCCGGAGACAGGGAGCGCTTCGAGAGCTACTCGGCCTCGTGGCCGGTGGACCTACGGGAATACGCGCGCGCCTTGGCGGCGGATGCGTTCGCCTGAGGCCGCGGGTGCCGGACCGCGGCCCGATCGGGCTGGGGTCCGGCCCAGGCTGAGTCACCCGCGCGGCGGCTCTACTCGCGCGCGGCGTTCGCCACGATGGCATCGCACACGTACTGCGCCATGCCGGCGTGGATCTTCTCGTAGGTGGCCGTGAAGCGCGGGTCGGCCACGTACATGCGCCCCAGGTTCTCGTGCATCTCGCGCGAGCAGGGGTAGAACCAACGGTCTATCTGCAGGCGGTGCCGTTCCACCTGATCCATGGCGCGGGGATCATCGGGCGGGACACCCTCGTCCATGAGCTCAGCGATAGCCGCGTTGATCTCCTCGCTCTCCGCTTTGAACCTCTCCCAATCCGCTTTCGTATAGCCCTTGGTGCGCCGCGCCGACTCCTTGTAGGCCTCGGTGTGTCCCCAGCGCTCCTTGACCTCTTCCTCGTGCTCGGCCGGGTCGAAGCCGTCGAACACCTCGAACATCTCCTCTTTGGTCATGCCGAACCCTCCTTCCAGGGATACCAGTGTCTTGTCGATGAGACCGAGGAGCGCCCCCAAGCGGGCCATCTGCTCGTGCAGGAGGCTGCGCTGCTCGAGCAACGCCTCGCGGCGGTCGAACGCAGGGTCGGCCATGAGCTCCCGGATCTCGTCCAGCGAGAAGCCGAGCTCCTTGTAGAAGAGCACATTCTGCAGCCGTTCCAGGTCGTCCGGCGTGTAGAGCCGGTACCCCGAATCCGAGCGTGCCGAAGGCGTCAGAAGGCCCACCTGGTCGTAGTGGTGCAGCGTGCGGACGCTCACGTGCGCCAGCCGTGCCACTTCACCCACCTTGAAGAAAGGCTCGGGCGCTGTCTGAGGTCGTGTCTTCGGTCTCACCATGAGAATAGCTTAGACCATGACGTTACGTCAGGGTCAAGCCCGGTCCCAAGATGGGAGGCTTGGTCTCGTTCCTGCGGTTCATGGGAGGTCTCAGCAGGACGTGGTCTGGTCTGGTCCGGATGGATACAATGTGCGGGCGTCTACGAAGAGGTGCGGGCATGGGGCCGGCCCTCAAGCACGATGGGAGTTGAGGATGCGCTACGACATCGCGGTGCTGCCCGGCGACGGCACGGGCCCGGAGGTGGTGCGGGAGGGTCTGAAAGTCCTGCGCGCCGCGGGCGAGCGGGCCGGGTTCTCCTACGATCTGCACGAGTACGACTTCGGCGCGGACCGGTACCTCCGCAGCGGTGAGACTCTTCCCGATTCAGGCGTGAAGGAGTTGGCGGGCCACGACGCCATATTCCTTGGCGCCATCGGTCATCCGGATGTGAAGCCGGGCATCCTCGAACAAGGCATATTGCTCAAAGCCCGCTTCGCTCTCGATCTCTACATCAACCTGAGGCCGGTAAAACTGTATCCAGGTGTGGAGACGCCGCTCAGAGACAAGGGTCCCGCCGACATCGACTTCGTGGTGGTACGCGAGAACACCGAGGGCCTCTACGCGTCCACGGGAGGCTTTCTCAAGAAGGGCACTCCCGACGAGATCGCCGTGCAGGAGAGCGTGAACACGCGCAAGGGGGCCGAACGCTGCATCCGGTACGCGTACGAGTACGCCGGCCGACCCGATCGTCACGGCAAGCTCACGCTCTGCGGCAAGACGAACGTGCTCACGTACGCGTGGGATTTGTGGTGGAGAGCGTTCAACGAGGTAGGTGAAGCCGACTACCCCGGCATCACCCGTGACTACGCGCACGTGGACGCCATCGTCATGTGGTTCGTGAAGAACCCGGAGTGGTTCGACGTGATCGTCACCGACAACATGTTCGGCGACATCATCACCGACTTGGCCGCCATGATCCAAGGCGGCCTGGGCATCGCCGCGGGAGGCAACATCAACCCCGAGGGCACGGCCATGTTCGAGCCCATGGGCGGATCGGCCCCCAAGTACGCCGGCCAGAACGCCATCAACCCGCTGGCCGCCATCTCCGCTTTGCAGATGATGCTCGATCACCTCGGTCAAAAAGAGGCGGCGCGCTGGGTGGAGGCGGGTATCATCCACGCCATAAGCCGTATGGACTCACTGGCCGCGGGCAAGATGGGCATGACCACCAGCGACGTGGGCGATGTGGTGGCACGTCACGTAGCCGAGGGCGCGGTCACGGAAGCCGGGTGGTAGGAGCGCGAGGCCTGGTGGGCGCGCGAGGCCCAGTGCGCACGTCCGCGCGCCGTCCGTGCGCAGTCCGCGCCATGTGTTAGCGTATCCATTCTGATCGCATGAACACGCCCCGAGACATAGTCCTCTACGACACCACCTTGCGCGACGGCATGCAGCGCGAGGGCATGAGCGTGTCGGTGGAGGAGAAGATCCGTATCGCCCAGCGCCTGGCGGCCATAGGCATCCACGTGGTCGAGGGCGGTTTCCCGGGATCCAATCCCAAAGACGCCGAGTTCTTCGCCCGCATGGCCAACGTCGATCTGGGCAGCACCAGAGTGAGCGCCTTCGGCATGACGCGGGCACGAGGCGTCTCGGCCGCCGACGACCCGGTGGTGCGCACCCTCGCCGAGAGCTGGGCACCCATCTCCTGCGTGGTGGGCAAGACCTGGGCTTTACACGTGGAGAAGGTGCTCAAGGTCGATCGCGACGAGAACCTGCGCATGATCGACGAGTCGATCCGCTTCCTGCGCGGTGAGGGCAAAGAGGTGGTCTACGACGCCGAACACTTCTTCGACGCCTACGCGGAGCATCCCGACTATGCTCTCGAGTGCGTGCGCGCCGCGGCGAACGCCGGGGCGGGCACCGTGGTCCTGTGCGACACCAACGGGGCCACGCTGCCGGTCGCCCTGGGGGAGGTAGTCGCCGAGGTGAGACGCGTCATCGGCGATACGGTCTATCTGGGCATACACGCGCACAACGACAGCGCCTGCGCGGTGGCGAACTCCCTGGTGGCGGTGGAGAAGGGCGTGACCCACGTGCAGGGCACCATCAACGGCTACGGAGAGCGCTGCGGCAACGCCGATCTCTGCGCGATCATCCCCTCTTTGAAGTTGAAGATGGGCCGCGACTGCATGACCGACGAGAATCTGGCGAGGCTCACCGATACGTCGCACTTCGTCGCCGAACTCTGCAACGTGTCGCCGGATCCCCACCAGGCCTACGTGGGCAGGAACGCCTTCGCGCACAAGGGCGGATTGCACGTCTCCGGCATCTCCGTGGATCCGCGCACCTTCGAGCACGTGCCGCCCAGCGCTGTGGGGAATGTGCCGCACATCCTGGTATCGGAGTTGTCGGGGAGAGGGACCGTGCGCCGGCGACTCGAGGACCTGGGCGTACAGGTGGAATCGGGCGACCAGGTGGTGGAGCGGCTGCTCCAGCGGCTCAAGCAGAAGGAGCATGAGGGCTACCACTACGAGGCGGCCGACGCCTCGTTCGAGTTGCTCCTGCTGGCCGAGTTGGGGCAGCGCATCGAGTACTTCCGGCTGGAGAGTTTCCGCATCATCGTGGAGAAGCGCGCCGACGGCGCGGTGATGACCGAAGCCACCATCAAGGTGCACGTCGACGGTGATCGGGTTATCCAGACGGCCGAAGGGAACGGTCCCGTGAACGCCCTCGACAAGGCCCTCCGCCTGGCCATAGAGAGCAAGTATCCCCATCTAGGCGAGATCCACCTGGTGAACTTCAAGGTGCGCATCCTCGACGAGAACAAAGGCACGGGGGCCGTGACTCGGGTGCTCATCGACTCCTCCGACGGCAGCGACTCGTGGGGCAGCGTCGGGGTGAGCGAGAACCTCGTGGAAGCCTCCTGGCAGGCCTTGGTCGACTCGCTGAATTATGGCCTCTACCGCCCGCGGATGACCGACTGATCCTCTGGTTCGGGGTGGTTTTCGAACCTCTTGACAGAGCAGCTCGCGAAGCGTACACTTCTGCCTGTGATTAGGGTATCCTAAGAACTGGTTATTGGAAACCCTCCTAGTGGCTCGGGGGCATTCAGATATGACGCTTCTTCAGGCAAAGAAAGGCTGTCCGGTGCGGATCCTCGAGATCCCCGACGATCGGGCGCGCGCTCAATGCGTACGCTTCGGCATCGGTGAAGGCACGCTCGTGGATTCGGCAGAGACCCTGATGGCCGGCCCGGTTCTCGTGCGTCACTGCAACCAAGAGATCTGTGTGGGCCGCAAACTGGCTTCGAGCATCCTGGTGGAAGCCGACACGAAAGCTGCGACCCCGAACGATACGGGGGCACCTGAGACGGCCGGCCGGCGCGCAGGGACCTTCGCGCGCCGCCGTCACCGCGGCCTTCGGGGCCGCCGGGCATGACCCCGGAGGTCGCGTCGCACCACGCCTGCCACGGAGCTCCGGTGGTCCAGGCTCCGGAAGGCGCGCGCAAGATCGTCCTCGCCGGCAACCCCAACGTCGGCAAGTCGCTGTTCTTCAACGCTTTCACCGGGCTCTACGTCGACGTCTCGAACTTCCCCGGCACGACGGTGGCAGTGTCGAGCGGTGTCATGGGCGACGACGTGGTGCTCGATACGCCCGGCGTCTACGGCGTCTCCTCCTTCAACGACGAGGAGACGGTGGCCCGCGACATCATCACCGAGGCCGACGTGGTGCTGAACGTCGCGGACGCGGTGCACCTGGAGCGCGACCTTTTCCTCACCGTCCAACTCATCGACATGGGGCTTCCCGTGGTGGTGGCCCTCAACATGATGGACGAGGCCGAGCAGCACGGCATGAGCATCGACGTGGAAGCCCTGTCCGCTCGCCTGGGGGTGGAAGTGATCCCCACTGTGGCCACCTCGCGCAAGGGCTTCGAAGAGGCGAAAGAGGCTCTTTTCCGGGCCCATCCGGGCGCCTTGGACCCGGTGCTGCAGGACCGCATCCTCGGCCTGCTCGACCGCGTAGGCACGACCGCGGAGGCGCTGCTGGTGCTGGAGGGCGATCCGTTCGTGGCCGAGCGCCACGGCATCGAGCCTCTGGGAGCGCGAGACGAGATCTACATGGATCGGCGCCGTCGGGTCAACGACATCGTCGCGGCGGTGGTGCGCCAAAGAGACCGCAGTCTCGACCTGCGTACGCGTTTGGGTCACGCCCTGATGCGCCCGCTCACGGGGCTGCCCGTATTGGCCGTCGTTCTGTGGCTGATGTACGAAGTGATCGGTGTGGTGGTGGCTCAGACCGTCGTTGGTTTCACCGAGGGGACGGTCATGCAGGGCTACGTCGAACCCGCGATCCGCTCGGCGATCGAGAGCGTGGCGGGCACCGGTGTGGCCTATAAACTGCTGGCCGGCGAGTTCGGCGTGGTCACCCTCACGCTCACCTACATACTCGGGCTGCTCCTGCCGTTGGTCATCGGTTTCTACCTGCTGCTTTCGGTGCTCGAGGACTCCGGCTACCTGCCCCGCATCGCCGCCCTGACCGACCGGATGATGACCGCCATCGGCCTGAACGGTCGCGCGATCATCCCCATAATCCTCGGTTTCGGCTGCATCACCATGGCCACCATCACCACGCGCATCTTAGGCAACGAGCGGGAGAGGAAGATCGCGACGGCCCTCATGGCCTTCGCCATCCCCTGCTCGGCGCAGCTCGGTGTGATCGTGGCCTTGCTGGCCGCGGCGGGCGGGCTGGGCATCACCATCGCCTACGGGGCCATCATGTTCCTGGTCTTCGGCCTTGTGGGACTGGGGCTTGCCCGTTACCTGCCGGGCACATCGACCGACCTCCTGATAGACCTGCCTCCGCTGCGTCTCCCGCGGCCCGTGAACGTGCTGCAGAAGACCTACCACAAGACCGTGATGTTCGTGCGCGAGGTGTGGCTCTACTTCGCCGCCGGGGCCCTGCTGCTTGGGGTCCTGCAGGTGACGGGGATACTGGAGGCCGCTCAGGGCGCGCTAGCGCCCCTCACCGAGAACTGGCTCCACCTTCCCCGTGAGGCCGCCACCGCCTTCATCATGGGCTTCGTGCGCCGGGACTTCGGCGCTGCCGGGCTCTACGACCTCGGGCTGAGCGGCGGAGGTATCCTCGTAGCTCTGGTCACCATCACTCTGTTCGTCCCCTGCATCGCCTCGGTGCTTGTGATCATGAAGGAACGCGGCCGGGCCTTCACCGTGTTCACGTGGGTGGGGAGCGTGGCGTTGGCGTTCACGGTGGGCGGGCTCATCGCCCAGGCTATCTCCTGGCTGGGGGCGGCTTGACATGGCGGCCTCTCGGGCGAAACCCGTTTCTTCGGACCTCGGGGCATCGAGTCCGCGCCCAGCGGATCCCGCATCCTGTTCGGTCCACATAACCTGTCCGCGGTGCGGGCTCCAGATGGGAGTCATCGCACTCGTGTGCCCGCGCTGCCGCGAGCCGCTCTCCCTTGGCTGCGACGGGGATTGCTCCGCGTGTCACTCCAAGAGTGTGCCTTCCGACGCCTGCCTTTCCGAGGACGCTTAGAGTCCTCCGCCTTCCTCCCGACGCGTCTGACCCGGCCCGTTCCGGAGCCGCTGAGAGCGGACAGAGCACCGCTGGTGGTCTTCTTCGCGCTTGAGGTCCTCGAGGGATACGGGTAGAATCGTAAGGTCGTCGCGTGGCCCGGCACGTTCCGACTGAGTCGCCTTCGGTACCAATGGCAGGCGCCCCGCATCAGCCTTCGACGAGAGGAACCGAACAGTCTGTGGAATCGAGCAAGGCGACCAGCGAGCCGGCGGGTAGAGCCTCTTTCTGCCACCTGCACGTGCACTCCGATTTCTCGGCGCTCGACGGCGCCTGCAAGATAGAAGACCTGGTGGCTCAGGCGGTGCGTAACGGCATGCCGGCCGTGGCGGTCACCGACCACGGCGTTCTGAGCGGGGCGGTACAGCTCTACCAGAAGGCCAAAGCGGCGGGGGTGAAGCCGATCATAGGGCTGGAAGCCTACGTGGTCGAAGACCGCTTTCGCAAGGAGACCGGCCACCGCGAAGAGCGCTGGCACCTCACCCTGCTGGCCCGCGACGACGCCGGCTACCGCAACCTGCTCGGACTCTCCAGCAAGGCCTTCCTCGAAGGCTACTACGGCAAGCCGCGGGCGGACTATGAGCTGCTCCGTGAGCACGCCGAAGGTCTGATCTGCCTCTCGGGTTGTCCTACGGGCCGCCTATCGAAGGCCCTCGAACAGGGGCGCGACCGCGACGCCGACCTGGAGATCGCGCGACTCGTTGATATCTTCGGCCGAGAGAACGTGTACATCGAGATCCAGATCACGGGCATCGACGAACTCGCGCACGTGCCCGCGCTGCTGGCCGAGTTGGCCGCCCGGGTGGACTTGCCCCTGGTAGCCACCAACGACATCCACTATCTGCGGGCTTCCGATGCGGCCGCCCACGACGCACTCCTGTGCGTGCAGACGGGGGCACGCCTCGGGGAGGAGAAGCGCATGCGCTTCTCCTCCGAAGAGTTCTACTTCAAGACCGAGGCCGAGATGCTCGAGGCCTTCCGCGACTATCCCGAAGCCGTCAGCAACACGGTCCTGGTAGCGGAGCGCTGCAACGTGTCCATGGACTTCGACCGCATCCTGCTGCCGCAGTACACCGTGCCCGAGGGTTTCGACGGCGAGCCGGCCTACCTGCGCCATCTGTGCGAGGAGGGTCTCACCCGCCGCTATCGGGGCTCGCCGTCGCCCGAGGTGCTGGAGCGCTTGGAGATGGAACTCCGGGTCATCGAGGAGATGGGCTTCCCGCCTTACTTCCTCATCGTGTGGGATTTCGTCTCCTTCGCCAAGCAGTCGGGCATCCCGGTGGGTCCGGGCCGCGGCTCGGCGGCGGGCTCCTTGGTGTCATACCTGCTCGGCATAACCGATCTCGACCCGCTCGAATACGATCTGCTCTTCGAGCGCTTCCTGAATCCCGCCCGCATCAGCATGCCCGACATCGACATCGATTTCTCGGTGGAAGGGCGGGAGAAGGTCATCGACTACGTCGCCCAGAAGTACGGGCGCGACCGTGTGGCGCAGATCGCCACCTTCGGCACCATCAAGGCCCGTCAGGCCATCCGCGACGCGGCCCGGGTCATGGACGTGCCCTACAACGTAGCCGATCGCATCGCCAAACTCATCCCGGAGGGGCCGAAGGCCACGCTGGACGATTGTATGCGCGAGAAGCAGGACCTGCGCATCGAGTACGATAAGAACGACGGGGACGACACGGTGCGCCGGGTGGTGGACGTGGCCCGGACGCTCGAGGGGTTGATCCGCCAGGACTCCATCCACGCGGCCGGCGTGGTCATATCCGACAAACCGCTCACCGATTACCTGCCGCTCATGCAGAAGGGCGACGCCGAAGTGGTCACCCAGGTCCCGATGGGCGACGTGGAGAAGCTGGGCCTGCTCAAGATGGACTTCCTCGGGCTCCGTAACCTGGACGTGCTCGCCGGGGCTGAGGTCATCATCAGAGAAGCCGGTCATCCGGAGTTCGACTTGGAGGCGCTGCCCCTCGACGACATGCGCACCTACGAGATGCTCGCCGCCGGCGACTCCGAGGGCGTGTTCCAGTTCGAGTCGAGCGGCATGCGTGAGGCTCTTCGAGAAGTGGGTCCCACTCGTTTCGAGGACTTGATCGCCCTGGTGGCCCTCTACCGTCCGGGGCCCATGGAATACATCCCTCAGTATGCCCGTAACAAGCGCAACCCCGAGGGCATCAAGTTCCCCGACGAGCGGCTCGAGCCCATCCTGCGGCCCACCTACGGGGTGGCCATCTATCAGGAACAGCTGATGGAGATCGCGAAGCGCATCGGCGGCTTCTCGCCGGCCGAGGCCGACGATCTGCGCAAGGGCATCGGCAAGAAGATCAGAGCCGTCCTCGACCGTTTGGAGCCTCAGTTCCGCGCGGGGGCCCTGGCGGGCGGCACCAAGAAGCCGGTGGTCGATCACTTGTGGTCGCTCATGGAGAAGGCCGGCGACTACTCCTTCAACAAGAGCCACGCGGCCTGCTACGCCCTCATCGCCTACCGCACCGCCTACCTCAAAGCCAACTTCCCCGTGGAATACATGGCGGCTCTCATCTCCAGCGTCATGAACACCAAGGACAAGGTGCCGTATTACGTGGGCGTGGCCAACGACATGGGCATTGAGGTGCTGCCGCCCGACGTGAACGAATCGGCGCTCGACTTCCGCGTGGTGGAGGGGCGCATCCGTTTCGGTCTGAACGCCGTGAAGAACGTAGGAGAGGGCGCTATCAGGCTCATCATCGCGGCGCGGGAGAGTGGCGGTCCCTTCCGCGACATCTTCGATTTCTGCGAGCGCGTCGACCCGGGCGTGGTGAACAAACGGGCGCTCGAGAGTCTGATCAAGGCCGGAGGTCTGGACTCCACGGGCTCGTCGCGCAAAGGCATGCTGCACGTGCTGGCCCAAGCCATGGCCAACGGCCAGAAGAGGCTGGCCGACGATGCCGCCGGACAGGGCTCGATCTTCGACTTGTTGGGGTCGTCCGACGGTCTCGCTCGGGAGGCAAGTGCAGGGAGTGAGCGGGCGCAACCGGTGCCCATCCCGGAGGAGGATTTCACCAAGGACGAACTCTTGCGGTTGGAGAAGGAGACGCTCGGCATCTTCCTCACCTCTCATCCCTTACGCGACCTGCGCCGCCAGATCCGCGACGAAGCCGAACACATGGTGGGCGAGTTGAGTGGCCTGAGCGACGGCCAGATCACAACGATCATCGGCATGGTGGCCCGTGTCAAGAAGTTGGCCACCAAGTCAGGCGACCAGATGGCTTTCGTGATCATCCAGGGGATCGAGGACTCGATCGAACTCACCTGTTTCCCCAAGTTGTACTCCGACTCGCGCGACCTGCTGGTGGAGGATCGCTTGGTCAAGATCAAGGGTCGGGTGGAGCGGCGCGAGGAGAGCGAGGCGAAGTTCATACCCTTCACCATCGAGCGCTTCATACCGAAGACGGGCACGGAACCCGTGTGCATCAAGTTGGACGCCGTCAACCTCCAGCGCACCATCCTGGACGATCTCAAGTCCATCCTGGCCAACTTCCCGGGGCCGTGCCCGGTCGAGTTGCACCTCGACACCGAGCAGGGCCGCGTGCGCATGCAGTGCGGCAGGAACTACCAGGTGGATCCGCAGACCAGTCTGTTCGCCGAACTCCGGGTACTGCTCGGCGAAGCCGGCGTCTTCCGCTACGATCCGGCGCTGACCGCCTAGGGTCCGCTCCGAGCGGGAGCCCCGGTCGCGGCGGCCGCCTCGTCGGGGCGGCGCTGTGGGGCGGTCGATCAGGTCGAGCCGCTGTCGATCGGGGGCGCGCCGCCGCCGGCACTCCCGTGCTCAGCCGGAGCCGGTCCTTGTTGAGCGCGGCGCTCCGCTGGGATCGGGCGGGCGCGGCGATCGCGCCCGGCATCTCGCCCCGCCCTCCCGGCGCCGCGGCCCGCGCCCACTGTGCGGTCGCGAAGCCGCTCCGGCCGCGCACGCTCACCGTGCGCTACTATTGGCGTCTACCATCTGGAGGTGCTCGTGACCGTCTTGCGTACTCCCCCTGGGACTAAAGACGTGCTGCCCGTCGAAGCCGCTGAGCTTCGGCTCATCGAGGACGCCGTGCGCACGGTGTTCCACGAGTTCGGCTACGGAGAGGTGATCACTCCCGCCCTGGAGTATGAGGAGGTGCTGGCCCTCTCCGAGGAGAAGGCCTTTCTCACCGGCTTCAGATTGCTCGACGAGTCGGGCAAGGTGCTGATCCTGCGCCCCGATCTCACCACGCCCATCGCCCGCTTGGTGGGCAGCCGCCTGCGGGCGGGCGAGACCCCACACCGCGTGTTCTCTATCTCTGACATCTTCCGGCGCAACAGCCCGCAGCGCGGCCAGGAGAACGAGTTCCGGCAGGCGGGTGCCGAACTCTTGGGTTCGTCGCTGCCGCAGGCCGACGCCGAAGTGGTGGCGGTGGCCTGCCGCGCGCTGGAGCGCGCGGGCCTCGAGGACTTCCGCGTAGGCTTGGGCCAAGTGAGCTTCTTCAAGGCCCTCCTCGACGGCGTTACCGGGGACGCGGCCCTCAAGGCCCGCCTTACCACCGACTTGGTGGGCAAGGACCTCGTGGGCTATCGGGTGGCGGTGGAGCAGGCCGGACTGCAGGCGGAGGATCAGGCGGCCTTGCTCGAGGTGCCCGATCTGCGCGGGGACTCGGCCGTCCTGGAGCGGGCGGCGGAGTACGTGAGGAGTGAGCAGATGGAGGCGGCCCTGGCCCATCTTCGGGCCGTGGCCGCCGCCTTGGCCGATTACGGCTACGCCGACCGTCTGCTATTCGACCTGGGCATCTTCCGCAACCTCGATTACTACACCGGCATCGTCTTCGAGGTGTATGCGCCCGGTCTCGGCTTCACGCTGGGCGGCGGGGGACGCTACGACGCCCTGCTCTCGGCCTACGGCGCTCCCATGCCTGCCGTGGGGGTGGGGCTCGGTCTCGACCGGGTCCACGTGGCTCTGGTCGAACAGGGCAGACCACCCGCGGCAGAGGAGCCGCTCGCGCTCCTGGTCGGCGGGCTCGACGTGCACGTCGCAGTAGCCGACCTGCTCCGCTCCGCCTGCGTCGGCGTCTTCGCCCTGCCGCTCGAGACCTCCTCGGAGTCGCTGCTGAAGCTGGCCCGTCAGAAGAGCATCCCGCTTCTGGTGGAGCCCGTCGCCGGATCCGCAGGTGAGCGCTGGATGGTCACCGACCTGCGGGGCTCGGGCGCGGTCGAGTCGTGCCCGCTCGCCGACATCGTGCGCGTCGTCTGTCACTCCGCCTTCGAACACGAGGACCCGGCCGAAGGGAGGGACCGCTGAAGACGCTGCGTATAGCCATCTGTCGCGGAGCTATCTTCGAGGAGACCGCGCGGCTGCTCGAAGAGATCGGGTTCGACCTCGCAGAAGTGCGCGCGAACACGCGCAAGCTGATCTTCGATACCGCGGACGGCACGAGGTTCATCACCACGCGGCCCACGGACGTCCCCACCTACGTGGAGAACGGGGCGGCCGACGTGGGTTTCGTGGGCAAGGACGTGCTGCTCGAATCGGGCAAGAACGTCTACGAAGTGCTCGATCTCGGTATCGGGCGGTGCCGCATGGTGTTCGCCACGCCGGCCGGTGTCGACCGCTCGATGGAGACGCTGCGGCACCTGGGCACCTTCCGCGTGGCCACCAAGTACCCCAACGTCACCCGTGAGTTCTTCCAGGAGCGCGGCATCAGCCCGGAGATCATCAAGCTGCATGGATCCATCGAGCTGGCGCCGCTCGTGGGCCTGGCCGAGGGCATCGTCGACCTCACCAGCACCGGCACGACCATGCGGGAGAACCGGTTGGAAGAACGGTTCCTCCTGCACGAGTGCACCACGCGCATGATCGTGAACCGCGTCTCGCACAAGCTGCTGGGACCACAGGTGAGCGAACTCGCCCACCGGCTGCGCGCAGCGGTGGGCGCCGGCTCGTGAAGATAGCCCCGCTCACCCGGGCGGGGATCGCGGCGGCGGTCGCGTCGCTGCGCCCCAGCCGCGACCGTGACCATGAGGTGGGCCGCGCGGTCGCGCAGATACTCGACGACGTGCGGGCCGGGGGAGACGTCGCGGTGGCGGAGGTCACCGTCCGCTTGGACTGGGCCGGTGCGACGGCTGAGACGCTGCGCGTGCCGGTCTCCGAGCTGCGGGCGGCCTTCGAGGGCCTCGATCCCGGTCTGCTGGAGTCGCTCGAGTTCGCCCACCGCAACTGCACCTGGTTCCACTCGCACGAGTTGCGTGAGAGCTGGGAGGCCGAAGGTCCGAGCGGCCAGCGCTTGGGCATCCGCTACCTGCCGGTGGAGCGCGCCGGGCTGTACGTGCCCGGGGGACTGGGAGCGTACGCCTCCACGGTGATAATGAACTCGGTGCCGGCTCAGGTGGCAGGCGTGCCCAGTCTCTTCATCTGCACTCCTCCGGGCCCCGACGGCTCCGTCAACGCCTCGGTCCTGGCCGCGGCGCACCTGGTGGGTATCGACGAGGTCCACCGCGTGGGTGGCGCGCAGGCCATTGCTGCCATGGCCTTCGGCACCGAGACCATCCGGCGCGCCGACGTCATCTGCGGCCCCGGGAACGCGTTCGTCACTGAGGCCAAACGCCAAGTGTTCGGCGCCGTGGGCATCGACGGTCTGGCGGGGCCGAGCGAGGTGGTGGTGGTCGCCGACCTCGACTGCGACCCGAGGCTCGTGGCCTTGGACATGCTGGCTCAAGAGGAGCACGGCAGTGGAGCGTCGGCCGTGCTCGTGGCTCCCTCGCTGCAGGTGTGCCGGGACGTGGCCTCGGAGATCGACTCGCTGCGGTCTACGTTCGGGGGCCGGTCCGCCGGCGGCCTTTTCGCCTTCCACCCGGTCGAGGGAGAGTCGTTCCCCGCTCTCGCGGGCGGACTGGTAGAGGCATACGCCCCCGAGCACCTGGAGATCCATCTCGAGAACCCCAGAGACTTCCTGGAGAACGTCCGCTCCGCCGGGGCGATCTTTCTGGGGAGCCATACTCCGGCCGCTTTCGGCGACTACGTGGCCGGCTCGAACCACGTCCTGCCCACCGGCGGGGCTGCACGCTTCTCTTCGCCGTTGTCGGTAGACACCTTCGTGCGCCGATCGTCGGTCGTCGAGGTGGGTCCCGCAGCGGCCGGGGCGTTGGGGGGACACGCGGCCCGTATGGCCCACAGCGAAGGGTTCGACTATCATCGGCTATCGGTCGAAGCTCGGGTCCGCGCAGCTTCCGACCCGCCCGTCAGGCCGTCCTGAGCCGGCAAGACGTTATGCTATTCTGCACGGGCGGTCCGACTCCAGGCCGGAGCGGGGGCGCAACGGGGAGGGAACCGTGACACCAACATCATCAGAGAACCGCACCGCTACGGTCGAGCGTCGCACGCGGGAGACCGAGGTGTCGGTGACCCTCGGGCTGGATGGCGGCACCGTGCGCGACATCTCCACGGGCATCGGTTTCCTCGACCACATGCTCGATCTGTTCGCGGCTCACGGTCGTTTCGACCTGCAGGTGAAGGCCGTCGGCGACCTTCAGACCGGCGGACACCACACGGTCGAAGACGTGGGCATCTGCCTGGGCTCTGCCCTCGCTCAAGCCTTGGGAGACAACCGAGGGATCGTCCGCTACGGCAGTGTGCAGCTGCCTATGGATGAGGCACTGGCCCTGGTGAGCATGGACATCAGCGGTCGTCCCTATCTGGCCTACAACGTCGACCTCTCGCCCGCCAATATCGGAGGATTCGATCTCGACCTCGCGCTGGAGTTCTTCCAGGCGCTGGTGAACAACGCGCGTATCACCCTGCATGTAAGGCTCCTCGCCGGCTCGAACCCGCATCACATCATCGAAGCTGTGTTCAAAGGATTCGGCAGGGCTCTCGACCAAGCGACCCGCTTCGACACCCGAGTCCAAGACGTGCCTTCGACGAAGGGAGTGCTCTAGTCCCCGTGCTGTATGTGGTGGACTACGGCTCCGGGAACCTACGCTCGGTGCAAAAGGCGTTCGAGCACGTGGGCGCGCACGCAGAGGTGGGGTCCGACGTGCGTCGGATACGCGATGCGGCCGGACTCGTATTACCCGGCGTCGGTGCCTTCGGGGCGGCCATGGCCGAATTGGAGGCACGCGGTCTCGCCGAGATCCTGCGCGAGCGGGTCGATGCCGGCGTGCCGTTCCTGGGCATCTGCCTCGGGTTGCAGCTGCTCTTCGAGGGCAGCGAGGAGAGCCCGGGGGTCGAGGGACTGGGTCTGGTGCGGGGCCAGGTGCGGCGTCTGCCGCCGGGCCCCAAGATACCGCACATCGGCTGGAACCAGGTGGAGATGGTCAAGGACTCGTACCTGTTGGAGGATGTTCCCGACATGTCGGCCTTCTACTTCGTGCACAGCTACGTCGTGGTGCCCACGCGACCGGAAGACGTGCTCACCATCACCGAATACGGTTGCACCTTCGTCTCGGGTGTGGAGCGCGAGAACGTCGCCGCCTTCCAATTCCATCCAGAGAAATCGAGTGCTCTGGGGCTGCGCATCTACGAGAACTTCGCGCGGCACGTGAGCGGAGGCTGAGGCAGAGGATGCGGCTCTTCCCCGCCATAGACATCCAGGGGGGTCGCTGCGTGCGCCTGCGGCGGGGCGACTTCGCCGACGAGACGGTCTTCAGCGACGACCCGGTGGACATGGCCCGAATCTGGGTGGCGGCCGGCGCGCGCTGGTTGCACGTGGTGGATCTCGACGGCGCGCGTTTGGGTGACATGCGTAACCTGCACCTCGTCGACGCCATAGCCGAGACGGTCCCCGTGCCGGTGCAGTTCGGGGGCGGCATACGTTCCCTCGGGGCTCTCGAGCGGATCAAGGCCACCCGGGTGGAGAGGATCGTCATCGGCACGAGCGCACTGCTCGACGATTCCTTCCTGCGCACCGCCCTGGCTGAGTGGGGCCCCCGGCTGGTCGTGGCGGTGGACGCCGCCGATGGTTACGTGAGCACGCACGGGTGGCGGGAACGGAGTGGGATGTCGGCGAAGAGTTTCGTGCGTCAGCTGGCCGAGATGGGCATCGAAGAGGTCATCTACACGGACATCGCGCGCGACGGCATGCTGGGCGGCATGAACCTTACGGCGACCGAGGAGTTGGCCCGCGAGGTGCCCGGAGTGCAGGTCATCGCCAGTGGCGGACTCACCTCGTTGGAAGATCTGCGCCGGCTGAAGAAGTTGGAGCCGCTCGGGGTCACCGGCGTGATCGCCGGCCGGGCGTTGTACGAGAAGGCCTTCACCCTGCAGGAGGCGCTCGAAGTCCTCGACGCGCCCGACGAGACGGAGGAGTGACGTGCACCTGAAGCGCGTGATCCCCTGTCTCGACGTCGATAAAGGGCGGGTGGTCAAGGGCACCAACTTCGTGGACATCCGTGACGCCGGCGATCCTGTGGAACTTGCCGCCTTCTACGACCGCGAAGGCGCCGACGAGTTGGTCTTCCTGGACATCACGGCCTCACACGAGCGTCGCGACACCATCGTGGAGCTGGCCCGCCGGTGCGCGGAGGAACTCTTCATACCCTTCACCATCGGCGGAGGCATCGGCAGCGAAGACGACGTGCGCGCCCTGCTCTCCGCGGGCGCCGACAAGGTCTCGCTGAACTCGGCCGTGTTGCGCGACCCCACCCTCATCGAAGCCTGCGCCCGACGATTCGGATCGCAGTGCGTGGTAGTTGCCATCGACGCGAAACGGATACCCGGGGACGCACCGCGCTGGGAGGTCTTCGTCAACGGCGGACGGGTCACCACGGGTTGGGACGCGGTCGACTGGGCGCGGGAGGCGGTGCGGCGCGGGGCGGGGGAGATACTCCTCACCTCCATGGACCGCGACGGCACCAAGGACGGGTATGACCTGGAACTCACCCGCGCCGTCGCGCAGGCGGTGGAGGTGCCCGTGATCGCGAGCGGAGGCGCCGGCAACCTCGATCACCTGGCGCAGGTGATCCTCGAGACCGGCGCCGACGCCGTGCTGGCCGCGTCCATATTCCACTACGGCGAGTACACCATCAGGCAGGCCAAGGAACGGATGGCCGCCGCCGGCGTGCCCGTCCGCCTCTAGACCGCCCGCTCGAGTGCGTCCGTCCGCGCTCTCCGGTCGTCTTACGACCATCTTCGACCGGCGCACGGCCATCTTCGGCCTCTTCACCGCCGCCTACTTCCTCTCCTACTTCTTCCGCTCAGCCAACGCGGTCATCGCTCCCGATCTGTCTCGCGACCTCCATCTAGGGGCCGAGCAGCTCGGTCTGATGACCAGCCTCTTCTACGCCGCCTTCGCCGCCGTGCAGGTCCCACTGGGGGCCGCTCTCGATCGGTTCGGACCTCGGCTGGTGACCCCCGGCTTGATGCTCGTCACCGCCGTCGGAGCCGTCGTGTTCGCGACGTCTCATTCGTTCGCTCAATTGGCTCTCGGCCGGGCCCTGATCGGCATGGGCATGGCCGGTGTGTTCATGGGATCACTCAAGGTGTTCAGCCAGTGGTTCTCGGTGCGGAGGTTCGCCCGCGTATCGGGATACCTGGTGGGCCTCGGAGCCATGGGCGCCCTGGCCGCGGCGACTCCGCTCGCGCTGGTGGTGCAGGCCGTCGGGTGGCGCGCCGTTTTCGTTGGCGGAGCCGTCCTGGTGGGGTTGAGTTCGCTCAGCGTCTTCACATGGGCACGGAACGCTCCGGAGGGTGTGGAGTGGAAAACGAGCGGCGGACCCCGGGGCAGCGTCGCCCAGGTGTTCCGCGACGGGCGCTTCTGGCGCATCGCCGCCTTGGACTTCTTCCTGGTGGGGACCCTCCTTTCCATGCAGGGCTTGTGGGGCGGCCCGTTCCTCTACGACGTCTTCGGCCTTCCCCAGGTGCAGGCGGGCAACCTGTTGGTCTCTCTCTCCCTTGGCGGCTTCTTCGGATACATAGCGAGCGGGTCGTTCGCCGAGCGATACGGGGCGTCGCGGGTGGTGCAATGGGCGTCGGCGGTGTTCCTGGCGGCCCAGGTGGGCATGATCGTGGGAGGGCTCTCCGGACAGTTGTGGGTGGTGTGGATCGCCTACCCGGCCTTCGGCTTCGCCGGGGCCTTCAACATCCTGCTCATGGCGCACGCCCGCTCCGTCTTCCCTACATCCATGACGGGACGCGCCGTGACCGCCGTCAACCTCTTCGGTATCGGCGGCACCGCCCTGATCCAGTGGGGCATGGGAGTGGTGATCGGGTCGTTCGGGCGGGACTCGGCCGGTCACTACCCTCCGGAAGCCTACGCCACGGCGATGGCGGTGACCGTCGCGGGCGGCGTGGCGAGTCTTCTCTGGTATCGATCCTTGGCGCGTCGCGGGCCGTGATGGGGGCCTTCCGTCTGCCCGTCCGCCGTTGTAGTGATATTCTGCGCGTATGTCCGTCTCGGTAGAAGTGCCATCCAGATGAGGGGATCAAGCGTGGAGAGCACGGGGGTGCTTCCGTGACGTCTGCGGGTGCCATGCAGGTGGTCGCGATACTCCTAGCACTCTGTGCGTTGGCGTTTGTCGCCTTCTCGACCGCCTACTACGTCCGGAATCGCAGGATGGCGATGGCGGCCCGCGAATCCGGAAAGTGTGCGGAGAAGGAGGGTCCCCATGGGAGCAGGTGACGGTCGGCGCGTCGACGCCTCGCTTCGAGCGGCGCGGGCACCGAGCGCGCGCTCGGCGCGCGGGCGCCGCTCGCCCTGGTTGCCGCTGGCCGCGCTGGCCGTGGCCCTCCTGCTGCCGCTCCTTGCGGGGTGCAAGATCCAGATGAATCTGGACACGACCATAGGGTCCGACGGATCCGGGAGCGTGGGCGTGCACCTCTCCGCCGACAAAGAGATCCAGGACCTCATGGCGTCTCAAGGAGGCGGCGGAGATCTCTTCAGCGAGTTCGCGGCCGGAGTGCCGGAAGGTTGGGACTCGGATTCCGGCACGGATCCCGACGGCACCCGGTGGGTGAAAGCCTCCCGCACGTTCGACGATCCATCTGAGATCATGTCGTTCCTTCAGCAGGGAGACACCTCTCCCGCCGAAAGCCTCGGGGCCCAGGAGTTCTCGCTGACCCAGGAGAAGGGCCCGCTCTCGGTGAAGACCGTCTTCTCCGCCAAGTGGGACATGAGCTCCGCACTGGCGGCCACGGGCGAGCAGGCTCCCGAGGGGATGGACCCCGCCGCCCTGTCGAGCATCTTCGAGGTGCAGAACCGGCTGACCTTGCCCGGATCGATCAAAGAGAACAACGCCGACGAGGTCGACGGGAACACGCTGATATGGCGTCCGTCCCTGTCCGGGGCCACGGAGATGAACGCGGTCAGCGTCGCGTACAGGTGGCCCGTCATAGGAGGGATAGTCGCGGCCGTCCTCGTGCTTCTGGCCTTGATCATTGGGATAGTGCTGATTCTGCGTAGGGGAAGGCACGGGACGGTGCCCCTGCCCACCTCACCCGGCTACACGCCTCCCACCGGGCCGCTCGAACCGAACCGGATGCCGGTTCCACCGACAGACAGTACGCCGGTCGAGACGCCGCCGTGGTCGCCGCCGCCACCCCCGGAGCAACCGAGCTAGGTGGGGCGACTACCAGTGCGCGTGCTAAGGACCAGGAGATACGCAGGCGCCTCTCGGCTCGGGCCGCGACGTCGGCTCTGGACGAACCCCGCCCGAGGCGCCGCGGCTCTCGGGCTGGTCGCGCTCGGCTTTCTCTCCATGTTCCCGGCCAGCGCTCAAGGCTCGAAGCTATCGGACACCCGTAGCGACCTCGCGGCCGCCCGCAGTCAACTGGGAAGACTGCAGGCTGAAGTCGACGAGTTGGCCGGGACCTACGCGCGCTCCGAGGCGCGGCTCTACGAGTTGGACGATGCCGTCGAGGCGGCCGAGAAAGACGAGGCCCGCTCCCGTGGGGACCTCGATCTCATGCAGGCCCAGCTGACCAAGCGTGTGGTCCATCTCTACAAGGACAGGAGCGGGATGGTCCCCCTGTTCCTCGAGGTGCTCTTCGATTCCGGCGACTTCTCGGCCGTCATGCAGCGCTTCGGTCTGCTCAACAGGGTCGCGGCTCAAGATCGAGAGACGCTCGAACAGGTGGATACGCACTTGGCGAAGGTTCTGGTGCTCGAGAAAGATCTCGCGCAGAAGAAGCTCGAGCAGGAGCAGAAGATGGCCGAGTTGAAGACCGCACGCCAGACCATGGAGACGCGCATGCAGGCGGTTGCGGTCGAGTACCGCAGGCTGAAGACGAGGGTCGCCACACTCGAGGAGGAGGCCCGCCGAGCGGCTGAAGCCGAGAGGGCCCGCGCCAAGGCCTCCGTGGCCTCGAGCAGGGGCGCCAGCGTCGCGGCGAAAGGTTTCGTGTTCCCCGTCGATGGGCCGCACTCATACATCAACGATTGGGGCTTCGCGCGATCGGGGGGCCGTTCGCACAAGGGCACCGACATCATGGCGCCGCGGGGCACCGCCGTCGTGGCTGTGGTGGGCGGCAGGATACGTCGCTCGGCCTACGGTTCGGGACTCGGCGGCACGATCGTGTGGCTCGACGGCAGTAACGGGTCCAGTTACTACTTCGCACACCTGGACAGCATCGCGGGCGGCATCCGCTCGGGCGTTTCGGTCCGCGCCGGCCAACTCATCGGACGAGTAGGCAGCAGCGGCAACGCGCGGGGAGGGTCACCGCATCTGCATTTTGAGATACACCCGGGGGGCGGAGGGGCTATCAACCCCTACTTCATCCTCAGAGCCTCGGACTGAGAGCGGAGCCTCCGAGACCGACCCCGACTGCGCGGCTCGATCCCCAGCGTAGGCGCTCGATCCCTCACCGAGCTTTCTCAGGCGCGCAGTACGGGCGGCTGCAGAGGCGTCTCCGAGTAGAGTTCCAGCCAGACCAAGAACAGGTCTTCGGCGAGCCCCATGATGTAGTCGCGTCCTCTGGGTCCGCCTTCGAGCTGATCGAGCCAGCGGGCCGGCCAGAGCCCCGACCCGTGGTAGGCGCCGGAGAGGGCTCCGGTCATGGCTGCGATCGTGTCCGTGTCTCCCCCCAGGGAGACCGCGTGGATCAGGCTCTGTTCCGGGTAGTTCGCGTTCGCCAGGAAGCAGTAGAGGGCGGTGGGCACCGAGTGGAAGGCCCGCGCGTCGTTTCCGAGAACTGCTGAGACCTGCTCGGCGGCGGCCAGCCGTTTGTCGCTCGAGTCCCCCGGCTGGGGGGCGGGACAGTAGCGGAGCATGTGACTGACCTTCTCCAGTGATTCGCCGTAGAGACCTTCGTTCTCCTGCAACGCCAGGCGCACGAGACTCAGGAAGGCCTCCGTGTCGATGGGACCCTCCATCTCCACACCCCAACGAAGGGCCACAGCTACGCTGGTGGCCATGATGGCGGCACCGGCCCGACCCAAGGGGTGACAGTGCGTTATGTCGCTCTGTTCGCGGGCCACCTGCACGGCCCGATCGATATCCCTGTGGAAGAGGAGTCCCACGGGCGCCACGCGCATCGCCGAGCCGTTTCCAAAGGAGCCGCTGCCGTACGTGTGCGCGCCCGCACAGTCCCAAGAAACGCCGGCCGCGATGCGCTCCAGCGCCTCGATGGTACCTCGGCCGTACCCGCGCCTCCGATCCAGCCGCGAGACGAAGGTGGAGGCGGCATGGGCGCCATCGAAGCCGCGACGCGCCACCAAGGATTCGGCCAGCGCTGCCATCATCTGCGTGTCGTCCGTGTAGGTGCCGCGGCCGAGGCGGGCTTCGAGCATGTCTTGGATGACCCCGTGCCGGTGTCGGATCGCCGCCGGGTTCATGCCTTCCACCGGCATCCCCAGGGCGTCGCCCAAGAACGTCCCCAGCATGCTGCCTACGAAGCGGTCTCGCACGGCCTCCTCGTGGTCCCGCGGGAATCGCGGGGGGACCGTGCGGAACTCTGTCTCGGCGTGTGGCGTACCGGCATTCACGTAGGATAGTCTACGCCGTCGCCCGAGTTGCGGCTACCTTCCGGCACCCCCATCGTCTGTTGGCTTGAGATTTGGTGGAAGGTCCGGCAAGAATTGAAAAAGGGGGACTAAAGGTACAAAATGGTCATAATAATGTACCGTTTTGCCTGGGAGGGAGCGCGATGACCACAGTCACCGCTAAACAGCTGAAGGAAGCTTCGGCTGATGTCTTGAGCCGCGTCCAATACGGACATGAACGCATCGTAGTCACGCGTCATGGCAAGGAAGTCGCAGCTGTGGTCTCGATTGAAGACGCTCGTCTGCTTGACCGCCTGCAGGACGTGCTCGACGTTCATGATGCTCTCGCAGCGATTGAAGAGGCCGAGCGCGAAGGCACAGTCAGCCTCGGCGACTTGCGCAAGAAGCTCGGCCGCTGACGGTCCGTGGCTTACGAGATACGGATAGCGCCCGCCGCAGAGCGAGCAATCGGGAAACTGTCCGCTCAGATTCAGGTTGCGGTCCTAGAAAAGCTTGAGGAACTCGCCGAAGATCCCCGACCGCCCGCCTGCGAAAAGGTGAAAGAGCTGGCGCAGTACGGTGTGTTTCGCGTGAAGGTGGGAAAGGACCATCGCATCTTGTACCAGGTGAAGGACGAGGTCGCCTTGATTCTCGTTGTGAAGGTTGCCGATCGGGAGGAAATCTACCAGCGCCTGGCTGATTTGAAGCGTCTGTTGAAGTAGCCCCCTGTCGGGCGACCCTCCTGCGCCAATGTCCGGAGCCCTCCAGGGGGACGTTCAGTCTGATATTGTCAGCCCAACGTCACCCCACGCGGCGGAGTCATCCGAACTAGGCGAGGGATTATGACTTTTGGCGAGTATGCTCTTGCTGCCCTTGTCGCGTTTGGCGATTTCCTGGTCTTCTTGGGCGCATGGCTCATGATGCTCTTCGCCTGGAGACGATTCCGGACCAGAAAGAAGCGATCCTTATCTAGTTATCTCCTGCTTTTCGCCTTCCCCGTGGGGATGATAATCATTTGGCTCACTGTCGGTCTCATGTACATCCTCTTCTTTGGAATACCGGAAGGGTAGGTGAATGAGTGAGTCAATATGAGATGAATCGCATATGGAGCTGGAGGCCTTCGGTTAGAGTGAAGATCGTTCTCTTAGTGATCCCGATCGCCCTCGCGGCAGGGTTGGTGCTCGGACAGCACTCGAACGGGTCGGCGTCAGGATCACCGGAGGAGGCCGTCAGAGTGTATCTGGGTGCATTGGCGAGCGGGGACAAAGTCGCTGCGGATGCTGTGCTCTCCTCGCAAACGAGAGGTCATGCGTCCGAAGCAGAGGAAGATGAGGCCTTCAACCTTGGGGGCATTGCAGCCTCCGGGGAGATCTCCGTCAACGGCTCCCGCCCCTTGGATGCAGTCAACGTTCTCGTCAAAGTTGGGTTCGTCGGCCGCGACGGAACTACTCAGACGCTTGAGATCCCCTCTGCGCTCGAAGACGGGTCGTGGCGGGTGAAGCCGATCACCAAGTCCATGATGACTCGTAGGCTCGAGGGGCCCTATCCGGCGGAGGCGCAGATGGCCAACGGAACACTGCGCGTCGCGGTGGGAGGGCTTGTGTTCTGGAAAGACCGGCCGTCCATCGGCCTGGACATCGAAGGAATCAATGTTGACGACAAGGTGATTCAAGTTTCGTGGCGGAAGTTCACAGCCACCCTCTCTGACGGGCAGACAACGTGGGCCGGAGACGTTTCCGTCTATTCGGACAACAACCCATATGGTCCGCGCGACCCGGCGGATGTCAGTCCTCCTCCTCTTGCTCCGGGGGGCCACATGATCATGCATTTCGAGCTGGGCGGCGGGCAGCAACTGTCTGCCTCTGGGCCCTGGGCAGTGACCGTCCGCGACGGCGACGGAGAAACAGCCGAGATGAAGATGGAGCCTGCCATGTCGGATGCGCTGGTGATGGACCGTTGGCTCACGCTGTCCGGTGAGGAGAAGGCTTTCTGAGCGACGGCGTCTTCCGTGGTTCGGCTGCTCGGAACCTAGGCCGGTTCCGCAGTTGGGGGCTGAGCGCTCGGAGCCGGCTGACGCCGGTCGAAAAAGAGATCATGGTGGCGCCACCTGACGGCGGCTGACTGGACGATTAGCATCAGGCGGGGGCGCGCCGCCACGATCTGTGGGTCGTGCGGTTAGGTCGCGCCTGCGCCGGGTACCGCCAACGAGAACACAGACGAGAAGGAAGGGGTCCCGTTGGAGCTTCGCCAGGTCGACCACGCCGCCATCGCTCCGATGCGCGAGCAGAAGCTGCTTCACTATCACCTCCCGTTGCTCCCCGATTTCCACACCCATCTCGCTCATCACGCCGAGGCCTGGCAGATCTGGGACGCCGAGAGCGCGGTCGGTTACGTGCTCGCTCTAAGAGAACCGCAGGGAGACCACGAGCACGTCACCCTCATCGAACTCTTCCTGACCCCGCCCTACCGCGACTCGTACGAGGACGCCGTGGCCGCGACCAGGGATCAGATCGAGCCGCGCGCTTATCTGGTACGCAGCGACGACTGCACGTACGTGACCGCCCTCCTGGCTTCGGGGTATCAGATGGAGGTGAGCATGGCGGTGATGGCGGCGAAGGTCGTAATGCGGCCTCAAGAAGAGCACGGTCTGAACCTGACGCCGCTCGACTATCCGCATCTGCGGGCGGCGCACGATCTGTATCTGCACGTGCGGGGAGTGGAGCAGGCTCCGACCTACTCCGAGTTGGAGGCCCGCATCGAGGACGACGCGCTGTGGGTGCTCACCGACCACGACCAGCCCATAGGACTGGTGGCGAGGGAGCCCAGCGAAGGGGACCGGTACTGTCTGCTCGATATCATCGCGCCGCACGCCAGGAGGGAAGCGCAGCTGTGGGGACTGCTCACTGCCGGCATCATGATCGACGAGGAAGGTCGCACGGCGGCGGCGCTCCTGGACATGCGCGATATGGACAAGATCGACGTCTATCGGCTTGCTGGATACTACACGGCTGCGACCTACTTGGTCTTCTACGACGCGGAGGCCGGCCGCCCCAGCGTGCCCATCATCGAACGAGCCGAGCTGTGGGAGATGATCCAAGCGGACGAGCCCTTCCACCTCATCGACGTGCTTGGCAAAGAACACTGGGCTGAGGGTCATCTGCCCGGCGCCGAATGGGCGGACTTCAAGAGTCTCGTGAAGAAGATGCGCCGCTACAAGAAGGACGAGAAGATCGTCCTCTACTGTAACGACTACATATGAGAGGCTTCAGGCATCGCAGCCGATAAGCTGCGACAGTTAGGCTACACCGACGTGTCAGAATACAGGGCCGGGCTGGACGACTGGGTGAGGGCAGGCCTGCCTGTGGAGAGGGGCTGAATGGGACTCTTTGAGCGCATACTGGGGCGGCGGCCTGCAGATTCGGTCGTCCTCTACCATTCCCCCACCTGAGGGGACTGCCACGAAGCCAGAAGGTTCTTCTCGGCACATGGAGTACAGGTGGTGGCCCACGACGTCACCGCGGGCGAGGAGGTGCGACGTCGCATGGAGGCGCAACTCGGGCGGGTGGCCACGCCCGCCATCGTGATCGGGCAGCGCGTGTTCTGGGGATTCGAAGACAACAAGCGTGATATCGCCCAACTCCTGGGAGTCGGCATGGACGCCGACGGGAGCGAGTCTGCGCCCGACGCCGCCGCCTCCGACGTAGCCGGGGCGTCCGATGCCGCGGCCTCCGATCCTGGGGCACCGTCGTGACTTCCCTCGTCGACCGTCGCGAGGTGGAGAAACTGCTGGTGCTTGGCGCTGCTCTCCGGGCGGGGCTCGTAGATGCCATAGACGTGCCAGGGGGTCGCACTGCGGAGCAGGTCGCGGCGACTGTGGGAGGCGACGTCCACGCGTGCGGGGTCTTGCTTCATGCACTCACCTCGCTGGGCGTCGCTGAGGAAACAGAGGGATCGTTCAGGTTGACCCCCTTGGGGCGCCTCCATCTCGTCGAGCCACCTCCCGGCGATCCCGTGCCACCGGAGTTAGAACGCTCCTCGCTCTTGCACCAACTCCACAAGTTCGGAGGGTGGTTGCGCCTGCCGGAGATCGTGGCCGGCGACCGCGGGCAGTCGCGCGTCAAAGAGCCGGAACGCCTCCGTTCTTTCGTGCGCACGATGGGGGAGGGCGGTCCCGCCGTGCCGGAGGAAGTGGTCGACGTGGTGTCTGGCGTACGCGAAGGAAGGAAACGACCAGCGCGAGCCCAGGGACATGATCGACGTTGGCGGCGCCGTGGGCCATATGGCCCGGGCCTTCGCCGACCGGGGCCTGCGAGCCACGCTCTTCGACCGGCCCGATGTGCTTCCCGAGGCCCGCGAGTTCCTGGGCGCGGGTGCCGAGGACATAGCCATGGAAGGCGGGGATTTCAACGTCTCTCTGCCCGCGGGCCCCTTCGACTTGGCCTACCTCGGTAACGTGTACCACATCTACGGGCCTGAGAAGCTTCAGGCGCTCACCCTCCGCGTGTTCCAGGCGCTCCGCCCGGGTGGCGTGATCTGCGTGCGTGACTACGTGTGGGGGCGGAGCCCGCGGGCAGCCATGTTCGCCGTCAACATGTTGCAGGCGACCGCGGACGGGGGCGTATGGCGTGACGACCAGTATCGTGCTTGGTTCGAGGCCGCGGGATTCGAAGACGTGCGCGTCGTCGACTTGGAGCGCTCTCCGAATCAGCTGATCCTGGGTCGGCGTCCGCCTGCGTGACCTCGGCGTGGAGCCCTACCGTTCTGTTAGACTGGACTGGGCCCGAAGAGCGGGCCCGCGCCAATTCTCGATGGCCGGCTCCGCACGGGAGGGTCGCGATTCGAACGCACCGAAAGGAGATCATCTGTGGCCGACACAATGACGAACCTCGCTGATGCTTTTGCCGGGGAATCCCAGGCGAATCGGAAGTATCTGGCCTTTGCGAAGAAGGCCGAGGAAGAGGGAATGCCGCAAGTCGCCAAGCGCTTTCGCGTGGCGGCATCTTCGGAGACCATTCATGCCCATGAGCACCTCAAGGCGATGGGCGAGTTGAAGGATACGAGCGCCAATCTGGCTGCTGCGATCGGCGGCGAGAACTACGAACACAGCGCGATGTATCCGGAGTTCATGGAGATCGCAGTGAAGGAAGACAATGAGGATGCGAGGTTTTCGTTCTTCGCGGCCAACATGGCCGAGAAGTTCCACGAGAACATGTTCAGAGAGGCCGCCGAGAAGATGTCGGACCTTCAAGACAGTCGCTTTTTCGTGTGCCAGGTGTGCGGGATGACGTATGAACACGAAACGCCCGACGCATGCGTGGTCTGCTCCTCACCGAAGCACCGCATCGAAGAGTTCGTCGAGTAGGGCGACTGTGCCGGCGGTCCCCGACACCCTCGAAGACGCCGCCCGCTGTGTCTGTGGCAGTTGTCCCAGTAAGCCGGAGGAGCTGAAGGGCTTCTATTGTGCGCGCGGTGCGAGCAGGAGCACGGTGCTGCGTCGAGGTTGCCTCTGCAATCAGTGCGACGTGCAGCTCGACTTCGATCTCACGACCGAGTACTACTGCGAGGGCAACGCGTCCTAGGCGGGTGTGGCCGGCGCCCAAGGTGGTCGGGGTCGGCATCTCGACCGTGTAGCGTACATCCGCGTTGCGTATACTGTGAGCCGGCGGCCCCATCGGGCCGCCGGTCCCACGTAGAGCGCATGGAATCCGAGGTGCTTCATGGAGCGGTATCTACTGAAGGAAAACATATGGTGGGTGGGGGCGATCGACTGGAACTGCCGTGACTTCCATGGTTACGAGACACCACGAGGCACCACCTACAATTCGTACCTGATCACCGATCAGAAGACCGTCTTGGTCGACGGGGTCCGCTCGGGCTTCGGCTCGGAAACGCTGCGGCGCATCAACAGCTGTTGCGACCCGCGTGGAATCGACTACTTGGTCATCAATCACGTGGAGATGGATCACTCCGGGGCCATCCCGGGACTCGTCCGCGAGATGTCGCCGGTCAAGATCTTCTGCTCCAAACGGGCGAAAGACGCACTCGCTATCCTTTATGCCGAGGAAGGCTTCGGGGAGTGGGATATCGAGGTGGTGGCCACGGGCGACGAGATCTCACTCGGCACCTACACGCTCACCTTCCTGGAAGTACCCATGCTTCATTGGCCGGACAGCATGCTTACCTACATCAAAGAGGCCAAGGTGCTACTGGCCAACGACGGCTTCGGCCAGCACTTGGCCACATCGAAGCGATTCGCCGACGAGGTCGATCTGTCCGTGGCGATGGATGAGGCGGCCAAGTACTACGCCAACATCCTCATGCCTTTCGGTGCCCAGGTGCAGAAACTAGTGAAGACGGTGGGCGAGATGGGTCTGGAACTGGATGTCATCGCCCCCAGCCACGGAGTCATCTGGCGGCGTCCGCAGGACGTGCAGGCCATCATCCAGTCATACGTCGATTGGAGCTCCTTCAAGGCGGAGCCGTCGGTGGCCTTGATCTTCGACACCATGTGGCATTCGACGGAGAAGATGACGCGGGCCATCGAAGACGGCGTGGCGCAAGAGGGAGTCGCCTGCTCGGTCATCAAGCTCAGCAAGACCCCGCTGGCGGACGCCATTCAGACCATACAGGCCTGCCGCGGCTTCTTCGTGGGCACTCCCACGCTCAACAACACCATGTTGCCGTCGGTAGGTGCGTTCATGACCTACATCAAGGGGCTCCGTCCCAAGCAGCGCGTGACGGGTGCTTACGGTTCCTTCGGCTGGGGCGGCGGCGGCGTGAAGCAGGTAGACGCCGGGCTGCGCGAGCTTGGGCTCGAGGTGGTCGATCCGCTCGAGTTCAAGTACGTGCCCTCGAGCGCGGATCTGGCCGCCTGTGAAGAATACGGGCGCGAGATCGCCCGCCGCGTCAAGGCCTGGGAGGCCTGAGGGCACAGTAGGACCGGACCTAGTAGGACCGAAGCGGCAGAATTCAGAACGGGGGCCCAGTGGCCCCCGTTCTGAATTCGTACTGGTTCGCCGGGTGCTCCGGCGTGCTTCCTCTGCGTGTCTTAGCGTTCTCCGCGCATAACGCCAGGACGTTGGATCGCCGAGTGGTTCTTGGGAGGCCTGATCTCGCGGAACTTGTCCAACTCGTCGAGGGAGTCGAGGCGGTTGTAGATCTCGACCCAGATGCAGGGCTTCTCGCTGTCCACCTCGCACATGCCGTGGTTGGTGCCTCCGCATGGACCGTTCAGCAACCCCTTGGGGCAGCGGGTCACCGGGCAGATGCCCCCGGTCCAGTCGAGGATGCACTCTCCGCAGGTGGAACACTTCTCTTCGAAGTTCATGTGCCGCTGGGAGTTGCCCAGGAACAGACTGTCGTTCGACGGGTAGACTGGGAGATCGGTGGCCTCGACGACGGACTGCACGCCGGCGCCGCAACTCATGACTACGACCGCGTCGGCCTTGGCCAGCTGCTCCTTATGCTTGCGGAAGTGGCGTTTGACGTCCAGTTCGTGGCAGGGGGCATAGACCACCGAGGACCCAACGGTATGGTGTCCGTCTTCCTCGAGGATCTTGCCGAGTTCCTCGACCTCCCACTCACCGCCGGTTTGGCACTGAGAGGAGCACTGTCCGCAGCCCACGAAGAAGATGTTCTTGTGCTTCTCAAGCATCTGCGAGATCTCTTCGATGGGCTTCTGCTTGGTGATGATCATGCGTCGTCCTCCGAGTTGTTGCTGCCCGTATCCGTCTGTGCCGCTTCTGACCGGAGCCGCTCGGCGGCGCCGTTTGTTACTGCTTCGAAAACAAGAGTGCATACGTCATGCTCGCCGCGACGCTTGTGCTCCGCCAGGGCGAAGGGGCGGTCGCCGTTGGAGAGCAGACCGGCCACGATGGCCTTGTCGAGGAGACACACCAGGCGCGGCTGCCGGGTGGCGACCTCACGGAACAGGCAGTTGCCGGTGTGCACCGTCACGCGATCAGCCTCTACCTCGAAATGGATGTCGGCCCCCGCTTGAGAGAGCGGAGCCAGCCGTTCCTCGACCGAGCCGTCGTTGGGCGCGGTAGAGGCGAGTTGACGTCCGAAGTCGCGCCCGATCTCGCCCACCAAGATCTCGCCGGCCTCTCCGAACCGTTCAAGAGTATTCAGCAGGAGTTCCGCCAGCATCTGGTACTGCCGCACGGGTTCCTGCAGATCGAGCCGCGTATCGCTCCGCCGGTAGACCTTAGGGGGTCGCCCGCCCTCCGCTCGGTGCAGGAAATCCGACACAAGTAGGCCCGTGTCGGTGAGCTTCTCGAGGTGAGCCCTCGCGACCGTCCGGTGCACCCCGAACGTGGCTCCCACATCCGCGGCGGTGACGGGTTCGGCAGAATCTGCAACGTACTTGAAGATGCCTCTGCGCGTTGGATCGCCGAGCGCGTCCGCAAGCACATCCAATTGAGAGTCGGCCGGCAGAGACAGAGATGTGTTGAGTCGTGGCCTCTTCATGCAGGTAGTCTAGCCTATGGTGACCGTCCGCACAAGGGTTTTGTGTGTGGATATGCACGTAACCTCGCGCGCAGGAGTGGCGCACCCCGGCCGTGGGCGTCGCTTTGGGTCTACTGGTACAATGGCTCCGCTGCTGGCGAAGGCCGCGAACGGTGCATGGAAGGAGTCATGGGATGGCGAAGTACGTGATCGTCGGGAACGGTGTCACAGGTACACGGGCCGCAGAAGTGATCAGGCGCACGGATGAGTCGGCCGACGTGACCATCCTCACGGAAGAGCCGCACCCGTTCTATCGCCGTCCCCAGTTGGCGGACTTCGCCTCCGGCGACATCGGTGAGGCGCGTATGTGGGCCCGCAAGACCTCCTTCTACGACGATAACCGGCTGGATCTGAGGCTCTCGACGAAGGTCGTGGGCCTAGATGTCGATGCGCACACGCTTGCGCTGGCCGACGGAGGCTCCGTCCCCTACGACCGGCTGTTGGTGGCCACGGGACGCGACGTCACCTCGGCGGGGCTATCGGGCGGCGACCTCGCCGGCGTCAACCATTTCAAGACCCTGGACGAAGCTCGGGCGATCCGCGACCTTGATGGCTCCGGCAAGACGGGGGTGGTGTTCGGCAACGGCATGGTCGCCCTGGAGTTGGTGCGCGCCCTTACCGCGTCCGGCTTCTCGACCACCTATCTTGTCCCCACCGATAGCCTCTGGCCGGAGGTGCTCGACAAGGATGCAGCGGACATAGCCCTCAGTCGCCTGCATGCGGCGGGCGCGCGGGTGGTCTTCGGCGCCGGGATCGAGACGGCGCGCTCCTCCGACGGGTGCGCCGGAGAGGTCGTCCTCGCTGGTGGGGATGTGCTGCGCGCCGACGTGTTGGGCCTCTGCTCGGGATACACTCCCGCCATCGGCTTTCTGCCCGACGGCGGTGCCGGCTTGGTTGCGGGCGCCGGGTTCGCAAGCCCGTGGGCCGATGTGTTCGTGGCCGGCGACGTGACGGTCGACGCCGGGAAGAACTACTTCAACTGGCTGCGTTCGTGGCGGCAGGGAGCAGCGGCCGGAACCCTCATGGCAGGCGGCGCCGGGGCTGACGAGCCGGCTGCCATAGACACCTTGAACATGCAGGTCCTCGGTCTCAGTCTCGTGACGCTGGGGCGTACCATCGCCCCCTACCGCTCGGGCTATTCCGAGATGCGCGGGGATTACCCGTACGGGGAGTTCTACAAGAAGTTGGTCTTCTCATCTGACGACGTGCTGGTGGGGGCACTGCTGCTCGGCAATGTGGCAGAAGCCGCGGCTCTCGAGCAGGCCATCCGCGCGGGGACGAAGAAGGCCGATCTCCCCGATGACCTGCTCCACCAGATGTTCGACGTGACCTACAAGACGACGTACGTGGGTGTGCAGTGTCCGGTGTGCCGTCACGAGATGCAGTTGGCGAAAGGTGCCGTGGCAGGCGACCTGGTGACGTGCCCGGTGTGCGGCACTGATTTCAACCTCGTGCAGGGCGACGTGGGCTTCAAAGCCCGCATCGCCAGGTGATGATCGCATGGCTGTGACCGTCCTCGGCCTCGCGGGCAGTCCCCGGAGGAAGGGCAACACCGAGACCCTCCTGGACTGGACCCTGGCCGCCGCCGAGGCGGCGGGTGCCGAGGTGTTGAAGTTCCGCCTGCGTGAATTGGATGTGGGATGCTGCATAGCCTGCGACGGCTGCGCGGACACGGGCCAGTGCATCGTGGATGACGGGATGGACGCCATCTTCCCTCACC
Source organism: uncultured Actinomycetota bacterium (assembly GCA_963701105.1). GTDB lineage: Bacteria > Actinomycetota > Thermoleophilia > RBG-16-64-13 > RBG-16-64-13 > JAHJSA01. Next base: position 136,296 of record OY969565.1, read on the forward strand.
TCCGGTCGGCGGACAGCATCGTTCTCGCGGCCCCGATCTTCTCCATGGGCTTGGCCGCGCAGGCCAAGGCGATGGTAGACCGGTGCCAACCGTTCTGGGCCCTGAAGTACGTCCTCAAGCAACCGGTGCGCCCCGAGGGTTCCATGGAGCGTCGAGGCGCCTTCCTGTCGTGCGCCGGCACCACCTACAAGACCGTCTTCGACGGAGCCAGGCAGGTCGTCAGCTACTTCTGGCACGTGCTCGACGTGCACCCCGTCGGGGATCTTCTCTGCCCCGGCGTGGACGCCAAAGGTGAGATCTTCGACCATCCCTCCGCCAAGGAGATAGCCGAGGACATCGGGCGCCGCCTGGCGGAGCCTCGGTAGGCCGAGAGAGGGCCGCGTCTGCGGCTTCGGAGGCGGCATGGCGGCACCGATACGCATCCTGGTCGTCGACGACGACGACAACGTCCGTCGCCTGGTGGCCGCCTATCTTGAGCGCGAGGGCTACGACGTCTCCCAGGCAGCGGACGGCAACGCCGCCATCAGGTCGGTCGAGACCGCGGCGCCCGACCTGCTCATCCTCGATCTCATGCTGCCCGGCCCGGGCGGACTCCAGGTCGCCCGTCGGCTGAAAGACTCCGTAGGAGTGCCGGTGATCATGCTCACCGCCCGCGGCGAGGAAGACGACGTCCTGCGGGGTTTCGAGGCCGGGGCCGACGATTACCTGGTGAAGCCGTTCAGCCCCAAGGTTCTGGTGGCCCGCGTGCGCGCCGTGCTGCGGCGCGCCGGTATCGGCACCGACGACGACACCGCCCCTCTGGTGCGAGGACCGCTGGTCATGGACGAGCGTAGCCGCATGGTGACGGTCGACGAGACTCCCATCGAACTCACGGCCATCGAGTTCGACCTCTTACGCGCCCTCGCCGACCATCCCGGCTGGGTGTACTCACGCGAGCAGCTGCTCGAGCGCGTCTGGGGCTACGACCATCTGGGCGATTCGCGCGTCGTGGACGTGCATGTGGCGAATCTCCGCAAGAAGATCGGCGACGATCCCTCCCAACCCCGTTTCATCCGCACCGTGCGGGGCGTCGGCTACAAATTCCTGGTGCCCGAGGAATGAAGCTGCGGGCGAAGCTCTTCTTTGCCTTTCTCGGGGTGATCGCCGTGGTCGTCGTGGTCGTGGCCGCTCTGGTGCGGAGCATCGCCGTGGGAGCCGTCTCCTCTCACATGGGCTCCGGCATGAGCGGGATGATGGGCGGGATGATGAGCGATCTGGAGACGGCGGTTGCGCGCGGAGTGAACGAAGCCCTGCTGTGGGGAGCGTTGGCGGCGGTGGTGGTGGCGGCGGCGGCCAGCTACGTGCTGTCAGGCGTCATCACGGGGACGATCGGTGACATGGCCGCCGCCGCCCGGCGGATCGCGGCGGGCGAATACGGCCAGCGCGTCGCCCACCCCGCCGACGACGAGATCGGAGAGTTCGCGGACGCCTTCAACGAGATGGCCTCGCGCCTGGAGGCGACCGAACGCGTGAGGCGCGAACTCCTGGCCACCATCTCGCACGAGCTTAGGACGCCGCTCACGAGCATCCAGGGCTACATGGAGGGACTGCTCGACGGGGTGATCTCCGAGGAGCCCGAGACCTACCAATTGGTTCACCGAGAAGCGGCCCGCCTCTCTCGTTTGGTGGCCGACATCGAGAATCTGTCACGCATCGAAGCAGGGGCCGAGCGCATCGCCCCGGTCGACTTGGAGGTAGCTCCCGTTCTCGAAGGTGTGGCCGACCGCGTGCGTCCTCAATTCGAGCAGAAGCCGATCGCGCTCAGCGTGGTCGTGGAACCTCTGACGCCGGCCGTCAGGGCCGACGAGGACCGCCTGCTGCAGGTGTTGCTCAACGTCGTGGGCAATGCCTTCAAGTACACACCGCCGGGCGGAGAGGTGACCCTGCGGGCTTCACCTGCGCCCGCCACCCCAACAGACGCTCTCCGGGGTTCGCCTCCCGCGGAACGGATCCTCATTCGGGTTGAAGACAGCGGTATCGGCATCCCGGCGGCCGATCTCCCTCACGTCTTCGAGCGCTTCTACCGCGTGGATAAGTCGCGGTCGGCTACCGGAGGCGGTCTGGGTATCGGGCTGGCGGTCGCACGCAGCCTGGTTGAACAGATGGGCGGGTCCATGACCATCGCGAGCGCCCCCGGGCGCGGGACCACCGTCTCCCTCACCCTGCCCGCCGCCCGCCCCGCCACGGACAGTTGACGACGGAACCCGTGCGGCGGTGGTGTCCGGGGGGCTCGTGGGGCCCGCGCGGCCGGTAGGGTCGTTGCGGCCGCGGAGCCCGCGCAGCCGGTCGGGCCCGCCGGGCCTGGGAGCCTGGCTGACCCTCTAAGCCCGTCCCCGGCGGCCGTGGGGGCAGACCGCCACGCAGACGCCGCAGATCTCGGTGCCGCTTTCCTGCTTGGCCTCTTCTCGGTAGCGCCTGCAGGCCGCGACGTCCATACGCGACTCGATAGGTTCCGTCGGATCGAACGGGCGACCGGTAAAGGCTCGAGCCGGACAGGCGTCCACGCAGAGCGTGCAGGCCCCGCAGTCGCGCGCAAGAGGGGCTCCCGCCTCGAGTGGGGCGTCCGTGAGCACCGTCACCAGCCGCACTCGGGGGCCGGCCTCCGGGGTCACGAGCAGGCAGCTCCTCCCGATCCAGCCGAGCCCGGCCCTGCCGGCAACCAGCTTGTGTGAGAGGGGGCCTCGATAACCGGCCGCGTCGATAGCGAGTGAGGTGGGGATGGACATGGCGGCGTGACCTGCCTCCTGCAGAGCTGCCGCCACCAGGGTCGCCGCCTGGTCGAGCAGCCCGTTGACGATCTTGTAGATGTGGAAGCCGTAAGTCTTGGCCACCAGGGGCGCTCTGTGTTCCTCGGGGAGGCGGTCCACCACCGTGTCCTGGAGGCGGAAGACGATGGATACGGCGCGTGGGAAGGCGGCCAGCTCCTCGTCTCCCTGGGCGCGCACCGCGGCCGAGACGGCATCGTCTTCGAGCGAGGCTATCCCCACGCGGTGCGCGCCTAGTTGCACAGCGATGCGCGTCACGCGCGCGGTGAGATCGTGTGGGTCCGGTGTCACGATCCCCCTCCGACGATTCCCCCTCCGACAGTGCCCCCTCCGACGACGAGCACGATCATCAGGTCTCGACTCCGGTCCCGAACGACTTCCACATGCGCGATTCCGTGGGCCCTTCTTGTCCTTGGTACTTGCTCTCCATGGCCTCGCAACCGTACGGTCGCGCGGCCGGCGAGGAGAGGCGCGCGAACGAGAGCTGGCCGATGGGCATGCCCGGGTAGATGCGGATGGGAAGGTTGGCCACGTTGGAGAGTTCCAGCGTGATGTGGCCGGAGAAGCCCGGGTCTATCCACCCGGCGGTGGCATGGCACATGAGGCCCAGGCGGCCGAGCGAACTCTTCCCTTCCAACCTGGCGACGTAGGCCGACCCCAAGGTGACCCGCTCGACCGTGGATCCCAGCACGAACTCGCCGGGATGGAGCACGAACGAGCCGGTGTCGGATATCTGCACGAGCTCGGTGAGATCGTCCTGGCGCTCCCGCGGGTCGATGCAGGTATAGAGGTGGTTAGAGAAGATCCTGAAGCGGGCATCTACTCGGATATCGATGCTCGCAGGCTGAAGCATGCTCTGCTCGAAGGGTTCGAGGGAGATGTCTCCGGCCTCGAGTGCGGCTAAGATGTCCGAGTCCGAGAGGATCAGGAGCTTCTGCCTTCCATCGCTGTCTGGTAGCCTGCATGGTGTGGCGGGTGGCAGCGAGCGGCGGTGACGCGGAACTGAACCGCCGCTGACGGCCCCGTCGCTGACGATTCTATCGTGGCGGCCGTGCAGGGGCCAGACGGTTGGGTGCGGGTTCTCGAGAGAACCGCCTTGGCGAGGCCTCAGACGAATGGAGAACGCGGTGACGAACACCCTTAAGACGTGTATAGAGTGCGGCAAGCCCATGGTGGATCGGGTCGAGGAAGAGGAGCGCACTGGGACCGGTGGCAGTCTGTCGACGGGAGAGTGTGACACGTACCGCATCTGGTCCTGCCAGAACAAGGACTGCGTGTTCTACGGGAGCGATATGTACCGGGAGCAGATAGCACAGTAGAATCGAGCAGCTGAAGTGACAGCCCAGCCGGGCGCCGGGTCCGGTGGCGCCGGAGTCGGTCGCGACGGTCCCATTTACAGGAGGTCCATAAGATGGTCGAGATACACTATTGCGAGAACTGCGACGAGCACGCTGCTGAAGTCGTGCTCAGCGGACCAGGGGGAGAGTCAACCTACCTCTGCACGTCCCCGGAATGCATGATGGCCGCCGGTATCTGTCCGAGCTGTCAGATAGATCTGGAAGTGCACGATTCTGAGACGGGAGAGAAACTCTACTCCTGTCCACAGTGTGACTATGAACGCACCTACGAGGAGATCGGGCAGCCGTAGCGGGAAAGGAGTTATCGATGGCCGGCAAGAGGTTGTACAGGTCACGCACTGAGAAGATGCTGGGCGGCGTATGCGGCGGGCTGGCGGACTACCTGGATATCGACGTCACCATCATACGAGTGCTCTGGGTGCTCGCGAGTATCCTGGGCGGCAGTGGCGCCCTTGCCTACCTCGTCCTGTGGATCGTCATACCGCGGGAGCCGTGACGGCGGCAAGCGGTTGCTGCACCTGCACGTGCATGAGTCCCGCGGCCAATGTGCCGGGCTCGGCGAGGTAGATCTCGCGGGGCGGACCCTGCGGTTCATAGCCGGCCAGCTCGATCCACGATCGCAGACGTTCGTAGACTTCGGGAGAATCCGCGCTCGGACCCTCGTATTCCACGACGGCGGCGGGCACTGCTGAGAACTCCACCAGCGAGATGAGGTCGCCTGACGCTGGGGCCCGCGCCGCCGCCTCGGTGGGGGCTAGTGCATCCGTCGACCCGAGCGCCCGCTGCGCGTCCGCGAGTGCCGCAGGGTCGAGGGGGTAGCAGATGCTGTAGCGGGTCTCGGCGGAGGGCACGGAGGCGGGGTCGTCGTAGAAGAGCCCCAGAGCCGCTCCGCTCGGCTCCAGACCGGCGTCGGCCAGCCAGGTACGTATCCGTGTGAAGGCCGGGGACAGCTTCCAGTAGGGGCCTCGAGTGGTGAGACCCACGGCGGTGAAGGCGTCTATGTCTTTTCTCTCGATGGCGCCGATCATGTCCCCGTGAATCTAGTGCCGCTGGGTATGTGTGTCAAGCAGGAGTGGCAGCCCGCGAGTGAGCATCGGTGGCGCGCTGAGGCGGCCGCCTTGACGGCCCGACTCTACGCCCGGCTCGACGTCCCGTCTTGACGCCCCGCCTTGGCGGCCCGCCCGCTTGTCTGGTAGCTTTGTCCACCGGCTCATGTGGGAGCCGGTGCCCTGTGTCCGCATCTCGAGGAAGGAGGGTCGATGCCGCAGAAGCCACCACGGTTGACTACGCTTTCGCACGGTTCCGGCTGAGCGTGCAAGATCGGCCCCAAGGACTTGGGGCGAATCATAGCCCAGCTGCCCCCGGCTGATGACCCTGCGCTACTGGTGGGCACCAACACGGCGGACGATGCCGCGGTCTACCGTCTTAGCGACGAATTGGCCCTGGTGCAGACCGTGGACTTCTTCACCCCGGTGGTGGACGACCCATACGACTTCGGGCGTATTGCCGCGGTGAACGCACTCTCGGACATATACGCGATGGGCGCCACGCCCCTCATAGCCCTGAACATCGTCGCGTTTCCGGTGGACATCCTGCCCCTCGACCACCTGGCGCAGATCCTGCGGGGCGGAGCAGACGTGGCTCGAGATGCGGGCATGACCATCGTGGGGGGGCACACCATCGACGACCGCGAACCCAAGTATGGGCTCGCGGTCACAGGGACGGTGCACCCCTCGGCTTACGTCACGAACGCGACGGCGAAACCCGGCAACGTGTTGGTCCTGACCAAACCCTTGGGCACGGGCATCGTGGCCACCGCCATCAAACGAGGAGTGGCCGACCCCGAGGTCGTGGCGGCGGCCACGCGTTCCATGACCGAGTTGAATCGCGACGCGGCCGCGGCCGCCCTGACGGCGGCCGCGGATTCCATGACCGACGTCACCGGCTTCGGCCTGCTGGGGCACCTTCTGGAGATGTGCGACGGCAGCGCTTTGACCGCCGAGTTGTGGTTCGAGGCCCTGCCTTGGCTCCCCGGAGCCGTGGACTTGGCCATAAGCGGGGCCGTGCCCGGTGGCACCCGGAGGAATCTGGACTACGTCTCCCCCCGCGTCGAGTGGGGCGACGGCTTCCAGGAGCACGAGAAGCTCCTTGCCGCCGATGCGCAGACCTCCGGGGGAATGCTCATAGCAGTGCCGGAGGAGCGGCTGGACTCGCTCCTCGCCGACCTGAAAGCGCGAGGGACGTCGGCGTGCGCGGTCGTGGGTCGCATGCGCGAGAGGATCGACCCCGCGATCGTGGTGCGTCGCTCCTCCGGCGGGGGAGAATGAAACCGGCCCCTGGGGCCCCTGTCGATCCCCGGTCCCTCGTGCCGGATGCATCCACTCGAAGATTGGCCAAGTGGTGGGTACTCGCCACCGTGATGGTGGGCACGTTCATGGGGCCGCTCGACAGCAGCGTGGTCAACATCGCGCTGCCTACGCTCACCCGCCATTTCGGTGTGCCGATCACCTCGGTGGAGTGGGTAGTGTTGGCCTACCTGCTCACTATCAGCACCCTGCTCCTCACCTTCGGCCGCTTGGGCGACATCATCGGCCTCAAGCCCCTCTACCTCACCGGATTCGCCATCTTCGTGGTGGGGTCGGCCACCTGCGCTCTCGCGTGGGACATCTGGGCGTTGGTGGCCTCTCGCGCAGTCCAGGGCATCGGGGCGGGCATGCTCTTCGCCGTGGGCCCGGCGATCATCACCCAGACCTTCCCGCCCACGGAGAGGGGAAAGGCTCTCGGATTGGTGGGAATATCCGTGTCGGCAGGGCTGGCCGTGGGCCCCACCCTCGGCGGCCTCTTGATCGCGGCCGGCGGGTGGCGGCTGGTGTTCCTCATCAACCTTCCTATCGGTATCGCGGCCTTCTCGCTTGCTCTGCGGGTGCTCGATCTAGAGAAGCCGCGCGCCCAGCGCTTCGATCCCTACGGAGCCGTACTCTCGTTCCTCGCCTTGTTCCCGCTGCTACTCGCGCTTTCTGAGGGTGACAGCTGGGGTTGGGGGTCACCGTTGGTCCTCGGCCTTCTCGGGGCCGCGCTGGCAGGCGCGGTTCTCTTCGTCGTCGCTGAGACGAACGTCGCGCAGCCGGTCCTGGACCTCACCCTGTTCCGCAACCGTCTCTTCAGCGCGGCGACGTCGAGCGCACTCGCGAGTTACGTGGTCGTGGCGTCGGTCATCTTCCTCATGCCCTTCTACTTCACCGAGACGAGGGGCTTCACGGTGGCTCACGCCGGACTGTTGCTTACGCCCATCCCGGCTGCCATGGCGCTGTTGGGGCCCGTATCCGGGGCTGTGTCCGATCGCATAGGTTCGCGTCTGCTGAGCACTACTGGGCTGCTCGTGAGCGCGGGCGGACTGGTGGCACTCACGCGCCTGAGCGTGGACACCGGCGTGATGGGCATTCTTCTGCGGTTGTTGACGGTGGGCGTGGGCATGGCCCTCTTCCAATCCCCGAACTCCAGCGCCTTGATGGGTTCCGTGCCTCGCCACCGGCTGGGCATAGCCTCGGGGATGGTGGCCATGGCCCGCAACGTGGGGATGGTGCTCGGCGTGTCGCTGGCCGCCGTAGTGCTCGCCGTTCGGGAGCCCGGCTACCTGCAGCAGCCGTCGATCGCCGCCCTGGGACCCGAACAGGCCGCGAGGCAGGCCTTCCTGAGCGCCGCCCACGACGTCTTCTGGATAGCAGTGATCATTTGCCTTCTGGGAGCCGTGGCCTCTCTAGTGCGAGGGCCCACTGTAGGGGCGCAGGGGCCGGGAGCCGCGCCACCTCCGGATCCGGCGAGGGCCGTCCGGGCGGGGTCCACCACCGAGGTGAGCCGCGATTGAGCTTCAGAGAAGGAGCGAGAGAGCGACTTTGGTGCCGCCGCGTGCGGTCTTCGAGATGCACACCTCGTCCATGAGCGCCACCATGAGGGGGAGGCCGAGCCCCCGATTGTCCCGGCCGGAGCGGAGCTGAGCGGCCGGTACGCGGAAGTCACCGCTGTCACTGACCTCAAAGACGATCCGGTCGGAGTATATGAACGCGCAGACCTCGAGAGGTTCGTGGTCACCGCCGGAGTGCTCGACCGCGTTGGCGCAGGCTTCGGAGACCGCCACCTTGAGGTCGAAGATCTTCTCATCGCCGAGGACCGCCTCCGCCGCCGTCTCCTCGACGAAGCGTCGAATCTCTGCGAGTCGGACCGGGTCGGGCGCTACGGAGATCATGCGGCAGCGCGAAGTGTGACTCATATTCAACGTTCCGTCTGCTTCTGGACAGCAGCTGCAGCTGCTTCTCTGTCGTCGAACAGCCGGAAACCCTGATCCACCTGGAGCCCCACTATCTCGAAGAGTCTGCGCACGTTCGCATTCGGGTTGACGGCCGCCAGCCAGCCTTCGTCACGCAGCCGACGGACGGTGGATAGCAGTACCGAGATTCCTCCGGAGTCGATGTAGGTGACGTCGCTGAGGTCAAGTAGGATCGTCTTCGCCCCCTCGTCGAGGATGGGATCCAGTTCTGCCTGGAGGGTCCCCGAACTCCCGTGGTCGATCTCTCCGCTCACAATGACCAACGGCAGGCCGTCCAGACTCTCGGTCGAAACCAGCATCTCACTCCTTCTGTAGCCCACTCCCCCGCAACGACCCGCTTGGGCCGCGTCATTCGGACTGTCTATTTCCCGGACGGTGTGAGTCCAAACTCGACACCATCGGTACGTAAGATATTCAATCTGTAAGGTGTTGCACGGTGGTCAGGGCGTAGCCCTCGTTCAGCAGCCAATCGATGACCGTGGGTAGAGCTGCGACCGTTTGCGATCTGTCGCCCCCACCATCGTGCATCAGTATCACGGCTCCGGGGCGGACCGCCGCCTGCACGCGCGACACGATGGAGGATGCCTCGCGGATCTTCCAATCGAGCGTGTCCACATCCCACAGCACCAATCGTTGCCCGAGCGCGCTCGCCTGTTCCGCGACGGTCGTGTTATAGGCGCCGTAGGGGGGCCGCAGGAAGCGGGTGCCGCCAAGCGTCTGCTCGGCACGGGAGATCTCGGACTTGATGGCCTCTGGGCTGAGCTTGGTGAGGTCGGCGTGGCTCCACGAATGGTTCTCGACCTCGTGCCCGGCATTGCGGGCGGTGCCGATCATCCCGGGCCGGCCGGCGGCGACGTTGCCCACCCAGAAGAAGGTGGCGGAGACGCCCTTCTCGGCCAGCACCGCCAAGATCTGGGGAGTGTAGGTGCTGGGGCCGTCGTCGAAGGTCAAAGCGACTGTTTTTTGGCCGGCCGTCACCCCGGGACTGCGCCGCAACACCGCGTCCACGGGTTGGCGGGTGACGAACTCCGCCACCTTGCGATTCGTCGTGTCTCCCACGAACGTCTCGCGCTCGCCGTCGGAGCCCTTCTGTACCAAGGCAACCACGACCCCGCTGCCTTCCGAGCGCGACTCGTGGGGGATGGCGGCGGTCTCTCTGACTAAGCGTTCGAAGCGGTCGCCTCCGCGCCGGGTGGTTATCACCGACCCGTCGAGGAGGGCCAGATCGAGCGGGGCCACCGATGAATCCACCTCGACCGTACCCGGGCCGCCCCCGCCGAGAACGATCACGTCGCCGGCCACGTCGAGCTTCGCGCCTTGCGCCGGGGCGACGTGGCGCGCCTCGGCCACCTGTGCCACCGTCGTCCCCGGGCCCACCATCACGGGCGTGCCGTCGACGAGCAAGAATCGGGCCGAGCCCAGGCCCGGCGCCGGCCACGCGACGGTCAGGATCAGGGCCAGCACGATGGCGGTGATCAGCACTCTGAGGCCGGCGCGCCACCAGGCGCCCGACCTCGGCGCCCGGCGGCGCCGCGCGTCTTCGCCGGCGGCGCGGCGGTATGCCGGGTCCGTGGTCACGGAAGGCCGTCCTTGTTCGGCATCTCGTCGGGCTTGTCGAAAGGCCGGAGCATCTTCTCCCGGTCGTAGAAGAGATCGCGTCGTCCTCTCTCGGCATAGTCGAAGTCAGCGGCCAAGCTCAACGTCTGAGTGGGGCACGCGTCCTGGCAGAATCCGCAGAAGCAGCACCACTCCATCATGAAGTCGTAACGCTCTACGCGACGCTCGAACCCGGTGTCGTAGCCGGCCACGTCGATGCAGTTGTCGGGGCACACCCGTGCGCACAGGGTGCATGCCACGCACACGTGCGTCTGGCAGCGCATGCAGCGTATGGCTTCACGGTGTCCGTCACCTTTGGGCCATCCCAGTTCCACCTGTTCACCCGTGCGGACGCGGGTACGGGGGTTCGATTCGGGCATGTGGACCCGGCGGCCACCCGGCCCAAAATGCTCGAAATCAGGCGGGTTGGGAGCATAGGGTTGCTGTAGGTAGTACTCAGGCGGGTGTACCGGCGGGCGCCGATCTTCCGTGAGGGGCAGCCCCTGGATATGACGGTGCACGGACAGCGCCGTCTCGTGCGCTTGGCCGATGGCGATGATGATGGTGCGGGGACCGGTGGCGAGGTCGCCCGCGAGGAAGACTCCGTCGAGCGCCGTGGCTCCGGTGCTCTGGTCGCACACGGGCCGACCCAGTGCGTCGAACTCCACGCCCGATCCCTGCAGGAAACCCACGTCCAGCCTCTGGCCGACGGCGAAGATCACACTCTGGCAGGCGATCTCCGTGACCTCATCGGAGTACTTGAGATTCCACTTGCCGCTGGCATCGAAACGCGAGGCCACCTTCCGGAGGCGTATGCCCGCCACCTTGCCCTTCTCCACGAGGATCTCGTCTGGTCCCCACTCGGACAGGAGCACGACGCCCTCCTCGATCGCGCCTGAGACCTCCACGTCCTGAGCGGGCATGCCCTCTCGATCCTCCACGTGCGCCTGCAGGGACAGGCTGGCTCCGCACCTGAGAGCACTGCGTGAGCAATCGCATCCCACATCGCCTCCGCCGATGATCACCGCCTCCGGACCCACCTTCGGATCCTCGCCCATGCAGTAGGCGTAGAGGAAGTCGATCGCCGACCATACGCCTTCGGCCTCGTGGCCGGGTATGGGGAGTATGCGGCCGCCCGAGTAACCGACGGCGACGACCACCGCGTCATGCTCGGCTCGGAGTCGTTCGAAGGTAATGTCGACACCCACCTTGACCCCGAACTTGAACTCGACGCCCAGTTCGGCGATGTCGGCGATCTCTCGGGCCACGACACTCCGGTCGAGACGGTACAGGGGCACGCTCGTGACCAGCAACCCCCCAGGCAGCCGTTCACGTTCATAGACGGTGACGCGGTAGCCCATCTGGACTAAGTCGTAAGCGGCAGCGATGCCGGCCGGCCCCGCGCCGATGACGGCCACGTGCTCCTGGCGATGCACGAGGTTCTCGAGGTGTCCCGGGAAGCGCGCCTCGCGATCGTAGACTTCGTAGCAATCCCGGTGGAGTTGTCTGATGGCGATGGGGTCGTCGAGATAGGATCGACGGCACACGTCCTCGCACGGGTTGTTGCACACATAGCCGAGGACCGCGGGCAGGACGTTCCGGCGGCGCACGAGGTTATAGGCCTCGATGTATCGCCCGGCAGCGACCAGAGCGTTCTGGCCGCGGGCGTCCACGTTGGCCGGGCAGCCGCCCTGGCACGGGGCGATCCGGCGTTGCTCGTGCAACTCGGTCATGAGGTCGTTGAATTCGAGCGGTTCGGCATCGGTCACGGGGGGCGGTTCGTCGTCCATGACGCCACGCAGACGCAGTGGTCCGCGCCAGCGGGGCGAAAGCTGCGCCGGTTCCTTCGGATACATGCGGGTGACCGGAGGGGAGACCATCTGTTTCAGGGTCTCCATGTGGCCGCGGGCCATACCCACCCAAGGTTTCAGCAGGCTTTCCCAGCTCACCTGTCCACGTCTCCCATCACCGGGTCGAGAGTCCCCACGATGTTGATGAGGTCCGACAAGGTGTATCCCACCGCCAGGGCTGGCAGCATGGCTACGTTGTGGAACGAGGCTCCCCGCCACTTCATGCGGTAGGGCTTCGGACCCCCGTCGCTCACCAGGTAGCACCCGATCTCTCCTCGGGGCGACTCCAGGCGGGCGTAGGCTTCCCCAGGCGCCGGTGTGGGGATGCGCGGGATGCGATCTGCCAGGAAAGGGCCTTCGGGGATATCGTCGATGGCCTGTTGAATGATCTTGGCGCTCTCGATCATCTCGTCGACACGGACTTCGGTGCGGTCGTAGACGTCGCCGGTGGTCCCCACGGGTACGTCGAAGTCGAAACGGTCGTAGATGGAGTAGGGCATGTCTTTGCGCAGATCCCAGCGGTATCCGGTGGCCCGCAGCACCGGGCCCTGCGCTCCGATGCGCAGGGCCTCCTCGGGCGTCAAGGTGCTTATGCCCTTCGAGCGCTCGTGCCAGATGTAGTTGTCGTGGAAGAGCCTGCGGTACGAGGGGAACTCGTCGATCACGGAGCGCAGCGCGCCCCTCACTCGTTCGAACCAGCCCGGAGGCGCGTCATAGATGACGCCGCCCAGCCTCATGTACACGTAGGTGAGGCGCGCTCCGCAGATCTCCTCCAAGAGACGCACCAGGCGTTCGCGGGCCTCGAAGCACCAGAGGAAGTAGGTCGGGGCGCCTGTGTCGAGACCGAGGGCTCCGATGGAGATCAGGTGACTCGCCATGCGGTTGATCTCGGCCACGATCACACGCAGATATTCTGCGCGCTCCGGAACGGTGATGCCCAGGAGACGCTCGGCCGCCAAGCAGTACACCCAATCGTTGTGCATGGCCGCCAGATAGTCGGCAGTGCGGTCAGTGAAAGCGATGACCTGGGGATAGGTGCGGTTTTCGACGATCTTCTCCAAGGAGCGGTGCATATAGCCGATGCGTACGTCCAGGCCCGCGACCTTCTCGCCGTCGAGACGGGTGACAAGCCGCATGACGCCGTGGGTGCCCGGGTGGTGGGGGCCGATGTTGATGAGGAAATCCTGGACGTCGTCCGCAGCCTGGGAATCCCCCTCGGGAACCGCCCTTTCGGGGATATCGGGAGGCATCTGCCGGTTGGGTCCCATCGGGGTCTCCATAGGCATCAGAAGTACTGGGGCCGGGATATCGCCACTCGGTCCACGTAGTCTTTCCGCAGCGGGTGCCCTTCCCAGCCGTCCGGGTTCAGGATGCGTCGCAGATCCGGATGGCCGGCAAAAGACGAGGCCGAACTGGTCGTATGTCTCCCGCTCCTCCCAATCGGCCAGCGCCCACAGATCCGTCACGGTGGCGACTTCCTCCCCGTCACGAGCCACGCGTGTGCTCAGTCGCACCTGCAGTCGGTTCTCGATGCCGTAGGCCTGCAACGTGAGCGTCAGGTGGTGGCGCCAATCCACGCAGGTGATGAAATCGAGCCGATCGATCCCCTGTTCCCGCACTATCTCCGCGGCGTGCCGATAACCTGAGAGCTGCACCCGCAGGCACACCACGCCGTCGTCGCCGTCGTGGTAGCCGATCAGGCCCGCGCCCAACTGCGTGCGGAGGGACTCGAGCAGCCTCTCCCGGCCGGCCTGAGTGGGGGAAGGCGGGACCGTCCCTGGCGGCATGACAGTGGGGTCGCCGGCTGCGGGTGGCGTGGCTGGTCCGCTCACGTCCAGTCCACCTCCGCCTTCTCGGTGATGATGCGCTCGAGTTCAAGGATACCGTCGATGAGCGCCTCCGGGCGGGGCGGGCAGCCCGACACGTAGACGTCTACCGGCACGATCTGGTCTACGCCCTTCACCACGCTGTACCCGTCGTGGTAGTAGAGACTGCCGGCCGTGGCGCAGTTGCCCATGGCGATGACCCAGCGGGGTTCCGGCATCTGCCGGTAGACGCGTTCTACCATGCCGGCCACCTTGTAGGTGACCGTCCCCGAGACGATGAGCAGATCCGATTGCCTTGGTGACCCACGTGGCATGACGCCGAAGCGGTCGAGGTCGTAACGAGAAGCGTTCGCAGCCATCATCTCGATGGCGCAGCAGGCGAGGCCGAACATCATCTGCCACAATGATCGAGAACGAGCCAAGGAGATGGCGTGCTGGGCCGCCCCCAAGATGACCCCGGGGGCCACCAAGAGCGGGCCGAACTCCCGATGCTCGGGTCGATCGAGCGGGACCAGGACCCCCCGGTCGATCCAGGGACGGGCGGGTATAGAGGGCGGACCGGTGCTGTTGGATTCTGCTATGTTGCCAACCTCCGTGGGCCGGGAGTCGTCTCGGGGCCGCGTTCGACCTCCGCAGGGTGCAGTGCCCGTTCAGGGCGCGGACGAAACCCGGGCCCTGCGGCCGTGACGTTGATTATGCCGTCGGCCATCAGGGTAAGCAACCCATGGTCGTCGAAGCGGGGAGGGTGGTATTGGCCGGGATGTATCTTTCGGACGTGGTGTTCTTGCTGGGGTTCGCCCTTGCCGTTGTCTCCCTTCCAATACTGACACTCGCCTTTTTCAGCCTCCTCCGCCCGCGCCACGCCGAGTCGTTGAAGGGTGAGGCCTACGAGTCGGGTATGCCCCAGGCGAGCATCCCGCGCCGCCCCTTCCACATGGCCTACTACAACTTCTCACTGGTCTTCATCGTGTTCGAGGTCGAGACGTTGCTGATCTTCGCCATCGCCCCGGTCCTGCGCGACGCGGGCTGGTGGGGACTGGCCGAAGTAGCGGTGTTCGTCGTCATGGTGACTCTCGGCCTTGCCTACGCCTGGCGTAAAGGAGCTCTGGTCTGGAAGTGAGTCATCTGCTCACCTTCGCGCTCGGCCTTCTGCTGGGAGTGGTCGCATTCACCATCGTGGGCGCCCTGACTGCGATCTTGGTGCTCACAGAACGCAAGGTGGGCGCACGCATCCAGGGCCGCGTGGGACCCATGCACACCGGCCCGCAGGGTTCGCTGCAGACCATCGCCGACATGGTCAAACTGGTGATGAAGGAGGATGTGCGCCCGGCGCGGGCAGATGCCGTGGCGTTCAGAGTGGGCCCGTTGCTGGTGGCGGTGCCTGCCATCCTGTCCCTGGCCGTCATCCCCTTCGGCGGCCCCCTCATCATGCGCGACCTGAACGTCGGCGTGCTCTACTTCCTCGCCGTTCCGGGAGTCACGGTGGTGGGCCTCCTTCTCGCCGGGTGGGCGAGCTACGACAACTACTCGTTCCTCGGCGGCCTGCGTTCATCGGCACAGTTCATCAGCTACGAGATCCCCCGCGGCCTGGCCGTAGTCACCGTGGTGATGCTGGCGGGCTCTTTGAGTACGGTCGACCTTCTGGAGGCTCAGAGCCGTGTCCCCTACATCCTGCTGCTGCCGCTCAGTTTCCTCATATACGCGATCACGTCGCTGGCGGAGGTCAACCGGATCCCGTTCGACATCCCCGAGGCCGAATCCGAGTTGGTGGCCGGCTACCACACCGAATACTCGGGGTTCCGCTGGGCCCTCTTCTTCCTGGCCGAGTATGCCGGACTGTTCGCCGCCTCGGCCTTCGGCGCCTTGCTGTTCTTCGGCGGCGGGAACGGCCCGCTGCTGCCTCCGGTGGTCTGGCTCCTCCTCAAGACGTCCGCGCTCATGTTCGTGGGCATCTGGATCCGTTTCACACTCCCTCGATTCCGCGCTGATCAACTCATGAGGCTGGCTTGGAAGTTCTTTCTTCCGCTTTCGCTCGTGAACCTCGTGATCGCCGCCCTCGTGATGAAGGCAGTGGCGTGAGTCTCCAGGACTCGCTCTTCGTCGGCTTCGGGCTGATCGCGGTGGCCGGGGCGCTGTACGCCGTGCTCACGCGTTCTTTGCTGCGCGCCATCGTGGCCCTCGGTGCTTTCCTCACGGCCGTGGCCGGGGAGTTCTACCTGCTGTCCGCCGACTTCGTCGCCGTCGTGCAGATCTTCGTGTACGTGGGAGGCGTGCTGGTCCTCATGCTGTTCGCGCTGATGCTCTCCGCTTCCGGAGTGCGTCATCCTCTTGCCGCCATCGATCGCCCGGGGCTGGGGGCCGTACTCGCGTACGTCATCGGTGGCGGGCTGGTGTGGGCCTCGTTGACCGCCGGCACCTTCGTGCCGGCCGAGTTGCCCGAGGATGCGGTGGGCGCCCTGGGGCGGGCCCTGCTGGGAGCGCAACTCGGCCCCTTCGAACTCATAGGCGTGATACTCCTCGCCTCGGTCATCGCCGCGCTCTCGATCGCGCGCAGGGAGCAGCCATGACCACCGCGGCCCTGGTGCTCTCCTCCGTACTCTTTGCCGTCGGGGTGTTCGGCGTGCTGACGCGCAGGAACGCCATAACCCTGCTGGTGTCGGTGGAGATCATGATGAACGCCGCGAACATCAATTTCGTGGCGTTCTCGCGCGTCCACGAACCCGCGGCGATGACCGGGCAGGTCTTCGCGCTGCTCGGTATAGGCATCGCCGCCTGCGAGGCCGCCGTGGGGTTGGCCTTGATCTTGGCGGTGCGCCGCCGCTTCGGCGGCACCGACGTCCATTCCATCGATCTGTTGAAGGGCTGACCGGGTGTCCGCCGTGCTCGTAGCCGTCTTCGCCGTTCCCCTGCTCGTGTGCCTGGCCCTGTTCGTGGGAGCGGCGGTCGCGTCCCGTCGGGGAGAGGGCCCCACACGCGAGTGGGGTCGCCTGGCCGGATGGATATCGTCCGCCGGCGCGCTCACCGCTCTCATCCTGGCGGTCATCGCGTTCCTCTCCTACCGCGCGGGCACCGACGTATCGGTGAGCGCCGTATGGTTCCACGTGGGAGATCTGGAGGTACCGTTCAGCCTTAGACTCGACGGTCTGCAGGCGGTCATGGCCGTGGTGGTGGCCGCGGTCGCCTTCCTCGTGCACCTCTACTCCGTGGGATACATGCACGGCGACCGCGACGTCTCCGTGTACTTCGCGGAGTTGTCCTTGTTCACAGCGGCCATGCTGCTCCTGGTGCTCTCGTCCAACTTCTTCTTGCTCTACCTGGCCTGGGAACTCGTCGGCGCGAGTTCCTACCTGCTGATCTCCTTCTACTTCGAGCGCCCGGCGGCCGCCGCCGCGGGCAAGAAGGCCTTTCTCACTACCAGGATCGGCGATCTGGGCCTGCTCATCGCTCTGTTTTCCATCGTGTGGCAGACGGGCTCGCTGGACTACGACACGGTGTTCGCCTGGGCCGCGACTCCCGGCTTCCAGGGCGCGTGGGCGGTGGCCATCCCCTTGTTGGTGTTCGCCGGTGCCGTGGGCAAGTCGGCGCAGTTCCCGCTGCACGTGTGGCTCCCGGACGCCATGGAGGGTCCCACGCCGGTCTCGGCCCTCATCCACGCCGCTACCATGGTGGCGGCCGGCGTGTATCTGGTGGCCCGAGCCTACCCTCTGTTCGAAGCGGCCCCCGCAGCCCTCGATGTGGTCGCCTACATAGGCGCCTTCACGGCGCTGATGTCGGCGACGGTGGCCGTCACCCAGAGCGACATCAAGAAGGTGCTCGCGTACTCCACCATCAGTCAACTGGGTTTCATGATGGCGGCGCTGGGCGCAGGCGCTCCGGAAGCGGGGGTCTTTCACCTCTTCACGCACGCGTGGTTCAAGGCCCTCCTGTTCCTGGGCGCGGGCAGCGTCATACACGCCACCGGGAGGCAGACGGTGCAGGAATTGGGGGGACTGGTGAGGACCATGCCGGTGACCGCGTGGACCTTTGCGGTGGGCGGCCTGGCCCTCGCCGGCATCCCGCCCTTCGCCGGCTTCTGGAGCAAGGAAGAGGTGCTCGGGTCGTTACTCGCACATCAGCCGGTGCTCGCCGTGGCCCTGCTGCTGGCGAGCTTCCTCACCGCCGTCTATATCGGGCGGCTGTTCCTCCTTGTGTTCTTGGGCCGGCCCCGTCTCGCGGATGACGCCCGCGCGAGGGGGCATGAGTCACCCTGGGTCATGACCGTGCCGCTGCTGGTGTTGGCCACGGCCTCGCTGGTCTCCGGCTTCTTCGGAGCCGGCTTCCTCGGGCAGCGCCTACAACACTTCCTCTCCATCGGGGCGGCCGGGGCCGAGGCTCAGGGCACCCCCGTGTGGTTCACAGCCCTGGCCATCACCGTGGGGTTCGCCGGTCTCGCCGCGGCGTGGCTCGGCTACGGGCGGTCCCCGGAGCGAGCGGGCGATGCCCTCGGTTTCGACATCCAACTGCGGGAGACACTGGGTCGCGCATACGGTGTCGTCGAGCGTGCCTACCTGGTGAACGAGTTCTACGGGCGGACGGTGGTGGGTCCGTTGGTGGCCGCGGGCCGTTTCCTGTGGTCGGGAGTCGACGGCCGGGTGATAGACCGCGCCGTCGACGGTCTGGCGCGCGTCATTCCCGGCCTCGGCGGCCTCGTCCGCCGCGTGCAGTCGGGTGAGGTCCGGGATTACCTCGCGGCGGTGGCTCTCGGCGTGATCCTGCTGGTGGCCCTGGCTCTGGGAGGGCTGAGGTGATCGGCCTACTCCTGCTCCTGCCCAAGGCGACCATCGGCATCGCCGCGCTGCTTGCCCTCCTGCTCGATTCGATCACGGGCGGGCGGGCGCGCCGCCGCGTGGTCCTCGCGGTCGTGGTGCTGCTCTCGGTCGGAGCGGTGGTTGCGATCGTAGGCATAGGCCGGACCGGAGTGTTCTTGGAAGGTACGCTCGTGGTCGATCGCTTCTCCATCTTCGCCGACATCGTGCTCTTGGTCCTCGGCGCCGTAGTGGCGCTCGCGGCGCTTAACGGGGTGGGGTCGGAGAAAGAAGCCGGCGACTTCTACACCCTGTTCTTCCTCTCTCTTGCCGGAGCCTCGGTCCTCGCGTCCGCCGGCAGCCTCATCATGGTGTTCCTCGCCATCGAGCTCGCCCTCATCCCCACCTTCGCCCTCGTGGCGTTCAGGGCCGAAGACCGCCGAAGCTTCGAAGCGGCCCTCAAGTACTTCCTGCTCAGCGTCTTCGCGTCGGCCATCATGCTCTTCGGTTTCTCGCTCGTGTACGCCGCCGTGGGCACCGTCGCCCTCCCTCTTCCGGGCGACGCGCCTCCTCCGGCCTCCTCTTGGCCGGGATAGGACTGACGCTGGCCGGTTTCGGGTTCAAGATCGCCGCCTTTCCCTTCCACCAGTGGCTGCCCGACGCGTTCGAGGTGTCGCATCCGGAGGTAGCCGCCTTCCTTGCCGTGGGGCCGAAACTGGCGGCCATCGTGGCCCTCGTCCGGATCCTGGAGGGTCTGGCGGCCCAGAACGGTGCCTGGACGTCGGCCGTCGCCGCCATCGCGGTCCTGAGCATGGTGTGGGGGAATCTTGGCGCGTTCCGACAGCGGCGTCTCCCCAGACTGCTCGCATACTCCGCGATCGCGCACGCCGGCTACGCGCTCGTGGGCCTTGCCGGGGGCGGCCCTCGGGGCATGGAGGGTGCCGTGGTGTACTTCGCGGCCTACAGCGCGGCTGCCGTGGGGGCCTTCCTGGTCGTAGGGATCCTGTCCCGTGGAGGCATCGGCGACAGCCTGGGCGACGTAGTCGGGCTGGGGCGGAGACGCCCCCTGGTGGCGGCCGCCATGACCGTCTTCATGATCTCACTGGTGGGCGTGCCTCTGTTCGCCGGCTTCTGGGGGAAGTTCTCGGTGTTCCTCGGGGCGGTGGAGGGTGGAGTGGTGTGGTTGGCGGTGGTGGGCGTGCTGAACAGCGCCATGTCCTTCGGATACTACGGTAACGTGATCCGCATCATGTACCTCGAGGGTGGCACCGACGCGGCGTCTGCGCGGTCCGCCGCCGGCGTGCCGGCCGGCGGGGTCTCGGCGCACGGTCAGACAGTCGTGGCCGGCGCTGAAGGTTGGGGCATCCGCGTCGCGCTGGGAGTCGCCGTAGCGCTCACGATGCTGCTGGGGATCGTGCCGGGAATACTCTTCGGAGCCCTGGGAGTGAGCGCGGGTCCTTGAGCCTCTGCCTCGCCGGTCTGGTGTCCGGCACTTTGAGCCTCGAGCCCCTACCCACGTGCAGGCGCGTGCTGCGCCACGTGATGGTCCGGGTACGGTAGCCGGCCGCCCATATATACAGGAGCAGCAGATCGCGCAGCGGGGTCAGCAGCACGTGACGCGCCCGCAGCGGAGCGCCCATGAGTATCTGGCTCCCGGCGTCGAAGGCCATCTTCAGCCCCACGGCCGCGCCGGCGACAGCGATGGTGGGGTTCGCCGGCCCCCAGCCCGCGACGGCCGCCGCCGCGAGCGCCACGGCGATGGCGGTAGGGTTGGCCAAAGGCTCGAGCAGATACATGGGGCCCGAGATGGTGCGGCGCATGGCGCTCCAACGCGTATACCGTCGCAGAAAGGTGAGGACGCCGGTGTAAATCGCCACCCGATCGACCGGAGAGGGGGAGATGACCACCCGGAGACCAGCCCGCGCGAAGCGCGCGGCGAGGGCGAAATCCTCGGCCAGGTAGTCCTGCACGACTTCCAAGCCCCCCAGCGCCTCCAGGTCGCGCCGGCGCATGAGCATGGACTTGCCGATGACGCAACTGATGCCCAATCGATCGAACAGCGCCACGGACCCCACTATGAACGAGTTGAGGTAGCCGTTGTCGAGATCGGCACCGAGAGTGGCCCCTTGGGCCCCGCGCACGACGTGACTCACCAGGCCTACACCGGGGTCGCGCATGTGCGAGACGGCCTCGCGTAGGTAACCGGCGTGCACACTGACGTTGGCGTCACTGATGAGCACAAGATCGTTGCGGGCGCGCCGGTATCCCGGGATGAGATTGCATATCTTCGGGTTCAGACCCTGGGAATAGTCGCCCACCACGATGCTCAGCGAGCGCGCAGGGTGGCGCAGTTGGAGCTCCCGCAGCAGAGTCACCGCGGGATCGTCCGCATCCTGCAGACAGAAGATGATCTCGTAGTCGGGATAGTCCTGGTGGATGAAGGTCTCGAGGTTGGCCTGGAGTCCGTCCTCCCACCCGGTAATGGGCTTCAGTATCGACACCGGGGGAGTCCATTCCCGGCCCGGGGTCCGCGCCGGCGTCCCCTTGGATCGCGTGGGAACGGCCAGGTGTCTCCAGGTGGCCACGAACTGCACGACGACGAATGTCATCGAGATGAGTAGGAGGATCTCGAGCGCAGCGATCACTGTTCTGCTCGCATCTGCGGGGATGGGGGCGAGGCCCGCGGTGGGTGGGAGGGAACGTCCGTCCCGGCCTGCATTGTAGCAATTCCGGCCGCGGCCAGTCGCGCGAACTCGGCGGCGGCCCTCGTCGGGCGGCGTTCCAGGGTGTCGAAATCCACGTGGTAGAGACCGAATCTCGGACCAAGACCGACCAGCCACTCGAAGTTGTCCAGAAGCGACCACCAGAAGTAGCCGCGCACGTCTATCCCCTGTGCGCGGCAGCGCGCGACCTCAGCGACGTGCTTCCGGAGATAGGAGATCTTGCGTTCGTCGCTCGACTCGGCGGTGCCGTTCTCGGTGATCACCAGGGGCACTCCCAGCGATGACACCCGGCGCAACATTTCCGTGAGTCCTTGCGGATACGTCTCCCAGCCCATCTCGCTGAGGCCGTTGCCGGTGCGGTCGTCCCAGAAGTAGCGATGCCGTACGCGTTGAAACGGAGACAGGGTCACGAACGCACGGGTGTAGTAGTTCACACCGAGGAAATCAAGCTTCCCCCGGAGCGGGAGGCCGCTGACCCTCGTGAAGGGGAACACCCGGAACCCCAGCATGCCGGTTCGGAACGCTTCGATCACCGCATCGTTGTAGAGGCGGTCGGCGACGCCCGTCGCCCAGCGGTCCAATCGGGAGCGTTCTCTATCGGGCGAGAAGCACAGCGTGTTGAGCGCGATGCCCACCTGTGCCCCGGGCGTCACCGCGTGGATCACACCGAAGAGCCGTGCGTGAGCTCGGAGCATGTTGGCGAGCGCGCGGTGAGCCGCCAAGAACCCCCGTCTCCCGGGAGGGGTGAGCCCGGCGATGAACCCTCCGGCCACCTGTACGTTCGGCTCGTTGAGCGTGATCCACACTCGTACGTGACCCGCCAAGGCCTTAACGATGGCCGTGGCGAAGCGCACGAACTCCTCGAGGAAGGCGTCGTGGGTCCAATCCAGTCCTTCGCGCGCGAGCCACGCCGGACTGGTGAAGTGGTGCAGGGTCACAACGGGCTCGATACCTCGTGCACGCAGCCCGGCAGCGATGCGCACGTAGCGCTCTACCTCGGGCGCGCTCCACAGGCCTCGGGCGGGCTCTACTCTGCTCCACTCCACCGAGAAACGGTAGGCGTTGCTCCCGATCTCATCGAGGAGGGCGAGGTCCTCTTGCTCATGCGTGCGGTGGTCCACGCCGCGGAGTCTGGCCGCCCGATCCCGGGAGTCTATTACCCCCCAGTCCGTCCAATCAGCGGTAGGCGAGCCTTCGATCTGAAAAGCCGACGTGGAGACGCCCCAGAGAAATCTTTGTGGATCGAGGGGGGAGGGCGTGTCGGGCGACACCGTCGCTACGACTGTGCCTGGTCGTGAACGCGGTCGCGCACGGCCTTGGCGGGAGGCCACCCCATCCGCAGGTTCGGGTAGCGTCGGACGGCAGGCGTCGTTTCGCCGGGTGCACGGGTCGGCCCGTCGCCGGGGGGCTCGAGCCGTTCGTCGCCGCCGGACGCGGGCTGTCCATCGTCCCCCGGCTCGGCCTGCACTTCGTCGGCGCGGGCCGACCCGCCGCCCTGACGGGCGCAGCGATCGGCACGCATCCTCTCGATGACTGTGCGCATGGTGGCGCCGTCGACCGAGATCGCCTCGATGTCCGAGGGTGCGTCCTCGGCGACGAGGCCGTCCATCAGCCCGTCGAGCGCCTGCTGGGCGTCCGGCACGAATTCCGAGGTGAGCTCGTCGTCTGAGGCGCAGGCGAGGTCGGTGGCCGAGTGCGGCCACCAGGGATCCAGCTCCCCGCCACGCGCGATCTCCGCTGCCTCGGCAGTGTCGGGTATCCGGACCATGGTCGTGGCGGCGTGAACCAGTTGAGCCGTCTCGCCCCGCGAGATGGCGGCCGTGGCGTCCCATCCGCCGCCGAACCCCAACAACCCGGAGAGGAGCCCGCAGTACTCGGCCACGCGCAGGGCTCGGCTGCGCGCCGCGGCACCCTCACCCAACAGAGAGGCCACCTCGAACGACGAGACGAAATCCTGGGGAGGCAGGTCAAGCGTCCCGGGAGAGGACGATGTCAAGGCCTCGACGACCGCCTCGACCGCGGCCACCCTGGATATCAGCCGTTCTCCGATCCCATCAGTCTGAGCACGCGCTTTGGGTGCCTGCGCGTGCCACAGGGTGGGGGAAGCGCGCGACAGGAAGTGAGTGCGGGTATGGGAGCTCGGCAACCGTGACAGAGCGTGCTCGAAATCCGCTATCCACACGGGAAGATCGGGAGCGAACAGGGCCTGCTTGCCGTTGGCGCTAACTGAGAATACCCCGGCATCGGTCAACGACTGGATGGCGTCGCGGTAGGGATGCCAGAGGGGTACGTCGGCGAACTCGGCGTGAGCGGGTTTCGCGGGGTCTGCGCCGGCGATCGAGGAGGGACCGGCGATGCTGAGCCTGTACCGCTGAGGGAGCCCTCCGTCGCCACCTGCGACCCGGACATGCAGTAGGTGGAGTCCGCCGGCGTGAGCCAGCCGGGAGAGAGCGGCGCGTCCCTGAGCGTCCGTACGGGCCTCGGCGCAAGGGTGGCCGGGGTCGTCGGGGGAGAACAGGGTCAACTCGAGCGCAGAGCCCGGCACCGACGCCTCTGCCTCCACCTGTATCGGCTGCCACGCCAGCGCGTCGAAGCTGAACCAGGAGTGCCAATCCGACTCCGGGGAGTTGCTCACCGAGAGGTCGTAGGTGTCCCAGGTGAGGCTGCTCTGCCACGGCGGTTCCACTCGTCGCGCGTAACCCCGCCCGTCAAGTTCCACCGTCCCGGCAGGGGGCTCCACCGGCCTTCTCTTCGCACGCGTCACCGACTCGACGGCCAGTCGCCAGGCTCTGTGCAGTCCCCAGAGGCGCACGGTCATCCCCGCTCGGTCAAAGTCCTCGACTCACAGTTGAATAGTACCACCCGACCACCCTGTCGAGTGCCTCATACGGGTCCTAATCCGTCGGAGCCGAGGGTGGCCCGCCACTGCCTTCCGGGTGCCAGCGGAGAACCGGGTGGCGGGCCGCCCGGGTCTCGTCAGGTCTGCGCACCGGCGTCGTATGCGGTGCGCTCGAGACCACGTCCGGATCCTCTCGGGCCTCGCGGTCGATGTCGAGCAGGATCTGGACGAAGCCGTCGAGGCTCTCCAGGCTCTCGGTCTCGGTGGGCTCGATCATGAGCGCTTCGGGAACGATGAGGGGAAAGTAGACGGTGGGCGCGTGGACGCCGAAATCCAGGATGCGTTTCGCGACGTCCCCGGCTTTGACGCCGGTTTCTTTCTTCAAGCGTGCGGCTGAGGCCACGAACTCGTGCATGCAGACGCGATCGTACGGCACGGGGTAGGTGTCCCCGATGCGGACCCTCAGGTAGTTCGCGTTGGTCACGGCGTCTTCAGAGGCCTGAGTGAGCCCGTCTCCGCCCATGCTGAGGATGTAGGCATACGCCCGTACCAGGACGCCCACGTTCCCGTAGAAGCCCCGCACGCGGCCGATGCTCGCAGGGCGATCGTACTCGAGGAAGAAGCGGTGCTTGTCGGGGTCGTCGGGCGCGCCTCCGCCGCTCCGGCCCACGGCGCTGCTCTTACTCTGGGCGCCGCCCGGGTTCTCCCCGCCGCTCCGGCCCTCCGCGCCGGCCTCGTCAGCGGACCGGAGCGACACCAACGGGGAGGGGAGGTAGGGCTCTAGCCTGGGGCATACGGCCACCGGCCCGGCCCCGGGTCCTCCTCCTCCGTGGGGAGTGGAGAAGGTCTTGTGCAGATTCATGTGCACCACGTCCATGCCCATGTCTCCTGGACGGGCCTTGCCCATGATGGCGTTCAGGTTGGCGCCGTCGTAATAGACCAGAGCTCCGGCATCGTGTGCGAGCCGGGTTATCTCCAACACATCCTCTTCGAAGAGACCCAGGGTGTTCGGGTTCGTGAGCATGATGGCGGCCGTCTTCTCCGACAGAGCCGAGCGGAGAGTCTCTAGGTCTATGAGACCGCGTTCGGAGCTCTTGAGCTCCAGCACCCGGTAGCCGGCCATCGTCGCCGTGGCGAGATTCGTGCCGTGAGCCGAGTCGGGGACGATCACCGTGTCCCGGGACGATCCGCCGTGGTCGCGATGGAACGCCCGGATCATGAGGATCCCCACGAACTCTCCGTGCGCCCCGGCGGCCGGCTGCAGGGTGGCACGGCACATGCCTGTGACCGTCAGGAGAGCCTGCTCGAGGTCCCACATGAGCTCCAGCGTCCCCTGGACGTCCTCCTCAGCCTGATAGGGGTGCAGGGCGGTGAAACCAGGCACCGCGGCCAATTCGTCGTTGACCTTCGGGTTGTACTTCATCGTGCACGAGCCCAACGGATAGATGCCTAGGTCTATGGAGTGATTGAGTCGGGAGAGGCGCGTGTAGTAGCGCACGATCTCGGGCTCGGAGAGTTCCGGCAGAGCGGGGGGGCGGTCACGCGGGGTCACCCCTGCCAGGAGTCCGGTCGTGGAGGCTGTCTCCACGCCCGCCTGAGGCACTGCCGCGCCCCGATGCCCGGCCCGCGATCTCTCGAAGGAGAGGGGTTCCAGTCTCGATACGCAGCCTTCATCGCCCATGAGGGTCTCCTCCCGACGAGAGGAAGTCTGTTGTGGCCTCGATGTACGCGTCGAGGTCGGCGGGGGCGTTCATCTCGGTCGCCGCTACGAGGAGTACGTCACTCCAGGCGGGATCGAATCGTCCAAGGGGGACCCCCGGGTCCACACCTCGGGCCCGTAACTCTGTGGCAAAGACGCCCGCGTCCACGGGGAGGCGGATGGCGAACTCATTGAAGAAGGGTGAGTCGTATGCCGGAGCGACTCCCGTGAGATCGACCAGACCTCGCTGCAGGTAATGGGCGCGCTGGACGCAGGTGGAGCCCAACTCCAAAAGACCGCGTGGACCGAGCAGAGAGAGGTGTATCGTCGCGGCCAGGGCGACGAGGGCCTGATTCGAGCAGATGTTCGACGTGGCTTTGGCCCGGCGGATGTGTTGCTCGCGGGCCTGCATGGTGAGCGCAAAGCACCTGCGACCGTCCGCGTCTACGGTCTCGCCCACCAGGCGCCCGGGCAGTTCGTGTAGGTAGGCACTCTCGCAGGCCACGAACCCGGCCGAAGGACCGCCGAAACTAGACGGGGTGCCGAAGGGCTGCACGTCACCCACGGCCACGTCGGCCCCCACCTGACCCGGCGGAGCGAGCAGCCCGGCGGTGACGAGGTTCTGCCACACCACGAGGAGTGCGCCGGCGGCATGCGCCGCCTCGGCGAGCGGCCCGAGATCTTCTATCACTCCGAAGAAGTTGGGCTGCTGGACCAGGAGCGCCGCCGCGCCCTGCAGGTGTTCTTCCTCAGGAACCGCGGTCCGGCCCGAGGAGGGCTCGAGCGGTACGTCCGAGACGGGGAGTCCGGGGCCGGACGCATATGTCTGCACCACTTCCCGCCCCTCCGGGTGCACACCCGCAGACACTAGTATCCGGTCTCGGGACGTGTGACGGACGGCCAAGAAGGCGCCCTCCGCCAGGGCCGAGGCGGCGTCGTACATGGAGGCGTTCGCCACCGGCAGACCCGTGAGCTCCGAGATGGTCGTCTGGAACTCGAAGATGTGTTGGAGCGTGCCCTGGCTCACTTCGGCTTGGTAGGGCGTATACGACGTGGCGAATTCGCTCCGCCCAACCAGCGCGCGCACCGCCGCCGGCACGTAGTGGTTGTAGCTCCCTGCTCCCAGGAAACTGCGTGATCCCCAGATGCGATTGCGCTCCGCGAGGGCAGACACGCGTGAGACCGTTTCACTCTCAGGCAATCCCGGGGGCAGATCAAGCCCTACCGTGCGCAATTCGGGCGGGATGGCCGCGAAGAGATCTTCGACGGAGTCCACCCCGATGACACTCAGCATCGCCGCACGGTCGGCGTCGGTGTGGATGGAGTAGCTCATGGTTCCACGTGGGCACGGCCGGCGCCCGCGGCGCCTGCGCCGCCGCGGCCCGCCGTGCGCCTCTTGCGATCCGGTATGGGAGTCACGCCCCGCTTGTAGAAGGGGCGGTCAACGATACGGGCGGGCGTGGCCTTGGACGATGCGATGATCGACACCTCCGATCCGCTCTGCGCGAGGTCGGCTTCGACGTAGCCGAGCGCGATGGGGTGGCCGAGGACCGGGCTGAGCGACCCGGAGGTGATCTTACCCACCGGGCGACCCGCGATGTGCACGGTGTCCCCCGGTCGGGGAATGGTGTGGGCCTCGGTGGCGAAGCCCACCAGCAGGCGCGCCGGACCGCGGGCGGCCGCCCGGGCCAGAGCTTCGCGCCCCACGAAATCGGAGCCGTCCTTGCGCTCAAGATCCACCAACCAATCGAGGCGGGCCTCGTAGGGGGTGGTGTGTGCGTCGATGTCTCGGCCGTGGAGCAGAAGGGCCGCCTCCAACCTCAAGGTGTCACGGGCCCCGAGGCCACACGGCGTCACGGCGTCTCCGATGCCGCAGGCGAGGAGAGACCTCCACAGGCGGACGGCGTCCGCCTGATCCACGAGGAGTTCCACTCCCTGCTCGCCGGTGTAGCCGGTGCGCATGATGGTGGCCTCCACTCCGGCCACGTTGGCGGCGGTGAAAGTGAAGGGGGCGAGACGGGAGGCGCTCTCGGAGGAGACGGAATCCACGAGATCCAAGGCTGCCGGACCCTGCAGAGCGAACAGGCCGGTGATGTCGGTGAGGTCGTCCAGGACCGTGTCCCCCACCAGGTGATCTTGGATCCATTCTCGGTCGGCATCGGCGTTGCCGGCGTTGACGATCAGGAGCAGGCCGTCGTCGCGACGATACACGATGAGGTCGTCGAGGATACCGCCTTCGGGGGTGAGGAACAGAGTGTACTGCGCCAGCCCTGGATCGAGCCCGGAGATATCGGTTGCGACCAGACGCTGCACGGTGCGCACCGCGTCGAGGCCGCGCAGTAGGAGGCGCCCCATGTGCGAGACGTCGAAGAGTCCCGCCCCAGTGCGCACCCGCAAATGCTCGTCGATGATGGACGTGTAGAAGGTGGGCATGCGCCACCCACCGAACGAGGCGAAGCGGGCGCCTAAGAGAGCGTGGTCGTTCTCCAGGAACAGGTGGCGCAGCCCGTCGCCTGCCGGTTCATACGTTCCCGTGTTGTCTTCATCGGGGGGGATCACGCAGCCTCCTTGTTTGGTCACACCGTTCCTACCCTTGGCGGCCTTCCATCCATGCATCCGCGTTCTTGGCGACATCCTGCCTCTTCCCTAATAGTCTCATCATCTTCGACCTGCACACTGAGTAAGGCAACAGGTCCAACGATCCCCCGAAGGGGGAAGGAGGAGTGCATATGAGGACACTAGCAGGTCACAGGTGGGCAGTCGGAGCGGCGGCCCTTATGCTCGTCTTCGCGCTCGGCGCGATTTCGTGGGCTGCGACGGGGGATGCAACGGCCGTCGATCCCACCCCCGACTCGGCTCTCGTACCTCCGGGCCCGGGATTCGGCATGCCCGGTCCTGGCGGGAACGCCCCCGAGGGCGACTTCGCGGCCTTCGGCCGATTGGGCGGCCACGGACGGATGGGCGGACCGCTCACCGACGAGATGAAGGCGCAGATAGAAGAGCGCCGCACGCAGATGGAAGCCCAGCGCAAAGCCTTCAACGATCTCATCCGCGAGAAGATGTCGGCCGATGACCAGGCCGCGTTCGATTCTCTGCTCGCGACCGCCCAGACGCAGCGAGACGAACTACAGAAGGCACAAGAGGCATTGCAGGGTACGACTTCCAAGATCCGAGACCTCGTCGGCAAGTACTTCCCGTTGGCCGACGCCGCAAGCGGGGCCACGAGCAGCACCACCGGCAGCACCGACACCACGGGCACGTCCGGCACGACCGGGACGACGAGCCTAGGACTCTGACAACGAAGGACTCCGGAGGGGAGCGCGCGGCAGGCCATCGCCTGCCGCGCGCTCCCCACTTGGCGCCGAATCCGGCCGTCGTCATGGACACGCCTCCCCCCATGCCTCTAAGATGGCCGGGTGGAGGCGTTCGGCGCGGTCGGTCGGGTGGACCCCGTCGCAGGCGGGCTCGGTCTGCGGAACGCGATAGATACTTACGAGAAGGAGGCCGCCGTGGTAGGGAGACGTGAAGGTGAACTCGGCACCATCGTCGTGGTCGAGGATGATCCTTCCATCTCCGAACTCCTAGAGCTGTACCTGGATAACGAGGGCTACCTGGTGGTCTCCACATCGAGTGCCGTAGCCGCGCCCGAGCTGGTCAGAGCGAATTCGCCGGTGCTCGTGATACTCGATCTCATGCTGCCCGACGGCTCGGGGCTACGGGTGCTGAAGGATGTACGCGCGTTCTCTTCGGTGCCGGTGATCATCCTTACGGCGAAAGACGCCGACCAGGACAAGATCTTGGGCTTGGAGCTCGGGGCCGATGACTACATCACGAAGCCGTTCAACCCCGGCGAACTCGTCGCCCGCGTGCGGGCCGTCCTCCGACGCGCGGCACCGGCGGGCGAATCGGGAGTCCAGGTGTTGGGCGGGGTGGAGGTGCTGGTCGACGAGAGGGTGGTCAAAGTCGACGGCGTGCGGGTGGAGCTGACTCCTCGGGAGTTCGATCTGCTGCACTACCTCTTCGTGAACCGCGGCATCGCCCTGTCGCGAGAGCGGCTCCTTGAAGAAGTGTGGGGCTATTCGTTCTACGGCGACGCGCGGACCGTAGACGTGCACATACGGCAGGTGCGCAAGAAGATCGGGCGTTGGGCCGTGGTCATCCAGACAGTGTGGGGCGTCGGCTACCGTGCCGACGCCACGGCCGTCCCGACTGAGGCCGTCCACGACTGAGGACGCTCCGACTGAGGACGCCCCGCCCGGGGCAGCCGAGGGAGATGACGGGGACTGATGACGGAGTCTGCCGTCGCGAATTCAGCGCAGCCCGTGGGTCCGCGGTTGGCGGGCGGGTCTATCCGCCTGCGCATCGCGGCCGGCCTCATCGGCGTGGCCGTGCTTACGCTGCTGATGGTGGGCCTTCTCTTTTACGGGTTTCTAGGCAACTACGTCGTCGGGCAGATCCAGGAGACCATGGTGGCTCACGCCGTGGAAGTGGCGAATCAGGTGGAGACCCTGGTGGACCTCGGGCCGCTCCGCTCCCTCGCGACCGCGCAGGGCCTTGCCGCGGTTCTGCGTCTCGACATGCAGGTCATGCCCAACGGCGCGGGCATCACGATATTCGACGGGGCGCAGGTACTGGCCGCCGCCGGACCGCCCCGGACCCAGGGGCCCATGGCCGCGCTCCTTCTCTCCGAGGCCCAGCGAATGACCAAAGAAGGCCCTGCCGGCACCACCTTGCGGCTTCAGGGAGACCAACGGCTGGTGGTGGCGGCGGCTCCGGTCGATCTGGGAACCGACGGAGTGGGCCTGGTGGTCATCTCGCTGCCTACTTCCGATGCGGTCGCCGACCGCCGCGGTATGTTCCGAATTCTGCTCATCTCGGGTCTCGTTGGGGTGGGCTTCGCCCTGATCGTGGGTCTGGGTCTGGGGGAGTGGCTGAGCCGTCCGCTCAGGCGTCTTTCAAGGGCTGCCGGCACCATGGCCGAGGGTTCCTATGCCGAGCCCGTCACCGGGGCGTATCCGAACGAGGTGTTCCAGCTGGCCTCTAGTCTGGAGACGATGCGCCGTGAAGTACGGCGCAGCGACGAGTCTCTGCGCGGTTTCGTGGCTTCGGCGGCGCACGAGTTGCGCACGCCCCTCACCTCCATCCAGGGATTCTCGCAGGCACTGCTGGACGGAACCGCCGACACGCCCGACCAGCGCCGTCGGTCGGCGGCCGCCGTCTTTCGCGAATCCACCCGACTGCGGCGACTGGTCGATGCTTTGCTGACCCTCTCGCGCTTCGACTCGCGGGAGTTCCATCCGGCCGTGACTTCGGTGGACCCGATGATAGTGGTGCGGGAAGAGGTAAGGCGCTTGGAGGAAGCCGGAATGGTGGACCCGGGACGCATCCGGTCGACGGCGACGTCAGAAGCTTCCTCGACCCGGTTGAGCACAGACCCCGACATGCTCCGCCAGGTGATCGGCAACCTGCTGCGTAACGCTGTGCAGTACGGCGGTGACGACCCCATCGAGGTGACCGCAGACGTCGCCACCGGCAAGTACATACTCGACTTCGACAGCGGCGGAGACACGCTCGGAGAGGAAGAGCGACCGCGGGTGTTCGAGCGCTTCTACCGTGGATCCTCTAGCGGGAGGCACGAAGGCTTCGGCCTCGGCCTGCCGTTGGTGCGCGAGATCTGTGAGGTCCTGGGAGGTGGCGTGGAGTTGATGGCGGCCCCGGCCGCCCCCAGCGACCGGCCGGCGGAGGCCACGCAGCGCACCAGGTTCAGAGTCACCCTACCGGTTTCTTGGGAGCCAGGCTCATCATCTGTAGCCGGAAACGATCGGCAGGAGCGGCGCCCGCCCACGCCGCCCACGCCGCCCGCCGAGGGTGGTGCACGTGAGTGAGGCTGCGCCGGCCGGGAGCGACGCCCGCCTCGGCGGCGCGAGCTGCCGGCCTGCCGGCGTGAAGGGCGGCCGCCCCGGTAGGGGGTCCGGCGGAGCGAACGGCGCCCAGTGACGCGCGAGGCGACGCGCTCGACCTGCTGCTCATGGCCGGCGACGACCTCATCGAGGTGACGGTCGAGGGCCCGGCCCGCGTCATCGATCCACCTCCGCCGCTCGAGCCGCTCCCCGATTTCGCGGCGTCCGTCCGCCGCGCGCTGCGCGCGCCGGCGGGCCTGCCGCCGCTGAGCCGCCTCGTGGGCCCGGGCGCGCGCGTGACGGTGGCCTTCGACGATCCCTGCCTCCCGCTGCCGCCGCCACTGGCGGATCCGCGCAGACAGGTCCTGGAGCAGGTCGTGGACGAACTCTCCGCCGCCGGGGTCCGCGACCGAGACCTGACCCTCGTCTGCGCGAACGGTCTGCATCGCCGGTGGCGACGTCGGGAATTGGCCCCCATCGTCGGTCCCCGCCTCCTGCGCAGGTTCGGCGATCGCATCACCTGCTACGACGGCGAGGACTCGGGCGCCAACGTCTCGCTGGGCTCCACCGAGTCGGGTCTCCTGGTGGAGGTGAGCCGGCTTGTGGCCGACGCAGACCTGGTGGTCTACGTCGCGGTCCCATGGACGGAGATGAACGGTGGCCATAAGTCGCTGGCGTGTGGATTGTCAACCTACGCCTGCATCGCCCAGCACCACCATCCCGTGGTGCAGGCGTCGAGCCCGCTCATGTCACCTGAGTCCTCGGTGATGCACGGGGCGCTGCGCGACATCGGGCGCCACATCGGTGCGCACGTGCCCGTGTTCCAGGTGGAGACTCTGGTGAACAACCGACTGTGGGCGGGCCCCTTCCGGTCGCTCGACCTGCGGCGGCGGCGCCTGCCCTTGGTCCTTCGGCAGGCGAGCAGAACCCCGGCCCCGCTGCGGCGCGTGGTCCGCCAAGGGATGCGGGGTTTCTACCAGCCCGCCGGAGTCTGGGCGGGCGCTGTGGAGCCCGTGCACGCGGCACTGCTCGAGAGGATGGCGGGGAGCCGCGTCACCGTGGAGGGTCAATCCGACATCTTGGTCTTAGGCGTGCCCAACATCAGCCCCTATGCCGTGCACGCGGACACGAATCCTCTGCTGGTGGCGAACTTGGGTCTGGGGTATTCATTCCAGTTCGGCCGGGGGAGGCCGCTCGTACGTCGGGGCGGGATAGTCGTGCTGGCTTCACCCTGCACCCCCGGCTTCGATCTGGTGCACCACCCCTCCTACGAGCGGTTCTGGAAGGAGGTGCTCCCCGTCACCCGCGACTCGGCCGTCATGGAGCGTGACTTCGAGCCCGGCTTCGTCGCCGATGCGGACCTGCTCGCCGCCTACCGTCAGGGGTGGGCCTACCACCCGGCCCATCCGTTCTTCGCCTGGTACTGGATGTCGCGGGCCCTCCGGCACGTGGACACGGTGATCGTGGCGGGCTGCGAGGATCCCGCGGTGGTGGAGCACATGGGGTTCGTGGCCGCCCCGACCGTAGAGAGGGCGATCGAGATGGCCCGCGGGCGCCTGGGGCCGGACGCCGACGTGGTGGTGCAGTCTATGCCTCCGGTGTTCACGATGGACGTGGTGGCGTAGCAGCCGGTCGGACGCTCGCCCTCTGAGGCTCTCGTGAGCCTGCGAAGACCCTCGCTCCCCCCAGGCTGTGATGTTAATCTTGGGATTCCCTGGCCGCGACCGGCTGCGGACGCTGGGACTGGAGGAGTTCGCGTGACGCTGCGATTGACCGAATACGAGGAGGGCGTCCTCGCGGGGAAGCAAGGCAGGCTGAAACAAGTCAGCCTTCAGAACGTGGTGCGCTACGCCACGATCCTCGGCGCCGAGGAGTTGTGCGAGGTGACGAAGGCCACCGTCTTCTGCGGGGCGCACAATTACCTGAGCGTGTGCGAGTCGGGCGACATAAACACAGTCTTCTCGCGCATGAACCTCGCCGTCGACGAGACGATCCCGTTCGATCGCACCTACGAGAACAGCTACATCCAGTCGTGCGTATGCCCCTGCGACCAGAGCGAACACGAGCCCTTCGGCCAGAGCGCCGAGTTCTTCGCGAAGAACGCCGAATACCTGGAGCAGGCTCGGAAGGCCGGTGTCATCATCGTAGGCACCTGCGCTCCGTACCTGACGGGCTGGCTGCCCGTGCGCGGCGAGCACTTCGTCACGACCGAATCCTCGGTCACCTTGATGGGCAACTCGCTCTGGGGGGCGATGGGGAACTCGGATGGGATCGAAGCCGCCTTCTGGTCGGCGATCTGCGGCAGGACCCCCAGGTGGGGCAATCATATGGAGCAGAACCGGGTGGGCACGCATGTGGTGGAGGTGCGGGCCGAGGTAAACACCGTCCTCGAGTGGGACCTTCTCGGCCAGGCCATCGGGGTCGTCCTCCCGAGCGGCGCCGTTCCGGTGATCTCCGGCCGGTTCGGCGCGGTCACCTTCCAGAAGCTCAAGCAGTTCTACACGACATTGGCGGTCTCCAGCAACTGCGAGATGTGCCACATAGTGGGCGTCACACCCGACGCGCGGACTGTGGACGACGCTTTACGCGGGACGACGCCGGCGGGTACTCTGACGATAGACGAGCGGGGGATGGTCGAGTCCTATGAAGCATCGTGCGACCCGGGAGTGGGGGAGGTCGACTTCGTGAGTCTGGGCTGCCCCCACTACGACATCGACCAGATCAAGGCGGTCGCCCGGCATCTGGAGGGGAAGAGGGTCCATCCGGGTGTGACTCTCATGATCTGGACCGTCTACCCCATCAAGGCCATGGCCGATGTGAACGGGTACACCCGGATCATCGAGGAGGCCGGTGGCCATATCTACACCGGCAGTTGTCCCAGCACCATGGGGAGCGTGTTCCTCGACAGCTACACCGGCCAGGTGTTCGACAGTGTGAAGCAGGCGGGCTCCGTCAGGTCGGGCACCGGAGGCGCGGTGTACTACGGCGACTGGCGGAGCTGCGTGGACACGGCTGTGGCCGGCAAGTGGGAGGAGGGCCGGCGGTGGGCGCGTTCACGATGAGGGGCCGCGGGGTGGTCGCCGGAGTCGTGGAGGGAGAGGCTCTCGTATGCCCGAACAGCATCCAGGGCTGGGGCGGGATCGACCCCGCCACCGGCGTCATCAAGGAGCACGGGCACGTGAACCGGGGGC
Organism: uncultured Actinomycetota bacterium; assembly: GCA_963701105.1. Taxonomy (GTDB): domain Bacteria; phylum Actinomycetota; class Thermoleophilia; order RBG-16-64-13; family RBG-16-64-13; genus JAHJSA01. The sequence continues at coordinate 171,190 of OY969565.1, forward strand.
TGTCCATCAAGGACAAGATCCTGGTGCTTCCCGGCAGCCGGGGCTCGAATGGGTGGTCCTGCTACTTCGGGGCGGCGGGGGTGGCCGGCGCCGGTCCACTCGCCATGATCGTCACTCGCATCGATTCCAGCACGGGCGTCGCGGCCGCCGTCCTGCAGGTCCCCACCGTGGTCGACTTCGAGCCGGGCGAAGACCCGTGCGCGCTCATCGCGACAGGCGACCGGGTGCGGGTCGACGGCGGGACCGGGGTGGTCGAGGTGGTCAAGGCGGGGCGCTTGCACGCCCGGGCGGGGCGGGTTGGGTAGTCCCGCGCGCGCGTGCCCGCAGGCGCCGCGCGCATTCGTCCGCCAGGCGGCAATCGCCACGGCTGCGGGCCGCCGCAGCATCCCGCGACTGCTCTGTTAGCTCCCGGCTAGTGCCTCTAACTTCTCGGCCAGTGCCTCGGCGACTTCGATCTCTCCCTCCTTCCGTGCGGCGGCGGCCGTCTCGCGCGCCCGATCGCCCGGGATGGCCGGCCCGCGTCCGCCTCCCGCACCGGGTTGGCTGCGGATCTGCCTACACATGTCTGAGACCTCGCGCTTGAAGCGATCGGGATCGGTGAAGCTGGCGATGTCGAACGCCAGCACCAAGCCCCCGTATTCCGGGGGATGCCAACCAGACGTCTGACTGGTGCTCAGCAGGCTGCGGATCAGCGACCCCGTCATGATCTCGAGCAGCATGACCAGGCCATAGCCTTTGAACCCTCCACCGATGGGGAGCAGGTTGGCCACTCCGTCGGCGTCGAGTGCGGCAGCCGCGTCCGTGGTGGGGAGACCATGCTGGTCCACCGCCGCGCCGGGCGGAAGGGGCTCTCCCGCCTTCTTGGCGTTGTCTATCTGGAAGTAGGGGATCTCGGTCATCGCCATGTCCAGTGTGATGGGCTCGTCGGCGGTGGGCACCGCGTAGGCCAGCGGCAGGGTCCCGAAGACTCCGCGGGTGCCGCCGAAGGGCACGGTGCACTCAGTGCCGCCGTCGAACATGGCGACGCCGATCAGATCGCGCTCGGCCAGTCCGTCCGACCACGGACCGAGCGTGATTACCCCGGCCGAGTTGCGGAAGCCTACCGCGGCCATCCCGTTCTTGCGCGCCCGACGCTCGAGCTGGTCGTGCACGTACTTGATCTTGAGGGAAGGCGCCAATTCCTCGAAATCGAGGAGGAGTGCGCTCTCCTTGTCAACGTCGACCGTGAACCTGTGGTCCTCGCGCGTCGCCCAGACCTCCAGATCGGCGACGGCATCCTCGAGCGGGTTCATCCTCGGTGCCTTCTTCAGATGCGCTTCGAGCATGAGATCGGCGAAGTAGGCCGCCTCGTCCGCGGAGACGAGCTTGGCGGCGGCTGCGCGCAGCTGTTCCTGGATGACATCGAGCCGCACCTTCATGTGTATCTCCTTCGGTCCTGGGATTGAGTATCCATTCTCCCAGCCACATACCCTCAGGGTCCAGGTTGTTGCTACGTCACCGGCAGGCGCTCTCTCTGGCGCAGCACTGTGACCGCCATTGCGAGTCGAAGGAAGGTCCCGCGGGTATCTAGATCATAAGGGGTGAGCTACGGACCCAATCCAGCTGCTCATCGGCGTGTCAGGGGTCCTTGTGGGCGTCAGCGGATGGCGCGTCGTTCTGATCGAAGCCGCAGACGTAGCGGAACCCGCAGGAGGTCGACCGTGAAGGCCCAGGCTCGTAGCAATCGGGATGTCATCTTGCGAACCTTCGAGATGATCAACACCGGCGACACAGAGCACATGGACGAGGTACACGATGAGGATGTGTTGACCGTGCACCCGCAGACACGGGAACGCATCGAGGGTCTGGATGAGTACAGGCTAGTAGCTCGCGGGTTCCAGGAGCACGGTGGTGTCACTGTAAGCGAGAACGAGTTCTTGGGAGGTGACGAGGAACACTACCTGCTCACACCTCTCTTCACCATGGTAAAGATCCAGGGCACCGGAGAGACGCTCGTCGTGACCACGAAGAATCGCTATCCCGACGGCTCGGACTGGTACACGATAGGTCTCACCGGCTTCCGCGGGGGCAAGATCCGGAAGCAGGTGCTCTTCTTCGGCCCGACCTTCGATCCCCCTGCCTGGCGGGCTCAGTGGGTGGAACCCCTGCAGAGCGAGCGGGGTGTCCAGGTGGAGCAGCGCGGGGCTGCCGGACACACGGAGTGTCCGCCCAAGTCGATCGAGACGCGGCCGCACGCCTCTACGAGATCATGGATGCCGGCGACTACGCGCGTCTCGACGAGGTCTTCCACCCGGAGGTCACCACGGAGTACCCACAATCGGGGGAACGGGTCAGGGGCCTCGAGAACCTGCGGAACGTCATGAGCCACTATCCGGGCGGCAACCCCCGGGTGAGCCCGCAGGAACGCCTGCTCGTGGGCGACCGCGGAGAACATGCCGTGCCTACCGCCACCGACTCGACGATGAAGCTCCACGATGCCGGCGACCGCCTGGTCTCGAGCATCAAGACCCGCTACCCCGACGGTTCTGACTGGTATACGGTCTCGGTCTTCTCGTTCCTCGAGGGCAAGATCTCAAAGCAGGTGGTGTACTTCGCCCCGGTCATGCCGGCCCCGGAGTGGCGCGCGCGCTGGGTGGTGCCGGAGATCGGGGAGTACTGAGCCTGTTCGATGTGCGGGATGCGCCGAGTAGACCGGCTCCAGGGTTGCCCTCACCCGGACTCCGGCGTACAGTGTGCTGCGATGACCATCGGCCTTGTGTCCTGATTTCCTGGAGTCTTGGTGCGCATCAGCTTCATCGAGCCGGCGCCGCCCGGCTTCCACATATACAGCTTCGTGAAGCAGATCCGTCTTGGGCTACCCCTGTTGGCCACGATGCTGCGGGCGGCCGGCCACGACGTGAAAGTGTACGCCGAGACGCTGGGCGAACTCGATTGGGACGACATCCTGAAGTCCGATCTCGTGGGCGTGTCTACCATCACCTCTACCGCGATCAAGGCCTACCGCTACGCCGAGCGGGCACGTCAGGCCGGTATCCCGGTGGTCATGGGCGGTCCCCACGTGACCTTCGAAGCCGACGAAGCGCTGGAGTTCTGCGACTACGTGGTGCGGGGCGAGGGAGAGCGCGCCACGTTCGAGCTCCTCGAAGTCTTGGCGGGTTCTCGCGACCGGTCGAGCGTTGCGGGCCTCTCCTGGAAGGACTCGGCAGGCACGGTGCGACACAATCCGCCCCGGCCCCTGCTGGACTCTACCGCCGATCTGCCCATGCCCGACCTCACTCTCGTTGCAGACCACGACAAGATCCACCCGACCCCGCTGCTCACCTCACGCGGATGTCCGCATGACTGCGAGTTCTGCTCGGTGATCATGATGTTCGGGCGGCGGGTGCGCACGGAACCCGAGGACAAGGTCATCGCCGCCATCCGGCAGGCTCCCGGGAACATCTTCTTCTACGACGACAACTTCGTGCTGTCCAAGCCTCGGACGAAGTCACTGCTCGCCCGCATGGTGCGTGAAGATCTACAGACACCCTTCTCGGCCCAGATCCGCATAGATTCGGTCTACAGGAACGGGAAGACCGATCACGAACTCCTCCACCTTCTCGCGGAGGCGGGCTGTTTTCTCGTGTATCTCGGTCTGGAGTCGGCGAACCCTGAGACCCTGGCGGGTTTCAACAAGCGCCAGAGCATCGAGGACATGGCCGGAGGGCTGGCGGCGCTCCGCTCCTACGGCATCAAGACGCACGGCATGTTCGTGCTGGGATCGGACTCCGACACTGTCGTTTCCATACGCGAGACGGTGGATTTCGCCATCGACAATCACATCAGCTCAGCCCAGTTCCTGGTGTTGACGCCTCTGCCCGGCACGCGCCAGACCGCCCAGCTGCGGGCGGAAGGTCGTATCTTCACCAACAACTGGACCTTGTTCGACGGCCACCACGTGGTCTACTGGCCGCGGAACATGAGCCCGTGGGAACTCCAGCGCGAGACGCTGGCGGCCCACCGTCGCTTCTACAGCGTGAGGCGCATGCCGGCCAACCCATACCATCGGCTGCAGGGCTTCCTCATGAGTCACGGCTGGGAGAGGGTGCCGGAGAACATGGCCTACATGCGCGAACTCCGAGCTTTCACCCGCACCCACGAACCGCCTCCGCCACCGGTCTCAGACGTCCCGGCCCCGGAGGTGCGCCCCGCCTTCCTCGCGTCTCAACGCTGAACCGTCCCACTTCCGAGACGACATCTCATTCGCTCGGTTCCAAGGAATACCGGGATTTTGCCCGAAAGCGTAGCTACCGTATAATCACACGTGTTCTTGAGTGCCCACGCGCAGCGCACAGAAGGTAGGTATCACTTGGCTCGGGTCGTAGCCCTTGCGAACCAGAAAGGCGGGGTGGCCAAGACCACCTCCACCCTCAATCTCGGTGTAGCCCTCGTGGAACTCGGCAAGCGGGTTCTCGCGGTGGATATGGACCCCCAGGGCAATCTGACCATGAGCCAGGGGCTCAATCCCGACGACGTCAACCCCAGCATGTACAACGTCCTGATCCAGGGTGTCGACATCGGCGACGTGATCCACCACATGGAGGTGGAACTCGCGGTGGCGAACATCGACCTCGCCGGGGCGGAGTTGGCTCTGGCCTCGGTCATCGGGCGCGAACGGGCCCTGAGTCGGGCACTGATGGCCGTGCGCGAGGACTACGACTACATTCTGATCGACACTCCTCCGTCGCTCGGTCTCCTGACCATCAACGCCCTGACGGCCTCCGATGCCATCATCGTGCCCGTGCAGTGCGAGTACCTCTCGCTCCGCGGCCTCGCGCAGTTGGAGCGCACCCTGGAACTGGTGAGAGAGAACCTCAACCCCAACGTACACATCGCCGGCATCCTGCCCACGTTGTTCGACGCACGGACCCTGCACGGCTCCGAGGCCGTGGACCTGCTGCGATCGAACTTCGGCGACCTGGTGTTCGATACGGTCGTGCGCAAGACCATCAAGTTCGCCGAGGCACCCGTGCAGGGATCCTCGGTCATCAAATACGCTCCCCGCAGCGAGGCCGCCGAATCCTACCGCTCGTTGGCCAGAGAGGTGCTCAATGGAAAAAAGAAAATCTAGCATGAAGAACAGCGGCCTCGGCGCGTTGTTCCGCTACACGGGCGGGCACCCGGAGGGGCATGCGGGCGACGCGGCCGCCGGGGCCGAAGAGTCGGCCGGGGCGTCCGTGGCCGAGGGCGGGTTCGGTCGGCCGGCCGCCAAGCGCCAGCTCATCCAGCCTTCGCGCACGTTCCCAGCAGTCATCCGCATCGTGGGTGTGGGCGGGGCCGGCACCAACGCGGTCAACCGCATGCTCGAGGCGGGACTCGAAGGCGTGGAGTTCATCGCTGTGAACACCGACGTCCAGGCCCTGCAGATGTGCGAGGCCGACCACAAGCTGCGCATCGGGCGCGAACTCACCAAGGGTCTCGGGGGCGGTTCCGATCCTGAAGTGGGCAGTCAGGCGGCCCAGGCCGCGTACGATGACATCAAGGCTCTCCTGAAGGGCAGCGACATGGTGTTCATCACCGCCGGCGAAGGAGGCGGCACCGGCACGGGCGCGTCACCGGTGATAGCCGAGATCGCCAAAGGAGTGGGGGCCCTCACCATCGGTGTGGTCTCGCGTCCCTTCGCCTTCGAAGGCAAACGCCGCAAGGCCCAGGCCTCGGCGGGCATCGAGGCCCTGCGCAAGTACGCCGACACGGTGATCGTGGTCCCTAACGACAAACTCCTGGAGGTCGTGGACCGTTCGACCTCGATGGTCGATGCCTTGCGCCTTGCCGACGACGTGCTGCGTCAGGGCGTGCAGGGGATATGCGACCTGGTCACCATCCCCGGCCTCATCAACCTCGACCTCGCCGACGTGCGCACCATCATGACCGCAGCCGGCACCGCGCACATGGGCATAGGCTCGGCGAGCGGAGAGCAGCGCGCCCAGAAGGCGGCCGATCAGGCCATCAACTCGGCGCTGCTCGAGACCTCGATCGAGGGCGCCCGCGGTATTCTGCTGAACGTGAGCGGGGGATCGGATCTGTCCCTCTTCGAGGTGCACGAGGTGGCCGAAGTGATAAACGCGGCGGCCGACCCCGATGTCAACATCATCTTCGGCGCCGTGGTCGACGAGGCCCTTGGGGACGTCATCCGCGTGACCGTTGTGGCCACCGGGTTCGATGCGGCCCCCAGGGCGAAAGCTCCAGTGGCTGCCTCCGAGGCCGACGAGTCGTTCCACACGGGTGGAGAGGACCCCGGCGGTGCGATGGCGGTCGAGCGGACCGACAGGTCATCGGCAGACAGTGACGGAGGCGAGGAGACCGCGGAAAAGCCTGCGGAGGAGCCTCCCGCAGAGTCCGCCGACGATCTCGACGTGCCCCCGTTCCTGAGGGGCTTCGACTCCTAGATCAGAGCGAACTGACTGAGCCGGCGCTGCCGCCGAACCGCAGCAGAGGGGCGCGCAACAGGTCGGGCTGACGCCGGGGCGATCATGGGGCGCCGCTCAATCAGGCGGCCGCTCAATCATGGGGCGCCGCTCAATTGTGGGATGCCGCTTAGAGTGCGAGTCGCGCCTTTCGCCAACCCTGCTCGGCCAGACGGGTGGTGCGCTCCTGCGTCCACTTCTTCATGGCCTGGAAGTAGGCGAGCTTGTCGCCCTTGGAATCGGAGAGCAGCTCATGCATCTCCATGGACTTGTCGAAGGCGTCCGTTGGAGTGAGGCCGTTCCAGGTGGAGTATCCCTTGTCGAAGATCAACTCCGGAGTGACGGAATCCGGGTCCAGACCCTCGCGGGCCAGGATACCGGCGGCCAAGTCCATGTCGTATTCGATGATCCAGCCGTTGTCGCGCAGCATCCTCGAGGGGTCGAATTCCACCTTGCTCTCACAATCGGGGCAATAGACCGCAGTGATCACCTCATCGGGTAAGACCGAGTTGGCGTGGTGCAGACTTGCGACGCCAGTGCCACAATCACACTCGCGAGAAATCGCGATGCACATCTCCAGCCTCCTTGTTCATCTATGATCGCGCGCACAGCCCACAGCCGCACGCGGGCAAGACTCGTGTATCGTAAGATGCCCGGCCGACCTTGACGCCAAACTCGGGAGGGCGAGAGGTGGAAAGTATCATCCGAGCTGCAGTCGTGCAGATGAACACGACGGACCACATCGAGGCCAATGTGAGCACGGCTCTCGGACTGGTGGCCCGGGCGGCCGAACTCGGTGCGCGGCTGGTCGTTCTCCCCGAGAAGTTCCATTATCTGGGCGACCCGGAGGGCCTCGACCGAGCGATGCAGCCTCTCGAAGGGCCGCTGCTGCGCTCTCTTGCCGCCGCAGCTCGGGATCATGCGATCTTCCTGGTCGCGGGCAGCATCTGGGAGACCGGAGCGGAGGACCGACGGCCCTACAACACCAGTGCCGTCTTTGGGCCTGACGGGAGTAGGCTCTCCTTCTACCGCAAGATCCACATGTTCGACGTGGACGTCGGCGGCTACAGTTACCGCGAGAGCCTCGAGTGCCGCGCCGGCGATGAAGTGGTGGCGGTGCCCTTGGGCGAGGGTGGACCCATCCTTGGCCAAAGCATATGCTACGACCTGCGCTTTCCTGAACTCTACCGCGCCTTGGCGGACCTCGGCGCACAGATCGTATCCGTTCCGGCCGCCTTCACCATGGTGACGGGACGGGACCATTGGGACGTCTTGGTGCGCGCGCGGGCGATCGAGAACCAGGTGTTCGTGCTTGCTGCGAATCAGTACGGACGGGAGGGGAGGGGGCTCGAGAGCTACGGGCGGAGCATCATCGTGGACCCCTGGGGCGTGGTCTTGGCCCGCGTCCCCGACGGAGAGGGTGTGGCTGTGGCCGACCTCGACCTAGACGCTCAAGTCCGAGTACGACGCATGCTGCCTTCTCTCGCGAATCGGGTACTGGGCGTATGTGAGAACGAACGTGCGAAAGGGAGGTTGGAACGGTGAGGCACGAGGACCTGAAGATAGTGAATCTGCGTAGTGACGAGGACGTGCAGCGTCTCAAGGATCTGTTGTGCGACATCACCGGCGTGCGCTTCGTGGGAGCCGACCTCGACGCTCAGATCGTGGAGTTCGACATGTTCCAGGACTTCGACGACCTGACCCTCACCGACATCCAGTGTCGACTGCGCGACGCCGGGTTCGAGGCCGGCACCGTAGTCGAGGGACAGACCTGCACGCTGCGGCTCACGGGCAAGTGAGTCCGGTTCTCTAGGACTCAGGTGTCCCTGGGATCGAGGCTCCGTTCGAAGTAGAGCGCCGTCTTCTCCGTGAGGCCTAGTGAGCGGTAGAAAGCGTGGGCTCCAAGGTTGAACGGCTCGGCGTAGAGGAAGAGGCGCACGCACCCGCGTTCTGCGGCCGCCACCGAGGCGGCCTCGAGGAGTCTGCGTCCCACTCCCGAGTCGCGGTATCGCGAGTGTACGATGACGTCCTGCACCTCACACACGCGGCCCGCAGACCAGGTGCTGAGGGAGATGATAAGGCTACAGGCCCCGATGATGGTGCCGCCTGCGTCCGCTACCAAGAATAGATGGGACGGAGATGCGAGGATGGCCTGGAGGGTCTCTCGGAGCGCCCTATCCGGGGGCGGCTGCACTCCGTGATATGTCATTATCTCGCCGAGGAGGGCGGCCACGGCGTCCAGGTCTCCCGCGTCCGCTTCGCGGATTCCGACCGTGATACTGTCGAGAACATCAGGCATGGACCCAGGTTAGCAGGCGATGACCGTCACGTCAGTCCGGGCGCCGGCGGGGAAGGCGACGTTGCGCGGGCAGAGGAAAGCGGTGGGAAGAGAGACATGCTTTACATCAACGGGAATTATTTGCCGCTTGCCGAGGGCCGCATCAGCGTAGAGGATCGCGGTTTCCAGCTTGGAGACGGCGTGTACGAGGTGGTCAGGTTCGAGAATGGGCGCCTCCTCTGGCTGGAAGATCATCTTGGGCGGCTGGACGGGAGTCTCGAGAAGATCCTGCTTCCCCACGCACTCGACGACCACCCGCTCGCCGAGGTCCTGCCGGAACTGCTGCGCCGCTCCGAACTGCGGCAGGGCACCGTGTATGTGCAGGTGACCCGCGGCGCGGCGCCCAGGGAGTTCGGCCTTCCCGCCGACGTCCCGCCCACCGTTCTGGCATACGTCCAGGCCCACGTCTTCCCCTCGGAGGCCGAAATACACGCCGGCATCGCCCTCCACGCGGTCGAGGATCAGCGTTGGGCCCGCTGCGACATCAAGTCCACGAACCTCTTGCCCGCGGTGCTGGCGAAGCACGCAGCCCAAGAAGCCGGCGCCCAGGAAGCGCTATACGTGAGCACCGACGGCATGGTGCGGGAGGGCGGATCGTCGAACGCCTTCGTAGTCCTCGACGGCACGCTACGCACCCATCCTGCCAACAACCGCATCTTGAACGGCATCACGCGCTGTCACGTGCTCGATCTGGCGCACGGGCTCGGAGTGCCGCTGTTGGAGGAGGCGGTGCACGTGTCCGACCTGCCCGGCGCAACCGAGGTATTCATCGCTTCCACCACGCGCGACGTCATGCCCGTGGTCCGTGTGGGGGGACTGGATTCGGGGGCGTTCACGCCCGGTGACGGAACGCCGGGAGAGGTGACTCTCGCTCTGGCCGCCGCGATGCGCTCCCTCATCGCGCGCTGTGTGGGCGATACCGAATGATCATCTGACCGTCCCCGGTTTCTAGATATCCTTCGCGGGAATAGTACGTTTCGAGACGAGAATATGTCTCCGTTCCGGGGGCCGCCGGCCAAGTGCTGCGGCATCCGGCCGCGCCCGGTGGGCACGACATGGGGAGGCGAAAGCACATGGGCGATCAGGAGAACGACACCCGCGTACGATCGATCCTCGGTGGCCCGGCCCGCCGTCCGAACGCGCACTACAGCGCGGACGACGACTCTACGGTAAGCACCTATCTGAACCAGATCGGCGTGGTGGCGCTACTCACGGCGGACGAAGAAGTAGCCCTGGCCAAGCGCATCGAGCTGGGAGATGAAGCCGCCCGACTCCACATGATCGAGGCGAACCTGCGTCTTGTGGTGTCGATAGCCAGGCGTTACGTGGGGCGTGGCCTCAGTTTCTCCGACCTCGTGCAGGAGGGGAACTTCGGCTTGATGCGCGCCATACAGAAGTTCGACTACCGTCGAGGGAACAAGTTCTCCACCTATGCCACCTGGTGGATCCGTCAGGCGGTGACGCGGGCTCTCGCCGACAAGGGGCGGACCGTGAGGCTGCCGGTGCACATCGTGGAACGTCTTTCCGCGGTCGTGCGCACCACGAACGAGTTGAGGCAGAGCCTGGGCCGGGAACCCAATCAGGAAGAGATCGCGGAGACGGTGGGTCTCACCCCGCTGGAACTCCAATCTCTCTTGGATATCGCTGAGACCCCTCTGAGTCTGGACGCCTCCGTCGACCCGGACAATGAGTCCACCGAGTTGGGCTCCCTGGTGGCGGATCCGAACCAAGTCCCGTCGTTCGACACGGTGTACAAGAGACTCCGCATCCAGACGGTCAGCGAGGCCATCATGGCCCTGCCCGAGCGGGAGCGATCCGTCCTGGTGCTGAGATACGGCCTGAGCGGCGAGGACCCCTGGACGCTGGGGGAGATCGGAGAGCACTTCGGCATAAGCCGGGAGCGGGTCCGTCAGATAGAGGCCAAGGCCATCGAGAGGCTCCGGTCCAACGGGTTGATCAGGCGCCTGCGCGAATCTGCGTAAGTCCTGCAGCTTCGCGTCGCAGGATGCGGGCCCGCCGGATGTTCCTGCGGTCGGTCCCGTGTCCGTCGGCGCCGGGCACCTCCATGATGAAGGGCGAGGTGCGCAGGTGCGCGCTTCGCATCACCCGTCGCAATCCCGCCCGGCCATACTGTCCGTCCCAGAGGTTCTCGTGGCGGTCGCTGCGGCTTGCGAGGGGCGTCTTGGAGTCGTTGAGATGGACCAACCCGACGAGATCCAAACAGCCCGCCGCGGCCAACTCCTCATGGAGTCGGTCGAGGCCGTCGGCCGTGTCGAGAGCGTAGCCGGCCGCGTAGAGATGGGCCGTGTCTAGGCATACTCCCGAGCGCCCCGGCGCCCACGCGAGGAGCCGTCCCAGCTCTCTGGGATCACGGCCCATCGAATCCCCGCCGCCGGCGCTCGACTCGAAGAGCAGCGCGGGGACCGTGACCGCGCCGCCCGGCCAGGGCGCCTGAGAGTCGGCGGCGTCTGTGAGCGCCTCGAGCGACTGCGCCAGCCGGCGTCGCAGGATTTCGTAGGCTTCTTCGAGGGCGGCGGCTACTCGTGCCAGGCCTGCATCGAACCCTTCCCCGCGGTGCGAGCCCACGTGGGTGACCACGGCCTCGGCTCGGGCGAGGGCGCCGTAGTGCAGGGCGTCCGCCAGCGACTCTGCCGATTTACGCCGGAGGTCGCCCTCGGGAGCGGCGAGATTGATCAAGTAGATGGAGTGGACGAAGAGAGGCAGTCGGTTGTGCCGCAGGGCCAAACCGTAACGCACCAAGTCGTGGGCGGGGTAGGGGGCGGGGCGCCACTGCCGAGGGTTGCTGGGGAAGACCTGGATGGCCTCGGCGCCGATGTAGCGGGCCCTCTCGATGGACGTGTCCAAGCGACCGGCGGTGGACACCTGAGCCCCTATGAGAGGGAGTCCGTCATCCGCCGGCACTGTCGGCCCACATTCTTCTGTCCGCTCGCTGCTCACGCGCCTCCCGAGAAGGTAGAATCGCGGCCATGATACCGCTTCGCGACAACATCCCCACCCTGCGCTTCGCCTACATCACCTACGTGTTCATCGCCATCAACGTGGTGGTGTTCGCCTACGAACTGTCGCTCGGTCAGCGCGGATACAGCGACTTCATCAGCACCTGGGGTTACGTGCCCAGCCTGGTGACCGCGACCGTGCGGTCTGGTCAGTTCGATCCGAGGATCCTGGCCACCCTCGTGACCTCCGTGTTTCTTCACGGCGGGTGGTTGCACATCGGCGGGAACATGCTCTATCTGCATATCTTCGGCAACAACGTAGAAGACGCGATGGGGCGGTTCCGCTTCGTGCTCTTCTATCTCTTGATAGGCGTTCTCGCGAACTTCGCCCAGGTGATCGTGTCGCCTGAGTCGTCGGTGCCCGGCATAGGCGCGAGCGGCGCCATCGCCGGGGTCCTTGGAGCGTACGCTCTGCTGTACCCCCGGGCCGGCGTCTTGGTGTTGATGCCCATCTTCTTCTTCATCCGGCTCATAACCCTGCCGGCCGTAGCTGTTCTGTTGTTCTGGTTCGTGATCCAGGTGTTCGAGGGGGCATTCACGCTGGCCGCCGGCCAGGCCGGGGCCGGCGGCGTGGCCTTCTGGGTGCACGTGGCCGGGTTCCTCTTGGGAGCCGGTCTCATCTGGATCTTCCGTAACCCCGCACTCACTGGAGCGAAACCAACATGGATTTGAAGGATGGAGTCGGTGCCTCCGGTGGACAGCCGTCGCCGGAACGCGAGATCGACGAACTAAAGTTCTTGATCGGCACGGCGTGTAGCCGGCTTATCAATCTATTGATCGATTCGAGGGCCGATCCGGCGACTCTTGCGGCGGAAGCAGAGTTCGTGTCGGTGCGGACAGGACGCCTGGCAGAATTGCTTAGGGGACAACCCTCTCGGCGCCCGCAGTAGGGCAACACGGGTTCTCGGCACCACATGGACCCGAGGCGGTCCAGAGCCGATGCCGGTGAACTCCAGGTGCGATGAACTCTAGGTGGCCGCTCCGCAGCTGCCGGGGGCAGGCGCGCCCAGTCGCTGCGGAGCCGTCGCGCCGTGTCAGTCGCGCTCGTCCCAGTGCATGTCGGGGCTCCGCCGCCGTTCGCCCTTCGCCCGGACCACGATGGCGTCGACCTCGGACACGTTTATCCACTTGCGCCCAAGATCCACCTCCAGCATGGCCCGTTCCCGCTCGCTGGTGGGTTTCGAGATGGCAGTGACCGTACCCACGCCGTGCATGGTTTGGATGAGATCACCGATCATGATCTCTTCCGGGACTCCGTGTAGTTGCACCTTCATCCGCCCATCACCCCCTTCATCGGCCGATACCATGCATGGTTCCCCTGGTGCCGGATGGGAAACGTCGCCAGCGGCGCCTATCTGGATACTAACTGAAGCGTCGGGGAGACATGGGACGGTGTCAGCTCCCGGCTGGGGCTGCTCGCGGCAGGGCAGCTCCGCGTCCCGGCGATGACAGCGAGGAGTGTCGCGCCATAGGTGTACCGGCACCTGCCATCCGCCGCCTGGCCGCTATTCCCACTCTCGTTCTGCATAGCAGCAGCCGATAGGGACACCAGAGGTACAGGTTCTTGCGCCCTGGGCGCCCTGTCTGGTCCATAGCGTCCATGGCGGCGATGCGCGAGGGGAGCGACGTGAAGGCAAACATGGTCGGAAATTCGAGGCGAGGACGTCTCGGATTCCCCCGGCGATTGACCCGCTCCGTTCGGGAGATCCTTGAGGTGACTGCGTCGGTCGCCCGCAAGATCGAAGGATTCGCGCAACGCTTCGACCTTCTCTTTCGCGACCTTTCTGGGCGCAGGGAGCTTGAGGAGTCGCTTCGTCGCTCGGAGGCGTTCTATCGTTCGTTGATCCAGCAGATCCCGTCTATCACCTACCTCGCTGACGACTATGACGTGGGGGGGCTACGCTATGTCAGTCCGCAAGTCGAGAGCCTCCTCGGTTACACGGCAGAAGAGTGGCTCACTGCTCCGCACGCCTGGCTTGACTGCCTTCACCCTTCCGACCGCGAGCGGGTCCTCTCCGAAATGGAGCGCGCACGGCGGGCGCAAGAACCCTTCGTTTCTGACTATCGTCTGGTCGCACGAGATGGTCGGGCGGTCTGGTTTCACGATGTGAGCACGATGGTCCACGACGAGCAGGCGGGTTCGATATGCGTCCAGGGCGTCCTTTTCGATATCAGTGCGCGCAAGGAACTCGAAGAGAGAATGGAGCATTTCGCCGGTCACGATTATTTGACCGACCTCCCTAACCGTCGAATCCTGGAGGAGACTCTTGAGAGGGTCGTGGCGAGGGCGTGGCGGGGTGGTGGAGATTCGCTCCTGGTCATCGATGTAGACGATTTCAAGAAGGTCAACGACACTCTGGGTCATCAGGCCGGCGACCGGACGCTGTGCGCGGTCGCACAAACCTTGAGAAGCTCTCTACGGGCTGGCGACATCCTCTTCCGTCAGGGAGGGGACGAGTTCGTCGCGATAGTCTTCGGAACTGACTCCGACGGTGCGCTCGAGGTGGCGGAACGGATGCGAACGGCCGTGCAGGCTGATGACTTCGTGCTGGGCGGGACCCGCCTGAAGGTGAGCGTCAGCATCGGCTTGGCAGTTGTCGATGGATCGGAGAGCGCAACGGAGCTCCTTCGTCGCGCCGACGCCGGTATGTACACGGCCAAATGCGCTGGAGGGAATCGAGTGCAGGTCAGCGTTTGAGCCTGGCGATTGCGACTGGCAAGCCGGAAACGGCAACGTTGGCGTCCCGAGAGGCCCCGCATCGGGCGCGGGCTCGAGAAAGGAACGAGCAGCAGCTCTCCCGCTTCCCTTGGCGATGCGCGGGCGATAGAATCCGCTCATGGACTACGACGATTCATACGACTCGATGAGTGAGCCCGCGCGCGTGCGGGTGGAGATGGGATCGCGGGTCTTCGTCGGCGACGTGAAGATCCCGGACATCGCCTTCAAGTCACGAGTGAGCGACACGGTAAACGACCGAGAGCGGCGGTTCCTTCCACTGGCCAACGTGGAAGCGGTCGACGGTGTCACCGGGCGGGTGATGAGCCGTTCGCCGTTCATCCTCCTGCGACTCGACGCGGTCGACTTGATCATGCCTCTGCGCGAACCGGGCAAGCGCCCGCCTCTGGACTGATCGTGCCCGCGCGCCCTGAGGCGCCTCCCTGGCTCTCGGCGGCACCACCCGGACTCCGCGTGTGGGCTCTCGAGCCCTACTTCGGGGGTTCGCACCAACGCTTTCTCGAGGGCCTTGCTTCCCGATCTCGTCATTCCTACACGTTGCACACGTTGCCCGGCCGCGATTGGAAGTGGCGCATGCACGGAGGGGCGCTCACTCTGGCCGCCGATTGTAGCGAGCGGGCCCAGGGCGGCAAGATTCCCCATGTGCTCCTCGCTTCAGACATGCTGGATCTCGCCACGTTCAAGGCCCTGGTCCATCCGCCCATAGCCGCCACCCCCACCATCCTCTACATGCACGAGAACCAGCTCACCTATCCGCTGCCTCCGGGCGTGCAGCGTGACCTGTCTTACGGGTTCAAGAACCTCACGAGCGCCCTCGTGGCGGAGCGCGTGCTCTTCAACTCCGCCTTCCACCGTGACGAGTTCCAGAGTGCGCTGGAAGCCTTGCTGGAGGGACTCCCCGACGCCGTGCCCCACTGGGCTGCGGAAGAGGTGGCGGCCAAATCGGAGGTGCTGCCGCTCGGCTGCGATCTCACCTGGCTGGATGACCATCGGCCGGCAGCCGGAGCGCGGGAGCACGGGAGCGGTCGTTGGGGTGACCCGGACCAAGGTCCCCTTCTCCTGTGGAACCAGCGCTGGGAATACGACAAGGCGCCGGGAGACCTCTTCAGGGCCCTGTACCGCCTGCAGGAGCGGGGTCTCCGGTTCAGGTTGGCCCTGGCGGGAGCGAACCACGGTCTCCCCACAGCCGAGTTCGTCGAGGCTCGTGCGCGGCTGGAGCGAGAGATCGTCCAGTGGGGTCGCGTCGAGGAGGCTGCCGACTACGCTTCCCTGCTCTGGGAAGCAGACATCGTGGTATCCACGGCTCTGCATGAGTTCTTCGGCATCTCGGTGGTGGAGGCACTCTATTGCGGCTGTTACCCAGTCTTGCCACGCCGTCTGAGCTACCCGGAGATGATCCCCGAGGAGGTCCACCGCGAGGTCCTGTACGAAGCGGATGAGTTGGTGGACGCACTCGCCCGGGCCGTCGAGCGCAGTGCCGCCACACGGGACCGCACGACCAGCCCATGGTCGATAGAATGGCAGCGCACGTGGGTCTCCCGCTACGATTGGAGCGCCATGATTCCGCGGTACGACTCAACCGTGCACGAATGTTGGGAAGCGGGAACGGGGTCGCGAGGCTCGAGTCGGGATCCTGCGACCCGGCCCGGTCGAGGCGGCTCGAAGGGTGTCCGTGCGAAGCTGATCAAGGAGGGATGATGGAGAGGATCGCGATCGACTACGCGCTGTGCATGGAAGAAGCCCTGGGGCCGGAGAAGGGGTTATCGGCGTTCCTGCTGGAGGCGGTGCGCCTGCCCCTCGAGGAGGCCCGCGACCATCTGGCCGAGAAGCGGCGTATCGCCGGGCTTGCCTGGATGGACCTGCCCCGCCGCGACCCCGCCGACGTGATGGAGTTCGCCGAGCGGGCGAAGGGGCGCTACGACGAGGTGGTCGTGCTCGGCATCGGGGGCTCGGCTCTCGGCACCACCGCTTTGACTTCCGCCCTCCTCCACCCGTTCCACAACTCCATCCCCGCCGCGGCCCGCGGCGGCCGTCCCCGCATCTTCGTGGTGGACAACGTGGACCCCACCGAGATAGCCGGTCTGTTCGAGCACCTCGACCTCAGCCGCACCCTGGTGAACGTGATCTCCAAGTCGGGCACCACTGCGGAGACCATGGCGGCCTACCTGGTCGCGCGCCGGCTGCTCATCGCGCGCGTCGGCGAGAGTGCTCTGCCTAGCCATCTGGTCTTCACCACCGACCCCCACGGGGGCGTGCTGCGCAAGATCGGCAGGGAGGAGGGGATACCCCTCTTCGACGTGGGGGCCGGCGTCGGGGGGCGTTTCTCGGTGCTCAGTCCCGTCGGTCTTCTGCCTGCCGCCTTGGTGGGTATCGACGTCGCAGGACTGCTCGAAGGAGCCGCGGTCATGGAGGACTGGATCGCCGAGGCCGACGTCGTCAAGAACCCGCCCTATGTCTTCGCGACCCTGCAGTTTCTGCAAGACACCCGCTTCCACCGACACCTGAGCGTGATGATGCCCTACTCGCGGGCTCTCAGGGACGTGGCCGACTGGTACCGTCAGCTCTGGGCCGAGAGCCTGGGAAAGGCCGTGGACCGACGGGGGCGCACCGTCCACGCGGGTCCCACTCCCATCAGTGCTCTGGGCGCCACCGACCAGCACTCGCAGGTGCAGCTTTACACGGAAGGGCCCGACGACAAGGTGTTTACCTTCCTGCGGGTGAACGAGTTCGCGAAGGACGTGGTGATCCCCGGGCTGCACGCCGACGAGGAGTCTCTGGTCTACCTGGGCGGCAAGTCCATGTCCGAACTCCTCAATGCGGAACAGCGGGCTACCGCGTGGGCACTCGCCCAGCGAGGAAGGCCTTCCCTCACCATCGAGTTTCCTCGTGTCGACGCCGGATCGGTGGGCCAAGTGCTCTACCTGCTCGAAGTGGCAGCCGCCGTGGCCGGTGAACTCTACGACATCAACGCCTTCGACCAGCCCGGGGTGGAGTTGGGCAAGCGGGCGACCTATGCCCTCATGGGCAGGGAGGGGTTCGAGGAGCTCGCTGAGAGTATCCGCGAGACCGAGGCCGGAGGACCAGGCGATGGAGGAAGCTACCGTCTGCCGTGAGGCGCCGCGCGCGCCGGCGTAGCATCGGCTCACACGCGCCGTCTGCCTTGGCGCTCTGTGGGGCGCTCGCCCTGATCCCTGGCGCCGGGGGTGTCCTCTTGCCGTCGAACGTATGTTCGTATAGTCTGGAGCCATGACGGGAGTACTCTCAGAGGCGCCCAAGGCGCCCTACCGAGCGATCGCGCACCTCGATCTCGATGCGTTCTTCGCCAGTGTGGAGGAGAACCGCGACCCGTCCCTGCGCGATAAGCCTGTGATCGTCGGTGGAGGCGAGCGAGGCGTTGTGGCCACCTGCAACTACATCGCCCGGCGTTTCGGGGTGCACTCGGCCATGCCTATGAGCACCGCCCGCCGACTCTGTCCCCAAGCGGTGGTCCTGAGCGGCGACCACCGGCTCTACAGCGACTACTCCCGGCGCTTCATCGCGATCCTGCACGAGTACTCCCCGGTCGTGGAAAAGGTGGGTATAGACGAGGCGTTCGTGGACCTCACCGGCACCGAGCGGCTGTTCGGTCCGGTGGCCCACACGTGCCGCACCATACAGCGGCGCGTGTGGGAGGAACTCCAGTTGGGGGTGTCGGTGGGTCTGGCCACCAACAAGCTGGTGGCCAAGGTGGCCTCCGATTTCCAGAAGCCGCGCGGTTTCACCGTGGTGAGACGGGGCGAGGAGGCTCGCTTCCTGGCTCCTTTGCCCGTCGAAAGACTACCGGGCGTGGGCCCCACCATGCTGGGCCAACTCCGCGACAGAGGCATCCTGACGGTGGGCGATCTGGCCAAGGTCTCGGAGAACCTTCTTCGGCTCACCTTCGGCGAGTTGGGCGAGTCTTTGGCCCACCGGGCGCGTGGCGAAGATCCGCGGTTGGTGACTACCCGCGAGCCGGTGAAGTCGATATCGCGCGAGACTACGTTCGAGGAAGACACCACCGACACCGCCCGCCTCGAATCCACGCTGCTGCGTCTCACCGAGGACGTGTGCAGGAGGCTACGGCGTCAGCGACTCGAAGCCCGCACCGTGACCGTGAAGATCCGCTACTCCGACTTCGTCACCCACACGCGCTCACACACCCTCCGTCGTCCGCTCGACGTGGACGAAGCCTTCTTCGAAGAGGTGCTCTCCCTCTTCCGGAACGGCCGTCAGCGCCGCTACCGCATACGTCTGGTGGGGGTGGGACTCTCTAATCTGGTGCCACGCTCCTGGCAAGACGACCTCTTCGACCAGGAGTTACCTCTCTTGCGCGACCTCGACATGAGGCTGGACGCTATCCGTGAGAAGTACGGCCGCGACGCCGTCAAGCGCGGGGTGGCCGAGGAGTAGACGCCGGTCCGCCGTCTCATTCTTCGTCGAGGTAGATCGGATCGAGTTCCATCAGGATGGCCTTGCAGCGATCGAACTCCTCCACCATCTCGGGCTTGGCGTTGATGTGATCGAACGACCAGCGCAGCTCCGTCTGGCCCGTAGTACCTATGTGGGCGTCGGCGATGGGGTAGAGCACCTGGTTCTCCTTGGAGATGTGCTGCTCGAGCAGAGCGCCGTAGTTACGTAGGCTGGCGGCTAGCACTGTGGCAGACGCGCCATCGCCGTTGCGGTAACGCTCGAGGGCCTCCGCAGCCGTCTGCATGTAGGCCCGACCTTCATCGTGCTCGGCCAGCATCACCGCGATAGGGCCGCCCTCCTTCGGGATACCGGCGTCGTACATGGCGGGGAAGAGCAGATCCTCCTCCTTGGCATGGTGGTACTTGTCGGCGTAGTTGCGGATGAAGTAGATGGCCTTCTCGATGTGGTCGGGCTCGACGGCGGTCCCGGTGTCCAGCCGCCGCACCATCTCCCTCACCACCTGGATCATGGCCAAGATGTCGCCGTGCTCGCGGACCAGGTCTTCCGTGGGTCTCACCGTTGTGCCTCCCGATGTCTCAATGTGGTCTGCCGAGGCCGCCCTTCGGGGCGCTCTTTGCGCCTATTACCACCGTCGACCTGATGCAAACGCAGGCGGCCCAGAGGAGGGCCCCCGGGTTCCGCAGGCGGCTTCTCCGGCACCACGGTGTGCAGGGATGTTACGCGCCCGGTATGCTGGGGGTAGTAGGGGGAAGAAGTTCGGCTGGCGCAACGACGGAGGAAGGAGCCGGTGTGGCGAAAATCAAATTGTTCGCGGAGTTCGAGGCCCTGGTCGACTTAGATCTGGCCGGCGTCGACTCGTCCACGCAGAGTCACGAAGTCGAACAGCACCGACCCGAGATGCTCGCGTATCTCACGGACCGGCTGCGCGTAGCCTTTGGCGATGACAATCCCAAGCACATCGAGTATTTCGAATTCGATGTGGAGAGACCACCGGAAGACTGACTTGCCGCCCGGGCCGAGACGGCCGCGGGACTGCTGCTCGATAGGATAGGAGGCAAAGGAGCCGCCCCGGTCGGGCTATCGGCCGTGCTATCGTGCAGGCATGGACCCGATCGTCGATGCACGGGCCGCCGGGGCGACCCGCCGCGGCGAGCGCATCTTCTCCAGAGACTTCAACCTCGTTCTATTCGCCAACGCGCTCGCGTTCGGCAGCTTTTACCTGCTCCTGGCCACACTCCCTTTGTTCGTGAAGCACCTGGGAGGGAGCGATACCGGCGTAGGCATCGTCATGGGTTCTTTTGCGATCACCGCCGTGGTCTTGCGGCCTTTCGTGGGCCGTTACTCGGACGTTAGCGGGCGTAAGCGACTGATGATCTGGGGCGCGATGGCGGTTGCGGCCATCTGCCTGTTGTACGGCGAGGCCACCGGCGTCGTGTTCCTGGTGCTGCTGCGGGTGGCTTACGGAGTGGGCTGGGCGGTCTTCGGAACGGCGGCCTGGGCCATGGCCTCCGACATAGCGCCTGCCACCCGCCGGGGCGAAGCCATGGGCTATTTCGGCATCGCAATGAACGTCTCCATGGCCGTCGGGCCGGCCGCCGGCGTCTTCTTGGTGCAGACCTGGGGCTACGGTGCCCTCTTCTGGGTGGCGGCCGGTCTCGCCGGCGCGGCCGCGTTCGGGTCGCTGGGGCTCTCTTCCGACCACGTGGTTCGGCAGCGCCGGGGCTCCCGACGAGGCGCCGCGGGCACGGTCCTCCTGAAATCGGCTCTCTTCCCGTCCGCCGTACTTGTCTGCATGGCGCTCACCTACGCGTCGGTCATCACCTTCCTGCCCGTGTACGCCGAAGTGAAGGATCTTGGTAATCCCGGTGTGTTCTTCTCCGTGTACGCAGTGTTTCTGATCGTGTCCAGAGGGCCGCTCGGCAAGGCCTCGGACCGTTTCGGCCGCGGGCACGTCGTGGCTCCCGGGATGGCTCTCATAGCGGTCTCGATGCTGCTGCTCGCCTGGGTGACAAGCTTCGTGGGGATGCTGGTGGTGGCGGCGATATACGGTCTGGCCGCGGGGGCGGTGCAGCCTGTGCTCATGGCGTGGACGGTGGATCGGGCACGGCTCTCGGAGCGGGGGGCTGCCATGGGCACGTTCACGGCGGCCATGGACGTAGGAGTAGGGGTAGGCAGCCTGGCCTGGGGAGTGCTCGCTGATGCCGCCGGCTTCGGGGCCGTGTACGTAGTTTCGGCGGCGGTCGCGGGGATCGGTCTTCTGCTGTTGGTCGGCGGGGGAGGCCTGCGGTCGACGGCGCTTGCGGACCAGCACTTGGCGGGCGACGGCCGGGCGCCTTCGTAGAGACCGGCTGGTCGTATCCGGGGCAGGGCGGCTGCACCCATCTGACTCATGCTGCGCCGGTGCGGAGGTCGGTCCTATTGGGCCCCGTAGAGTCGGATCTCGGAGATCGAGGTGTCGTCCCAACTGTCGCCCGGGTAGGTGGAGCGGATCTCGAACGCGACCCACTCGACGGCGCCTACGGTAGGGGTGACTATCTGATACCCCATGGAGTCGTACAGTTGGACGGTCTGCGTCTCGCCTGTAGAGTATTCGATACGCAGGGTGGCGACGCGGGGGTTGCCATCGAAACGGCGTTGGTCCTTCTGGTAGCCGTTGGCGATCTCGATCTTGGACAGGGTGGCAGGTTCGCCGAGACCGACGCGGATCTTCTCGCCCACTCCCTGTCCATCAGCACCCTCGCTCCAGCACGTGCTGAGGTCCCCGTCGCCGACGTTGGAAGCTCCGTAGCTGTTCCCCCCTTCGGGTGCCAGGGTGGACGAGGCCGTCCACGACGTCGCCGTAAGTAGACGGCCTGGCTGGGTGGCAGTGGTGGAAGTCGTGGTCTGGGCTGGGGAGGTCGTCTGAGTCGTGGTGGACCCGCCCTGGTCGGTGCCGGTCGTGCGGGTGGTGACGCTGCCGCCGTCTGCGGCCGGGTTGTCGTTGGGAGCGAAGAGGGCGCGATAGGCGACCGCAGCCGTCAGGCCCACCGCGATTACCAGGATCACCGCGAGGAAGAGGGCCAGCAACCAGTGGTGCCTTTTGCGTGGGGGACGGCGTTCCGACGGAGGCTCGGACACTGCTCCGCGTCGGTTGTAGGGGGGCTCGGTGCTGTGGGGATCCAGGGTCGGATCGGCGTCATCCCAGTGGAGGTCCATCATGCCCGGGGCGAGTCGCTCCGGCGCGGACGGGGCGGCGGCCGCTTGGGAGGCCCCGGGCGGTTTGAGTGGGGTCTGCCGCGGTGGCAGGTCCACCCAGACGTCCTCCTCCTCACCCTTCAGATACGCGCCGCAGGAGCTGCAGAACAGCCTCTTGGGCGGGCTCTTGGCGCCGCAGACTGGGCACACCACCGGTTTCTGGTCTTGCTCGTCCATATCCATCTGATCATATTCGCCGACCCTTTGGAGAAGCCTGCCTCCTCGCCCCTGGGTCGGCGCGCCGGAGGCGCCGCCCGTGAAATAGGCTCTGGTAGAATCAGTGCGGCCACGCGGAATCTCGATGCGGAACCCGTGGAGTCGCTGTCGTGCTGTCGCGAAGAGTCGGAGGTGAGGTCATTCGGTGAGTGTCCGTGGCGGGCACATACTTGTTTGCGATCTCGACCGAGGCTTGGTCGCTCCCATGACCGGCCCTCCTGACCGGAAGGTGTTCGTGGGCGGCCGCGGACTGGGCGTCGCGGTCCTGGCGGCGTTAGGCCATCCGGAGCTTTCGCCGCTGCATCCGACCCAGCCGTTCGTGTTGGCGGCCGGACCGCTCACGGGCACGTCCGCCCCCAGCTCCGGTCGCTTCGCGGCCGTCGCACCCTCGCCGTTGACGGGCACCATATCCGACTCGAACGCGGGCGGGCGCTTCGGTGTGCGTCTGCGGCAGGCGGGTCTTGACGCGCTCGTCTTGCGCGGACACGCCCCGGAGTGGTCGGTGGTGGTCGTTGACGGCAGAGTGGGCGGTGAGCCGGTCGGCGCCCGCGGACTCGGCGCCCCGATCCCGGAGGAGGCGAGCGTACAGAGGGTGATCGCGGGATGCCGGCGGCCCCCTCGGCTGTTGTAGGCTCCGCAGCCGGGGCCGACCTCGAGGCCCCGCCCTCGGTGCGTGTGGTGCCCCTTTCGGAGCTGTGGCCGGGGGCCCGCGTCGACGACCGCGGGCTCGTGTGGTCTCGTACCGTGTCGGGTTTGCGCAGCGTCTTGGGGCCGGCCTTCAGCTTCGTACTGCCGTCGGTGGCGGGAAGGAACGGGGCTCTACTTGCTTCCATCCGCACCGACGACGGGCGCAACCTGGGGCGGGGAGGGTTGGGCGCCGCCTTGGCGGCCAAGAAGATCTTCGCCGTGGCGGTGGCGGGCGATCGTCCCCTGCCTCTTGCCGATCCGGACCGGTTCTCCTTCCTGGTGTACGAGGCGGAGAAGCAGGTGGGCGCGAACCCGGTGACGAGCCGTGCCCTCCCGGAGTTCGGCACGGCCGTCCTCATGCAATTGGTGCATCAGGCCGGCGCGCTCCCGGCGCTCAATTACCGCAGCGCCGGCTGGCCCGGTGTGGGCCGCATCAGTGGCGAAGACGGTACGGGACGAGCTTGCCACGGGGCGCAAAGGCTGTTTTGCGTGCCGCATCCGGTGCACGCCCCGCGTCGTGACCGCGACGCCCGCGAGTGGGGGCAGCCCGGGTGCCGCAGGACCCGAGTACGAGACGCTGTGGGCGCTCGGCGCCGACGTGGGGGTAGACGACCTGGGGGCCATCCAGGAGGCCAACCGTCTCTGCGGGGAGTACGGCTTGGACACGATCTCCGTGGGCGCTACCATCGCCTGCGCCATGGAGCTCTCGGAGCAGGGGGTCCTGGGCCGCGTGCTGCGCTTCGGCGATGCCGAGTGCGTACTGCGTCTGGTCAGAGAGATGGGCGAGGTGCAGGGTTTCGGCGCCGAACTGGCCGAAGGCTCGGCCCGGTTCGGCGGCCCGCTACGGTCATCCGGACGCGGCCATGCATACCAAGGGGTTGGAGTTGCCGGCCTACGACCCCAGGGGCATGCACGGCCAGGGCCTCGCCTACGCCACCTCGAACCGCGGTGCCTGCCACCTGCGCGGCAACATGGTGGGCCCGGAGATCCTGGGCATCCCCAAGATGATCGATCGCTTCCCTACCAGGGGCAAGTCCGGGATCCTACTCAATCTGCAGCATTTGTCGGCCATTTTCGACTCCGCGAGCGTGTGCAAGTTCGCCGGCTTCGCTTTCGGCGAGGAGGTGCTCGCGCGGCTGCTCTCGGCCGCGAGGGGGAAGCGCTCGCAGCCCAGGACCTTCTGCGTAGCGGGGAATGCATCTGGAATCTGGAGCGGCTGTGGAACAACGCCGCCGGCTTCTCCCGTGCGGACGACACGCTCCCGAGTCGCATCCTCTCCGAGCCTCACACGGAGGGTCCATCGGCCGGTCGCACTGTGGATCTCGAGCCCATGCTGAACGAGTACTACGGGGCGCGAGGGTGGGATGCCGCGGGGCGGCCTACCGAGGCGAAGATCACGGCTCTCGGATTGGAGGATCTCGCCGCCCGCCTGGCCGAATCTGGCGCCGGACTCTCAGGCTAAGGGAGACCTGCCGCATCCCCCGTGGCAGGGCTGGAGACCGGAGCTGGCCGAGGCGGAACGTCTGGGTGCGGCAGAACGCGGCGACGATTCTTGCGCGGACACCCATCCACCCGAAGGAGGCCGCCATCTTCGAGCAGTTCCGTGACATAGGCCGCGACTGTTTCCTCGCCGGTCTAGTGAGTTCCCACGCCGGCAACATGTCGGTGCGGGTGGGTGACCGGCTCCTGATCACCCGTCGAGGTTCCATGCTCGGCCGCCTTCGGCCCGAGGACCTCATCGAGACCGGCATCGACCGCGACGACAGCGGCATCGCGCTCGCTTCCAGCGAGATCGTGGTGCACCGCGCAGTGTACCGACGCACCGCCGCCCAAGCCATCCTGCACACGCATCCGCCCCACGGCATCGTCCTTTCCCTAGAACAGGACGAGATCATCCCGGTTGACTCCGAGGGCTCCTACCTCCTTCACCGGGTTCCGGTAGTTACCGTGGAGCGCACCGTGGGTTCCGACGAGATGGCGGAGGCCATCAGCGCGGCCCTGGTCGAGTACAAGCTCTGCATGCTTCGCGGGCATGGGCTCTTTGCAACCGGCAACCTGCTCGAGGAGGCCTATCAGTGGTCGAGCGCACTGGAGGCCTCGGCCCGTATCGCCTACCTGGTGCGCGCCGGGGGCATACGGCCGGTGGAGTATCGCAAGGCCAGCGAGCGTTACGGCGAGTGGTAAGCTGAGGGTCGCCCGGCTACGCTGTCTCGACGATCTTTGCGCGGACGGCCCGGCGACGACCCGACGATCCTCATGCGGACCACCGGGCAACGACCCTGTCTAGACCAAGTGCTCGTAAGAAGGAGAGTTCTCGTGCCCACCTCCGCCGCGCCCATCGACCTCCGCAGCGACACCGTCACCCGCCCCTCCCCAGGTATGCGCCGCGCCATTGCCGACGCCGAGGTGGGCGACGACGTCTACGTGGAGGACCCCACTATCAACCGGCTTCAGGAACGCGTGGCCGAACTCTTGGGGAAAGAAGCAGCGCTGTTCGTGGCCTCGGGAGTCATGGGCAACCAGCTCTGCGTGCGCACCCACACTCGGCCCGGCGACGAGGTGCTGATCCACGAGGGCGGACACGTCCTTAACTACGAAGGCGGCTCCGCCGCCGCTCTCTCCGGCGTGCAACTGCATCCCCTGAGGGGTGCCAACGGCCAGTTCGACCCGGAGGACGTACGCCGGGCCATCTGGCCGGCGCAGGAGCATTTCCACCGCAGCCGCCTCCTCTGCCTGGAGAACACGCATAACCGCGGAGGGGGCACCATCTGGCCGCTCGAACGAATGGCCGGGGTGGCGGAGGCGGGGCGCGAATGTGGGCTGGCCGTGCACCTGGACGGGGCCCGTCTGTGGAACGCGCATATCGCCACCGGCGTCCCTCTCTCCACGTACGCAGCCCTCGTAGACTCGGTTTCCGTGTGCTTCTCCAAGGGTCTTGGGGCGCCGGTGGGTTCGGTGATCGCCGGATCGTCCGAGTTCATCGCGGAGGCGCGGATGCATCGGAAGAAGTATGGGGGCGCAATGCGCCAGGTGGGCATCCTGGGTGCGGCCTGTCTCTACGCCCTCGACCACAACCTGGATCGCCTGGTCGAGGACCACGAGAACGCAGCCCTGCTGGCCGACCGCCTACGCGAGGTGCCGGGCCTGGAGATACCGCACCCGGTGGAGTCGAACATCGTGATCGTGGAGGTGGCGGGTCGCGGCCTCACCGCCGCCGACGTGGTGCCTGCTCTGGCGGCGCAGGGCGTGCTCGCCGGCGCCGCCGACCACACCCGCGTGCGCTTCGTGACTCATATGGACGTGACCTGCGACCAGGTTGCCGCCGCCGCCGAGGCGGCGGCGCAGGTGATGGGTGGGTTGGGGACTGCAGCCGCGCCCGAAGGCTCGTGATCGCCACCGATCCGGACGCACCCTACGTCCGCCTCGCCGTCGTGGGCCTCATCCACGAGCCGGGAGAGGGCCGCTGGCTGCTCACGCGTCCACCCCGGACGGCCGGAAACCCCCCAGTCTGGGCGCCGCCCGGCGGCCGCCTGGAGCGTGGGGAGACGTTGGTGGACGCCGCCATTCGCGAGATGCGCGAGGAGGTGGGGATCGAGGTGGAGGTGGCCGGCCCCTGCTACGCCTACCTCACTATGCACAAGGGCGAGCGTACTCTGGCGGTGAGCATGGCCTGCTCGCCCGCCACGCCCGGCCCGGCGCCCTCATTCATCCTGGCTCCCGAGGAGGCCGTCGAGGCGCGCTGGGTCACTGTGGCGGAGTGGCTGGAGATGGCGGGCGCCGGAATGGCACTCTGGGCGGAGGAGGACGTCCGACGCGCGACCGCGACGGCCGCCGTTCTTCTGGGGGCGGGGTGACAATCGACGTACCAAGACGGGCGAACGCGTTGCGGAGCCGATTGTGTTCGTGTACACGCCGTCTGTACGTGGAGTGAGGGTCCATGCAGGTCAATGTCCGCAGAGTGGGCAACAGCATCAGTGTCACGATCCCAAAAGATGTGGCCGCGGAACTGGCGCTAGATGAGAATACGCAGATGAAGGTCGTTGTCCGCGACGGAGCCGTGGTTCTGGAGCCGGCGTTTTCGCGCTGGGATCTCCTAGTGGCTGACGTGCGCAGGCAGCCGCTGCGCGGGGCCTTACCGAGCAAGACGTATCGGCCTACTCGGAGTTGCCGACCGAGCACATGGTTAAGGGGGTCGGGGTCCTCTATCCCTGGATGGAGAGGAACCTCAGCATGACCCAGGTGGGAGAGCTGTTCGCCCGCTTCCGCGCGAGGGACGCGGAGTTCGGCGACGGCTGCCCTTAACTGGGAGGCGACCATGGCCGTGCTCTCCTCGGCAGGGCGACTTGTCGCTCAAGTCGACCATCTGTGAACCTGGACCCCTGTCCGAAGTACTCGAGGACGGGCTTTGTTACTCCCCGTCGTAGGCTCCACGCAGCCCCTCGATGTCGATCTTTTTCATCTCGAGAAGGGCGTCCATGACCCGGCCGGCTCTCTCGCGATCCGGATCGGAGAGCATCTCTCCCAGTTGCTTGGGGACGATCTGCCACGAGAGCCCATACTTGTCCTTCAGCCAGCCGCACGCCTCGGCTTCTGGGACGGCCGACAGGTTCTGCCAGAAGTAGTCGACCTCCTCCTGGTCGGCGCACTCCACGTAGAAGGAGACGGCTTCGGTGAACTTGAATATCGGACCGCCGTCCAGCGCCATGAAGCGCTGGCCCGCGAGCTCGAATATCGCGGTCAAGACCTTGCCGCCCATACCCGGCTCTGGACCTATCTGTTTGTCCTCGGGGTAGCGTTCTATCGAGACGATCCTGGAGTCGTTCTTCGAATGTGGAGCCGAGTTGAAGATCGAGATGTAAAACTCGAGCGCTTCATCGGCCTCTTTGTCGAACCACAGGCACGGAACCAGCTTCTGCATTTCGATCACCTCTCCGGTTCATCATGTGTACAGATACTCCATCAGCCCTAACATCCCCAGCTGAGGCGGCCCGCTAAGCGTGCCCGGTCTTCGCGCCGGTGGCCCGCCGGCCGACAGCCGTCTTGCCGGACTCAGGCGTCGTAGGCACCGTGGGCGGTCCACATTACGTGTTTCTTACACTCAGCCCAGAAGCGTTTCTGGCGGGGGCGAACCGGGCAGGGCATGTCTAATGGGATCACGCAGTACGCAATGCCACTTGGGAGGGTAAGAATGTATTCGAAATCAATATCCAATGCGTGGAAAGACACCCGG
Source organism: uncultured Actinomycetota bacterium (assembly GCA_963701105.1). Taxonomy (GTDB): domain Bacteria; phylum Actinomycetota; class Thermoleophilia; order RBG-16-64-13; family RBG-16-64-13; genus JAHJSA01. The sequence goes on from OY969565.1 coordinate 199,541, forward strand.
GGTTGCGTGCCGCTCACCGCTGCGGCACTGGCGGTGATGCTATTGACTCTAGTGAGCCTACTGTTTTTCATCCCGGCAGCTCAGGCCGCAGATGCCCCTACTTTCGTCTATCAGACCGTCTTCAACGGCGCTCAATTCGACAGTGGATCTGACGAAGTTGTTGACGAAGCCGGGAACGCATATGTCCTGGCAAACACCTATGATCCGCCCACTACGTCCTCTACGAACAATGACGTGATGATCGTCAAGCTCTCACCGAGCGGCGCAGTACTCTTCGCAACTCACTTGCGCGGTTCGATGATCGATGTGGGCACCGGCTTAACTCTCGATGGGCATGGTGGTCTGCTCGTCTGTGGCTGGACCGATTCGTCCGACTTCCCCGTGGTCAACGCAGCCCAGCCAACAAAAGACGCCAGACGCTCGGCCTTCCTGGCCCGCCTGTCCACTGTGAGCGGCGCCGTGGTCTACAGCAGCTACTTCGGCGCCAACGGCGTCGACGAGTTTCACGATGTGACGGTCAACGCAGCCGGTGAGATCTTCCTGGTTGGCAAGACGGATTCAACTGACTTTCCTACTCTCAACCCTATTCAGGCCCACCTGAACACCGCCACTAGTTTTCAGGCGGATGCGTTCATCGTTCACCTATCGCCTGACGCTCACACGATTGTATCGAGCACCTACTTGGGAGGTGAACTTGTCGATCAGGCTGACAGCATTGGCTTGGACGCAACGGGGAATATCTACGTTGCGGGGATCACCAAGTCGAACAGTTTCCCCACGGCCAACCCCTTCCAGGCCGCGCGGAGCGGCGATTACGATGTATGGGCAGCACGCATCTCGTCCGACGGGGCCCATCTGGACTACAGCACCTACCTGGGCGGCTCGAATACCGAGTATCTAGGCCGCATTGCCGTAGACACAGCCGGCAATGTCACCCTCGCCGGGACGACGAACTCGCGTTACTATCCGACGACACCCGACGCATACCAGCCGACCTTTGGCGGTGGCGTGGTCGGAACGGCCGGTTTTGGACAGCGTGCCGCCTACGATGCTTTTGTTACCCGGCTGACGCCGGACGGTAGCAGCCTCGTGTACAGCACCTTCCTGGGCGGTGCCAACGACGACCAAGCACACGGCGTAGCGATCGACGGCGCCGGGAATGCCTACGTGGTCGGCTATCACATCTCTGAAGACACCCCTCCTTCAGCGAACGATATCGTCGTCTCCTGCCTGGACGCCAGTGGGGCTCAGCTGCTTTACCAGGTGTCGGAGTGGTCGGCCGTGGCCAATGGTGCTCATGGCATAGCTCTCGGACCGGACGGCGACGTCTATTACACGGGAGCCAAGAACGTCCCTTCCGATTTGTACGCTGCCCGTTTGGCGGACGGAGGAAGCCCGCCGCCTCCCATGAATGGCATCTTGCACGTTGGCGACCTGGATGGCAGCAGTATCAGCAGCGGCAAGTCTAACTGGAGAGCCACTGTGACCGTCCTGGTTCACGACGCCGCGGAAAACCCCATTGCCGACGTCACGGTCAAAGGGGTCTGGAGCGGCGGGTATTCAGGGAATGCTCAGATCGTAACCGACGCCAACGGGAGAGCTACGATGACTACGGCCAACCTTCGCGGCAAAGTCAAGAGGGTCACATTCACCGTTACCAGCCTCACGAAATCCGGATCTACATATAGCGCTGCCGCCAACCACGACCCAGACGGCGACAGCAATGGAACAAGCATCGTGGTCCCGCGGCCGTAACCGGCGATTCTGCCGACGTTATTGCACTATCTTCATGGGTGGGGCTAGGCCGAGCGATTGCAGAACGACGGTCGTGACGATGAAGGCGAACACAGCGCCGGCCACCACCACCCAGATGCGTCCCAGCCGCACTCGGGTGGCGGCCGCGCCAAGGACGGCTCCGGCCAGTCCCAACTCGATGGTCTGGCCGAACCACCAGCCAACAAGGAGAGAGAACGGTGCCGTGCTAATCGAGAAGAGCCCGAGCGCGAAGGCACCCCAGAGGAGCGCGCCCGCGGCAACGCCGACGCGGAGTCCCGCGATCGCCCCGCGGACCTCGAGCCGGCGAAGAAACCAGTAGAGAGCCAGAGTCAGGATCAGGAACGCCAGGTAACCAAGCGGGATCCGCCGAAATGCCTCCTCGGGGCTGAGAACAAACGGCCCTGCGTCTGCATACAGTCTTGCGAGCAGACCTCCGTGGAGGAAAACATCGAAGCCAAGCGACAGCACCCACGCCGCGGCGACAGAAAGCGCCACCCGTCGGGTCCCACCAGCCTCGGATCCTCCATCGACCTGAACCGAATGACGCCTGTGGGTCTTCATCGTCCTCCTTCGGAATGCTGAACGAAGCGGTGGGAAGGCGCCGCCTCACGCCCGAGACGCTCGGGTTGCGGCGGGCACTCACACCTCCCAGACGCTCGGGTTGTGGCGGGCACTCACACCTCCCAGACGCCGTCATCCCCCGGAGTGAGCGCCTCGAGGCCGGTCGCTGTGACCACACAGGTATCTTCGATCCCTACAGCACCCTGTCCCGGGATGCGGATCTTCGGCTCCACGGCGATCACGTTGCCGGTGGCGAGAGGGACCTCCCAGCCGCGTCCCAGTATGGGAAACTCGTCCACCTCGAGCCCAACACCGTGTCCCACAAAGCTCACCTGCATCGGGGCGGTGCCCATGAAGGTGGTCTCGTAGCCGGCCTCGGTAGCTCGCTGCATTGCCAGTTCATAGACCTCCGAGCAAGACACCCCCGGCCGCGCGGCCGACGCGATCTCGTGGCGGATGCTCCGGCACGTCTCGTAAGCCGAGCTCAGACTCTCGGATAGCGGTCCGAGCGAGAGGGTGCGGGTCTGATCGACGATGTATCCGCCCGCCGACGCACCGATGTCTATCACGACCGCTTCTCCCCTCCGGATGGGGCGATCACTTGCCCCCTGAGGAATAGCCGCGGTGCGACCGTGCCCGCCGAAGGGCGTGTCGGAACCGGAAGCGATCCCCGCGTGCGGGCCGGCCAGGACGTGGGCCAGAGGCATCTCCTGGTTCATGCCGCGCATGCGCAGGAGTCCGGGGTGACCGCCCCGCCACAGAGTCGAGACGACCACAGACGCCAGCTCGCCTTCGGTCACTCCAGGCGCAAGGGCGGCGGCGGCGGCCTCGAACGCGGCCGCCGAACGTAGGCCCGCCTGACGGAGCTGGTCAATCTCCCAGGGACTCTTCACAGCACGGAGTTCGCGGAGCGAGGCGCCGCAGTCCACCAGCTCTGCCTCGGGAAAGAGCTGCTCGTAGCGGCGGAAGTTGAGGACGGGGAGGACGTCGAGCTCCAGACCCAGTCGTGCTGTCGCGGGCAGCCCCAAGCGGGACAGAGAGGCGGGCAGGTCGCGGAGACTCGTGAAACTCTCCACCCGTGCCAGTGACGATTCCTCTCGCGCACGTAGCGGGTCACGACGGACAAGCAGCAACGGCTCCCCGACAGCAGGCACGAGCAGGTGGCTCTGCTGGGCCGTCCCGGTGAGGTAGTAGAGATCGGTCGACTGTACGATAATCGCGCAGTCGATCTCCCTCTGCGCGAGTAGGGCCTGCATCCGCGCGAGCCGGTGTTCGATCTCGCTCGAAGGAACTGTCATCACGCCCCCTTGGACTGTTCGGCACAACTCGGACAGGTTACCGCACCGCGCGGGGGACGCCGATGGTTGTCGTGGATAGGCGCGGCGAATTCTCCCACTCACCCTCGAGCCTCGCCGCACGTTTGGTCCGGGTCCGCGTCCGGGTACGAACGCGCCTGTTGCACAACGAAATCCCACGTCACGAAGGAAGGTGCGGCATGGCACGCAAGATCATGTACACGGCAGTGACTGTAGCCCTGGTAGTGACGGTCCTGGCCCTCGTCGTCGGGTGCGGCGGCGGTACAACTACCACTACCACGCCTGCTGTTACCACTACGGGCGGGGTCACCACCACGGGTGGAGGCGCCACCACGTTGACAGGCGCGGAGATCTTCGCCTCCGTCTGCGCAGCCTGCCACGGGGCTGACGGCACGGGCAACACCGGCCCGAACCTGACGACGCGCTCCACGCTCACCAAAGAGCGGATCGTGGATCAGGTGACCAACGGGGGCACGAGCATGCCGGCATACGGTGGTCAACTCTCAGCGGAAGAAATCGACGTTGTCGCCGACTACGTGCTCAGCGACATCGTGAAGAAGTAGGGCAGGGAGTCGGTAGAGTCGCTCACCATCGGGCGGCCCCGGCGGGTGGGATGCCGGGGCCGCCCTCTGTTCTTCCTAGCCGCCGTCGTATTCCGCCATATCCGCTATTCGGACACCCGAGCAATGGGCGGCGCTTGTTACTACGCAGGATGTCACGCCCGGATGTCGTATTGAAAGGAGCCAACCGGCGCGGAATCGCGCTTGTGGCGACATCTGGGACCGGCAGGATCGACAGGATCGGACTGTCGTTGCGTCGCCCATCAGCCGCGAGCCGGTGAGTGTACTCGTACTGATCAAAGGAGACTAGAGTGATCGATCTAATGCGGGAGCTTTTGACGATCGACGCCGGTCGCGAGAAGACCAGTTTCGATAACGTGAAGGTCCTGCTCGAGTGCATACGCCAACGTGAGCTCTATCCGCTCTTCTTCACGATCGACGGGGGCGTGAACGAGCCTGAATTCCAGGCTGAAGGCCGGATGTTTCTCCAGTTCGGCTCGAACAACTACCTGAGTCTGTCCGAGAATCCCGCGGTGAAGTCGGCGGCGATCCGAGCGATCGAGCACTACGGAGTCGGCCCGGGCGGGTCGCGGCTGCTCTCAGGCAACGTTGGTATCATCGAAGAGGTGGAACGGGGCATTGCCGCTTTGACGGGAATGGAGGACTGTCTCACATTCCCAACCGGCTATATGGCCAACGTCACCGTGTTCCAAGCCATTATGAACCCGTTTCTAGGCCGATTGCCATATCGGAGCGCCGACGGGCTCATATTCATCGACGAATATGTCCATGGGTCGATACTGGACGGCTGCAAGCTGTCCGGCATCCGGGTGGTCAAGTTCAAGCACAATAATCTGGACGATCTGAGGACGAAGCTGGAGGAGAACGAAGACGCCTCAAACAAGCTGATTGTGACCGAAGGTGTCTTTTGCCTCGAGGGCGAGATCATCGACATCCCGTCATATGTGGAGATCGCGCGGACTCATGAAGCAAAGCTCATGGTGGACGACGCTCATGCGATCGGCGTGATCGGCTCGCGGGGTGGGGGGTCTCCCGACCATCACGATTGCGCTGAGGGGATCGACATCCTCATGGGGTGCATGGACAAAGCCATGGGGGGGACCGGCGGATACTTATGCGGCAGCAAGACACTCGTTGACTTCCTTCGGATCTCCGCCAGTTCCAGCGTGCTTTCCTCGGCCCTCCCGTGTTCCATGGCGGGAGCGATGATCGCCTCGATCGACCTGATCGAGAGAGGGCAGGATCTACGTGAGGGGCTGTACAGCAAAGCCCGCTACCTGAAGCACGGCCTTCGGAGGGTGGGCCTGACGGTGCTAGGCCCGGATAGCATCCCCTCCGTCCCTTTGTTCATCGGTGACGAGGCTCTTGGTGTCGCCTTTTCCGACCTTCTCAGACAACGGGGCATCTTCTGTCCGGTCATGCGCTGGCCGGCGGTGCCTCCGGGGAGGGCCCGGCTCCGCCTAACTATTATGGCCAGGCATGAGCTGAGCCAGCTGGACAGACTGATCGAAGCGTGCGCCCAAGTAGGGCGGGAGCTGGGCCTAGTGGTCGACTAGGTCAGCGGGCCCGAAAAACGTACACCAGTGGATGGAAGCCTACTTGTAGGTAGGCGAGGGTCATGAGGCGTACCCCCAGATCTTTCCTTCTTTCTCTGGGGTAGCTGGCCAAAAGCGCGAATCCGTTGGCCGCCGCGAGCTCGAGAAGCTTCTCGTTTGCGGCCGCCGGACAGGAGATGACAAGGAGCCCATCGTCGACGAGAAAGTCCCTCGATCTCCGAAAGAGGCTGGGGATCAGCGTCGCCGATGTGGCCCACATCTTGAATGGGTCCCCGAATTCGAAGTCCATCCAAGGGGGATTGGAAGCCACGACCTCGAAGCGCCCTTCGACGGTATCGAAGGCGTTGCCGACGAGGACACTCACATTCTTAACGCCGTAGGCCGCCATGTTGACCCGCGTGTTCTCTATCGCATCAGGGCTGATGTCGACGGCGGTCACGTGCCTGCTTTTGGCGGCGAGGAACAGAGTGATTATCCCGGAGCCGCAGCCGATCTCCAAGACATTCTTCCCCGGCGGGACGTAGTCTGCGAGCACCTGCTCATTGCCCAGAGGTCTGCATACCGAGGGAAAGACTGTGAATTCTTTCCCGTCGATCGTTGTGGCGGGCCACGCGCGATTGAGGAGCGCTGTGTACTGATAGTAGCCGCGGAAGAAGCCGGACATGAGCGTGTCACGAATCGAAGCCACGTGGTCACCCCTCTGCGCGTTCGAGCGTAGTTGCAGTTGACGGAGGAGACGATGTCACACTGGGTATGGGTGGTCAACCGCGCGCTGCTCAAGTCGCGCCCGGTCAAGGCCGACATAGATGGGAGCGGGCAGCGTTCCGCTTCGTCAAGCTACTTCGGCCCGGGCACAGGGGCGAACTGATTGAGGCTGAGAAATTGAGATTCGGTGCCAGCGTCTACATCATGCTGCTCGCGGGGGCGATATCGCTTGTCGTCGCCATGCTCTCTTCGCGCCGCCGGGCCCCAGGCTCCTGGCCACTTGCGGTGATCAACCTCGCCGGCGCCGTGTGGGCCTTTACGACCGCGTTCGAGGTTGCGGCCGGCAGTTTCGACACAGCTTTCTTCTTCCACAAGTTGTCGTTCATCGGCATGGATGCGCTCGGGGTAGCTTGGTTCGCGTTCGTGGCCCGGTTCAGTGGACACAACGCTTGGGTTACCCCAAAACGTCTGGCCGCTATTTCGATCCTGCCCGCCGCCACCCAGGTACTCGTCTGGACGAACCAGTATCACGGCCTGGTGTACACGTCGATCTCGTCGGAACGCAGCGAGTCTCTGATGAGCCTGCACCGAACGTACGGAGCGTGGTGGTGGATAGATTCCATCTATACCTACGGTCTCATAGTGGTCGGCTTGGTTGTTGTGCTCTCCTTGTTCGTACGTCGGCTTGGGCTTTTTCGCCGACAGGTTGCATCGCTGTTGTTGGCTGCAGCCGTGCCGATTGCGGCAGACGCACTGTTCACCTACGGAGCGTTGGACTCAATCCCGGTGAACCTCGCACCTGCGTCGTTCGCCTGGGTGGGTCTCGTGCTCTACTGGGGTTTCATGCGTTACCGGCTCATGGACGTGACGCCGGTGGCACGAGAATTCGTCATCGAGCACCTGGCCGACAGCGTCATTGTGACTGACACGCTCGACCGGTTGACCTACCTCAATTTTGCGGCTGAGAAGCTTGTCTCCACAAGACTAGGACTGGTTGCGGGTGTATCCCTCGTCGATGTGTTGAAGGACAATCCTGGTCTCTTGAGCGTCTACGAGCGGGCAAAAGACCAGGACGGAGGGCGCTCCTGGGAATGGCACCACGACGGGCGCTACTACGACGGTAAGGTATCCACTTTTCGAGATAGCCGTGGACGTGCCCAAGGGAACGTCCTGGTTCTGCGTGACACGAGTGACCACAAGGCGACGGAGCTGGCGCTGGAGGAGGCTCGGGGCGACCTTGAGCGACGCGTAGAGGTCCGGACGGCCGAACTGGCTGCGGAAAAGGAGAATCTAGCTAGGCTGCACACCTTTGCGGTTGAGATTGCCCGGTGCGTCGAGAGCGGTGAAGTGTTGAGCGTGGGCCTGAGGCTGGCGTGCGAGGCGGCGAGATGCGACGCCGGCGCAGTGTGGGTCAGCTCCCACGGCGGTCGTGCGCGCCTCCAGTGGAGCGAGGGTCTTACCGGTCTCGGCAGGAGGGAGTTGCGGCGGCTACTCCCGTCCTCGTCGGCCATCCGGGAGGCGATGGCGAGTGGGCGGCCGATCTGCATCGGGCGGCCCGAGGGAGGCCCGCAACGCGAGGGTGTCTCCGGGCCTGATTTCGCGGGACTCATTATCGTACCGCTCGTTTCTCGCGGCCACGCCCTCGGCGCCCTGTGTCTCGCCAGTGTCAAGAGCCACTTCGGACTGAATAGCGACACGCTTTCGCTTGTCCAGGCCGTTGCTTCCCAACTAGCTCTGGCGCTCGAGAATACCCGCCGCTACGAGGACGCTCAGTTCCTCGCGGAGAGAGACTCGCTGACAAGGCTGCTGAACTACCGTGGCGTCAGCAAACGCCTAGAGCAGGAAGTGGCTCGCTGCGCGTCATCAGGCGCGACCTTCGGCCTTGTGATGATCGACGTAGACAACTTCAAGCTCGTCAACGACGCATACGGTCATGCGGTGGGAGACAGGGCTCTGCAGGCGGTTGCCCGGGCGCTGAACACCTCCCTCCGACGGTCGGATGCGGTCGCCCGCTATGGCGGCGACGAGTTCATCGCCCTGCTGCCCGACTCCTCTTGCGAAGCTTCCATTCAGCTCGTGAAGCGCATCCGGGCCACGCTTGAAAGCACTCCCTTCGACGTGGGCGACGGCCGGACAGTACCCATCAAGATGAGCTACGGGATAGCCACGTACCCTAATGACGGTCATACATCGGTTGAGCTTCTGGCCGCGGTGGACGCGAATCTCTATCGGTCCAAGCAACGTGGGGGCAACTACATCACCTTTTCGGGCGGCGACGACGATTTCAAGCCTGCGTTCATGGGATCATTCTCCGTGTTGGACGGCCTTGTGACGACGGTGGACACGAAGGACCACTACACGCGTCGGCATTCCGACGATGTGACGGAACTCGCCGTGACCCTGGCCTCCAAGATGGGCCTCTCCGTCGAAACCCAGCGGTCGGTTCGCATGGCCGGCCTCCTGCACGACATTGGGAAAGTGGGGGTGCCCGATCACATCCTGCGCAAACCGGCGGAGCTAAACGACGAGGAACGCAAGGTTGTCAGGAACCATGTGACGCTCGGCGAATTGATTATCCAAGGTATCCCGAACCAAGAAGAAGTCGTGGGAGCTGTCGGCAGTCACCACGAACGATACGACGGGAAGGGATACCCGCGAGGCCTTCGCGGAGAACGCATCCCCTTGTTGGGCCGGATACTAGCCGTGACGGACGCCTACTCTGCGATGACGACCGACCGTCCGTACAGAAAGGCGCTGCCCGCAGAGGAGGCGAAAGCCGAGCTCTGCCGCGTTGCGGGCACCCAGCTCGACCCGGAACTCGTAGACGCATTCCTCGACGTGCTCGAGGAGAATGATATCGATAGTGATACCTCCTCGGCCGTTTGTGGCGCTCAGCGGTTCTGATTTAGAAAAAGGTAAAGTAAGCGCAGGGAACACCGTTCTCCCCCTCCGGTCGCATACGCACAAATCACCCCGCTGCCTGTTGACAACGGCGACAACATGGACAGCAGCCACTATACTGGTGCCTCGGGCGAGTGCCCGGTGTCGTCTCACGTACTGCGGAGGATCCGTGTTCCCTATCGTTCACAAGAGACAGCTTTCCGACACCGTCTTCGAGATGGGTGTGGAAGCGCCGAAAGTAGCGGCCAAAGCCCGTGCCGGACAGTTTCTCATGGTCCGCACCGGGGAGTACGGCGAGCGCATTCCGTTGACCTTCAGCGACTGGTCGGCCGAGGAGGGTTGGATCCGTTTCGTGTTCATGAGGGTGGGCAAGACCACGCACGAATTGGCTCACCTCGAAGTCGGTGACGCGCTTCAGGACATCGTGGGGCCGCTCGGTGTGCCTACACACGTTAGTGACAGTGGGCGCGTCGTCGTCGTGGGGGGAGGCGTGGGGGCAGCGGTGGCATATCCGGTGGCCCGGGCGTATGCGGCGGCCGGCAGCGACGTCACCGTGATCCTCGGTGCCAGGACGGCCGATCTGCTGGTGCTTGAAGACGAGTTGCGGGCGCTGCCGCTACGCGACATGGTGGTCGTGACCGACGACGGGACGGCCGGCCAAATGGGCCTGGTCACGCACCCGCTCAAGCAGCTCTGCGCCCAAGGAGAGGTGGACCACGTGTTCGCGGTGGGCCCGGCGATCATGATGAAGTTCGCCGCGGCCACGACCCGGGAGTTCGGCGTGCCCACCACGGTGTCTCTCAACCCGATCATGGTCGACGGCACCGGCATGTGCGGCGCCTGCCGCGTGACAGTGGCGGGAGAGACTCGGTTCGGGTGCGTCGACGGCCCTGATTTCGACGGTCACGCGGTGGACTTCGAGGAACTCATGAGCCGCCAGCGCGTCTACGTGGACGACGAACGCGCCGCCGACGCCCGCTACTCTCGGGAGTGTCGATGCACCCCCTAGACGACTCCTCTTCAGGCGCGGCGGGGTCATCAGGCGCGGGCGGCTCCCCTTCCGGCGCGGGCGGCTCTTCAGGCGCGGGCCGTAGCTCTAAGGGGGGCGACGGGCAGCGCCGCAAGCCCTCACGCGGGCCGCGTACGCCCATGCCCGAACGGGCCCCGGCCGAGCGGCGCATGACGTTCGCCGAGGTCGGCCTCGGCTACTCACCGGAGGAGGCCCTCGCCGAGGCCCAGCGCTGCCTGCAGTGCAAGGACCCCACCTGCAGCCAGGGCTGCCCCGTCAACATCGACATCCGTGGGTTCATCGGCGCGATCATCGAAGGCGATTTGGCGGAGGGGATCCGCGTGCTCAAAGCGCGCAATGCGCTCCCCGCTGTCTGCGGCCGCGTCTGCCCTCAGGAAGAGCAGTGCGAAACCGTTTGTGTCCTCGGTAAGAAGCGGGATCCGGTCGCGATCGGGCGGCTGGAGCGTTATCTCGGAGACATCGATCTGGCCTGCGACCTCGACAATCGCTGCGTGCCCGACGTGGCTCCTCCCAGCGGATTCCGGTGCGCGGTAGTCGGAAGCGGTCCGGCCGGTCTCGCCTGTGCCGGTGAGCTCGCGCAACTCGGTCATGCGGTCACCATACTCGAGTCGTTGCACGAGCCCGGAGGGGTGCTCACCTACGGCATTCCCGAGTTCCGTCTGCCCAAGTCGATAGTGGCCGCCGAGATCGAGATGCTCACCACGATAGGCGTGGAGATCCAGACCGACACCGTGGTGGGCCGGTTGGTGACCGTTCCCGAACTGCTCGGCCCGGAGGGCTTCAATGCCGTCTTCATCGGGTCGGGCGCAGGCCTGCCCGTGTTCCTCGGTATTCCGGGCGAGAATCTGAACGGCGTGTACTCCGCCAACGAGTTCCTCACGAGGGTCAATCTTATGCGGGCCTACGAGTTCCCGCGCTCGGATACGCCGGTGTGGCGGGGCCGCAAGGTGGCGGTGGTGGGCGGCGGCAACGTAGCCATGGACTCCGCCCGCACGGCGCTCCGTCTGGGCGCGGAAGAGGTCTTCCTCGTCTACCGCCGCACCGAAGACGAGATGCCGGCCCGCCGTGAAGAGGTGCACCATGCGCGGGAGGAGGGCGTCGAGTTCAAGATGCTGTGCTCGCCGCTCGAGATCACCGGCCGCGACGGATGGGTCACCGGCATCACCGCGTCGCGCATGGAACTCACCGATCCGGACTCGAGCGGCCGCCGTGCGCCCGTGTGTTTGGTGGGCAGCGACTTCACCATCGATTGCGATACGGTCATCTCGGCGGTGGGAACGAGGGCCAACCCTCTGCTCAAGCTGGCCGCGCCCGGACTCGGGCTGAGCGGACACGGATATATCACCACGGACGATGAGGGCGCCACCAACCTGCCCGGCGTCTTCGCCGGTGGCGACATCGTGACCGGTTCGGCGACCGTGATCCTGGCCATGGGTGCCGGTAAGAAGGCGGCCCGGGCCATGGATCGCTGGCTGCGTGGGCCGGCCTCCGGGCAGGCCGCACCGACTTCCTAGAGGAGGTTGTACGCTTTGGACCGAGAGGCCGCACTCAGGCTTGTCCGCGAACACGTGCACAACGAGAATCTCGTGAATCACATGTTGGCAACCGAGGCCATCATGGCCTCCCTGGCGGAGCGGCTCGACGGTGACGTTGACCGCTGGGCCGAGGCCGGATTGCTGCACGACCTCGACGTCGAGGAGACGGCCGACCTGATGACCGTCCACGGTACTCGAACTGTGGAGTGGCTCCGCGATGCGGGCTTCGAGGATGAGGAAGTCATCGATGCCATACGCGCGCACAATCCCGCGAACGGTTCGGAGATAACCACGACGATGGCCCGTGCCCTCTTCGCGGCCGACCCACTCACCGGTCTGGTGACGGCCGCGGCCCTCATCCGGCCCGAAAAGAGACTCGAGCTCGTACAGCTCAAGAGCCTCAAGAAGCGATTCAAAGAGCCGTCGTTCGCCAGAGGGGCCCGTCGAGAGGATATCCTCACGTGCGAGGACCTCGGCATTCCGCTTGACGAGTTCCTATCCATCGGACTCGATGCCATGAAGGCGATCGCGGGCGATCTGGGTTTGTAGTTCGCCGCCCCGCCCGCCGGCCGGGCACTTCAGAGTGGGCCCACCTGAGACCAAGGACCCGTTGCCCGCCCGTGGCACCTTGAGGAACCTAGCGGTGGAGGTGCGGCTCAGGAAGCAGTGGGTGTCGAAGGAGGGGAAACGGGCGACAATACAAGGATGAGAGAAGCGGATGACTACCTCAGCGACGACCTTGACCTCGAGACCTGCGACCTCGAGTGCGAGGAGCTGGAATCACCCGCGTCCGCCGACCGTACCGAGCGGCTCCGGGTGCAGGCCGCCGCCCTCGATCCCTACCGCGAGCGGCTCCAACGCATGGAGGTGTGGGACGCCCATACCCACGTGGGCTGCGACATCGACGCCAGCCGCCTTGCAGCTCCCGACCTGGTAGGACATCTGGACGCCTTCGGCGTCAGCCGAGCCGTGGTGTTCCCCATGAACGATCCGCGTCAGGGAGTCTGTTTTCGTCATCCCAACGACCTCGTGTGGGCCGCCTACCAGCGCTATCCCGACCGCATCGTGCCCTTCTTCCGCTTGAACCCCAATTTCCCGTCCCGAGAGGAGTACGACTATCGGTTGCTGCAGGGATTCAGGGGTATCAAGCTGCACCCGCGTTCTCAGTCGTTCCGCATCGCTGCTCCCCAAGTGATGGAGGTCTATTCGTGGGCGGAGGCCGACGGTCTCCCCGTGCTCCTGCACACGGGCAAAGGCGCCGAGAGCGTGGTTGAAGAGATCCGCACGGTGATCGACGCCTTTCCCGCTCTGCGACTCATCCTTGGCCATTCCGCGCTCCAGGAACTCCCTCGGTGCTGCGCCCAATGCGGCAACTGCGACTGGGTGCTGTTCGACACCTCTACCCTCGATCAGGACCAATTGCGCGCGTTGTTCAAGCACGCCGATCCACACAAGATCGCCTACGGGTCCGACCTACCCTTCGGCCAGGAGGTGCGCGAGTTGCTGCGGGTGTTGGAGGCAGCCGATGACGCCGGGTTGGACGACGAGGCCTTGGCTCTGGTCCTGGGGGGCAACATCCGACGATGGGTGGAGGCGGAGCCTGCCGCCCGTGAAGTCTGCGAGCCCTGCGCTTAGAGGTGGTCGAAGTACGCGGGCCGGAGGGAGTCGAGGTCGGCACCGGCGAGCGTACGGTCGATGGCCGCGATCAGTTCGTCCCGGTCGCGCGGGAGCCGCCCGTGAAGGGGCAGGTAGTTGGTGATGTGATCGGAGAGGAGCGTCACCGGGACGGTGATGTTCTCCAGGAGTAGCCGCGTCTCGAGCAAGACCTCGCGCGGGCCGGCTTCCACGAAATCGCCGCGGCGGCGCTGGTGCCACAGGGGCGTGTCTTCCTGGATATAGAGAGTACGGGGCCGGAGGATGTCGGGCCCGATGGCGTTGACCACGCGCGCCGTGCCTAATGCGTGCTCGCGGTAACGGTCACGACCGCCGAGACCCAGGAGGACGTAGAGGCTCACGGGTAACCCGGCTTCCTTGAGCTTCCGGCCCGCCGCAATCATCTCTTCGGGGGTCACGCCCTTCTTCACGCGGCGCAGCACCTCGGCATCGCCGCTCTCGAGCCCCAGGTAGACTGCGCTGAGGCCGGCCTCGCGCAACCGCACCAACTCGGACACGCTCTTGGCTGCTTCGATGTCGGGTCGACCGGGGTCCGTGCCGGGTTCCCGGGCCAGATAGCGGGCGCCACCATAGAGGCCCACGTGTTCGAGTTCCGGGAAGAGTCTTCGCGTCTCGGCCAGGATGGCCAGCAGATCGTCGGTAGGCAATGCTATGGTGTTGCCGTCGGCGAAGAAGATCGACGGGACATGAGCGAACGAGTCCCGTGCGGTGGCCAGGTCTTCGAAAACCTCGTCCAGCGGTCGCACGCGGAACTGCCTATCCTTGTACATGCCGCAGAAGGTGCAGCGGTTCCACGGACAGCCCACCGTGACCTGGATTATCAGGCTCCGGGCTTCACAGGGCGGGCGGTAGATCTGGCCTTCGTACCTCATAGCGTGATTCTACCAGCGCTGTGCGCAGGCATGCCGGTGACGGCCCGGGGAGGAGGAGCGAGTGGTGGAGGCGAGCGGGGGAGTGTACGCCAGGGCGATAGAGCAGGCCGTCGAGGAGTTCCGCGCGGTCTCGCCCGGCGTGGTCGAGACGGTGGCGGGAGTCGGCTTCACAGCGGGTGCGGGTTCGGAGGGCGCCGGTGACGTCCCCCCGGGTGTGTTCAGATTCCCCTTCATGGACCGGGAGGTCGAGGTGGCGTATCCCGACGGCTCCGTCTCCTTGGGACGGCGAGCCGGCCGTCGTGGCCGTCACCATCGTCGTGCTCCACTACCTCACCCGGTCGGTGGGACCTCTGGATCTCTCAGACCCCGTGCGGTTCCAGGGCCTGCCGGGCGCGGGCGCATACACCTCAGCCTTCCGGTCCCACGCCGAGGTCCCTCTCCTACAGCGCTTCGGAGAAGACGGAAAGGCATACGTGCGCGCCCTGAGCGCTCTGGGGGCCAGACCGTTGGCTCACGGGGGAGCCGACCCTGAAGTCGTGTGGGAGGTGCCCTTTCTCCCTCACCTTCCCCTTGGCGTGCGTCTCGGCTTGGCCGAAGACGCCATGCCGGCGGACTGCGTCATCATGTTCCCCCGCCGTTCGGGCTTCGCCTACCACGTGGAGGATCTGGCCGTTGCCGGGGAGATATTCAGCGCACGTCTGTTGGAGGTGGCGGAGATGGCAGCGGAGACGGGTGAGGAGCAGGGTCATGAACTCTCGATCCTCGTGACGGTGTTCGACCCGGTGGAAGCCGAGATGGTGGTGTCGAAGCTGCGCAGCGCGGGAATAGAGGGCATCGTGCAGCCGGAAGCACTCTCGGTCGTCTATGGGTTGACGATGGAGGGGCACGCCCGGCACCACGTCTTGGTGAGAACGGAGGATCTGGTGGAGGCGAGAGGCGCGCTCGACCTGGGCGGGAGTCCAGACTAGTGGACGGCGGCGCTTGGGTCGGAACCGGGGAGGAGCTTACGCCGCAGGTCGAGGCCCAGAGCGGCTCCACGGTACGGGACGCGCTCAGCTGGGAGGCCTCTACCGAACCGCTGTTGGTTTCGGTGCGTGGCGACTCGGTCGAGGAGGTCCACCGGGGCGTGATCGCCGTGGCCGACGCCGGTGGGCGTCTGCTCGGCGGGGTGGGTGACCCTCGTATCCCCGTTCTCTTGCGGTCTGCCGCCAAACCCTTTCAGGCGCTGGCCATCGTCGCGTCGGGGGCGGCCGACGCACTCCGCCTCACCGACGCCGAACTAGCGGTCATCTGTGCGTCTCACGCAGGCGAAGAGGAACACGTGCGCGTCGTGGCGACGCTGCTCGAACGCCTCGGTCTCTCGTCCGAGGACCTCATGTGCGGCACCCACCCACCCTTCGCGCGATCGGCCCGCGAGCAACTGCAGCGATCAGGCACCGAGCCGTCACCCCTCCAGAACAACTGTTCCGGTAAGCACGCGGGGATGCTGGGCTTGGCGCTGTTCCTCGAGGCCCCCCTGACCGGCTACGAGGACCCCTCTCACCCGGTGCAACGGGAGATAGCCCGCACGGTCGCTCGTCTGCTCGGCGGGGAGGATCCGCGCGCGCTCTTCCACGGCGTCGACGGTTGCGGTGTGCCGGTGCTGCGCATGTCGGCGGTGCAGTGTGCCACGCTCTTCGCGCGTCTCGTGGAGGGGGCCGAACCGTCGCTACGGCGTGTGCGCGACGCGATGGTGGCCCATCCCGCCCTCGTCGGGGGGGAGGGGCGCTTCGACACGCGCTGCATGCGCCTTCTTCCCGGAGACCTGGTGTCCAAGGCCGGCGCCGCTGGAGCGCAGGGCTTTGGGCTCGCGGCGGGGGTCGGACGTCTGGGGCCGGTGGGGTGCTTCATCAAGCTGGCGGACGGCTCCTCGGAAGCCATCCCGCTCCTCGTGGGGAGTGTTCTGCGGGCCTGGGGCGAGCCTGGAGCGGGCGACGAGCTGGCAGGCATGGATGCGACCACCATTCGCTCCCTTACCGGTGTCCAGGTGGGCAGGCGCGTGATCATGACCCGGGAGGCGGAGCTGCGCCGCCGGGAGTCGCGTCACGCCGACTGGATGATGGCGGTCACGCAACGCCCTCCGACCGCGGCGGAGAGCGCGCCGGGGATCGTCGTCGACGTCGCCGGCGACAGGGATCGCGCGGTGATGCGTTTCCTTCGCGAGGAGTGGCCTGCGGCGGATGAGGAGATCCTTGGGCGGCGCTACGATTGGCGTGCCGAGAGCGTCGATCTGGTGGCGCGCGAAGGACGTAGAGTCGTGGGCGTGCTGCGTGGCCACTTCACGGGCGGCGTAGCCACTATCAATGAGCTTCTGGTTCATCATGACTACCGCGGATACGGTATAGGTGGTCGCTTGGTCCAGGTGATGGAGGAACACGCGCTTCGTCTCGGCTGCCACAAGATGTCACTGCGTACTCCGGCGGGCTCTCGCGCCGAAGACTTCTACCGCGGGTTGGGCTACTCGCGCGAGTATCTCTTGCCCATGCATCACTACGGCCACGACTACGTCGGGATGTCGAAACTCCTTAAGTGACTCGGCCTCCCGGGACCCGACCGCCATCGTCTATACTTGACCTTCGCGGTAGGGGCGGTCGCCCCGCCGAGTCGGCTCAGGAGGCCCACCCGTGTTTCGCATCCTCTATCTGTTCTTCGTGCAGGACCCGCCTTCATGGATGGCCTACGCCCACGTGACCGTGATGTTCGTGCTGATGGGCCTCGTCTACCTGCAGAGCAGCCGGCGGGGAGTTGGCTTCATGGTGGTCTTCCTGGCGATGGCCGGCATCTTCATGGTCGATGTATTCGGGTACCTGCTCTTCCTCGCCTACATCGCACGGCGCGATCGCGCGCGCAAGGCCGCAGTGATCGGGGCGGCGGCCGCGCCGGGCCCGGCCGCCGCCGGTTCCATGCGGGGCGGGAGCCGGGCACCGGGGGAGTGATCGGCAGGACTATGAGCGCGAGCCCCGAACCCATGAGAGAGGCGCCCCAGCGTGTCGGCGGCCCCTCGGAGATCGAGCCGCTCGCCGAAGGATCGGCAGGCACCGGTGGGCTGCAGGCGGCAGCCCGGATGAAGTCGCCTCAGCCTCTGTTATGATGCCTCGCAATGATTGACCGGTTTCGAAAATCGCGTGTGACCTTTTGGAGCGCCGTGGCCGCGCTGATCGTGGTCGCCGCCGTCGCAGCCTTCGTTGCCGTCCAGTACGCCACCGCGGCCGAACTCGGAGAACTGCAACCTCCCGACGGAGCCGCTCTTAGGTCGTCGGAGGTGATGGTCGTCGCCGCGCTTCCCGGGTTCGAGCCTGGGTCTGCGCAGGTGGAGATGTTGATCGACGCCGAGCCCGTACCACCCGATCGACTCGAACTCGTGCGGGGGGCTGCCCGAGCCGCGGTGTCCTTGCGCGACGGATCCCATTGGGCGCGGGTCACCCTATCGTCACGTAATCTGTTCTCGCGCAGGATCGTTGCCCGTTGGTCGTTCGTGGTCGATACGACGACTCCATCGGTCACCGTCACCGATCCGGTCCCGATAACGGCGTTCTCCTCGCCCTCTACCCGGCTCAGTCTCGCCTTTCGAGAGCCGGTACAGGTGCAGCTCCTCGTCGATGGCGAGCAGGTGCCCTTTGGGGAGGCGGGTGCTTCCGGCGGCGGGGATGTAGGGGCAGCCTCAGCCTCCGGTGCGCTCGAGGTCGGCGCCGACCTCCACCTGTCTCCGGGCAGGCACAGTCTCGCTGTGACCGCGACGGACAAGGCGGGCAACGCCACCACCAAGGCGTGGACTGCGTGGGTCGATTTTCAGGCGCCCCAAGCGGCTCCCGTCGAATGGCCGGAGAAGCCCTGGGATGAACCGCGCCGCGAATTGGAGCTCCAGGTGACCGATGACCAGCCCGATGGGCTCGAGGTCCACATGCAGCTGGACGGGGTCCCGGTGAACGTCGCCTCAGAGCCCACCCCCGACGGAGCGGACGCCCGCACGTACCTCATCGATACGGGCGATCTCGCCGAAGGCGAGCACGTCATGGAGTATCGAGTCGCCGACCGGGGTGCCAACACCCAGTCGGGCTCGTACACGTTCGTGGTGGATTCCACCGAGAGCTTCGGGCAGCGTCCCATGGGGCCGGGGGCGCAGGGACGCGACGTCACCACCCTGCAACAGATCCTGCGGAGGAAGGGGCTGCTGGAGGGGAAGACCACCGGGACGTTCGACCCGGCGACCGCCCAAGCGATCGTCGCATTCAAAGTGTCCCGCGGCTTGCCGGCCGAGCCGGCACTCGATCTCGAGAGTCTGGCGGGATTGTTGGGCCGCATCGTCATAGACCGGTCGGAGCGGAGGCTCTACCTCTACGACGGGGATACCCTCCTCAAGACGTACCCGGTGGCTGTTGGGCAACCCCGATACCCCACCCCCACCGGCAAGTACCGCATCATAAACAGGGTCTCGAACCCCACCTGGAGCCCCCCGCCATCACCGTGGGCGGACGGTCTCGAACCCGTGCCCCCCGGTCCCGACAATCCACTCGGCACGCGCTGGATGGGGCTCTCTGCGCCGCACGTTGGTATCCACGGCACCTACAATTCTTCGTCCGTGGGGACGGCCGCCTCGCACGGGTGCATCCGCATGTACATCCGGGACGTTGAGGATCTTTTCGACAGGGTCTACGTGGGCACACCCGTGGACATCGTGTCGTGACCGGGTCCCCCTGCTGCCCGTCCTAGGCACCATGACAGACCGCGCCCCTGACTCCACGCCGCGGCCGCCGTCCGCCGCGCGGGCACGCGCCTCCGGCGGGCGCGGGTTCACTCCGGGGAAGCCCAGCGCAGGTAAGATGCTGCGAGATGCACTGCTGGTGTTCGTGATCCTTGCGATGGCGCTGCCTTTCATAGTGGCCCGCATCGGTGACGAACCCCTGACCCCGGAACAAGAAGAACAGGCCAAATTGGGCCGTCGCGCCGCCTACGAGCAGCAGGATTGGCTGGCGAATTCCATGAGCAACAAGGTGACCGATGCCGTCGCTGCGAGTGCAGGCACCCGCTTCGAGTACCGCTACTATACGTTCTTCGGATTGCCCTGGGGGAGTTCGGAAGCCGTGGTGGCGGCAGACGGCTCGGTGAGTGACGTGACCACCAGCCTCACCCTCGACGGGATCTTCTAGCCGGACCCGTCCAGCCATACCGCTGCGTATCCCATCATCGCTTGTGCGGCAGACTTAGCCGTGATATATACAGGGTATATAGCCTAAATAGAGCACTTTGGAGGTCTCTCTGTCTATCAGACACGCCTTGTTGGGACTCCTCGCACAAGGGGAACGGCACGGCTACGAACTCAAGGCGGCCGTGGAGGGAGACCTGGTACCCCTGTCTCCTCTCAACTTCGGCCAGGTCTACACCGGGCTCGACAGGCTGGAACGGGATGGGCACGTGGTGCATCGCACCGTGGAGCAGGAGGAGCGTCCTGCCAAGAAAGTCTTCGCCCTCACTGAATCCGGACGGGCGGAACTCATCTCCTGGATGCGTTCGCCCTCCGTGCCCGATCTCGATCTCCGCAATGCCACCTTCCTAAAACTGCTGCTGGCGGACATGCTGGACCCCTCCATCGGGGGGCCCGATCCGCTCGAGGTCCTGAGGAGCGAGCGGCGCGCCTGCTTCGAGCGCCTGCACGACGTGGTCGCGACGCAGGCGGGCCCAGAAAGCGACGAGCGCTCCATAAGAGTCTCGCTGCTACTCGACCTTGCCGCGCTCAGACTGGAGGCGTTCTTGAAATGGCTCGATCGTTGCGAAGAGGCGCTGAACAAACAGAGAATGGAGGAAGCATGACTGTGGCGGTGGAGGCGCTGGGTTTGCGCAAAGAGTTCGGGAGCGGAGCAACCCGGGTGGAAGCCTTGCGGAACGTCGACCTGAGCCTGGGCGAGGGCGAGTTCGTTGCCGTCATGGGGGCTTCTGGGTCGGGCAAGAGCACCCTGTTGCATCTCGTCGGCGGTCTTGACCGCCCGAGCGGGGGAACGGTGCGCCTGGGTGGGCAGGATCTGGCCGCGCTGGACGATGACGCCCTCACCCTGGTGCGTCGGCGCCAGATCGGCTTCGTCTTTCAGTTCTTCAATCTATTGCCCATCCTCACCGCAGAAGAGAACGTGGCCTTGCCTCTGGTCATAGACGGCGTCGACGAGAAGGAAGCTCAGCGTCGGAGTCTGGCCGCCATGGAAGCGGTGGGGGTCGCTCACCGCGCGGAGCATCGTCCTTCAGAACTCTCCGGTGGGGAGCAGCAGCGGGTCGCCATCGCCCGGGCCTTGGTGTCGAACCCCGTACTGATACTGGCTGACGAACCAACGGGCAACCTGGACAGTGTTTCCGGCGACCAAGTGATCTCCCTGCTCCGCCGGTTGGCCGACGAGCACGGCCAGACGATACTGATGGTCACCCATGACGCCAAAGACGCGGCGGTGGCCGATCGAGTCGTGTTCCTGAAGGATGGTCTGGTTGACGACGAGCAGCGCCTGCCTGCGCGACGTCCGATCGGGGAAGTCCTGAGTGGGTTGGAGGCCGACGGCGAAGACCGGCGCGGGAGCGACGTCGAACCGCCACCGCTCCTCGCACCCGAGGCGGCAGCACGGGTCGCATCCCGGCCGGCACCACGCCTTGCGCCCGAAGCGGCGCCGCGCCTCGCATCCCAGCCGGAGGGCCAGGAGCTATGACCCTCCGCTCGTACACGCTCAGGGAACTGCGCCGTCGCCCGGGGCGCTCCCTCCTTACCCTCATCGGTATCGTCATCGGTGTCGGCGCGATCGTGGCGGTCTCTCTGGCGAGCGCCACCGCCCGAGACGCGTTCCGGGATATGTTCGACCGAGTGGGCGGCAAAGCCGAGCTCGAGGTCGTGGCGGCTGCTCAGGGGACCTTCGACCCCTCATCGCTCGACTCGATAGTGCGGGTACCTGGAGTGGAGGCCGTTGTCCCGGTGATCCAGACTCAAGCAGCCTTGCTCACGCAGAGCGGGCGTTCGGCGGTGCTTGTGCTCGGCGTCGATCCGGAACTCGACCGGTTGGTAAGGGACTACGACCTCACCGAAGGGGTGGGACTCCAGTCTGTAGGGGCCGGAGCCCCGACCGCCTCTGCCCCCGGGGCCCCGGTCGGGGTGCTGTTGGAATCCCGCTACGCGGAAGCCCAAGGTCTCTCCGCCGGGGGGACCGCCCAACTGCTCACCCCTACCGGTCTGGTGAACGTCCAAGTACGGGGTCTTTTGGACTCGGGCGCCTTGGCTGCCTTCAACGGCGGAGCCGTCGTCTTGGTCACCCTGGACGACGCGCGTGCTCTGTTCGGACTCGAGGGGGTGAGTAGCCTTCAGCTGGTGCTGGGCGAGGGCGCTCGGGTGGCGGACGTGAAAGAGCGGCTCACCGCGGCTCTTCCGGAGGACCTCCTGGCCCAGACTCCCGCGTCTCGTGGCGACATGGCCGTGGACACGCTTACCGCCACCGATTCGGGCTTGAGCGCCGTCAGCGGCCTGTCGCTGGTGGCCGGGGCCTTCATCATCCTCAATGCCTTCCTCATGAGTGTGGGTGAGCGGCACCGGCAGATCGCCTTGCTTCGCGCTCTGGGAGCAACGCGTAGTCAGGTGACGAGGTTGCTGCTGCGGGAGGCCCTGGCCCTGGGGGTGGCGGGGACGGTATTGGGACTCACGTTGGGCGCGGCGGTGTCGGTTGCTCTGACCCAGGGTCTGGCCGGCCTGCTGGGCGCCAGAGTACCCGGGGTCGCCTTCTCGTGGAGACCGTTCGTCATCGGCGGGCTACTCGGACCGGTGTTGGCGCTCGTTGCCACCTATATCCCGGCGCGGCGCGCCGGCAGGATCACACCGCTGGAAGGGCTGGCGGAGGACGGGGCGGAGCCGACCGAGTCCTCGCGCCGCTGGCCTTCCTACGCCGGTCTTGCTCTGGTGGCTGTGTCGGTCGTCGCGGCTCTGGCCATGATCCGTGGTGCTCTGCCGCTTTCGACGGCATCGCCTATCTTCATGGCCCTCTTGGTGGGCTGTGTCCTGGCGGTGCCTCTGCTGACGCGGCCGCTCGCCCGCTTCTGGGCCTTGGTACTGACCCCCTTCTTGGGTGCCGAGGGGCGGCTGGCTTTCCGTCAGCTAGCGCGGCATCGCACCCGCACCAACCTCACGGTAGGGGTGCTGTTCGTGGCTGTGGTGGTGGCCGTGAGCATGGGAGGGAGTCTACTTACCAACGTGCGCGACAGCGCCGACTGGTACGATCGCACCATCATCGGCGACTACTTCGTTCGCGGCGTCATCCCCGACACCGGGACCTCTCGGGCCGCCACCATCGAACCCCGCATCGGCGAGGAGATCGCTGCCCTGGAGGGTGTCAAGAGTGTCGTCCCCTTCGCCTTCGTGCAGTCGAGGGCCCTCGATCGCCAGATCATAGTCCTGGCGCGCCCCTTCGAATCGACGCCCTTGCCGTTGGACCTGGAAGAGGGCGGGCAGGAGTCGGTGCTCGCGGCATTGCGGGCCGGAGAGGTGGTCGTGGGCACCGCCCTGGCAAAGGCCGCCGGAGTGGGAGTGGGCGACTCTATCGTTGTGCAGACTCAGTCGGGACCGGCCTCCTTCTCGGTGGCGGGTACGGTGACGGAATACACGGCGGGGGGTTACTCCCTCTACATGGACTACGCCACTGCTGCGCGCAACTTCGACCTGAAGGGTGCCGATCTCTACATCGTGGCCGCAAGCGAGGGAGCCACGGCCTCGTTGGGTGAGAAGTTGGCGGCGCTCTCGGACCGCGAAGGACTGCTCCTGCAATCGCAGGCCGACTTCCGACTCATGGTGGACGAGATGATCAACGGCGTGCTCGGATTCCTCTGGCTTCTCATCGCCATGGTGTTCGTGGTTGCCTCGCTGGGCGTGGTCAACACTCTCACCATGAACGTGCTCGAACAGACTCGGGAGATCGGCCTATTGCGTGCAGTGGCCATGACGAGGGGGCAGTTGCGCAAGATGATCCTGTCTCAGGCTCTCGCCCTCGCCGCCATCAGTCTATTGCCCGGTCTGGCGGTGGGGGTCGCGGTGCAGTATCTGCTCAACCGGGGCACGGTAGCGGTGAGCGGATTGCCCGTCGACTTCACCTTCGAGCCGATGGTGCTGGTGGGCACCTTCGTGGTGGCACTCGGGGTGTCACTGGCTTCCGCCTACGTCCCTGCACGGCGCGCCGCGAGACTCCAGGTGGTGCAGGCTCTGCAGTACGAGTAGGGAATCGCGTCGGCGGCTCTGCTAGGATGCCTTCACTGCAGGTCTGGCTGCAAAGGCCACAGGAGAAGGCATCGTGCGGGTAGTGTTGGGCGTCGACATAGGCGGTACGAAGATCGCCGTTGGGCCTGTGGCCCACGACGGCCGGCTGCTTGACGGCGTGGTCTCCCGTCTCAGTGACCGGCGGGGCGAGGCGGAGTTCCTCGACGGTCTCTATGCCGCCGTGCTCGACGGACTGGCCACGGCGGGACAGAACGGGCACGAGGTGCTCGCCGTGGGACTCGGATGCGCCGGCACCATCGCCCGAGATCGAGGCGTGGTCGTGGTCTCGCCCAACCTTCCCCTGGTGGACGTGCCGCTGGCGCGGCTCGTGACCGAACGCAGCGGGCTGCCCGTGGTCCTGGACAATGACGCCAACGTGGCTACCTTGGCGGAGGCCCGCGTCGGGACGGCGGCGGGCCTCCGGCAGGTGATCATGTTCACGTTGGGCACCGGGGTGGGGGGCGGCATCGTGCTCGACGGTCGTTTGTACCGCGGCGCAACGGGCGCGGCGGGAGAGTTGGGGCACACCATCGTGGCGGGCGGGGGCGAGCGCTGCAAGTGCGGGGCGTTCGGTTGCCTGGAGGCCTATGCCTCGGGCACGGCGCTGGAACGGACCGCTCTACGGCTGGTCGAGGCTGAAGGCCGCCGAGAGGTACTGCCCGGCCGGCGGGTGGTCCTTGGACCTGACGGTCCACCGGCTGAGGTGGTGAGCATCGAGGGGCTGTCTCGACTGCTCGTCGACGGCCGACTCACGGGAGAAGAGATCGGAGGCTTGGCCGAAGCCGGCGACGCCGGGGCCCAGTCGGCGGTGGCGGAGGTGGGCGCCTGGCTTGGAGTGGGGGCGGCGAACGTGGCCAACATCTTCGAGCCTGAGATGATCGTGGTGGGAGGCGGCCTCAGTCCCCTTGGGGATCTGCTGCTCGTGCCCGCGCGGCGTGTGCTCGCTGCTATCGCTCTTCAGCCCAGCCGGGACGTCCCGCTCCTAGCGGCTTCCATCGGCAACGACGCGGGGATGGTGGGAGCGGGTCTCGTGTGCTGGGAGGAGTGCGACGGTGGAGCGCTGGGTCGCGTCGGCCACGATTCTTGAGTATCCTTGATCCCTGACCGCGATCTTGGGGGAGGACACGTGACCGAAGGGTATTCGTACTACCTCGACGGAGCACCCACAGATGGGGTACGCGAGCACGAATCCATCGCCGTTGGCGTGATCGGCGCGGGAAGCCGCATGACTCCCCTTCTGACCCGCATGTTGGAGTACGACTACGTGGACGTGCGGATCGTGGTGGACGCCAACCCTACGGCACCCGGCATCCTCATCGCCCAGTCGCTGGGGGTGCATACCACCGCCGACCTGGACCACCTCTTCCTGATCCTCGACGAACTCGATTTCCTGTTCTGCGTCACCGACGAGCCGGGCGTCAAAGACCAGGTGATCTCGGAGTTCACGCGCACCAACAACCGTCGCACCACCTTCTTGAACGAGTTGGCCACTCGGTTCATCACTTCCCTTTCGAAGGATTCCCGGCACCTGGTGCAACTCGGTCCGCTCGACGGAGGTCTGCTGGACGGCTGTCTGCCGGTGGGCGGCCCCCTCCCCGGAGGACTGTCGGATGATGGCGCCCTCGACTGCCCTGCGCCCGATGCCCTCGACGGTTCTGCATTCGGAGACGCACCTCCCGACGGCGAGGAGTAGGGAGCCGGGCCCGAGCCGGCGCTGACCCCATGCTGTACGTATGCCCTACTCCCATCGGCAACCTGGATGATGTGACGCTGCGCGTCCTCCAAGTCCTGCGTGAGGCGGACGTGGTCCTGTGCGAAGACACCCGCCACTCGACCACGCTGTTTCGCCGCCACGGTGTCGTTCCCCGCTCGCTCCTCAGCTTCCACGAGCACAATGAAGAGACGCGGGTGCAGCGCGTGCTCGATCTCCTACGCGAGCAGAAGGAGGTCGCCCTGATCTCCGACGCCGGCATGCCCGGACTCTCCGACCCTGGGTTCACGCTGGTACGCGCGTGCGTGGCGGCGGGCTTCGACATCACGGTACTCCCGGGGGCCTCGGCGGTGACCACCGCGCTCGTTGCTTCGGGGCTCCCCACCGACCGCTTCACCTTCGTGGGATTCCTGCCCCGCGGCCGCGCCAAGGCGGCGGCCGCGCTCGACGAAGCCGGAGTGTGCGGCGGTACCGTGGTGGCCTTCGAGTCACCCCATCGCCTGCGTTCCACTCTCGGATCCGTGGCGGAACGGTGGCCGTCGCGTCCCGTGGCGGTGTGCCGCGAGTTGACTAAGCTGCATGAAGAGGTGCTCAGAGGAACGGCCGAAGAGGTGCTCGCGTCTCTTTCGGAGAGGGTGAGGGGAGAGGTGGTCCTGGTCCTGGGGCCGGCCGGAGCCGGGCCGCGCGGCGTCCGGCCGCTCAGCGCGGCGCAACCGGAAGCCGCGCCGGGGGGAGAGGCGGAAGGCTCCACGACTGAGGCCGGCCCTGAGCGCGCAGCCGGCTTTGCCCGGCCGGCCGATTCCGCCCGCGCAACCGGTGGCGGTCGCCCAGCCGGCGCCGACGACCTCGTCGCGGCCATCGAGGTGCTCCTGGCGCGCGGGTTCCGGACCAAGGAGGCGTCCGCCCTGGTGTCTCGACTCGCCGGCATCGACGCGCGCCGCGCTTATGCGCTGGCCCAGGAGGCAAAGCATCGTGCGGCCGCGGAGCCGCGCGACCCTCTGCTAGAATAGGCGCACCCAGCCCGCGGAGAGCGATCCCGGGCGGGCGGCCGCCCCGCGCCGAGGGTCGGCCCGCACGGATCCAACAGCCAGAGAGACGGGAGCGGACGACCGCGAATGGGCACCTTCTACGTGACCACACCCATCTACTACGTCAACGACGTGCCGCACATCGGTCACGCATATACGACCACCGCGGCCGACGTAGTCGCCCGCTTTCATCGCCAACGGGGAGATGACGTCTTCTTCCTCACCGGCACCGACGAACACGGCAACAAGGTGGAGCAGGCGGCCGCGGCCCGGGGGATAACCGCACGCGAGCACGCCGACCAGATGGTGGGCAAGTTCAAGGAAGTGGCCCACCAGGTGGACGCCACCAACGACTTCTTCATCCGCACCACCGATCCCGAGCACGAGGAATTCGTCCAGAGGTTCGTGGAGCGTTGCCGGGCGAGTGGGGATATCTTCGAGGGCTCCTATAGCGGACTCTATTGCCCGGCCTGTGAGGCCTACTACACGGAGGAGAACCTGGTCCACGGTCTATGTCCGGATCACGGCATCAGACCCACCTTCATGGAAGAGAAGAACTACTTCTTCCGCCTCTCCGCCTATCAGGACAAGCTCGCCGCCCACTACCACGAGCATCCCGATTTCGTGCGGCCGCGTCACCGCTACAACGAGGCCCTCTCGTTCATCGATCAAGGGCTGGACGACATCAGCATCTCCCGCGCCACCTTGAAGTGGGGCATCCCCATACCCTGGGACGAGTCGCAGGTGATCTACGTGTGGGTGGACGCGCTCATCAACTATCTGAGCGCCCTGCACTACGCGCCCGGCGAGGACTTGGTGGCGCGCTTCTGGCCCGCCACCTACCACATGATGGCCCAGGACATCCTCAAGTTCCACGGCATCATCTGGCCCGCTCTCTTGATGTCCGCCGGCTACGAGTTGCCCGAGCACCTCTTCATCCACGGCTACCTCAAGCTGGGCGGCGAGAAGATGTCGAAGACGCGGGGCAACGTCATGGACCCCTTTCCGCTGATCGAGCGTTACGGGCCCGATCCGTTCCGTTTCTACTGCTTTCGCGAGGTCAACTTCGGTCAGGACGGCATGGTGAGCGAGGAGAGCTTCAAGGCCCGCTACAACTCGGAGCTGGCCAACGACCTCGGCAACCTGCTGAGCCGAAGCCTGTCCATGATCGGCAAGTATCGAGACGGAGTCGTCCCCGTCCCGGCAGGACGCCCGCCGAGCGGATCGCCCCTGGCAGCCGAAGCCGGTCGCGTCGCCCTCGGCACCGCCGCGCGTCTCGAAGAGATGGACCTCAGTGGGGCCCTTGAGACCATCTGGGAATTCGTCCGCCGCCTGAACCGCTATGTCGAGGAACAGGCTCCCTGGAAACAGGCCAAGGCCGGCGACGACGAGGCCCTCGACGGCACCCTCTACGACCTCGCTGAAGGCCTGCGGCTCCTCTCCGTGCTCCTGTACCCCTTCATGCCGGGCACTGCCGGGGTCATACGAGAGCGTCTGGGTATCGCCGCGGCCGCCCTCCGCGCTGGGAACTCCGGAACCGGCTCCTCCGAGCCCCACACGTCGGCCACGGGTGACTCCGGCGTGCCGGCGCCCAGCTGGGAAGAGGCTGTGTGGGGTCGTCTGCCGGAGGGGGCGGTGGTGGTCCAAGGCGCCTCCCTCTTCCCCCGTATCGAGGAGTAGCGTGCCGCGCGAGGTCGGGATGGGTTACATCGACACCCACGCACACCTCGACCACTGCCAGGACAGCCCGGACGACCTGGTCGCGGCCGCCCGGGCGGCCGGCGTCTCCACCATCATCCAGTCGGGCACCGATGAGGCCTCCTCTCGACTGGCTGTGGAGCTCTCCGAGCGGTTCCCCGAGGTCTGGGCAACGGTGGGGTTCCATCCCCACGACGCCAAGGAGCTCGACGACCAGGGCGCCTCTACCATCGAGGGCCTGCTCAGCCATCCTCGAGTGGTGGCGTTGGGAGAGGCCGGTCTCGACTACTACCGCGACCGCTCTCCCCGCGCGCGTCAGCTGGAGGTCTTCGAGTGGCACGCGGGGTTGGCGGCGCGCGCAGGGTTGCCGCTCGTCGTACACACCCGTGAAGCCGACGACCCCACCCTCGACCTTCTCAGCCGGTGGGGCGCCGATCTCACCGTCATCCTGCATTGTTTCTCCATGCCCGACCGGTTGGAGGAACTCATGAGTCGTGGCTACTACGTGAGCTTCGCCGGCAACGTGACCTTCTCCAAGGCGACGGCGCTCCAGGAGGCGGCGCGGCAGGTGCCGGCAGACCGCATGCTTCTCGAGACGGACGCTCCCTACCTCACCCCCGCGCCGCACCGCGGGCGTCCGAACACCCCGGCGATGGTCGCCCACACCTATGAGTTCGTGGCCGGGCTGCGCGGGGTGGAACCGTGGCGGCTCGCGGAACAGGTGCGCGAGAACGCGGCGCGCGCCTATCCACGGCTGATCCTGGAGTAGGGCATGTCGGAACCCATCCCTGGGGGTGAGGCTCCAGCCGGATCGAGAGGGCCGCGTCAGGTGTCTCTCGCGCGTCTCTCCGAGTTCGGCATCGAACCGAAGCGCAGTCTCGGCCAGAACTTCCTCATCGACGACAACATCATCCGCGTCATCCTCGACCGACTCTGTCCGAACCCCGAGGACGTGGTCATCGAAGTGGGAGCAGGGCTCGGCATACTCACCCGGGCACTGGCGGCGGCGACCGCCTTGGTGCACGCTTTCGAGGTGGATAGGAGCCTCGGTCCCGCCCTTGAGGCCACGTTGGAAGACGCAGGCGTGCGGGACCGGGTGCGCCTGGAATACTCGGACATCATGCGCGTCTCCCTGGAGCGGCTCGATCCCATGCCGACCCTGTGCGCCAGCAATCTACCCTACTCGATCGCGGCGCCCTTCTTGGGGGAGGCCCTGGAGCATCTGCCCTCCATCCGTCGCTACTGCGTGATGACACAGCGCGAGGTGGCCGAACGGCTGGCGTCCCCTCCAGGCAGCAAGGCCTACGGTGCGCCCTCAGTGTGGGCTCAACTGCACGTGCGGGTGCTGGAGACGCGCCCGCTGTCCCGCAGCATCTTCCACCCTCAGCCGAACGTGGACTCCAGCCTGATCACGCTGGAGCGGGCGGTGGCCGATCCGTTCGTGAGCGAGCACCCGTCCGCGGTGCGAGCGGTGGTGGAAGGCACCTTCCAACAGCGTCGCAAACTGGTGCTGAACTCGCTCTCGGCGGCACTCGGGGTGGAGAAGGCCCAGATCGCCGAGGTGCTCGCCCAGGCAGGCGTCTCTGCGGGTGCACGGCCCGAGCAGTTGGAACCTCTGGCCTTCGTAGCGGTGGCGCGGATCCTGGTGGAGCTGGGACTAGGCGACCGTTAGAATGGGCATGAATATCGGGCCGGCCGGGGCATCCACGAGTAGGGGAGGGGCGGGACCAGTGACACGGGATCAGGCTGAGAAGAAGCGTTCTCTCATCGCGATCTGCCGGCCGCCGGCGACGGGGAGCTGGAGATGGGCGATCCTCCCCCTGCTCGTAGCCTTACTCCTCGGGCTCGCCGCCTGCTCGTCGGAGGAGCCCGACATCACCGTGGCCGCTCTGGGCGCGGCGGTGGGCAGCGCCAAGATGGACGACGTCGAGTTCCCGGCACTTCTTGAGAGCTTCACCACCGAGTCGTATCGGGCCGGGACTCAGCCCGATCAGGCCAATTATCAGCTATATCTCACCGCCAAGGCCGCCGAGTTGGGACTGAACAACCCCGGGCCCGGAGACGTGCAGGTAGAGAGGCAGGTGTCGGGGAAGAAGGCTTCTTTCACCTTCTCCTTCGGCGAGGGCGACGCGCTGTTCGCCGTCGCCGACGTGGGGCGCATCGATGTGGCGCTGGTGCTCACGGATTCTCAGACCTATCCCTGGCGCATAGAGAGCATCGTGCTCGCCAGATGACGGGTGGCGACTCCCTCGGCGACCGTGCCGCCCGCGACCCGGGTCAATTCGGAGTTGTCCGCGGCCGGCGCGTGATCCAGGCTCCGGCCAAGGTGAACCTCTCATTGTTGGTGGGCCCGCCCGGTGAGGACGGGTACCATTCACTCTCCACCGTCTTCGTCCCCCTGAGCCTGGCCGACGAGCTGGAGGTTGAACTCGAGGTGACGCTCGAGGTGACGCCGAAGGCCGGCGTTTGGGGCTCGAGGGCAGCCGCCGCACGCGACCCGGGCCCGCGGGGTCCGGCCGGCAGGAGCACCCTCAATGGCCCCGGCGTCGAGGCAGTCAGGAGTAGGCTGGAGGTAACGTGCCCCGGAGTCTCTTGGGCCGACAACCTAGTCACCAGGGCCCTGCTCGGAGTGGAGGAAGCGACGGGGTTCGTTTTCAGCGGGAGTGTCGTCGTGCGCAAGAACATCCCCACCGGGGCAGGGCTTGGCGGTGGCAGCTCCGACGCCGCCGCCGCCCTGCGCGCGGCGGCGGAGATGGTGGCCGAGGCGGGAGGTCCGATTCTTGCGCCGTCACAGCTGCACGCTCTGGCCCGGAGCCTGGGCGCCGATGTGCCCTTCTTCTTGGACCCGCGACCCGCTCTTGCCTCAGGCGTGGGAGACCTGCTGGAACCGTTGGAGCTACCGTCCCTGCCTTTGGCTCTCCTGCTTCCGAGGCGAGAACTCTCGACCGCGGAGGTCTATCGCACGTTCGACCGTATGCGCGTCGCCGAGTCAAACGTTGCTTTCCAGGAACGCCTGCTCCGAGCAGAGAGTGACTGGAGGAGTCTCTCCTCGGCTTGGTCCTCGGGCCGAATCGACGCTGAGACGCTCGCACGCGAACTCGCCGGGCTGCTCCGCAACGATCTGGAGGCGGCGAGCCTCCGACTCATGCCCGAACTAGCCTCGGAGAGGGCGGAGTTCGGAGGGGAAGCCGTCCTCGGCGTTCTCATGAGCGGCTCCGGTCCCACGCTCTTCGCCCTCTGCGGGTCGGTGGCGGCCGCCGAATTGGCGGCCGCGAGGGTGCGTGCGCACGGTCACGCCGCGCTCGCCGTGAGCACGTGGGGCGGGGGCCCGGGACACCTCTCGCAGGGCGATCGGGGGCGCCCCACCCTTCCTTGACACCTCTCTGGGCCCTGCCTATACTTCCCGGGCCGGCGTGGGCTCTGACGCTTCACGCGTCCCGCACGGTTGCACTGGGGCGTAGCCAAGCGGTAAGGCAACGGGTTTTGGTCCCGTCATGCGTAGGTTCGAATCCTGCCGCCCCAGCTTCTGGGACTCCGGTCCATCCTCCCGCTCTCCGTGTTCCGCGACGGTGGGGGCGTGACCAGGTCCCGCTTCGCCGGCCTGGAGTCGGGCGCCGAGGAATGCTCAACGGGGGCGCGTCAGGGTGAGTGAATCGATAGACACCGCAGTCATCCTCGCGGCCGGTCTCGGCACGCGGATGCGCTCTACCCTACCTAAAGTCCTGCACAGCGTTTGCGGCCGTCCGCTGATCTCGCACGTGACTCTGGCGGCGGCCGGAGCGGGTGCCGGCCGCGTGGTGGTTGTGCTCCGACCGGGCCAGGCCGAGGAAGTGGCTCCCCACCTGCCGGAGTCGGTGATCTATGCGACCCAGGAAAAACAGCGCGGCACCGGTGACGCGCTGCTCTCGGCCGCCGAGGAACTGGGGGAGGGCCACGTGCTCGTCCTACCGGGAGACACGCCCCTTCTCACGGCCGATATCCTGCGGGCGCTCATCGAACTGTGGTCGTCATCGGGAGCCGACGCCGCCCTCCTCACCCTCAGCCCGCCCGATCCTACGGGCTACGGGCGGGTGGTCCGTGACTCGGAGGGGTTGGTGGAGCGCATCGTCGAGCATCGAGACGCCACGCCCGAGCAACTCGAACTGGGAGAGGTGAACGCCGCCGTCTACGTCCTGCCGACGCGTGAGACTATCGACCTTCTCGCGGGGCTCGGCAGGGACAACGACCAGGGCGAACTCTACCTCACGGACGTGATAGCGGGTCTGCGCGATCGGGGGCGCCGCATCGCCGCCCTGCGCGCGCCCGACCACCGGATGGCTCTCGGCATAAACAATCGCGTGGAGCTGGCTGAGGCCCAGAACATCATGCGCCGGCGTATCCTGGAGTCGTGGATGCTGAGCGGCGTCACCATCGAGGATCCTGAGTCCACACACATCGATGCGGATGTGGAACTCGAGCCCGACGTGACGATCCTGCCCTTCAGCTGTTTGAGGGGGAGGACGCGCGTCGCCCGTGGCAGCGAGATAGGGCCGGGCTCCACGTTGGTGGATACGATCGTGGGAGCAGGGAGTCAGGTGCGTCACTCCTACACCGACCGCGCCGTCCTCGAGGCGGGCGCCCTCGTAGGCCCGTTCACGCATCTGCGGCCCGACGCCCATCTGCTCGAAGGAGCGAAGGCCGGGGCCTTCGTGGAGATCAAGAAGAGCACGGTGGGCAAAGGCAGCAAAGTGCCGCACCTCAGCTACATAGGCGACACCGAGATCGGTTCATCGACCAACATCGGGGCCGGCAACATCACCGCCAATTACGACGGGCGAGACAAGCACCGCACGTCCATCGGTGATAACGTGAAGACCGGTTCCGACACGGTCTTCGTAGCTCCCGTCACCATCGGCGACGGGGCCACCATCGGGGCCGGATCCATCATCACCAAGGACGTTCCAGCGGGGGCTTTGGGAATCGCACGCGCTCGACAGAAGAACATCCTCGCGTACGGGAAGCGGGGCTCATCAGATCAGTCGCCCAACAAGGCTGCCCGGGAGGGCGCGGACATCGGCGACCGGAGCGTTGCCTCCGACGACCAGGGAGGATCACATGAGTGACGGGTCTGGGCCCAAGGCCGCCGTCCGACGCCCCACATATCGCTCACTGATGCTGTTCTCAGGCCGTGGCAACCCGGAACTGGGTGCCAAGATCGCCGAGAAGCTGGGTATCCGGCTGGGCGACGTGCTCACGAAGACCTTCGCCGACGGTGAGATCTACGTCAAGTACGGGGAGTCCGTCCGCGGCGCCGACGTGTTCATCGTGCAGCCCACCTGTCGCCCCGTGAACGAGAACCTGGTGGAACTCCTCATCATGATCCAGGCGGCCAGACTCGCTTCGGCCCACCGCATCACTGCGGTAGTGCCCTGGTATGGGTATTCGCGTCAGGACAAGAAGAGTCAACCTCGAGAGCCCATAACCGGGCGGTTGGTGGCTGATCTGCTCGTGTCCGCCGGAGTAGACCGTGTCCTCACCATGGATCTCCATGCCGGGCAGCTGCAGGGCTTCTTCAGCATCCCCGTGGACCACATGACCGCGATGCCCATGCTCGCCGACTACTTCAAGTTCAAGGGGCTCGACGAGGTAGTGGCGGTCTCGCCTGACGCCGGCGGTGTCAAGATGGCCAAGCGTTTCGGTGACCACCTGGGCGCCTCGCTCGCCGTGCTCACGAAGTTGCGACCCGAGCACAACGAGGCCAAGGTCATGCACGTCATCGGCGACGTGGCCGGAAAGACGGCTATCATAGTCGACGACATCATCGACACGGCGGGAACCCTGTGCAACGGGGTGGAAGCATTGCTCGAAAAGGGCGCGAAAGCCGTCTATGCGGCGGCGACGCACCCAGTGCTTTCGGGTCCGGCGTATGAGCGGATAGCGGGCTCGGCACTGAGAGAGTTGGTCGTCACCGACACCATCCCACTGCGGACCGACGTGCATCGGGACAAAATCGTGGTACTGTCCACAGCCGGCATCCTTGCCGACACCATCCACAACGTCTTCGCCGACGAATCTGTGAGCGCCCTCTTCCAGGGTGAGAACCAGCTCTTCTGACCGCGGCGGGACTCAAAGTAATCAGGGAGATCATATGGACACTGTCAAACTCACCATCCACCCGCGGGAGGAGTCCGGCAAAGGACCCGCACGACGACTGCGCGCAGCCGGCTCGATCCCGGCCGTCGTGTACTCCAAAGGTCAGCCGAGCGTATCCATCAGCATCGAGGCCGCCGACTTGAAGCCCGCGTTGGCGGGCGGCTCGAATGTCGTGCTGGAGCTGCATTACGCCGACAGCAAGTCCCGCAAGAAGCACTATGCAGTCGTGAAGGAGACGCAACGCGTCGCCACGCGGCCCCTGCTCCTGCACCTCGACCTGCATGAGGTCGACCTGAAGCAGGAGATCGAGGCTTCGGTCTCGGTTGAACTCGTCGGCACGCCCGTCGGTGTCGAGGAGGGCGGTGTTCTCGAGCATTCGCATCGTGAAGTCCTGGTGCGGGCGCTCCCCACGTCGGTCCCCTCACAGCTTGAACTCGATGTGAGCGCGCTCGGCGTCGGAGACAACCTCAGGGTCTCTGACCTCACCGCTCCTGACGGCGTGGTCATCTTGGACGATCCCGATATCACGCTGGTGTCCGTCCTCGCGCCTCGTGTCGAAGAGGTAGAAGAAGTCGAAGCCGAAGCGGTCGAAGGTGCCGAGGCAGCAGAGCCGGAAGCCGTGGGAGGAATCGGCTTAGAAGTAGTCGCGGCACACATGTTCTTGGTTGCGGGCCTGGGCAATCCCGGGCCCCAGTACCAGCGGCACCGTCACAACGTGGGCTTCATGGTCGCGGAAGAGTTGCGTCGCCGTCATGGGTGGCCTCCCTTTCGCGCCCGCTACCAAGGGTTGTTCGGTGAAGGGGCCATGCTCGGACGGCGGGTCGGGTTGCTGCTGCCCATGACGTTCATGAACCGGTCGGGCCAGGGCGTGGGGGAAGCCGCCCGCTTCTACCGTATCCCCGTGGAACAAGTGCTTGCCGTGCACGACGAGGTGGAGCTCCCGTTCGGCGAGGTGCGGCTCAAGCAGGGCGGCGGACTCGGCGGGCACAACGGTCTTCGGAGCATGGAGCAGCACTTGGGGAGCCGAGACTTCTGGCGGGTGCGCGTGGGGGTGGGCAGACCCACCTCGTCCCGCGTGGCCCTCGCCGATTTCGTACTCAGCGATTTTTCCGAGCCGTCCGAAGAGGTACTCTTACTCGTGTCGTCGGCGGCCGACCTCGTGGAGGCATGGTTGCAGGCCGACGGAGCCCTCCCCGCCGACACAGAGACCTCCGCCGGGGGCTGACGTGCCCCTTCTCACTTCATTCCTGGCGGGCACGCCGTCGTTTCAGAGACTTTGCGCGCCGCGCGGCGGGAGCGGCCGCGCGCGTGGAGACGGCCTCCTTCGCCCACGCCTACGTCACCGCCACCGTGTTGGCCGAAAAGGGCTGGCGCGACCTTCCCTGTCTCATCGTCGCCGGCGGCCAGGAGGCGGCGGAGGACCTGGCTCGGGAGCTGAGACTGTACCTGCCGCACCGCGAGGTGCATTTTCTGCCCGCCCGCGGAGTGTGGTATGGGTCGGAAGGCGTGGTGCCGCCGCGGGTGGTGGGCCGTCGCGCGCAGGCGCTGGGATCGCTGCGAGACGACGCGGTGGTCGTGGTCGAAGGCTCCACGCTCATGGAGAAGGTGCTTCCCGGGGCGGGTTCGTCGTTCGTGCTGCAGGTGGGGGAACGGGTGCGTTTCGAGGGTCTGCCCGAGATGCTGGTGGACCTCGGCTACGAGCGTGCAGATCAGGTGGAGGAAGCCGGCGAGTTCTCGGTGCGCGGCGGTCTCATAGACATCTTCCCTACGACCCACGTCGCGCCGGTGCGGGTGGAGTTCTGGGGGGACGAGGTGGAGAGCATCCGCAGCTTCTCCGTGTACTCCCAGCGCTCGCTGGCCTCGCTCGAGCACGTAGAAGTGCTCGCCGCCCGGGAGGACGAGGAGGCCGATGCGCGCAGCATCCAGGATCTCCTGCCGCCGGGCACCCGCGTCGTGGTCGTGGACCCGAGCGCCGTCTCCACTCAGGTGGACGCCTTCTGCGGAGATCTGGACGACGTGGTCGGCGGCGACGGAGAGGCCACGAGTCGTGCGCGCCCGGCGCCCGAGGCGGCCGGGCGGACGAGGCGGCCGGGCACGATGCTCGGCGGCCGGCGAGTCGGCTGCCGCGGCCGCGGTTCCCGCGGCTCCGGGCGCGCCGCCCGCCCGGCCCGTCTCCGCCCGCGACCGCTACGTCGATTGGAACGAGGTGTCCGACTCGATCGCGGCACGCAGCCCCGTTACCGTGGCCCGTGCCGGGGGCGCCGGCGATCCGGACGGCGCTTCCGCCGAGGACGCACTGATAATCCGCGCCACCAGCGGCGACCTGCCCATAACCAGCCTCCCCGAGGCCGAGCGTGAACTCGAGCGCCTGGCCTCGGAGGGCTACCGCGTGGTCATCGCTTTCGAATCACGCGCCGAGGCCGAACGTGCCACCTTCATCTTGAAGCGGTCGCCGGGCCGCCCGGCGGCGCCGGCCGACATCCCCACGGGACCGGGAGTCACCTACCTGGGAGTGCCGCACAGAAGGCACTTCATGCTGCCCGACGTAGGCCTGGTGCTCCTCACCCACACCCAGATCTTTCCCCGCAGGCGCAAGGCCGCCGGCCCGCGCCGGCCGGCCGGCGCGGGAGCCATCTCCAGCTTCCGCGATCTGCGTAAGGGCGACTTCATCGTTCACGAAGACCACGGTGTGGGTCGTTTCCTCGGCATCTCCACCAAGACGGTGGCCGGGGTCACCCGCGACTACCTCGACGTGGAGTTCCGCGACGGCGACATGCTCTACCTGCCTCACGACCAGATCGACCGCATCGGGCGCTACGTGGGAGCCGACGGTACGCCACCCTCACTCTCCAAGTTGGGCGGCAAGGCCTGGGCACAGGTCAAGAACCGGGCGCGGGCCGCGGTCCGGGAGATGGCCGGCGAGTTGCTGCGGCTCTATGCAGTCAGGCAGACGACCCCGGGACACCCCTTCTCTGAGGACGGAGAGTGGCAGCGTCGTTTCGAGCTGGCCTTTCCCTACGTGGAGACGGTCGACCAGCGCCGCACCATCGACGAGGTCAAGGACGACATGGAGCGTGCGGAGCCGATGGATCGCCTGGTGTGCGGGGACGTGGGCTACGGCAAGACCGAGGTCGCCCTGCGTGCCGCCTTCAAAGCCGCTATGGACGGCAAACAGGTCATGGTGCTCGTGCCCACCACCATCCTCGCGCAGCAACACTACGGCACCTTCCGCGAGCGGATGGGGGAGTTCCCGGTCAAAGTGGAGATGGTCTCCAGGTTCCGTTCGGCCAAGGAGCAACGCCGCATCGTGCGCGAGTTCTCCGAGGGCAAGGTGGACGTGCTCATAGGTACGCATCGGCTCCTTTCCCAAGACGTCGCCCCGAAAGACCTGGGCATGGTGATCGTGGACGAGGAGCAGCGGTTCGGCGTTGCCCAGAAAGAGGCGCTCCGCAACCTCAAGCTCAAGGTCGACGCTCTCACCTTGTCCGCGACCCCGATCCCGCGCACCCTGCAGATGTCGCTCTCCGGTGTTCGCGACATCTCGGTGATCGAGACGCCGCCCAAAGACCGTCACCCCATCCAAACCTACGTGGGCACCTACGACGAGGGTATGGTGCGACGGGCCATCGAGCGAGAGGTCGATCGGGGCGGCCAGGTCTTCTTCCTGCACAACCGGGTCGAGACCATCGAACGCACCGCCGCGCGCCTGGCTGAGGCCTTGCCCCACGTGCGTTTCGGCATCGCCCACGGGCAGATGCCGGAGTCGGCCCTCGAACGGGTGATGCTCGACTTCCTGCGAGGCGACTACGACGTGCTGGTCACCACCACCATCATCGAGAGTGGTCTGGACATCCCGAACGCCAACACGCTCATCGTGGAGACGAGCCGACCTGCTCGGCCTTTCGCAGCTCTACCAGATCCGCGGTCGCATAGGCCGCTCCGCCCGGGTCGCCCATGCCTTCCTCTTCCACCCCGACGAGGAGGCGCTCACCGAGGAGGCACGGGCGCGTCTCTCCACTCTGGCCGACTACACGGAGCTCGGCTCGGGCTTCAAGATCGCCATGCGCGATCTGGAGATACGGGGAGCCGGGAATCTCCTGGGAGACGAGCAGTCCGGCCACATCGCAGCCGTGGGATTCGAACTCTACCTCTCGATGCTCGAGCAGACGGTGAAGGCGATGCAGGGGGAGGACGTCACCGCCCGCGAAGCTCCTCGGGTCGAGGTGGGTATCGATGCCTACGTCCCCTCGTCCTTCATTGCCTACGAAGCCGCGAAGGTGGATCTGCATCGCCGCATCGCGACGGCCGACAGCGTCGAGGCCCTACGCGAACTCCGGGCGGAACTCGCCGACCGGTTCGGCTCGATCCCAGAGCCGGTGGACAACCTCGTGTTCCTGGGAGAACTGAGGGTGCAGCTGCAGGAACTCGGCGCCCGCTCGCTGGCGGTGCGCGGGCAGAAACTGACCATCGCGGGCCTCTCGCTGCCCAAGGGTGCCCGGGAACTCCTGATGAACCGCGACCGGAGGTATGTCTACTCGCCGGTCGCGGGCGACCTCACGTTCGGATTCAGAGGCGACCTTCGGCCGGTGCGGGAGGTCGTCGAGTCCGTGCTCGGTGATATACTCCCCATCTGGTCCGGGGAGGCCTCTATCATCGCGTGAGCGCCTCACTTGCGGCACTCGTGTCCGCACCCCACCGGCCAGACCAATTAAATAGATAGGAGAGTCTCATCGTGATGAAGAAGTTTGCGGTCGTGTTCGCCCTGCTGATCCTGGCGATCGCGGCGTTCGGCTGTGGCGGCGGCGACAAGCTGCCCGACGGTGCGGTTGCGCAAGTCGGCGAAACGGTGATTGAAAAGACCACCCTCGACACCAGGATCGCCGATATCCAGACGCAGGTTCCTGGTCAGACGCCCGACCCGGCGGCCGACCCTGAAGCCTTCAAGGACTTCCAGGCCCAGATCCTCGACTACCTCGTGACGCTCGAGATCGCCACCCAGAAGGCCCAAGAACTCGGCGTGACCGTCACCGACGAAGACGTCCAAGCGCAACTCGACCAGATCAAGGGCATGTTCGGCGGAGACGAAGCGGCTTTCGAAGCTGCGCTAAAACAGCAGAACATGACGCTCGACCAGCTCATGGTGAGCCTCCGCGAGCGTGAACTCCTCACCAAGTCGGCCGAGGCCGTCACCAAGGACGCCGCCGTCACGGACGAGGAGATCGCCTCCTATTACGAAGACCACAAGTCGGAATTCACCCAGCCCGAGACGCGCACCGCGCGCCACATCCTGTTCAGCCCGGGTGGCTCGCCGGACACCTCCGCTGAGGCCACCGACGCCGAGTGGGAAGCAGCCCGAGCCGAAGCCGAGGCAGCCCGCAAACGCATCACCGACGGTGAGGATTTCGCCGCCGTGGCCCGCGAGCTCTCGGACGACCCGGGCTCGAAGGATCAAGGCGGTGACCTGGGCGAGGTCAAGAAGGGCACCATGGTGCCCGAGTTCGAGGAAGCCCTGTGGGCACTCAAGCCCTCAGAGGTCTCCCAGCCGGTCAAGACTCAGTTCGGCTATCACCTCATCAAATTGGAACAGGTGAACGAGGCCAGGCAGAGCACTCTGGACGAGGTAAAAGACCAGATCAAGACGACGCTCCTTGACGAAGCCCAGCAGGCCGAGTGGAAAAAGTGGCTTGACGAGGCGAAGAAGTCTCTGAACGTAGTGGTCGCCGACGACTATGTCGTTGCCAGCACTACCACTACCGCCGCTGGTGAGACCACCACGACGGCTGCCGGTGAGACCACCACCACCGCCGCCGGGGAGACCACGACCACGGCCAAGTAGTAACGGTAACCTGACGCACGGCGCCGCGGCGGGATCTCCCGCCGCGGCGCGCGTCCGACCGGCGGCCGGGAACATCACGCGTTCCGGCCGCCTTGTCTATGGAGGAGGTCCGATGGAGTCAGCCGGCCGCGGAGACGATGCGCCTGCCGACCTCGTCGAGCCCGGCTCCCGCCGCAACTCCGTCGAGCCCGGCGCCCGCCGCGACTCCATCCTGGCTGAGCTCGCCGCTCTCTACGATCTCACCGCTACGCTCCGCCGGGAGTGTCCCTGGGATCGCGCGCAGACCCAGGCCGACATCGTCGCCTACACTCTCGAGGAGACCTACGAGCTGATCGACGCCGTGCGCGGCCGGGGCGGGGCCCCGGTCGGCGCTCCGACCGGCGTCCAGGCTGGCGCTCCGGCCGGCGCCGCCGCCTCGACGTCGGCGGACCCGGTGTGCGGCGAACTGGGCGATCTCCTCTTCCAGGTCTACTTTCTCGCCTGCGTGGCCGAGGAGGCCGGCTGGTATGATCTGGGCCACGTCGCGGCCGGCATCCGGGAGAAGCTGGTGCGCCGCCACCCTCATATCTTCGGCGACGCTGAGGCCGACACCCCCGATGAGGTGCGCCGCACCTGGGACGACATCAAGCGGCACACCGAGGGCCGCGAAGGCATATTCCACGAAGTGCCGCAGGCCCTGTCGGCCGCCCTGTTCGCTCAGAAGTTGCAGCAGAGAGCGGCCACTGTGGGCTTCGATTGGCGCGAGGCAGTGGACGTGTTCGACAAGATCCGTGAGGAGCTGGACGAGTTGGAGGAGGCCGTCCGGAATTCCACCGCGGCGGAAGAGGGCGTTCCCGCGCAGACGTCCGAGCTACCGGCGGAGCGCGGTTCGGAGGCGCCGTCCGCCGGCCTCTCCGCCGCGGGGGCCGTCGTTGAAACTCCTCGCGAGCGGGTCGAAGCCGAGGTGGGCGACCTACTGTTCGCCGCTGTGAACCTCGCCCGCAAGCTCAAAGTGGACCCGGAGCTTGCCCTGCGTGGGGCCTCCCATCGCTTCCGGGCCCGGGTTGAGGCAGCCGCGGGGCTGGCCGAAGGCCAGGGGTCCCGCTTCGAAGACATGGACCTGGAGGAGCAAGAGTCTTACTATCAGAGGGCAAAGAAGCACATCCAGAGCGGGCGCGGAGAGCGCGGAGACGCAACGCAAGGGAGCGTGGGCAGATGACGGTGATCCTGGACATCTACGGCCGGCAGATCCTCGATTCCAGGGGAAACCCCACGGTGGAGGTAGAAGTGGAGTTGGCGGCCGGCGCCCGGGGACGTGCGTCGGTGCCCTCCGGTGCCTCCACCGGCCGGTTCGAGGCGGTGGAGTTGCGCGACGGCGACAGCGCTTACGGCGGCAAGGGCGTGCTCCGGGCCGTGGCCAACGTGAACGAGGTCATCGCCGACGCCCTGGTCGGTATGGACTCGCTGGCGCAGCGCGAGATCGACCAGATGCTCATCGATCTCGACGGCACGGTGAACAAAGCCAACCTGGGAGCAAACGCGATCCTCGGCACTTCGCTGGCCGTCGCCCGCGCCGCCGCGACCGCCCTAGGCGTGCCGCTCTACACGTACCTGGGGGGCGTCAACGCCCACCAGCTCCCCATCCCTATGATGAACATCCTGAACGGCGGCCGGCACGCAGACAACAACGTCGACCTGCAGGAGTTCATGTGTATGCCGGTAGGCGCCGAGACCTTCGCGGACGCTCTGCGCATGGGAGCCGAGGTGTTCCACTCCTTGAAGAAGGTCTTGTCGGATCGCGGGCTGAACACCTCCGTGGGCGACGAGGGGGGTTTCGCGCCGAACCTCACCAGCAACGAAGAGGCCATCAAGGTCATCCTCGAGGCGATAGAGAAGGCGGGTTACGCTCCCGGCGAGGACATATTCATCGCGCTCGATCCGGCTGCATCGGAGTTCTTCAACGAAGAGTCGGGTCGCTATGAGCTTACGAGCGAGGGGCGGACCCTCAGTCCCGCCGAGATGGCCGGCTACTACGCCGACCTCTGTGGCCGCTACCCGATCATCAGTGTCGAGGATGGCATGGCCGAGGAGGATTGGGAGGGTTGGGCCGCGCTCACGGCCGCGGTGGGCGAGCGTGTGCAACTCGTGGGCGACGACCTCTTCGTCACCAACGTGGAGCGCTTGAGCCGTGGCATCGAGGCCGGGGTCGCAAACAGCATCCTGATCAAGGTCAACCAGATAGGTACGCTCTCTGAGACGCTCGATACCATGAGCATGGCCCATCGTGCCGGCTACACCACCGTCGTGAGTCACCGTAGTGGCGAGACGGAGGACTCCACCATAGCCGACTTGGCCGTGGCCACCAACGCCGGCCAGATCAAGACCGGGGCCCCCTCGCGCGGTGAACGCACCGCCAAGTACAACCAGCTTCTGCGCATCGAGGAAGAGCTGGGCGACGTGGCAGTGTACCCGGGCATGGAGGCCTTCACCAACCTGCGGCGGTCCTGACTGTGACGCAGCCCTTCCGTCGCACCCGTATCGTAGCGACGCTGGGGCCCGCCACTGACGACGATGCCGTGATCGAGGGCATCGTCGCCGCGGGTATGGACGTGGCCCGAGTCAACTTCTCCCACGGCACGCAAGACGACCAGGCGCGCCGCATCGCTCAGGTGCGCCGGGTGGCCGCCGGCGCCGGCCGCCCTGTGGCCGTCCTTCAAGACCTGCAGGGACCCAAGATACGGGTTGGTACGGTCGTGGGGGGAGAGGTCCGGCTGGTGACCGGAGAACGCGTGGAGTTGGTGTCGGATGACGGCACTCCGGGGACCTCGGCCCGCCTGGGCGTGTCGCTCCCGTCCCTTGCCGGGCAGCTGACCCCGGGAGCGGTCCTCCTCATCGACGACGGGCGCGTCCGCCTTACCGTGGAAGCGGTATCGGGCGACACGGTCACCTGCAGAATCGAGGTGGGGGGGCCGGTGCGCGATCACAAGGGGGTGAACGCTCCCACCACGACCTTGGATGTTCCCGCTCTCACCTCA
The DNA here is from genome assembly GCA_963701105.1 of uncultured Actinomycetota bacterium. Classification (GTDB taxonomy): domain Bacteria; phylum Actinomycetota; class Thermoleophilia; order RBG-16-64-13; family RBG-16-64-13; genus JAHJSA01. The sequence continues at coordinate 242,768 of OY969565.1, forward strand.
AAGGACCTCGCGGACTTGGCTCTCGGCGCCCGGCTCGGAGTCGACCTGGTGGCCCTGTCGTTCGTGCGGACTCCCGAGGACATCACCCTCCTGCGCGGCCACCTGCGCTCCCTGGGCAGCACGGCTCGGGTGGTAGCGAAGATAGAGAAGCACGAGGCCCTTGGTCAGATAGACGCCATCATCAGTGAAGCGGACGCCATCATGGTGGCCCGGGGGGATCTCGGGGTGGAGATACCCCCCGAAGAGGTGCCCCGCTGGCAGAAGACCATCATCCGTAAAGCCACCGCGCGTTCGCGGGCAGTCATCACCGCCACCCAGATGTTGGAGTCGATGACCGCGGCTCCCACCCCCACGCGGGCCGAGGCCTCCGACGTTGCAAACGCAGTGTACGACGGGAGCACGGCGGTCATGCTGTCGGGCGAGACCGCGGTGGGGACGTACCCGGTGCAGACGGTGGCCACCATGACGCGCATCATCGAGACGGTGGAAGCAGACCTCTTCGGCGGACCAAGCCCTGATCCGGGCGCTGCTCCGTGGGAACCCAGGGCTGCGACGGACGACTGCGGCCCTCGTGAGGTCCCGGCCGCTACCGAGGCCATCAGCCGCGCGGCCTGCTCACTGGCCGAAGACCTCGGCGCCGCCGCGATCCTCACGCCCACACGCTCGGGCGCGACGGCCCGCTTCGTGTCGCGCTGGCGGCCACGAGTGCCTATCATCGCCACCACCCCGTCCGTAGAGGTGCTGGCCCAATTGTGTCTGGAATGGGGTGTGGTCCCCTTGAACGTCCCTGAAGCCGCAGATACGGAGAGCACCATACGGGCGGCCGTGGACGCGTCGCTCGCGGCCGGTCTTCTTCGGCGGGGGGACCTGGCCGTCGTCACCTGCGGTTCGTTGGTGAACGTCCCCGGATCCACCGATATCATCAAGATCGAGCGTGTCTGAATGATCAGAGCACTCCCGTACGCCTCTTGAGTCGCGACGCTTCCAGGCAGGAATGTCCGCGGAGAGTGCGAAGAAAGCTCGGATGACAGTGCAGACAGACAAGAAAAGCGGCGACGCCAACGCCCCCCGACGCCGCCGACGCCTGCCGGTGGTGCTCGGCCTCGCCTTGCTCATCGTAGTTGCGGGACTCGTCGGCAGCCTCAAGCCCTACACGGCCTATCGTGCGGTCAAGAGCGAGCAGAGCGCCATAGAGACTCAGGTGGCGTTGCTGGAGCAGGAGAACGCGGCGATCAAGGAACAGATCGACCAACTGAAGCACGACACCTATCTGGAGACTCTGGCCCGCTCGGAACTGAACCTGGCACGCCCGGGTGAGGACGTATTCATCGTGACCGGCGGGGAGACCATCGGCACCGAAGCGGCCCAAGCCCCGGCAGCATCCGACCCGGGGCCGCTGGAGAAGGTGCTGAGCTCGCTGCGGGGCCTGTTCTGACCCCACCTGCAACGGGCGACGGGCCGATGGAGACTTCAGGTGTGCGCGGGAGTCGGGCAGAGAGTCTTGACGCCACACCACTTGTGACCTCTCAGTTGGGAAGACCGCCGCGCGGACTCTGGCAGGTGGTGAGTCACTGCCCGTTCGGGTTCCCGGCAGTGATCGAGACGGCTCCCTACCTAGATGACGGCACGCCTTTTCCCACTCTCCATTACTTGACCTGCCCTTCTGCTGTGGAGGCGGTCGCCCGTGCCGAGACCTCCGGTGGAGTCGAGGCTTTCCGTCAGGCCCTGGCTGGCGATGCCGCGTTGGCGGCGGCGGTTGACGTACTGGACGCCCGCTATCGCCGCCGCCGCAGAGAGTTGGTAGACAACATCGGCGTCGACGGTGGAGCCGTCTTGGACCAGGGAATCGGTGGTTCGGCCGACCCATCGCGGGCCTCTTGCCTGCATGCCTACGCGGCCGCCCTTCTCGCGGCCGAGGCCCCGAGCGCCCCGGCCCACCCCGGCTCCGTCGATCCTCCGATCTCGGCGGGGACGTCCGGTTCCGCCGCGCCCGCCCGGCCCGGCGGCGCGTCTGATCCTGAAGTTCCCGACCGCCCCCCCGAGCCTGAAGCCCTCGACCCCGGCTCCGTCGCCCGCGCTAACGACAATGCGCCGACAGCATGGCAGCGCCTCCTTTCCGACATGGGACCTCTGTGGTGTGACGACGCCCGCTGCGCCCGCCTGCCGGCCTCCGGCGCCGTCCGGCGGGCGGCGATCGACGTGGGCACAAACTCAGTAAGGCTGTTGGTCGCGCTGGTGCACGTAGACCACCGTGTTCACACCTTGGTGCGCCGGGGAGAGATCACGCAACTGGGCGCCGGCCTCACGGCCGGCGCGCGTTTCGACCCCGCCGCGCGACGCCGCAGCGCCGCAGCCGTCGGCCGCTTCGTAGAGGAGGCGCGCGGGCTGGGGGTCGAGTGCATCAGGCTTGTGGGCACCAGCGCCACGCGTGATGCAGCGGATGGACGCGAGTTCATCGAAGGCCTGGGGGGGAGTCTCCGGGTGTCTGCGCGGGTGGCTTCCGGACCCGAGGAGGCTCGGCTCTCATACCTGGGGGCCACTCTTGATGTTACCGGCGACGCAATTGTCATCGACGTGGGCGGTGGCTCCACCGAGATAGTGGGTTCCACCGACGCGGTGAGCCTCGACCTTGGCTGCGTGCGTGGAACGGAGGCGTGGTTCACTACCGACCCGCCGCCGCACGCGGAGCGTGCGGCGGCCCGGCGCGCGACGCGCGAAGCCGTCGCGCCCTTGGCCGAGCGATTTGGGCCCCGCGCAGGCGTCCTGTTCGGGGTGGCGGGAACGATCACCACGCTCGCCTGCCTGGCCCTCGGTCTGGCCTCGTATGATTCCAGGGCGATCCACCTTCGGGTCTTCACCCGGGATGCCATGGAAGCCGAAGTCGACAGCCTCGCTGATCTCGATCCGGAGACGCGGGCCGCTCTCCCTTGCATGCAGGAAGGCCGGGCTAGGGTCATCATCGCCGGCGGCGAAATCCTTCTCGGGGCTATGGAGGCCTTGGGCTGGGAAGCGATCACCGTGTCCGAGCGCGATATGCTCGACGGCATCGTGCTCGAGGACGACCCGGCGTAGGGTGCAGTAAAATGCCTCTATGCGTGCCGGAGTGGCGGAATAGGCAGACGCAACGGTCTTAAACACCGTAGGGCTTAGCCCGTGGGGGTTCGAGTCCCCTCTCCGGCCTTTCTGTTTGTAGGTCTTTCGTGGCCGCTTGGGTTTGGCAGAAGTAGATACTGAGGTGTTTGCCCTCCTTCTGCAAACGGACGCTCCAAAGGAAGCTCAGAAAGCCTTCTTCAGGCCGTCCCGGAGGACGGAGGACCTCAACGAAGGCAGGTCAGCGTGTGGCCTCCTCTTAGCGTGACGATGAGCGCGAGGAGGTGGGGGGTTGGCTTCACGCCTGTGTGACCGGGTAACCGCGCACAGGTCAAGGGGAGCCTGAGCCGCTCCGGATTACAGAAATTAGCAGCAAATTCCGGGGGTATTCAGCATCTCCACTCTGGTTCGGCGGCTCCATACGAGGCACACTGTAGCTGGAAGCGATGAAGCACAGGCTCCCGGGAGTGTAGGGACGCATACGACACCCAGGTCGATCCATTCTTTCCACTCTTTGGCAGTCAACCCGGCGCCCGCATAGGAAGGACCCTTTCCGGGTACCGTACGAGGCCATGAGGGATTCTCGTCTCAGGATGGCTCTGACCGGGCTGGCAAGTGGGGCCTTGCTTTCTGCAGCTCTTGTGGTGATGTTTGTCTTGGGTCCTCGAGCCGGCCTTGTGTCGGTTCCTCTCGCCGTCTACGAGTGGTTCAGTCAGATTCTACCGGGTCGAATCGTGCTCTTTGGACTCGACTCGGCGCTGGGTGTGCTGCGTGGTCTCGGGTTCAACCTAGCCGAACCCGCGAGGACTGCCGAGCAGTTCTTGGCCGTGACGTCTTTCTTCGTGGTCGGCCTCGTGGTCGGCGTGCTCTTCTTCATCCTGGTGAAGAACCGCGGCCTAGGACGCGTGCGCCTCTATGGATTGATCGTCGGGGCTGTCGCCGGACTGTTCGCGTTGGTGGTCACCTTCGCTGAGGGCACGGGGGCCCGCACGGAACAGAACGTACTGAATGCCGTTTGGATCGTGGGCCTCTTCGTTCTGTGGGGTACAGGGCTCGCCCGTTTGTACCGGTGGGTCTACCCGCCTGTGAAATCGAGACCTCAAGAGGCGCCCGCGCCTGTAGGAACCGAAGGGACCTCCCGACCGGAACCTCCTCGCGTCGAAGTGCTGGAGCAGATGGCCCCGGTCGGTCAGGCTCGAGTTGTGGGCCGACGCCGCTTCATCGTCGAGGTGGGAGGGCTGGTCGCTACCATCGTCGTTGTGGGAGCCGGTCTGGGCGAGGTGCTGCGCACGCGCACGATATCGGCGTCCGGGGTCGTCAAGGCCCCCATCCCGTTCCCGAATGCGGGCTCGCCCGTCACCCCTGTGCCGGGGACCCGCCAAGAATACGCGGCGGTCTCCGATCACTATCGTACTGATATCAACCTCGAGCCTCCCTCGCTGGATGCGGCCGCTTGGCAGCTACCGATTGACGGTCAAGTCTCGAAACCTCTCTTGCTCACACTCGACCAGATCCGGTCCGACTACATGCCTCAGGACTTGTTCGTCACGCTTTCGTGCGTCTCCAACCCGCTCGGGGGCTCGCTCATCGGCACGACCCTCTGGACCGGCGTCCCGTTTCGCGACATCCTCGCTCAAGTCCAGCCCCTGCCGAGTGCTCACTACGCCCATATGATCGCGGCGGACGGCTTCGACGAAGCGGTGGAGATCGCGATGGTCGAGGCCGATCCCCGCATCATGTTGGTCTACGAGTGGAACGGAGAACCCCTCCCGGCGAAACACGGCTACCCACTCCGCGTATACATCCCGGACCTCTACGGCATGAAGCAGCCCAAGTGGATAACGGGCATCAATCTGGTTCCGGACTTCATCGAAGGCTACTGGCTGGTCCGCGGCTGGGACAGGACGGCGAGAATGAAGACCACCTCGGTGATCGACACGGTCGCCACGGACTCGATCGATATCCGCGGCGGCCAGACTTACGTGCCCATCGGGGGGATAGCCCATGCAGGAGAGCGAGGCATCTCAAAGGTGGAGGTGCAGGTAGACGGCGGAGAGTGGCAGGAGGCCGAGTTGCGGCAGCCGCTGTCCCAGTTGACTTGGGTGATCTGGCGGTATGACTGGCCGTTCGCGGAAGGGAACCACCGCTTCGCCGTTCGGGCCACCGACGGTCAGGGACAATTGCAGGTGACCGAGAGCCAGAAAGGCTTTCCTTCGGGGGCCACCGGCATCCATGAGAAGACGGCCGACATCATGCCGAATCCCGCGGCACACCGCCCGCAAGGGGAGCAGGACATGCAATGAGGAAGCTGCTGCTATCAGCGTTCACAGTGGTCGCCTTCGTCGCGTACGCCATCTTCCAGCGCGCGACAGGAGAAGCGACCGGTCCGCTGAGTGGTATGGGCACGAGCGGAGCCGCCAGCAAAGGGGTAAGCGACGTCGCCTATGACGACGGCAGCTATCTCGGGGAGGTCGCCAACACGAGCTGGGGCGACATACAGGTGCAGGTCGTCATCGAGAACCACAGTATCGCTTCGGTCTCTGCCGTTCTGTATCCGGACGACAGGCCACTCTCCACCAAGATAAACCAGCTTGCGATGCCGATGCTGGAGCAGGAGGCCGTCCGCGTGCAAAGCGTGGAGGTGGCACTCGTTACAGGAGCCACGGTCAGCTCCGAGGGGTTCAGCGAATCGCTAGAGAGCGCACTGAGTCAAGCGGGGGGCTGAGAGACGAAGCAGACCAGAGTGCTGATGGGGATGCCTATCACCGTCGAGGTGGTGGATCGGGGGGTGCGCCTTCGCCACGTTGAGTCGGTCTTTCGCTTGTTCCGCCAGGTCGAGGAGCGCTTCAGCCCGTTCAAAGAGACGAGTGAGACCACGCTGTGGGATCGAGGCCTGCTCAAGAGCTCGCAGATCAGTCCGCAGATGAGGGCGGTCTTACAGCTGGCCCAAGAGACGAAGCGTGCGAGCGGCGGCTGCTTCGACGTCTATCGGGAGGGAAGGTTCAACCCCGTAGGGATCGTCAAAGGCTGGGCCATCCACAAAGCGGCGCGCCTGCTGCATCAGGCCGGGTACGCTGATTTCTACGTGGAGGCGGGAGGGGACGCGCAGGTCTGCGGTCATGGTCCCGGGAGCGAAGGGTGGCTGGTCGGCGTTCGTAACCCGTTCGATGTCTCTCAGATAGTCAAGGTGCTGCGGATGAGCGATCGCGGAGTGGCAACCTCGGGCACGTACTTTCGGGGCCATCACATCTACGACCCGCGGGACCCGGCAGGCCGCATCGCTTTAGAGCCCCTCAGCTTGACGGTGATCTCCGCCGACATCCTCGACGCCGATCGTTTCGCGACGGCTGCGTTCGCGATGGGACAAGCGGGTATCGGCTTCATCGAAGGAATGGACGGCTATGAAGGGTATCTGGTGGACGCCCGAGGTATGGCGACCTTCACGAGCGGGTTCGCCGGCTATGTGGCCGTGGGCGACGGATGAACACCTTGCTCCGCCCGGTCGACAGGATCCTCAACACGACCACGATGTACCGTCTAATGCTCTATGTTCTGATAGGTTTGGTGCTCGTGGCAGCGCTGTTCGGGGGCATCGGACTGCTCCCGTTCAACCCCTTGTACGTCCTCGCGTCGGCCGCATTTCTGGTCGCCATGTCGGTGATCGCCAACTGGGGGTTCGCCCGGATCCTCCGCGCGCCTACGAACGTGGAATCGACGTTCATCACCGCTCTCATCCTCGCCCTTATCATCAACCCCGATCCGCCTGGCTCGAGTATCGTGACCCTGGCCGTGGCCGCGGTCGCGGCCACCGGGTCCAAGTACCTATTGGCCTTTCGCCGCAGACATATCTTCAATCCGGCGGCCATAGCGGTAGTGATCACGTCGTACGCCCTGGGCCTTCCAGCCACGTGGTGGGTGAGCGCGCCCGTACTGCTGCCCTTCGTGGTTATCGGCGGCGTGCTCGTCGTCCGGAAGATCAGGCATCTCGATCTGGTAGGAACCTTCTTCCTCACGTATTTCGTGGCGCTTCTCGCGTTCGCGATAGTCGAGCGAGTGGATCTGGCGACCCAGGTGAGGCAGACGCTCCTTCTGACACCTCTCCTCTTCTTGGCCTTTGTCATGCTCACAGAGCCGCTCACGATGCCGCCGACCCGCCGCCTGCGAAAGGTCTACGGTGCCTTGGTGGGCTTTCTCATCGTTCCCCAGGTGCACATCGGGGGTTTCTACTTCTCTCCGGAAGTGGCGTTGGTGGTGGGGAACGTGTTCGCCTGGCTGGTGAGCGCAAAGGCCACCCAGATGCTGCTATTGAAGGAACGCCGCCCTGTCTCCGGTCAGGCCGAGGAGTTCGTGTTCCAGCAGGAGCATCCTATCCGGTTCCGGTCCGGCCAGTACTTGGATTGGACCCTCCCGCACGACCGCCCAGACTCTCGCGGCGACCGGCGCTACTTCACCATCTCCTCGCCTCCAGGCGACGACGCTCTCGCCATCGGCGTGGAATTCAAAACCCCGCCGAGCAGCTTCAAGAAGCGCCTCAAAGCCATGGAGCCAGGGGAACGCATCGCCGCGGGCCATCTGGCCGGGGATTTCGTCATGCCGCGTGATTCGGAACAGAAGCTGGCGTTGGTTGCAGGCGGGATCGGGGTCACGCCTTTCATCAGCATGATCCGCGATCTGCTTCGGCGCGGAGAGAAGAGAGACATCGTGATCCTGGTCACAAACAGGTACGAGACGGGTGCTGCGTACCGGGATGTCTTCGAGCAAGCGCAGGGCGAACTCGGCGTCCGCAGCGTCTTTACGCTCACCGGCCCCGCCGAGGCTCTTCCCGCCGATTGGACGGGAAGGACGGGCCGCATCGACGAGACGTTCCTCCGAGAGGAGATCCCCGACTACCAGGAGAGAGTCTTCTACATCTGCGGCTCCCAGCGTCTGGTCGGCGGGATCAAGGAAGTGCTGGCCCAACTCGGCGTAGAACGTGGCACCGTACGAAGCGACTTCTTCCCTGGCCTGGCGTAGTGGCCCCTTCTCCATGGGGCACGCCTCCCAGCTGTTCACGCTTCTCCGGCACCGGTGGGTCCAAGAACCACCAGTTCGGCGGCACGCCTACTCGGCACACTCCTCATTCCGACCACGACGTCTACCCCTGCTCTCTCAACACTTTCTCGGGTGTCCTGGGTATCGTTGGTACGCCCTTCCTCGCTCTTAAACACCGTAGGGCTTAGCCCGTGGGGGTTCGAGTCCCCTCTCCGGCCTATTAATTCTCATGTCGCCTCTCTGGGAACACTCGAGCGGGTGGCGTGCTCCGTCCGTTGATCGGTACGGATGGGCGGTCGGTCAAGCGTCGTAGGTGCCCACCAATTCGACTGCCTGGGGTTTGCCTATGAGGCCGGCGTCCTTGAAGATTGCCGGCACCTCGGGATCGGAAGATGAAGCTGTCCCAGCCCTCCGTGTCCCAATCGAAGACTATCCAGACGCGCTTCTCGTCGTTCGGGTCACGGAACAAGGTCGCGCCTTTAGACCCGTGCTTCGCACGTTTCTCGGCCCCCTTGGTACTGAATACGCCCAGGAAATGGTCCACATCCTCGACTTTCGTGGTTACCAGAAGCATGGTGATCCTCCTTCGATAAGTCGTGAACTCGTGGAGCCGTACCGACCTCGCCAGCTTCGTTCGGCCGGTTAAATTCACTGTACCCCGCGAGAACTGCATGTACTCCGGGTCACCGTCACGGGGAGAGTGGGCCGGTGCCTTCCTACACACTGATCTCATTCCACCAGCCCAATGGATCGAGCAGCGCGAGGCAGCCTAGCGCTCGGCCGCGTACTGGCGCGGGGCGACAATCCTAGGCACTCCCTGCGCGCACAACCATGACCAACTCTCTGAAGTCGGATTCCTGCAAGATACGAATCGGCTGCCCGTTCGACATCAGGTCCTCTGCCTTGCGGTGTTTCGAACTCTTGGCGTGCCCCGCAAGCTTTACGACGTCCTGGTCACCAACCACGAGCATGGTGGTCTGCTTTGTGACGTTAGCTGCGACTGTGAACCCGATGTCAGTTGCCAAGGCAGCTGCCTCCTTGCGTGGAATCTCAAGGGCCCCGGTAAACGCCATCACCTCACCGAAAAATGGCCCATCCGGATTGCCCTCTCCGGTGATGGGCGCATCTGGCCTTCGCGGCGAAGTCGCCGGCGCAATTGGCCATTCAACTCGGCGGATCGACTCTTCGACGGACTGATTCGTTAAGCAGATGGCACTAAGGAGTATCTGACCGGCTGCCTTGGCGTCCTCAAGGGCATCATGGTGCTGGAACTCGTGTCCGATGAGTCTGCATACATCTTTGAGGCCGTACCCGCTCGAAGCGCATTCACTCCATGTCCTACGCGCAACCCGTGCCGAGTCGAGCCAACTGCATTCAGGAAGCCGTAACCCGTGACGGTTGAAGGCTTGACGGACGGCGACGCGATCGAAGTGCGTATGTGAGACGGCTATTTGCCCGTCCAGCCGGGCTTGAATCTCGCCAGCGACCTCGCACATGGTAGGAGCGGAGGCGACCGTCGCCTCGTTGATACCATGAATGGACACGTTCACCCGGTGAAAGTAGTCCTCGGGATTGATGTAGGACTTCCACTCATCGACAAGCGCTCCCCGCTGGAACATCGCGAGGCCAACCTGGCAGATTGAGGCCATATTGGGGTTGGCCGTTTCAACGTCGATGGCAACGAAATCCATCCGGCTTCTCCTTGGTCCGGGGAATGTAGCTGGGGCGGCGGCGACACTGAATGTGTGGTCACCGCCGCCCCCGCGGCTCTCATGGATGTCGGTAGCGCCGGATCCTGATCCGGATACCGGTGGGCGCCGGAAGCCTACTTGAGTACGGGCTTCCCGAGCGGCAGTACCGGTCGCTGGAAGTGCTCGCCCAGCACCATGCCGGCCGAAGCGTAGAGACAGAATGCACTAAAGACGATGAGCAGATAACCGGCGATAAGTCCGGTGCCTCGCGAGGCGGTCAGTGCGTTTATCCCCAAGAACAGGAAGGAGACACCGACCTCGCCTATCCCCAGCATGATGAACCAAGATACTCGTCCGAGTCCATAGGCTATGACTTCGGCGATGACGAACAACACGATCCAGAAGACTCCCATGACCTCTGGGGTGATCGCGCCGGGTTCGGCCGCCCCGAGTTGTTGCCACAGGGTGATCGCCGCGCCCAGAGTTATGACTGTTCCGAAGAGGCCGGAAAGGGAACCGACGAGGATCTCACCCCTGCGGAGAAGTATGACGCCGCCGAGAAGTTGGGGGAGAGAGCAGGCTAAGAGGATGCCAACAAGTAGAGGGGTAGTGCTCGCCGGCACCAGTTCCGCATACACAGAACCGACACAGGCGGTCAATACCGCTACCGCCATTATTGCCCAAGGAAGTGGATTAGCCCATGACTGTGGTTGCGCTTCTTGTCCGTTTGCCATTGCAACAAGCCCCCCGTTTCGCATGTTTTCCCGAAGCAGACTACCTACTGGTGCATCACAGGCTATCGTCTCCTTTCATCTGGGAAGTCTGATGATTCGCATGAGTCTATAGCTTCTTCTTTGCTTAAGTCAATCAGGTCTCATGAAGGCTCCGGGTGCGCGTCCTGCCGGCCATCTACGGCGTCGTGGATTGGGTCTGCGCTATGAGGTAGTCAAAGCGGTCGAAGGCGCAGGAAGATTCCATCTTTTCTTTACCAAACAGTCCCGTTTGGTATATAATCGTGGCATCATGCAGCGCGCAACTTCCGCAAAGAGCCGAGTGGTCCGAGACCGAGCAGCTGGAAGCACAAGCAAGCCGGTCCGTCGGAGCGGCCGTCCGCGGAGCCGCGAGGCCGACGAGGCCATCCTCGAGGCAGCCCGTCAGCTCCTTGGCGAGGTCGGTTTCAGCGCCATGAGCATGGAACGGGTGGCCCGGCGGGCGGGGGTGGGCAAGGACACCCTGTACCGGCGCTGGTCCTCGAAGCTTGCTCTTGTGCGTGACGGCATCTTGCGTGGCGCCGTGGGAGCGGTGCCTCTACCCGAGACGGAGGATCCTCGGCAGGACCTTGTGACCTACCTGACCGATGTCGCCGAATTCGCCGACACGACGGCCTTCGGCAGTATCGTCGCTGGGATCGTTGGCGAGGCTTACCGCAATCCGGAGCTTGCGAGCGCGTTTCACGAGTTCGTGGGAGGTCGGCGGAGGTGCGTTGAGCTGCTTCTGGACCGCATCCGCGGAAATGGAAGCTTTGAAGAAGGTCGGGGAACCGAGAAAGGCCTGGACCTCGAGCTGGAGCTCGACCTGTTGCTCGCCCCCCTCTACTATCGCCGGCTCGTTTCGGGGGCTCAGGTGGACGCAGCGTTCTTCGAGGCCTTGGTCGATCGGCTACTCGCGCTGGAGTAGAGACATGTGGAGTGCACCAAACCGCGTCATGGAGGTAGCTGTAATGGAAGAGTGGCCTATCAACACGATCCTGCTCGGGTATGACGGATCCGAAAGCTCCCAGAAGGCGGCGCACCTCGCGGCCGAGGTCGCGAGCCGCCGACGCGCCCGTGTGGTCGTCCTCACCGCCTTCCGCGCTACCTCGGCCTTTCGCGCCGAAAGCATGGATGTTGTGGGCCGCCGAGTCATAGACGCACGTACGCAGGCCGAGACCATGGTCAAGGAACTCGCCGGTTGGGGCGTACCCGCCGAGGCGGACGTCCTGGAAGGGCCGGCGGCTGAAGCCATCATGACGGCGGCCGCGTCTCGGGACGTGGACCTCATCATCATCGGCGCCCGCGAACGCAATCCCGTCGCCGCCCGCCTGGGCCGATCGACGGGCAGGCGTGTTTTGCGTGACGCGAGGAAGCCGGTGCTTGTAGCCCGCTGACGGCCTGACTGGAGTTCGAGGCTCCGAGGACGCCCCGGGTCGCGCAGGCGGCGACCCGGCGTTCGGATCCCCCGTACTCAGCGAATCCCGAGGCGCAACGCCTGGCGCAGCATGAAAGGCCGCAGCTGCCAGGCCCACGAGGTCTCGAGGACGTCCGGGTTGTTGCACACGGTGCAGGAGGCGGCCCTGGCCAGCATCGCACGGTAGTGGGGCTGCCGGATGAGCTCGGTCAAAGGTGTGCCGGTTTCTCGAAGGTCCCTCACCGAGGCAAGCGGGACGTCTCGGCGCGTGCAGTCTCTGATAGACCCGTCGGCCTTCACCGTGAGAACCGCGTTGGGAGCGTTGCACGTGTAGGCATTCAACTCGGGGTCGCGCAAGAGGAGGTCCAAGTACCTCCTGCTTGAAAGTAGCGGGTAGCCGGTTCTCTGCAGCACGCGGGCGAGTTCGGCCGCCTCTCTCAGCTCTTGTGGCGGCAGGGCCAAGCTCCCCTTCGAGGTGCTGAAGCCGGTGGTGAGCATCGCGCCGGTCTCCATGGGACAGAAGTAGAGGCCGGCGTGCCAGCGTGCGGCGATCGGTGCTACCCGACGCAAAGCCCCGCGGTTGAGCCGGGAGAGGACCGTATTCACGAGCAGGCGGGGACGCAGCGGGTCGGTCTTGAGTCCACTCAAGAACCGGTCGAGTCCGGAGTAGAGACCGGGGATACCCCGAAGGCGGTCGTGAGCCGGGCCCACGTCATCGAGGCTTACGATCAGCGTGTGAACCCGGCCCCGTAGCACCGGCCAGCGCTGCGGAAGCAGGCGACCGTTGGTGATCAGGGCAACAGACAAGCCGGAGGCCGCGGCCACGTCGAGCAGTTCGGGCAGGTCGGGCCTCAGCAGCGGTTCCCCGCCCCACACCACAAGCTGAGGGAAGCCCGCGGCTCCCGCCTCCCGGTAAAGCCAGGCGACCTCCTCGGTACTGAGCTCATCGACAGCCGGGGGACTTGTTTCGTCGACGTCGGCGCGCCACAGACAAGTCTCGCAGCCGGCATTGCAGCGACCGGTGATCAGGTGACTGAGGATAAGCGGGCGCCCTTCAAGGCGCGCGCGTGCGAGCCGCCAGGCCAGCCGCAGTTCGGAGCTGATGTTCGAGGACAGGGCAGCCATACCGAGCATGTACCCCGGCCGAGACTTTCATATCGTCACGGCTCCGCGCGGCCCAGGCAACGATTGCGTATGGTCTGCATATCCAAATATATGCAATGTTCATTGCAAGCACCCACATATCCCGCGGCTTAGGGTGTGCGCATAAGTTTCGGAGTTCTCCGCCTTCGGGCAATTGTGACAAGAGACCACAAGGGACTTTGACTAGATAGCACGCGTCGCACCCTGGAGCGTGCGGGCACACTGAATCGGGCTGGGAGGGAGGTGCGGTGGAGCATCGGGCCGACGTGGTCATCGTGGGTGCCGGGCCTGGTGGGTGTGCCGCCGCCACGTTTCTGGCCCGCGAGGGCATCGATGTTCTGGTGATCGACCGCGCGACGTTCCCGCGGGACAAGGTGTGCGGCGACGGGTTGGGCCCCCGCAGCGTGGCTGTGCTGCAACGTATGGGTGTTGAGCAACGGTTGCTGGACCTCTCCTACCAGCCCATCCACGAGTACCGCATCGTGAGCACCTGGGGCGACGCTGTCCAGGCCGGCGTCCCCGCCTTCGGCAAGGGAGCCGGTCACGCGCACGTGGTGCCGCGCCGAGATCTCGATCTGCTCCTGGTCGATGCCGCCCGGGGCGCGGGCGCCCAGGTGTGGGAGGGGGTGCGTGCGCTTCGCGGCTCCGAGATCGACGGTGCGCCTGTAGTCGAAGCGCGCCGAGCAGACGGTGAGTCGCTGCTTCTTCGTTCCCGGGTCGTCGTGGGAGCCGACGGTTCGAGGGGGTCGTTCTCGCGCACGGTGATGCCGTCGCGACATTGGGAACCCTACGCGATCGGCATGCGGGCCTACGTGGAAGGGGTGGAAGGCCTGGACCGGGCTCTCAACTTCTTCCTCGACCGCGACGTGCTGCCCGGTTACGGGTGGATCTTCCCGAGTGGACGAACAGATGCCCCCGCCAACGTCGGGTTGGGTCTCCCGACTCGAGCGCTCCGCCGACGGCCGGAGCGCCTCCGCCAACTCTTCGATAGGTTCATGGGCCCCGCGTCCCTGGCGGGGCCGCACCTGCGGAACGCGCGCCTCGCGACTCCCCCCGCCTCGTTCCCCCTGCGCGTTGGGTTTCTCGGAGGTTCTCGACAAAGGGAGCATGCGCTCCTTGTGGGGGATGCGGCGGCCCTCATAGACCCGCTCTCCGGAGAGGGCATCGCCTACGCACTGGAGAGCGGTCAGATGGCGGCGCACGCGGTGGCCCGCGCCCTCAGATCGGGTCGCCTGAGTGAGTTGGCCCGCTACGATACCGCCGTGTGGCAGCAGCTGTCCCTTGAGTTTCTGGGCGCGTACCTGTTGCGGCGGGTCCTGGCCAAGCCTTGGGGCAATGGGCTCATGGTCCGGCTGCTTCAGCGTGACCCCGGTCTGGCCCGAGGAGGAGTCGGCGTGCTCGCCAACACGGTCCCGGCGACGTGGTTGCTCCGCCCCATGATCTGGCGGCGGGTGTTCACTCCGCAGCGGTTGACGGGCGTGGTGTCGGGGCGAAGGTGAGCGACCGCGACGCTCCCCGCGCGTCCGCGCGCCTGCTCGCGCCGCTGAGTGCAGGGGCGTCCATGTCCATCATCGCGCTCTCGGTGCTCAGCATCCCGCTGGCGGCGGCGTCGCAACTCGGTCTGTCCGCGAGGGAGATCACCGGGTGGATCCTGGGACTTTACGGCCTCCCAGCGGTCCTCACACTCGTCTTGGCCAGACGATATCGGCAGCCCCTGCTCGTGACCGGCAACGTGTTCATCATGATCTTCGTCGCCTCCTTGGGCACCCACCTGAGCTGGCCGGAACTCGTTGGCGCCTCGATGGCAGCCGGCGCTCTCGTGCTGTTGCTCGGTATCTTCGGCCTGACCGAGCGGCTGGCCGTCTGGCTGCCCGCCCCCATCGTCTTCGGCCTCCTTGCCGGCGCCGTCCTCCCCTTCTTCATTCGACTGTTCGTCGCGCTGGGCACCCAGCCCGTCCCGGTGGGGATCGTCCTGGCTACGTATCTGTTGGCGGCATTCACGTTCGGTTCGCGGATACCGCCCATGCTGCCCGCCTTGATCGTGGGGTTCGTGGTTGCGGCTGCGGTCGGCGACCTGAGGCTGATACCCGAGGGCGCCTTCCCCCTTCCAGCTCTGACGCGTCCTGGGTTCTCCATAGCCGCCCTGCTCACCGCGACGCCGGTGATGGTCGTCCTCGTCACGCTCCAGGCCAATGTGCCGAGCGTCGTGTTCCTGAGGAACCAGGGCTACGAACCGCCCGAGCGCGTGGTGACTGGAATGAGCGGGATCGGAACGCTCCTCGGGTCCCTGCTGGGGCCGGTAGGAGTCTCGCTTTCTCTGCCGGCGACCGCGATCGTGGCCGGGAAGGATGCCGGGGACCGCGACGTGCGGTATAAGGCCGTCTACGTCGTGGGCGCGGCGGCCTTGCTGATTGGGCTTCTAGGATGGTTCGCGGCTGAATTCGCGGCAAGCGCGCCCCAGGCCCTGCTCGACGCGGTCGTCGGCCTGGCCGTGATAGGCGTGTTGGTGAACGCCCTCCGGGAGGCTACCCGTGGACCGCTCGTGATGGGCCCGATGTTCGCCTTCGCCATCTCGCAGTCCGGGCTCTCACTCTTTGGTCTCGGTTCGTACTTCTGGGCGTTGGTCCTCGGCCTCGTCGCCTCGCTCCTCTTGGAGAGGAAGGGGTGGAGGGATCTCCACCGATCGGATAGAGAGGCGGCTACGAGCCGCAATCGGGAGGCGCAGGATCGCTGAGCAGACCCTCCCCGAACTCCTCCGACTCGAGGAGCAGTTCTCCAGGGAAGCTTGGATCCAGGCTGTCTGTTCGACGGTGCGGGATGACCTCGACTGCACGGAACCGGGGGTCTTCGCGCAGTCCGTCCATTGTCGCTTCGAGCACGTACACCCCCGCCGCATCGAAAAGCACACCCGGTTCCTGCGCCTTCGTCCACTGGTCCTCCCAATGGAGCCAGTATGACTCGGCGATGAGCCAGCCCGTGATGGGAGGAGAGAGGCCCGCGTCGACTGCGGCGATACGCCGTTCGCGGATCGATTCCGCGTCCACGTAGGCGAAGCGCGACGGCTCTGGTCGCCAATCGGGCGCGCCCCCAGTTATGGGTCGCACGCAGGCATAGTCGGTGCGGTAGAGCGCGATGAGGTCGCCGCCGAGTCCCGATCCGATGGTCCGAACCTCGTCAAGCGTCCTGGGAGATTCGAACACGACGCCGACCACCACACCACCGGCCTGCGTACGGCTGAGCGGCTCAAGTGCCGTGGGCGACGTTCCGTTCAGCCGATCCTCACTCCCGGCGCAGCCCCCGAGCGCGAGGGCCGCGGCGAGGGTTACAGAGGCGACCCCGAGGCCGACAGCGGACACACGGCCGCGCGTGGGTGTGCTCTGAGGAGGAGATCTCATTGGTCCACGACCCGCGGTCAGAGCGATTCCTTGGAACCTACTGCACCGATATCGATCCTGAGCCTACGCTCTCGACCCTCACAATAATGCGCTCGGCGGCGGTCGCGAAAGTGGGGGACTCCCAGATGCCGCGATCGCCCTCTCCTCGCTCCACCGTCTGCAACGACGAAGGGACGTTCACCGAGCCGCTGCCCGAATCGTTCACCTCCACCCGGATGGCGGCGTCTGAAGGCGATCCAAGGCTGAAGCTGCCGCTGCCGCCTCGCAGGGTCAACTCCACTGCGGCTCCGGGTTCCACGGCCACGCTGACCGAGCCGGAGCCCACGTCCAAGTCCAGTTGAGCCCGAGTGCCGGCTGCGATGTTCGACGAGAGGCTGCCCGATCCGCCTTCGACTTTCGCTGCGTAGGTGCCTGTCGGTAGCTGTAGATCGGCAGACCCCGAACCGATATCCAGGGTGAGACCCTCCAACTGAAGGCCCATGAGATCCAGGGAGAGCGAGCCGGATCCACCGTTGACAACCATGGTCATGGGGATGCGATCGCTCAAGTCGATGGCCCAGTGGGCCTGGTCTCCGGTGGCCCAATCGAAGATCGCCGCGCGGCTCTCGTAGCTGAGACGCACCGATTTACGCTCGGATCCCTCGACCTTGAGTGCGGCCGTGCCACGGTGGCGCATGTCGGCGGAGATAAGGGAGTCGGCTCCCGGCTGCACGGTCAGCTCGGTCGACGGATCGGACAGGTCAAGCTCGACGAGAGCCGACGTCGCCTGTCCTACGGGTTCGCTCAGCAATTGGGTGTGCAGGGTCGTCTCGTCCGACCATCCTTGCGACGGGCCGATCAGCATGAGACCGATGACTACGGCTATGCCCACCAGGGCGATCGCTGCCCCGATCACGGCGGAGCGGCGACCGAAAAGTACGTCCACGCCTATCACGATGAGCAAGACCGGCCAGATCTTGAAGAGCACGTTCAAGTTGGCAGTGTCCATGATGCCGACATTCACCAGTAGCCAGACGATGCCGGCCGCCACCAGTACGACCGGCCAGAACAGGGAATGACGCGCTCGCCGTCTCGCTGGTTGCTCGTTCACCGGATTCTCGTTCATCGAGGCCTCCCTAGATGATCCGGACGCGCCGGAGTAGCAAGACGAAGCCGAGGGCGATCAGGATGAATGGCCAAACGAAGCGACCCGCCCCGCTCCCCACCCGCAGAACCAATTCGAAGAAGGTCCCGAAGACCAGGAAGAGGATGATTCCCACGGTGACGAGCACTCGACCGGCCTTAGTCAAAGATGGTGTGCGACCGTACCAACCCCAGACGAGCAGGCCGACCCCGACACCCGCGGGACCCACGAGCGCCCAGGCGTACGACCAACTCGACCAATAGTCCACGCTGTTCTGGAACAGCAGCACAAGCCCGGTGATAGTGATGACGCTCGCCGGGATAGCGAGGAAGCCGCTGCTGCGCCCGGCCGACAGCATGACTGCGAAGAAGACTATGCCAACACCAACGACGATGAGGGGCCACAACACCTCGCTCCACTGCACGTCCAGGACCCGTTCGAGGAGAAACAGGGCGCCCAAGGCGATCAGCACTGCTCCGGCCACCCGGTTAGCGCGGAAGCTCCGCGCGCCCTTGTCGTTTGCGGCTACGTTCCCCATCGCTCCTCCTCTGCCGGGCTGCCTCGCATCATTCACCAAAAGCGCGAGTTTCTAACATGCCGCTTTCCGGTCGCAGTCGTTGCACCGGCCCTCCCGAACGCCATCCTCGTGCCGATGACCTCGGTGCGGCCTTGCTGCGGACCGCGTATCAACGATGATTGAGGATATCGGTGTTATGGGTACGGCACCCGCAAGGTACTGTACGTTCGAAAGGAGGGCGAC
The DNA here is from genome assembly GCA_963701105.1 of uncultured Actinomycetota bacterium. GTDB lineage: Bacteria > Actinomycetota > Thermoleophilia > RBG-16-64-13 > RBG-16-64-13 > JAHJSA01. The sequence continues at coordinate 261,167 of OY969565.1, forward strand.
CATGTACTTCGGTATCGGTGGAGGACTTCTCCTTATCATCATCATCATCCTGCTCATCTATCTCCTCTAAAAGGGCAGGAGTTCGACAACGCAGGGCCTCGTGGCCCGCCACCTTGACAGAAGACCCTCCGCACAGGGGGTCTTCTTTTGTGCCTGGGTGAGCCGTACGGTGTCTCTGGGGCTCGTCCGCCGCCCGGCTGTGTTCCGGGTTTTCCGGACCGAGTCGCTAAGGCGAACGACTCAGCTCAGCCGCACCTCCACGTAATGCTCTTGACGGTCGTCCGTGAGTGGTATCACGGTCTGCGAGCCCTCTCCATGGGTCAGCTCGACGCCGTCCAACAGCGTTTGGATCATCGGCGTGCCGGTCTTCTCGACCCGCTCGACAGTGATGTGGTAGAAGGTGGACCGGAACCGGTAATGGATCTTGTACGAAGTCCACTCTTCCGGAACCAAGGGGGCAAAGCGCAGCGCGTCTACCTCGAGGTGAAGGCCGATCAAGCTCTCCACCGCCAACCGGTACATCCACCCGGCGGCGCCCGTGTACCAGCTCCAGCCGCCCCGGCCGCGGTGCGGCGGCGCGGCGTAGATGTCGGCGCATATGACGTACGGCTCCGCCTTGTAGAGTTCCATGTCCGCCGTCTCGGTGCTGTGGTGAATGGGGTTCAGCATAGAGAAGAGTTCCCACGCGCGGTCGGTATCTCCCAATCGGGCAAAGGCCATCGCCGCCCAGACGGCGGCGTGGGTGTACTGGCCGCCGTTCTCGCGGACCCCGGGTACGTACCCTTTGATGTATCCGGGCTCCAGTGAGGACGAGTCGAAGGGCGGATCGAGCAACTTGATGAGACCGGCTTCACGGTCCACGAGGAGTCTGTCTACCGCGGCCATGGCCTCACGCGCCCGTCCGGGGCCCGCGCTGCCGGAGAGCACGGCCCAGCTCTGACTGATCGAATCGATCCGGCACTCGGCGTTGGTGGCCGAACCCAGAGGCGTTCCGTCGTCGAAGTAGGCCCGTCTGTACCAGCCACCGTCCCAGGCATGAGCTTCGATGTTGTCCCCGAGTTCCTCCGCCTGTCCCATGCACAGCCGTTCGAGTTCGTCGTCTCCGCGGCTGTGGGCGAGTTCCCCGAACAGCCGGAGATTGTCGTGCAGGAACCAGGCCAGCCACACGCTCTCACCTCGGCCGCGACTGCCCACGAGGTTCATGCCGTCGTTCCAGTCACCGGTGCCCATGAGGGGCAACCCATTACGACCGTAGCGCAGCCCATGCTTGATCGCTCGGGCGCAGTGCTCGTAGAGCGTCGCGGTCTCGTTGGAGCGCTGAGGCTGGTCGTAGTAGGCCTCCTCATCAGGGCCGAGTTCGCGGCCGTCCAGGAAATGGACCTGCTCGTCGAGGACGCCGGTGTCGCCGGTGGCCTGCACATAGCGGCAGGTCACATACGGCAGCCAGAGATAATCGTCTGAGGAGTGCGTACGCACGCCCCGTCCGTCGGGCGGATGCCACCAGTGTTGCACGTCTCCTTCGTGGAACTGGCGTCCCGCCGAGCGGAGCAGGTGATCGCGGGCCAGCCAGGGCGTGGTATGGAACAGGGCCATGACGTCCTGCAATTGGTCGCGGAAACCGTAGGCGCCGCCCGATTGGTAGTAACCGCTGCGCCCCCAGTATCGGCAGGAGAGGGTCTGGTAGACCAGCCAGCCGTTGGCGAGCACATCGAGTGCGCGGTCCGGGGTCTCCAGATACACCGCCCCCAATGCGTGGTTCCAGTGAGCCCACACTGCCTCCAGCGCCTCTCGCGCGCCGGCCGGGCCTCCGAATCTCCACACCAGTTCTCGCGCCCGATCGCCGTCGTCCGCAGCCCCGATGATAAAGACCACCACCCGTTCCTCGCCGTCGGCCAGTTCTACGCGGCTCTGCAGAGCGGCACAGGGATCGAACCCGGCGCCGGTCTTCCCCGAGAGGCGCGTGCGGTGCAGGGCGGCGGGGTCAGACAGCGAGCCGTTACGTCCTACGAATTCGGTGCGGTTGCCGGTCACGCTTCTCAGTCCCTCGCTCGCGTGCGCGAAGAACACTCGGCCGGGCCGGAGCCGAGCATAGACGTTCCGGGCGAAGACAGAGCCCGTGTGGACGTCTTTATCGGTCACGACGTGCATTAGATTGGAGTGGCGCCACTCTCCCAGAACCAACTCCCAATATCCGGTGAGTGTCAGTCTGCGCGCGCGTCCACTGTGGTTACGCAGCTTCACGGACATGAACTTGACGGGCGCGTCCATGGCCACGTACGTGGTCAACTCGGAGAAGATGTCGGACTCGTAGTGCTCGAAGACGGAGTAGCCGAACCCGTGACGGCACACGTATCCCGCCCGGCCGGCGGCCGGCAGCGGCGTCAGTGACCAGAATGCGCCCGTCTCCTCGTCGCGGAGGTAGAGCGCCTCCGCCGTGCTGTCGCTGACGGGATCGTTGTAGAAGGTGGTGAGCCGTGATTCGTGAGCATTCTCCACCCACGTGTAGGCGCTCCCACTCTCGCTCACCACCGTTCCGATGAAGGGACTTGCGATCACGTTCGCCCAGGGTGCGGGCGTGGTCTGTCCGGGTTCCAGGTCCACGACGTACTCTCGCCCGTCGGGCGTAAAACCACCTAAACCGTTGTAGAAGATGCGTTCCGGTCGCAGAAGCGGCTTGATACTCGCCGGCGCAGGCCGACGAGAGGGCTGCAGGGCTTTGGGCGGGATATCCTCAGGTGCCCGACGGCGCACCTGCTCGGATAGCGTCTCGCCCGTGCCTTCGAGCACGACCCGGGCAACGGTTTGGAACAGCACCCGTTCCTCTTCGGAGAGCCCCTCCCCTCGCCGAACGAAGACGCCTCCGGGCTTATCCACCACTGTTGCTGCCGGCCCGGCGTTGACCAGGCCCATGATCTCGTCGTCCAGGGCGGCTCGGTATCCGGAGAAGTCTTCGTTCAGGATGACGAGGTCGGCGGCCAGCCCCTTGATCTTCCAGTAGGCGTGGGCCAGCAGGGCCTGCCGGACGAGGCCGATATTGGCCGCATCGCTGATGCGCACCAGGACGATGGGGAGGTCGCCCGAGATGCCGAAGCGCCAGAGACCGGGCTGGCCGAGCTGATTACGCGAGATGATGGCCTGCGTCGCGCGCCGGAAAGCGTTGGCGTATACCACGGATGAAGCCAGGCGACCGTAGGTCTGGGCGTCGGCCTCGGTGATATTGAGCTGACGTAGCACCTCTTGACTCTGGATACGGGCCATGGCGAACGCTCGCTCTACGAACCGGCGGTCCCGGTACTTCGCGATCAGGCTCATGGCGGCCTCGCGCGTCGCCGCCACTCCGGTGATGATCTGGACCACCGCCGACTCGTCAGGTGACATCGCCACCGGGCATCGGATGGCGACGATGGGATCGAGGACCGGCCCCTGGGTGTTGGTCAGTGTGGAGGCTCCGACGTCGCTGTCAAGGGCGGCCGGATTCGCCGCCGTCCTCCCGCGGCCGATGAATTGCGCGCGATCGGTCTCGTATGAGGCCTCACCGGCGGCGGCCTCCGGCACGGCCATCAGGTGGAACATCCACGGGGTCTCTTCCTCCGCAGTCCGCGGCCGCCGCCGGCACAGGATGGCCCCCTCGAGACGATCGATCTCCGTCTCCACGAACAGGTTGCTGAAAGCGCGGTGGGCGAGGTCGGCGTTCAACGGTGCCAACACGACTTCCGCGTAGGTGGTGACCTCGATCTCCCGACGGGCGTCTGACAGGTTCGTGAGCGTGACCCGGCGCACCTCGACGTCGTCTTCGGGCGACACGCTGATCTCGGTGTGGGCCTCGATATCGTGGTCGATCCTGCGGTATTCGGCGCAGGCCTGCACGAAGATCGCTTCGTAGCTGTCTGCCTTCGCCCGCGTCGGTTGATAGCCGGCCGACCAGTAGATGCCGGTCGCGCGATCGCGCAGGTAGATGAAGGTGCCGTGATCGTCTCGGGTGGCATCTTCGCGCCAGCGGGTCACAGCCAGGTCACGCCATTTACTGTATCCGCCCCCCGCGTGGGTGGCCATGACGTGGTAGCGGCCGTTCGACAGTAGGTGCACCTCGGGGATCGGCGAGTTGGGGTCGGTGAGCACGCGGTGCGTCGCGCCCACGTCGGCCTCCACTGCGTAGCCCGCCTCACCCACTTCGCCGGCTCGAGTCTGCACGGTGAGCGCATGCTTGGGCACGCGCTCCTGCAGGAGTAGTTCTGTGGTGCGGACGAGAGGCTCAGATCCGAATCGGCGCTGGATCGGCGCGCCCAGCAGCGCGTGCGCGAGGGCCACCAGACTCATGCCCTGGTGGTGCGCCATGTAGCAGCGGACGACTGCGTGGTCCATCCCCAGAGGTACGCGCGACGCCGTGTAGTCGACGGCCTCGTAGAGGCCGAAGTCGCCCATGAAACCATTCGAGGCAAGGACCTGCAGGTTGCGGCACGCGTCTCGCGGGGCAACGGTCAGCGCCAAAGCGGTGGCGTAGGGAGCGATGACGAGGTCGTCGGCGAGCCCGCGTTTGATGCCCAGCCCGGGGACGCCGAACGCGCGGTACTGGTACACCTGGTTTACGTCCACTGCGTTGTAGCACGACTCCGAGATGCCCCAGGGGACGTGACGCTGCCGGCCGTACTCCATCTGTCGTGAGACCGCCGCCCTGCAGGCCTGATCAAGCAGAGTGTTCTCATAGGTGTGTAGGAACAGCCGCGGCATGAGGTACTCGAACATGGAGCCGCTCCACGAGATCAAGCTCAGGTCGCCGCCCTGGCTTGTCAGTAGTCGGCCAAGGGAGAACCAGTGTTTCTGGGGCACTTGACCTTCGGCGATCAGGAGAAAACTCGTCAGCCTGGCCTCCGACGCGAGTAGGTCGTACCAGCCTGGATCACGGCGCCGCTCGCCCACGTCGTAGCCGATGCTCAGCAGATCACGTTCCGCATCGTAGAGAAAGTCGAAGTCCATGGAGGACAGGTCACGACAACGGGCGATCAGGCGGTCGACGACCTTGAGGCGCTTTCGCGCCCTCTGCCCGGCGCGACCGGACCCACCATCGTCTTCGCCAGGCTCGGCGGCCACCTGCTCCAGTGTGGGCAATGCGCCGAACCCCAGAGGTCCATCTACCAAGGCGGTCAGGTCTTCGGAGAAGCGGCGGGACTGGCGTTGGAGTGCACGCGCCCAGTAGCGGAATTCGCCGTTCTCGTCTCGAATGGGCACGGCGTTCAGTTCGGTGGCGACCCGCAGGAACTCATCCAGCAGCTCTTTGGCACTCCCCGGCGATGCACCGTCCCCGTCCGACATGCGGAGAGCGTTCTGCAGTTCGCTGAGGCGCACCTGTATCTCCGGGACCGGGGGCGAGGGGGCGCAGGCGGCCAGGGCAAGCAACGTGTCTTCCAGTCCTTCGAGCGTGCGATCGCCCAGGACCGGCCGGCCCTTCAACTCGTCGAGACCCACCCGCAGGGCGAGCAGACTGCCTGCCAGGTTGCCGCTGTCCACCGAAGATACGTATCTGGGATTGAGCGGGAGCAGTGTGTGCGTGTCGTACCAGTTGTAGAAATGGCCGCGGAAGCGCTCGAGTCTCCCTATGGCCTTGAGGGCGCGGTCCGTCCTGTGGATGAACTCGCCCGTCGATATGTAGCCGAAGTCGTGTGCCACCATATTGGCCAGGAGTGCCATCCCCATGTTGGTGGGAGAGGTGCGCGGGGCGACCGTGGGAGACGGGTACTCCTGGAAATTGTCGGGCGGCAGCCAATTGTGGTCGGGACCGACGAAGTCGGCGAAGTAGCGCCACGTTCTGCGTGACAGTGTCCGCAGGAACAGCTGCTGATCCGCGCTGAGGCGCGCCGCCGGCAGGCGTATGGGTCTGCCGATCCACCAGGCGACTATGGGCGATACGAACCAAAGCACGAGCACCGGGATGATGGACAGAGCGTGGCCGGTCCGGGTCCCCAGAACCACGACCAGAACCGCCAACCCGATGGCCACGGCGGGGCCTATCCACATCTCGCGGAAGAGGTCGAGCGGGGAGGTGCGGGCGTTGCGGCGGCCGTATGAGGACAAGTACCACACGAGGAGACCGCTCCGGGTAAAGAGCATCTTCACGCCCGAGCGGACAATGGCGTCCAAGCGGACGAGCGCATCGTATGGGAGGAACAGGAGCGTCAACAAGGCGCGTATCAGCGGACGGACGGCGGATCTTCCCGTCTGGCGTGCATGTGTGGCCCAATCACGTTCTTCGGGCTTTCGCGCGAAATCAACAGCCGTGTTCAGCAGGACCGGCAGGACAAGCACCCCGACGACGAGCGACTCCCACACCCACGGGGGTCCCAGATGCCCGAGCCACCCTCCGACGAGGAGGGCGAGAAGCGCGGCCGGAACCAGGCTGCGGCGCAGATTGTCCGCCAGTTTCCACATCGACAACATAGAGAGCGGATTCGCCCTGGAGCCCCCGTCCGGCCCAGGTACCCGGGGGAGGAGCCAGCGCGCGAGCTGCCAGTCGCCCCGGGTCCAGCGGTGGATCCGACTGGCCTCCATAGGGTAAGTGGAGGGGTGCTCTTCGATGAGGTCGATATCCGTGACCAGCGCGGAGCGTGCGTAGCAGCCCTCCAGCAGGTCGTGGCTGAGGATGAGGTTGTCTGGAAAACGTCCGTGCAGGACCTGGGAGAAGGCCTCCACGTCGTAGATGCCCTTGCCTACGAACGAGCCTTCGCCGAACAGGTCCTGGTAGACGTCGGATACCTGACGGGTGTATGGGTCTATGCCTACTTCGCCCGCGAACAGTCGTGTGAACCAGGAGCCGGTGGTGCTGGTGAGGCTGATCGAGGTGCGCGGCTGGAGGATCGTGTATCCCTTGACCACGCGGCCTTTCTCGGGGTCGTACACCGGTCGGTTGAGCGGGTGGGCCATGGTGCCGACGAGCCTGTGGGCCGTGTCCCGAGGCAACTGCGTATCGGTGTCGAGGGTGATGACGTACCTGATCGAGCCGAGAACGGACAGGTCGCCGACGATATCGGAGAACGCGGAGTCGGCCTCCTCAGCGGAGCGAGAGGGCGTCGTACGGCCCAACGTCGATTCTCTTGGCGCTACATCGGGCGACCGGGCCTCGAGCAGAAGTTCGTTGAACTGTTCGAGCTTGCCCCGTTTGCGTTCATATCCCATCCAGACCCCGTCGTGCGGATTCCAGACCCTGGGGCGATGGAACAGGTAGAAAATGCCGGGGCGGTCATCGCTGTACGCGGCGTTGAGTGCCTCGATCCCGGCCCGTGCGAGTGCTACCAGCGCTTCGTCTCCCGGCAGGGTGGGCTGGCCTGCGTCGCGGAAATCCGTGAGCAGGGCGAAGTATAGGTTGGGATCGCGGTTACCCAGATAGCGTATCTCCAGACCCTCAAGAAGGTCGGAGACATCCGCCTCGCTTCCGAGGAGCGTGGGCACCACCACCATCGTCCGGTGGTCGTCCGGCACTCCTCCGGAGAAGTCCAGCCGTGGCAAGGTCCGCGGGGCCACGGTCACCGTTATCACCATGTTGACGATAGGTATGACGAGCGCCGAAGCGCAGAGAAGACCGACTACGGCGAAGAATACGGACCAGCCGAGGCCCTGGTTCAGCGACGATACGTAGGTCAGTAAGAGCGCATCTGCCACGACAACAAACAACAGTGCGGGGGCGAGGTAGAGCAACAGGCGGAACGGACGAGTGGCGCGCGTGACGCGGCGCCACAAAGGCACCTTGCTGGCCACCGCCTGCTCCAACTCGGGCCGGCCGTCCTCGACGAGGTAGTATCCGACGTGGGCCTTGCGGTCCCGCACCCCCGATCGACGGCCGGCGGTCTCGGCCAGGGCGATGGCCGCTCGGGCCACCATCGGCTCGCTCTGTAGGCTGCCCTTGGTGACGGCTTCGACGGCATGCCGATAACGGTCGCGCGTGGGGAAATCCTGCAGAGGGTAGACGCCGGCGGGGTCCAGCCGGAGCCAGAGTTCAACGAGGCTCAGCCTCTCGACGAAGTCTCTCCAGGCCATGGCGGACACGAAGCGCAGGCTTCCCACGGAGTTGGCGATGGAGATCTGATCGATGGCCGCGAGGTGGCCGGCCGCCTCGAGGAGCTGTACCGCACTCATGCCCTGCTCGGAAAGCCGATGCTCGACCCAGGTCTGGACAAAGGCGAAGGCCGGCTCCCGAGCCTGTAAGCGTGCGTAGAAGTCCTCGACGAAGGGGGCGGTGAGCGGTACGTCGGCGCCGGCGAACTCAGCCAGGACGTGGATGAGCCGGCTCGGTTCTCTGTCGGCCACCTCGAGCATGCGGTCGGCCCACACGGTGGCCACGTCGCGCTCCTCGCGACGGTTGGCGATGCGCACCGCCACTCGGCGGACGTTCTGCAGCAACGCCAAGCGCAACATGATCGGAAAGGCCCACAGCTCGCCGAGGTCCAGCGGCTCGACGCTCTGGTACGCGGAGAGGAACGCGGTGGTGTTCTCGCGGTCTACCCGACCATCCTGGTGGGAGATCAATTCTAGAGCGATGTGGTAGATGCGCGGAAAACCGGCGTAGGGACCGCTCGTGAGCCGGGGCAGCTGCCCGCTGTACTTCTGGGGCAGATGTCGCCGAGCGAGCGCTATCTGCTCCTCGATGAGGTAGAAGTTGTCGAGCAGCCACGCCTCTGCCGGCAGGACGTGAGGCCCCGACACAGCCGCCGCTGCGACCACGGTGTTGGCCAGCCGCAGCAGGTGTTCGTCCTCGTCTAACTGACGAAGAAGTCTGTCCTTCCCTGGGCCCCGTTCGATGGTGTGGCTGCCCGCCAGGACTGCGGCATGGTGTTTCAGTTGATCGGCACTCAGGAGTTCCGCGTGCAGCGACTGGACCTCCCAGTCGCTCGGCGGCAGATCTCGCTCCTGTGCCGTAAGGCCCATATGCGGGAGGGCTATGGCAGTTCCTTTCGCGCAGTCACGGATTGCCCCTAGAGATACCAGCGGGTGAGTGTTGCCCAAACCTGGGCCACGCGTGAGTATGGACGCGGGGGGGAGACCCGCGAATGCGGGGCGGACCCACCTACTCCCGCGAGCCGACGTCGCATGAGTCTACGCCGAAATAGCGGTAGACTCGGAGGCGCCAGAAAACCGCGCCTGTGACGTATCAAGGGCCCGCATTTCCTCGGGTGCGAGGTCTCGGAAAGGGTTCAGTCCGTGTTCCGGAATTTGACATCGACACCGAAACCGGTCTCTTCTTCCAAGCGGGACGATAGTTGGTCCACCACCGAGGCCTTGGCCTTGTCGAGAGCACCCTGCGCCACTGCGCGTTCGCGTGCCAACTCTCGCATGCTATCCACCGCCGCTTCGGCGTCGGCGGCGTTCAGGCGGTTCCAGAGGCCGTTGTCCCACTCGAGGATCTCCAGATCCTGTTGGTCGAGCGAGAGCAGCTCAGGTTCGGGGAAGGTCACCGTGACCACGTCCGGGTCATGAGCCACGTGCACGTCGACTCCTCGGCTGAGGTCGTAGCCCGACTTGACCGCGTAGGTGGCTCTGGCGCGCAGGCGCTTCGTCGAGAACAGCCACCTCTGCTCGTAACCTCGTTCAACCACGACGGTGCTCTCGAGCACCGCGAGTTCGGCGATGTCGGCGGATTGTTCCACGACGACGTCGTTCTCCACGGTTATCTGTGGCTCGAATTGGAACGCCTCCTGGAACACGCCGGAGATGCCCGCGGCCGTCCGGGCGGGCCACGTCTCGATGCGCCAGAACACGAAAACGAGGGCACCGACGAGGACGATGACTATGGCCAGGAGGGAGAGCGGCCAGGCGCTTGCGCGGGATGTGGTCATGCCGAGGGTCCCTTCGCCGGGGTTCAACGGCGGGTAGTTTACACCACCGGTGAGGCCGCCGATGCGGCGGAATGCCTATCCTTCACCACCGCGTGACCGACACTCCGTCGTCTGCGGTGCCCGTCGACGATGAGGCGGGCCTGCTCGCCTCGCGGGCGGCACGCCGCGGCTTGGCCGCGATCATCGTCGGCGCACTCTGCATAGCCTTCTCTCCCATCCTTGTGCGCGTGAGCGAGCTGCCGCCCACCGCAACAGGTTTCTACCGCACGTTCCTGGCGCTGCCGTTGCTGATGTTGTGGGCGATGATCGACCGTCGGGTCGACTCTGCGGCCAAAAGCTCCGCCGCGATACGCGAGCGACCACCCTGGCGACTGGTTACCGTGGCCGGCCTCGCCTTTGCCGCTGATCTTGCGTCCTGGCACTGGTCCCTGGCCTACACGACGGTCGCCAACTCCACCTTCATCGCCAACCTGGCTCCCGTCTTCGTCACGGTGCTGGCCTGGCTTCTGTTCAGGGAGCGGGTCACGCGGCTCTTCCTTCTGGGTATGCTGGTGTCCATCAGCGGAGCGGGGCTCATGGTGCGGTCAGGGCTGTCGCTCACCTCGACGCAGCTGCTGGGCGACGGCCTGGCGTTGGCCACCTCCCTCTTCTACGCAAGCTACATACTCGCGGTGAAGGACTTGAGGCGTCGGCTCTCAACCGTCCGCTTGATGCTGTACACCTCCGCGGTGACGAGTGCGGCTCTGCTCATGCTCTCACTGCTCGATGGGGAGAGCCTGTTGCCCTCGAGTCTTCAAGGCTTTCTTCTCCTGTTGGCTCTGGCGTGGATATCCCAGGTACTCGGCCAGGGACTCATCGCCTACGGGCTTGCCCACGTGCCGGCCTCGCTCTCCTCTGTGAGTCTGCTGCTGCAGCCGCCCGCCGCGCTGGTCCTCGCCTGGATACTTCTTGGGGAGAGAGTGGGAGTGGTGCAGGGCCTGGGCGGAGTCGCGGTGCTCATCGGGATCATGGTGGCGCGCGCAGGCAGTCGCGCTCCCTGAGACGCCGACTCACGCCCTCCGATGCCACGCCGAGGTCGATCCTGCCGACGGTCGCCGGTTCATCCGGATGTAGCGGGTCGTGAGGTCACGATCGTGCGCCGCGGTCGGGGGATCGGGTCGGGAGGTCGTGGTCAGGAGAAGGCGGCGGCACCGGCGGCACGCCCGAACGGCGGCCGGCCGGCAAACGGTTTGGGCCCGTCGCTCGGATCCAGACTCGACAGGAGGGTCTGGAGTGAAGCATCGTGTTCGAGCGCGTCGACAAAGGCCGACACAACGGCCGGATCGAACTGAGAGCCGGCGCACCGCCGCAACTCGGTCACGGCCTCCAGGTGCGTGCGACCGGGGCGGTAGGGCCTCTCCGACCGGATGGCGTGATACGCGTCGGCCGTTGCGATGATACGTGCCCCAAGAGGGATGGCTTCTCCTCGTAGGTGGCTGGGATAGCCGCGTCCGTCGAAGCGCTCCTGATGGTGGAGCACGAGCGGGACCACATCCCTCAGCTCGGGGGCCTGCTCGATTATGGTCTTACCAAGACGTGGATGTTCACGGATGCTCACCCAGTCGTCCGGGGTGAGTGTGCCCTCCTTGCTGAGGACTGCGTCCGGCACCCCGATCTTACCGACGTCGTGCAGCAGGGCGCCTACTTTGACGCGTTCGACGTCTGGGTCGGCGAGTCCCACCCGGCGGGCCGTGGCCGTGGCCAGTGCGGACACGAGTTGTGAGTGGCTGTGCGTGTAACGGTCGCGCACGTCCACGGCCGCAGCCAGACTGCGCACAACGGTGGCGTGGCCGGAGGCGGGGAGGGCCACCACGTTGCCCGTGGCCTGCACCGGTCCGGGGACGTCGCACGACAGCTGTATCTGGTTGCCTCCGAGAGACTTAGCGAAGACCAGAGCACGCTTCGCCGCCTCCACGAGTTCCGGGGGGGAGGTGCCGTCGGTCGGGTAGTAGGCCACGCCTACCGTCGCCGTCAGACGGAGCTCGGTGTTCTCCGGAGTCACGAAAGTGCCCGCCGCGACCACGTGCCGTAGACGTTCCGCCGCATCCAGACCGCCCCGGTGCCGGGTGTGCGGCAGAACCACGGCGAACTGATCCCCGCCGAAACGGGAGCACAAGTCGATGTCCCGCACCGCGGCGCGCACCCGGGCCGCCACCTCGAACAATATGCGGTCCCCGGTGCGGTGGCGGTAGCGGTTGTTGACGCTCTGGAATTGATCGAGATCCAAGATCGCAAGGGCGAAGCAGTCGCTGAATCTGTACGCGCGGTCGCACTCGTGTGCCAGACGGTCCTGAAAGGCGCGATGGCTGGGTATTCCCGTGAGGAGGTCGACGGCACCGTCGACCTCCTCGTCCCGCCGCGAACTGCGGCGACCGCTGCGTAGGTCTTCCACGAGGCTCACCACGACAACCAACGACAGTGCCATCAGCGCGTCGCGTCCGGGCGACCACAGATTCCCCGGAGAGAAGTGCGCCGCTAGATTCCAGACGGAGAGCACAGACATGACCAGAGACGGAAAGGCCGCGGCGGCGAATCGCCTGTCGCGCGGGCGTCCAGGGCCGGCGGTGCGTGCCGCCGGCCACCGGCCCTTTGCCCACAGCCCAAGGACCGTGGCGCCCATCCCCAAGAGGGCGACCTCGGTGATCATGCCCATCACTGCTTACTGCTCCCTTCCTCAGTTCCTCGGGGGTACGGTTCGACGCGGCCCAAACAGGTCCTGCATGCTAGCCGGGCCTTGTCGGCGCTTCCCAATAGGAATGGGGACGATTTACCTATATCAACCGGGAAAACGGTGCGAGATAATGACATACGACACAAGGACGCTGCGGAGGATAGTCTCTGCGCCCGGGTGTCGCTGACAACATGGCACCTCCCGTGCAGGCTCTGTTCAGAGCCAAACGGAGAAAGGCCGCCCTCCCGGGCGGCCTTCTCTTCGCTACGAGGCTTTCCGCAACAAGGGCCGCTGCTCAGCGGCCCTTGTTGCGGAAAGCGGGTCCTGCTCGTACGAGGCGTCAGTCGACGCTGATGGCGCCCTCGGGGCACTCGTCGGCGGCCTCTTCACAGCAGCCGGCGTCGTCGCAACTGCTGCCTTCGATGACGTGGCTTATTCCGTCATCGCCGACCTCGAAGATATCCGGACAGATGTCCTCGCAGATACCACAGCCGGTGCACAGATCGGGGTCGACTTTAGGCGTAGCCATACTCCATTTCCTCCTCTTGGGCTTGTTACCGAGCACCAGGATGTGGTCTCGGCCTCATGCAAGCACGGAGTATAGCGCGAGCCACCCGGTCAAGCGAATTCTTCTGGAAGCGAGGTGTGACCTCGCTAGTCACGAGCCGGCGCGGAGTCGGTCGGTGGACTCCCAGTCGACGTGCGCGTATGCTCGGTTGCATGGTCAACCGCGCCTTCCCCTTCTCGGGAGGGGCTTCCGACTCGGGCCCGTCCGCCGGGGGGGAGCCGAACCTCCGCCCCCCCGGACTTCATATCCTGGTGCGCCGGGCGCGTGCCCTCTGCCGCCGTGAAGGCGTCTTCTCGGGCGAGCGGACCGCGTTGGTGATGGTGTCAGGCGGGCAGGACTCGCTTGCTCTTCTACACGTTCTGGCCACGCGGGCACTGAGGGGAGACGGGCCGCGTGCGATCCGCGCGCTGCACATCAACCACCATCTGCGTGGCGCCGAGAGCGATGCCGACGAATCGCTGGTGAGGGAGCGGTGCGCTGCGCTCGGGGTCGCCGTGGAGGTGGTCCACGCGCCCATCCACAAGCAGAGCGGGAATGTGCAGGCGGAGGCGCGCGCCGCCAGGCGCGCCGCCGCACTCGGGAGCGTGCGCGGCTCCGGCGGTGAGGTCGTGGTCTTGGGGCACACCTTGGACGATCAGGTCGAGACGATGCTCTACCGCCTTGGTCGCTACGGCGGTCTCCAATCCTTGGTGGGCATGTTGCCGGCGGACTCTCCCTGGGTCCGTCCCTTCTTGACCGCGCGTCGCGCCGACACCGGAGACTACTGTCGGGCCCACGGCCTGGTGTACGCGGTAGACCGCGGCAACGAATATCCGGGATACGCGCGCACCGGTGTGCGTAATGCGGTCGTCCCAGCCTGGGAGGCGACCCTTCCGGGGGCGGTAGAGTCGGCCGGCCGCGCCGCCGAGGTGGCGGCCGAGGCGGCTCAGATCATACGGGCTGCGGTGCGGGAGGCGCTGGACGCCGTGGGAGTGGGCGATGGGAACGAGGCGGGCGTCCGAGAGTTGTCTGTGGCCCGCCTGCTCGGTTTGGACGCACCCTTGCGCCGCGCCGTGCTCCGTTCGCTGCTCGAAGAGCGCGTCGGGCGAGAAGTGAGCCGCCAAGCGGTGTTGGGAGTGGAGGCGCTCCTGGAGGGAACCGGGTCGGCCGAGAGAGCCGTCGGAGGAGGATGGACCGTCACCCGCGAGTACGGGCGTCTCCTCGTGTCTCCCAGGCAGCCCCTCCGGTGCGGCCGGAAAGACGCTCCGGCTAGCGTCCCTCACGAGGCGGCGGGTCAACCGGTGACCCTGGAGTGCCCCGGGGAGGCGCGCCTCGGCGATCTCGTGATCCGCGCCGTGCCTGCCGAGCATTTTCGGGCCCACGATCAGCGCAGTGAGGTCTATCTGGATGCCGCCTCCGCGGGTCCTCTATGGGTCCGGGCGCCTCGTCCGGGAGACCGCATGCGGCCGCTGGGCGCTCCGGGACGACGCCTCCTTCAGGACATCCTCGTCGACCTGAAGGTGCCGCGGGCGGTACGTGGGCATGTGCCCGTTCTCGGCTCTGGAGAGTGTATCCTGTGGCTCGGAGGGTACCTCGTGGCCGAGGAAGGTAGAATCACTCCCACGACCACTGGATTGATCCACGTTACAGTGGTGCCCGCGATCGACCACGAACGAGGCGGACCCCCGGAATACGGAGTGGATGGCACATGAAGATCCTGATAGACGCCGAGCGGCTACAGTCACGCATCGACGAACTGGCCGAGTCCATAACCCGAGACTACGCCTCGCTGCAACCGGTCCTCATCTGCGTCCTCAAGGGTGCGGTCTTCTTCATGGCCGATATTGCCCGAAGGCTCGACTTCGATATCGAGATGGACTTCATGGCCGTTTCCAGCTACGGATCCTCCACCGACAGTTCGGGCGTGGTGCGCATCCTCAAGGACCTGGATATGAACATCGAGGGTCGGCACGTCCTGCTCGTGGAGGACATCATCGATTCCGGTCTCACGCTGAAGTACCTCACCAAGAACCTGAGTTCGCGGCATCCGGCCAGTCTGGAGATCGTGACCCTCCTCGACAAACCCGGCAGGCGGAAGGCACTTCTGCCTTGTCGGTATGTGGGTTTCGAGATAGGCAACGATTTCGTCGTAGGGTACGGACTGGATCACGCGGAGAAATACCGCAACCTTCCCTTCATCGGAGTAATGGATAGCGAGGCCGCTCCCGACGCTTGACCTCTCGTCCTGGGCTGTTCAAAGCATCCCCTGTGGTAAGATTCTGGCCCCTGGCAGTCGAAATTGGGAGTACGGTTGGGCAGATTCTTCAAGAGCGCCGCTTTCCCCATCCTGATCATCATCCTTCTCGCCTTCTTCGTGCAGAACCTGTTTTACGGTTCTCCGCCGCAGAAGGAATTGATGTTCATGCAATTCCAGAAGGCCGTCGAGGAGAAGAACGTCTCCGACGTCGTCATCAAGACCCGAGATATGGTGGTCGAAGGGACGCTGAAGCCGAGCGGAGACAAGTTCTCCATCGGCGTGCCCCGCGACTATGACATAGCCGGCTTCCTCATCGCGAACAAGGTGGACTTCAACACCGACGTCCAGAAGCAGTCCGTGTGGGTATCGTTGTTGTCCACGTTCTTGCCCATCCTCCTGCTGGTGATCTTCTTCCTCTTCATCATGAACCAGATGCAAGGGGGTGGGAACAAGGTCATGAGCTTCGGCAAGTCACGGGCGAAGAGGATGAGCCTTGATGCCCCCAAGGTCACCTTCTCCGACGTGGCGGGTGTCGACGAGGCCGTGGAGGAACTGCAGGAGATCAAGGAGTTCCTCGAGAATCCCAAGCGTTTCCAGTCTTTGGGGGCGCGTATCCCCAAGGGCGTGTTGCTATTCGGTCCTCCCGGCACCGGCAAGACCCTGCTCGCGCGGGCGGTCGCCGGCGAGGCCGGCGTGCCCTTCTTCAGCATCTCGGGCTCCGACTTCGTGGAGATGTTCGTGGGCGTCGGTGCCAGCCGGGTCCGTGACCTGTTCGAGCAGGCCAAGCAGAACCAGCCGTGCATCATCTTCATGGACGAGATCGATGCCGTGGGCCGTCATCGTGGCGCCGGCATGGGCGGTGGTCACGACGAACGCGAGCAGACCTTGAACCAGCTGCTCGTCGAGATGGACGGGTTCGAGGCGAACGAGAGCATCATAATGATCGCGGCCACCAACCGGCCCGACATCCTGGACCCGGCCTTGCTGCGTCCGGGCCGGTTCGACCGTCAGATCGTCGTGGACCGCCCTGATCGCGAGGGTCGCCGAGCGATCCTCGAGGTGCACAGCAAGGGCAAGCCTCTCTCGCCGGACATCGATCTGGGCGTGCTGGCCGCCTCCACCGCCGGTTTCACCGGCGCCGACCTGGCCAATCTGGTGAACGAGGCCGCTCTCTTGGCCGCGCGCCAGAACAAGAAGGTCGTAGAGATGGACGAGTTGGAGGAGGCCATCCTCCGCGTCGTGGCCGGTCCCGAGAAGAAGTCCCGCCTTCTCAACGAGGAGGAGCGACTCATCACCGCCTACCACGAGACGGGTCACGCGTTGGTGGCTCATTTGCTCCCCAACGCCGATCCGGTCCACAAGGTCTCCATCATCAGCAGAGGTCAGGCTCTCGGCTACACCATAACCTTGCCTACTGAAGACAAGTTCATGGTGAAACGCGGCGAGATCATGGACAAGCTCGCGCACATGCTCGGCGGCAGGGTGGCTGAGGAGATCCGCTTCGACGACATCACCACGGGTGCTTCCAACGATCTCCAGCGGGCCACTGAGACCGCCCGGCGCATGGTCACGCAGTACGGCATGAGCGAGAACCTCGGTCCGCTCACCTTCGGACATGATGCGGCTCAGCCGTTCGTGGGCCGCGAGTTCGGTCAGGGGCAGGAGTACTCCGAAGAGACGGCCCAGCGGATCGACGCCGAGATCCGCCGGGTCATCGACGAGGCTTACAGCACGGCCACCCGCATACTGCGGGAGCACCGAGCCGATCTCGACAAGGTCTCGCAGCTCCTGGTGGAACGCGAGACCATCGATCGCGTCGAGTTCGAGGCGCTTCTGGATGGGGCGGACCCCGACGAGGTGTTCAAGGTGCGCGACGAGAAGAACGCGTTGAAGGCCGAGGAGAAGAAGAAGCGCGAAGAGCAACTGCGCGCCCGCGAGAAAGCCAAGGAGCGTGAGCGCGAAGCGTCGGCTGCCGCCGACGCCGCCGGAGCGGCTACCTTGACCGAGGAAGACTCTTCCGCGAATGCCGGTTCAGAGGCCGAAACGGCCGCAGACGACGCCGCCGGCGATGGGGACTTGTCGGCTCAAGCAGAGGGCGACCACTCGGCTTCGCCTGAGGCTCCGGAAGCCGCCGATGACGATCACCCGGTGTCGCCTGAGGATCCAGAAGCCCCCGGTGACGACCACTCGGTTTCACCTGAGGCTCCGGAAGCCACCGGTGACGACCAGCCGGCGTCGCCCGGGGACACAGAACCCACGGAAGAAGATCAGCGGAGCCGGCATGGGGAGCGGGTGTGAGTGCAGAGGAAGACGGGGGCGCCACAGGCACCTCCGCAGCCTGGCGGGGCCACCTGGATCTAGACAAGATCGAGCAGGGCATCAAGCTGGTGCTCGAGGGCCTGGGTGACGACGCCGCCCGCGAGGCCTTGGCGCGCACGCCGCGACGCGTGGCTGAGATGTACGAAGAGGTCTTGAGCGGCACCTACCAGAACCTCGCAGAGATCGTGCAGCCCATCGCGTCGGACAAGCACCAAGAACTCGTCCTCGTCAAGGACATTCCCTTCCACTCCATCTGCGAGCACCACCTCACCCCGTTCTTCGGGCTCGCTCACGTGGCCTACATCCCCTCGCGCGACGGTATGATCGCCGGGCTCTCGAAACTCCCCCGGCTGGTAAAAGTCGCAGCCGCCCGGCTGCAACTGCAGGAGCGGCTCACCAGCTGCATAGCCGACACTCTGGTCGAGACGCTCAACCCGGAGGGAGTCCTCGTGCTCGTGCAGGCAGAACACCTGTGCATGTCCATGCGTGGCGTGCGTGCGGTGGGCGCCCAGGCGGTCACGTCCGCGGTGAGAGGTATCTTCCGCACAAGCTCCGCCACCCGGGCCGAAGTGTTGGCCCTGATAGACGCTCCTCGGAAGTAGTCGCGTGATCCCTGAAGCCGGACTCGCCCAGGTGGTCGTGCTCCGCGACGTGCACGAGGTGCGTGCTCTGATGGAGCGCATGCGGGTGTCTCCCGGCGGCGCCGACATCATGGAGAAGAAGGCTCTCTTCCGGGTGGTCAGGGTCAGGGGAATCGACATCCGCGCCGCCAACATCCTGAAGCAGGAGATGCTCTCGCGCGGGGGCGAGGTCGCCACTTCGCGGGACGTGTACCAATTGGACGGACGCGAGGCGGAGTGTCTGGTCCTCGGCACCCTCACGCAGTTCGAGCGCCTTCTGCCGAAGCTCAGGCAACAACCGTTCGGCCTGCGCAACCTGGCGGCCTCCATCGAGGCGGCGCTCGCGCACTACGACACGCACGTCCCCGCGTTCCATCCGGGTTTGGATCTTAAGAAACGGCCGCGCGTCATGGGTATCTTGAACATCACGCCCGACTCCTTCTCCGATCCCGGCGATCATTTCGACTCCGAGGTGGCCGTGAAGGCGGCCTGGCGCATGGTCGACGAGGGCGCGGACATGGTGGACATCGGCGGGGAATCCACGCGCCCGGGGTCCGGCAGGGTGGACGCCGAGGAAGAGATGAGGCGTGTGCTGCCCGTCATCAAAGCTCTGGCCGGCTCTCTGCCCGTACCGATCTCGATCGACACGTACCGGGCCTCGGTCGCCGCCGCCGCCCTGGAGGCCGGCGCTTTCATGGTGAACGACATCTCCGCCTTCCGCATGGACCCGGCACTCGCCGACGTGGTCCGCGACGCCGGCTGCCCGGTCGTCCTCATGCACATGCTGGGCGAGCCGCGGACCATGCAGGAGAACCCGGTCTACGACAACGTCGTCGAGGATGTGTATGCCTTTCTTGTGGAGCGGCTCACCTGGGCGGTGGAGCGAGGGGTCCCTGAGGAGAACCTGCTGGTCGATCCAGGCATCGGGTTCGGCAAGACGCTTGCGCATAACCTCGAACTGATCAGGCGCCTCGACAGCTTCCGCTCGCTGGGCCGTCCCATAGTGCTGGGCACGTCGCGCAAGAGGTTCATCGGCGAGGTCTTGGGTCTGCCCGAAGCCAAGGAGCGCGTCATAGGCACGGTGGCCACGAGCGTCATGGGCGCTCTTCACGACGTCGACATCGTCCGCGTGCACGACGTGCGCGAGAACGTCGAGGCGATCCGGCTCACTCGAGCGGTGTATCCCGAACACGAGGGCTAAACGCTCCCGATGTCGTCGGCGGAAGGAGGCAGCGTGGAGATCCACATCGACTCACTTGAAGTGTACGGCTACCACGGAGTCCTTCCCGAAGAGAAGACCCTCGGCCAGATGTTCGTGTTCGACCTGCGACTCTCGATGAAGGAGTGCGGGGGAGTGGTCTCAGACGACGTGGTCGATACCATCGACTACACCGAGGTCATCGACGTCGTCACCGAGGTGGCCGGCTGCGAGAGCTACAACCTGCTCGAGCGTCTGGCCGGCTCCATCGCTCGAGCCTTGTTGGAGAGGTTCCCGGTGGATTCGGTCTGGGTGCGGGTCACCAAGCCTCATCCACCTATCCCGTGTGCGCTGCGAGGCGTGGGCGTGTCTCTGGAGCTGCGACGGAACGGCCGGGGGCCCGGAACCCCTGAGTCCACGACGTAGTGGCGGAGTCGGGGGGAACGCCGGGAGGCGCGGAGGGGTCCACGGGGGGAGGCGCGCAGGGCTCCGCGGTCGCCTATCTGGGCTTGGGCTCCAACCAGGGCGATTCCCGGGCGCTATTGGCGGGGGCCGTACGCGGACTTTCGGCCGTCCCGGGCGTGTCCGTGACGCGCTCCTCGCGTTACTACCGCACCGCGGCGGTCGGCCTGGAAGACCAGCCCGATTTCCTGAACTTGGTGGTGGAGATCGTCACCGGCCTCGGCCCCCTCGAACTGCTCGACGTAGCCCAGGCGCTCGAACGCGACGCGGGCCGGGTAAGGACGGTCCGCTGGGGGCCGCGGACGTTGGACGTGGATATCCTCTGGTACGATGGCATCTTCATGGACCACGACCGTCTACGAGTGCCGCATCCCCGCATGGAGGAGCGCCGCTTCGTGTTGGAACCTCTGGCTGAGCTTGCGCCCGATCTGCTATTGGAGAGCGGACGCACCGTGCGGGCCGCTCTCGCCGAGGTGCTCGATCAGGACGTGGTGGCGGTGGCGACGGACCCTACGGAGGAGTGAGGCGGCGTCATGGACTACTCGGCCATGCAGGAAGAGCTGAGGACCCTTGCCCGTGAGAAGCACGCGGTGATCTTGGCGCACAACTATCAGCGGCCTGAAGTGCAGGATGCCGCCGACTACGTGGGCGACTCGCTGGGGCTTTCGCGGCAGGCCGCTGCCTCTGAAGCGGACACCATCATATTCTGCGGCGTTGACTTCATGGCCGAGACCGCCGCCATCTTGGCGCCCACGAAGCGGGTGATCCTCCCTGAGGAGCGGGCTCACTGCCCCATGGCGGCCATGGTCGACGAAGAGGGGCTCGCGGCGCTCAAGGCCGAGCACCCGGGCGCCGTGGTGGTGAGCTACGTGAACACGTCGGCCGCCGTAAAAGCCCTCTCCGACATCTGCTGCACGAGCGCCAACGCGCCCGAG
This sequence comes from uncultured Actinomycetota bacterium, assembly GCA_963701105.1. Lineage (GTDB taxonomy): Bacteria > Actinomycetota > Thermoleophilia > RBG-16-64-13 > RBG-16-64-13 > JAHJSA01. The sequence goes on from OY969565.1 coordinate 282,036, forward strand.
GTCGTGGCATCGGTGCCGGCAGACAGGGAGATCATCTTCACGCCCGACTGCAACCTGGGTGCCTGGGTAGCGGAGAAGACGGGCCGCGAGATGATCCTGTGGCAGGGTTACTGCCCCACCCACGATCTCATCCAGCCCGAAGACATCCTCGAGGCCAAGACTCTGCATCCGGCGGCTAAAGTGGTGGTCCACCCTGAGTGTCGTCCGGACGTCACCTCGCTCGCCGATGCGGTCGAGAGCACGTCGGGCATGATCCGGTTCTGCAGGGAAGACGATGCCCAAGAGTTCATCGTGGGGACGGAGTCGGGCATGATCCATCGCCTGAGCGTGGACGTCCCGGGCAAGAGCTTCTTCCTCGTGAACAACTCGGTGGTGTGCCCCACCATGAAGATGACCACTCTGCGCAAGGTCATCGATGCCTTGCGGCGTGAGGGGCCCGTGGTCACGGTGCCCGAGGATATCCGACTCAAAGCGCTGGCCGCCGTGCAGCGGATGGTGGAGATCGGCCGGTGAACGAGCCCCCCCGCCGCCCTCACCTCATCGCCCGGGGCGGCGCCAAGATCCGCTTTCGCAGCTACGACGTCCTTGTGGTGGGGAGCGGCATCGGTGGCCTCACGGCGGCCGTGGGCGCCGCCCGCAAGTGGAACGTGGCCCTCCTCACCAAGAGCACCTTGTCCGACACGACCACTTTTCTGGCGCAGGGCGGGATCGCCGCGGCCGTCAGTCCTCTGGACTCCCCTGACCTTCACCTGGCCGACACTCTCGCGGCCGGCGCCGGCCTGTGTGATGAGCGCGCTGTGCGCATACTGGTGGACGAGGGCCCCGCCCGCGTCCACGAGTTGGAGCTGCTCGGGACCCGCTTCGATCACCGTGACGGCGAACTGATCCTCGCCTCCGAAGGGGCCCATTCCGTCCCGCGCGTGGTGCGCGCCGGGGGCGACGCCACCGGGTCGGTGGTGGCGAGCGCACTCATGGACGCGCTCGCCTCCGGCAGTCGCGTGGAGTTGCACGAGGGCGAGTTCGTGGTCGATCTGCTCACCGAAGACGGCGCCTGCATCGGCGTCTTGTCCCTCGACGCCGAGGGCGTCCTTACCCTCAACCATTCGCGTGCCGTGGTGCTCGCCACCGGCGGCGCCGGGCAGGTGTTCTCCAGCACCACCAACCCCGACGTGGCCACCGGCGACGGGCACGCCATGGGCTACCGGGCGGGCGCGGTGCTGAAAGACATGGAGTTCATGCAGTTCCATCCCACCGCTCTTCACATGGAAGAGAACCCCACGCTTCTCCTCACGGAGGCGCTCCGCGGGGAGGGGGCCTATCTGGTGGACGCCGGCGGGGACCGCTTCATGGTGGGCGCCCACCCGCAGGCCGAGTTGGCCCCGCGCGACGTCGTGGTGAGGCGCATGAAGGAGGTCATGGATCGGGACGGGACCGACCACGTGTTCCTCGATGCCCGGCACCTGGACTGCTCCTTCTTACGAGAACGCTTCCCTACCGTCTACGGCGGGTTGGAGAAACGCGGCTTCGACCTCTGCGGTGCGCTCATCCCGGTGTCGCCGGCGTCGCACTACTTCATCGGGGGCATCGTCAGTGACGTGTGGGGCAGGGCCTCGCTCCCCGGTCTCTATTCCTGCGGCGAGGTGTCGTGCACCGGTATCCATGGGGCCAACCGCCTGGCGTCGAACTCCCTCCTCGAGGGTCTTGTCTTCGGCGAGCGCATCGTGCGCGATCTGAATCGCTACCTTGCGCAGCCCAGCCGGCCGGTGCGCAAGTTCCGGCTCGATCTTCCCGAGGAGACCTGGCCCGGCAATCCGGCGGAAGAGGTGGCGCGGGTGCGGAGCACACTCGCCCAGACCATGATGCGCTACTGTGGCATCGTGCGCGACGCCGAGGGTCTGGCGGAGGCGGCCCGGGTCATCGCGGAACTCAGGGATTCACTGAGGCCACCCGCCCACAACGTGGAAGAATTAGAGGTGTTCAACCTGCTTACTGTGGCGAGACTCATCGTCAAGTCGGCCTCGGCGAGGGAGGAGAGTCGTGGGGTGCACCTCCGTTCCGATTTCCCCCTCACAGACGAGCACTGGCGTCGCCACGTATCGGTGGAGTATGACCCGGATAACGATTCGACCCAAGTGCGGGTGGTGGGAAGGGCGGCTGGAGCATGAGGATCGATGACACGAGCAGGGACCTCATCCGCCTGGCGCTGCGGGAGGATCTGGGCGGCTACGGTGACGTGACCTCCGAGTGGACGGTGCCCTCCGGTACCCGCTCCGAAGGATTCCTGGTCACCCGCGACCGGGCTATGATCTCTGGCCTCGATCTGGCCGCCGCGGTCCTTGCTGAAGTAGACGGCGCGGCGGTCTTCGAGCGCATGGTGGAAGACGCCGCCGCAGTTGAACCGGGCGCGAAGTTGGCGCGTGTGGAGGGTTTATCCCGCTCACTCCTGGCGGCGGAGCGCACGCTTCTCAACGTCCTTGCCCATCTCTGTGGCGTGGCCACGCAGGCCCGCCGCTTCTCAGAGGCGGTCTCCGGCACTGCCGCCGTGGTGGTGGACACGCGCAAGACCCTGCCTGGGCTCCGCGTGTGGGAGAAGAAGGCCGTGCGCGACGGTGGGTGCGGGAACCACCGCTTCGGACTGTTCGACATGGTGCTGATCAAGGACAACCACGTGTTCGCGGGCGGCGGGGTGGCCGCCACCGTGCGCCGGGCGCGAAAGGCCGCGCCCTTCTCGATGAAGGTGGAAGTGGAGGTCGCCGACGAGCAGGGTCTGCGCGATGCCCTTGCCGCCGGCGCCGACATCGTCATGTTGGACAACGTCTCCGTCTCAGAACTGGGCCGGCTGGTGCGTCTGGCGCGGGACCTCGACCCCAACGTCTTACTCGAGGCTTCGGGCCGCGTGGACCTTGATACGGTCCGCGCCGTCGCTGAGAGCGGGGTAGACCTCATCTCCAGTAGCAGGCTCACGGCGGGGGCGCTGCCCGTGGACATCGGCTTCGACTTCGATCTGACCTAGGGGGAGACGCAGTGCTACTTGCCATCGACGTCGGGAACACGCAGACCGTTCTGGGTCTGTTCGAAGACTCCGCCCTGGGCGAAGAGTGGCGTATCTCCACGGAGGTGCAGCGGACCGGCGATGAATTGGGCGCGTTGCTCGAGACTCTGCTGCGGGCGCGCGACCTGTGCCTCGGAGAGGTCGCCGCGGTGGCTCTCTCGTGCGTGGTGCCGGTGTTGAACCGCGAGTATGAGCACATGGCGCGGCGCTATCTCGGGGTAGAGCCGCTGATCGTCGGTCCCGGCGTGAAGACCGGCATGCCCATACTCACCAGCAACCCTCGGGAGGTGGGGGCGGACCTCATCGTCGACGCCGTCTCCGCCTTCGAGACGGTAGGAGGTCCGTGCGTCGTGGTGGATTTCGGCACGGCCACCACGTTCGGTGCGGTGTCGGCCAAAGGCGAGTATCTGGGCCACGTCATAGCGCCGGGCATCCAGACGGCGATGGACGCCCTCGCCGCTCGGGCCGCGAAGCTGCCCCGGGTGGAGTTGAGCGACCCGGGGACGGTGATCGGTAAGACCACCGTCCACAGCATGCAGTCGGGAGCCGTCTTCGGTTTCGCCGGCCAGGTGGACGGCATCGTCTCGCGAATACGGGCCGAGCTCGGTGCCCCCACAGCGGTTTCCATCGCCACTGGTGGGCTGGCACCCCTGCTATTCGACCACGCGGCCACGCTCGACCGTCTCGACGAACACCTCACGCTGCGCGGGCTGGAGATCATCTATCGCCGCAACCAGTAGGGGACCAGATGCAGGGGACCAGTAGGGTGGCCCGGCCGCTCATGTGGGTGGCTCGACGGGGCCCGAGACGGCGGGGAAGGACGCGCATGAGCCATGGTGCCGGAATCGTGAGTGCGGGCCCATGACGGCGCCCCACATGCGCTCCCCCTTCTCAATCGCCGGGGTGGAGATCCCCAACCGGGTGATCCTGGCTCCCATGGCCGGCATGACCACCAGCGCGTTCCGCCGTCGGGCCAAGGCCTACGGTGCCGGACTGGTGGTCACGGAGATGGTGAGTGTCTACGGTCTCATCTATGGCGATCGGCGGACGCGTGACTACCTGGAGTTCGAGGAGGAGGAGCGGCCGCTGGCCCTGCAGCTGTTCGGGGGGGACCCCGAGGCCGTGGCCCGGGCGGTGTCCGCAGTACTCGAGACAGACCATCTACCGGATCTCATCGACCTCAACATGGGCTGCCCGGTGCGCAAGGTGATGAAGACCGGCGCCGGGGCCGCCCTTCTGGCGGACCCGGCGCGGGCACAGGCAGTGGCGGCGGCGGCCGTGCGCGCCGCCGCCCCAGCAGGTATCCCCGTCACCGCCAAGATAAGGAGCGGGCTCGAACCGGGGGCCGAGGTGGCGGTGGAGGTGGCACGGCGGCTGGAGGATGTGGGGGTCGCCGCCATCGGGGTGCATCCGCGGGCGGCCTCCCAGTTCTACCGGGGGCGGGCCGACCATGAGCTCACCGCAATGGTCACGGCCGCCGTCGGCGTGCCCGTGCTCGCTTCGGGAGACGTCGATTCTGCGGCGGGGGCTCGGATCATCATGTCCAGCACGGGAGCGAGCGCGGTCATGGTCGCTCGGGCCGCACAGTCGGGACCGTGGATCCTCACCGACATCCTCGATGGCGTCGATCGCGGGCGGCGGCCTCGAAGCGAGGTTGCGGCGGAACTCCGGAACCTGATCGCTCTTGCCGCCGTCGACATGGGTTCCGAACGAGCAGCCAAATGGAGCCGGAAGATCGTGGCCTGGTATCTGAAGGGCCTCGGACTCTCGGTCGCCGAGCAGGACCGCCTGCGGGGCTGCCCCGACGCCGACAGCCTCGACCGCGCGCTGACCGAGATCGCCGCACAGACGTCTCTTCCGTCGTCTGGCTGACTCTGCTAGGCTGACGATCACATAGGCGCGCACCGGCGCGCCGCACGAGTCGATCAGGGGTCTTCGAGTTCTGAGCGCCTACGGGCCGCGTCGGTTGCGACGCGTCCTATGGACTCCGAGCCGGTAGGGTACAGCTGGAAACGGCCGTGTCTCCCAGCGTGGAAAGGAGACCTGTCCGCGAGTGATCGCGGCAGATGACGAGACCCGTACTCTTCGCTAGGGTGCGGGTCGTTTGCTTTCAGACGCGCCCTTCCCCTCCTGTGCGACTCTGGCCTCGTCACGATCGGTATTCCTTGACGAGGCCCCAGCGCAACCGCGGCGAGTGATACTCGAGTCGGACGTGGGAGACGGACATGGGCAGTGGGGAAACATGGCGGCAACCGCTTGATGGTCGTGGCGCTGCGTCGGGCGGCGAACGGGTACCGGGACGGCGGCTACTCGAAGCGAAGGTCCACGCCGAACTCCTGCGGCGTGATCTCGAGGCCTGCGGCATAAGCTACCTCACACTGTTCTACGCCCGCCTGCGTTTCTACAGGCATGAAGATGACTCGGCACTTGCCGATATCACGCGAAGGCTCGAAGCACATCGTCGTCGAGGTCTGAACTGAGACCATGCCGGGGCGGGCACGGCACCCGGGCTTCCACGCCGGGTGACTCGCCGCCGGGACCGCAGAAGCCCCACAGCAGAACCCCCACGGCAGAACACCATATTTCGTCAAAGTTGACGTTAGTACTCTGGTTCACCTATAATCCCCGCCTGAATTTGGCCTGGCCGCGCTCAGTGCGTCACAAGGAAGGACCACCAGTGCAACAAAAAGAAGTCGTTCTCACACAAGAGGGGCTGCACAAGCTCACGGAGGAGATCGAACGGCTCTCCACTACGGAACGGGAGAAGGTGGCCGAGCGTATCCGAGAAGCACGGGACTTCGGCGACATCTCCGAGAACTCGGAGTACGACGACGCCAAGAACGATCAAGCCATGCTCGAGCATCGCATCATGCAACTCGAGGAGAAACTGCGTCGCGCTCGTGTCATCAAAGATTCCGAAATATCAGCCGGCAAGGTCTCGGTGGGGGTCACAGTGACCCTCAAAGATCTGGAGCACGACGAGGAGTTCGTCTACCAGTTGGTCGGATCGGCCGAGGCCGACCCCAGCAACCACAAACTCTCGAACGAATCTCCCGTGGGCCAAGCGATCCTCGGTAAAGTGCCGGGTGACGTCGTCACCGTGCCGGCGCCCATGGGCTCCCTGAATTACGAGATCCTCAAGATCGAGGTCGCCTAGGTGTCTTCCGACGATCAGTCGGCAGGACGGGGAGAAGCCGAGGGGGATGGGCCCCACCTATCCGAATTGGACCGCGAACGGCGGAGCAAGGCCGACCGCCTCGAGTCAGAAGGCGTGGATCTCTTCGCGCGCCGGTTCTACCCACGCGTCGCGGCTCGTGAGGTCCTAGACGCCCACGAAGGTCTCGCCGTGGGCGAGTCGGCGGTAGAAACCGTCTATCGGGTGGCGGGCCGCGTCATGTCGCGCCGCGAACACGGCAAGGCCGCCTTCTTCACTCTTCGCGACGGCTGGGACGACCTCCAGGTCTACGCCAACGTGGACACCATCGGCCAAGAGTCGTTCGACACGCTCACCTCCTTCGACCTGGGCGATATCGTGGGCGTGGAAGGCTATCCCTTCCGCACCAGACGGGGGGAACTCTCGCTCTTCGTCACCGGTTGGACCTTGCTCACCAAGTCGTTTCACGCGCCGCCCGAGAAGTGGCACGGCCTGCAGGACAAGGAGACCCGCTACCGCCAGCGCTACGCGGATCTCATAAGCAACCCTGAGGTGGGACGGCAGTTGAGCGCTCGCGGAGCCCTCGTCGGGGCCATGCGGCGCTACCTCCACGAACGCGGGTTCCTCGAGGTCGAGACGCCCATCCTCCAGCCGTTGCCGGGAGGGGCCTTGGCGCGTCCGTTCTCGACCCACCACAACGCCCTGAACGTAGACCTCTACCTTCGTGTTGCCCCCGAGCTCTACCTGAAGCGGCTGCTGGTAGGCGGCTTCGACAAGGTCTTCGAGATCGGCAAGAACTTCCGCAATGAAGGCATCTCTCTCGTGCACAACCCGGAGTTCACCATGATGGAACTCTATTGGGCCTACGTGGATTACCGGGAGATCATGGAGCTCGTGGAAGACATGATCCCGGCGCTGGCGCTGGAGGTGCTGGGTTCTACGGCTATCGTGGCCGATGGGCGCGAGATCGACCTGTGCGGCCCGTGGCCGCGCCGCACCGTCGACCAGCTTATGAGGGACTCCCTCGGCATGGGTCTTGCGGACATGCGTTCGAACACGGAGGCTGCGCGCGCCTCGCTGCGGTCGAAAGGCGTGGATGTCGAGGGTAGAGACACCTTCTCTTCTCTTGTCGACAAGGCGCTCAAGCACCTGGTGTGGCCGAGCGTGATGGAGCCTACCTTCGTCGTCGACTATCCGTTGGAACTCAGCCCCCTTGCGAAAGTGCACCCCGACGACCCCAGCCTGGTGGAGCGGTTCCAGCCCATCATCGCCGGGCGCGAAGTGGGGAACGCCTTCTCGGAACTCAACGATCCGCGCGACCAGCGCCGACGCTTTGAAGATCAGGCTTTGAACAAGGCTGCCGGCGACGAGGAGGCGATGGTGCTGGACGAGGACTTCCTGCGGGCCCTCGAGTACGGGATGCCTCCCGCCGGTGGCCTCGGTATCGGAATCGACCGTCTGGCCATGTTGTTCCTGGGTGCCGACTCCATCCGCGACGTCATCCTTTTCCCCCAGCTCCGCCCCGAATAGAGCCCTCACAACAGGCAGCGCGGCTCCGGCAGCGACTGCGCGGATGAGGCGCCGAGACCATCCGGATCGGTGTCCGCCGCGAGCGGCTGAGAGACCCTACCAGTGTGCTACACTTGTTGCAGTACTAAGCACCTGGATGCCTGTCTGAGCAGGCATTCTTCACCCGTCCCGAGTCGAGGATGAATTCAGCCCGGCAGTTGTGGGCTTTAGCATAGAGAGGAGGCGGGCCTCGTGTTCAGCGAAGGTTCCGACTGGCAGGCCGCCGAAGGTGGCGGTCGCGTATGTGAGTCATGCGGCGAAGAGCCGGCCACGGTGCACGTGCTTCAATTCGACGGCTCCGGCCTGGCGCACTCTCACCTCTGCCAATCCTGCGCCGAGGAAGAGGCGGGTCAGGTAGAGGGCGCCGCACTGGTGCTGGCGCTGCCCGGGCTATTCGGCACGATGGGGTCCGCGATGATCTCCGCCGTTGCTTCGGAGCGCGAAGGCGTATTCGCTCCGATCTGTGGGGTCTGCGGCACTACTCTGAACGATTTTCGCGAGAGCGGACTCTTTGGTTGCGCAGCCTGCTATCAGGTTTTCCGCTCCTATCTCGATAAAGAAGAAGAGGAGAGCGCGGCTGGGGAACATCTAGGGAAGGTCCCCTCGCGCACCCCCGGCGGTCAACATGAGCGCCGCGAGGTCGTGCGACTCCAGCGGATGTTGAATGAGCTGGTGGAATCAGAGCGCTTCGAGGAAGCTGCCAGCGTACGCGATCGGTTGGCCGAACTCGAACGTAAGGTGTCGGCAGGTTGATGATGATGGCAGATTCGGTAACTCTGGCGGCGGGACTCACCCTCTCTCGCAACGAGGCGGTACTCCCGTTCCCGCACACCGCCCCGCTGGACATGCTGCGCGCCTTCCGCGAGCGTGTCGAGGTCACTCTTTCTCGGCGCGCATCTCCCGGTGAGTGGGAGTTCTTCGACATGGATTCCATACCGTCGGCCCAGCGCTCCTACCTAGTGGAGCGGGGGCTGATGACCCCGGGCTTCGCCACGGGAGTCGGGCCTTCACGTGCTTTTGGACTGTTCAAAGGGGGCCGTGCCGCCCTCGAGGTCAACGGAACGGATCACCTCCGCATCCTGGGCTCCGGGGCCCCCGACGGTCTGTCCGACGTGTGGGCTACTCTTGATGAGATAGACGACGCGCTGGAGGGCGAGATAGCGTACGCGTTCGACGAGCACTGGGGATATCTCACAGCCAGGGCGGCAGATTCCGGCACGGGGTTGCGTGCATTCTTGACGGTGCACGCGCCGGCGCTCATGATCACCGCGAGGCTGGGGCCCTTGGCTGCTTCGCTGGCGGAGGAAGGCATGGCCCTGACGCCGCTGTGGAGCGGAGCTGGGGGCGTCTTCCAGGTTTTCAACAGGAAGGCCCTGGGTACATCCGAGGGACGGATCACAGAGGCCGTCGCGGAGGCGGCGCGCGACATAGTGGAGCAGGAGCGCACCGTCCGCAAGAGGCTTCTGAGGGAGAATCCGGTGAGTGTGCGCGACCACATCGGCAGGGCGTTAGGCGTTTCACAGCATGCCTGGTCCGTTTCTACCGCGGAGGCGCTCACTTTGGTCTCGTCCATCCAGGTAGGTGTTTCGATGGGTCTGGTCGAGGGTCCGGATCTCGACACGAGGTCCACGCTGTCGCTCATGCGGCGCGTCCAGCCGGCCCACATCATCATCGACGAGCTGGGCTTGGGCTTTGCCGCTCTCGATGATCCACGTATAGATGAAGTGCGCGCACGTGTCCTCCGGCGGGTCTTTGCCGGGGCGTGCGTCGCTCAGTAGGAGAGGTTGATATGTTCGAACGGTTCACTGAACGTGCTCGCCAGGTCGTGGTGCTTGCCCAAGAGGAGGCCCGCGACTTGAAGCACAACTATATCGGCACGGAGCATCTGCTCCTGGGATTGCTCCGCGAGGGCGACGGCGTAGCGGCCCGAGTGCTCGGTACTCTCGATGTATCCCTGGAAGACGTGCGCGGCGAGATCATGCGCATCGTCGGCGAAGGTGAGAATGAGAGCCAAGGCCAGATCCCGTTCACTCCTCGCGCCAAGAAGGTTCTGGAGCTGGCATTGCGCGAGGCCCTCTCGCTCGGACACAACTACATCGGCACCGAGCACATACTGTTGGGGCTCGTTCGCGAGAGCGAAGGCGTGGCGGCCCGCATCATGAACGATCTCGACGCCGATGCCGACCGCATCAGGCAGGAGGTCATGCGCGTCCTGTCTGGTCCCAGCCGCCGCTCTCAGAAACCGGGCGCGCCGGCGGGGCAGGCGAAGAAGTCCTCCAAGGTCCTCGATCAGTTCGGCCGGAATCTCACCAAGTTCGCGGAAGAAGACAAGCTGGATCCGGTCATCGGGCGGGAGATGGAGATCGAGCGCGTCATGCAGATCCTCTCCCGGCGCACCAAGAACAACCCGGTGCTCATCGGCGAACCGGGCGTGGGCAAGACCGCCGTGGTCGAAGGCCTGGCGAGTCGCATAGCGGCGAACGAAGTGCCCGAACTCCTGAAGAACAAGCAGATCTACACGCTCGACCTGGGCGCTCTGGTGGCCGGGTCCAAGTACCGCGGTGAGTTCGAGGAGCGGCTGAAGAAGGTCATGAAGGAGATCAGCGAACGGGGCGACATCATCCTGTTCATCGATGAGATCCACAACCTGGTGGGAGCCGGTGCGGCAGAAGGTGCCATCGACGCCGCCTCGATCCTGAAGCCGGCGTTGGCCCGCGGCGAGATCCAGACCATCGGAGCCACCACCATAGACGAGTACCGCAAGTACCTGGCCCGTGACGCGGCTCTGGAGCGACGCTTCCAGCAGATCACTGTGAAGGAACCGTCGGTGGAGGAGACCCAGGAGATCTTGGGTGGTCTACGCGACCGCTACGAGGCCCACCACCGCATAACCATCACCGACGAGGCGCTGGAGGCCGCGGCCTACCTGGCCGACCGCTATATCAGCGACCGCTTCCTGCCCGACAAAGCCATCGACCTGATGGACGAGGCCGCGGCACGCAAGCGCATCAAGAGCATGACTGCTCCGCCCGACTACAAGGAACTCGAGGATAAGGTCCAGGCGGTGCGCAAGGAGAAGGAAGCAGCCATCGAGGGCCAGGAGTTCGAGAAGGCCGCGAACCTGCGCGATCGCGAGCGTCGTCTGATCAACGAGAAGAAGGAACTCGAGGAGCGTTGGAAAGGCTCCGACGAGGGAATCCGCGCCTCTATCGGCGAGGAAGAGATCGCCGAAGTGGTGGCCATGTGGACCGGCATCCCAGTAGTGAAGCTCACCGAAGCCGAGACCCAGAAGCTGCTGCGTATGGAAGAGGAGTTGCACCAACGCGTCGTCGGCCAGGACGAGGCTTTGACCGCCGTCTCGAAGGCCATCAGGCGCTCGCGCGCCGGGCTGAAGGACCCGCGGCGTCCAGGCGGATCGTTCGTGTTCCTCGGCCCCTCCGGCGTGGGCAAGACCGAACTCGCCCGCACCTTGGCCGAGTTCCTCTTCGGTGACGAAGACGCACTCATCCAGGTGGACATGTCGGAGTACATGGAGAAGCACGCGGTGAGCCGGCTGGTTGGCTCTCCTCCGGGATACGTGGGCTACGACGAGGGCGGGCAGCTTACCGAAGCCGTGCGGCGCAGGCCGTACAGCGTGGTGCTGCTCGACGAGATCGAGAAAGCCCACCCCGACGTGTTCAACATCCTCCTGCAGATCCTGGAAGACGGTCGCCTCACCGACGCGCAGGGGCGCACGGTCGACTTCCGCAACAGCATCGTCATCATGACTTCGAACATCGGTGCCGGCACCATCTCCAAGGGTCAGACCCTCGGGTTTGGCGAGACCCTGGGCGACGGCGGCCTGGAATACGGTGAGATGAAGAGTCGGGTGATGGGCGAGCTGAAGAAGGTGTTCCGTCCAGAGTTCCTCAACCGCATCGACGAAGTCATCGTGTTCCACAAGCTCACCAAGGATCAGATCTACGACATCATCGATCTGATGCTGGCCCGTCTGCGTGTGCAGCTGAGCGACCGGGGCATCAACCTGGAAGTCACCAACGAAGGCAAGGAGCTTCTGCTCGAGGTCGGTTACGACCCGGCCATGGGTGCGCGACCGTTGCGTCGGGCCATCCAGCGCCACGTGGAGGACGTCCTCGCCGAGGAGGTGCTCACCGGCAAGCTGCCGCCCGGATCCACTGTCGTCATGGGACGCGATGGAGAGCAGTTGGTCATCGTCGATATCCTCACTGGGGCCCAGGAGGTTCTGGTGGGTGAAGAATCGCAGTAGGGCTGCACTGAGTGGCGCGGGCTCGGAGCGTCTTTGCCTGCACCGGCTGTGGCTATCAGAGCCCGCGTTGGCTCGGTCGTTGTCCTGACTGCGGCGACTGGAACACGCTCTTAGAAGAGGCCGTACAGGCCTCTTCTAATGGGGGTGGGAGCGGGGCGGCGGTAGCACCTGCTCTGTTGCGACTGCATTCGGTCGCGCTGGATGCTGAGGAACGTGTCCTCACCGCGATTGAGGAGTTCGATCGCGTCTTGGGAGGCGGGTTGGTGCCGGGGTCGCTGGTGCTGGTCGGCGGCGAGCCGGGCATCGGCAAGAGCACCTTGCTCCTGCAGACTCTTATGAACCTGCAGGAGCGTGGCGTGTCCACCCTCTTGGTCTCGGGTGAGGAATCGCCCGCGCAGGTCAAGATGCGGGCGCGTCGGCTGGAGGGACCGTTCGATAGCCTGCCGTTGATCAGCGAGACGCGCGTAGGCCCGGTGGTGGCCTGCCTGGAGGAACACAGCCCGACTGTGTGCGTGGTTGACAGCGTGCAGACCCTGTGGTCGGAGGATATCTCTTCGGCGCCGGGGTCCGTGTCGCAGATACGGGAAACGACAGGACAATTGCTTCGGGTGGCGAAGAGGAAAGGCATCATCATGCTGCTTGTGGGGCACGTCACGAAGTCCGGCGATCTTGCCGGGCCGCGCGTGCTCGAGCACATGGTCGATGTCGTCCTCTCGTTCGAAGGCGACCGCAGCCGGCCTTATCGCCTCCTCAGGGGGGCGAAGAACCGGTTCGGATCCACGAACGAAGTCGGCGTATTTCAGATGACCGGGCGTGGGTTGGTAGGTGTCCCCGACCCGTCGTCCCTCTTTCTGGAAGAGGGCGCGAGTAGTCCCGGGTCGGCCGTCCTGGCGGCGGTAGAAGGCACCCGCTGCTTGTTGGCCGAGGTGCAGGCGCTGGTCGTGCCTTCGGGGTTGGCCATGCCTCGACGCGTCACCAGAGGCATCGACGCCAACCGGCTGGCGATGGTGACGGCGGTGCTCACCCGACGGGCGGGGCTTCACTTGAGCGATTGCGACATATTCGTGAACGTCGCCGGTGGTCTCTCGGTCGAGGACCCCGGGGCCGACTTGCCCCTGGCGTTGGCGGTGGCGTCGGCTTTTCGAGACCGAGCTCTAGAACGGGTCGCAGCCTTCGGAGAGCTCAGCCTCACCGGGCAGGTACGGTACGTGCCCCATGGGGAGGTCCGCCTACAGGAGCTGGCGAGGCATGGATTCGAGCGGGTGTTCGCTTCGCGACGCAACGTCGAGGAGCTGCGTGAGCGAGGCGTGGTGCCCGCGGGGATGAGGTTGGAGCCGGTCACAGGAATACAGGACGTCGTGCGAGGTCTCATTGGCTAAGAAACACGTGTTCACGAACGAACGTCTGGTCGCCGCTCTGGAACTGGTGTCTCCGGGCACGGCCATCCGCGACGCGCTCGACAACATCATGCGGGCGCGCACAGGAGCACTGGTGGTGTTCGCCGACGAAGAACAGGTGGCGCCTTTGGTCACCGGCGGCATCCCCATCGGGGTCGAGGTCACCCCGATGATCGTGTACGAGTTGGCCAAACTGGATGGGGCCATACTGCTCGATCGAGAGGGCCTCCGCATCACCCACGCCAACGTGCATCTGATGCCCGATCCGAGTATCTCGTCGGTGGAGACGGGCACCCGCCACCGCACGGCTGAGCGAGTGGCCAAGCAGATAGACGCCCTGGTGGTCTCCATCTCAGCCGCTCGTGACGTCATATCCCTGTACATCGATCGCACCCGTTACGTCCTCGAGGAGATCCGCGTGATCCTGGACAAAGCCAACCAGGGTCTGCAGGCTCTCGAGAAGTACAAGTCGCGGCTCAACCAGGTGTCCACGTCGCTGAGTGCGTTGGAGTTCGAGGACGCAGTGACGTTGTATGACGTTCTGAGCGTGCTGCAGCGCTCGGAGATGGTGCTGCGCATCGCCCGGGAGATAGAGCGCTACATCATCGAGCTGGGGGCTGAAGGCCGCCTCATCCGCATGCAGCTCGAGGAACTCATGGTGGACGTCCGTGAGGACCAACGGTCGGTGCTGCTCGACTACCTCCCCGACTTCGCCGACCAGACTCCTGATGAGGTCGCCACGAGCCTCGCTCAGCTTCATCAGGAAGATCTGCTCTCGCTCGGGCGTGTGGGCGAGTTGCTGGGGTACGCGGCCGACGTGGACGCGCTGGAACTGCATGTATCCGCCCGCGGATACCGCATGCTGGGCAAGATCCCGCGTCTACCCAAGGGCGTCATCGCCAATCTGGTGGGGCGTTTCCCCAGCCTCGAAGAGATCATCAACGCATCGACTGAGGATCTTGCCCAAGTAGAAGGGGTGAGCCAGGCTCGGGCTCACGACATCAAAGAGGGGTTCTTGAGGTTGCGAGAACTCAACCTGCTAGAGAGGTATGGCTAATGGGTTCGTCTGAGACATGTTATGTGTTCAAGGTGGGGGACAAAGTGGTCTACCCTCATCACGGTGCGGGCCGGATCCTCGAAGTCGCGGAGAGGACGGTGTGCGGTGAACCCAAGGAGTACATGACCATCCGCATCCTCCACAACGACATGACGGTCATGGTGCCGGTGGAGAACGCCGAGAGGGCGGGCATCCGGTCGGTCATCGACGAGGTGCTGGTGCATGAGGTCATCGGCGTGCTCCACAACGACGCCACCAAGATGCCCATGAATTGGAACCGTCGGCTCAAACACAACCGAGACAAGATCAAGTCGGGCGACATCTTCGAGGTGGCTGATGTCGTGCGCAACCTCGCCATCAGAGATGCCCAGAAGGGTCTCTCGACCGGCGAGAAGCAGATGTTCGGGCGGGTGAAGAAGATCCTGGCCTCCGAGTTGATGTATGCGATGAAGGTGTCGGAGGACGAGGCCCTCGCCAATCTCGAGGGTATGTTGGGGGAGATCTGTGAACGGGCTACGTGCGAATAGCTGGAGGTATCGATCGAAGGGGTGAAAGGGGGATAATGTGCGAGGAGTAGTCGCACTAGTCCGCGCGATCCTGGTGGTGATCGGGGGCATCGCGGGCTACGAGGCAGCGAACCTAGGCCTTTCATACTCGTCTTTATCAGGTACGTATTCGCTTATGCTTTTGAGCCTCGGTGTGGTTGTCGGCGTAGCCTTTGGTTTCGCACTCGGAGGGGTCGTAGGGCGCCAAGTGGTACGGCTCGGATCATGGGTCGATAGGGCCACTGTCCGGGTGAGCGCGGCCGCACTCATCGTCACGAGCATCGGCCTGGTACTCGGCCTTGGGGTCGCGGCGCTCGCCAGTTTGGCCGTCAAAGACCTGCCGGTGGTGGGCGTCTTTATTCTCCCCATCATCTACGCGGTGAGCGCGTACGTGTTCGCCTTCTTGGCCTACTCGCGCCACGTGGACATCGGGCGGGTCATGGGCTTCAAGAACTTGGGCGCTTCCGATTCGCAGGGCGGGCACGCGCCGAAGATCTTGGACACCTCGGTGATCATCGACGCCCGCATCGGAGACATCGTGCCCACCCGCTTCCTCGAAGGCGATCTGATCATCCCAGGCTTCGTGCTCGAGGAACTGCAGTCGATAGCCGACTCTTCCGACCCGTTGCGACGCGCCCGCGGCCGGCGGGGGTTGGAGTGCGTGAGTCACCTGCAGGCTGAGTATGAGCGCGTCATCATCGCCGATCAGGACTTCCCCGGTGTGGCTGAGGTGGATATGAAGCTCATCAAACTGGCGAAGGAGATGGACGCGGGGATACTCACCACGGACTACAACCTGAACAAGATCGCACAGATCCAGGGCGTGTCGGTCTTGAACGTGAACGAACTAGCCAACGCACTGAAGCCGGTGGTGCTGCCGGGCGAGAGCCTGGCGGTGCGCGTCATACGCGAGGGTAAGGAAGAGGACCAGGGCGTCGCCTACCTCGACGACGGCACCATGGTGGTCGTGGAGGGCGGCCGGACGAAGGTGGGCCAGAACATCGAGGTCCAGGTGACCTCAGTGCTGCAGAATCCTTCAGGGAAGATGGTCTTCACCAAGCTGGCATCCTGACGTGGGCGAATCCGAAGCCCCTCTTTCGCCGGCCGACGGCCCCGGCGCCGCGCCCCAAGGGCAGGGTCCCGGCGGCGCGCCCCAGGGGCGGCCGGCCGGGGATGGTGCCCGTCTCGGCATCATAGTCGCCGCCGGAGGGCACGGCCGCCGGCTCGCCGCCGGCGGCCCCAAACAGTACGTGCCGTTGCTGGGGATCCCCATGGTGCGTCACACCATAGAGGTGCTCGACGCCTGCGCCGCGGTCCAGAGCCTGGTCGTGGTGGTGAATCCCGAGGACATCCCCTACTGCAACGCGCAGATCGTCGGCGAGCACTTCAGGAAGGTGGTGGCTGTAGTGGGGGGAGGCGCCGAGCGTTCTCTCTCCGTGCGCAACGGTCTGCAGGCGCTGGCCGCCGCGGGTGACTTCGACCTGGTGGGAGTGCATGACGGAGCCCGCCCCTTGATCACCTGTGGGGAGGTGTCGAAGGTGTGCGAGCGCCTCCTCGGCGATTCCGGGCTGGCGGGGGCCATCGTGGCCGTTCCCAGCGTGGACACGCTGAAACTCGTAGATGACAACGGTGTGGTGGTGGGATCACCCGAGCGCAGCCGTCTCTGGCGGGCGCTCACGCCGCAGGTGTTCCGCTGGGACGCTTTCGAGGCCGCCTACGCGCAGGCCGACCACGTCCTGGCCGCGGCCACAGACGATTCCTCGCTGGTGGAGGCTCTGGGGGGCAAGGTGGCCGTGGTGGAGGGGTCGGCGGAGAACGTCAAAGTGACCACCCGGGCGGACGTGCACGTGGTCGAACAGATACTGCTCGAGCGGCGCCGATGAGCGACGCCGCGCAGATGAGCGGCGGCGCGCAGATGCGGGTGGGCCTTGGGCCTGGACGCCCACACCTTCGCGGCGGAGCGTCCTCTGATCCTGGGAGGCGTCCGCCTGCGCGAAAGCGACGGTCTGGCCGGCCACAGCGACGCAGACGTCCTGGTGCACGCGCTCATGGACGCTCTGCTGGGCGCCGCCGGGCTCGAGGACATAGGACACTACTTCCCCGACTCCGACCCGAGCTTCGCCGGTGCCGACAGCGTGGAGTTGCTGGGCCGCGTCGTGGGGATGCTGGCGGATAAGGGCTGGCGCGTTTCGAACGTGGACACAGTGGTGGTGTGCGAGCAGCCGCGCGTCGCGCCGCACCGCGCTCTCATGAAGGCGGTGCTGGCTCCCGTCCTCGGGGTGGACGAAGGGTGCGTGGGTATCCGCGGCACCACCACCGAGGGCATGGGCTTCACCGGTAGGGGAGAGGGCATCATGGCTCAGGCGGTGGTGTTGCTCGAACGGCGGTGAACGAGCCGCGAGGGATGTCGCGGTGAACTGCTCCGTGGCTCTTCCGCGGGTGGTCTCGCGCGCTATTCTGCGCGTGGTCTCGCGGGCCGTTTCGCGGGCGGCGATGCGGGCTGTCCCTGGGGCCGCGGCTTCGACTTGGTGTAGCATAGGACCGGAATAGGATGAGAGCCGATCCGAACGACCACACCGGCGCGGTCAGAGACCAGCCTGGGTAGACCGCAGGGAGCCCCATGAGTGACGTACGAGTGAGATTCGCGCCGAGCCCCACCGGCACCCTCCACATCGGGAGTGCCCGCACGGCCTTGTACAACTACCTCTTCGCCCGCCACTATGGCGGCACCTTCGTGTTACGAGTGGAGGATACCGACCTCAAGCGCTCCCAGCGCGAACACGAAGTGAGCATCATCCGCGACCTGCACTGGCTGGGTCTGCAGGCCGACGAGGGTCCCGACGTGGGCGGTCCCTACGGTCCTTACCGCCAGAGCGAACGCACCCACTTGTACGAGGCCGGGATCACGCGACTGCTGGACTCCGAGGCTGCCTACCGCTGCTTCTGTTCTCAGGATCGCCTCGACGAGCTGAAGGCGGAGCAGTTGGCCGCGGGCAGGATGCCCAAATACGACAGGCGCTGTCTGGGGTTGTCTGCCGAGGAAGTGCAGACTCGGCTCGCCGCCGGCGAGGAAGCCACGGTGCGCTTTCACGTGCCCGACGGGGACATCACCTTCGACGACTTGATCCACGGACCCATCACCTTCTCGTCGGACGTGATCGGGGACTTCATCATACGGCGTACAGACGGAGGCTTCGCCTACAACTACGCCGTCGTCATCGACGACGCCGGCATGAAGATCACTCACGTGGTGCGGGGCGAGGACCACATCACCAACACCGCACGCCAACTCATGCTCTACGCCGCACTCGGCGAACAGGCTCCGGTCTACGCTCACCACTCGCTCATCCATGGGTCCGACGGCGGCAAGCTCTCGAAGCGTCACGGGGCCACCTCCATCGGCGAGTTCCGCGACGTGGGCTATCTGGCCGGCGCGGTGGTGAATTACCTCGCCCTCCTCTCTTGGAGCCCAGGTGACGAGCGAGAGAAGTTCACGCTTGACGAACTCGTGGCTGAGTTCGACATGAAGCGCGTGTCGAAGAGTCCTGCGATCTTCGACTTGGACAAGCTCAACTGGCTGAACGGACTCTACATCCGTGAGCTCCCTGCTGAAGAGTTGGCTGAGAGGGTGAGACCCTACCTACACGAGGCCGGACTGGAGTTCGACGACGGCCAGCGTGAGGTCGTGGCTGCGGCCATCCAGACCAATCTGGTGGTCTTGGAGGACGCTCCCAGTCATGCTCAGATCTTCACCGACGAGCCTATCCTCACCGCATCCAGTTTCCTCGAGGCCTTGGATGAGCCTGGTGCGGACACGGTGCTCGCGGTGCTCGCCCAGGAACTCGAGACCCGGGACCAGGAGTACTTTTCGCCCGAGCAGGCCCGCACGATGCTCAAGTCCGTCGCCGATGAGTGCAAGGAACGCAACATCAAAGGCAAAGCGATCTACAAACCGTTACGGGTGGCACTTACCGCGCGTGATCAGGGTCCTGAGTTGTTCTACCTGGTCGCCGGTCTGGGCCGCACGCGCATCCTGGCACGCCTCCGCACTGCTATGGAATACCTGGCTCAGCGTGGGGGTGAGTGATGATCCAGCTCTATGATTCTCTCTCTCAGCAGAAGAGGGATTTCGTGCCTCGCGACGCGGACCACGTGACCATGTACTTCTGCGGCCCCACGGTCTACAACTACATCCACCTGGGGAACGCCCGTCCCTTCGTGATCTCCATGGTCGCCAAGCGCTACTTCGAGTCATTGGGAAATCGCGTCACGCTCGTGGAGAACATCACCGACATCGACGACCGCATAATCCAGAAGGCCCAGGATGAGGGACGCACTGCCGGCGAGGTGGCCACCGAGTTCGCAAACGCCTACATCGAGGACACCGATGCGCTGGGTCTGGGGCGACCGGACGTGGAGCCCTATGCCACGGAACACATAACCGAGATCATCGACCTCGTTCAGAAGTTGGTGGAGGCAGGTCACGCCTACCAGGCCGGCTCGGACGTCTACTACGATGTCGACAGTTTCCCGGGCTACGGGCGCCTCTCGAAGCAGCAGACGGCGGAGATGCGGCACGGCGCCCGCATAACGCCGGGCGAGGACAAGGACGACCCGCTCGATTTCGCGCTTTGGAAGGGAGCCAAGCCCGGCGAGCCGGCCTGGGACAGTCCCTGGGGCCCGGGCCGACCAGGGTGGCACATCGAATGCTCGGCCATGAGCCTCAAGTATCTGGGTCCCGGCTTTGACATCCACGGCGGCGGAAGGGACCTGATCTTCCCCCATCACGAGAACGAGATGGCCCAGGCCGAGGGCGCGCTGGGCGGCACCTTCGTGCGCTTCTGGGTGCACAACGGCATGCTGAACATCCGGGACGAGAAGATGTCGAAGAGCGTGGGCAACATCTTCCAGCTGCGGCAGGCGCTGAAGGAGTACCGTCCCGAGGTGCTCATCGCTTTCTTCGTGAGCAGCCAATACCGCAGCCCCATGGACTTCAGCCGAGAACTGCTGGAGGAAGCAGGCCACCAGGTGTGGCGCCTGCGCAACCTTTTCCGTGCCTTGGGGCACGTCGTTTCAGAGGACGGTGGGGCCACCGAAGCGCCGACCGCGGAGCCCGCGGGCGCGGCCGAGGCGGCCTCGCCTGCGCCGGACGACATCTTGGCGAAACTGGTCGAGTCTCGGCGCGCGGCCTTCGATGCCGCCCTGGCCGACGACCTGAACACCGCCGGAGCCCTGGGCGAGGTGTTCGGCCTTGCCCGCGAGGTGAACTCCGCTCTCGCGGCGGGCTCGGTCACTCCAGTAGTTGCCTCGGCTGTGCGCGAGAGTCTGGGAGACATGGTCTACATCCTGGGGCTCGACGCCACCATGCGCGTGGACGAATCCGTGCCCGCCGACGTCCTCGAGATGGCGGCCCGTCGTCAGGCCAGTCGAGCGGCGCGTGATTTCGCCGAAGCGGATCGTCTGCGGGATGCCATCCTTGCCCGTGGCTTCGAAGTGCGTGATGCCGCCGACGGGTACAAGGTCGTGCCGGCCGAGTAGAGCCGACCGCAAAGTCGTATGGACACAGTCGAGACCATCTACGGGCGCAACCCGGTGCGAGAGGCGCTGAGGGGGCGCAGGCGAGTCCGCCGGGTCTGGGTGGCGCCCGGGCGCGGCCGAGGAAGCGGAGAGCCCTCGGCAGAGGTGGCATCCTGGGCCGCCGCCGTGGGCGTTCCCGCGCCGCCCGTCTCGGTCCTCTCCGCCGACGAACTGCTGGCCGTGGCCGGGAGTCCGGACCACCAAGGTGTGGTGGCCGAGGTGGACCCGTATCCGTATATGCCCGCCGAACAGATCCTGCTCGATTCCAATCTGCTGATCGCTCTCGACCGCATCCAAGACCCTCATAACCTGGGGGCCATCATCCGTACCGCCGAGGTGGCGGGGGCGGCCGTGGTCATCCCCCGGCACCGCACCGCCGTCATCACGGCTGCTGTGGTCAAGGCATCGGCGGGCGCCACGGAGCACGCCTCCGTGGGCCAGGTCCGCAATCTCACGGATTTTCTGGCGGGCGCGAAGGAAGCGGGTTTCTGGGTGTACGGGGCGGACGCGGCGGCCACCTCCTCCTACTACGCCCAGGACTACCGTGGAAAGACGGTCTTCGTCTTGGGTTCAGAAGGCGAGGGTCTCGGCCGGCGGGTGGCCCAGTCCTGCGACGTGTTGATCTCGATAGCGCAATTCGGCACGGTGGGGTCGCTGAACGTGAGCGTGTCGGCCGGAGTACTTCTCTTCGAGGCGCTGCGGCAGCGTCGGGAGGGCGACACGACATGACCGTGTTCCTGATCGACGGCTACAACGTGATGCACGAACTGCGTCGGGCGGAAGTCCGGGGGGCGGACGGTGATCTCGCGCCCGGTGAACTGGAAGATGAGCGAGCCCGGCTGCTGGATCGCATCGCGAGCTTCATGGGCGGTACGCACGACCGCGCCGTCGTCGTGTTCGATAGCAGCACCGCTGCGTTGCAGAAGGTGGAGAGTGCAACGAGCAACGTGCAGGTGTATTTCGGTTCCCTCCGACGCTCGGCCGACGCCATCATCGAGAGGGTCACATATGCCCTCAGTGCAGCAGAGAATGTGGTTGTGGTGACGTCCGATTATGGTCTCCAGAAGACCATATTCCTGCCCAACGTGACACGCTGTTCGTCGCGGCAATTCGTCTCCGATCTGCAACATCACACAAGAGAGGTTGCAAATTCTCAAAAATGCACTAGTATTGTGCATCGTGTGGAGGATCGGATCGGCTCCGAGAGCCTGGAGAGCCTGAAGGAACTGCGCAGGCGGCTCGCGGAGAACGACGAGGGAGGGCAGGGTCGGCCTCCCGGCTAGAATGCGAGCGAGGCGGCGGACCGCCGCCACGAGCGAGTGAGGGGAGGCACGGATGGAGAACGCGGCACGGATCGGGCTCCCGCTGATCGATTGGAATGACGACGAGCAGCTGGTGCGCCTCGCGAAGACCGGCAACGCCGACGCCACCAAGCGCCTCATTACGAAATACCACTATTTCGTCCGCATGAAGTCCTATTCGTACTTCATAGCCGGCGGCGACGGCGACGATCTGATCCAAGAGGGCTACATCGGCCTCTACAAAGCCATCCGCGACTATCGTGAAGACCGGGCTCGTTCCTTCCGCAGTTTTGCCGAGCTCTGCGTCACGCGACAGATCATCACTGCCATAAAGACGGCCTCCCGGCAGAAGCACTCTCCTTTGAACACCTATCTGAGTTTCAGCCACTGCCCCGCGGGCAGCGGCGGCTATGACGACCGTACGCTGGCCGACATGATCCCTTCCGGCCGCACCAGCGACCCGGTCATGCAGGTGATCAGCCGTGAGGAGCTGGAGAGCCTCACCGACTGCCTGCAGCGGCTGCTCAGCCCGTTGGAAGGCCAGGTGCTGCGTCACTACCTGGAGGGGCACTCCTACGAGGTCATCGCAGAGATGATCGGACACGACACCAAGACGGTGGACAACGCCCTGCAGCGCATCAAGCGCAAGGTCATCCTCCACCTGGAGAGCCGCGAAGCAACAGGGCAGTAGGTCTGATTCGCGGGCGGCAGCAGCCCCCCGTCCCGACTAGCGGGACACGCCCACCCCGAGCACAACCAGCGCTGCACCCAGCCACTGCGCGCCCGTCAACGTCGTCCCGAAGATCACCCACGTGCACAAGGCGGCCACCAGGGGTATCACCATAAGGTGCGCGCTGCCGCGGGCGACCGCGCCTTTACGCATCCCCCAGTTGAGCGCCAGAAAGGCCCCGGTGGATCCCACCAGCCCCAACCACCCGACGGCCCCGATGGCCGGGGCGTCGACGCTGTTGAGGAGGGGTCCGCTGAGGAAGGCGACTGCTGCGAGAGCAGGGAGCGCGAGGGCGAAGGTGTAGAAGGTGAACTCCTCTCCCGAGACCCCGATGATCGGGCGCCACTTCTGGCCGAGCAGGATGTAGGTGCCGAAGAGCAGCGCGGCCACCAGGGCCAAGGAGTCGCCGGTGAGCGTGGAGCTGGAGAAGAGGTCGAGCGGACGACCCTTGCTGATGACCAGGTAAGCTCCCGCTATGGCCAGGGCCAAGCCTAGAAAGTTGCGGCGTTTCGCGTGCTCGCCCAGCACCAGCGGCGTCAGGGCCGCCGCCAGGGCCGGGTAGATGCCCACCAGGAACGCCGAGTTGACCGGATTCGAGAACTTGATCGAGAAGACCAACACCGGCCAGAAGAGGCCCGCTCCTGCCAGGGAGAGCACGGTGAGTCGCAACCACTGCACCGGGGAAGGCCTGCTGGACAAGCCACGACGGACTACCAGCCACGCTCCGAGACTAAGGCAGCCCAGGAGCGCCCTCCAGAAGGCGACGGCCATCGGCGGGAACCCCTGCAGCGCAAGGCCCATCGCCGGGAACGACGTGCCCCACAAGATCCCGGCTCCGAGAGGCAGCCAGGATGCCGGCCCGTGGCCGGTGTGGGAGGATACTGCGGCTCCGCTCGCGGGTGCGTCTGATTCTGATCGCTGGCTCAAGCCGCGGCTGCTCCCTGTGGCGCCGATGATAGAGACCCCGTGTCGCGCGCCCGTGCCGGAGATCGTGATGGTCGGTCGCGAGTCGAGTATCCTAACACGGTCCGATTCGCTGAGGCCCGTGCCTCCCTACCGATTCCGGAGCCGTGCATGACCGTCGACGACAAGAAAGTCATCTACTCCATGGTGCGGGTGGGTCGCGTGCATCCGCCCAAGAACCAGGTACTGCGGGACATCTCCCTGGGCTTCTACTACGGTGCGAAGATCGGGGTCCTCGGGCTGAATGGGTCGGGCAAGAGCACTCTGCTGCGCATCATGGCCGGCGTCGATCAGGACTACGTCGGCGAGATCGCCATGTCCAAGGGCTACTCGGTGGGCTTTCTGGAGCAGGAGCCCAAGCTCGACGAGTCGAAGACGACCATCCAGGTGATCCAGGAAGCGGTGCAGCCCATCGTCGACCTCCTGGCTCGGTTCGATGAGGTCACGGCGGCTTTTTCGGATCCCGACGCCGATTTCGATGCCCTCATCGAGGAGCAGGGCCGCCTGCAGGAACAACTCGAACACGTGGACGCCTGGACCCTCGACTCCCGCCTGGAGTACGCCATGGGGGCCCTCGACTGCCCTCCGCCGGACACCCCGGTGAGCGTGCTCTCCGGCGGCGAGCGGCGCCGGGTGGCGTTGACCCGGCTGCTCCTTACCGAGCCCGACATCCTTCTCCTCGACGAGCCCACCAACCACCTGGACACCGAGTCGGTGGCCTGGCTGGAGCGCCATCTGCGCGACTACAAGGGCACGGTCATCGCCGTCACCCACGATCGCTACTTCCTGGACAACGTGGCCGGCTGGATCCTTGAGCTCGACCGCGGCTACGGCATACCGTGGAAGGGCAACTACACCTCCTGGCTGGAGCAGAAGCAGGAGCGACTGCGGATGGAGGAGAAGAGCGAGTCGAAGCGCCAGAAGACCCTCCAGCGCGAACTCGAGTGGATCCACATGTCACAGAAGGCCCGGCAGGCCAAAGGCCAAGCACGGGTGAACGCCTACGAGACCTTGCTGAGCCAGGATTCCGAGAAGCGCAGGGAGGAGTCGGAGATCTACATTCCGCCCGGCCCTCGCCTGGGCGACGTGGTGATCGACCTCGAAGGAGTCAGCAAGGCCTACGGCGAGCGCGTCCTCCTTGACGACGTGAGCGCAGGCATACCGCCGGGTTCCATCGTCGGGATCATAGGGCCGAACGGCGCGGGCAAGACCACCCTGCTGCGCATGATCACCGGCCAGGAGAGCCCGGACGGGGGTGTGGTCACGGTGGGGGAGACGGTGAAGCTCGCCTACGCCGACCAGTCGCGCACGCTGGACGGGAGCAAGTCGGTGTACGAGGAGATATCGGGAGGCAAGGACACCATCACGCTGGGTAAGCGCGAAGTCAATGCCCGGGCCTACTGCGCCAGCTTCAACTTCCTCGGATCAGACCAGCAGAAGAAGGTGGATGTGCTCTCCGGCGGCGAGCGGAACCGGGTGCATCTGGCTAAGACACTCACCGAGGGTGCCAACGTGATCCTGCTGGACGAGCCCACCAACGACCTTGATGTGAACACCCTGCGCGCCCTGGAAGAGGCGATCGAGTCATTCGCGGGGTGCGTGGTGGTGGTGAGCCACGATCGCTGGTTCCTTGACCGGGTGGCCACGCACATCCTGGCCTTCGAGGGCGAGGGCGCGGTGCGCATGGTGCTGGGCAACTGGTCGGATTATGAGGTCGAATACAAAGAGCGCTTCGGGGAGGACCCCGGAGCCGGCCGTTCGCGCAAGTATCGGGGGCTGGAGCGATGACGCCGCGTGAGCCCGCCACGACGACCCGAGGCCGCCGACGTTCGAACGCCCACACCCGGGTGGGTCGCCGTCGGCGCCGTCCTCTTTCTGGGCTGGACAAGGCGCTCATGGCTCTTGGAGGTGTTGCTGGCGGTGGGCGCCGTCCCGGCGGGACTGCTCATGATCATCCGGCCGTCGGGCTCCCTCATGCGCATGCCGCTCACCATGCTCGACGGGTCGCCCTTCCAGGACTTCCTCTGGCCGGGGGTGATACTTCTGGCCGCGATTGGGGTGCTGCCGCTGGTGGTCGTGTGGGGAGCCTGGCGCAGGAAGGCCTGGGCGCCTGAGGGTCATGTGGTCGTAGGGGCAGTGCTCATCGGCTGGATCGTGGTGGAGTGGCTGATGATCGGGTACAACTGGTTGCAGCCGGTGTACTTGGGCTGGGCGTCGTCATCCTGGGGCTGGGGATCTGGCGGTGGAGGCACGGGGCGACCGGCTGACGACGCGGACTGACGTCGACCGGGCTGACGCGGCAACCTCACGGTCTTGACGCCGGCGTCAAGGGCAGGGTACGGAAACCCTCCTGCTTGAAGTGCTCGTCACTGGTCAGGGCGGTGTCCAGGCCGTGTCGCCTCATGATGACGAAGCTGAGACAATCGGTGAGCGAATAGCTCTTGTCGGAACGAGCGCGGAAGAGGTCCCAGGCCGCCTCTTCTTCGGGGACTCCGGGGTGGAGAAGCTCCACGTCGGATGACCTCCGGATGCTTTCGCCCACGGTCACTGCCAGGTGATGATCGAAGCGTGCCATCACGAGCACCGTGAGTTCGGCGAGGACGAAGGTGCTGGTGAAAGATCATTCGACCACGGTGCTGCGGTCGATCAGTTCGGATATCACCTTGTGCGCGGCGCCTCGTCGATCGGCGAACTCATACCAGGCGGACGTATCGACGAAGACCCGGTCCACCCTCAGTCCGCCCCTTGGTTCGTCTTTCGGTTCGCCAGGGCTTCGTACAGGACGAGGTCATGAATCCGGGCCGGTAGGCCGTCCGTCGCTGAAGATGCCCTTCATCGACATGATGCTGGTGCCGGCTGCCACCATTTCGCGCATCCGGACATCGATCAACTCCCTAAGCACCGACGACAGGCTGAGCTTCCGCCGAGCGGCTTCGCGTTTCAAGAACCGATACTGCTCGTCTTCGAGGGATATCTGTGTTCGCGTCATACGTGTCATTGTCGCGCTCCCAATGTTCTTGCGCTATTCAACCAAAGGTGGAGTCTGATGCTCACCTTACATCTTACATCATGAATAATGTATTCGGTCGTAATGGGGTTCGCTTTGGTGGATGGAAACAGGCAGCCGCGGCCTTTGCCACTTCGCTCGCGGACCCGTACAATCTAGCGGCAGCAAGCGCCGGCGTGGCTCAATGGTAGAGCAGCTGATTTGTAATCAGCAGGTTAGGGGTTCGACTCCCTTCGCCGGCTTTCTCTATGCCCCAAAATATCCCAGCAAAATACGGTGGGGGCGTTATCCCCCCGAATCGAATATTGGAGTTTCTGGCGGCCGGAGTAGGCATCTTGGAGCGCGAATCGCGGACCCAAAAAGTCTTACCGGGGAAATAGAAAGAAGGTGGCGGAGAATCACGTGATCCACCGGCCGAGACTCTTGAAGCACCCGACCAGTGTGGATGTGCACTCACGTGTGCAAGCCATTTTCCGTGCTGCTTGGCGCTACGGCATCAATCCCCAGTGAAGCCCAGCAGGTCGCGGCGTTCCTTTTGGTTCATGGTCGTCGCCCACGCCGACCGCCAAGCGGGCGGTTCGAACATGGGTCCGAAGAACCAGATCTCTTTGACGATCTTGCGATTCCGAAGAGCCGCGATGCTCACCAAGAACCACTCGTCGCCGTCTGGGTAACGCACGAGCGAATAGGCAGTGAGCGTGTCCCCTTCGCCCTCCATCCTCACTAGATTGTATGTCGCGAACGGACCTATGCCGGAGGTGATCAGGTCATGCTCACCCGGTGAGGTGACCTTCGTTGCTAGCATGTCGACGCGCGCCCGGTCAATCCCAGGGTAGTTACGCATCACCTGCGCGAAGTTATCGATGCCCCGGAGTACCTCACCCGATTGGGGGATGACCTGCACGTACTCGGGGTCCAGAACCTCGGCAAGCCTTTCGGAGGCGCCCGAGTTCAGGATCTCGATGTAGTGCTCGATCACCTTGTGGTTCGCGGAAATCGATGTAATGTCTCGGCTCACGACCTGCCTCCATCCGCAGGACACGATCCCGTCTTCCTTGGTAGCCGACCTGAGCGTTCTCTTAACCCTTCCATACCCTACCTGCGGCCTGTGAAAACGACTCAGTCGACCGCCGATTCGCGGGATCAACGGCCCATGAAGTCGTCTACCCGAACCCCGGCCCGCTCGGTACCAGGTAACGCGGCCCGCGCGACGCGGGCGTAGCGCTTACCTAGTCCCCAGGAAGGCGCGGCGAAGCGGTCGACCTACATTCGGGTTTACGGCTACAACTAGAGCCATGAGACCGTCTTGAAGCGGGACTACCTACTCCTTCGAATCTTCCCTGCTTTCCCTGATTGGACCGAGGCGGTCGAAGGGCCGGTTCAGTGGGGCATTATCATTGCCCACGAGCGTTCTCCGGTAGCAACACTGGATTCAAGTGGCGAACTAGCTGCATCTCGCGCTCAAGTAGTGACTGTACTTCACCCCCCAACCCCCTCTGTACGGCAGCAATCTGGAGGTCCTCCATGGAAGGAGGAGACGGTGGGACCTCATGTGATTTGCCCCGCCGTTCAATAACAACGCAAGGTGCCAAGTCTTGTTTGCTCCGCAGAATCGACGACTGGCAGCGGCTCAGATCAAGATTTCGCTGAGAGGTGTCGATGGAATCAGGAGCAGACTGCGGGGGACACACGGGGTGAGATGGCCCCCCAGCGGGGCATTCATGGGGCGCCACAAGGAAGAACTCAAGCGTTCGGCCCTTGAAGAGCAGCTCGATCAGCTGGGGTCCGAAGGCCATGAACTCTGTTGGGTGCTCACGGATCAGGCATTGCAGCACGAGAAGGACGGACACGTACTGATCTTCAAGCGCGCTGTGGAGTAGGCCAAGTTCGGTGCCAGCGGCAACGGGGCGCGCTGAGGGAGGTTTAACCCGGTGAGCGAATCCTTACGATTGCGAAAGGTATACGCTACTGAGGGGTCGGATGCCATCGGACCGTGCGAGCGGAAGGAATTCCAACCATGACCGCATCGCTCCTCCGGGGAAGGGCGGGGACCGCGTTGAAGTGGGCTTGTCTGCCTCCCTGTGAATACCCACGTGCAATATGTCAACACTCCACACGGTCATGGTCTGGAAAATAGCGTCGTCGGCCTGAGAGCAGTTGAGGATCGAGCGAACATGGTTGTCTTGAACCGCGCCAACTCACCGATCTGGACGGCACCGTAACGTCCGTCGTTGCCGACGAGCGGTGAGTGGGATACCGCATGGACCTGAAGAGTACTCGCAGATACGAGGGGGCACGAAGTGGCCAACAGAGGTGGGTTCTCCTGGAAGCGGGTAGTGGGCATCACCAAGCAGAAGCAGAGGATATCCCGCGCCAGCGGGATTCCGCTGAGCAGATCGGGCAGGCAGCGCAAGGTCGGGAAGCTCATGACAGGGGGCTGCGTCACCTTCCCCGCTGCCCTGGTCGTTCTCATCGTGCTTGCGACTCTCGTCCTTGCGGTGTCCGGATGCGACGGAGGAGCCGCTGACAGCTCGGTCGAACCGGTTGGTCAGGTCGCGGCGGTCTCGTCATCTTCGCCAACAGTTGCACCCGCAACTACGACCTCGACCGAGCCGCCCACGACCACGACGGCAGCCTCCACCACAACCACGACGGCGGCCCCGACTACGACAACGACGCAGGCACCGACCACAACGATCAGTTCGACCACTACCACTGTGTCCGCCGTCCAGGTCACCGTCTATGGGACGAAGACCGGGGAGAAGTATCATCGGGAGAGTTGTAGCTCGCTCCGAAGGTCCAAGATACCCATGACCCTGGACGAGGCAACAGCAAAAGGCCTCGAACCATGCAAGAACTGCGATCCGCCCGTATGATTCGCCTGAATGAAGACGGTTGTCGCTTAGTCTCCAGGGCGGGCTCGTGGGCTCGCGAGGGTAGTGGGCCTCCTGTTGGGTTCTGAGGAGAGCGGGGGCACCGGTCGGCCTCGCAGGCCTTTCTTTCTCCTGGTGGCAGGAGCGGCATGCCTCTTGGCTCTGGGTGCCGCTCTCGGTGGCCTTGCGGGCTTCCGCCTCGGCACTCAGCAGAACGTAGGCACTACGGAGCTTCCCAACGCCGGGCTCGAGACAGATTCGGCGGTCGAAGCAACGACGCTCACGTCCGCCGCCGCCGTTTCCACCACCGAGTCCGTGACCACCAGTACGACTGTAAGCGAAGCCGGGGTCGCAGTCCGGACGGTACAGGATGGCGACACCCTCTCGCTCACTTACCAGGGTGCGGACGAGTCCATCCGCCTCATCGGCTTCGACGCGCCTGAGACGGGGGAGCCCTTCAGCGACGAGGCGACGCAGGCTCTTGAAGGTCTCGTCGCAGGAGAGACTATGCGCCTCGAGTTCGACGTAGAGGAGCGAGACCAGTACGGGCGGCTTCTCGCCTACGTCTGGGTGGGGAACAAGATGGTGAACGTCGAGATTCTCCGCCAAGGGGTCGCTACCGTGTACACGGTGCCGCCGAACGTGAAGTACGTGGACGCGTTCACCGCAGCGCAGGACGAGGCCCAAGCAGCCGGGCTGGGTATCTGGGGAGGACCCTCCGACTCGCCCGTGGAGATCTCCAACCTACACCCCGATGCGGAAGGTGACGACAACTTCAACCTGAACGACGAATGGGTCGAGTTCCGCGTGCTCGTCGCAGGGACTCTGCGTGGCTACTCAGTGGAGGATGATTCCGGACACCGGTACAATTTCCCCGACCGGATCTTCGAAGGCGGTCAACTCTTCAAGCTCCATACAGGCTCAGGCAGCGACGCCCCGACCGATCTCTACTGGGGGATGACGGGCAGCGCGGTTTGGAACAATGGTGGCGATACGGTGAAGGTCCTAGACGCACAAGGGCACATAGTCTCTAATAGAGGATACTGAGAAGGGCTGCGATTACAGCAGAGTAGGCACCTGTTGACTCCTTGATACTTTTGAAAGGCCGCAAGTGAAACCCGATCGACTCTCGTTCTGCATGGGGATGGTGTTTGCGTTTGCGGAGATTGTAGCCTCGGGCGTGAAGCCTCTGGCACTCAGTCCCCCTCTGGAGACGGATGAGTTCGCTGCTTTGAAGGAAGATGTTCGAGGAGTGGCGTCCGAGTTCGGCCTCTACGTTGGAGAGGATCGCGACGTCCTGATCACCATGCTCTTCGACCCGGCCTTTACCGCCGGCAAAGCCGTGTTCCTCCTGGCGGCCGACGAGAACGTGCTGGAGGAGTATGCCTCGCTCAAAGAAGAGCGCAAGAGGATGGGAGACAAGGGTAGCGCCTCAGAAGAAGTTGATTTGGCCAGGCGTTTCGGCAGTCTGCTCGGCTATTCGCCGCAGGTCGTCGACGGGCTCTGTCGCAACCCTCGATTTGCGGACGGCGGAGCGGCGATACCAAGACCATAGGCCACGTTTCTCGTGTCCGCCCTATTCAAGCATCTCTTTCAATTCGCGCGCGTTGGCGGCGGCGTAGCCCCGGTCGTCGTTGTCGAAAAAGCAGTACACATCCTTACCGGTCCTGACCCAGCTGGAGATAGCTCCGGCCCATCCCGATAGATCCTGGGTGCTGTAGGAGCCCTTGTAGGTACCATCGGGGCCGTGGAGGCGCACGTACACGAAATCGGCCGTGACCTCGTTCGGGGATCGCGTTCCCTCGAGCTCGTAGATGCAGAATGCGGCCCGGTGGCGGCGCAGCAATCGGTACACATCGGCGACGAACCAGGAAGGGTCACGGAACTCGAACCCCGTCCGCAGATCCTCCGGTATCAGGCGCAGGAACGCCTCCAGACGGTCGGCATCGACCCTCCACTTGGGAGGGAGTTGGAACAGGATCGGACCCAGTTTGTCACCGAGGACGCGGGCACCGGCCACCATCTTTTCCAGAGCAGCGCCGGCGTTGTGGAGCTTCTTCATGTGGGTGATGTAGCGGCTGGCCTTGTAGGCGAAGACGAACGCATCCGGAGTGGAGTCTCTCCAGGTCGCTAGGATCTCGTGGTCGGGGAGGCGGTAGAAGGAGTTGTTGATCTCGACCGCGCCGAACTCACCCCCGTAGTAACCCAGCATCTGCTCGGACCGGAGTCCCTCCGGGTAGAACGGACCTACCCAGTGCTTGTAGTGCCACCCCGAAGTCCCGATGTGGATGCTCATGCCGAGACCGTCTCCTAACCTGACCGGGGCTTGCGCCAACCAAGCTCTGTCTTCAGAATCCTCGACGGTCACCTACCCTGGTTGCCGCGGAGGCCAACGTCCAGCATCCCTCTCGGTTATGCCCGCATCCTGTTGGGAAAGCTCCTCCATGGGGAATCATCCCCGCGAGGTGACGAAGATGCCCGAACTTCCCGATGTGCAGGTCTATAAGGAATACCTGGATGCGACTTCGCTGCATCACGAGGTGACTCGGGTTCGCGTCGGCGACGATAGGATCCTCGAGGGCATATCTGCGCGGAGTCTTGCCCGAGCGATGAAGGGTCACGCGTTCGAGAAGGCGCACCGTCACGGCAAGCACCTCTTTGTTCGTATAGGCGAGGGAGGATGGCTGCACGTCCACTTCGGGATGACGGGAGGGTTGCGCTACTACAAGAAGGAGGACAAGAGGCCCGAGCACTCTCGGGTGGTCGTGGGATTCGAAAACGGCTTCCACCTGGCCCTGGTGTTCCAGCGCCTCTTCGGGAGCATAGGACTGGTCGAAGAACCAGAGGACTTCATCAGGGAGAAGAAGCTGGGCCCTGACGCCTTGGAAGTCTCGTGCGAGGTGTTTGTGGATATCCTCCAAGGCCGGCGCGGTACCATCAAGAGCGCACTGATGAACCAGCCTGCGATTGCCGGCGTAGGCAACATCTACTCTGACGAGATCTTGTTTCACGCGCGCCTGCTGCCCGACCGCCCAGCCGCCGATCTTGACGCCTCGACTCTCGAGGACCTGTGGCGCACCAGCGGAAAGGTACTACGCATGGCTATCAAGGCCAGGGTGAATACAGATAAGATGCCCACTGAATGGCTGCTTACTCACCGCAGCGAGGGAGAGGAGTGCCCTGGCTGTGGCGGAGAAGTATCCAGCAAGAAGATCTCCGGTCGCCGCTCGTACTTCTGTCCGGGTTGTCAGAAATGATGCGTTCGCGACCGCGTGGTCTGGGGCCGGCGACAGTACACGAGTGTAGTCGCCTTCGCCATGTCTGCTGCTCTCTCGTCAGGGGTATCTTCTAGCAGAACACCCTGCGCTCGCGCTTAGACCTCCAGGCCTGTAGGGCCGTGGGCCGGACGGGCCCTCAAGGACGATTGAACGTGGAGAACGATCGTGGAACAGACCGAAGAGCACGCCATAGTCACCGAGGGACTCGTGAAGGTCTACGCCGGCGGGACGCGGGCGCTCGACGGCGTGGATCTCCGGGTCGGGCCGGGTGAGCTCTTCGGGGTGCTCGGACCGAACGGCGCCGGCAAGACAACGGCTATCCGGATCCTCGCGACCCTGTTGCGGGCTACCGCTGGGACGGTGCGCGTGGTGGGCTACGACGTTGCCACCGAGCCGGAGCAGGTGCGGCGGCGGCTGGGGCTGGCCATGCAGACGCCTACACTGGACGCCTTCTCCACCGGCCGCGAGACCCTGGAGTTGGCCGGCCACCTTCACGGGATGCGGGCGGCCGAGATTCGACGTCGAGCCGACGAACTGCTCGAGCTCATGGGCCTCGCGTCGGTCGCGAAGAAACTGACGGGAACGTATTCCGGGGGCATGAAGCGCCGTCTGGACGTGGCCGCTGCGCTCGTGCACCGGCCGGAACTCCTGATCCTGGACGAACCCACCGAAGGGCTCGATCCTCAAAGCCGAACCGCGTTGTGGGAGGAACTCGAGCGCATCAGCGCCGGGGGGACAACGATGCTCCTCACGACTCACTATATGGAAGAGGCCGACCGGCTCTGCTCGCGCGTCGCGATCATCGACTGCGGCCGGATCGTCGTGGAGGGCGCCCCGGGCGATCTCAAGCGGAGCATCGCCGCCGACACCGTGGTCTTGCGGATAGAGTCAGGTGACGGAGCCGCATTCGAGCCGGGGGGGAACGGCGACGGACCGGTGTCCCAGGTGCGCCGGCTGCTGGAGGGGATGGTGGCGCCAGATGCGGTGGCCGCACACCCCGTCGGTGTGAGCCTCTCTGTCCCCAACGCCAACGCTGCGGTCCCCGCATTGCTGAGGCGGCTGGAGGGCAACGGGTTGCAGATCACCGGCCTGCAGGTGACTCAGCCGAGCCTCGACGACGTGTTCATGAAATACACCGGTCGGAGGATCCGAGAGGAGGCCGCCGACCAGCCGATAATCCTTGGGTGGTGACCAGGCCATGACCTCTGTGACGTCCTTTGCCTACGAGACCTACCATCTCGGTCTACGCACTACCCGACGGTTCGTGCGGGTCCCGGCGAACTGGATCAGCATCATCTTCTTTCCGCTCATCCAGCTGCTGGTGTTCAGTCAACTCTACAAAGACATCGTGCAATTGCCGGGCTTCGGCGGGCAGTCGAGCTACCTGGCCTATCTGGCCCCGGGCCAGGTGGCGTTTGCGGCCCTATTGGCGGTGTCCTGGTCCGGGTACGGTCTCCTGGTGGAGTTCCGCAGCGGTTACCTGGACAAGTTACGGGCCTATCCCATCAGCCGCTGGTCGATCCTTGCCGGCGAGATGGTGCCGCTCTTCTTCCAGGCGGCGGCGATGGCCGGCGTCGTGCTGGTGGTGAGCGTGCTGCTGGGGGCGACCATCGTGACGGGAGTGGGTGGCTTCCTGCTCATAGTGCTGCTCTCCGGCGCGTTCGGTGTGGCGTTCGCCGGCTCGAGCTTCATCCCCGCGCTCCTCACCAAGAGCGAACAGGCTACGAGCACGATCTCCCTGCTGCTCTTCCCTGTGATGTTCATGTCCACCGCGTTCGTGCCGCAGGCCCTCATGCCAGGCTGGATGCAGGTGGTCAACGATTGGAACCCTGTCACCTACCTGATCGAAGGCATGAGGACTCTCATGGTGACCGGGTACGATTGGGGGGCGATCGGCAAGGCCGTGCTCGCACTTGTGATCATTGGTGTGATACTGCAGGGCGCAACCCTCTGGGCCTTCCGCAGACTGGCGAGGTGAGCGGCAGTAACCGGTGACCGGGAGGTGCGTCTGGCGACCGGTGGTTGGGCGCTATCGTGAGTTGTGAGGCGTTGCGCTTAGCCGGTCGCTACGGTGCGCACACCTTGCACGACTCCGCCACCGCTCGGCACGTACCGTGGTCGTCGACCTCTCCCTGGGTCCACCATTCCATCTGACCGCACGCCGGGCAGCAAACCAGTTGCGCGGGTCGGCCCTGTGCGTCGACATAATCGGGGCCCGTGTCGCGCGGGTGGAGCTCCGTATCGTGTTCCTTACTGGTGGCCATGTTCTCCTCCTCTATTCGTTAAGCCCTTGGGTATGATTTCCCGTACCAACTCGTGCACGGCTGCCGGTGAGCGGTCTTCCCCAGCGCGACCAATAGCCGCCTCTACGGCGCGCAGTGCCTTCTCTGTGCCGGTTCCCAGCGTGAGCCAACTCCGCGACAGCGACACCACGTCCCGCGCGAGGAGCAGCTCGACGGCCAGGATGCTGCGCAGCAACTCCAAGGCCGCGGCAGTCTTTCGGACGGTGAGAGGAGCACCGGTAGCGTGGTCCTCTACCTCCATGTCCAAGGTAGGCGTGTCCAGGGTGGCGGGGGCCGCCAATTGCTTGAGTTCGGCCATCAGCGAGGCACCCGCGTACCGGAGGGAAAGGCCGAAGAATCCGCCCGCCCCAGAGGGAGGTTTGCTCCCGGATGAGTCCAACCGCTGGAAGAAAGCATCCCACAGGTGACTGAGTCGTCTCTCGCTCAACTGGCCCACGTGAGCGATGGCGATCCGCAGCGCGTCGAAGGCGATGGCCATCACGATCGGATGGAAATTGCCGCTGTGCACCATGGCCTGGTCGCGCACCGACACCAGCGGGTTGTCGCTCATGGAGTTCAGTTCCTGCTCGACGGACCGTCGGGCTGCGTCGATGAAGTCTCGCA
This sequence comes from uncultured Actinomycetota bacterium, assembly GCA_963701105.1. Taxonomy (GTDB): domain Bacteria; phylum Actinomycetota; class Thermoleophilia; order RBG-16-64-13; family RBG-16-64-13; genus JAHJSA01. The sequence goes on from OY969565.1 coordinate 317,712, forward strand.
GCGCCCCGTGCACCTGCGGTACCACCCGGAACGATAGAGGGTCCTGGATGGAGGCCGGAACGTCCGGATGGAGTAGGTAGCTGTTCTCCAGCGCCGAGCGGATATGTTCGCACACCGCCACCTGTCCCGGATACGGCTTAGCGGCGGCCACCGCTGGGTGCACGAACGACGGATTGCCACGGGTGGCTTCGAGCGACAAGGCGGCGACGAGGTCGGCCGCCTCGGCCATGTCTCCGGCCTCGGTCACGACCAAGGCGCCGTGGCCGATGGAGACGCCGTTGGACGAGATCAGAGCGAGGCCGTCTTTGGCCGCCAGCACTGCGGGCGCTATCCCCGCTCGGCTGAGGGCTTCGCCGCCCCGTAGGCGCTCACCCTGATACTCCGCCCACCCTTCCCCGATCACCACGAGAGCGATCGCGGCCATCTGGCCCAGATCGGCAGCCCCCACGGACCCGTCTTGAGGCACCACGGGGTGGACCCCGGCGTTCAGCATGGAAATCAAGGTCTCGACCACCGAGAGCCCCGCTCCAGAACCGCCCTGGCTGACGCCGTTGATGCGGGTGAGGATAGCGGCGCGGACCACCTCTCGCGGCAGTGGTGGGCCCAGGGCACCGGCGTGCATCCGAACGAGGTTCTCCTGCGCATGTCTGAGCTCCTCGTCGGGAAGCCGGGTGTCCTTGAGGTGGCCGACGCCGGTTGTCAGCCCGTAGATGGCTTCTCCGCTCGCCAAGGACGCCTCGACGACCGCCCGAGCGGCCTCGATGCGGCTCACGGCGTCGGCGTCGAGGCTCACCCCGGAACCCATCGCCACCCGGTTCACATCTGTCGGCGGTAAGCGGTCTCTTGCCAACAGTGATGACGTTCATGTCGCTCCTTCTTCCCAACTCTCGCCTTGGGGATGCACGGCATGGGGAGCGCGTGGCGCCGATGCCCGTGGCGCCGATGCCCTTGGTGCCGACGCCCGTTACATCTGTGAACACAGTCATCAAAGAAGAACCTATAATCAGCAGACGCTTTATGGATCCTGGCGACGCTGAACAGAGGAGGAACTGATGGCCGGCACTCACCGCTTCTTGGCGGGTCTACGCGCCGGACCTGTTCCCGTCTGCGACGCCTGCATCGCCCTCGCCGTCGGATGGTCCCGGCGACAGAGCACCAACGCGGCCGGACGTGCGCTCGAGTCCAAGGGACTGATCCACCGCGAGAAAGGCCCGTGCGCGCGATGCGGCCGGGTGAAGATGGTCAGCCGGCTTGCCGTTGACGAAGGAGTGGGAACGGATCGCCCCTGGCATCGGAAGGACCATGTGCTCGCGCTGGTCGCCGATTTCCTCGCAGCACAAGGCTACCGTCTGTACCCGGCCGTTGATGCGTCTCCAAAGCAGCGGGATGCGGATATCGCGACTACTCGGAACGGTGAGACGCTGTGGGTCACAGTCAAGGGCTACCCGGAGGGTTCTTCCAAGAGCGCAACGACTGCGCAGGCCCGGCGCTGGTTCTCAGCCGCGATGCTGGACGTCGTGCGCTATCGCACGGAAAGACCGGACGTCGCCGTGGGGGTCGGACTGCCCGACGGCTTCCCGGCGTATCTGGAGCTTGCGGACGAAGTCGCATGGCTCAAGAATACCGTTCCCTTCCGGTTCTTCTGGGTGGCGGAGAATGGGAACGTGCGGGAGGAGTAGCTCGGGTCGAGCGTCGGGCCGGTCGGTCAACTCCCGGCTTGGAGCCTCTGGAGAAGCCGAACGAGCGCCAAGGTGTCAGTGGCACAGTACGAGCGAAGATCGTCGAACAATCGCCGTCGCTCGGCGTCGGAAAGCTCGTCGGTGAAGGCTGCCGCATAGCGGAGGCCGGCCACCGCACCGTTCTGGATGCTCAGATCGTGGTAGGAGAGGTCGTCCACCAGGGCCGGGAGCACGCTCTTCAATGAGGCCCGACCGTGGAACCCAGGGTGACGCACGAATCGCCTGACGAGGGGCAAGAGATCGAAGAGGCGGTCCTGCAGGCCCGCGATGCCGGCGGCCAGATCGGGCAGGTGTGCGGCCAACGAACTGAGGACCGTCTTCTCATAGCTTGAGTAGACCAGGATGGGCCCCTCCACCGGTACCCGGCCGAGCAGATTCTCGGCGAAATCCCGGCGTGGATCGCTGGGCTCCTCGTGGAGGAACTCGCGGTGCTCCAAAGTGCCGTCGGCGAGGAGGGTGTGGCAGGACCACTCCATCGGTAGCGCCTGGTAGGGGCGGGTGCTCGGATAGGCGGGCAGGGCGGCGCCCACGGTCTCGAAGTCGAGGAAGTGTAGGGGATAGCTGAGCCCGCGAAGCGCCTGGGTAAGCTCGGGGTCGAAGTGGGGCACGCCTTCGCGCACCAGCGCGCAGGCGGCCACCTGGGCTTCGTTGAGCCCGGGGTAGTCGGGCGGCACCTCGCGCATAGAACAGATGCCCTCGGCCAGCAGGTTGTCGAGTATCTCGGCATCGATGCGTGGTATCTCGGTGACCGGGAACTCCGGCAGATAGTCGTGGCAGCGTCCTCGGAAGTCACAATCGTAGGGCTCTGTGCAGCGCTTGCCCACACGGACATCGGGGCAGTCATCCGCAAAGTGCGGCCCTCATCTCCTCGAGCAGGCCGGGGATCTCGGGCAGGAAGGCGCGGGCTTCCTCGGTGACATCGGTGAGGGAGAACAGCGCGTCCAGATCGTAGACTCCGCCGGCGTGCACGTAGCCGGTGTCGAGGTGCAACACGCCTGCGGCTTGAACCTGGAGACCGGCTCCCTCGAGAACGTAAAGTTGGATGGCCGTGTCGGTGACGTGCTGGGGCTTGGCCCTACTGGTGGACTTGACCTCCACGAGGTCCCAGCGACCGTCCGGCGCTCGTGCGATGACGTCGGCCCGCACCAGCACCCCGTTGTATTCGAAGGCGGCCTCGTAGATGCAGGCGGCGCCTTCCCCGATGAGCTTGGCCGTAGTCTCTAACGCTGCTTCGGGCTGCTTGTGATCCTCAGCTACTAACACACCGCCGGGGTAACGTTCTCGGGCCAGTTCGCCGACTTTGTGTCCCTGATCGAAGATTGCCTGCCGGACCTCGTCGACTGGATCGGCTAGCCGGGGCTCGAAGCACGTAAGCCACAGCTTCTTGTGGCACTGCAGTCCGGCCTGGAAGCGGGATTTCGACAGGCGTGGCCGGCGACGCGGCGGGTTACCGCAGTCGCGGGTGAGGTGCCCGTGGCCGGCTCGATCGGCACTTGGGCTGCGAACACCGAATGCAGGGTCACGTACCATAGTCCTAGGCTACCAGGTGGGTCGGACAGAAGCGCCTCAGGCGCCGATATCCTCGATCCTCGCCCGCAGCCCCTCCAGACTGATAGTGACCGCTCCGATCTGCGCGAGCATCTCGTCGAGGCGACCACGTTCCGCCCGCACGAAACGGGTGTAGGGTCCGACCGCCTCGCGGATGCGCATCTGGCTGCGCTCGCTCTCGTGCTCGAACTGCTCGGTGATGGTGGCCATGAGTTGGGAACGGAGTTTCGAAATCTTGTTGGTGAGTTCGGCCTTGGCCTTCGCCCGGCGGGCGGGCAGGATGAAGAGACCCACCGCGGCGACGAAGCTCGCCGCCAGTATCCCGGTGACGTCCACCAGAGTGGTGGTGGCAAGGGCGGCGATGACGGCACCAAGGCTCAGCGCTCCCACCTCGATAACGGCCAATCCGGCCACGGAGTTCTGTACGGAGTCGGCCAGCCGGCGCGCCTCCCCTTGGGAATCGTAGGTATCGACGGTGCGTTGCGCGGCGCGGCCCACGGTGTCCAACAACTGTCGCCGGTCTTGATCGAAACTGCCGATACTCCCGATAACGCTCTCGGAGTGATGGATCCTTCTCTCCAGGACGTGCTGGTTCACCGTCTGCCACTGCCTGAGTTCGGCGGCCACCATCCAGTCGATGATCTCGCTCACCTTGCGTTCTACCTGCGCCGGGGCATCGGTGACCACCATACGCTCGAACTCCTCCCGCACCCGCGTCTTCTTCACCAGATCGAAGATGCGTCCCAGGCGGATGGTGTCGTCGAGGAACTGTTGCCCGCGCTGCTCGAACTCGTGCAGGACGTTGTCCACGTCGCTCAAACGAAAGCGGAACTCTCTGCTCAGGTCTTCCCGATAGACGTCGAGTTGGCGATCGATGCTGTCAAGGGAGGAGAGGTCATCAGCAAGGATGTCTAAGCGGCCGCGGACGGCCTCTGCGTATTTCTTGGCGACGTTGAGACCCACGCCGAGTGGGTTGAGTAACTTCAGCCGCACGCGTTCGCCCTCGTCCAGCGTCTTGACGAGGTAGGTCTCGAAGGCGGCGAAACGGCTCTCCGCCATAAGTGTGCCTTCCGGTTCGCCGGCCAGCTTGGCCTCCAAAGCCAGTCGGGACGACACGGAGAAGACCTCAGGCGAGAAACCGAGGAGTCGCTGGGCGTTCTCCACCACGAACTTCTCGATCTCGACCACTTCTTCGGCGGAACGGAGGATGTCGGACTTGTTGATGACGAACACCAGCTTCTTTCCCCAGCTCCGTATCTGCTCGATGAACGCCCGTTCGCTCTCGGTGAAGGCACGATCCGCCGACGTGACGAAGAGGACGAGGTCCGAGCGCGGGATGAACTGCTTGGTGATGGCCTCATGCTCGCGCTCGAGGGCGTTCGTCCCCGGGGTATCGACGATCTCTACCTCGCGGAGGAGTTCCACCGGCGCGCGCACGACCTGAATACCGTCGGCGCCCACCTCGTTCGTGGCCTCGCTGCCATAGGCCAGCGTGTGGATTCGGCTGGTCGTCGGGGTCACGCCCTCCTCGAGGAGGCGCGTGCCCAGCAGTGCATTGATGAAGGTGCTCTTACCGGAGTTGAACTCGCCGGCCACTACCAACAGGAAGAGCTCCTCCAACTGACGGATGGAGCGTTCGAGCACCTCGCGGTCGTCGTGGCTGGCGTCGTGCCGGGCGAGGATCACCCGCAGATCGGCGAGCAGGGCTCGTTCTTCAGTGAGGAGCCGTTCGTGCTTCTCGGTGAGTATCTTCTTGGGCATAGGTCCTGGTCCGCTCCCGCGGATCGGTCGTCGTGTTACGCCGGTTCCCGCAAGGCGTCGAGCGCTTTGCGGGCCCACTGGGGATCCTTGAGTTGCGCGCGGCCCACGCACACGGCGTCGAGCTCTCCCCGGCGGATCAGGGCGTCGGCGTAGATCGGATCGGTGATGCCGCCCACAGCGGCCACCGGGATCGATACCGCCTGTTTGACAGCCACGCCCGCCTCCACGAAGTAGCCGGGCTCCGTGCGGTCTGCCGGTCGCGAGCCGCAGAGCCCGCCGCTGCAGTCGATAAAGTCTACGCCCCAATCCTCCAGGTGTACGCCGATCTCCGCCGCGTCCGCCGGAGTGATCCCCGGGACGGGCGTGTCGTCTGCTCCTAGTCGGTACATGAGGAGGGCGTGGCCGAGTTCGCGTTTGACCGCCCCGAGCGTCTCCCTGATCAGCCGGAGGCGATGCTCCAGACTCCCGCCGTAGGCGTCGTCGCGGTGGTTGGTGTAGGGGGACATGAATTGGTTCAAGAGGTAGCCGTGCGCCCCGTGCACCTCGACGCCGTCGAAGCCTGCCTGTTGCGCGCGGCGCGCGGCCGAGGCGAACAGCTCGGGTATGGCCTCGATCTCGTCCAGTTCCATCGGGCGGGACGTCTCCTTGTCGCCCGGGACGGCGATGCCCGAGGGACTCACTGCCGTGGAACCTATGACTTCCCGCGGGCAGCGGGCGCCCCCGTGAGTGATCTGGATCACCGCCACCGCGCCGCCCTCGTGGATGGCGGCGGCGATGCGGGCGAGGCCGGCCACGTGGTCGTCACTCCAGATGCCGAGCTGCAAGATATCCACTCGCCCGGTGAGGGTGACGTAAGCGTGTTCCACCACGACCATGCCCGGGCCTCCGGCGGCATGCCGGGAGTAGTGATCGACCAGAGCGTCGGTGACGTAGCCCCGCGCGTCTGCCTTGTTGTTGGCCATGGGGGGCATGATGATGCGGTTGCGCATCGTCGTGCCGGCCACGACGAGCGGAGAGGCAAGGTCGGGCGTCACATCGGGCATCAGATCACCTCACGTCGGTTCGGCCTGGATCCGGGCGGGATCGCGAGGGCGATGGCCGCCCGCATACGATATCAGGCGCACCCCCGGCGGTCACGGTCCAGGGCGGCGGCCGGTGGTATGCTGGGAATATGAACGCTTCTGTCCCCTTGGTGTCTACCCGCCTCACTTTCGCCGACACGCTCGGAAGATGGCGCGTGCGTCTGGGCATCCGCCGCAGCGAGTACCGGGTGTCCCCCGGTCTATACGCCGTGGGGGCACCCACCCCCGACTCGCCGGTTCTGGCGACGGCGAACTACAAGCTCTCCTTCGACGCCCTGCGCTCGAGTCTTGTTGGGATCGACGCGTGGCTGCTGGTGCTGGACACGAAGGGCGTGAACGTATGGTGCGCCGCCGGCAAAGGCACTTTCGGCACGGAGGAGCTGGTGCGGCGCATCGAAGAGGCCGGCCTGACGGACGTTGTTACTCATCGTACCGTGATCGTGCCGCAACTCGGCGCCCCCGGGATCGCCGCTCACGAGGTGCGTAGGCGCAGCGGCTACCGCGTGGTGTACGGACCGGTCCGGGCGGCCGACGTCCCCGCATTCCTGCGAACGGGCATGGACGCGACTCCCGAGATGCGCAGGGTCACCTTCACCCTGAGGGAGAGGCTGACGGTCACGGCCGTCGAGGTCGTGCGGGCCTTGAGGATCGTGGTGCCTGCCGTAGTGCTTATCGCTGTCGTGTTGTCCGTGCTGGACCGTGTCGGGGCGGTGGAACTGTCGTGGGCCTGGGCGGCCGCCGCCGCTCCTTTGGCGGCCGCGCTGATCGGCGGGCTGGTGTTGATCCCGGCGCTGCTCCCTTGGCTCCCCGGCCGCGCCTTCGCGACCAAGGGGGCCGTGGTGGGGGCGATCACCGCGGCCGTCGCTTTGGCGGCGGTGCGTGACTCCCTAAGCCTCACCGCCATGATCGCCCTGTTCTTCGCCTCGACTGCTCTTGCCTCGTACCTGGCGACCAATTTCACCGGCTCGACCACCTTCACCTCTCCCTCCGGCGTGGAGAAGGAGATGCGCCGGGCCATCCCGCTGCAATTGGCAGCCCTGTTCATTGCCGTCGTGCTGGCAGTAGTGGTTCTCGTCTCGCACCTTGGAGGATCGTCATGAGCGGCCTGGTGTACTTACCCGGCGTGGCGACGCTGAGCTTCCAAAGCTCGGCCTGCACCGGGTGCGGCATGTGCCTCGTCGTGTGTCCCCACGCCGTCTTCGCGCCGGCTACGAGAGCGGTGGAGGTTCGCGAGCCCGATCGCTGCATAGAGTGCGGCGCCTGCGCGCGCAACTGTCCCACCGGCGCCGTCAGCGTGGAACCCGGGGTGGGATGTGCCCTCGCCATCTTGAAGGGGTGGCTCACGCGTGGCTCCACCGAGTCGTGCGGATCAGACTCTCAAGTGGACCAGTGCGGCGGGGGGCCGGCCGGCGGCCCCGGAGGTCGGGCGCCTTCGGCAGGCGGCAAGCCCTGCTGAGACTGAGGCGCCGAGGGCGTGTCCCTCGCAGGTCTCTCTCCCCGGCCGACTCCACCCTCGGTTGTCGTCAGGTCCTCGTCGGCTCCACCGTCGGCGTGGGCTCTGACACCGGCACCGGTTCTGCGGTCGGCGTCGGGCCCGTCGTCGACCCGGGCGGCGACTGGTGACTCTGGCTTCGTCGGGCGAAAAACACAGTCGCCCCGAAGACCACCAGTGCGTAGGCTATGCCCATAGTCACGTCTATCACCCAGTGCTGAGCCGTGTAGACGATACCCACCCAGACCGTGAGCGCGTAGGGGAGGAACAGGTTGCCTTTCCAGCCGAAATGCTTCACCGCGAAGAGGTACACCATGGCCGGGAAAGCGGCATGCAGTGAGGGCATGGCGGCCACGAGGTTCGGAGCCATGAACACGTAGAGCGTGGGTAGGCCCGGACCTCGATCGAACAACGAGACGGCGCGGCCCATGACGTTCTCCACAGGCGGTATCAGGCCGTGCTCGGCGGCCATCCACGGAGGCATGGCGGGGTAGAGGAGATAGGTCAAGAAGCCCGCGAACGAGAGCACCGTGAGTGCCGTCATGAAGAGGCGGAACTCCGGCCTACTGCGCACCCAGAGCAGGAGAGCGAAGCCGAGCGGCAGAGCGAAGTGAGCCATGTAGGTGAACGTGAAGATGTAGTCGTAGAAGCGCGGTCCGGCCTGCGAGTACAAGATGCTCTGCAATCTGAGTGTAGGGATGGCGCCGAACAGCACCTCATCAGCCCGTATGAGCGGCAGCACGTGCACCTTCCAGCCCAAGGCGGGGACCAGGCCGCGCAGGTATTCGTACGCCAGGAAGAGTGCCACGAAGGGCGACCAGTCCATGAGGAAGGTCCCCGGTTTTGCCAGGAAGAGAGCGAGGAACAGACCGACGATCAGAAACTTATCAGGCGTGGGGAACGACCCGCTCAGCACCATCAGGAAGCTCACTATCACAAAGTAGACTACCGTCAGGGCCGTTAGATGGCGACCCCTGAGGCTGCGGAGGGGCCCGGCAAGAAGGCCCCTGATGCTAGTGAGTTGAGCGGGAACGGACCTCACCCAAGTTCCTTTCGGGATCCGCGAGATCGTACGAAGTGGGCGGCAGATTCCCCCTGCACTGTATACCCGAGGAGCGCCTCAGCGACAACGACGGCTCCGTCTTTTGTACGCCAGAGCCGACGAGACGCCGGCGCTGACTGCGGTGATACACTCGATAGCGTGACGTACAGCAAGCTTATCAAGGTCTGTTTCAGCGACATCGACAATGCCGGCATCGTGTACTATCCCCGATTCCTGCATTACTTCCACCTGGCGGTGGAGGAGTTCTTTGCCGCTGAACTCGGCATCGACTTCGCCGACGTGTTGCACACACGGAACGTCTCATTCCCCACGGTGCACGTGGAAGCTGACTTCCGCCTTCGGCTGAAGTATGGCGACCGGATCGACATCGAGGTGAGGGTACTGCACGTCGGCCGCTCCTCGATCAGGTGGGGCTATCGAGGATACCGGGGAGTCGCTGCACCCGGCTCGGACCTGCTGGTGGAGGGCAGCAACGTCACGGTGTGCGTCACGTCCGACACCTTTGACAAGATCGAGGTGCCCGCCTGGCTCCGTGAGGGTCTCGAGGCTTACAGGGTGCGTTCAGGCGACAGAGACTGAAGAGGCGGATCGGCCGCGGGCTGGGGTGACGCCCTCTGGATCCTCGTGGTGACCTTGCCAATGGTCACTAGGACCACCGACCCCACGATGACGGCCACGGCGATCCCCATCCTCAACGAGAGCCTCTCGTCGGCGAGGATCCAACCCAGGATGACGGCCACCAAGGGGTTCACATACGCGTAGGTTGAGACCTGGGACGGCGGCCATACGCTCATGAGCCAGGTATAGGCGGTGAGCGCCACGATCGATCCCAGGACGACCAGATAGAAGAAGGAGAAGACCGAGCGCAGGGAGACGGCGTCCGGCGAAAGCTCCGCCCACTCGCCGGTGACGGTCCCGAGCACGACGAGCAGGGCTCCTCCACAGAGCATCTGCATCGCGGTGGCCTGGAAATGAGAGATCGAGAGCTTCAGGGTGCGGGTGTAGAGAGAACCGGCGGTCCAGCAGATGGAGCCGAAGATCACGGCGGCCGCGCCGAGAAGGTGGACGTCGCGCTGGCCCGATTGCCAGGGGGCGAGCAGGGTCGCAACGCCCATGAAGCCGGTGAAGACGCCGGCAAGGAGCACCCAATTGGGCCGTTGACCGTTCGGACGCACCCAGTTGAGCACCATCACCCATATCGGCACCATGCCCACCAAGACCGCAGCGAGTCCGGAGGCCAAGTACTGCTCGGCCCAGACCACTGATCCTTGGGCCAGGAAGATCAAGAGGACGCTGGAGAGCAGAGCGGGCCTCCACTGCGAACGGTGAGGTCGCTCCACTCCGCGGATCCGCGTCCAGGTATAGAGGAGGCCTCCCGCCAGCAAAAACCGGAGGCCGCCCATGAGGAACGGAGGGATGGTCTCGACCGCGAAGCGGATGGCAAGATAGGTGGTGCCCCAGATTATGTAGACGGCGGCGAAGGCGAGGATCACCCGCCACCGCGCGGGGGTCGACGTCATCGGCCATCCTTGCGTCCAGGTATTGCAGGCTGCGTCGGGCAGACTAGTCCTCCGTGGAAGGTTCGTCAACGGGCGATCGGGCCTCGTCGCACCTGTCCGGCCCGGTTCTTGTTGAGTAAGATACGAGCGATCCCCATTTGCATCCCTTGGAGGAGCACGTGGCTCTCGCCCCCGGGTCCGTCATGGTCACAGAAGAGCTCTTGGAGAAACTCCGCGATCTCGTGGGCTACGACAACGTGCTCTGGCGGCCCGTAGACCTCCAGACCTACGAGTACGACGCGTATATAGAGAAGGCGCTCCCCGGTGCGGTGGTCTTCGTGGAGAGCACCGAGCAGGTGGCCGGGGTGGTGCGGGCCCTCCACCGCTCAGGAGTGTCTTTCGTGCCGAGAGGCTGTGGCACGAACCTCAGCGGGGGGGCGCTGGCGGTCACCGGCGGAGTGATCATCGAGATGGCCCGCATGAACCGAGTGCTCGAGATTGACATCGAGAACGAGCGCATGATCGTGGAACCAGGCATATACAACCTGGATGTGTCTACGCTGCTCGATCCGTATGGGTACTTCTTCGCACCCGATCCTGCCAGTCAGAAAGCATGCTCGCTCGGTGGCAACGTGGGTGAGAACGCGGGTGGGCCGCACTGCTTCAAATACGGGGTCACCTCCAACCACGTGCTCGGTCTGGACGTGGTGCTGCCCGACGGCGAAATCGCATTGTTCGGCGGAAAGGCTCTCGACTCTCCCGGACTCGACCTTACCGGGCTCTTCGTGGGCAGCGAGGGCACTCTCGGTATCGCTACCAAGATCATCCTTCGCATCGTGCGGAAACCGGAGGCGGTCAAGACCATGCTTGCCGTGTACGACTCGATCGAGGATGCCGGCAACACGGTCTCGGCCATCGTGGCGGCAGGGATGGTGCCCGCCACTCTGGAGATGATGGACGGCTTTGTCATCAGGGCCGTGCAGGACACGATGGACGCAGGCATCCCGGCAGACGCAGCGGCGGTGCTCATCCTGGAACTCGACGGACTCGTCGACGGCATGGAAGAGCAGGCCCAGACGATGGTCGAGTTGTGCCGAGCCAACAACGTCCGCGAGGTGCGGGTGGCCGCGACCGAGGAGGAGAGGGAGGCGCTCTGGAAGGGCCGAAAGGGAGCCTTCGGGGCAGTCACCCGCCTGACTCAGAACTACATGGTGGCCGACGGGTGCGTGCCGCGCACCTGCCTTCCCCAGACGATCCGCGGCGTTGCCGAGATCGGCCGGCGACGAGATCTACAAGTTGCGAACATGTTCCACGCTGGCGACGGCAATCTGCATCCCCTGTTCTTGTTCGACGACCGCGATCCTGAGGCCAGGGAGCGGGTGCTGGCCGCGGGCCTCGACGTGTTGCAGCTGTGCGCCGATATGGGCGGTTCTGTGAGCGGTGAGCACGGCATCGGCTTGGAGAAGGCTTCGGCCATGACGATGGCCTTTAGCGAGAGCGACATGCGCGCCCAGGAGTGGATCAAGGACGCGTTCGATCCTGATGACCTGTGCAACCCCGGGAAGGTTCTGCCCTCTCGCGTAGCGCGGTGGGCGGGAACGACCTGATGAGCCTTCGGGAGTTGCCTGATGGCGCCCTGTCCGCTCTGGAGAGACTAGTCGGCCCGGCCAATCTGCGCCAGTCGTCCGATCTACTCGTGGGCGGGGTCCGACCCGGCGCCGAAGTGCTGCCGGAGGATATACGGCAACTCGAGGATGCGTTGAGGGTGGCGGCTGAGTTCGATCTGGCGGTGTGTCCCACCGGAGGGAGCACCAAACTGGGCTGGGGGGCGCCGCCCCGCGCTTGCGACCTGCTGGTGCGCACCGCGCCCCTGCGGGCGAGGAGCACGCTGGCGGCTGGTGCGCACGCGTCCGGCTCGCTCGCGCGCGGCGCGCGGCCGAGCCCACAGGCGCCCGCCCTTCAGCCGAGCCCACAGCCGAGCTCTCGGGGACACTCGACGCCGGCGGGCCCGCTCGCAGCCATCACCAGCTACGACCCGGACAACCTTGTCGTCACGGCCGGAGCGGGAGTCGCGGTGGCCGCTCTCCGGGATCTCGCCGCGGGCGACGGACTCGTGTTCCCCCTCGATCCCCCGTCGCCGGACACGGCGACGCTCGGCGGAGTGCTGAGCACCAACGATCATGGGCCCCACCGCTTGGTGCACGGTAGTCTCCGTGACGTGGTGTTGGGTCTCACCGCCGTGCTGGTCGGCGGCGAGCGCGTAAGGGCTGGGGGTCGAACCATCAAGAACGTCACCGGCTACGACCTCACCCGCCTGTTCGTCGGCTCGTTCGGTTCCCTGGGGATCGTGTCTGAGGCCACCGTCCGGCTGCTGCCGGGGCCGGCCTGCGAGAAGGTGGTCGTCGCTTCCATGCCGCATCTGGGCGCGGCGGCCGAAGCGGTAGGTCTGTTGCGCCGCTCACAGCTGGTCCCGGCCGCCGCGGAAGTGCTCTCAGTGGAAGCGGCCCGCATGGTGGACGTGCTCGCGGGCGGCCTCTTCAGGGCCGGCTTCGCCGAAGCGGACCAACCCGTTGCAGGCTCCTGCGTTGTGATCGTGGCATTCGAGGGCCACCCGGTGGCCGTGGAACGTGAGGTTCGGGACACCGTGCGAATGCTGGGTGAAGCACGCTCGCTTGTCCTCGCCGACTCGGAGCAGATGGCGGGCCTGTGGTCGGCGCTTTCAAGGCAGCGGGAGTCGGTGCGCTCGTTGGGCTACGCGGTGGAGGTCAAACTGAGCGTGCCCTTGTCCGACCTCTGGAATGTGCTCGACCTGGCGCGCTCAGGGGAGGGGTCCGCGAACGAATCCGCGAACGGATCCGCAAACGATGCTGCTGACGGAGTACCACTGTGGACGGCCTCGGCGGGCAGCGGCACGGCCCGCTTGTGGATCGGCCGCATGTCGACGCCGCCCTCTGATGGCCAGTGGACGCTGTCGGCCGAGTCCCTTGCACTCCTTATCGCGATGCGGACGGCGGCCGAGCGCAAAGGGGGCAGCCTGGTCGTGGTCGACGGTGGTCAGGCGCTGGGAGGCGCCTTCGGAGCATGGGGCTCCGACCCTGACGCTCTCGCCGTCATGCGCGCGCTGAAGAGCAAGTTCGACCCTCGGGGCTTGATGAATCCAGGTAGGTGCGCCGGTGGACTCTGAGATCCCCGCGGGACTCCTAGCGCTTCACGAGCAGGTGGCGAAATGCGGCAAGTGCGGCTTCTGCCAGCCGGCATGCCCCATCTACCGCACCACCTACCGCGAGGGTCACGTGGCGCGTGGGAAACACGCGCTCATGCGCAACATCATTGAGGGAGAGACCGTCCTTCAGCCCGATCTGCGCGACGCTTTCGACAACTGCCTGCTCTGCCGGGCCTGCACGGATTCCTGCTTCTCCGACCTGAGGACCGATAGGCTGGTCGTGGCCTTCCGCGAGGCCTACGCGGGCCGTTTTGGGCGATCCACGCTGCAGCGGGCCATATTCCGAGGACTGCTGCCGTATCCGCGTCGTATGAGAGCGCTGGTCCGGGTGGCGTGGATCGCCCGGACCGTCGGTCTTGACGGCCTGGCCGCGCGTCTGGGCCTGCTCGACATGATCAACCCGAAGCTCAGGAAGGCCCTTGAACTGCGCGAGAGAGCACCCGGAAGGTTCCTGAGGGAGCGCCTCACCCGCCCGGCTGGGAACGGCGAAGGATGGCTGCGCGGGCGTGCGGCTAGCAACCGCGAGACGGCGCGCCCGCGCCGCGGCGCTACCGTGTTGCCCCCGATTCCAGGCCCCCGTTCGAAGTCGGATCAAGGCGTGGACGCGGGGTTGAGGCTGGGCTACTGGATAAGCTGCGGCTATAACTACATGCTGCCCGAGGTAGGGGAGGCCACGGTAGACGTGCTGCGGCGGCGGACGGGCGCGTCCGTAGAGATCCTCGAGAACGCCTGTTGCGGGCTCCCCGCGTACGGGTACGGCGACCTGGCCGGCGCACGTTCGCTCGCCCGCCGCAATATCGAGGCGCTCGGCGACCTCAGTCGCTTCGATGCCGTCGTGTCTGAATGCGGGAGCTGCTCCGGCCATCTGAAGGAATACCCGGAGTTATTGGCCGCCGATCGCGAGTTCGCCGAACGCTCTCGCCGCCTCGCGGCGAAGGTGCGCAGTTTCAGCGAGTTTCTGGTGGAAGCTGGTGCCCCCTCCTCCTGGACTCCCCGGGGCGCCGTCCCCGGCGCCACTTACCGCGCCGCCGGCGACGCCGCCCAGGATGGCCCCGTCGTTAGGCCTTTCGTGGTGACGTTCCACGAGCCGTGTCACCTGGGCGGCCGCTTCCAAGGCGTCGTGCGGCAGCCACGCGACCTGCTGCGCGCCCTACCTGGGGTGGAGTTCCGCGAACTGCGCGATGCCGACAGCTGCTGCGGGGCCGCGGGCTCCTACAACATGGTGAACCCGGATGTGTCTGGAGCGATCCTCGCGCGGAAGATGGAGAACGTAGCCGCGACAGGAGCGGACGTGCTCGTGACCGAGTGTCCCTCGTGCATGCTTCAACTCTCGTTGGGGGCGAAGCGGGCCGGGTCGAACGTGCGGGTCGTGGGCATCTCGGAGTTGATCGCGGAGCTTCAGGACTCGGCTTCCGGGTAGTCCGCAGGGCGGACAGTGCCTCACGGGCTGGGGCAGGGACCCGCGTCCGCCCGGTCCCCGCGCCATTCACTGATCGGCGAAGAAGCCAGGCGTCGCCCTACTTCCTCCCGAGAGATAGCCGTTCTTCGGTATCAAGCAGACAGTCCTGGACACAGGGCGGGGCACACTCCGCGTCACACGGCTCCATGTGAACGGTCAGACTCGTGCCGGGGAAGCGGGTCCTCACGGCGTCCTCGATGGTCTGCGAGATGTCGTGCGCTTGGTCGAGGTGCATGCTGCTGTCAACGAGCACGTGGACATCCACGAAGCGCGTGGGCCCGGCTCTGCGGGTGCGCAGTTTGTGGAAGCCTCGCACCGTGGGTTTGAGCTCGGCGATGTGCGCGCGAATCCAGGTCTCCTCCTCGCCGAGACGTGCGTCCATCAGATCGCCGGCGGCGCCCACCGTGAGGCGATAGGCCGCCCGCAGGATCAAGAAAGCCACCGCCAGGCCTGCCACGGGGTCAAGCCAGTCCAGGCTCACTCCTGGGAAGACGCGGTGGCCCACCAGGATGAGGGCAAGCCCGGCCAGGACGCCCAACGAGGTGTAGACGTCTGTACGGAGGTGCCAGGCGTCGGCCTGTAGGGCCACAGAGGCGGTCTCCCTGCCCACACGGAACAACATGCGTGAAACAAGGGCGTTCACAAGAGCCGAGAGCGCCATGATGACTACGCCCCAACCCACCGCATCGAGCGGTTCGGGGTGGCGGAGTTTGCCCACTGCCTCGACGATGATCCAGCCCGCTGCGACGAAGATGAGGAGAGCTTCCACGACTCCCGAGATGTTCTCCACCTTGCCGTGGCCGAAAGGATGTTCGTCGTCGGCGGGTCGGCCGGAGCGGCGCACGGCGAAGAGGGCGATCACCGACGCGATGAGGTCGATGCCGGAATGGATGGCCTCCGAGAGCACCGCCACGGATCCGATGGCGAGGCCCACAGCCATCTTCAGCAGCGTAAGCGTTGCGTTCGAGGCTACGGACACCAACGCCGCGCGGGCTTTGCGCCTCTGCATCTCCACTACCTGCACCTCTTCGGAACGAAGCCCCATGGGATCCAGTCCCACGGGGCCGAAGGCTTCCGCTGCCCGCAAGGGGCCCGCCACGCGCACAGAATGATCCCGGCGCTGTCTGTTCTGACGGCCGAAAGTATATCCTTAGCCTTGTGGCGAACCAAGCGCCGACGGTCGTTGCAGGGTTGACCCCCCTTCGGTCACCTGCTATGAATCGACCGGACCCCGATGCCAAGGAGGAATGGCTATGATCGTCACTACCAAGGAACTGTTCGCAGCCGCCTACGGGAAGTACGCCGTGGGGGCGTATAACATCAACAACCTTGAACAGACCATGGGCCTCTTCCGGGGCAACCTGGATTCGCAGGCACCGTTCATCATCCAGATCTCAAAAGGTGCGCGTTCTTACACCGACAAGCGCATGCTCGAAGGCATCATCCGGGCCGCAGACGAAGTGTTCCCCGAAGCCATTTTCGCCGTTCACTTGGACCACGGCGATTACGACGCCTGCATGGACTGCATCGCGAGCGGTTTCTACTCGAGCGTCATGATCGATGCCTCGGGAGAGCCCTTGGAGGAGAACATCCGCATAACGAGAGAGATAGTCGAAGCCGCCCACGCCAAAGGCATCGTGGTGGAGGCGGAACTCGGCCAACTCGGCGGAGTGGAAGAGCACGTGCAGGTGGACGAGAAGAACGCGAACCTCACCGACCCGAACGAGGCAAAGATCTTCGTAGAGGGTTCCGGCTGCGATAGCCTGGCCGTGGCCATAGGAACCAGTCACGGCGCCTACAAGTTCTCGGGCGATCAGGCTCTGCGTCTGGACGTGCTTGCCGAGATCCAGAAGCGGCTCCCCGGCTTCCCCTTGGTCATGCACGGCTCCTCGTCCGTGCCTCAGGAGGAAGTGCAGCGTATCAACGACGCCGGAGGGGCACTCAAAGGCACCAAAGGTGTCGACGAGGACGAGTTCGCCAAAGCCGTACCGTTGGGCGTGACCAAGGTCAACATCGACACCGACGGTCGCCTTGTCTGGACGCGGGTGCATCGCGAGTTCTTCCTCGACAAGCCCGAGAAGTTCGACCTGCGCGATCCCGGCACCATCTTCATGGCAGAGTACGCCAAGTTCATCGCCCACAAGAACGAGAAGCTGGGTTCGGCAGGCCGCCTCGACGAGGTGAGAAAGGTCGTCTCGTAGGTAGGGACCATGGGAGGTAGGGTCGTGAGCCTGGTCAAGATGGGGAGCCTCGTCGCCCTCGCGGCGCTCGTCGTCTCGGCATTCTTCGGCGCCGGATGCGGATCGGCCGATGAAGGGCCGGTCGTGGGCCCCAATGGGGGTGGTGAGGCCCCGTTGACCGTGCAGGAGGCGACCGCCCTCACCCAAGCCGAACTCGTGACCGTAGTTGGATCCGTCTTGGTCCAAGCAGACGGCGTCCGCTTGTGTTCCGACCTGGCCGAGTCGTACCCGCCGCAATGTGGCGGCGACTCGCTCCGTGTGGAGGGCCTCGACACCGACGCCATCATCGGATTATCCCGTACCGATGCGGCAGACGGGCCGGATCGAACGGCGTGGTCGGAATTCCCGGTCACGTTGAGCGGATCGCTCGCGGGAGGCACGCTCACTGTCGCCGAGACGCCGGCTCCCGCCGGGCGGGCCGAGTCGGGTCCCCTGACGGTGTTCTTCGATTATGCCCCTCGGCCCCTCCGGTCTCCGGGCTTCGCTTTCTGGATCATGGAGATGCGCAACACGTCGGACGCGGACATGCGCCTGACTTTCGGCAGCGGGCAGCCGGGGGAGGTGGTGCTGAGTCGTGACGGAGCTGAGTTATACCGGTGGAGCGAAGAGAAGGTCTTCACCCAGGCCATCAAAGAGGTCGTCGTCCCCGCCGGAGAGAGCTTCCCTATCGTGATGAACGACACCGTCTCGCTCGAGCCCGGCGAGTATGAGGTCGAGGCATGGATCACTGCGTCACTCGAAGGTGGAGAGGAGCCGCCGAGAGTGAACGCAGTCGTGAATCTCGACTGAGCACCGGCCCCCGGGGACCACTACACGGCTTCGAGCCACTCTCCGATGGCATCGATCGCATCCAGCACGTTCGCGCAATAGGCGCGGAGAAAATCGGTGTCGAGCGCGAGAGGGACCTTGACCTGTTCGGCGGCCGCGAGCGCCCGAGCCCCGTCGAAGTCCACGTAGGCCAGACGGGCGGTGAGCTCCTCCAACGGTCGGCCGAAATCGCTGCCGGGGAGCAGAGCCACCCCTGTGTCCTCCAGGAGCCTCTCGCAGAGTTCGGCCCCGGTGTGGATGCCTCTCTCGCTCAGGCGGTCGCGAAAGGGCCCGAAGTCGGGAAAGAGATAGAACCCTCCCTGTGGCTCGGGCACGCGGAGGCCGCGCTTCATGAGTTCACTCCACGCATGACCACCCAGCTCTCGCAGGACGCGTCGTGAACCCCACAGATACTGCTGGATCTCGGTGCCTCCCTGAAAAGCGCGAACCGCGGCGAATTGTATGGGAGCGCTCGTGCTGGTGAAGGTCTCGCTCGCCACCACCGCCATGGCTTCGAGCAGCCAGCGGAGCTGGCGGGGGAAGGTGAAGGTCCCCAGGCGCCAACCCCCGGCGCCGCACCATTTGCTCAGGCCTCCGCTGATGATGGTGCCTTCGGGGTAGTAGCGGGCGATGGACGCGTGGGCCCCCAGGTGATTGAGCTCCCCGTAGATCTCATCCGACAAGAGCACGACACGGTACTTGCGCGCCACCTCGGCGAGGGCTCGCAATTCGTCGGGCGCGTACGTGGTGCCGGTGGGGTTCGAAGGATAGTTGAGCACCAGGATCCGTGGGCGGCTTGGGTCGGCACGACAGATGAGGTCGAGATCCTCGGGCATGATCCGCCACGCGTTGAGGGCACGACCGGGCACCCAGCGGATGGGCCGGCCTATGATGCGGGCCTGCGGCGCATAGGAGACCCAGCTCGGGGTGGGTATCACCAAGTCGCCGTAGTACACGAGCTGGAGTATGAACATGAGTTCCTTGGAGCCCGGCCCCACGAGCACGTCTTGACCGGTACATTCGGCGGACTTGGTGTCGCGGTGGTAGTCGGCGACGGCTTCGCGAAGTTCGCGGAGGCCGCGCACCGGGAGATAGTCTTTCTCGTGAGCATGGTTGCGGAGTTCGTCTACCACGCATTGCGGCACGGGGAAGGGCGATTGGCCCAGACCCAGCTTGAACACTCGGCGGCCTTCCTGCCGGAGTCGGGCGCTGCGTTCGTTGACCGCGAGGGTGGCGGACATCCCCAATCCTCGGACGTTGAGGTTGAGATGTACCTCCGGAACGTGCGTGTCGTCGAGGGCACCACTGAACTCGAACGCGTCGGGTTGTCCACTCGGCTGTGTCATTCGTCCCGCCAATCCTGTCGGCGCGACTGCTTGAGCCGTCCGCGGAGTCGCTTTTCTTCCAATCGTCTTCGGGTGACGCTGCGAGGCGGAGAGGTGTCGCGGCGCTCGGGTCTCTCATAGAGTGCGTCGGCCAAAATACGGGCCAACCTCTGCCGTGCCGCCTCCCGGTTGGCGCTTTGCGACCGGGACTGCTGGGACACGACCCGCAGCACTCCGTCCGCCCCTATGCGCGAGGCGAGACGCTGCTTGATCAGCTCGACCTGATCGGTGGTGAGCACCGAAGAACTCTCAGGCTCGAAGAGCAGCGTCACCCGGGTGTTCACCTTGTTCACGTTCTGCCCCCCCGGGCCCCCGCTGCGGGTGAACGTGAAGCGCACCTCCCGATCTGGGATCACCAGGTCGTCGGCGACCACGATGCCTTCTGCCGCTGTCCGTTGATCGGTTTCCAGACTGGGTGGAGGCGAGGCTGTCATGCTTCAACGATAGCCCATGCAGCTTCCGAGAGCCAGTTGGACATCCGAGGGGAGGGGGACAGCCAGTTGGACAGCGGACGGGAGGGGGCATTTGTCCGGGGGTCCATTGGCCGGGCGCCTTCGCCCCGCGTATAGTTCCGATCAAGGCCGGTCTGCCGCCGGCATGATGCGGGCCGACGACGGTGCGGCGTGAGTCGCAAGGAGGATGCGATGAAGAAGATCGAAGCCATCATCAAGCCATTCAAGCTCGACGAGGTGAAAGATGCCCTGCAGGCGGTGGGGGTGCACGGCCTCACGGTCACTGAGGTCAAAGGGTTCGGGCGTCAGCGGGGGCACACCGAGGTGTTCAGGGGCGTCGAGTATCAGGTGGACTTCGTACCGAAGGTGAAGGTCGAGGTGGTGGTGGAATCTGCGGCAGCGCCCGCGGTCGTGGACGCGATCGCCCAGGCCGCCCAGACGGGCAAGATCGGCGACGGTAAGATCTTCGTGTCGGCGATGGAGGACGTCGTGCGCATCCGCACCGGCGAGCGGGGACATGACGCTCTGTAGGCTGCTTTCGCCGTGATCTCGCCCGTGAGCCAGGCACCTTCGGACTACCTCCGCAGTGCTCTCGCCGAACTCCAGGAGCGGCACGCGGCGGGAGCCGGAGGTCGCGAACTCTGCAGGCACCGCGCAGACGTGGTCGACCTGGCTCTCATCTCGCTCTTCCGCCACGCCGAACACGAAGCACCTTCCCGCCTTTATCGCGAGGCCGGCTTGGCCGTGGTGGCGCTCGGCGGGTATGGGCGGAGGGAACTCTGTCCCTTTTCCGACATCGACCTCATGCTCCTGTATCGGCGCGAAGAGCACGGAGTCGTCGGGTCGATGGCGGAGACACTGTTCTACCCCTTATGGGATGCCGGTTTGGAGTTGGGTCACGGCGCGCGGACCGTGGACGAATGCCTCGCGGTGGCCGAAGGGAACATCGAGCTACTCACCTCGTTCTTCCAGGCGCGCTTCCTGGTGGGCGACCAACGACTCTTCCGCGATCTGATGACGCAGCTGCAGTCTGCCGCCGGGCGAGACGCGGGCGCAGGCTTCGTCCAGGCCATCCGGGGCGCGCGCGCTGTCCGCCACGCCACCTTCGGCGACGCGCACGTGCTGCTCGAGCCGCACCTGAAGGAGGGTAGGGGCGGTCTGCGCGACGTGCACGAGGCCTTGTGGCTGGCATTCGCCTTGCAGGGGGCGGTGGGGTACGAAGGCCTGGCCTCCACCGGATGGTTGGGGTCGCAGTCCCTCTGGGAGTTGGAACAGGCCGTCGACGTGCTGTTGCGTGCGCGCACCTCCCTGCACTACGGGGCTGGCAGGAAGGTCGATCGCGCCTACTTCGACTATCAGGCCGACCTGGCGATGCAGTTCCGTGCGCCCGGCGAAGTCGTCCCGCCCGACCGCGTCATGGCCCAGATCTCGGCTGCGGCCGAGACCGTGGCGGTCGTGACCGGGGAGCTGTGGGAGGACGTGGACTCGGGGAGGGTGGAGCAGGAGCACGGTCACCATCCGGTCACCGCCGTGCAGCCGGAACGGGCCTCCGATCGCCTGGAGAAACTCCTCGAACTGCTGCGCGGCGGCTCGCGGACGCTTCCGGAACTCGAGCGACTCTCGTACCGAGGAGTGCTGTCGAGTTGGATCCCGGGCTGGGAAGCCGTCCGCTTCCTGGCCCAGAGAGAGAGCTTCCACACGTACACGGTGGGCGGGCATTCACTCCGGTGCGTGGCCGCGGCGGCTTCGCCGGCCACGCTGGCCGAACTCGATCCTCTCGCGGGTTCCTTGGCCGAGACCATCGAAGGCACGGCCCACCACGATGCGCTTCTGCTGGCGTGCCTGCTGCACGACTTGGGCAAGGGACTCGACGGCGAGGACCACGCCCGGGCCGGGGCTCCGCACGCGGCCCGGATCACCGCCGGCCTTTCTCTCCCTCCAGACATGCGGGAGCTGGTGGCCTTTCTCGTTGAGTATCACCTGGTACTGGCAGACACCGCCTCCCGGCGGGATATCGAAGATGCTGCTCTGCTGGCTCGGCTTGCGGACACCGTGGCGGACAGCACGCGCTTGGAACTGCTCTATATCTTGACCGTAGCCGACTCAGCTGCCACGGGACGCTCGGTATGGACGCCTTGGACGGCGGCGCTGGTGCGGGAGCTTTTCTTCAAGCTGGAGTCGAAGCTTGCGAGCGGGCGGTCGCGCGTCGAGCCGCGCGACGGCGGGACTGCGGTCGCCCCTCGATCCGATGCGCCCATGCCTCCCCACCCGGCGCGCACGATGATCGTGCCGGTGGGCTTGGATGGGGGGGAGGTCGAGCTGCGGGTCACTGCGGGTGCGTTGGCCGGTGTGCAGGAGTTGACGCTGGCGTCTACCCCCCTCGCCGGCCTGCTGGCTAGGGTCTCGGGCGTCCTCGCCTATCACGGCATCACCATCCTCAGCGCGCAGGTCCACCCAGCCGAGGGGGATATGGTGGCGCGGTCCTTCCGAGTGTCCGATTACTTCGAAGAATGCATACCCGAGGAGCGCTGGGATCTCGTGGCCCGGGACCTGGCCAAGGCCTTGGAGGGGAGGATCGCTCTCGACTATCGGCTGGCCGAGAAGGCCGCGCGCTACGCCAGCAAGACCCCGCTCGAGAGGCAACCCGAGACGCGGGTGGTGGTGGAGAACACCGCCTCCGACGCTCTCACCGTGATCGAGGTGCACGCCCGAGATCGCGTAGGGTTACTCTACACGCTGGCTCGTACGCTGGACGATCTGCTGCTCGACGTGCGCCTGGCAAAGGTCTCCACGATGAAAGATAGAGCCGTGGACGTCTTCTACGTCGCCGACGCCCGAGGAGAGAAGCTCGTAGACCCGGACGATCAACGCGAGGTTGAGCGGGCCATCCTCTTTGCCCTCTCGCGGGGTTGGCCCACCTCCTGACCCACACATCGAGGCGAGCAGCGCCCGGGTATGAGTCCCTGGCGCTCCCACCGGTTTTCTCGTCTCCCGCAAAGGTGTATCCTCGAGATTCAAGCGATGAACACGGCGCCACCCGCTGCCGCACCGTCTACCGGCGAACTATGTGCGACGCCGTCTCGCACTGGAAGGGAGTTCCGTCCATGGATCTGACCGTTACCCCGCCTCGACCGGGCGATCAGAGGCTGGGGGCTTGGCCATGGCTGCCCCGTATGATCGACAAAGCCCGGGCTACCTACCATGGGAATCCTGGCTCGTTTGCGCATCCGTGCCCGCGCGATCTGCGCCTTCTTGCCGAGCTCGGCCTCACCAAAGAGGATTTCAAAGAGATCATCGATACAACGAGCACCGATGAAGAGGTCCTCGCCCTCGTCGAGGCGCGGCGTGCCCGCGCGCGCTGATATCAGCCCCGGCGACTTGTAAAGGCTTGGGGGGTTGACTAGACTCTAATTGCAAGCCCTCGTCGGGTCGCTAGGCCCTGGACGGGGTATGCGTACGTCAACCTAGAGGTGTATTGATGGTCTATCGTGTATTGGGAGTCGTCTCTTTGGTCATCGGCGGCATCTTCGCCTTGGTCGCCGTTCTGGTGCTGCTCCCGTTCATTGACAACTTCAACACGAGTCTGTTGGTCTTGTGCGGCGTCTTCGGCATCCTGGCCTACGTGTTCCTCGCGATCGGATGGCAGCTGTTCCATCCGCCGGCGGGGAAGCGCGGGAGGTCGGAAGAGGAAGTCGTCACCATGAGCGCGGAATCTGCGTCGCCCCAGCCTGCGGTGCAGACCGCCTCAGAGCCTGGGCCCGCAGAGCAACCGCCCTCAGAGCGTCGGCCGGCAGAGCCACCGCGTGCGGTGCCGGTGGTTCCGTCTATCGCCGCCGATCTGCCGCCCACGGAGCTTGAGTCCGTCCCTGCGGCGACACCTGTCGGTGACGCACAGGGTGGTATTGCGGGCGGCGCCGAGGCGGTGGTCGAGGAAACCGCAGCCCAGTCGGCCGGGCCGCGCTCGTCGCCGAACGGTAGTACGGCCGACCCTGCGCATCCCGGCCCGGCGCGCTTCAGGAAACCGGGCGCGCCGGTCCCGCACAAGTAGGGCTCACTCGGCGCGCGGGCGGAGTTCTGCACCCCGGCTGCCGCAGGCGTCTCCGGCCATGATTGGTCTCAACTCCGGTCGGTTCTCTGCCGAAGAATCACATATGGGAGAGACGATTTGATTCTCTGGGGAAAGATCCAGGACTTCTCGATCTTCATCATCCTGCAGTTCTTGGCTTCCTTTCGTAAGACGGGGATACTTGAGATCCAGGATTTTGAAGAGAGCGGCTGCGTCTACGTCACCGACGGCAGGGTGGACGCCATCTCGCTTCCGGCGTCGGACGACCTTCTCGGCGATCGTCTGGTCGCGGCGGGTGCGTTGACGCGCACCCAGCTCAAGGAGTGCCTCATGGAGCACGCGGAGCAAGAGAACCCCGAACCGCTGGGCGCTCTGCTCTTGAGAAAGGGATACGCGGATCGCCGGGTCCTTCAGGAGATAGTGAATCGGCAGGCCTACGACCAGGCTCTGCAACTCTCGAATTGGACCACCGGCACGTTCAAGTTCGTGCTGTCTGACCAGCCGATACGGTTCCCCGTGACACCCTCGGTGGGCGTGCAAGAACTGCTGCTGGAGGCATCACGTCGTCTGGATCAGGGCGAGCGGCCGTTGCGAGAGAAGATCCAAGTGGACGAGGAGATCTGCCTCACCTGCACCATCGCCTGCAAACCAGAGATAAAGGACCGCTACCTCAAGACAGACATCTGTCTCTGGCGCAACATGCCCACCATCGTTCGCGACCACGCTTACGATGCCAAGAAGAAGCACGCCGGTGGCGAGGACGAGGAATACCGCGTACCGGACCTTCCATTCCTCTAGACTGAGCGCATGCGCTTCACCATCGTCTGCGTCGGGCGGCTCAGTCGCGACTATCAGCCCGCATTCGCCCACTACAGGGATCTTATGCGGCCCTACGGGACTCTTGACGTAGAAGAGGTGCCGGAGACTCCCATCTCCCACGGCGAGGTGCGGGTGCTGGAGTCGGAGGGCGATGCGCTCCTCAAGCGACTCAGACCCCAGGCATACACGCTGGTATTGGATCGGGGCGGCAGGCAGGTATCGTCAGAGGCGCTGAGCGCGTTGTTGGCAGAGCAGAAGCTCTACGGCCAGAGCGATTTCCAGTTTATACTAGGGGGCGCGTTGGGCCTCGATCAGCGCATCCGGACGGTCGCCGATTTTGTGTGGTCGCTTTCGGAGCTGACGTTTCCTCATCAGCTGGCCCGATGCATCGTACTGGAGCAGATATACCGAGCCACGCGCATCGAGCGGGGAGAGCCCTACCACCACTAGGGGCCGCTCCGGTGTGCTCCTCGGTGCCGATGGAGGCGGATGTTCAACCGAGGAGTGGAGGGATCAGCGGACGTTCGCCGCCTAGTGATACTGGCGGGCATCCTTGCGTTCATCGTGGGCGGTGGGACCGTCGGGTACAGCCTCATCGAGGGTTGGTCGCCGCTCGAATCCTTGTACATGACGGTGATCACCCTCTCCACCGTGGGCTTCAGAGAAGTCCGCGACATCTCAGCTGCGGGACGGGTGTTTACCATTCTCCTCATCCTGGGGGGAGTGAGCACCATGGCCTACGCGCTTGCCACGCTCATCGAGTTCGTGGTGAGTGGTGAGCTGAGCGGTCTGTATAAGGGGAGGGCCGTGCACAAGGCGATCGAACAGCTGAACGGACACTACATCATCTGCGGCTACGGCCGTGTGGGCGAAGCCGTGGCCCGCGAATTCAACGCGAACGGAGTGCCGTTCGTGGTCGTGGAGAAGGATGAGTCGGTTGTGCAAAGCTCCGTGGAGAGCGGCATCCTGATCCTTCACGGGGACGCCACCGACGACGAGATCCTCGAGGAGGCCGGCATCCGCAAAGCCCGGGGTCTTGTGGCCGCGGCGGGTTCTGACGCCGACAACATCTTCGTGATCCTGTCGGCACGGGTGATGTGCTCCGACCTTGTGATCGTGGGCCGGGCGAATTCCGAAGAATCGCTCAAGAAAGTCAAGAAGGCCGGCGCCGATCACGTGGTCTCGCCTTACAGCATCGGCGGCAGGAAGATGGCCACTCTGTTGATGAAACCCTTGGTGAGCGACTACCTGGAGGTCGTCACAGGGTCAGGGGAGGTGGAGTTCCGGGTGGAGGAGTTCGCCCTGAACGACACCTGCGAGATCGTGGGTCGCTCGATCGCGGAACTCGAGGTGCGGAAACGCACGGGGGCGACCATTCTGGCCGTGCGGCACGGTGATTCCGGGCTGTTCGACACCAACCCGAAGCCCACCTTGGTCCTCGGCGATAGTGACGTCATCATCGCCATCGGCACGCCCGCCGACATCGTCGGCCTGGAAGAGCTGTTCGCCTGCCGGGTCCCCGCGCGCGGCGGAGGGCACCAACAGGCTGCTGAGAAATGACGCTTCGCCGCCGGGGTGCACTGGGTACGCGCAAGGCTAGGACGCAGGGAGCGTTCGTAGCAGCGCTACGGGCGCGACTGAGGACAACGCATGGTGCCGCCCAGTGCAGTCCGCCGGCCGAGGTTTCGTTTTTCAGCAGCCTGCTACACAAGAGGAGTTGACGTTGCTCGAAGGTGCCATACGTAGGGTAGTCACGGAATGGGTAGCGGAGAACGGCTGGACCGAGGTTCCCGATCTCGTCGTCGAGACGTCTACCGACGAGGGTCACGGCGACTACGCCGTCCCTTTCTGCCTACAATTGGCGAGGGTCGCGCGCACCTCGCCCAAGGTGCTCGCTGAGCAGTTGAGCTCGCGGCTGCGAGAAGATCCCGAGCTCGCCGGGTTGGTGGAGCGGGTAGAGGTCGCCGGGCCGGGATTCGTGAACCTCACGCTCAGCCCTACGGCTCTGGCCGGGGCAGTGCGCGGACTTCTGAGTTCCGGCGACGACGTAGGTCGAGGCACGCGTGAGAGGCCGCTCGACATCCTGCTGGAATACGTGAGCGTGAACCCGAACGGTCCGCTCCACGTGGGCCACGGTCGTTATGCGGCCTACGGCGACGCGCTCCGCCGCATCCTCACTCACAGCGGACACAAGGTCACCACCGAGTTCTACATCAACGACTACGGCAGGCAGATGGAGATGTTCGGCCGCTCCGTGGCGGCACGGTACGCGCAGGCCTTGGGTCTCGATCTGGCCGTCCCGGAAGAGGGCTACCAGGGCGAGTACGTGAAGGGTATCGCGGCAGCCATCATCGCCGAGATCGGAGACCGGTGGCTCGACGAGCTCGCCCAGGGGGGTCTCGATGATTCCGACGGGCCGCCTATCGCCTACTTCCGGGCGCGGGGCTGCGAACTGGTCTTAGAGCAGATGAATGCGGAGCTCACGGAATTCGGGGTGACCTTCGACCGTTGGTTCAGCGAGACCCCGCTGCACGCAGAGGGACGGGTGCAGGCGACCATCGACCATTTGCTTGAGACCGGCGACGCCTACCGTAAAGACGATGCCGTATGGCTGCGCACCACTCGCTTCGGCGACGACAAGGACCGCGTGCTCATCCGCAGCAACGAGCGGCCCACCTACTTCGCGGCCGATATCGCATACCACCAGGACAAGCTCGCCCGCGGCTTCGGGCACCTCATCAACATATGGGGAGCAGACCACCACGGGTACATCGCGCGGATGAAGGCGGCCGTGGAGGCTCTCTCACACGACCCCGACATGCTTGAGATCATCATCGGACAGATGGTCAACCTCCTGGAAGAAGGCGAGTTGCGCCAGATGTCCACGCGCAAGGGGGAGATGGTGACCCTCGGCGAACTGGTGGACGCCATCGGCGTGGACGCGGCCCGCTTCTTCTTGGTCATGCGCTCGCACGACCAGACCCTCGACTTGGATATCGGGCTGGCGCGACAGAAGACCCAGGAGAACCCGGTGTACTACGTGCAGTATGCACATGCCCGCGTCGCGAGCATCCTGCGCAACCTCCCCCCGGAGTTGACGGTGCACCTCGAGCAAGCCGGTATGCAGGGAGAGGCGGACTGGGACGGAGCTGCGGTCTTCTCCACTACCTATGAGCGCGATCTCATCAAGGGTCTGGCCTCCTTCGCCGAGGTGGTGCGCGAGGCGGCCGACCGGCGGGCGCCGCACCGCATCGCCGGCTACGCTCAGGAGATCGCCGGCGAGTTCCACGTCTTCTACAAGAACTGTCGCGTCATCGGCGCAGATGACGCTGTCGCGGCGTCGCGGCTCGCCCTCTGCGTGGTGTCCCAGCGCGTCATCGCCCGCTGTCTGCACCTGTTGGGCGTGAGCGCTCCCGAGAGCATGTAGGCGCAGGTGCCTGAACTCCCCGAGGTCGAGACCGTCCGGTGTCAGTTGAACGCCGCGCTCCCGGGGCGCGAGGTCGCTCACATCGAATCCGTCGATCCCTTCATTCTGAGGGATGCGGAGGCAGAGGACCTGCCGGGATTACTCGAGGGTCGCTCGTTCGAGAAGGTGGAGCGCGTAGGTAAGTTCTTGGTTTTGCCCCTGGAGGGCGGCGTCTATCTCACCATCCACCTGGGGATGACCGGTCAACTCCTCCTGCTCGAAGGCGAGGGAGAGCTCACACATGTGCGCTTCTCTGCCCTCCTGAACGGGGGGGAAGAACGTCTGATCTTCCGCGACGTGCGCAAGTTCGGCCGGCTGCACGTGACCCTCGAGGCGCCGGCCGCGCGCCTTTCTCACCTCGGCCCCGACGCCTGGAAGGGTGACTGGGACGTGGACTTCCTGGCGGCGCGTCTCAAAGGGCGCACCGCGCCTTTGAAGGCCTTTCTCCTCGATCAACGTCATCTGGCCGGCATCGGTAACATCTACGCGGACGAGATCCTGTATGGGGCGCGTCTCTCTCCACTGCGGCCGGCGGGCAGCCTCACCCGCCCCCAATTGAAGCGGCTGGCTGTTCAGATACGGGAGCGCCTGCAGGAAGGCGTGAGGCTGCGCGGATGCTCCATCTCCGATTTCGTGGACACAGAAGGCGAGCCGGGTTCGTTCCAGGATGCTCTGCGCGCCTACGGGCGGCAGGGCCTGCCCTGCGCGTCCTGCGGGCGCCGTCTGGTGCGCACGGTGGTGGGGGGTAGGGGCACGGCCTTCTGCCCACACTGCCAGCGCTGACTCCGCGCTCGACGCGCGCCAGCGGGGCGTCGGCCGTTTCCGGTCGCAGGCGCTGCGTCAGCGGCGTTGGATGTCTGCGAACACCTTGCGTCGCTTGAGTCGCCCGGCGTAGCGGATCCGCTGTTCCTCACTCGTCCCGTGCACCAAGGCCATGAACCTATCAGTGTCTTCGGGCACGCCGCCGAACGTCTTGGAAGCCACGACGATGGCCAGAAAGCTAGCCAGAACGCTGATCCCTCCGGGGTTCTCGAAGTGCAACCAGCCGGGGACCAGGGACTTGCCGAAGATAAGGAAGAGGCTCGTACTCAGTCCCGTGACCATCCCGGCTATGGCGCCCGCCCCGGTCATGCGCCGCCACCACAGTCCGAGGACCAGCACGGGAAAGAGCGTGGACGCCGAGACAGCGAAGGCCAAGCCCACCAGCACCGCGATCTGCATGCGTTGTACCGCCAGCCCGAGCAGGAACACGACCACCCCCATGACGACAGTCGAGGCGCGGGCCACGCGCACTCGGGTGCGTTGACTCGCCCGTGGATTGTAGAGGTTGTAGTAGAGGTCGTGCCCCAGCGCGCCGCTCATCACCACGAGGAGCCCGGCCGTCGTAGAGAGGACGGCGCCCAGCGCGCCCGCCACCGTGATACCCAGGGCCACTTGGCCTCCGAAGTGCATGGCCGCCGCCGGCACGGCGAGGTTCTGACCGTCGAAGGTGAGCCAGTCCATGATCTGTGGAGCCAGACCGCCGGCGGCTGCGGAGGTACCTGATTCTGTGACCATGAAGAGGTAGTTGATGGCCAGGCCTATGTACGGCGTCATGAGGTAGAACGTACCTATGAAGAGCAGCACGAGCATGACACTCCACCGGGCCCGCGTCCGGTCGGGGTTGGTGTAGAGGCGCACGAGGATGTGGGGGAGCCCGGCCGTGCCGCACACCAGGGCAAAGAGCAGCGACAGCGATTCGCGTAGGTTGTAGACACCGCCGGGATTGAGGTAGAGGCTCCGGGCGGCTCCGCTCTCTTGGCCCAAGAGAGTGCGGATCTGCACCATGATGAAGTCGTATGCCAGACCGCCCCTCCACACGAGCACCACCACTACGAAGATGGCGCACCAGAGCACCCAGAACTGGAATATCTGGATCATGGTGGCCGCCCGCATGCCGCCGAGGACCACGTAGAGAGTGATCGCTCCCGACATCAACGCGACCGCGGCCGGATAGGGCAGGTGCGTGAGTATGAGGAGGATCTTCGCGGCCCCGAGCATCTGCGGTGCGGTGTAGAAAAGGCTGATTACCAGGACGCACAGGACCGCCACCGCGCGACCTTCGTTGGTGTGGAACCGACCACCGACGAAGTCGGGGATGGTGTACTGGCCGAACTTGCGGAGGGGGCCCGCGATGAAGAAGAGCACTATGGCGAAGCCGAGGAAGAAGCCGACGGCGTAGTACAGGCCGTCGAAACCCAGAAGGAAGGTGAGCCCGGAGATGCCGAGAAACGAGGCAGCCGAGATGTAGTCGCCGGAGATGGCCGAGGCATTTTGCAGGATGCCGACCGCGCGTCCGGCCAGATAGTAGTCCGCCGCGGTCTTCTGCAGTTTGCGGACGTTCCACGCCAGTACGACGCTGAGTACAAGCAGCCCGACACCGAAGACGAGTGCGAAGACCGGGGTCTCGAAACCCTGACCCGCAGGGGTCACACGAGGCCGTCCATTCGATTTGCGATGATCACGTAGAGCACCGCCACCACGCAGGTGAGCGGGTAGATGAGTACCCCGACGAACAGGAAGGCGATACTGAAACCTCGCCACACAGGCTGGACCATCGCTTCAGGGTAAAGGTGGCTGGCAGTCACCACACCTACGACGGTCCCGAGAAGGAGCGCTGTAGCCGCGATACTGAGCCGCCGCTGACGCACCATCAGGCGCTGCACGCTCTCGCTGGTCTGCTCGGTCCACTGTTCGGCCGCCCGCGCTTCGCCGGCGTCCTCCGGCTGCTCGTCCGGTGGGCGTCGGTCGCTCGCGAGGTCCCAGGTGCCGTACCGTTCTTTTCCCGCGACCGAGGGGATGTTGCGCGGCAGACGATCGTTCATGAGGAGACCAGCGCTCCCCCAGGCCGGAGTCCGTCGTCGTGGACTCCGTCGTCGTGGGGTCCGTCATCGCGGGTCGTATCGACGAAGGGCCCCTCGAAGTCCGTCGAATCCGACCCCGAGTCGTCGTCGGGCAAACAGAGAGCTATGGGCAGAGTGAAGCCCACAGTGCTGCCCGTGCGCTGGTCACTCGAGAGCGTGAGAGCGAACTGCGGCCCGTAGAAGGCCCGCAGGCGCCGGTGCACGTTGAAGATACCTATGCCGTGGGCCTGGGAAGGCCCATCCTTCTTCATCTGCTCGTAGACTTCGGGTTCGAAGCCCGGTCCGTCATCGCTCACCTCAACGTGGAGATGCTCTCCCTGACGCCAGGCACGGAGCCCGATGCTGAGTTGCCTTCCCACGCCGCCCTTGCCGTGTTTCACGGCGTTCTCGATGAGAGGTTGGACCGTCAAGGGCGGGATGTAGAGATCGAGCACGTCAGGTGAGATGGAGAGGGCGACGACCAACTCAGGCCCAAAACGCGCCTTCTCGAGTTGGAGGTAGTTGTCGACGTACTCCAGTTCCTCGCCGAAAGTGATGAAGTCCTGCGGGCTCCTCAGCGTGTGGCGGAAGAAGTCGGCGAAGGCCAGCACCAGGTTGCGTGCCTCGGTAGGCTTGGTGCGGCAGAACATGGCTATGGTGTTCAAGGAATTGAAGAGGAAGTGCGGGTTAATCTGTGCCTGGAGCGCCCGGAGTTCGGCCGAGAGGGTGGCCTGGCGCTGCGTATCCAACTCGGCGAGTTCCAACTGACTCGAGAGGAGACGGGCGAGACCCATGGCCACCGCTTCCTCCAACTCGCCGATGTCCTTGGGTCGTGAGTAGTAGAGCTTGAGGGCGCCCACGGCTTCGTCTCTGACGATCAGAGGCGCGATGATGGCCGAATGCAGCGGGCAGTCGAGGTACGGGCAGCCGATGCTCCAGCGATTGTTCACCACCTGCACTTCGCGCGTGTCCAGAGCCTCCATCGTAGCCTTGGTCTTGATCCTCGTGCCGGGGAGATGGTGGTTCTCAGCTTCGCCCACGAACGAAAGGATGTGGGTTGTATCGGTTAGCGATACGGCGTCGAACTCCAGCTTGGCGAAGATGAGATACGAGACCTCGCGGGCGGATTCCATGTTGAGGCCGTGACGCAGGTGAGGGAGAGATTCGATGACGATGTCGAGGATGCCCTCTGCTTGGATGGCCTGCTGCCGGGAGATGTCCTTGAACGTGTCACGACCCATACCCACCCAGACGACGATGGCCATGGTGGAAGCAGCCAAGATCGGCAAGAGTCCCAGTTCTATCCACGACAGCGACGGCCGGGCTGCGTAGAGCACGCCCGCCACGACCCCCGCCTGGATGACCGCCAGGAAGCCCCCCAGGATGAGCGGGCCCCGTATGTCCCGAAGTATCGTTCGCGGAGAGTCCGCAGATTGCTCCAAGTCGCCCCCTGCCGGCCGGTGCATGGTTCGACAGTATAGCTGCTAGGGCCTGCGAAACGGAGAGATATCCCGTCAGTCGGTCGTTGCCGGCGAGGATCCGGTGGAGGACGCCGGCGTCTCCTCTGCAAAACCCACCACCTCCAGCGGTACGACGGCTTCGCCGCCGCCCGTGCGCTGCAGGACGACGATTGCAGCGATGATCAGTGCCGCCCCGAGGAGTTGCAGCCCGGCGAAGCCCTCTCCGAACCAGAAGAACGCGACTACTCCGGCGACCACGGGCTCGAGGGTGGAGACGATGGTGGCTCGTCCCGCGTCTACGTATCGGAGGGAGGCGAAGAAGCAGGCGAAGGGGAGGAGCGTCCCGAAGACGCCGACTACTGCGAGCAGGCCTAGATTCGACGGCTCGAAGGTCTGTGGGGCGGCCCGCCACGGCGGCTGGACGATCGTCAGCACCATGGCGGTGAGTGCGAAACCGTAGAAGAGTTGGGCTGCCACCCCCATCCCCAGTCTCTGCAGATGCTCACCCACCAGGATGTACGCGGAGAATGCGATGGCTGCGCCCAGCCCGAACGCCACCCCAGCGGCCGAGAGGCTCAAGGCCGCTGGATCGTAGGCCTTGACTACGAGCGCCGCTCCGGCGAGGACCGTGACCAGGCTGCCCAAGGTGGACTTCGTCATCGACCGTCTGAGGAACAGCCAGCCGTAGAACACCACGACGGCGGGAGCCAGATACTCGAGGAGGATGGCGGCTGCGACGTTCAGTCGTTCGATCGCCGAGTAATAGAAGACCTGTGTGGCGGCGAGAGAGATGCCGAAGCCGGCGACCCAGAGCGAGGAGGTGCGGGTGAGTCGAAGAACCGAGGGCCGGGTGACAAGCAGAAAGACCAGGAGTACCGTGGCTGTCACAAGGCTGCGGGCCTGGGTGAGCGTCAAAGGATCTATGGCCCTCTTCATGAGGAACTTGGCCAGATTGCCCGAGAAGCCCCAGAAGGTGGCGGTCACGACCACCAATGCGTAGCCGCGCGTCTGTTCTCGGATGGCCCGACCACCTCACCGGTCAGACACGAGCCGCCAACCTGCCGACCCGCCGTCGCCCGCAGACGCAGTTGTCCCTAGCTCTGCGAGAGACTCGGCGACCTGCGCAGGCAACCCGGTGATGCTCTTGGCCCGTGTGAAGGCAGAAAAAAAGCGAGTCCCGAGTGAACTCGCTTTTCATCTTTCATCGACTTCCACTTCCACTGCTTCTTCGTACTCCGCAGCGATTTACCTCTGCGTTTCCTCCACAATGGCTGTTGTGGGAGTCTCCAGATATTGCGTCTGATCTCTCGGGACTCGCTTATTATTGTACACCCTCGGCGACCCTTGTCAACCCTCCGATGTCCCACTAAGTTCCCGCAAACTGCGGGATTCCGCAGCGACCCGACATCCGCCCACGGCGTACGCCCCGATGGTGCCCCCTATCCAAGCCGTATGCTACAATCTGCCCGCGATAGGAGTCCACGAGCGGAGTTAACTCAGCTGGTAGAGTGCCAGCTTCCCAAGCTGGATGTCGCGGGTTCGATCCCCGTACTCCGCTCCTTCCTTTCAATCGTCGATGTTCCGCACCTTGCCCGCGGCTCCCCGCTCATTGCCACCACGGTACCCTTGGGGGTATAATCCGTCCCGTGAGTGGGCGCGATCGGTTTTCCGGTCGGCGCGCGCAGCTTAAGGGCGCACCGCGCCCCAAGAGAGAGGGGCACACACCATGACGGACACAGCTTCGTCGAGCCAGGGATCGAAAGACGACGTCGCCAGTGTTCTCAACCGCCTGCGCCGCATCGAGGGCCAAGTGCGTGGCCTGCAGCGAATGATCGACGAGGGCAAAGAGTGTGAACAGGTTCTCACCCAGCTCTCCGCGGTCAAGTCGGCTCTGGACCGGGTGGGCATCTACCTGATCAGCCACCGCATGAAAGAGTGCCTCGAGACCGATTCCCGCGACGACGTGAACGAGGCCGCGATGGAGCAGGCCTTCGAGATCTTCCTGAAATACGTCCAGTGCGTTCGCTGAGCGGCTCGCTGAGCGGATAGTAGATCCTCGCGACGCCCGGCCGCCGCGCGCTGCTCAGCCCGCGGTCACCGCCGACGCGCCTCGTCGCCCCTTGTAGCGTGTATTCGCCCCGTCGCTCGCATGGGGTTTGTCGTCGATGGGTGCGTCGATGGGTGATCAGTCGGCCGACCCCGTTACCCTGTTGAGAAGCCACCGGACCGTCGCCTCGTGCAGAGCGCCAGATCCCTGGATCGAAGAGTGGTCGCCATCGACTACGATGGTGATGTACACCGGACCTGCTAGTGCCTCGGCCACGGCGAGTGTGTGCGCGAGGGGAACCACCTCGTCACCACGCGCGTGCAGCAGGTAGACCGGACACGTGATGCGGCCGGCTGCTTCGAGACTCGGCCGTCGGGCCAGATACTCGCGCATGGCGTCTGCGTCGAGGCGTAAGCCGAGGCCACGTTGGCTCAAAGCCTCTGCCTCGCCTGGGTCGTCGGCGCGGTCGATCCCGGATAGGAGCACCTCCTCGCTCGCCGGGCATACCAGGACGGCGGCCGCCAGTCCGGCATCCGCCGCCGCTTGAAGGCCGTAGTATCCGCCCATGCTCGAGCCTCGGTAGCAGACGCGGCGCCCGTCGACGAGCGCGTGGCTACGGAGAAGAGCCGCCGCGGCCAGGATGTCTTCGTGTGCCGGCCCGTCGAGTTCGCCCGTGCTCTCCCCGTGGCCACGGAGGTCTATCGCCAACACGACCATGCCCGCCGCGCAGGCCACGCGGCAGAATGCATCGTGGCGGCTGCGCCGGCTGCCGGCCCCGTGAGCCACGATGAGGGCGGGCCGCGGCGGCTCCCGGTAGTGGGCGTTCGCGGGCAGGTAGAGCGTCGCTGCGATGATGAGCCCCGACCGGGCTCCGCGTCTGAGGTCAGACGGCGCGCCGCTCCGGAAACGGAGCGTCTCGGTGTATATGTCGGCCGGCGGCACTACTTAGATCTTCAGGAAGGCTATGTAGGGCAGGTTGCGATAGAGCTGCCGATAGTCGAAGCCGTATCCCACGAAGAAATCGTCGGGGATGGTGAAGCCCGAGTAGCGCACGGCGACGTCTGCTATGCGCCGGTAGGGCCGATCGAGCAGCGTGCACACTTCCAGCGACCTCGGCTCTCGGAGCCCGAGCGACCTCAGGATGTAATGGAGCGTGAGCCCGGTATCGACGATGTCCTCCACCACCAGGACGTCTCGATCCTGCAGCGGACTGTCGAGATCCTTCATGAAGCGTATGGCCTTGTGGCGCTCGTCATCCCGGTCGTCCTGGTATGAGGAGATCGCCATGAAGTCTATCTCCAGCGGCAGATCGATGGCCCGAGCCAGGTCGGCCATGAAGAACACGGCTCCTTTGAGCACCGAGACCAGCAGGAGGTCGGAATCCGCGTAGTCGTGGGTTATCTGCGCAGCCAAGTTCGGTCACCCGCGCCGCGATGGCCTCGGCGTCCAGGTAGATATCGCCGACAAGAGAAGGATCCGGTGAAGGCGCCAGCG
Organism: uncultured Actinomycetota bacterium; assembly: GCA_963701105.1. Taxonomy (GTDB): domain Bacteria; phylum Actinomycetota; class Thermoleophilia; order RBG-16-64-13; family RBG-16-64-13; genus JAHJSA01. The sequence goes on from OY969565.1 coordinate 353,696, forward strand.
GCGTACCGTCTGTCACGACGGCATGGAGAGGTCGTACTTCTTCGCGAGTTGGATGAAATCGTGCTTGTAGAGCAGCTTGATGCGGATCTCGGGATACAACTCGCGGAGTCGTCTTACCTTGCGGTTCTTGGCGGTAACCAGCGACTGCTTCATCTGCGTGACCTCGATGTAGAGATCGAGGTCGGGGAGGTAGAAATCGGGAGTGAACGCCTCGATGATGTTGCCGTTCGGTTCCTGCTCGAGGATGAAGGTGCGGGGTTCGTACTCCCAGGGCACACGGTAATAGTCCAAGATCTCCGCGGCCTGTCTCTCCGTCTGAGTGACGAACTTCGGAGGCGTCTTGCCTCTATAGTAGGAGAAAGTGGGAGGCTCATCGCTCATCCTGGGACCGGATTCTATCAGACGGTGCTTGCGCGAGGCCGTCGCGGAGAAAAGAGCGGTGTGGTACCGTACGTGCGGCCAGCACCTTCGCCTTGCGTTTCCTCCAGGAGCAGAGACCGATGACGCACACCCTTATCTACCCAGCGAACACCCAACACAACGCTGCGGGCCGACTCGAGATCGACGGATGCGACGTGGTAGGACTCGCCAAGGAGTTCGGCACTCCACTCTTCATCTACGAAGAGAAGACGCTTATCGATCAGTGTAGGCGCTATATGGAGGCATTCCGCTCTCGCTCCGACGACTTCGAGGTCATCTACGCCAGCAAGGCGTTCTGCAGCATCGCGATCTGCCAACTGGTTGAGCGCGAAGGACTCTCCATCGACGTATCCTCGGGGGGCGAGTATCACACGGCGCTTGTCTCCGGCTTCCCCACCGACCGCATGTTCTTCCACGGCAACAACAAGACCGAGTCCGAACTCAGGTATGCACTTGAGAACGGCATCGGCTTCGTGGTCGTCGATAGCTTCGACGAGCTCGCTCTGCTCGAGCGGTTGGTCGCTGAACGACAAGAACGTCAGACGGTGCTGCTGCGTATCACCCCCGGCGTCGAGGCCCACACGCACGAGTTCATCCAGACGGGACAGCTCGATTCGAAGTTCGGCTTCGGCCTGACGGAGGGGCACGCGGAGGAGGCCATCAAGCGTGCGCTCGAAGCGCCGCATCTGGATCTGGTGGGGCTGCACGCCCACATAGGCAGCCAGATCTTCGAACTCGAAGGTTTCAGGCGTGCCATCGCCGTGTTGGTGGACCTCATCAAGGCCACGAAGGAGAGCCTGGGCTTCGACTGCCGCTATCTGAACGTAGGCGGCGGCCTGGGCATCCGCTACACCGAGGAAGATATGCCCGTCACCGTCGATGCCTACGTGGAGTCCAAGGTGAACGGGGTGCGGCAGGAGATGCAGCGGGTGGGATTGCCCATGCCGCGTGTGCTGGTCGAGCCGGGGAGGTCACTGGTGGGTAAGGCCGGCGTGACGGCCTACACCATCGGGACCATCAAAGAGATCCCGGGCATCCGCACCTACGTGAGCGTCGACGGCGGCATGAGCGACAACATCCGGCCCATGCTCTACGACGCCCGCTACGAGGCGATGATCGCCGATCGGGCCGACGCCCCGGCCGACACTCGGGTGACGCTCGCCGGGAAGCACTGCGAGAGCAGCGATATCCTGGTCAAGGATGCGCTACTGGCACAGCCGCGCATAGGGGACGTGGTGGTGATACCGGCCACCGGGGCCTACTGCTACGCCATGGCCTCCAACTACAACGGCAACCCGCGTCCGGCTGTGATCATGGTGAGGGACGGGTCTGCGCGCGTGATCGTACGGCGCGAGAGCTTTGCCGACCTGGTGGCCAATCAGCTCCCGCTCGACGGATAAGGGGTCAGGATGAAGGAGGGCGACAAGCGCCACGTCCGAGTAGGCCTGCTGGGTTTCGGTACCATCGGGTCGAGTGTGTACGGTCTCATCGAGAAGGAACGGGCTGCCATCCTGGAGGCCACCGGGGTGGACCTCCGGGTGTCTCGGATCCTGGATATCGACAAGAGCAAGTGGGGCGTCAAGGCTCCCGCGGAACTCTTCACGGCCGAGTTCTCCGATGTGGTCTCCGATGAGGAGATAGACATCGTGGTGGAACTCGTAGGCGGCGTCGATCGGGCCTTCGAGTTCGTGTCGGAATCGCTGCGGCGGGGCAAGGATGTGGTCACCGCCAACAAGCAGCTGATCGCGAACAGGGGGGCGGCGCTCTTCGAGCTGGCGCGAGAGCAGGGGCGACAGATCCGCTTCGAGGCCAGCGTCGGCGGCGCGATCCCGGTGATCCGCGTGATGCGGGAAGGCATGATCGCCGCCGATCTGCACTCGGTCTACGGCATCGTCAACGGCACCACCAACTACATCCTCACGGCCATGTACGAAGGGGCGGGCGGCTACGCCGACACGCTTGCTAGAGCCCAGGAACTGGGCTACGCCGAAGCCGATCCCACCGCCGACGTGGGAGGTGGCGACGCCGCGGCCAAGATGGCGATCCTGGCATCGATCGCGTACCGCTCGCGGGTGACCATGGACGACGTGACCTACGAGGGCATCGTCGACATCACGCTCGAGGACGTGCAGTACGCCAAGGATTTCGGTTTCGTCATCAAACTGATAGGGGTGGCCCGGCTCATCGGTGGCAAGGTGAGCGTGAGGGTGTACCCGGCCTTGGTTCCGCGGGCCCATCTCCTGGCTTCCATCAACGGTTCGATCAACGCCGTATACCTTCAAGGGCACGCGATCGGCGAGATAATGCTCACCGGCCCGGGGGCGGGCGGCGATCCCACCGCCACGGCTGTCGTGGGCGACATCGTGACCATCGCTGGGACCGAGAAGGCCGGGTTCCTTCAGAACTGTTCCTGCTACAAGGAACTGGACTTCCTGCCCGACGCCTTGGTGGAGTCTGCGTTCTTCATCCGCATGCAGGTGGAAGACAGGGCTGGGGTCTTGGCCCAGATATCCTCGGTGTTCGGCGAGCGACAGGTCTCCATCGAAAGCATGATCCAGAAGGGCCAGGGCGACCAGGCCGAGTTGGTGTTCATCACATACCCGTCGGTGGAGAAGGACTTCTTCAGTGCCATCGAGACGATCACCGGTCTGTCGTGCGTGCGGAGTCGTCCTATGACCATCCGGGTGCTGTAGGACCGGAGTCTGCCGCGCTCCAGGGATCGCGTGGCTGGAAGGTTGGAGACTGTGTCGAGAGGGTGGAAGATAGTCCTGGGTGTGGTGGTCGTCGTCGTGGTGGGCTACGTCGCGCTGTTGGGCGTGCTGCTCTCCAGCGGCGGCTCGGGCGGCACGGCCTGGGGCGGAGACTCAGGCACGGTGGGGGTCATCCGCCTGGATGGAGTGATCTCGGCCGACGGCGGGGGTTCGTTGCTCTCCCCGGCAGGGATCGATCCGGTCAGCGCCGTCCAGATGCTCCGCGAGGCCGATGCCGACCCCGGCATAGACGCGGTCGTGCTGCGCATCAACAGCCCCGGGGGGAGTCCCGCTGCTTCCTGGGAGATCTACCAGGCGGTGCGGGACATGGGCAAGCCGGTGGTGGTCTCGGTGGCCGACATCGCCGCCTCGGGAGCCTACTACGTGGCCAGTGCCGCGGACGAGATCGTGGCGGCTCCCTCCTCGCAGGTGGGGAGCATCGGGGTGATCCTCGTGGCGCAGGATCTTGAAGGGCTCTACGAGAAAGTGGGTATCAGGTACACGGTACTCACAAGGGGCAAGTACAAGGACATAGGCAGCCCCACTCGAGAGATGACGGCCGAGGAGAAGGACGTGCTGCAGGGGCAGATCGACACCGTGTACGATCAGTTCATCGCGGACGTGGCCGAGGGGAGGCCCGGACTCGACGCCAACCAGGTGAGAGAGCTTGCGACCGGCCTCACCTATCCAGGCGAGGAAGCCCTGCAGTTGGGCCTGATCGACACGATCGGTTCTCTCACCGATGCCTTGGATTCGGCCGCGCAGGCGGCGGGTCTAGACGTCGAGGACTACCGGGTCGACTACATCGACTCGGGCGCGGGTAGCAACTTGTTGTCCCTCTTGTTGGGAAGCCAGAGCGGGGTTTTGAAGCAGGTGGGGATTGGACTGGCCGAGGGCCTGCAGAGATCGTTGGCCGGCGGCACCCGGTTGCGTCTGGAATAGGGGCCCCGTCCTCGGTAGGTTTTGGGCCTGTACAAGCGAGAGGATCCTCAAATGTCGAAGACTCTGTCGATGCGCATCGTTCATTTCTCGGATATCCACTGCGGTTCGCAGTATTTCGTCTCTAATTTGCTCGATCGCACCTTGGTCGAGATCAACGACCTGGCGCCCGACATGGTCGTCCTCACCGGCGATCTCACTAACATGGGTTATCGCCAGGAGTTCAGAGAGGCCCGGGAATACCTGGACCGCTTGGAGTGCCAGGACGTCATCGTCGTGCCCGGCAACCACGACAGCCGCAACGTGGGTTATATGCATTTCGAACGCCTCTTCTCCAGCCGGGACTCGGCGATCTCCAAAGGCGGGGTCACCATCCTGGGCATCGACTCCACCGAACCCGATCTTGATTACGGTCGCGTGGGTCGTCACCGATACGACTGGATCGAGGATAACTACGCCAAGCATCCGGACGACTTCAAGATCTTCGCGCTGCACCACCACCTGCTGCCGGTTCCGGGCACCGGGCGCGAGCGGAACATCGTTCACGACGCGGGCGACGTGCTCGAGGTACTCATCGCGTCGGGGGTGAAGCTGGTGCTCACCGGCCACAAGCACGTGCCCTACGCCTGGCGTCTTGAGGACATGTTCGTGGTGAACACGGGGACGGTGTCGACCCTGCGGCTGCGCGGCAACACGAAGCCGTGCTACAACGTCGTCGAGATCTCCGGCGAGCGGGTTACCGTGACGCGTAACTACCCGTTCCACGGGGGCGAGACGATAGTTGAGTTCGACAGAGAGGCGACCACCTACGTGCGTCACGACTTCCACCTCGACCGGGTGGTAACAGACGCATGACGCGGGAAGCGGGAGCCGCCGTCGGGGCGCCTATCCCTGCGGTGGCCCTCATCGACGGCGAACACTACCCACCCGTGGTCGTGGACGCCCTCTCTCGCTTGGGGTCGCGCTTCGAGTTTCTGGCCGCCGTGTTCCTCGGGGGCTCCGAGAAGATCGACAGCGAGGACTCGGCGGGCAAGGCCCGCGCCATCTACGGGCTGCCCGTGTACTTTCCTCGTGACGACCGGCGGTGACGTCACCGTGGTCCTCGGGGAAGTCATAGACAGGTATAGGCCGCACACGGTCGTTGACGTCAGCGACGAGCCTGTGGTAGGGTACCGGGAGAGGTTCCGGCTTATCAGTCATTCATTGGCACGGAACGTCTCGTACGAAGGGTCAGATTTCCGTTTTTCACCCCCCAAGCTCGACCATCTTGCCACCAATCCGTCGCTGTCCATAATCGGGACGGCGAAACGTGTGGGCAAGACCGCTCTCAGTGGCTTCGCAGCGCGCACCATACACGAGCATCTTTTGCTGATGCGCGAAGGGCGATCACGCGACGGAGTCGGGGAAGACGTGGTGATAGTCCCCATGGGGCGCGGAGGACCCGCCGCTCCCGAGGTGATCCGAGGGGCCGGGCATGCCTTGCAGGCCGGCGACCTTCTTGAGTGGAGCAGGGCCGGGAGACACGCGGCGTCAGACCACTTCGAAGACGCTGCACTCAGTCGCGTCACCACGGTCGGCTGTCGCCGCTGTGGCGGAGGGATGGCAGGTGAACCTTTCGTATCGAACGTCGCCCAAGGAGCTCGGGTCGCGAATTCCTTGCATGCATCTCTCACGATTTTCGAGGGGAGCGGGGCGGCGATGCCCCCGGTGGCAACAGACGCTCGGCTCTTGGTGGCCGGCGCACACCAGCCGCTCGAATACGTGGCGGGCTACCTGGGCACTTATCGCGTCTTGGTGAGTGATGCAGTGGTCTTGGCGATGGCGGAAGAGCCACTGGCGGAGGTCGAACAGGTGAGGCGGATGGCCGCTGAGATCGATGTGATAAAACCTGGGATCCCGGTGATCCCGACGGTATTCAGGCCGCAACCATTGAAGGACGTGGCCGGTCGTGCTGTGGCGTTCTTCTCCACGGCGCCGCGCGTTCAGGAGAGCGTGCTCCGCCGGCACCTTGAAGACACGTGCGGCTGCCGCGTGGTGGCGTTCTCCGCGAACCTGGCGGATCGGGCTCGCCTGCGGGCCGACCTGGACGGCGGCGACGTCCGGAGGGCCGAAGTCTTCCTCACAGAGATCAAGGCCGCCGCCATAGACGTGGTGGCCGAAGAGGCCGAAGCGCGCGGGGTGGAAACCGTGTTCGTGGATAACATCCCGATCGAGGCCGACCCCGCGCGTCGGGGAGAGCTGGCGGAGATGTGCCGCGAGCTGGCACGGCAGGCCACGGCGAGGTTCGAGGGCAGATGACAGTCCAGCCCGTCACAGGGTCCCCGGAGCTCCCCGGCATCCGCATCGTGAGCGAGAGTCACGGGGTGCCGTTTTCCAAGGGGCTCCTGGCGCAGTCGCTCACCGCCACCGGGTTGCCGCCCGACCGCGCCTATCGAGTGGCCATGGAAGTGGAGAGACGGGCGCGCGAAACGGGCGAGTTGGACCTGGCCGTGGAGCGGTTGCACGAACTCGTGGGCCGGGCGCTGGGCGAGATGGAGGGTAGCGCCTATCTCGCCCGCTATCAGAAGTGGACAAGACTGGGTGAGACGCTGAAGCCCGTCGTCGTACTCATCGGCGGTGCCACCGGCGTCGGGAAGAGCACTATCGCCAGTCATCTGGCCAACCGGCTGGGCATAGTCCGGCTCATCTCCACAGATTCCATACGGCAGGTCATGCGCACTTTCTTCTCCGAACAGCTGATGCCGGCTATCCACTACTCGTCGTTCAACGCCGGCGCGGCCATCCGCGTTCCCGTGGGCAAGACTCTGAACTCCAACCTCGTTGCCTTCGTCGAGCAGGTGGAGATGGTCTCGGTGGGAGTGAAGGCCGTCATCGATCGCGCGCTGGAAGAAGGCACCTCGCTCGTGGTGGAGGGAGTGCATCTGGTCCCCGGGTTCCTCGATTCGACCACCTGGGATAGGGCTATAGTCTTGACGGTCACGGTAGCGGTCACCGATTCCGAACTGCATATGAGCCACTTTCTCGTGCGCGAGCGGGAGACCGACGGCCGCCGTCCCTTCACCCGGTACGTGGAGCACTTCGACGGTATCCGGCGCATACAGGACTTCATCCTGTCGCGCGCCGAGGCTGAAGGCACGCTTGTGGTGGACAACGTAGATATAGACAGCGCAGTCTCGAGCACGGTCGACACCCTCTACGAGTTGATCGAGCTTGAGGAAGACGCCGATGCATCGGCGGGAGGGGTGGGATGAGGACCGACGAGAGCGTGCGCTGCCTGTGCAACGACTTCGTCCGAGTGACCGAGGCGTCCGCCCTCGCGGCGGGGCGCTGGATGGGGCAGGGCAACGCCGCCGCCGCTGATCTCACAGCGATCGAAGCCATGTCGATGGCCCTTGACGGACTGCCGATATCAGGGACGGTGGTGATCGGCGAGGGGGCCTACGCCAACGAGCCTCTGCTGCAGGTGGGCGCCACCGTGGGTTCGGGCGGCCGGCCGTGCGATTTGGCTGTGGATGCGCTGGAAGGACGGGACATCGTGGCCCGCGGACAGTCCGGGGCTGTGAGTGTCGTGGCGGCGGCCACCGCCGGGAAGTTGATGTCCATGCCCAACATGTACATGCAGAAGCTGGTGGTGGGTCCCCGAGCGGCGGGCCGAGTGGATATCGACGGGCGCGTCACCGACACCCTGCGTACGATAGCCGGACTCTACGATCGCCCGATCGAGGAAGTCACGGTGATAGTGCTCGATCGGCCGAGGCACGAAGACCTGATAGCTGAGATCCGCCGCGCGGGCGCGCGCATCAGACTGATCAGCGACGGTGACGTGACCGCCGGGATCGCGGTGGCCGTGGGTGACACCAACGATCAGCTCTACATAGGCATCGGCGGTGCCTCGGAGGGCGTCATCACCGCCGTGGCTATGCGCTGTTTGGGCGGAGAGATCCAGGCCCGGCTCTGGCCGCTGTCCCGCCGCGAGGTGGAGTCGGCCCGCAGGCACGGGATAGAAGATATAGAGATGACCCTGCGCACTGAGGACATGGTGGACGGCGAAGTGCTGTTCGCGGCCACGGGCGTCACCACCGGGGAGTTCCTCGATGGGGTGCAGTATCTCGGCTGGGGCGTCCGCACACACTCCATGGTGATGTGCAACCGCTGCAACGACGTCAGATTCATCAGAACCACACACTTGAACACCGAACCGCGCCGCGAAATACGGCTCTAAGAACGGAGAGAACGAACGATGATTGTTGATACGACAGGGAATGTGACCAGGGAGGGCGAATGGAGCTGACCGAGCTCGAACCGAGGCTCCTATCCGATCTGCACGTGGTGGCGGCGGAACTCGGCGTCAAGAACTTCAGGAAGTATTCGAAGCAGGATCTTATCTCGAAGATCCTGAGTGAGCAGTCGGTGGACAGGGGGGTGCAGTATCGCACCGGTCTCCTGGACGTGCTGCCCGACGGCTTCGGCTTCCTGCGCACGCAGGGCTACACGCAATCCGACTCGGATATCTACGTCTCGCTTTCGCAGATCAGGCGTTTCAAGCTGCGCCGGGGGGACGAGATCACCGGCCAGGTGCGCACGCCCAAGGACAACGAGAAGTACCACGCCCTGCTCAAGATCCAGACGGTCAACGGACTCGATCCTGAGCAGGCGCGACACCGCCCCAGTTTCGACCAACTCACACCGCTCTTCGCCGACGAGAGACTCCGCCTGGAGACCACGCCCAACCGCATCGCTCCGCGCCTCATGGACCTCATATGTCCGGTGGGCAAGGGCCAGCGCGGTCTGATCGTGTCTCCGCCTAAGGCAGGGAAGACCACCATCCTCAAAGAGATCGCCAACTCCATCTCCGAGAACAACCCGGAAGTGCACCTCTTGGTGTTGCTGGTGGACGAGCGGCCGGAAGAGGTCACCGACATGGAACGGTCGGTCAACGGCGAGGTGGTCAGCTCCACCTTCGACCAGCCTGCGGAGAACCATCTGCAGGTGACCGAACTGGTCCTAGAGCGGGTGAAGCGGCTCGTCGAGGTGGGTCGCGACGTCGTGGTGCTGCTCGATTCCATCACCCGTCTCGCGCGGGCCTATAACCTGGCTGCTCCCGCGTCGGGACGCATCTTGTCCGGGGGCGTCGATTCAGCCGCGCTCTACCCGCCGAAGAAGTTCTTCGGAGCAGCCCGCAACATCGAAGAAGGCGGATCGCTCACGATCTTGGCCACGGCGCTGGTGGACACCGGTTCCCGCATGGACGAGGTGATCTTCGAAGAGTTCAAGGGCACCGGTAACTGGGAAGTGCACTTGAGTCGTCAGTTGGCCAACAAGCGCATCTTCCCGGCGATCGATATCGAGAAGTCGGGCACGCGCCGTGAAGAGCTGCTCATGGAGCCGGCCGAGGCGAAGATGGTGTGGAAGCTGAGGTCTGTGCTTCACGCCCTCGACCCCAACGCCGCGATCGAGCTGCTCATCGGCAAGATCAAAGACACGAAGTCGAATGCGGAGTTCCTCGAGGCCATGCGGAAGAACTCCCGCTAGCAGACCGAAGGCTCCCCAAGGTCGGGCTGGAGTGGACGCATGACCGCGAGCATCGGAGTGCCCGGCGTCTCTGCCGGCCACTCCACCAACACAGAGGCTCACACCGGGTGCACGGTGGTGCTCGTCCCTGAGGGCGCGGTCGCGTCGGTGGACGTCAGGGGAGGGGGTCCGGGCACCCGCGAGACCGACATCCTGTCGCCGCACTCTTCGGTGGGCAAGGTGCAGGCCGTCTTGCTGGCGGGCGGCAGCGCCTTCGGACTGGCCGCCGCCGACGGCGTGGTCGCGTATCTGGAGGAGCGGGGCTACGGTCACGTCACTCCTTACGCATGCGTACCGCTCGTGCCCGCGGCCGTCATCTACGACCTCGGGGTGGGGCAACCCCACGTGAGGCCGCGGGCGGAAGACGGGTATCGGGCCGCCGCTGCGGCCCGTGACGAGATCGAGGAAGGATCAGTGGGGGTGGGGACCGGCGCCACCATCGGTAAGATCCTCGGCGAGGACGGCTGGATGAAAGGCGGCTTCGGGGTCTCCAGCGTGACGCTTGCCGGCGGGGTCACGGTGACGGCTCTCACCGTGGTCAATGCCTTCGGCGACGTGCTCGCGGAGGATGGCTCGATCTTGGCCGGTGCGCGCGCGCCCGACCCCGGCCTCGAGGCCGGCGAGGGCGAGCGCGTTGTCGGCGGCCACTCATTTCTGGACACCGAGCGCTACCTGCTCTCTCTGGAAGACCACCCCCGCTTCAACAACCGCATCGAGCACACCACTCTCTCGGTGGTGGTCACCGACGCGCAACTGGACGGCACGCAGTGCTGGCAGGTGGCGCGCCTTGCTCACAACGGCTTGGCCCGCGCGGTATCGCCGGTGCACACTCCGGTGGACGGCGACGCGGTGTTCGTCTTGTCCGCAGGGAGACTCCAGTCGAACGTGTTCCAGATCGGGGCGGCGGCGGCTGCTGCCGCCGCCGCCTCCATCCGGCGGGCCGTCACCGTGGCGCGCGGCCTGCCCGGCGTGCCGGCGCTGGCTGAGCTCTAGGAGGCTCGGGTGATGGGGGCGCGCGCGGTCACAACGAAAGAGCAGGTGCGGGCTGTGGTGCGGGCGTATCGAGCCGGCGCTGCCTCGGGCTCAGTGGGCTTAGTCCCCACCATGGGATACCTCCACGAGGGCCACCTGTCCTTGGTGCGCCGCGCTCGGCAGGAGAACGGGCTGGTGGTGGTGACCGTCTTCGTCAACCCCACTCAGTTCTCCCCGGGCGAGGATCTGGAGAGGTATCCACGAGACTTCGAACGGGATCTCGGCCTGGCCGGTGACGCCGGCGCCGACGTGGTCTTCCATCCCTCGGTCGAGGAGATGTACGCGCCTGACCACTCCACCTGGGTCGAGGTGGAGAACCTCACGGAGCGGCTCTGCGGGGCTTCCCGGCCCGGCCACTTTCGCGGGGTCACCACGGTGGTAGCAAAGCTGTTCGGCATCGTGGCTCCCGATACCGCCTACTTTGGCCAAAAAGATGCCCAGCAGGCGCTGGTGATACGGCGCATGGCCGCTGATCTGGATATGAACGTGGCCATGGAGGTCTGTCCCACCGTGCGTGAGGCCGACGGACTGGCCATGAGTTCCCGCAACGACTACCTGTCGCCGGAAGAGAGGCGTCAGGCTCCGGCGTTGCGACAGGCCCTGCTCGAGGCGACGCGTGCGATCGAGGGCGGCGAGGGCGACCCGCGGGGTGTGGAAGAAGCCTTCAGGGCCCGCCTGGCGCAGGCGCCGCTCGCGCGCCTGGACTACCTAGAGATAGTGGGGGCTTCGGACCTGGCCCCGCTGGCGACGATCCGCGGGGAGGTGCTGGTGGCTGCGGCCGCGTGGTTCGGGAGAACGCGCCTCATCGACAACGTGACGGCGGTCTCCCCTGGCTGATCGTGCGGGGCTGGGCGGCGCGCCTGGGGCCGGCCAACATGCCGGGCGCCTGGGGCCGGCCAGCATGTCGGGCGCCCTCATGCCGGGCCCGAGGCGCGGGCCCTCATTTCCAGGCGGGGTTCCCGATCAACGCTTCTCCCACTTGAGCAGGTAGGCCACCTCGCTGAGGGTCCTGCCCTGCCGGATCTCCTCACGCAAGCGGTTCTCTTTCTCGAGCACGTCCATGGCTCGATTCGTGTACTCCACCGCCTTTTCCCTCGGGATCACGCAGACCCCGTCGTCGTCGCCGATCACCCAGTCTCCAGGCGCGATGCTGACGCCCGCTATGCGGATAGGGATCCCGATCTCTCCGAACCCCTTGGGTTCGCCGGCCGTCGGAGTCACGTGGGTGCTGAAGAGGGGGAAGCCGAGTTCGCGGATATCTCCCGTATCGCGAGCGGCACCGTGGATGACGACGCCTGAGAGTTTCCTCTGGATGGCGGAGTTCGTCGCCAACTCACCCCACACGGCCGGCGACACGCCACCGGCATCGATGACGAGCACGTCACCCGCCTCGGCTTCGTCGATCGCCTGCACCGGCTTGGCCCAGTCGCCCGGGTAGGTGCGGACGGTCAACGCCGGTCCCACCATCTTGGTTCCGGGTGTCCGGGCGAGCAGGCCGGGTAGTTCTCCCGTGCGGTGCAGCGCGTCGCTCACGTTGGCTGCCGAGACACGTGCCAGCACCCCTCGGATATCAGGCCCGGTGGCGCGCACGAAGAACTCCGATTTGACCGATTCCAGCCGTTCGATGGCCCCTTTGATCTGACGGGTGGCCTCGGCGGCGTCAGTCGCCTTGGTGACGGCGCCGCCCACGATCACGATGGAGGCGCCGGCCTTTACCGCGTCGGCGGCGGTTTCCGAGTTGATACCTCCGGCCACGGCCACGGGGATGGAAACGGCTTCGGCCACATGGTGCAGGACGTCGAAGGGCGTCTTCCCTTCCATCTGTTCGTCGATGGCCACGTGGATCCCGATGTAGGCGGCCCCCATGGCCTCCACCGCCCGTGCCCTTTCGATGATGTCGGGCACCTGCACCATGTCCACGATGATGCGCGCCCCATAGTTGCGTCCCGCCTCGACGCACTCACGAATCGTGGAGTCAGACGCGGCTCCGAGGATGCCCACCACGTCGGCTCCGGCCTTCGCTGCGTACTCCACCTCCGCGCGGCCGGCGTCCATGGTCTTCATGTCTGCCACGATGGTCTTGTCGGGCCAGAGGCGCTTGAGTTCGCGGACGCAGTGGAGCCCTTCACTCTTGATGAGCGGGGTTCCTGCCTCCAGCCAATCTGCTCCGCCACGCACGGCTTCCTCGGCCACCCGGAGCGCGCGCGGCAGGTCCACGAAATCCAAGGCGATCTGGAGGACGGGCCCTTGGGGATTCTTTCCGTTCATCGTTACCTCACTCCCATCATCTGGACCACGACCTCGCGGTTGCGCGGCCGGTTGTCGAAGCAGACGAAGACCGCCTCCTGCCACGTGCCGAGCGTGAGACGTCCGTCGACGAAGGGGACCACCAGCGAGGGGCCGAGCAGACCTGCGCGCACGTGAGAATGTCCGTTGCCGTCGCTGAGGAGCAGGTTGTGCCGGTATGCTGCGTCTCCCGGGATGATCCTACCGAACAACTGTTGGAAGTCGTGGACGACACCGGGCTCGAACTCCAGAGTGGTTATGGCCCCGGTGGCTCCCGGAGCGAACACGGTGACTGTCCCGGAGGTGAGACCGCTTTCTCGCAGCAGGTGCTTCAGCCGATCTGTGAGGTCGATCACGTCACCGTCCCCTCGGGTAGAGAACCTGAGGTAACGGGTGGCGACGGTGATCTCACCGGCCAGGGTGTCGTGCGTGCCTTCCACGCCCTGTCCGGGTTCGTGGTCGTCGGTGCGTTCGGCAGTGCCGCCGACAGCGGGTTCCGCGGTGCGTTCGGCAGTGCGTTCGGCGGTGAGGCTCATGGCGCCCTCCAGTGATTCGATGACAGGATCGGGGAGTTGCCCGCGTTCTCGGACGATCTCCAGTGTGGCCGCCCCCAAGACTCGATAGAGATCCAGCATCTCGGGGGCGCTCGCAGCGAGCGCGGACAGGTGCGCCGCGACCGTTTCGCGGTCACCGCGGCTGAGCGGGCCGGTCAGAGCGTCCACAGTGCCCTGGGCGGCGATGTTGTCAACGGCGCCGCGTACCAGGGGCAGGAACGCAGTGAGGGCCGTGCCCTCGGACATCCCCGCCAACTCAAAGAGACGCTCCGCGGAGTGTTCAAGGCCGACCAGGTAGTTGCTGGCCATGGTGGCGGCGGCGTGGTAGAGGGCTCGGTGCTCTTCTTTCAGGCGGAAAGGACGACCACCCACAGTCAAGGCGAGGCGCTCGCCGACGGCGAGCGCCTCGGCCGCCTTGGTCGGATCCGGTCCTGCCGTGACGGCCATGGCAGCGCCGCGGAGGAGGGAGGCACCACGGACGGGCTCGCTGAAGGTCTGCAGTGGGTGAAGCGACAAGGTCAGCGCCCCGGCCTGGGCGCAGGGGTCGAGCACCGACACCGGGGTCGCCCCGCTGGTATGGATCACCGCCCAGCGGGGCACGGGCCGTTCGCTGCCCGGTGACCCGTTCAAGAGAGAGTCCTGCGCGGCGCGCTGCAAGAAGGCCGTAGCCAATTCGGTCGCCACCCCGAGTAGCTCCCCATCCGGTACGGTGAGGAGGAATACCAGGAGGGTGGGAGTCTCAAGGGCGTGGGCATCAGCGACCAAGGCGGAGACGCCGGGTGAGGCAGGCATCCCGAGGGCAGCTTCGGCCCTGTTCCGGCCGTCTGCCGATCGACTGGTGTGCCCTGCCACTGTCGCGCCTGAGCTGTGCAGCGCGAGGGCGAACGACAGGCCCAGGCGCCCGGTCCCTACGATCGCGTAGCTGGCATCGAGGGTCTCGACGGTCTCGGCGGGCGGTCGGAGACCGCCGCGAGGACCGGTCGGATACCGGTTCGGCTGACTCGGCTTATGGTGCGGGCTGGTTCTGACGATGGTGTGACCTCTTGTTCCAGTTCTGTTGGCAGATACCAGACTCGGGTCGCTATGTTGGGGCACGACGTGTCGCAAGTGTTGCTTTGCCTTCGGCGGCGGTGGGTACACCTCCCTAGGGTAGCCGTCCCACCGGCGCGTCTCGCTCGAGCTTCACGTACATTGTTAGGATACCAGCGGGTCCGTGTTGGAAACAACTTCCTTCTCCGGCGCGTACTCGGGTAAAGAGGGCCGGATGCGTTGGGCTTGATGTGGCTCAGCGATGACCGGGCGAGAGGCGAGAGAGAGGAGAACGGATGCGTACGAGACTGACGCGTTCGCGCGACGACAAGATGATCTGCGGCGTGGCTGCCGGGCTGGCACGCTACTTCGACATAGATCCGACGATCATGCGGCTTGTGTGGGTGGTGGCCGTGCTGCTCCCTGGTCCGAATCTGATCATCCTCGCTGTGTATCTGGTACTCTGCCTGCTCATGCCTCTCGAGACGCCGACGGGGAGTGGCTGATTCCGCCGCCGCGCGTCGAGTGCCACTGATCGAGGGGCCGGGCCGTGTCGAATCGGAACAGCCGGAGGATCCGTCTGACTCATGACCCAGACTTCTCCGAACGACGGCGATCGGGACCGAGCCGCCCAGGAACTCTCTAGTCAAGCAGCCGCACTCTCCGGCTGCACGCGATGCCGCCTCAGCGAGGGTCGCACCCATGTGGTGTTCGGCGTCGGGAACCCCAACGCCGATCTCATGTTCGTAGGTGAAGGCCCGGGTTTCAACGAGGATCGGCAGGGCGAACCCTTTGTCGGCCAGGCAGGCAAGCTGCTCACCGAACTCCTCAAGTCCATCGGTCTGCAGCGCGAGGACGTGTATATCGCCAACGTGGTGAAGTGCCGACCTCCCGAGAACCGCGACCCTCTGCCTGATGAGATCGAGGCGTGCTCCCCGAATCTCGTGAAGCAGATCCAGACCATCCGGCCGCGGGTCATCTGTACCCTGGGGCGGTTCGCCACTCGACTCGTTGCCGAAACGGATGCCGGTATCAGTTCCATCCGGGGTCGTGCCAAACAGATGCAGGTCGCGGGCATCCCGGTCGTGGTCCTACCGGTGTTCCACCCGGCGGCCGCGCTCTACACCCCTGCCAACCGCTCGTTGTTGGAGGAGGATTTTCTCAAGCTGCGGCGCCTTCTCGACGCGGGGGAGAGGGCGCTTCGTCCGAGCGCGGGTGCTACGGAGGTGCGGTCGCTCGAGTCCACGCCCATGCCTGTTCCACCTGAGACGCCCGGTTCTCCCGAGACAGCCCCGCCCACAGGGGCGGCGGACGGCTCCGAACGCGAGAGCACACCAACGGCGGACGACCCTGAGTCCGATTACGTCGGCGATGCTGATCCTCCGACTGAGCGCGCGTGGAGCAGCGGCTCGGCCGAACAACTCCCGCTGTGGTAGGAGCAGGGGCGGTGCCTCACCAGGATGGAGTGGAGTCCGAGTCGGGTGTGGCGGTGCTGGAGTCGGACTGTGTGAACCTGGACTCGCTGCGCGAGACGGCTCGCCGTCTCGCGCAGGCCCTACAGAGGGGCGACCTCGTTCTCCTCGAAGGGCCTCTGGGCGCCGGCAAGACCACGTTCGTGCGCATGTTGGCGCACGAACTCGGAGTAACCGACGAGGTGCGGAGTCCCTCGTTCACGATCGCCAACGTCTATGACGGTCCGATACCGGTGAATCATCTTGACCTGTATCGGCTCGAGCGACTGGAGGACGAGGATGTCCTGGCCCTTGAGGAGTACGTGGGGCCAACGGTGGTCACCATGGTGGAGTGGCCCGAGGCTGGTCGCGGACCCCTGGGAGAGCCAACCTGGGTAGTTGTTCTTGGGCACCGCGACCCCGACACCCGCTCGCTGCGCATCGAGGCCAGGGATGTCACGGTGGCACGACGCTTCGGCCGGGCATGATGACCGCCGCGCCGGGAACTCAGCATCGACTCGTGCTGGCGCTCGACACCTCGTCGAATGTAGCCGGTGTGGCGGTGTTCGAGTCTCGGGGGGATGCCCATATCGTTCTGCTCGCGTCTCGTCAACACGTGGTGACCGGAACGCAGACCAGGATGCTGCTGGCGTTGGTGGAGCAGCTGTTGGACGAGGTTGGAGGGCGCCCTGCTGATCTTGGGGCTGTGGTCGTGGGCACAGGGCCCGGAACCTTCACCGGGGTGAGGATAGGCGTCGCCTCGGCGAGGGCCGCGGCGCTTGCGCTCGACGTGCCTATCGTCGGAGTGTCGTCTCTTTCGGCTCTGGCGGCGGCGGCGGTCGATCGAGGCTTGGCGGAGGGGGTCGGCGTCATAGTCCCTGTGGTCGACGCCCGCCGAGGGCAGGTCTTCGCCGAAGTCTACCGTCGCGTCGAGAATAGGGAGAATCGGGAGAAGCCGGGCAGGGCGGACGTAGAGGGAGTTGCATTCGAAGGACAGTGGACGAGGCAGGGCGGGCCGTTCGTCGTTTCTCCGGATGATTTCGATTCGGCGGTTGCTGAGCGCGATCCTGGGCAGGGGGGGGATCGACAGGCGGGGGAGCGACTACTCACCGGTCATGTGGGTCTGCTGCCGGCTGCTGTCGGCGGCGGCCGCACCCCCGCGGAGGTGGAGGCCGGCTACCTCGTGCGCGGGCAGTCGCACATAGGGGACTCGGGAATTGGGGACTCCGGACTCCTCGAAGGCCGGGGTATGGTGGAATGGCTGACCGGCGCCGTCAGTATGGGCCGGCGTGCCTCGGACCTGGGGCGCCCAGGCGTCCTCGGGACTCCAGAAGCCGTGCGCCCCACGTACGTGCGCACTCCCGACGCCGACCGACACATCAAACGGATGCGAGACCCATGGCGGACGTGAGCATGTTCGTAGTGCGCGAGATGACGGGGGCCGACCTACCCGCGGTGCTCGAGATCGAGACGGCCTGCTTCGGCGCGCCGTGGACACGGGGTATGTTTCAGGACGAACTCCGGCACGCTCTGGCATGGCTCCGGGTCGTGGTCGATGAGAACGAGCATCTCGCCGGTTTCATCGTGGCGCGTCAGTACGGCGACGTGTGGCACATCATGGACCTCGCCGTTTCACCGTCCCGCCGCAGACTCGGACTTGCCGGGAGGCTCCTCGACGGACTGCTGGACAACACCCCCCGGGACGTGCCCGTGGTCTTGGAGGTACGCGAGGGCAACGCGGGCGCCATCGCCCTCTACCGCAGCCGCGGGTTCCGGGATTCCGGGCGTCGTCCCCATTACTACGCGGATACGGGTGAGGCGGCTCTACTCATGGTTCACGGGCCGGAGATGGCCTGGTGAGCGGCGCTCCTGCGGGCGGGCCCGCGGCGGCGTCCGCTGTGTCGAGGCCGGCAGTTGGAGCCCTCCTGGCGCTCGAGACCTCCTGTGACGACACCGCCGCAGCCGTGTTGTCGCCCCAGGGCGACGTGCTCTCGTCGGTGAGCCACTCGCAGGATGTGATCCATGAGCGTTACGGGGGCGTCGTGCCGGAAGCCGCCAGCAGGGCCCACGTGGAACGCGCCACAGTGGTGGTGCGCGAAGCCATGGCCGCGGCGGAAGTGGGCTTCAGCGATCTGGGTCGCGTCGCGGTGACGGTGGGCCCGGGCCTGATCGGCGCTCTCCTCGTGGGCCTGCACACCGCGAAGACCATCGCGTGGGCCCATCGTTTGCCGCTGACGCCGGTGAACCATCTGCACGGGCACCTGGCGGCGGTGCGGCTCACCGATCCGGAGGCCCCTTTCCCTCTTGTGACACTCGTGGCGTCAGGAGGCCACACCTTGCTGGTGCGGGTGGATGGCCCGGGCCGCTTTTCGTTGCTCGGTCAGACGCTCGATGACGCCGCCGGCGAGGCCTTCGACAAGGGCGCGCGGCTATTAGGGCTCGGCTATCCGGGCGGGAGGGATCTTGACCTTCTCGCCGAGACGGGCGACCCGAAGGCCTATGAGTTCCCTATCGGCCTGAAGCGCAGGGGCGGTCTCGACTTCTCCTTCTCGGGAGTGAAGACTTCGCTCTTCTATCTCCTGCGCTCATGGACGGAGAAGGAACGCGCGGCGCGGGCAGCCGACGTGGCCGCATCGTATCGAGAGGCGGTGGTGGAGGCGCTGGTGTCCAAACTCCTGGCCGCCGCGACCGCCGAGCACGTCTCGACCATCGCCATCGGCGGTGGGGTGGCCGCCAATTCGCTCCTGCGGCGAAGGGTATCCGGCGAAGGGGAGCGGTGTGGTCTGCGCGTGGTGGTCCCGCCACTCAAGTACTGCACAGACAACGCAGCGATGATCGGCGCGGCTGCTCTGTGGGGCCCGGAAATGCCGTTCCCCTCCTACCTGGGTCTGGAGGCGTCGGCCTCTCTTCCCTTGGACGTGACGCCGGGCACATAGCGGCCACTACGGCTGGAGTGCGCGGGCGACTTGGCCTGGCGTGCACTCAGCCTGTGGACTCGCGCGAACAGCCGCTCGGAACCCCGGCTGCGGCTCGTACCTCGGCAACGCCCGCTCTGTTTGACATTTCCTGAGCCGGGGCATATCATGGGCAGCGTGTTGGCACTCTCCACGCGAGAGTGCCAATTCGATGTTGTGAGTGCATCGTCGCCGTGTGGGTGACGGCTCTGGGAAACGGACGACAGGAGGGTTTGTGCATGAAACTTGTGCCGCTTGAGGACAGGGTCGTAGTAAAGGTCCTGGAAGAAGAAGAGAAGACGGTCAGCGGTATCGTTCTGCCGGACACGGCGAAAGAGAAGCCGCAGAAGGCCAAGGTACTCGCAGTGGGCCCCGGTCGCTACGACGACGGCCAACTGATTCCCATGGGTGTTGCCGAGGGTGACGTTGTCATCTTCAGCAAGTACGGGGGCACTGAAGTCAAGGTCGAAGGCGACGAGGTGCTGATCCTGCGTGCGTCCGACATCCTTGCGAAGGTCGAGTAAGTACACCGAAACCGTTGACCAGCGGCGTCGCCGAGAGGGGCCACCACGCACTGGGCGTGCCCGCCCCCGGCGCGCAGACGCAGAGCAGCTAAGGAGGCTGACAGACTTATGGCAAAAGACATCAAGTACGGCGAGGACGCCCGTAGGGCCCTCGAGCGCGGCGTGAACCAACTCGCCGATGCGGTCAAGATCACACTCGGTCCCAAGGGCCGGTATGTGGTGCTCGACAAGAAGTTCGGCAGCCCCACGATCACCAACGACGGTGTGACCATCGCCCGGGAGATCGAACTCGAGGACGTCTTCGAGAACCAGGGCGCCCAATTGGTGCGCGAAGTCGCCACCAAGACCAACGACATCGCCGGTGACGGCACCACCACCGCGACGGTGCTCGCCCAGGCCATCGTGCGCGAGGGCCTGAAGAACGTAGCAGCCGGTGCGAACCCCATGGCCATCAAGCGCGGCATCGAGAAAGCCGTCGACGTGGCCGTTGAGGAGATCAAGTCGCAGTCCAAAGAGATCTCCGGCAAGTCTGAGATCGCCCGCGTGGCCACCATCTCCGCCGACGATTCCGAGATCGGCGACGTCATCGCCGACGCCATCGAGAAGGTAGGCAAGGACGGCGTGGTAAACGTCGAGGAATCCAACACCTTCGGTATGGACCTGGAATTCACCGAGGGTATGCAGTTCGACAAGGGTTATCTCTCACCCTATTTCGTGACCGACCCTGAGCGTATGGAAGCGGTTATGGAGGATCCCTTCATCCTGATCGCCAACCAGAAGATCGGCTCGGTCCAGGACCTGCTCCCGGTGCTCGAGAAGACCATCCAGTCGGGCAAGTCTCTGCTCATCATTGCTGAGGACGTCGAGGGCGAAGCCCTTGCCACTCTCGTCGTGAACAAGCTGCGCGGCACCTTCACCGGTATCGCCGTTAAGGCCCCCGGCTTCGGCGACCGGCGCAAGCGTATGCTGGAAGACATCGCCATCCTCACCGGCGGCGAGGTCATCACCGAGGAACTGGGCCTGAAACTCGAGAACACCCAGACCACTCAGCTCGGTCACGCCCGCAAAGTGGTTGTGACGAAGGACAACACCACCATCATCGACGGTGCCGGCGACGTGGATCAGATCAAAGGCCGGATCAATCAGATCAAGGCCGAGATCGAGAACACCGATTCTGACTTCGACCGCGAGAAGCTGCAAGAGCGCCTGGCCAAACTGGCCGGCGGCGTGGCTGTGGTCAAGGTCGGCGCGGCTACTGAGACCGAGATCAAAGAGAAGAAGCACCGCGTCGAAGACGCCCTCTCCGCGACTCGTGCGGCCCTCGAAGAGGGCATCATCCCCGGCGGCGGCGTCGCCCTGGTATTGGCCATCGCGGCCGTGCAGGCGATCGAAGCCTCGGGTGATGAGCAGACCGGCGTGAACATCGTCGCGCGCGCTCTCGAGGAACCCCTCCGTCAGCTGGCCAATAACGCCGGCCTCGAAGGCTCGGTCGTGATCAACGAAGTCAAGGTGCGCGGCAAAGGCATCGGCCTGAACGTCGCCACCGGCGAGTACGAGGACATGATCGGCGCGGGCATCATCGACCCGGCCATGGTCACGCGCTCTGCGCTGCAGAATGCGGCCTCGATCGCCAAGAACATCCTGACCACCGAGGTCATCGTAGCCGACAAGCCGGAAGAAGCCGGTGCCGGTATGGGCGGTATGCCCGGCGGCGGCATGGGCGGCATGGGCGGCATGATGTAAGAAGAGCCTCGCGGCTCTTTGGCGGCGCACTCTCCGGAGTGCGCCGCACGCTGCGGCGGGCGGTCTTCGGGCCGCCCGTCGTCGTATCGGCCCGCGGCCGGCGGCCTTCAGGGTCGCCTCGCACGGCGCGGCCCCGCAGAACCGGGGCGCTGCTCGTGTTTCCGCGGGCCGGGGGAACGGTAATGTTAGACTTATGACCGCTACCAGGCGTCGCGGGAGAGATCGTCTCGGGGCTGTGCAGCAAGGGGTCCCTCTCTACCGTAGAAAGGAGTGTCGCATGAAGGAGCAAGCCGAAAAGGCGTTCAAGGAGATGCTGGAGATCTCCACGGACGTCGATAAGGCCGTTCTGTTCTCTGGTGATGAGGTCCTCGCCTCGAACTTCTCTGAGGGACTGCAGCCGACCATGGTGAGGAAGGCAGAAGAACTCGCGGCGGCGGGCGCAGCGCGGGCCGCGGACATGGGGTCGGCGCCTCTCACACAGTTGGTCGTGGAGAGCCCCGGTGGCACGGTGTTCCTCGTGCAAGAGTCAGAGGACGGTGGCATGGGCATGCTCGCCACGGCCAAGAAGGACAGCCGCATCGGTCTGGTCTTCTACGACATGAAGACCTGTATTCGCGACACTCAGGAGACCGACGAGGAGCCGGAGGTGGAGGCGTGATGAAGAAGCTGCTCAAGTTCTTCGGTTTCGTATCGGTTCTTGGCTCGGCCGCGGCGGGTGTCTACTACTACTTCTTCATGCGCAAGAAGAAGCCCTCGGTGGAACTCTATTTCGACGACGGCTCGATGCTGGCGTTCGACCAGACTGCTCCGGAGGCCGGGGAATTCCTGGCGCTGGCGGACGACATCCTGGCCATGAGCCCGGTCATCGGTTGACGCTCGGCGAATCGATCGGCACTACGCGCCACAGAGTGCGCGACGGGCTCCTCCAGTGACGACGGCGTCGCCCGGTATCACGAGGGCATTGGCCGACGCGGTGCTGGCGCGCGCCCTCAGACACGGCGGTGACTACGCGGAGATCTTCGCGGAAGATCGATCGTCCCTGTCGATCCGATTGGACGACGGCCGCTTGGAGGAAGTCTCTTCGGGGGTGGACCTGGGGGCTTCTATACGTCTCGTAAAGGGACCCACCACCTCCTTCGGATATGTAGACTCACTCGACGAGGCGTCGCTTCTGGGGCTCGCTGAGCGCCTCAGCGCGAGCGTGAAGGGCGCCTCTGCTCTGCCTGCCTCGGTGAAAGTGGTCCACGTCGCACCCCGCCCAGAGGTGGGAGTGCGCCCGGCCGTCGTCGAGACCCCCGCCAAGGCGGACATTCTGAGGGCGATAGACGCGGCCGCCCGCGGACGTTCGGCGGAGGTGCGTCAAGTCGCGGCCGGTTACTCGGAGAGCAGACAGCGCATCTGGGTCGCCGGCTCGCGGGGCACGTTTGCCGAGGACGATCGTACGCGGGTCGTGGTGAGCGTCAACGTGGTCGCTCAGCGTGGGGGAGTGATCCAGACCGGCCACGAGACGCTGGCCGGTACACTGGGTTTCGAGATCCTCGACGGCGACGCGCCCGTGCGGGTGGCGCTGGAGGCCACGGACAAGGCTCTGGTCATGCTCGGGGCGCAACCTGCACCCAGTGGGCGCATGCCCGTGGTCTTGGCCAACGGGTTCGGAGGCGTGCTCTTCCACGAGGCCTGTGGGCATGGCCTGGAAGCCGACTTCATCGTCAAGAAGACAAGTATCTGGGAAGGCAGGCGAGGCCAGAGGGTGGCGGAGGCGTTCGTGACCGCGCTAGACGACGGCACGACCCCAGGCATGTGGGGCAGCAATGCCATCGACGACGAGGGGACGCCCACCGAGGCCACCGTGGTGATCGAGGAGGGTGTCCTCACCAGTTACCTCACGGACATCCTGCGAGGCGAGAAGATCGGCCTGGCCTCGACCGGTAACGGTCGGCGTCAGAACTTCCGGCACCTGCCCTATCCGCGCATGACGAATACCTACTTCGCACCTGGGGCCATCGCGGCTGCCGATCTCATCGCCGATACGCCCCGTGCCTTCTATGCCAAGAGTCTCTCGGGGGGACAGGTCGATCCGGCCACCGGCGACTTCGTCTTCGGCGTCTCCGAGGGCTATCTCATCGAGGGTGGACGGATCGGACCCGCCGTCCGCGGCGCCACCCTGATCGGGAACGGCGCGGAAGTGCTGCGTTCCATAGACGCCATCGCCGACGACTTGGAGGTGAAGGCCGGCATGTGCGGCAAGGAAGGTCAAGCGGTGCCGGTGGGAACGGGGCAGCCCACGCTGCGTATCCGTGAACTGACCGTAGGTGGGACGGCAGTATGATGGGCGGCTCCGGGCCCGTGGATCTCGTCGCAGTAGGAAGAGATGTCGTGGCGCGCGCCGCGCGGTACCGGGGTGACCTCGAGGTCTTCGTGGAGCATTCGGAGACGATCTCGGTCAAGGTGTACCAAGGTGAGGTCGAGTCCTTGGTCACCGGAGCGCCGATGGGGCTTGGGGTGCGGTACGTCGAGGGTTCGCGATCGGGTTACGCCTACACGGGCGATTTCTCCGAAGCTGCCCTCGACCGGGTGGTCGCGATGGCGGTGTCCAACACCTCGGTGTCCGACGCCGACGAGTTCGTCCGGCTTCCGCATGCGCCTCAGGCGTATCCGGAGGTGCCCGGACTATGGCGCCCCGGGCTCCTCGAGACGCCGATAGAACAGAAGATCCAGCTGGCCCTTGAGGCCGAGCGCGTGGCCTTGTCGTCGCCCCACATAGAGACGGTGGAGGAGAGCAGCTACGTCGATCAGGCCTCGCGCGTGGCCATCGTCTCGACGCGCGGAGTGGAGGCGTACGGCGAGCAGACCTTCTGCTACGTCTACCTTTCCGCCCACGCCCGCAGGGGCGACGAAGTCCAGACCGGACTGGGGTTCGACACCGGCCGAGAGCCGGGTGAACTTGACGCTACGGCGGCCGGCCACGAGGCCGCCGGCAAGGCCGCCGCCCTACTTGGAGCCCGTCCGTGCCCCACCGGGCTATACACGGTGGTCCTCGACCGGGAGGCGGCCGCCGCGGTGATCGGCGTGGCGGCCCGGGCCTTGAGCGCGGACGCCGTGCAGAGAGGGCGCTCGCTTTTCGCCGGCAGGCTGGGAGAGCACATCGCCGCCAACAGTTTTACTCTCGTCGATCACGGCCTGCACGTGGATGGGATGAGCACGGCGCCCTTCGACGACGAGGGCGTGCCGCGCGGAGTCACGCCATTGGTGGAGAACGGGGTGCTCAAGGGCTTCTTGCACGACACCTACACAGCCGCCCGTGAAGGGGCGGGGGCGCGGTCAACGGGCAATGCGCGCCGGGGCGGCTATCGGGCGTCGCCGGGCGTCGCTCCGTCGAACCTGATCCTGAACCAAGGTGAAGGCACGTTGGATGAACTCCTGGCGAGGGCGGGCAGTGGCGTGTACATCGTAGGCATCACTGGCCTGCACTCCGGGGCCAACCCGGTGACGGGCGAGTTCTCTGTGGGAGCGTATGGACACATGATCGAAGACGGCACCATCGGCTCCCCGGTGCGCGAGATCACGATAGCCTCCGATCTTGTGTCTCTCTTGACCAACGTGTCGGATTCGGCGGCCGACTCCCGCTGGATCCCGTTCCAGGGGAGCGTACTCGCTCCTTCCCTTGTGATCTCCGACGTGACGGTGGCCGGTTCGTGAAACGGGTAGCAGAGAGGCGTGATTGATGGACAAGAGGTCCCTGGGGAAGCTCCTGTTGGCCGTGGCCTACTTGGAGGGTGATTTCGTCCTGCGCTCCGGACGCCGGAGCCGCTATTACCTGGACAAGTACCTGTTCGAGACGGAGCCGAGAGTGCTGCGGGGGATCGTCCACGAGATGGCTCTCATGCTGCGGAATCGAATGGCGGCGGGAGCCGTCTATCAAAGGATCGCGGCGCCCGAGTTGGGTGCGGTCTCGCTGGGCGCCGGCGTGTCCCTGGAGTCGGGCATACCCTTTCTCATCGTGCGTAAGGGCGAAAAGGACTACGGCACGGCGAATGCCATCGAGGGTGCGTTCATGCCCGGAGAACGGGTGGCCGTGCTGGAGGACATAGTGACCTCGGGGGGAGCCGCCCTGGCCGCGGTGGAGAAGTTGAGGGGCGCGGGGCTGGTGGTCGAAGACCTCTACTGCGTCGTCGATAGGGAAGAAGGTGGAGCGGAAGCAGCTGCGGCCGCCGGGCTGACGCTGTATCCACTCTTCACCACCACCGAACTCGGGATCGGCACTCCTACCGGCGGAGCGGTCGAGGCCCCCGGTGAGCCTGCGACGGGACCGGATGTGTAGAAAAAGTCGCATGAGCCCCTGTATTGGGCTATTCTTGTGCCGTATGGGCGGTTTTGGTAAGGTTGCGCTGGATTGAAAAACCCAAGGGAGGCTACGGTGACAAAGTCTGATTTCGTAGATAAACTCGCGGCAAAGGCTGACTTGAGCAAGAAGGATGCTGCGGCTGCACTCGACGCATTCCTGGACGTAGTGACCGAGGCTCTGGCGGCTGGCGAGTCTGTCCAGTTCACCGGTTTCGGCAAGTTCTACGTGCAGCAGCGCGAAGCCCGCGAAGGCATCAACCCGCAGACGAAGGCCAAGATCCAGATCGCAGCCACCACGGTGCCCAAGTTCAGCGCCGGCACCGCTCTCAAGAACTCGGTCCGCTAGTCTTATTCTCCCTTGCGTTGTCCAGGGCCGCCCGATCTGGGGCGGCCCTTTCGATTGTCTGAGCCGTTTCATCGCTCATCCCATCGCGTTCGACCGATTACCCCTGACTTGAGGACCCATGGAGAACTTCGCCGACCGTCTCTTTGACGCTGTTGAGGCCCGGCGCTCCCACGTGGTGGCGGGCCTGGACCCCGACTACTCGTTGTTCCCACCCGCAATGCGCACGCTCTCCCCGGACGAGGCCACCGATCCGGCTGCTCTCGTGGAGTGCTTCGAGGCGTTTCTGCTCGGCATCTTGGGGGCGGTGGCGGAGGTAGTCGTGGCGGTCAAGCCGCAACTCGCCTATTTCGAGGCCTTGGGTTCGTCCGGGTACCGCCTCTACGAGAAGGTGGTCGCTGAGGCGCAGGACCGCGGCTTACTGGTGATCGCCGACGCCAAGCGCGGCGATATCGGGAGTACGGCCGAGGCGTACGCCCGCGCACACTTGGACGTGGCGGGCGCCGACGCAGTCACCGTGAACCCGTATTTCGGCACGGACGGCGTGGAACCGTTCCTCCGACGGGCCCGGGAAACCGGGCGGGGCGTGTTCGTGTTGGTCAAGACCTCGAACCCGGGGTCCGCAGAGATCCAGGACCTTGCTTCTGGCGATGGGGCCCCGGTGTACGAGCACGTGGCTCGACTGGTAGAGACCTGGAGTGACGGCACCCTGGGCGAACGCGGATACTCCTCGGTGGGGGCGGTGGTGGGAGCTACTCACCCGGCCCAGGCTGCGGCGCTGCGCGCCGCGCACCCCACGACGCCCTTCTTGGTCCCCGGGTACGGCGCGCAGGGGGCATCTGCGGCGCAGCTTTCCGGGGTCTTCGACGCCGCCGGCATGGGAGCCGTGGTGAACTCCTCCCGCGCGATCCTCTATGCCTATCGATTTCGGGGGGGTGATTGGCGGGCCGCCGCCCGCGATGAAGCCGAAGACATGCGCCGGGCGCTCTGGGTCGCCGCCCATGGGGGCAGGGAGGCGTGAGCCGGGCGGTGGGCCGTGTCCTCGCGCCTTTCCTGGCTCTGGGCGTACTAGTGCTGGTGGTGTCGCTCCTGGGCGGCAGCGAGATGGTGACGGGCGGGGTCCGCCCCGAGGCGGGCGCGGCCCCCGAGACCACCCGCACCACGACCATCTTCCTCTCCCAGCCGAGTACCGGGTCCAAGGACCGCGAGTCTGAGGGATCGTCCGCTGCGACGACATCCACGTCCTCTGACGGGACCGCCGGCGCGTCCGATACGACCGCGGCTTCGACGGGGACCGCCGGGTCGCAGCCCGGGTCAACCGAAACCGACGCGAGCGCGGGCAACGCCGGTTCAACCACGGCTTCGGCCGAGCAGGGATCCACCTATACGGTGGTCGCGGGTGACACTCCTTACTCGATCGCGCAGGCCTTCGGGGTGTCCACAAAAGACCTCATGGATCTGAACGGCATCGACGACCCGTACGACCTGCGCATCGGGACGGTGCTGCGTATCCCCGGCAAGTGAGCGCCGACTGGGGGCCGGCGATGGCGGCGGCCGGTGATGTCGGTCGGTGATATCGGTCGGTGATGACGGCCGGCGATGACGGTCCGGGGCAGCGCGGCGGCGAAGCCACGACGGCTACTCGGCCGGAGCTTCCCCCGCCCGCGCGGCCGTAGCCTTCTTCACGGCTTTGACCGCGAACAATCCCAGGGTGAGCGCCGGGTTGCCGAGGAAGCTCACGTGACACGCGCCTAGGTCGAGGTGGCGTCGCCGGACGGAGCGCAGCAGACGGGGCTGCGCGTCCATCGAGATGATGCGCTCGCCACCTGGGCTGCGGGTGCCCAGCCACAGAAAGACCCTGGTGGGCCGGATCTCGGCGCCACCGAGACGACCGGCGGTGACCGTGAGCGCACGTTCGTGTTGGCGCACGACTAGCTCGTCGACCCGGTAGCGTTCGGGGAGCCTGCGGGCCATGGTCACATCCTTCGCAAGTGGTTGTAGGTGAAGATCAGCACCACATCCAGGGCAAGGGTGATGAGCGCCTCCACGAGCAACTGGCTGATCACGAACAAGGGGAATACGCCGTCGGCTGATTGGTAGTAGCGGTCGAACAGGGCGAACGAGCCGGACCAGAGCAGGAGTGCGACGAAGTAGATGGGGATGACGACCATCCAGCCGCGGCGCAGCAACTGCACGCTGCGCCGGGCCGCCGCCAGAGGCGAGAGTTTCTCGAACACCAAGGCGTAGTCCCCGAAAACAAGTAGAACGGCGATCGGCAGCACCACGAGGGCGAGGATCTGGCCGGCGACCGAGTCCTGCGCCACCGAGTTGGGCACCACGTAGAAGATGACGTTCGTGACCGCGTAGAAGCCTGTGAGCCGCACGAGCTCACCGGACGTCTCGGGCGAGCGCGGGTAGGAGGGGCCGGCGATGGCTCGGAAGTAGGGGGCCCGCACGGCCGCCGCGAGAAGGCAGACGGCGGCCGCCGCCACTATGGCCACCAGGAGGTGGCCCGGCTGGTTGGTAATGTCCTTGACGTGCTCCTGCAGGAACGTCCAGCGGGTGAAATTGGCCGATGCGAAGTCTGAGAAGGCGAGGCGTCCCCCGAGAGATGCGTAAACTGCCAGGAAGGCGATGACGTTGACCACCCCCAGCACCAGGGGGTAGACGAAGAGCAGTTGCTTGTGCGTGAGTCGTGCCCACGCGCTGCGCAAGGCCTGAATGATCGCACGACCTCCGTGGCTGTTCTTTGGGTGCCTGCGGTCGCGAGTATAGCACCGTGAGTCGGGGTCTCAGGGCGGCCCACGGACAGGCCGCGGGGGTCCCGGTGCCGCCGGGTGGGAAGGGCCTCCATGCTATACTCCGCGCCATGGATTGGAGAACTATGCGCCGACTGGGAGCCGTCCTACTACTGCTCTTGTGGCTCCTCGTAGGCGAGTCCGTATTCCCTGGGATCTTTGCGACTGCGGAGGCCGCTTCTGCCACGCCCGCGTCCGCGCCGGCGGAGCGGCAGGTGTCAACGGAGATCCTGCCTCCGCCTGCAGGTGAAGACCAGTCGGCCGCCTCGGACCAAGCGCCTGCCGTGCAGGGCAAGTCGGTCATCCTGGTCAACATGGACGACGGTCGGGTCATCTACGAGAACAACGCCGACGAGCGGCGCTCGATCGCCTCCACCACCAAGATCATGACCGGTATCTTGGCACTCGAGATGCTCCCTCTCGACAGGATGGTCAAGGCGTCGGTGAAGGCCACCGAGGCCGGCGAATCCGAGATCTGGCTGGAACCGGGGGAGGAACTCTCGGTTGAGGACCTCATGAAGGCACTGCTCGTGCGGAGCGCGAACGATGCCGCCGTAGACCTGGCCGAAGCCGCTTCCGGCAGTCTCGAGGCCTTCATCGACGCCATGAATGCCAAGGCCGCAGAACTCGGCCTCACCAACACCCATTTCGCGAACCCACACGGGCTCGAGGCCAAGGGGCACTACTCTTCCGCCCGCGATCTGGCCACCTTGGCCCGCTACGCCATGCAGAACGAGGAGTTCCGCAAGTTGGTGGCCACGCCGAAGGTCACGATCCCGTGGCCGGGGCGACCCTACGACCGCGTGCTCGAGAGTCGCAACTCCCTCGTGGGTTCGGTCTCGTTCATCACCGGGGTCAAGACCGGCTACACGGCAAAAGCCGGCTTCTGTTTGGTTGGATCCGGCGCCCGGGACGGCGTCTCGCTGGTGAGCGTCATCCTGGGCGAGGGTACCAAGGCAGCCGTGAACGACGATACGGTCAGCCTTCTCGAGTACGGGTTCACCAAGTTCCAGCAGGTGCCGCTCATGGACCAGGGAGTCTCGGTCGCCGAGATGGACGTGCCCTACCATTTCGGAGAGAAGGTGGTTCTGAAGACCGACCGCAAACTCGTGCGCACCCTGTACGCCACGGATGCCATCACCAAGACGGTGAAGGTCCAGGAACCGCTCGTACTCCCCGTGCAGGAAGGGCAGGTGCTGGGCAGGATCACCTTCGAAGCAGGCGGGTCGGTGGCCGGCGAGGTCGAGCTCGTGGCCGACAGATCCATCGACGAGCCCACCCTACGGGTCAAGTTGAAGTACATATGGGACCGGATGATCAATTGGCTGGGGAAGGCTGTGTGACCTTCAGATGATCCTCACCGTGACTCTCAACGCCGCCGTCGATAGGACACTGACGGTGCCGAATTTCCAGGTAGGTTTTCGCCATCGGGCCTCCGAGACGATAACCCTGCCGGGCGGCAAGGGCATCAACATCGCTCGGGTGGTGAAGACCCTCGGCCAGCCGGTCATCGCCACCGGCTTCGCCGGAGGGCGCACGGGTGACCGCATCATCGCCGATCTGAACCGTGAGGGCATCCTTTCCGACTTCGTGCGCATCGAGGGCGTCTCCCGTACGTCCACCGCCGTGCTCGACCCCACCACCAACGAGACTACCGAGATCAACGAGTACGGGCCAGAGATCTCCGCAGGCGAACTCGAACTCATGTTGGAGAAGATCGACTACCTGATGAAGGCCGCCGATCTCGTGGTGATCGCCGGAAGCCTCCCGCGTGGCCTCCCGACGTCGTTCTACGACGACCTCATCCGGCGCGTGCGTGCCACCGGCGCTCCGGTGCTCTTCGACACGTGGGGTGAGCCGCTGCGGTTCGGTATCAAGGCGGGTCCGAGTGTCGTGTTCCCGAATCGCGTCGAGGCGGAGATGGTAGTGGGGTACGAGTTCAGCAGCAACGGGGATTTCATACGAGCGGCAACCCAACTGCGTGAGCTGGGCGCCCAGTCGGCGGTCATCAAGACCAAGATGGGGTGCGTAGCGCAGATCAAGTACAACGGCGACGTGCACACGCTCATGGGCAAGGCTCCTAAGGTCGAGGCCGTCTCCACCGTGGGATCGGGAGACTCCATCGTGGGGGGCTACGCGAGCCGACTACTCGAGGGGGCTCCTCCCGAGGAGTGCCTGAGGTTCGGGTTGGCCTGTGCCGCGGCCAACGCCCTCCGACCGGGGGCCGGTGTTCTCCATCCCCAGGACGCCGAGCAACTTGCCGCCGGCGTGCAGATGGAGGAAGTGACCACGGTATGACCGTGCGCGACGAGACTCCGCGCAAGGTCGTGGTGCTCGACTTCGGCGGTCAGTACGCCCAGCTCATCGCCCGCAGAGTGCGCGAGTGCAGGGTCTACTCCGAGTTGCTCCCGTACGACACCCCGCTCTCCGAACTGAAGCAGGCCGATCCGGCAGGCATCATCCTCTCCGGGGGCCCACGGAGCGTCAATGACCCCGGGGCTCCCATGCCTGATCCGGGGCTCCTCGAGTTGGGTGTGCCTGTGTTGGGCATCTGTTACGGCCTGCAGCTGCTGAGCCGCCTGAGCGGGGGCGTGGTAGCCCGCACCGACCGGGCCGAGTACGGCGGCATGGACATCGAGGTGGTGGCGGACAGTCCCCTCTTCGAGGCCCTGCCGCGCGAGCAACCGTCGTGGATGAGTCACGGCGACGCGGTCATGGAGACGCCTCCCGGGTTCACGCTCACGGCCCGCAGCCGGTCGTTGCCGGTCGCGGCGGTGGAGGACGCGGACAGGCGCCTCTACGGCGTGCAGTTCCACCCCGAGGTGCGTCACACAAAGTACGGACAGGACCTGCTTAAGAACTTCCTCTACGGCATCTGCGACATCGCGCCCACCTGGACGCCCGTGTCGATCATCGAGGACGCCGTGTCTCGCATCCGCGAGCAGGTTGGCGGCGGCCGCATCATCTGCGGACTGTCGGGTGGGGTGGATTCGGCAGTGGCGGCACTCCTGACCTACAAGGCGGTGGGGGATCAACTCACCTGCATCTTCGTGGACCACGGACTCATGCGTAAGGACGAGGGCGAAGAGGTGGAGAATGCCTTCGGGCACCACTTTCACGTGCCCCTGGTGCATGTGCGTGCGCAGGAGCGCTTCATCAGCAAGTTGGCCGGTATCGAGGATCCCGAGACGAAGCGTAAGATCATCGGGGAGGAGTTCATCCGCACCTTCGAGAGCGAAGCCCGGAGTCTGGGCGACGTCCGGTTCCTGGTGCAGGGGACGCTCTACTCCGACGTGATCGAGTCGGGCACGCGCGACGCCGCCAAGATCAAGTCGCACCACAACGTGGGCGGTCTTCCTGAACATATGGACTTCGACCTCGTGGAGCCGCTGCGCATGCTCTTCAAAGACGAGGTACGTGTGGTGGGCGAGGAATTGGGGCTGCCCGACTCCATGGTGTGGCGCCAACCTTTCCCAGGCCCAGGGCTCGCCATACGCATCATCGGCGACGTCACCGAGGAACGTCTGCACATTCTGCGGGAAGCCGACGCCATCCTCTTGGAGGAGGTGCGGCGGGCCGGTCTCTACCGGGAGCTGTGGCAGTCGTTCGCGGTGCTCCCCGCTATCCGCAGCGTTGGCGTCATGGGCGACGAGCGCACCTATGCCTACCCCATCGTCATCAGAGCAGTCACTTCCGAGGACGCCATGACCGCCGATTGGGCCCGGCTGCCCTACGAGCTGCTGGAGAGAATATCGAGCCGCGTGATCAACGAGGTGCCGGGAGTGAACCGAGTGGCCCTGGACGTTTCGAGCAAACCCCCCTCGACCATCGAGTGGGAGTGAGGAGCAGGATGACCAATAATGCAAAGCGGGCCGCGGACGAGGCGTTGCCGGAAGACGCACAGACGGCCGCGGAAGCGCCGGCGGACACTGCCGCCGAACCCGAGACTGACAGCACAATCGACCTGGGCACCGAGGCGGTCGAGTCAGGCTTGGGGGTCCCCGCGCGAACCCAACCGCGCGAGCGCAGCACCGACGACAAGTTGGAGTTGATCCACAGGCATACGTTGCTGGCGGCGGCTACGGCCTCGGGCATGAAGGCCGAGGACATACGCATCCTAGACGTTCACGAACTGGTGAGCTACACGGACTTTCTGCTCATCTGCACCGGCCGGTCGGCTCGGCAGGTGGGGAGGATCGCCGAGGAGATCGCTCTCAAGTTGAAGAAGGAGTTGGGCTTGATCCCCACCAGCGTGGAGGGTGAACGACCGGGTGAGTGGGTCTTGCTGGACTACCTCGATTTCATCGTTCACGTCTTCACTCCGGAGGCTCACGACTTCTATCGACTCG
This sequence comes from uncultured Actinomycetota bacterium, assembly GCA_963701105.1. Taxonomy (GTDB): domain Bacteria; phylum Actinomycetota; class Thermoleophilia; order RBG-16-64-13; family RBG-16-64-13; genus JAHJSA01. Next base: position 386,783 of record OY969565.1, read on the forward strand.
ACGTACTGTGGAAACAGGCACCCACGGAGATCATCGAGTAGAGCCGTCCCCGCGGGAAGTGCGCCTGATCCTGGGCGCGAGGCCGGCGCCCCCCGGAGGCCGGTGGAGCAAGGCGGCCGGGGGGGCGTATTGCACGCCCCACCGACAGTCGGTATACTCCACCTCCGCCTGACGTGGGGGTATAGCTCAGCTGGGAGAGCGCGACGCTGGCAGCGTTGAGGCCAGGGGTTCGAGTCCCCTTACCTCCACCATAGTCTCGATATTCGAACCGGGCCCGGCCATTGGCCGGGCCCGGGGCGGTTCTGGACCGGGTCTTTTGGATGACCCCGTTGCGTAGGGGCTTTGGGGTCCGACTTCTTAGAGGTCCCCATGATTCGCGGGGCTCACCCCTGGGGAATGTCTTGCTCAAGGCGCCGCCCGTGAGTGCGGTGGCGACGGGTTAAGGGGAGTCCATGAGTCTGGAGTACAAGGTCATCGAGATCTTCACTCGTGAGGGTGCTCGCTGGCGTCATCAGCCCCTGCACGAAGCGGTGGTCAAGATGGTCCGAGACCGTAAGCTTGCGGCCCGAGTCCTCGTGCTACGAGCGATCGGAGGCGCATTCGAGGGTGGGGAGATCGTCTCCCAGCATATTCTCGATCTATCCTACGATGCTCCTCTCAAGCTAGAGATCATCCTACCCGCCGCCGAACTCGCAGAAGTGCTGCCCGCTCTCGAAGAGATGGTGCTGGATGGGGTGATCGCCGTCAGGGACATGCCCGTCGTGCTCCACAGAACTCACAAACGGCTCGTTCCCCGGCACCTTCGGGTGCGTGACGTGATGAGCCCCGATCCCCTTCACGTGGGCCCACAAACGCCCATACACGACGTGGTTCATCTTCTAGCCGAGCACGAATTCAACGCCGTGCCCGTGGTCGAGGACGGAAGGGTCGTAGGGATCGTCAGTCAAGGTGACCTTATCGGTCGGGCGGGTATGCCCCTCCGCATGGGTCTCTTCGCCGAGTACGATCGACTTGAGCGGGAACGCCTGCTGCCCTCCGGTGCCCGGCCTGCGCGGGAGATCATGTCCTCGCCGGTGGTGACCACGTCGCCGGACGGGTCGCTGGAGCGCGCCATCGGGGTCATGGTGGCGAAGGACTTGAAGCGGATTCCCGTTGTTGACCGCGAGGGGCGGCTCGAGGGGATGCTGTCCCGCATCGATGTGCTGAACGCGGTATCGCGGCATGGCCCCGACTGGCACAATCTAGCCCGCCGTCGAGTTGAAGTGAGTGGACAGGTCGAGGTCCGCGACGCTGCCCTGCACGACATCCCCGCCGTGCGGCCGGATGCCCCACTATCCGAAGTGCTGGACCTTATCGAGCAGCAAGGCCGCCGCGTCGCGGTGGTGGACTCGGCGGGGCATCTTGCCGGCCTCATCTCCGACCGGGATCTGCTCTCGGCTCTGCCTGGCCGGCAGGAAGGATGGGTCGATCACCTGCGCCAGCTTTTCTCCACGGAGAATCGGGCGAGCGGCCGCGACCCGGAGGGCCTGTTGGAGTCGCTCACGGCGGCGGACGTCATGGTGAGCGACCTCCTCACAGTCCGGGTAGACGAGCCGATCGAGCGGGCGCTCGAACTCATGACAGAGCACCGCCTGAAGAGGCTCCCTGTGGTCACGGCCGATGGCGATTTCGTCGGGGTCCTGAGTCGCGATGCCATACTCCGCGCGGGCCTCGCCCAGGATGGATGACCGCAGCGATAGAGGTAGCGGGATCGCCTCGACCCGCCGGTGATGCGGTAGCGAAGGGTATCAAGAGCCAAGGAGGGTTCTCGTGGAGAATGACGGTGCGCGGTACGACGCGGTCGTTATCGGGTCCGGCCAAGGAGGAAATCCGTTAGCCGTCGCCCTGGCGAAGGCCGGCTGGAAAACGGCAATGATCGAACGCGAGCACGTGGGGGGGACGTGCATCAACGTCGGCTGCACCCCCACAAAGACCATGGTCGCAAGTGCGCGGGTCGCGCATATCGCACGTCGGGCCGCGGACTTCGGCGTGGACGCGGGCCCGGTCGGCGTCAACATGTCATCCGTAGTGCGTCGCAAGGACGAGATCGTGGCGAGCTGGCGGAAGTCTGGCGAGGATCGTTTGGCCGCCGCCCCGGGGTTGGACCTGCTACGGGGAGAAGCTTCCTTCTCGGGGCCGCACGTGCTCGAAGTGCGCATGAACGTCTCCGACGGGCCGGGCGTGACCCGTTCACTCGAGGCCGAGCACATCTTCATCAACGTGGGTGCACGTCCCACAGTGCCGGAGCTTCCCGGGCTGGGCGACGTGCCCTGTCTCGATTCGACCACCGTGATGGAGTTGGACGTAGTACCCGAGCATCTGCTGGTGCTGGGGGGCGGTTACGTGGGCGTCGAGTTCGGTCAGATGTTCCGTCGCTTCGGCAGCGAAGTGACCATTGTGCAGCGCGGGAACGCCCTGCTTGCGCAGGAGGATCCCGACGTGAGCGAGGCTGTTGCGTCCGTCCTGCGCGAGGACGGCCTACGCCTCGTTTTCGAGGCGCAGGCCACGCAGGCCGAGGTCGGTTCCGACGGGTGGGTGACCCTAACGCTGGATTCCCCGGAAGGGCGGCAGACCGTCCGGGGCTCCCATCTCCTCGTGGCCACCGGCCGCACCCTGAACACCGACAGTCTCAACCTGGCGGCGGCCGGGATCGAGACCGATACCCGCGGCGCCATCATAGTGAATGAGCGGCTCGAGACGGGGGTGCCCGGGGTTTACGCTATCGGCGACGCCAAAGGTGGACCGGCGTTCACACACGTATCCTACGACGACTTTCGCATCCTCCGCACCAACCTCGTGGAGGGCGGTGGTGCATCCATCGAGGACCGCCTGCTCCCCTACGTGGTCTACGTGGACCCGCAGCTCGGCCGCGTGGGACTGAGCGAGACGGAAGCACGGAAGCGGGGCATCGAGATCCGGGTGGCCAAGATGCCCATGGACTGGGTAGCCCGCGCCCTTGAGGTTGATGAGTCGCGAGGATTGATGAAAGCCGTGGTGGACGCAGCGAGCGACAAGATCCTGGGTTGCGCCGTGCTGGGCATCCAGGGTGGAGAGATCGCCTCTCTCCTGCAGATCGCAATGATGGGAGGGATCACCGCCGCCGAGTTGCGCGAGACGATGTTCGCCCACCCGACGCTGGCTGAGTCCATGAACAACCTCTTCGGTAGTTGGGAGGAATAGTCGGATCCCAATTGTCCGGGACGTCGATGGCGAAGGTTCAAAGGAGATGGGGATGATGAAGGAGCGAAGTAGGGTGACCGTGTTTGCCGACCCCGAGTCTACGGCAGCCGGCGTCGCATCCCTGTTTGCTGAGGAAGCGGAGCGTGCCGTCAGCGCGAGGGGGGCGTTCAGCGTCGTCCTGTCCGGTGGAGGTACGCCTCGCAGAGCCTATGAGCTGCTCTCTCAATCTCCGTTGGTCGACAAGATTCCCTGGGAGGGGGCCCACGTGTTCTGGGGCGATGAACGCTGCGTGCCGCCGGACGATCTCCGCAGTAACGAGCGCATGGCTCGCGAGACACTTCTTGATAAGGTCCCGATACCCCCTCACCAGATCCACCCGCTTAACTGCGCCGACTCCCGGCCGGCCGCAGTGGCGGGCTACGAGTCCTTGCTCCGTGATTTCTTCGGGGGCCCGGCGGTCGCCCGTCCCGACCTCATCCTCCTCGGGCTGGGCGACAATGGGCACACGGCTTCTCTGTTCCCGTACACCCCGGTGCTTGCCGAGCGCGACCGCTGGGTCGCTGAGGTGTTCGTAGACGCGGCGGCCGGCGCCGGCACTACCGCCGCGGGCGAGGACCTCTGGCGGGTGACATTGACGGCGCCCTTCATCAACACGGCCGAGACCGTGGTCTTCGTGGTCACGGGCTCCGCGAAGGCCTCGGTGGTCGGGGAAGTCTTGGAGGGGCCGTACGAGCCCGACCGCCTTCCGGCGCAACTCATCCGGCCGACCCAGGGCCGACTCTGTTGGTACCTCGACGAGTCCGCTGCGGCTGATCTTGCCCGGAGGGAGACGTGACCTCAGATACCATCAGGCTGCGGGTAGCCGGTGCGGGCGCGCTTGGCCGGCAAACGCGAGAGGCCCCCGGGGCGGGGGCCTCTCGTCAGAAGCAGGGTCGCTGGACGTCAGCTAGGAGCCGGCTCCCTGCATTTGGGCGAGGTTGAAGATCATCTTCGCCGCTTGGCCCCTCGTGGCGGTGCCGAGCGGGTCGAAAGTCGCCGCAGTCTTGCCGCTGATTATGCCGTTGGCATAGCAGACCGCGATCGCCTCTTTCGCCTCGACCCCGAGGCCGGCGAGATCGGTGAAGTGCGCTCTATCCTGCGCGGTGGCCGGCGCCAGCAGGTCGCCGCCGATCCGTGCGATCATCAGGGCGAGCTGAGCCCGAGTGATCCTGTTGTACGGGCGGAAGTTCCCGTCGGCGTAGCCGAGGATCACGTCGTTCTGGAAAGCCTCCTCGACGAAGTCGAACGGGTAGCGTGCACTTTCCGTTTGCATCAGCGGACGGGGGACGTCCTTGAACGTGGGATTGGACCAGTTGGTCCAGGCGTCGTCATGGAAGTCAAACGCGACGACGAGGATCTTCGCAGCTTGGGCGCGCGTCAGCAGGGCGCTGGGCCGGAAGGTGCCGTCCGGATAGCCGTCCACGGCTCCCATAGTCCCGAGCCCCTGGATGTAGGTGAAGAACGTGTGTGTAGCAGGGACGTCGCTGAACAGGGGATCCTGGTTCGGCGGAGTGGGCGTGGTCGTCGTAGTCGTCGTGGGCATCGTCGTGGTCGTGGTGGTGGGCAGGGTCGTCGTGGTCGTACTTGTCGTCGTGGTCGTGGTGGGTGGGGGTGCCAGGGCCGCCTCGACCAGCTTCATGCTCGCCGTGAAGCCTGCCCGGGCATACGGCATGTTGTGGACGCCGCTGCTGCCGTCGTTCTCCAGGAAGGCCACGTTCGTATCCGCCTTCGCCAGCAGGGCCTTGCCGTATTCGGACATCCCGGCCCGCCACTCACCTTAGGAGGACGACGGCCTGACACTCGAAGGTCCTGCGTTGCCCGCCGGCTTGGACCGCATGCCGGCCCCATGCCCGGACGGTAACGCAACAGCTGCTGCGAGGTCCCCTGCCGCTACAGGTCCTGCAGAAGACCTATGACCTTAGCCTCGTCGGAGGTGAGTAGCACAATGGTCATGGTGGGGGCATTCGTCGAGGTGGCGTGGATCTGGCCCACGTTCACGCCGGCGTCGGCCAGGCGGCGGGCGATGACTGCCAGTGTCCCCGGCCGGTTGTCCACCTCAGCCACGACAACAGGCGCCAGCCCCACTTCACCGCCCAGAGGCGCCAGGGCCTCGCCGGTGAGGCGATTGTCGCTGGTGAGCAGGAGGAACTCGGCCATGTCGCCCTTGTCGTAGGCGCCGATGGCGAGGATGTTGACGCCCGCAGCGTACAAGGCCTCTGACACTTCGGCCAGCAGACCGACGTGGGTGGGCGCTTTGAACAGGATCTCGTTCCTGAGTTCTGCCTTAGCCATGATGACGCTCCCTATTCGTGGTGTTGACTTAGGGATACCAAGAATCCTTGATATGTATTCCGCGTGCCCGCCTCCGCGCGACCGGGGTCGTCCCTCCGCGCCGGCGATCCCATCCTCGGCGAGACCGGGTTGGTCGCGCTGGCGCGCTACGCCTGCACAGGCGCCGGGGCCTGGAGGAGTGCGAACGTGGCGTCGGCGGGATCGGCCAGGACGGCGAAGCTCATCGCGCCTCCGATCTCCGTCGGTTCCACCTGCACGGTCGCGCCGAGTTCCTTGGCTTTGGCGACGCTGCCGGCGATGTCGGCGGTGCCGAAGTAGGGCATCCAGAAGGCCGGCACTTCGCCCGGGACCGTCTCCGGCATGGGCATGATGCCGCCTTCGGCGGAACCGTCGATGCTCACGGTCCAATAGGGCATGGGACCCGATTCCATCCTCTCGATGTCCCAGCCGATCAGCTTGCTGTAGAAGTCCGCCGCCTTCTCCGGATCGCGCGTGCTCAGGTCGGTCCAGGAAAGGGTGCTGGGCTGGGAGTACGTCATCGTCTCGTCGGGCTTGCCCGGCTTCCAGAGGAAGATGTAGGCGCCCGTCGGGTCCTGGATGGCAGCCATGCGACCAGAGCCGGGCACGTCCATCGGTGGCATGACCACGGTCGCCCCGAGTTCAGTGGCCTTGGCTGCGGTGGCATCGACGTCGTCGGTGGCTAGATAGTTGTTCCAAGCGCTCGGCTGGCCCCCCGCGATCATGTCGGGCGAGAGTTGCGACATGCCGGCCACGGTACGCCCATCGATCAGGAACTCGCGGTAGATCATACCTTCGCCGAAGGGCACATCCCTGTGGCTCCATCCGAATAGGGTCTCGTAGAATGCGGTCTGCCCTTCGAAATCCCTCGCCGAGAGGTCTACCCAGTTGAACTCGCCATTCTTCGTCCGTTCCATCACGCGCCTCCTGTGGACTCAACCGCGCACCGACCGTGCGCACCTATCTCTACCCTGGGTGCGTGGGAAGTTATGCGGAGGAGGACGAAACTTGAGGGACTCATCGGTACGCAGGAACTGGTCCTCGTCGATGAAGCCCAGCCGGGATTGGCGCTCGAATTCCTTGATACCCCCGTTCTCGTAAGCCTGCTGTACGGAGGGGAGGGACGGATTGGGGGTGATGATGTAGCCGCGCTTCCGCAGCTCGATGGCTCGGTCGAGGTCGCGGATCTTGATCTCGCCGCCGATGCACTTGGCTCCCTGGCCCCACTTCAGCTCGACGGTCTCTACCCCCAGCATATCCACGACGTAGTCGGCGACGCCGAAGTTCGCGTCTTCACGTTCATCTGGACGATGACGTCGCCGCACCCCTCCTGCCATGCCTTGTAGAGCTTGATGCGGCGCTCCATCTCCGGAGACTTGGTGATTCAGAGGCAAAGAGGCAAACAGTCTCAGCCTCGATCGAGGACGCATGGCGCGTGCGACTATCCGCCACGACCGTCGATCTGCCGGGCGACCGTGGCCGTCTTCCGTCCTCGCCCAGTGGTAAAATTGACATCAGATGCGCACCAACGAGATCGTCATCGTCGGCGCTCGGGAACACAACCTCAAGGATATCTCCCTCAGGCTCCCGCGCGACCGTTTCATAGTCATAACCGGCCTTTCGGGATCCGGCAAGTCGAGCCTTGCTTTCGACACCATCTACGCCGAGGGCCAGCGCCGGTACGTGGAGAGCCTGTCTTCGTACGCCCGTCAGTTCTTGGGGCAGATGGACAAGCCCGACGTCGACTCCATCGAGGGTCTGTCGCCGGCCATCTCCATCGACCAGAAGACCACGTCGCGCAATCCACGCTCCACCGTGGGGACGGTCACCGAGATCCACGACTACCTGCGCCTGCTCTACGCCCGCATCGGCCACCCGCACTGCTGGATCTGCGGGCGTCCCATCGAGGGGCAGAGCAAGGGCCAGATAATCGACCAGATCCTGGCCTTGGAGCCGGGCACCAAGTTCGTGGTGCGCGCGCCGCTGGTCCGCGGGCAGAAGGGCTGGCACAAGGAAGCTCTGGAGCACGTGCGGCGAGAAGGCTTTACCCGGGTGGAGATCGACGGCGTCCAGTACACGATGGACGGCCAATTGCCGGAGCTCGACAAGAACGTGCGCCACGACGTGAGCATCGTGGTCGACCGTCTGGTGATGAAGGAAGGGGTGCGCCGCCGACTCTCAGATTCGGTGGAGACGGCTCTGGCCGAAGGACAAGGCCTCCTCGAGGTGGACGTGGTCCAGGGCGAGGGGCGCACCACGCTGGTGTTCTCCGAGAACCTGGCCTGCCCGGAGCACGGGGTGTCCTTGCCCGAGATGGCTCCGCGCATCTTCTCGTTCAACTCGCCGCACGGGGCGTGTGAAGTATGCACCGGGCTGGGCTCGCGGCGGGAGATCGACCCCGATCTGATCGTGGGCAACCCTGACCGTTCCATCGCCGAGGGCGTGCTGCTCCCCTGGAGCACCTCCTCGTCCCAGTACTACGAGCAGATCATCACGGCGTTGGCCGAGAAGTATGAGATCGACATCGACGCTCCTTGGCGCTCCTTGCCGGAGGAGGTGCGCAACGCCTTCCTGTTCGGCACGGGCAAGGAGCGCCTCTACGTGTCGTACTTCAATCGGCGGGGTCTCAAGCGAAGCTACATGACCACCTTCGAAGGCATCGTGCCGAACTTGGAGCGCCGCTACCGCGAGACCGACTCCGAGTACATGCGCGACAAGATCGAAGAGTACATGTCCGAGGTGCCCTGTCCGGCCTGCAAGGGGGCCCGCCTGAAGCCGCAGAGCCTGGCGGTGACGGTGGGCGGGCTCAATCTCCACGAACTCAGCATCCTGGCGGTGACCGAGCTAGTGGGGTTCTTCCGCGAGTTGCAGCTGAGCGACCGCGAACGCCTCATCGGCGGGCGGGTGCTGAAAGAGATCCTCGAACGTCTCTCGTTCCTGGACTCGGTGGGCGTGGGCTATCTGGACCTCCACCGCACCGCAGGCACCCTCTCCGGGGGCGAAGCGCAGCGCATCCGCCTGGCCACGCAGATCGGGTCGAGCCTGGTGGGAGTGCTCTACATCCTCGACGAGCCCTCCATCGGACTGCACCAGCGCGACAATCGCAAGCTCATCGAGACCCTGCTGCGTCTGCGCGATCTCGGCAACACCGTGATCGTAGTGGAGCACGACGAGGAGACCATGCTGGCCGCCGACTTCCTGGTGGACATGGGCCCGGGGGCGGGGGAGCACGGGGGCGAGGTGGTGGCGAGCGGCCCCGTAGAAGCAGTCTTGGCCGAACCACGGTCGATCACCGGCCAATTCCTCTCGGGCCGCGTGGCCATACCAGTGCCCACCACCCGGCGCGAGGGTCGCGGACACTTCTGGGTGAGGGGGGCCCGCCAGCACAACCTGCGCGGGATCGATGTCCGCGTGCCCACCGGCGTATTCGTGTGCGTCACGGGGGTGTCCGGTTCGGGGAAATCCACCCTGGTGAACGAGATCATCTACAAGAGCCTGTCGAACCTGGTGAACCGCATGACCGTCCGTCCTGGAGCGCACGATTCCGTGGAGGGCATCGAACAGCTGGATAAGGTCATCGATATCGACCAGTCGCCCATCGGTCGCACACCCCGGTCGAACCCGGCCACGTACACCGGCGTTTTCGACCACATCCGAGAACTCTTCTCGCAGACGAAGGAGTCGAAGGTGCGCGGCTACCGGCCGGGCCGCTTCAGCTTCAACGTCAAGGGCGGCCGCTGTGAATCGTGTAAGGGCGACGGCACTCTGAAGATCGAGATGCACTTCTTGCCGGATATCTACGTGCCCTGCGACGTGTGCGGCGGTAAGCGCTACGATCGCGAGACCCTCGAGGTGCGCTTCAAGGGCAAGAACATCGCTGAGGTGCTCGACATGAGCGTCGAGGAGGCCGTGGTGTTCTTCGAGAACCAGCCCAAGATCCGGCGCCGACTGCAGACCCTGCACGACGTGGGCCTGGACTACATCAAGTTGGGGCAGCCCTCCACCACCCTCTCCGGGGGAGAGGCGCAGCGGGTCAAGCTGGCCACCGAACTCTCGAAGGTGGCCACCGGCAACACCCTCTACATCTTGGACGAACCGACCACCGGTCTCCACTTCGCCGACGTCAGCAAGCTGCTCGAGGTCCTGCAGCGCCTGGTGGACTCGGGCAACACCGTGCTGGTGATCGAGCACAACCTGGACGTCATCAAGACGGCGGATTGGATCATCGACCTGGGACCGGAGGGCGGTTCCGCCGGAGGCGACCTCATCGCCGAGGGCACTCCGGAGATGGTGGCGGCCAACCCGCGCAGCTACACCGGGCTCTACCTGCGCCGATCACTCCCGGGTTTCGCCGACGCCGTCGCCTGAGCGGCTGTGGGCGCCCGCGGCGGCAGAGCCGGCGGGGGCCGGAGCCACCGGGACAAGCCGGCGGGGCCGGAGTCAGCGGATATTGAGTGCGCCGATCAACCCGCCCGCGGCTCGTTCCGAGACCGGAGCCGCATGGGGTCCCGCAGTTCGTGCCGGTGCCGCCAGGTGATGATGGCGGCGTTCACCGTCCAAACCGCCATCAGCGGAGCTTCGGGAGTTCGGACCACGAGGTAGGCGAGGAGTCCCACCATGCCCCAGATCATGGTCCAGCCGTCTGCCCGCTGCAGCCTCCAGAACGCGAGTGAGGTGAGGCCGAAGGCCAGTGATCCTCCCGGCCCGGTGAGACCGGTCCAGATGCCGAAGGTGGCGGCCACGCCCTTTCCCCCTCGGAAGCCCAGGAGGGGAGAGAAGGCGTGGCCGAGCAGGGGTGCCAGGCCCACGGGAACGAGGGCCCAACCGGTGACGCCACCGTGGGTTTGGGCCAGAGCCACAGGGATCGCCGCCTTGCCGTAATCCAGCAGCGCGGCCGGGATACCGAGCCTCCAGCCGCCGCCCGCGCGCCACACGTTCCCGGACCCGGGGTTGCCATCGCCGAACCGTCTGATGTCCGCGGCCAGGAAGAGGCGCGCGATCCAGACGGAGAACATGAGAGAGCCAGATAGGAATCCGACCGTGGTCCAGTAGAGAGTCACCATATCGGGTCTCCCGGCCTCACCGCGTGCGACGCCCTTCGGTCCGCACCATGCACCCGGATTCTACCGTCGCGGGGATGGGACTAACCTCGGAGGGTCCCGGCTGCACCCGGGTTCGGTGGTAGAGTGGCTTGCGGCCTCGCGCCGTAGCCCGCAGTCTGACGGAGGAGAATCAACGGATGATGAATGCAGGCGGCCTGGATACCGCCCCTGAGAGGGAGCGCGCCTTCCTTATCGCGCTCGACACCGACGAGGACGTCGGCTGGACGGCCGAGGAGTCGTTGGCCGAACTGGCCGCCCTGGTGGAGACCGCCGGCGCTGAAGTGGTGGGCATGACCTCTCAACGCCGCGCCTCCATGCATCCGGTGTGGTACCTGGGCTCGGGCAAAGCCAAGGAGCTGAAGGCAGCCAAGGCCGCCACAGACTTCAACATGCTCGTCGCCGACGACGAACTCTCTCCTAAACAGCAGCGCTCTTTTGAGAAGTTGCTCGACGTGAAGGTGATCGATCGCAGCGGGATCATCCTCGATATCTTCGCGCAGCGTGCGCGCACCCATGAGGGCCGGCTGCAGGTCGAGTTGGCCCAACTCCAGTACCAATTGCCGAGGCTCACGCGACTGTGGACCCACCTCTCGCGTATCGGCGGCGGCATCGGGACCAAAGGACCGGGGACCAAAGGAAAAGGGGAGACCCAGCTCGAGACGGACCGCCGTGTCATCCGTCAACGCATCAAGAAGTTGAAGGAGCGCCTGGCGGAGGTGCGGGTGCGTCGTGACACAGCGTCCAGTTCTCGGGGCCGGCGCGTGCTGCCGGCCGTGGCCATAGTGGGATACACCAACGCCGGGAAGTCGACCCTTCTCAATTCCCTGGTGGGCAAGGAGGTGGTGGGCGTCGAGGACAAGCTCTTCGCCACGCTCGATCCCACTAGCCGTCGGGTTTCGCTGGGAGAGGGACAGTCGGTCATGGTCACCGACACGGTGGGCTTCATCCACAAGCTGCCGCATCAGTTGGTGGACGCCTTCCGGGCCACGCTGGACGAGGTGGTGCGTGCCGACGTGCTCATCGAAGTCGTCGATGCCGCCGATCCGCACATGACCGAACACCGGCGGACGATACAGGTGGTGCTCGATGAATTGGGAGCGGGCCACAAGCCGCGGGTGGTCGCGTTCAACAAGGTCGACCTGGTGGAAGAGGCGACCGGGCGCACCTTCTCGCCTCCCAAAGGGGAGAGGAACGCTGTGGGCGTCTCCGCCCTGGAGGGTCGGGGGTTGGATCAGCTGCGCTCGGCGGTGGCGGGCGTGCTTGCCGACATGTGGAGTGAGGTGGATCTGGCCGTGCCGTACACCGCCGGGTCACTCCTGGCGCGCCTCCGCGAGCGGGGCGCCGTGGATTTCGAGTACAAAGACACCGAGGTGAGGGTGCACGGTCGCGTGGATCAGGCGTTGGCGGGGGAACTCGTGCAGGCCGCCCGCAACTGGAAGCGTGCGGTCAGGGAGGCGGAGGCGGAGCGGGCCGGGGGGGAGCCGCAGCTTTGACCGGTCATCGTCCGCGGAGTGCCGCCCGCGGGGCCGGGCGTTGACTCCCGGCGGCCGCAGACACTATCCTGCCCGCACCTGTTCCGCACATGGAGAAGGGGGAGCGTGATGCCGAAGAGCTACGCCGAGGAGTTCCGGCGGTCCATCGAGGAGCCGGCGGCGTTTTGGGCGGAGGCGGCGGCCGCCGTTCAGTGGGACAAGCCCTGGGACACGGTGCTAGACGACAGCGCGGCTCCGCTGTACCGGTGGTTCGTGGGCGGTCGCCTGAACACCTGCTACAACGCCCTCGACTACCACGTGGAGTCGGGGCGGGGCGACCAGAAGGCCCTCATATACGACAGCCCGGTGACGAACACGGTGCGCTCCTACACCTACCGCGAGCTGACGTCGGAGGTGGCCCGGTTCGCCGGGGCTCTGCAGACTCTGGGAGTGGTCAAGGGCGACACCGTGGTCATCTACATGCCCATGGTGCCGGAAGCCGTGATCGCCATGTTGGCCTGCGCCCGCATCGGCGCCGTCCACTCGGTGGTGTTCGGCGGTTTCGCCCCGGCGGAACTGGCGGTTCGCATCGACGACGCCAAACCAAGAGTGGTCGTATCGGCCTCGTGCGGCATCGAGGTGACGCGCGTGATCGAGTACAAGCCGCTGCTCGACTCGGCGATCGAACTGGCCGAGAGCAAACCGGAGAGCTGCGTCATCCTGCAGCGGCCTATGGCCACGGCCTCCATGATCGAAGGACGTGACCACGACTGGGCCGACGTGATGGCTGAAGCCTCGGCGGTGCCCTGCGTGTCGGTGGAGGCCACGGACCCTCTCTACATCCTCTACACCTCGGGCACAACCGGCAAGCCGAAGGGCGTGGTGCGCGACAACGGTGGGCACGCGGTGGCGTTGCGGTGGTCCATGGAGAACATCTACGACGTGCAGCCCGGCGACGTCTACTGGGCGGCCTCGGACGTGGGTTGGGTCGTGGGCCACAGCTACATCGTGTACGCGCCGCTCTTCACCGGCTGCACCACCATCCTCTACGAGGGCAAGCCGGTGGGCACCCCCGATGCGGGGGCGCTCTGGCGGGTGATCCGCGATCACGGCGTCAAGGTGCTGTTCACGGCTCCCACCGCGTTCCGGGCGATAAAGAAGGAAGACCCGAACGGGGAGTTCCTCAAGAAGTACGACATCTCGCACTTCAAGTACCTCTTCCTGGCCGGCGAGCGCCTGGACCCCGACACCTACTTCTGGGCCTCCAAGATGCTCGGAGTGCCGGTCATCGACCACTGGTGGCAGACGGAGTCGGGCTGGCCCATCGCTGCGAACTGCCTGGGCATAGAAGCCTTCCCCATCAAAGCCGGCTCGCCCACCAAAGCCGTTCCCGGCTACGACGTGCGCATCCTCGACCCCGATGCGCACGAAGTGGCCACCGGCTCGGAAGGCATCGTCACCATCAAGTTACCGCTCCCTCCGGGTTGCCTGCCCACGCTCTGGCAGGACGACGAGCGCTACATCGAGTCGTACGTGAGCGCCTTTCCCGGCTACTACTTCACCGGCGATGGCGGCTACGTCGACGAAGACGGCTATCTGTACATCATGGGCCGCGTCGACGACGTCATCAACGTTGCCGGACACCGGCTCTCCACCGGTCGGATGGAAGAAGTCATCGCGCAGCATCCAGATGTGGCCGAGTGCGCTGTGCTGGGGGTTGCCGACGAGATGAAGGGACAAGTGCCCATAGGCCTCTGCGTGCTCAAAGCTGGGGTCGATCGCTCGGATGCCGACATCGCCGCCGACGTGGTCCAGATGGTACGTGACCAGGTGGGAGCAGTCGCGTCGTTCCGGGTCGCGACCGTCGTGCACCGGCTGCCCAAGACGCGATCGGGCAAGATCCTCCGTGGCACTATGCGCAAGATCGCCGACAGCCAGCCGTTCACCACGCCCTCCACGATCGACGACCCGGCGATCCTGGGAGAGATCGCCGAGAGTCTGCGTTCGGTCGGCTACGCCAAGGAGTAGCAGGTGAGAGAGCCAGACGTGCCGCACGGACCCGTCGCCGTGATCGGGGGGGGCCTCACCGGCGCCGGCTGGGCGGCTCTTTTCGCCTCCCACGGGCTGGAGGTGCGGCTGTTCGATATCGACCCCTTACGCGCCCGTTCGGCCCGCGTCGAGGCTCTGAACATGGGCAGTTTCCTCGTGGACTGGGGCCTCGCCGACCCCGAGGAGTTCGGGCGCGGGTCGTCCCTGCTGCGGGTAACGGACACTCTGGAGGAGGCGCTCAGCGAGGTGGTCCTGGTCCAAGAGTGCGTGCCCGAAGACCTGGAGCTGAAACGGACGCTCTTCGCAGAGGCCGACGACGCGGCGCCGCCGGACGCGATCCTTGCCACCAGCTCCAGCGGCCTCTCGGTGACCGAGATCCAGGCAGGGTTGGCCGGCGCCGGTCGCTGTATCGCGGCCCACCCGTACAACCCGCCGCATCTGGTGCCGTTGGTGGAACTCGCACCCGGGGCCGAGACCGACCCGGCCGTCATGGAACAGGCTCGGCGATTCTACCTCTCTGTGGGGAAGGACCCGGTGGTACTGAATCGCGAGGTGCGGGGCTACCTGGCCAATCGCATGTCTGCCGCGCTCTGGCGGGAGGCGATCGAACTCGTCCGTTCCGGGGTGGCGTCGGTGGCCGACGTGGACCGTGCCATCTCCAGCGGACCCGGGCTGCGTTGGGCGGCCATGGGGCCGCACCTCGTCTACCATCTGGGTGGCGGGGAGGGTGGTATCCGCGGTCACATGGAACACCTCGGTCAGGTCAAAGAGGAGATGCTGAAGGACATCGCCTCATGGACCGCCTTCCCGGCGGATACGATGCAGGTGCTCGAAGAGGGCCTGCGTGAAGTGTTGGCGGGAACCGAGCCGGGAGTACTCGAGCGCGAACGTGACGAAGCCCTGGCCGGATTCATAGCGGCCCGTGCCCGGGCAGGTCGCGTGCCCTCAGAGCCCGTCATCGCCGCTGGGACCTCGGCTGAGGCGATCGAGATAGCTCCCGGAGCGACGCGCGCCACTCTGGCCTGTGGGGAGCGCACGACCATGGTGAGGTTCGACCTGGACGCGGGCGCCGACATCCCTCCGCATAGTCATGTCCACGAGCAGACCGGTTACCTGGTCTCGGGTGACCTACTCCTTGTCGCCGGCGGGCTCGAATGGCCCGTGTCGGCCGGCGACACCTGGTCCATCCCCGGAGGAGTGGTCCACGGTGGGCACACCCAGGGGGGCGCCGTGGCTGTCGAGGTGTTCGCTCCTGTGCGCGCCGACTACCTTCCCGGGCCGCCTCCCTGTCCGCCGAGCTCGGGCTGAGCTGCGGGGGGTAGGCGGCGACGGGGTCGGGGCACTCCTATGGGCACCCCTTTGGGCACGCTGCGGGCGTCCGTTACAGGTGCTTATGCGCAGACAGCACCGCTTGGACCAGGAGGTCGGCGCCCTGGTCGATATCTTTGAGCGACAGGACCTCGATGGGTGAGTGGATGTAACGCGTGGCCACGCTCACCACTCCTGAGGGCACGCCCTTCTTGCTCAAGTGGATGGCGGTGGCGTCAGTGGTGCCGCCGCTGCCCACGTCGAGCTGATACGGCACCTTGGCGGCGTCGGCGGAACTCCGCAGCCAGGTGAGGATCTTCTTGGGCACGATGACTCCGCGGCCGTCGGCGTCCACGACCGTGAGTATCGGTCCCTTACCGGTCTCAACGTGCCGCTGTTCCTTGGTCACGCCCGGGTGATCGCCGGGGATACCTACCTCGGAGATGATGGCGGCGTCGGGGTCGAGGCTGAAGGCGCTGGTGCGGGCGCCCTTGAGGCCCACTTCTTCCTGGACCGTGCCCACCGCGTGCACGGTGGCCTTGATCTTCTTGCCCTTCAGGCGCTGCATGGCCAGGATCATCATGACCACCCCTGCCCGGTCATCGAAACTCTTCCCGGTCACAAGATCGTTGGCGAGCGGAGTCATGGTCCGGTCGAGCGTGACCGGCGACCCGATCTCTATCCCCAGCGCGGCTGCGTTCTCGGCATCGCTAGCTCCGATGTCGATGAACATGTCCTTCATCTTGACGACCTTCTTGCGATCTTCCTCGTCCATGATGTGGGGAGGCTTTGCTCCGATCACACCTGTGACCGGGCCTTGAGCGCCGTGGACGAACACCCGCTGTCCAAGCGCCATCTGGTCGAACCACCCTCCCAAGGGCACGAAACGCAAGAAGCCCTTGTCATCGATGTACTTGACCATGAACCCGATCTCGTCGATGTGGGCGGCGATCATGACGGAGGGTCCGGCACCGGCCCTGGTGCCGACCACGTTGCCCATGCCGTCGGTGGTCACCTGGTCTACCAAGGGCTCGAGTTCGGCGGCGAGAAGGGAAGCGACCGCCCCTTCATGGCCGGACACTCCGTGCGCGTCGGCGAAGAGGGCGAGGAGGCGCAGGATCTCTTTCATGCGGGTTCCTTTCACTGAGCGGAGCGTCATGTGTGACATACGCCGCGGTCGTTCGTGTGCCGAGATTGTATCGCGTGGCCTCCGGGGTTGCAGGCCTCCCTGTCACGGCCACCTCACGCGCGCGGTCCCGGCCGCAGCGCACGGGGTCACAAGCCTTCAAGCAGCCTCAGTTTTCCGGCCGTGGTATCCTCCTGACTTCTTGCGCTCTCTTCGTGCGCATTTTGTCGTCATCAGTGCTTATCGGTCGCCCGCTGTGCGGGCGTCGGGTCGAATGAAGGAGTCATCGATGGCTGGGCTGCTCGAGGGTAGGCGGGGCCTCATCATGGGAGTGGCCAACGAGCGGAGCATCGCCTGGGGTATCGCCCAAGCGGCGAAGCGGGAAGGGGCCGAGCTCGCGTTCACGTTCGCCGGAGAGATACTGGAGAAACGCGTTCGCCCGTTGGCGGCGCAATTGGGCTCGGACTTCGTGGTCCCCTGCGACGTCCAGGTGGATCAGGACATCGAGTCGGTGTTCGAGGCCATCGGCACCCGGTGGGGGTCCCTCGACTTCTTCGTGCACTCCGTGGCCTTCGCCAACCGCGAGGACCTCAAAGGCGAGTTCTTGGACACCCCCCGCGACGGCTTTCGCCTGGCTCTTGATGTGTCGGTGTATTCGCTGGTGGCTTCCGTCCGGGCGGCACTGCCCTACATGAAGCCGGGCGGCAGTATCCTCACCATGACCTATCTGGGCGGGGAGCGCACCATACCCCACTACAACGTGATGGGGGTGGCCAAGGCCGCGCTCGAGTGCGCGGTGCGCTACCTGGCCGCCGACTTGGGCCCGCGCGGGATCCGGGTGAACGCCATCTCGGCCGGGCCCGTGCGTACGCTGGCCGCTGCCGGCATCGGAGATTTCCGCAAGATCCTCGATTGGTATGAGCGTAACGCTCCGTTACGCAAAGCCACCACTCCCGAGGAGGTGGGTGACGCGGCACTCATGCTCTTGGGCGACCTGGGGCGGGCCACCACCGGTGAGGTGATCCACGTCGACGGTGGCTACCACGCTGTGGGCGTGCCTCCCGCCGTCGAGGAAGAGAACGAGGCGTAGCGCCGCTTCGATGAGGGCGGTCCGGATCGTCGGATCGGGTGGTTGACCATGGACGTATCCGAGCTCGAACGCCAGATCAAGGAAGCTCCCGATCTGCCGGGCGTGTACCTTTTCCGCGACGGTGAAGGCACGGTCCTCTACGTGGGCAAGGCCCTGTCACTGCGCAGACGCTTGGCCGGCTACGCGCCCGCGGTGAGGGAGGATGTCCGAGTCCCGGTGAAGGTGGGGGAGATGGGGCGCCGGGCGGAGTCGGTGGAGTGGATCGTCACCTCTTCGGACGCCGAGGCACTCCTTCTGGAGCACAACCTCATCAAGCGCCACCGGCCCGCTTTCAACATCCGCCTGCGGGACGACAAATCGTATCCCTACGTCGTGATCACGATGGCCGAGGAGTTCCCGCGCGTGATGTTCACGCGCCAACCCCACCGGCGCGGCAATCTGTATTTCGGGCCGTACGGCAGCGCAGCCAAAGTACGCGAGACTCTTGATGCCCTGGGGCGCATCTTCCCCTTCCGTAAGTGCCGGGGCCCCCAACCGGGGCGGCACACCGGTTCTCCCTGCCTGCAGTTCCACATCAAGCGCTGCAACGCGCCGTGCGTCGGCGGTGTGTCGGCGGACGAGTACCGGCAGGTGGTGAGCCGGGTCGCGGATTTCCTAGCCGGGCGCCACAATCAGACCGTGGCCGCGATGGAGGCCGAGATGAAGGTCGCGGCGAGAGACCGCGATTTCGAGAAGGCGGCGCTGCTGCGCGACCGCCTGGAGGCGCTCCGCCACATCCTGGAGCGGCAGCAGGTGAAGGGAGCGGTACAGGGGGCGGTAGATATCATAGGGCTGGCGCGGGACGAGAGCGCGGCCAACGTGCAGGTGTTCCTCACACGGGACGGTCTGCTCTCCGACCGGCGGGCCTTCACCCTGGTCGGGGTCGAAGGGGCGTCCGACAGGGAGGTACTGGAGCGCTTCGTGGGCGAGTACTACTCCACTGCCGTCTTGGTGCCACCGGAGATCGTGGTGCCGCACGTCTCCGCCGACCTCGATAGTCTCTCGGTGTTCCTCGAGGAGCTGCGGGGCACGCGCGTGCACGTGCGGCAGGCGGAGCGCGGAGACAAGCGCCGCCTCCAAGAACTGGCCGACCGCAACGCGTCCCTGGCTTTGGAGCACGAGCGGCTGCGCAGCGCGCGCAGCCGCGAGCGGCGCCTGGGCGGGCTGTCGGCTCTGCAGCACAGTCTGGACCTCGAGAGTCCCCCCATCCGCATCGAGGGTTACGACATCTCGAACCTGGGATCGGAGCACATCGTCGCTTCGATGGTGGTCTTCGAGGGGGGCGCGCCCAAGAAGTCCGACTATCGCAAGTTCTCCATACGAGGGCAGAGCGGCCAGGACGATTTCGGGGCCATCCACGAGGCAGTCGGGCGCCGATTTGCGAGGAAGACCGACCCCGACGCGGCCGAAGCGTACGATCCCTCCTTCGAGGCCGTTCCCGATCTGATACTCATCGACGGCGGCAAGGGTCAGTTGGCGGCCGCGCTGGAGGCGCTGGAGGAGGCGGGTCTCGACGACGTCGTTCCCGTGATCTCCCTGGCCAAGAGAGAGGAGGAGGTGTACGTGCCCGGTCGCAGCGCTCCCTTGGACCTGGCCCCCGACGATCTCGGCCTCCTGCTGTTGCGGCGCGTGCGCGACGAGGCTCACCGCTTTGCCGTGGGGTTCCACCGGGCGCGGCGCGGAGCCCGCGCCACCGACTCGTTCCTCGACGGCCTCCCCGGGGTGGGAGAGAAAAGGAAGCGCTCCATCCTCAGCCATTTCGGCTCTCCCGAGCGCTTCCTGCAGGCGAGCAGCGAGGAGTTGGAGGCAGTGCCCGGCCTTCCCGGCAAGGTGGCCCGTTCGATCTACGCCTACGTGCACAAGAACGGGTAGACTGAAGAGTGCGGAGGTGGTTGAGATGAGAAGCGAAGCGACATTCGAGACGCCCTGGGGCCGGGGGAGAGTCGCGGCCGAAGCCGGACGCCTGGTCGAGGTGCTACTGCCGCGGGTCGAGGTCAGCCCGTCGTTCTCCGAGCCGACTGTACCAGCCGGCGAGGCTCGCTCCGGCGAGGCCCGCCCCGGCGACGATCGCCCCGGCGACACGACCGGTATCTCGATCACCGGCAGTGACGAGCCGTCGGACGAGGCGCTGCGCTGGGCCCAGGAACTAACTGACTACTTCAGCGGTCTACGCCGCGGGTGGAGCGGCGAGGAGATCGGACTCGATTCCTTCGGGTTCACGCCCTTCCGCAACGCGGTCTATCGGGCTCTTCTGGACGTCCCAGCCGGCTCCACCATCACCTACGGGGAGCTGGCCCACGCGGCCGGCCGGCCCGGAGCTGCCCGCGCCGTAGGGTCGGCCATGGCTGAGAACCCGATCGCGATCGTCATCCCCTGTCACCGGGTGGTGCGTAACGACGGCTCTCTGGGACACTATGGTTTCGGCGACCCCTGGAAGCGCTTCCTTCTGCAACTGGAGGGTGCGCGCGGGTGACGCTCAACGATCTTCACCTCACCATCATCACCGGGCTCTCGGGGGCGGGGAAGTCCCAGGCCGTAGCCACTTTCGAGGACATGGGCTTCTTCTGCATCGACAACCTACCCCCTCAGATGCTGGCGGGGGTGTTCGAACTGTTCTCGCTCGAAGGCAGTCGGGTCGACCGGCTGGCCGTGGTCTTCGACGTGCGCGGCGCTGAGTATTTCGACGAACTGGTGGAGATCCTGGACGATCTGGCCGAGCGTGGCGCCCACTGTCGCATCCTCTTCCTGGAAGCGTCCGATGAGGCACTGGTCGCCCGTTATCAATCCACGCGCAGACCCCATCCCGTCGCCCACGAAGGTCCTCTGCTCGCCGGCATCCAGGAAGAGCGGCGACTCCTCATGCCGCTGCGCGACAGGGCAGACGTCGTCGTGGACACCACGGAACTGAACGTGCATGAGTTGCGCCGCCGTCTGCAGGAGACCCTCTTTGCAGACGAGTTGAGCAATGAGATCCTGGTGACCTTCCTCTCTTTCGGCTTCAAGTTCGGATTGCCCACCGAGGCGGACATGGTGTTCGACGTTCGTTTCCTGCCGAATCCGCACTGGGTGGCCGAACTGAGGCCTCTCACCGGGCTCGACGACGAGGTCCGCGACTTCGTGGTCGCGAGACCGGAGTCGCACGGTTTCATCGAGCGGGCTCTGTCCTTGCTCCGTTACTTGGTCCCTCTCTACCTGGCTGAGCAGAAGACGCAGTTGGTGGTGGCTATCGGCTGCACCGGAGGTCGGCATCGCTCGGTGGCTCTGGCCGAGGCCCTGGCCGCCTCTCTGGCCAAAGACCCGCAGGTGCAGACCGGCGTGCGTCACCGGGACGTCGGGCGTTCGGGGTGAGGCAGATGGAGGAAGGCAGAGGCTCGTCGGCCTCGTGAGTCCCGTGAGCCCCGTGAACGTCCCTAGCGTGGATCGGAGTGCTCCGCGTGTGGTCGCCCTGGGCGGGGGCACCGGCCTCTCGACGTTGCTGCGGGGCCTGAAGCAGCTCACGCCGCACATCACGGCCATCGTCACGGTCGCGGATGACGGTGGATCGTCGGGTCGGCTGCGCGCCGATCTGGGAGTGCCGCCTCCCGGCGACATCAAAGAGTGCCTCTTGGCTCTCGCCGATGACGAGTCACTTCTGAGCGCCGTGTTCTCCCATCGCTTCGCAGCGGGAGAGCTGGCGGGACACACCCTTGGCAATCTGTTCCTGGCGGCTCTCACCGAGGTGCTCGGAGATTTCGACAAAGCCGTGAAGGAGTCGAGCAAGGTCTTGGCTATCACGGGCACGGTCCTGCCCAGCACGACCGCCGACGTGCGACTCCATGCAGTCCTGAGCGACGGCCGCCACCTGGCGGGCGAATCGAGCATCGGGAGTTCCCCGGTGTCGGTGAGGCGCGTGTGGCTGGAACCGGGCGACTCTCACGCCCTGCCCCTGGCCTTGGCGCGCATCGCGGAGGCCGACCTCGTTGTCCTGGGGCCGGGCAGCCTCTTCACCAGCGTCATGCCGAACATCCTGGTGGGCGGCATGCGCGAAGCACTGGCGGCGACGGAGGCGCTGGTGGTGTACGTGGCCAACCTCATGACGCAGCCCGGTGAGACCGTCGCCTTCAGCGGACCCGATCACTTGAGGGCGCTCGTCGACCATCTCGGCGAGGGTGTAGTCGATGCGGTGCTCGTCAATTCCGCTCCCGTACCCGACTGGGCTCTCGAGCGGTACGGCGATACCGGCGCCGAACCGGTGGTGTGGCCTCCATCCTCCGCGGTCGGTGACGACCGTGCAGGGCCCGAGATGATTCAAGGAGTCGCCCTCGTGCGGCGAGACCTCCTCCGGGTGTCGGGCCACGTGCGCCACGATCCAGCAGCTCTGGCAGGTGAGATCCTCGGGCTCTGCCGCGTGAGTGCACGGTGAGGGCCGATGAGCGCGCATAGTGAGTGTCCGGTGAGCGCCCGATGAGCGCAGGCACGTTCTCGAGACGAGTGCGGGAGGAACTGCTCCGGCACGGCGACGTCCGGCCCTGCTGTCGCCGGGCCGAAGTAGCGGCGCTGGTGCGCACCTCGGGCACGTTCCACATAATCGGTGGCGCGTCCGAGGAGCAGGGGCGGTACGCTCTTCATCTGTCCACGATCTCCCGCCTCGCCGCGCACATGGTGTACTCCTACTTCAAGGACTACGGTGCAGAAGGCCGGTTGATGACCCGCAGGGAACCCCGATTCCGCCGGCGGTTGCTGTACGAGGTGCATCTGCCCGGCAGTCCCCCGATGCTACAGGCCCTGAACGAACTGGGCATCCTCACCGACAGCTTCCGTCTGGAGCAGGGCCTGCCCTCGCGGATCCTGCGCAGGCGCTGTTGCCAGAGCGCCTTCGTGCGCGGCTGCATGGTCGGCTCCGGGTCGGTGAGTCTTCCGGCCAGAAGCACCCATCTCGAGATCGTGAGCCCACATGAGGATTTCGCCCACGACCTCGTACGACTTCTCGTGAGGGCCGGGTTCGCTCCCGGGGTCTATGAGCGTCGCGGTTCCCACGTGGTCTACCTGAAGAGCGGCGAAGAAGTGGCCGCCTTGTTCGCCTTCATGGGGGCTCAGGAGGCAGCTTTGGAGGTCGAGGAACAAGCGGTGATGAAGGATGTGCGGGCGCGCGCCAACAGACTCGCGAACTGCGACGAAGCCAACACCCGGCGCACGAGTGCGGCCGCTCTCCGACAACTCCGAGCGGTGGCCTTCCTTGAGAAGGAGGGGGTACTCGAAAGTCTGCCTCCGGCACTCCGACAAGTCGCCGCCTTACGCTCCGAGTATCCGTATCTGAGTCTTAGCGAACTCGTCGAAGAGGCCCCCGAGGGGGTGAGCCGCTCCGCCCTCAACCATCGGCTCCGCAGGCTGGTTCGGGTCGCCGAGGAACACGGCGCCACCGAACTCGCCGACGCCGAGGAGGGCTGAGCTCGGGCTCTCGTGCGGACCCCCGCGGCCTCTCGTGCGGACCCCCGCGGCTGGTCCTGCGCGAACCCCTGCGCGGCCGGCGCAGCAGGCGGCTCGAAAGGGAGCCGAAGGCCGCCAAGAGCGGGTCGGTCGGGTCCGCTATGGTAGAATCAGGCCGCCTCGCCACCGTCGGAGAAGGAGTCTTGAGCATGAGCGTACGGGTAGGAATCAACGGTTTTGGTCGCATCGGACGGAACTTCCTGCGCGCGGCTCGCCGGCGTGGCGCCGATATCGACGTAGTGGCCGTGAACGACTTGACGGATGCCGCGACTCTGGCCCATTTGCTCAAGTATGACAGCGTGCACGGCGTGTGGTCGGGCAAGGTCGAGGCTGAGGGCGACGGCATCACCATCGACGATGAGGCCTTCAAGGTGTTCTGCGAACGTGACCCCGCGATGATTCCCTGGCGGGATCTGGGCGTGGACGTCGTCGTGGAGTCAACCGGCCACTTCACCGACCGGGCGGGAGCTTCCAAGCATCTGGAAGCCGGAGCCAAGAAGGTGGTCATCAGTGCGCCCGCCAAGGATCCAGACCTCACGGTGGTCATGGGCGTCAACGACTCCGAGTACGACTCGTCGAAGCATCACATACTCTCGAACGCCTCGTGCACCACCAACTGTCTGGCGCCGGTCGCGAAGGTGCTGTTGGACAACTTCGGCATCGAGCAGGGGTTCATGACCACGGTGCACGCCTACACCAACGATCAGATGATCCTCGACCTGCCGCACAAGGATCTGCGTCGGGCACGGGCGGCCGCTATGTCCATCATCCCCACCTCTACAGGGGCCGCACGCGCCATCGCCCTGGTGCTCCCCGAGTTGAAGGGCAAGCTGGACGGCTTCGCTCTCCGCGTGCCGGTGCCTGATGGTTCGGTGGTCGACCTCGTCGTGACCCTGGGCCGAGAGGTGACGGTGGACGAAGTCAACGCGGCCGTCAAGACGGCCGCTGAAGGTCCGCTTTCGGGCGTTCTTCAATACACTGAGGATCCCATCGTGAGTTCCGACATAGTCGGTAATCCCTTCTCGTCCGTCTTCGATGCGAAACTCACCATGGTGATGGGCCGCCAGGTGAAAGTCGTGTCGTGGTATGACAACGAGTGGGGTTTCTCGAACAGGATGGTAGACCTGGTAGGCATCCTCCTCTAGGAGCTGGCTCATGTTGAAGCGCACTGTTCGCGACGTCGATGTGGCCGGAAAACGGGTCATGGTGCGCGTGGATTTCAACGTGCCGCTGGCAGACGGGGAGGTGGTCGACGATACGCGCATCGTGGCGACGCTCCCCACCATCGAGTATCTACGCGAGCGGGGGGCACGGGTGATCTTGGTGTCGCACCTGGGTCGGCCGGAGAAAGGCTCTCGAGCCGATTTCGTGCTCGACCCCGTGGCGACGCACCTCGCTCGTCTGTTGAAGGTCCCCGTGCGCAAGATGGACGCGCTCTCGGGTCCCTCGGTGGAGGAGGCGGTGGAGCTCATGGAACCGGGCGACGTGATCCTCCTCGAGAACTCTCGCTTCGACCCGCGCGAGAAGGCCAACGACCCACAGCTCGCTGAGGAACTCGCCAGGCTTGCCGACGTCTTCGTGAACGACGCCTTCGGCGCCTGTCATCGGGCTCATGCAACGACAGTAGGAGTACCGGCCCTCATCCCGGGCGTGGCCGGTCTCCTGTTGGAGAAAGAACTGGAGATGCTCGGCTCCCTGCTCACTTCGCCCAGTCGACCGTTCGTGGTGGTGCTTGGCGGCTCGAAGGTGAGCGACAAGATCGGCGTGATCGAGCGCTTCCTTGACCTCGCCGACGCCGTCCTGGTGGGCGGCGCCATGTGCTTCACCTTCTTCAAGGCGCAGGGTATCGGGGTAGCCGCCTCGCGCGTCGAAGGTGAGGACGGCATCGCGCTCGCCCGCCGGCTCCTCGACAAAGCGGGCGGCGTCGCCTGCGACCTGGTGTTACCCACAGATATCGTGGCGGCCGACGCCTTCGCCGAAGACGCCGCGACCCGAGTGGTAGCGGTGGACGCCATCCCCGAGGGTTGGATGGGGCTTGACATCGGCCCCGAGACCGCCGCGTCGTACGCGGAGCGGGTGTCGTCCGCGGGTGAGGTGTTCTGGAACGGACCCATGGGCGTGTTCGAGATGCAACCGTTCGCCCACGGGACGGAGGCTATCGCGCGCGCCATGGCGGCCTGCGACGGTGTCACCGTGGTGGGCGGCGGCGATTCCGTGGCGGCCCTCCGGGCCCTCGGACTCGAAGACCGCATGGATCACGTCTCCACAGGAGGGGGCGCGTCGCTGGAGTTCGTCGAGGGGCGAGAACTGCCGGGCGTGTCGGCATTGATGGACCGCTAGATAGCCGCCGAACAGGCAGGCACTACTCTCAGGAGGCACGCGAATGAGCCGACGAATCCCGATCATGGCCGGGAACTGGAAGATGTACAAGACTCCCGCCGAAGGATCGGTCTTTGTTGAGGCGCTCGCGGTTCGCCTGGGCGCGCTCCAGGGTGTCGAGGTGATCGTGGCGCCGCCGTTCACCGGTTTGGCCGCCGCCACCGCGGCGGCGGCGGGCACGGCCATCTCCGTGTCGGCGCAGAACGTCTTCTGGGAGAACGAGGGCGCCTACACGGGCGAAGTCGCGCCGGGTATGTTGACCGACCTCGGTGTGAGGTGGGTGATCGTAGGGCATTCCGAGCGTCGGCAGCTCTTCAGCGAGACCGATCAGGGCGTGGCCCGCAAGGTTCGCGCCGCCGTCGATCACGGGCTCAAGGTCATCCTGTGCGTCGGAGAGACGGAGCAGGAACGCGACGAAGGTCTCACAGAGGAACGCCTGGTGAGCCAGGTGACAAAAGGCTTGGCCGACCTCGACCCGGGCGCCGCCTCGTCGATCACCATCGCCTACGAGCCCGTGTGGGCCATCGGCACCGGGCGAACGGCCACTCCGGACATCGCCCAGGAGGCATGCGCCCTCATCCGGAAACGCCTCACGGAACTCCTCGGCGCGGAGGCGGCCCAGGCCACCCGCATTTTGTATGGGGGCAGTGTCAAGCCCAACAACGTGGCCGACCTCATGGCCAAGCCGGATATCGACGGAGGCCTCGTAGGCGGGGCCAGTCTTGACGCGGAGTCCTTCGCTACTCTCGTCGAAGCCGCGAGGTGAAGGCCCTGCGGCCCGTTGCTCTCATCATCCTCGACGGCTGGGGATACGCTGAGCCCGGTCCCGGCAACGCCGCTGCCCTGGCGCGCACTTCGACGATCGACGGGTTGCTCGAGCGTTACCCTTGGGTGTTACTCGAAGCCAGCGGTCACGCGGTCGGTCTTCCCGACGGCGTGATGGGCAATTCTGAGGTGGGCCATCTGGCGCTCGGTTCGGGACGCGTGGTGTGCCAAGACCTGTCACGCATCAACACTGCCATTGAAGATGGTTCCTTCTTCGCCAACCCCGTCCTGGCACCGGCGATGGCGGACGCCGCCGAGCGCGGGGCGGCCATCCATCTGATGGGGTTGCTTTCAGACGGCGGAGTCCACTCCGCGATCGAACACATCCGCGCGCTGGTAGAGATGGCGCAACGCGCGGGCGCAGCCAAGGTGTTCGTACATGCGTTCATGGACGGTCGGGACACCGCACCTCATGCGGGAGAGGGGTTCCTCGTAGATCTGGAGGGGTTCCTGCGGACCGCAGGTCTGGGAGCCGTAGCCACGATCGTTGGGCGCTACTACGCGATGGATCGCGACAACAGGTGGGAGCGCGTCAAGATGGCTTACGACGCTCTGGTGCACGGAACCGCGTCTCGCGCACCCGACAGTCACGCAGCGATCACCGCCTCGTACGCAGCGGGAGTCACCGATGAGTTCGTCGATCCGGTCCTCATCGGCGATGATGCCGATTCCCGCGTCCATGACGGAGACGTGGTGGTCTTCTTCAACTTCCGTCCGGACCGCACGCGGGAACTCACCCGTGCCTTCATCGAACCAGACTTCCAGGGCTTCGACCGGGGCGGCCCGCCGCCTGAGGTCCAGTTCATCGGGATGACCGAATACGACTCGTCGTTCGACATCCCCGTGGCCTTCCCTGACGTGTCGCCTGTGAACACGCTGGCCCAAGTATTGAGCGAAGCGGGCCTCCGTCAGTTGCATATCGCCGAGACGGAGAAGTACGCCCACGTCACCTTCTTCTTCAACGGAGGCCGGGACGAGCCGTTCCCGGGTGAACTGCGCCGGCTCATCCCGTCGCCGCAGGACGTGGAGACCTACGACCAGCGACCGGCCATGAGCGCGTACCGCGTGGCCGAGGTCTTCGGACAGACCTTCAGGCAGGAGAAGCTGGATTTCACCGTCCTCAACTTCGCCAACCCCGACATGGTGGCGCACACCGGTAATCTGGAGGCCACGGTCGAGGCTCTTGAGGCCGTGGATGAGTGCCTGGCGAGCGTGCTCGACGTCCTAGCAGAGAAAGACGCCCACGTCCTTGTGACCGCAGACCACGGCAACTGCGAGTTCATGCTCTATCCAGACGGGTCGATGAACACCGCTCACACCACCAACCCCGTCCGTTTGGTGTACCTTGAGGAGGGGTGCCTATTGCGCTCCGGTGCCGGATTGGCCGACGTCGCACCTACGGTGCTGCGCCTGCTCGGCTTGGATCCGCCTAAAGAGATGACAGGGAGAGACCTGTGCGAGGGGCGGGCGTGACCCTCACGGCAGGTTTGTTCGGCCCCTAACTTCCGCGAACTGTGATCGTCTGACAGTTCAGAAGGGGAAGAGACGCACATTGGAGCAACCGTCGCCCAAGGTAGTCCGCAGAGCGGCTGAAGGCGAGGAGTCGGCGCTCGATTCTCTCGTCCGTTCGTATTACGGCCCCATCCAGGGATACCTGGAACGTATCGTGGGCGATACATCGGACGCTCAGGATCTGGCGCAAGAAGTCTTCCTGCGCATGGCACGTGGACTTCCAAGCTTCGAGGGTAAGGCCAAGTTCACTACGTGGCTCTTTCAGATCGCGAAGAACCTTGGCATCGATCATCTTCGCAAGAGGGAGATCGAGTGGGATCCGCTGTATCGGGTACCTGAGAAAGACGTCCCTGAGGTGGTCCACGAGCATGGGTTCGAGGAGCACGAACTGCTGTGGGACTGCATCGGGCGTTTGGATGTCGATCTCCAGTCGGCCATCGTGTTGCGTGATGTGTACGGGTTCAGCTACAAGGAGATAGCTGAGATCGTCGGCGCGACCTTGGCCACGGTCAAATGGCGGATATATCAGGCACGGGAACAGGTACATTCGGCCTACAAGGCGGCGGACGGTTCGGGGGCGGTCACGCGAAAGGTGTGAGGCGCAGGTGCGACGGAGACTCACAGATGGGGGGCGCGAGGTTCGCGGAACAGGTGGTGATCCTCCCTGCCTAGACGTACGCCCCCTGTTGTCCTCGCTCGTGGACGGGGAGGGGGACGACCTGCAGCGGGCGCGCGTCCATCGCCACCTCCGTCACTGCCCCCGCTGTCGCGAATTCGAGAGCTTCCTTCGCGGATCGGGGCGCATGCTGCGCGAGAGGTCGAGCGCGTTCGACCGCGCCGTCGTGCCTTCCACGCTGTCGGTGCCCGCTCTCGCATGCGAGGCGCGCGCGGCCGGCGGGCGCCGGCCCGCGGAGCGCCGTGCACCCTGGCGCTCCAGCCTCGTATCCGTGGCTGTGGCGGCGGCCCTCTCCCTGGGAGTGCTGATCGGCGGCGTGGGTGTGTGGACGCTGAGTCAAGGAGAACCTTCGGAGGTGGCCGCAGGGGAGGGGTCCCCTGCGCTGCCCCGGGTAGTGGCCCCGCGTACGCTCGACCCGGGTGCCACGGTTGAAGACCAATCGATACTTACCGCATGGCTCCCTCCACGCAGCCATGAGAACACGTTCGATGAGAAACCCATGTACTGGGCTACGCCTATGTCAGAGTTCGCGCGGCTGCACTACAGTCCGGAGCAATTGTAGACCCGACTGAGCGGGCGAGGTCGGCGTCACAGGCTACCGCATCGGCCCCGTCGAGCCCGCCGAGCCTGCAGGCCCTCTCGGCAAGAACCCTTGCTCGACTAACTTTCTGCCGGTCGCGTTCGTCCTAATCTTTGTTGAGGGTCGTGCACGTCATGATTAGCCCGGCGAAGTATTCGCATGAGGGCCGGTTGTGATAGTCTGCCTCGGTTCACTTCAGACATGATTTCGCACACCAAGGAGTAGCTGAGCGTGGTCTACGTACTTACTTTCCTGGATTCCGTTTTGGGAATCGGATTGCTTATCCTCATCTTCCTCCACTCGGGCAAGGATGCCGGCTTGTCCGGTGCGTTCGGCGGAGGCTTTCAATCCATAGGTGGCACCGGTGTGGTGCAGAAGAACCTCGATCGCCTGACCGTAGGTTGCGCGATCATCTTCTTCGTGCTCACCGTAGTCCTAGGGTTCCTGGTGTAAGAGGCGGCGGCGGGGTGTTTCCCGTAGCGCCCATGGGCGACCGAGGAGTGCCTCGGCCCCTGAGTGCCAAGAACCGGTACAAATGAGAACAAGGAGGAGCAGAACTTGAACAGTTGGAAACGTGTGTGGTTGGGTGTGATCGTGGTCGTGGCGCTCGTTTTGCTCGTGGCCGTCGCTGTTGGTTGCGGTGGTTCCGACGAGACGACGACGACGAGCGGTCCGGCCACGAGCGAGACGACGGCTACTACTGCCGCCAGCGACCTCGCTGATGACCAGACGCTTGTCATCAACCTCACTAGCGAGCCCCCGAGCTTGGATCCCGACCTGGCCACCGACACCACGTCGGCCAAGGTCATCAACAACATCTTCGAGGGTCTGGTGCACCTCGACAACGACGGGAATCCTTTCCCCGGCGCAGCTGAGTCGTGGGAATCTTCCGCAGACGGACTGACGTACACGTTCCACCTGCGTGGCACCGACAAGTGGACCAATGGTGACACGGTCACTTCGATGGACTTCAAGAATGCGTGGACGCGCATCCTCGATCCGGCTACGGCTGCGGACTACGCCTACATGCTCTATCAGATCACGGGCGCGGCTGAGTTCAACGGCGGCACCGGCTCCGCGGACGCTCTGGGCCTCGACGCCACCGATCCGAACACCCTGGTCGTGACTCTGACGAGTCCGGCACCGTGGTTCGTCCCCATGATGAACCACCAGGCGTTCTTCCCCATCCCGAAGGCCACTGTCGACCAGTTCGGCGACAAGTGGACCGAGCCGGCGAACATCGTCACGAACGGCCCGTACAACCTGACCGAGTGGAACCACGACTCCGACATGACGCTTCAGAAGTGGGACGGATGGCGTGAAGCCAGTACCGTGACTCTCCAGACCATCAAGATGACGATGATCACCGAAGACACGACTGCCGTCGCAGCCTTCGAGAATGGCGAGATCGACGTTCAGGACTCACTGCCGACTGCCGACATGCCTCGTCTGAAGGCGCTGCCGCAGTACAAGATGTTCCCCACTCTCGGCCTGTACTACTACGGCTTCAACACGAAGCATGCGCCGCTGGACGACGTCAAGGTCCGTAGGGCTCTGGCATTGGCCATCGATCGCCAGGCGATCATCGACAACATCGCCCAGGCCGACCAGCAGGCTGCGACGAGCATCTCGCCCCCCGGCCTGCCCGGCTTCGATACCTACGTGCAGAAGGACTTCCTCAAGGCCACTGCGCAGGTCGATGAAGCCAAGGCACTCCTGGCTGAAGCCGGTTATCCGGACGGAGCAGGGCTGCCCGAGGTCGTGATCTACCACAACACGAGCGAAGGCCACGCAGCCATCGCCACGGCCATCCAGGAAGAATGGAAGGCCATCGGCGTCAATGCGACCATCAAGAACATGGAGTGGAAGCAGTACCTCGACTTCGTGCAGAACAACGACGAGACCATGGTCTACCGCATGGGCTGGATCGCCGACTTCGCGGATGCGTACAACTTCCTCGACCTGTTCCGTACCAACAGCGGGAACAACTACACCCGTTGGGGTAGCGCGGCATACGACAAGGCTCTGGACGATTCTCTGACGGCTCCGGACGATGCCGCCCGCTGGGCGCTTTACGCCCAAGCTGAGAAGATCGCCGGCGACGAGATGCCGATCATGCCGATCTACTGGTACACGAACCCCGATCTGGTCCAGGACTGGGTAGAAGGCTACTTCGCTCAGCCTCTGGGTAACCAAGTCAACGCTTGGGTCATCACGATCAAGAAGCACTAGAGGTCTAGGGTTCTTGGTCCACGATGGATTCTGGAGGTGGCGCCGGTTGCACCGGCGCCACCTCCTTCTTTCTGTTCCCTCACGACGTAATCGACAAGGTGGTGTGGTAACTTTGTCTCGTCAGGCGTGCTTCTACCCTGGTTGCTCTCCTCGAACAGCCTTCACTGGGGCCTCCATTGTGTCCGGGAAGAATGAATACGGGATGGTTGTTTCGTGACCAAACTAATAGCCCGCCGGATCCTGTGGACCATACCGGTGCTCATTCTGGTCATCTTCTTGACGTTCCTCTTGATGAAGGCGATACCCGGCGGCCCCTTTACCAGTGAGCGAGGGGTCCCCGAGGAGATCCTGCGGAATATGAACGCCAAGTACGGCTTGGACAGGCCGTGGTACGAGCAGTTCTTCCGCTATCTGTGGCACGCGGTCCAGGGCGATCTCGGTGTCTCCATGACGCAGAAGAGCCGGACCGTGGTCGACGTGATATGGGATGCCTTCCCTGTGTCCATACACTTGGGAGTGCTGGCATTTGGTCTAGCGATGCTCATCGGCATCCCCGCCGGGGTCGTGGCGGCTCTCAAACACAACACCATCTGGGATTATGGGGCGATGTTCTATTCCACCGTCGGGTGGGCGCTTCCACATTTCATCGTAGGACCCGTCCTCATCTACGTCTTTGCATTGAAACTCGGCTGGCTTCCGACATCCAGGTGGACAGGCCCTGCAAGTTGGGTGTTACCCACGATCACGTTAGGGACGGCCCTATCGGCCTACTTCGCGAGGTTGACGCGAGGAAGCATGCTTGAGACTCTTCAGCAGGACTACGTCCGGACGGCTATGGCCAAAGGCCTCCCATTTCGCACGGTGGTGCTTAAGCATGTCTTGCGCAACTCCCTTATCCCCGTTGTCACTCAGGCGGGGCCTTTGCTCGGTTTTGTGATCACAGGCTCGTTCATCACTGAGTACGTCTTTGCTATCCCTGGGCTGGGCAAATACTTCGTGAGCAGCGTCAGCAACCGGGACTACTCCGTCGTCATGGGTCTGGCGGTGCTGCTCTCCTCGATCATCATCTTCGCAAACCTAGTGGTAGACATCCTGTACGGGGTGCTCGACCCGCGCATACGCTACGAGTAAGGGCGGCCGATGAGCGACGAAACAACCGGCACGGGCGTGAGGAAGGCCTCTGCGCTGGGCGGCGAGGCCTTCGACTCTGGAGATCCGATCATCCTCGAGCAGTCGACGCTGCTGGGCGACGTAGTACGACGCTACTCGCACAATCGGGCTGCCATGGCGGCGCTGTTCCTGCTGCTGCTCTTGATCATCTATTCGACGGTGGGGCCCTGGCTCAGGCCGTGGTCCTTCGACGAAGGGCTGTACTCGAATCCGAGCCTCATCCCCTATCAATTGCCCGATCTTGCCCATTGGTTCGGCACCGACCAGAACGGGCGCGACCTCTTCGTCAGAATGGCGATGGGCGGACGCGTCTCCCTCTTGATCGCGTTCGCGGCCACCGGGATAGTCTTGGTGGTCGGGGTCCTGTACGGTTCCATCTCCGGGTTCGTAGGAGGAAAGACCGACGACGCGATGATGCGGTTCGTCGACATCCTCTACGGCCTGCCGTATCTGCCGTTCGCCATAATCTTGCTGGTGATCCTCGGTGCCGGCATCTTTCCGATGTTGATGGCTCTGGCAGTGGTCTCCTGGCTGACCCCTTCCAGACTGGTGCGGGGACAGATGTTGACGCTGAAACAGAACGAGTACGTCGAGGCGGCACGAGCGCTGGGGGCCGGCCGCGGCCGTATCGTCTTCCGCCATCTGCTCCCGAACACCCTCGGCATCATCGTGGTCGCGATGTTCCTCGAGGTGCCCGGCATGATCTTGGGAGAAGCTACCCTGTCTTTCCTGGGGCTGGGCATCTCGGCTCCTGACGCGTCCTGGGGGACGCTCGCCTCCGAAGGGTGGAAGGCTCTGCGCTCTCACCCCTGGTTGATCATATTGCCGGGCATCTTCATCGCCGTCACGGTGCTTTGCTTCAACTTCGTGGGTGACGGTTTCAGGGATGCCATCGATCCCCGCACCAAGGAGACGAAGTGACCCGCCTTCTGGAGGTCAAGGACCTCAAGACCTACTTCTACACTCGTGAAGGCACGGTCCACGCGGTGGACGGCATAAGCTATACGCTCGACCAGGGGCAGACGCTTGGCGTGGTCGGAGAGAGTGGTTGCGGGAAGAGCGTGGGTGCTTTGTCGCTCATGAGACTGATCCCCGAACCGCCCGGACGCATCGAGTCGGGAAAGGTGCTCTTCGAGGGCAAGGACCTGCTCGAGTTGTCCGAGAACGAGATGCGGGTTATCCGCGGCAACGACATCTCCATGATCTTTCAGGATCCGATGACCTCATTGAATCCGGTGCTCAAGATCGGGTATCAACTGGCCGAATCGACGCGTCTGCACCTAGGGTTGAGCCGCAAGGAGGCCGATGACCGTTCGGTCGAGTTGCTGGAGGCGGTGGGCCTCCCTGATCCGCGGAACCGGCTCAAGGATTACCCTCATCAGTTCTCCGGAGGGATGAGGCAGCGCGTCATGATCGCTATGGCCCTGAGTTGCGAGCCGAAACTGCTGATCGCCGATGAGCCGACGACGGCTCTGGACGTGACGATACAGGCGCAGATCCTCGACCTTCTCGAGCGGCTGCAAGAGCGATTCGGCATGTCGATCCTCTTGATCACGCACGACCTTGGCGTGGTCGCGGGCATGAGTGACAACATCGTGGTCATGTACGCCGGCAAGATCGTGGAACGGGCGTCGGCCGAAGAGCTTTTTGCGAATCCGCAACACCCGTATACGGAAGCGCTGCTGGCCTCGATCCCGCGGCTCGATGAGGAAGGGCGCAAGACACTCGCCAATATCCCGGGCATGCCGCCGGACCTGGTCGTTCCGCCTCCGGGATGCAGTTTCCACCCGCGGTGCATGTATGCCACTGAGAAATGCACGGTGGTCGAGCCGGTGCTGTCCGCCTTCGACGGCCAACCCGACCACGTCGTCGCCTGCTGGCACTACCGAGACTCGAGGGAGGGCTCATGACCGCCACCCTGGTCGAAGAGCTGAGCGTTCCCGTTGCGACGTCCTACTCCGGGCCGCTGCTGCAGGTGCGCGATCTGGTCAAACGCTTCCCGATCACCTCGGGCACGATCATTCAGAAGACCATCGGCATGGTTCACGCGGTGGAGGGTGTCAGCTTCTCCATCCGGGAGGGGGAGACGCTGGGCCTCGTGGGCGAGTCCGGCTGCGGAAAGACCACCACCGGGCGCTGCATACTCCAGCTGCACAAGCCCACCTCCGGCAGCATCCTTTTCGAGGGGAACGAGTTGACCACCCTCGACCGGGAGAGCATGCAGCGGGTGCGCCGCGACCTGCAGATCGTCTTCCAGGATCCCTACGCCTCGCTCAATCCGCGCATGACGGTAGGCACCATAGTCGGCGAGCCGTTGGTCATCCACCGTATCGGGACCAGGGCCGAGCGTAAGGAGAGAGTGCGCGAACTCCTCGACCTGGTGGGGCTCAACCCCTCGTTCACGAACCGCTACCCTCACCAATTCTCGGGAGGCCAGCGACAGCGCATCGGGTTGGCGCGGGCGCTCGCCCTCAGTCCGAAGCTGATCATCTGCGACGAGCCGGTCTCGGCGCTGGACGTCTCCATCCAAGCACAGATACTGAACCTCTTCGACAAACTGCAACAGGACCTTGGTCTCACCTACCTGTTTATCGCACACAATCTGTCGGTGGTGAAGCACATCTCCGATCGGGTGGCCGTCATGTACCTAGGCAAGATCATGGAGGTCGCTCCGAGTCGGGAACTGTACGCAGCGCCGGTCCACCCGTATACGTACGGGTTGCTCTCGGCCATCCCCATTCCGGATCCCTCTGTGCAGAAGCGGCGTGAGCGCGTAGTCCTCGAGGGCGACGTGCCGAGTCCTGTTGACCCGCCGTCCGGCTGTGTGTTCCACCCTCGGTGTTTCCGTGCCAAGGCGATTTGTGCGCAGCAGGTCCCACCGATGGAACCGCACGGCCAGGGACATGAGGCCGCGTGTTTCTTCCCGCTGGACCAGCCGGTTGGCGAGAAGCCCTGACCCGGGCAACGGGGTCTGGGCACGGGTCGCTGATATACTGGTAATGCAGCCCGGGTAGTCGCGGTGGGAGGGCGTCGGAGACGACGTCGGGCCCATCGAGGAAAGTCCGGACACCGCAGAGCAGGGTGCTGGATAACGTCCAGCCGGGGAGACCCGCGGGAAAGTGCCACAGAAATTACACAGCACTCCGGTGACGGCACGCCGTCTTCGGATGCAACGGTGAAATGGTGCGGTAAGAGCGCACCGGCGTCGTGGTGACACGACGGCCAGGCAAACCCCACCCGGTGCAAGGCCGAATAGGGAGGCGTTCGAGGGCTGCTCGTCCGATGCCTCCGGGTTGGCCGCACGAAGCACGCGGCAACGCGTGCTCCAGATGGATGGCTACCCTCGACAGAATCCGGCTTATAGGGCTGCATGTGTGAAGGTCTTTCCCCTTGGGGAGAGGCCTTCACCACGTAGGGCCCGAACCCGGGCCTTTGCTGACCGTCGTGAAGGCGTAGAGTCTCGGCGTCGCGGGAGGTACAGACATGGCAGTGAGACGCGTCGTGATCATGGGCGCGGCCGGGCGTGACTTCCACGTGTTCAACATGGTGTTCCGTGGTG
This sequence comes from uncultured Actinomycetota bacterium, assembly GCA_963701105.1. GTDB lineage: Bacteria > Actinomycetota > Thermoleophilia > RBG-16-64-13 > RBG-16-64-13 > JAHJSA01. The sequence goes on from OY969565.1 coordinate 422,936, forward strand.
ATCCCCGGGTGGAGGTGGTCGCCTTCACCGCGACGCAGATCCCCGGCATCGACAGCCGCACCTATCCGAGCGCGCTTGTCGGTGAGGCCTATCCGGAAGGCATCCCCATCGTCCCGGAGGATTCGCTGGAGGCGGTCATCGCCGAGCAGCGGGTGGACGAGGTGGTGTTCGCCTACAGCGACGTCTCTCACCAGACGGTGATGCACCAGGCCTCCCGCGTCCTGGCCGCCGGCGCCGATTTCACCCTGCTGGGGCCCAAGAGCACGATGATCCGCGCGGCAGTCCCCGTCGTGTCGGTGTGTGCGGCACGGACAGGCGCGGGCAAGAGTCAGACCTCCCGGTTCGTGGCCCACCTGCTCAGAGAGAACGGCGTGCGCCCGGTGATCGTGCGTCATCCCATGCCGTACGGGGACCTCGCCCGCCAGACGGTGCAACGCTTCGAATCGCTGGAAGATCTCGACCGCAACGAGGTCACGGTGGAGGAACGAGAGGACTACGAGCCCCATTTGCGTCACGGGTTCGTTGTCTACGCAGGGGTGGATTACCAGGCCGTGATCCGAGAAGCCGAGCGGGAGGCCGACGTGATCGTGTGGGACGGGGGGAACAACGACTTCTCCTTCGTGTCCCCCGATCTTGAGATCACGGTGGTGGATCCTCTCCGCGCCGGGCACGAGAGCACCTACCATCCGGGCGAGGTCAACGTGCGCCGGGCCGACGTCGTGGTCGTCAACAAGGTGAACTCTGCTACTCCCGATGCCGTGGCGGCCGTGCGCGCGGAGGTGCGTTCATTGAATCCGCGGGCCCTCATCGTGGAGGTGGACTCGGACATCACCTTGGAGGAGGGGTGGGAGGAGACGGTGGCGGGGGTGCGTCGGCCGGCCGAGGCGGCCGGCCCCACACCGAGCCGCTTGAGAGTCCTGGTCATCGAGGACGGTCCCACTCTCACGCACGGGGGCATGTCCACCGGAGCCGGAGTGGAAGCGGCCCGACAGCTGGGAGAATCGGAGTTGGTGGACCCGCGTCCCTTCGCTGTGGGACACATAACCGCTCTGTTCGAGCGGTATCCGCACGTGGGACCGGTGCTGCCGGCTGTGGGCTACTTCGACGAGCAACTCCGCGACCTCGAGCGCACCGTCGCCGCCGTCCCGGCGGACCTCGTCCTGGTGGCCACCCCCTTCGATCTCACCAAGGTCATCCAGGTGTCGCAGCCCATAGTGCGGGTCTTCTACGAACTCGGTGAGCGCGGGGAACCCAGCCTCCGAGGAGCGGTGCTCAAGTTCATCGACGAGTTCTTTCCTCGAGGTTAGGGAGTGCGCCGCCTCACGGTCGTGGCGTTGGGTGGCAACGCGCTCGTGCGCGCAGGGGAGCGCGGCACTCTTGAGGAGCAGATGCGGCACGTGGAGGAGTCGGTGGCGCCGATAGCCAAGGCGCTCGCTGGGGGCCTGCCCCTTATCGTGACCCACGGCAACGGCCCGATGATCGGGCAGTCGTTGTTGCGGGGAGAGGTGGCGCGCAACGAGGTTCCTCCGATGCCGTTGTTCGTGATGGATGCCGAGTCTCAAGGCAGCGTCGGGCTCCTCTTGCAGCAGGCCCTGTCGAACCATCTGCGGCGGGCCGGGGTCGGCCGGGAGGTCGTATGCCTGCTGACCAGAGTGGTCGTGGACCCCCGGGACCCGAGTTTCGAGGTTCCGACCAAACCGGTGGGGATGTTCTACTCCGCGGAGGATGCGGCACGCCTGGCGGCGGAGAGAGGGTGGGTCATGACTGAGGACAGCGGTCGAGGATTCCGACGCCGCGTCCCCTCGCCGGAGCCGCTGCGCATCCCTGAGGCCCGCGTCATCGGCAGGCTGGCTCAGGGCGGCGTGGTGGTGGTGGCCGCGGGAGGGGGTGGGATCCCCGTGGTGGAGGCTGCCGACGGTACATTGGCAGGTGTGGACGCGGTGGTCGACAAGGACCGGGCGTCCGCTCTTCTGGGCCTTCAAGCGGGGGCGGAGCGCCTCCTGGTGCTCACCTCCGTGGACGCGGTGTATGAGTCGTTCGGGACTCCGGCTCAGAAGCGACTGCCGCGGTTGTCGAGTGCTGAGGCGGCGCGGCTCCTCGCGGCCGGCGAGTTCCCTCCCGGCAGCATGGGGCCCAAGATCCAGGCCGCGATGGCTTTCCTCGAAGGGGGAGGGCAGGAAGCGCGCATCGGGCTGCCGGAGCAGTTGGAGAGCATCCTGACGGGGGAGGCGGGAACCGTGATCGTACGAGAGGGAGGTGAGGACCCTGATGGAAGATGATGCGTTACAACCGGCGGATGCCGAGGACTTCACCGACGCGCTGTCACCCAGTTTCCGACTGACCATGGCCTTCCTGCGGCAACACCCGCGCTACCGGCAGACGCTTTCGCTCACTCCAGAACATTTCCGCTTCGACCCGGTGTTGTGGCACTCCAGCATCGCCGCCCTGCGTGGCATGCTGGCATCTATCGCCGAGGGGGAGGGGCTTGAGCTCGGCGACGCCGACGTGGAGGAAGCGGTGCGTAACTTGGTGGAGGGGATCGTCCTCCGTTCGCGAGAGTGGGACGGCTAGAGACCCGCGCCTGTGGGTCAGATCGGCTCCACCGCGGGCACATCCGCTGCCTGCAGTACGTGTAGCGCGCGCGCGTTCGCGCGTGCCCTCCATTTGCCGCCCGAGGGGCGGACATCGGATATGACGGGAGCCTCTGCTTCCAGAGCGCCCCGCTTATCGGAGAAGAGCGCGAAATCCTGGGTCAACGTGGTGAGGTCGTGGTCACCGATGGTCGTCCCTTCGCGGTAGCTCTTGGCTGCCGGCATCCTTGTGAGCATCTCCAGCATGTAGTCGAGCGACTCTGACGTGAGAGACATGGTCACCAGTTGTTCGTCCACCGCTGCTTTTACGGCGCTCTCTTCCCGACCGGCTTCGTGGGCGCGCTCTTCGAGTACGGCGATGACCGCAGGCATGAATGTGGTGAGGTCTCGGGGGTTCCTAGAAGTGACCAGAGCACCGTCAACCACGGCCGGTGCATCGATCCATTCGGCGCCGGCGTTGATCATGTCGTCTTTGATGGCCGGCACCGAGGTGAGTCGTCGGCCTTTAGCGACCCCGGCAGAGACCAACACCGAACCGCCATGACAGATGGCAGCGACGAGGCCGCCGCTCTCGGCGACCGAGGCCACGAACCGCTTGACGGCTTCGGAGCGTCTGAGGTAGTCGGGTGCCCAACCGCCGGGGATGACGACGCCGTCGAAATCGGCGGGGTCGAGGTCGTCGATGACCGCGTCGGTATCCGCGGGATAACCGTGCTTGGACGGATAAGAGTGGTCGCCCATCCCCGCGACGACGACTGCGACGCCGGCCTCCTCCAGCCGGAGCTTCGGGTACCACAACTCCAGGTCCTCATACTGCTGCGCGACCAGGATCGCGACTCGCCGTCCATTCAGGGACATGTTGTCCTCCTTCGTCTCGGTCGATGGGTCCCTCTTCCCGATTGTGGGGCTGCGGCAAACGCGAGGACTATGCGCCCGCCACTTGTGTGCCGCCACGACCCAGCCGCCCCCGGTCGGGTCGCTCCGCGACCCAGCCGCCGGCGGTAGGACCTCCCGGCGGAGGCATGGCCGTGTCTGCGCCGGGTTTGGAACAGAGAGGGAGAGGGGTAGGAGACCGGAACTGCGGGCGGCGGTGAAGTGAGCCCCGCCTGTGGCGCTCCGGTATCCGCTGCTGCGGCACACACGAAGTGAAGGAGAGAGGACGATCATGGCTTTCACGCTGCCCGAACTACCCTACTCGAAAGATGCTCTTGAGCCCCACATCAGCGCGGAGACGCTCGAATACCACCACGGCAAGCACCACAACGCGTACGTGACCAACCTGAACGGACTCATCGAAGGCACGGACATGGCGGACAAGAGCCTCGAGGAGATCATCGAGTCGGCCACGGGGGGTGTCTTCAATAACGCGGCCCAGGTCTGGAACCACAGCTTCTACTGGAAGTGCATGACCCCTGGTGGGGGAGGCGCGCCGAGCGGCGAGTTGGCGGCAGCGATCGATCGAGACTTCGGCTCCTTCGACGCGTTCAAAGAGGAGTTCGCCAAGGCGGGAGCCACACTCTTCGGGTCGGGCTGGACCTGGTTGGTCGCTGAAGGCGGCACACTCAAGATTACGCAGACCTCCAACGCCGACCTGCCGCTGAAGCACGGGCAGACCGCGCTGCTCACTATGGATGTGTGGGAGCACGCCTATTACGTGGACTATCGCAACGCTCGGCCGAAGTATATCGAGGCTTTCTTGAACGAGCTCGTGAACTGGGGCTTCGTAGCAGAGAATCTCGCCGCCTCCTAGGGCGTCCCGTATTGCCGCCGCCGCAGGACGCCGTCCTGCGGCGGCGGCCGTGGCGGGCGCGGGCGCGCTCTTCCTCCCGTGAACGCCCGCCGCCGATCGCGCCCGTCTCCGTAGCGCGCAACGCACGTCCTGCCCGTGGTCTCTCCTGTTAGAATCACCGACGACGCACCGTTCGCTCCGCGCGTTCCGCGGACGGCCGGTATCGCGGTCCGGTAGGGCGCCGGTAGCTCGAATCGATGGGAGCGTAGCGCGGCAAAGACGATCAACAGTTCTCGTGGGCGGGGATCGGTGGCGACGGCGCACGTGGGGAGCTTCGCCACGAGATTGCGAGTCCTGCGGGGATACGCAGAGGAAGCGTTCTTGGCCGGCCTCGCCGCCGTCGAACCCAGAGAACGGACGCGCGAGGCTTTCTCTCGCCTTATCCGCCCGAATGTCGGCACCGGACCGCGTACCTCACCGGTGAATACTGCACCCGGCTGGAGCATCTCCTCCGGTCGGCCGCCGGCTCGACTCATCGTCGTGGGGGCGGGGAAGGCGGCGCCGGGGATGGCGGCCGGCTTGGAGGATGCTGTCGTGGATTCGTGGGGTGCCGGCCTGCCTACCCGGGTCGAGGGAGTTGTTGCCTCCACCGGCGGGCGGAGCGTCGACACTCGCTGGGTGGAGATCACGGAGGCGGGGCATCCGCTGCCCGACGAACGGAGTGAGAAAGCCGGCCGGTGGATGCTCGCGGCAGCCGCCGGGGCCGGCCCGGACGACCTGGTGGTCGCTCTGGTATCCGGAGGCGCGAGTTCTCTGATGGCTGTGCCCGCTGAGGATCTGACCCTTGAGCACCTGCGGATCGCGAGCGAGCTGTTACTGAGGTCGGGGACCTCCATCCACGAGGTCAATGGCTTCAGGAAGCACCTGTCTGCGATCTCGGGTGGACTGCTCGGCCTAGCGGCGGAACGCGCTACCGCCGTGTGTCTACTGTTATCCGATGTGGTCGGAGACGACCTGTCTGTGATCGGCAGCGGCCCGCTGTTCGGCGATAGCTCCACCTTCGGCGACTGCCTGCGGACGGCCGCGTCTCGGGACTTCCTCTCCGCTCTGCCTCTTCCGGTGAGGTCGCGGCTCGAGAGGGGGGCTGCGGGAACCGTCGCCGAGACTCCGGCGCCGGACGACAGCCGCTTGTCGAGGATACACCACGAAGTGGCCGCGCGTGGACTGGACGCCTGCCGCGCGGCTGCGGCCTCGTGCGAGCGGTCCGGGTTCCACACCATCCTTCTTTCCCACATGTTGCAGGGCGAGGCCGGGGCCTTAGGAGTCGTCCTCGGAGGCGTGGCCGCCGGCATCCACGGCGCCGGCGTGCCGATCGCGCCACCGTGCGCCGTCGTGAGCGGCGGCGAGTGCACCGTTACCGTGTACGGGAACGGGCAGGGGGGACGCAATCAAGAGACCTGTCTCGCGGCAGTCCCCTACCTCGAAGGCCTGCCGGCCGCTCTCCTCTCGGCGGGCACGGACGGCGTGGACGGGAACACAGACGCAGCCGGGGGCCTCGTAGACGGCCTCTCCCTGGCCCGCGCCGCGGCCGGGGGCGTAGACATCGACCAAGCCCTGGCGCGCAACGACTCCGGCCCGGCCCTCCAGGCGATGGGCGACCTAGTCCGCACCGGCCCCACCGGAACCAACGTGGCCGACCTGCGCGTCATGCTCGTGGAATCGTGACCGCGTGAGCGTGAAGCAAGGCGATCTGAGCTACCGCGATATGTCGATATTGACGGTACCTACGATCGGCCTGTCCGTGTGCCTGTCCCTCGTCGCCACCTACCTGCCGTTGTTGCTCAGTCGCTACACCAGTTCGGCCACGCTCATCGGCGTAGCCATAGGCGGGGAAGGTCTGTTCGCCCTGGCCATACCTTTGGTGGTGGGGTCGCTCAGCGATCGGATGTGGACCCGGTGGGGGAGACGCCGGCCGTTCATGATAGTGGGCGCACCGATCATGGCCGCCGCTATCTTCCTGGCGCCCTTCCAGCCTGGGTACGTGCCCATCGCCGCTACCACCTTCGTCTTCTTCGCCGCCTACCATTTCTACTCAGCACCCTACCAGTCGCTCATCCCCGATCTCGCACCTTTGCACCAGCAGGGACGGGTACAGGGGTTTCAAACGATGATGCGTGGGGCGGGGATGTTCTTGGGCATGGTGGTCGCGGGCTTCCTGTTCGAAACCTGGGAACCTCTGCCCTTTGTCTTGGCGGCGTTCCTCATGGTGGGAGTCACCTACGTCGCCGTGTCATTGATCGAGGAGTCCCCGTTCTCCGCAGACGCGCGGCCGGCCACCGGAGGGCTGCGTTCGACGCTTGTGGACATCTGGCGCACCAGTCGGCGCGAGAAGACAATCATGCGATTGTTGTCGGCCAATTTCCTTTGGGAATCGACCATCCAGGGGATCCGTCCCTTCATCATGCTGTACTTCCTATACGTCCTCGGGACCAACACCATGACGGGCGCGTCGTTGCTTGGGCTGGTAGGGATCGTGTACATCGTCGCCGGGATGAGCGGTGGTTTCTTAGCGGACCGGTTCGGTCGGGAACGGATCTTGTGGACGGGTCTCTGGATCTACCTGGTCGGGTGTTCGATCGGCTTTTTCGTGCGTAGTCTGCACGTGAGCCTGGTGCTGCTGCCCATCTTCGGTTTGGGCGGCTCGCTGGTGCTCACGCTCCCCTATGCAGTGATGATGCCTCTCATGCCGCGTGACCGCATCGGGCAATTCACCGGACTGTTCTCGGTCTCGCGCGGGGCCGCCACGGTGGTCGCGCCGGTGGTCTTTGGCGCGTGTATCGACGCGGCCACGGCCGTGGTAGGAAAGACCGACGGCTACGCCATGATCTGGCCGTTGGCGGCGGTGGCAATCCTCATCTCTCTTCTGCTCTTCCGAACGGTGACTTCTTCTCAGAAGGAGACTTCGGGAGCGTGAGTCCCTCGGTTTCGGCTCCAAGTCTCTTGTTTGACGTTGCCGCGGAGTGGGGAGGAAGAGACTGCCGTAGGATCTTGTCCGCTTTCTTTGCGACCCTGAACACGGGGGGAGGCGCGGTGAACACCACACCTTCGAGGAAAGAACATCACACCACTTCAGCGTTAGGGGCAGCGTCTGCTGCGAACCCGGAGGCCGAGGTCGTGTCTCCGGTGGGTGACGGGTCGGTTGCCACGCCCGCGCTTTCTGCGATCGAATCGCGCGTGTTGGCCGCACTTTCCGAGGAACGGCACCTCTCTTTCGCGGTCCTGCGCACGCGAGTGGGGGCAACGCCGGAGGAGTTGCGTTCGGCCCTCAAAGACTTGAGGTCGCAGGGTCTGGTCGCCCGCCTCCACACACTCGGAGAGAGCTACGCCTCCCGTTTCCCGGGACTCAGTGTCGACGACTGAAGCGCCGCCTGTCGGTTTTCTGCGCAGGCTCCTAGCGGTGCCGGGTATGGTGTACCAGGGCATCGGTCGAGATGACTGTCTAGGACTTTCGGCTCAGATAGCCTACTACGGCCTCTTCTCGCTCTTCCCCTTCCTGCTCTTCCTGAGATCCCTGGTGCGCCACTTGCCCGGCAAGGAGCAGGTGATCCAGGCCACCTTGGACGGGCTGGCGGCTCTTGTCACCACGAATAGTCGGCTCTATGAGATCGTCCGGGACAACATCGTCGAACAGTTGAACGCGGGGAGTCCCACCTTGCTCTCGGTGGGGGCTATCCTGACCGTGTGGGGCGCCTCGAGCGCATTCTCGGTTCTGATAAAGGCGATCAATCGTGCCTACGGCGTTGGGGAGACACGGTCGTGGCAGAGGCGGCGGCTCATCGCGCTCGCACTGACCGTGCTGGCCGCCATCTTGATCCCCGCCGGAGTCTCCTTGTTGCTGCTCAGTCCTAGGCTGAGCGAGCGGCTGGCGCAGGGGGCCGTGGGCTACGCCGCTCACCTAGCGTGGACGATATTGCGCTGGCCCGGGGTCTTCGCTCTGCTCGTGGTCCCGGTGACGGTCATCTATCTGGTCGCCCCCAACATACGCCAGAGATGGACGTGGGTGCTGCCGGGAGCCGTCTTCGCCGTGGGAGCGATAATCCTGTCCTCGCTCGGCTTCTCCTGGTTCATCGGTCTGAACCTCTTCGAGTTGAAGTGGTTCACCTACGGAGCGATAGGGATAGTCATCGTCATCTTGTTTTGGATGTACCTGATGGGCTTCGCGATACTAGTCGGGGCCGAGATAAACGGTGCTTGGAGTATGGCCGTGGGGCGGCGCCCGCTCCCCGCCGGAAAGGTCGTCGTCGTCCAGGATCAGGACACGGCCGAACGCTAGTCGAGCCCGCCGTGCCGGTCGCGGCCGCGGACGCGGCCGCGACTGAGGCGCCCGCGGCAGCCTAGGCGCCCCGCGTCGAGTCCACGCTTTTGCCCGCGACATTCTGATCGAGCCAGTGGAGCCACTCGTCCACACCCTCCCCTGAACGGGAGGACAGGCAGATCACCGGCAGGGTGGGGTTGACCTTACGAATGTTGGTGCGGATGAGGTCCAGATCGACATCGAGGTAGGGCACCAGGTCGATCTTGGTGATAAGGGCGAGGGTGGCCTCGTGGAACATCAGAGGGTACTTGAGAGGCTTGTCTTCTCCCTCGGTCACCGAGAGAAGCACCACCTTGGCGTCCTCGCCGATATCGAACTCGGCCGGACACACGAGATTGCCCACGTTCTCGACGATGAGAAGGTCGAGCCCGTGGAGGTCGAGCTGCTGCACGGCGCTGGCGACCAGCGGCGCCGCCAGGTGGCAGTCTCCGCCGAACGGCGCCGTGTTCACCTGGACCACCTGGATGCCGAAGGGAGCCAGCCGATCGGCGTCGGCGCTGGTCTCGATGTCGCCTTCGATGACCCCGACACGCAGGCTCATTCCGGTAGCGGCCAGCGTCGCTTCCAGGAGCGCCGTCTTACCGGAGCCCGGAGAGCTCATGAGATTGGCGGTGAATACTCCGTGGCCCGCGAGCAACGAACGGATGCCCCGGGCGTGTCGATCGTTCGCGGCCATGAGGTCGGAGTGCAGGGAGATCTCCCGAAGGCCGTCTCCGCCGGGCACGGCGCCCGCCGGCCCGTGCGCCCCCGGTCCGTGGCTGTGTCCGCCTCGGTGTGAGCGCGCGAACATGGATCGGGGCCGCGGCAGCCGGCACGGAGCTTCGAGGATCTCATCGGCGGTGTGCCGTCCGGGCAAGTCAGTCGGTGCCATCGTCCACCTCGATCGCCCGCAAGAGCAGTTCTTTGCCGGATAACACCTTCACGGGTCCTTCGCAGGTGGGACATTGGAATTCGACGTCGTGGACCACCCACTGACGGTCGCAGCGATCGCAGCGTACTTCCACGGGTATCTCCTCGATTATCAGATGGGCCCCGGCCGCCCGCGTGCCGGAGCTGGCTACCTGGAAACAGAAGGAAAGAGCCTCCGGCACGACGGCTCGGAGACCGCCCACCTCGAGCGTCACCGTCATGACCCGCGCGGCTGGGTCGAAGTCTTCCAGGCAGCGCTCCACCTCTTCGACCACGTTGACGGCCAACGTCATCTCGTGCATCGCCTGCCTGCCTCGAAGGTGAGGGTGAGCCTCAACATATGCGCGGCAACTGCTCGCCCAACGGCATATCCAAGATCCTGCGGCCTCCCAGGCCGGTGTCCAGAGTGACAAGACCTTCCAGTCCCTCTTCGATCCGGCCCACCACCGCCGCGTGGGTGCCGCGGGGGTGTGACTTCATCGTCTGCAGAGCACGGTCGGCGTCGGATGCTGCGACCACAGCGATCAGCGTGCCCTCGTTGGCCGAGTATAGGGGGTCGATGCCGAGAAGTTCGCCGAGCGATCTCGCGGCGGGTGACACGGGGATCGACGCCGAGTCGAAGGCTATGCCCCAGGTGTGTCCCGACGCGATCTCATTGGCCACGGCCGCGACGCCGCCCCGGGTGGCGTCGCGCAGGAAGCGCACGGCGATCCCGGCCTCGAAGAGCGCGCCGACGAGAGAATTGAGGGGAGCGCAGTCGCTCTCGATCGGGGTCTCGAAACGGAGCCCTTCCCGGCTCGAGAGAACGGCGAGACCGTGATTGCCCACGGGACCGTTGACCAAGAGTACGTCGCCCGGCGACGGTTCACCCCAGCCTTCGGGGAGTTCCCGTAGCACACCCACGCCTGCGGTGGCGATGTAGACGCCGTCGGCCTTCCCCCGTTCCACGACCTTCGTGTCTCCGGCCACGAGTCTCACTCCGGCCTCGGCGGCCGTCGCGGCCATGGAAGCGACGATGCGACGCAGGTGGGCGATGAGGAGACCTTCCTCCAGGATGAACGCGCAGGTCAGATACTCGGGGACGGCTCCCGCCACCGCCAGGTCGTTGACGGTGCCCGCCACGGCCAGAGTGCCGATATCCCCGCCCGGAAAGAAGAGAGGTGACACGACGAAGGCATCAGTGGTGAGGGCTATCCGGTTCCCGCCCAGACTGACTACGGCCGAATCGTCGAGCTTTCTGAGAACGGGGTTCTCGAAGGCCGGAAGAAACACATCCCGCACCAGTCGACCGGAGAGAGAGCCACCGCCCCCGTGCGCCAGGAGGACGCGGTCGTACTCAGCTCTCACGATGTGCCGGGTTCTGGGTCGGGAACGGGCTCGATAGGCGGGCTTGACGCGGCTGGATCGGAAACCCGGTGGGACGCCGCAGGGTGACGTTCATAGCGATAGTAGGCCGCGCAGGTACCTTCGGAAGAGACCATACACGCGCCCCGCGGGTTCTCCGGAGTGCAGGCCCGTGCAAACAGAGGGCACTGCGGCGGGGTCACCACGCCCCGCAGGACGTCGGGGCAACGACACGAAGGGTCGTCCCTGCCCTCAGGAACGTGGACTTCGAAACGCCGGGCGGCATCCAGGTGACCAAAGCGGGGACGGATACTGAGACCGCTGCCCGGTATGACGCCGAAGCCCCGCCAGGTGGCGTCACACGGCTCGAAGACACGTTCGAGGAGGGACTTGGCCGCGGGGTTGCCTTCGGGAGTCACGGCCCGCCCGTAGGCGTTCTCGACCTCAGCCCGTCCTTCTGCGACCTGCCGCACCAGCATCAACAGCGCCCGCAAGATGTCCAGAGACTCGAACCCTGCCACGACACAGGATGCGCCGAATTCCTCCGCGAGGAAGCGATAGGCGTTCGATCCGATGACCGTGCTCACGTGACCGGGACATATGAACCCCCGCACCTCCACCTGAGGGGCTTCCATCAGCGCCCGCATGGGGGGAGGCATGACCTTGTGGTCTGAGAGCACGGAGAAGTTCTCGAGGCCTTCCTGATCGGCCTGGAGCAGAGCGGCGGCAACCGTTGGCGCCGTGGTCTCGAACCCGACACCCAGGAAGACGAATTGCCGCCCAGGTTCTTTGCGCGCCATGGCGAGAGCGTCAAGAGTGGAGTACACGACCCGGACGTCCGCGCCCGCGGCGCGTTCCCGTTCCAGGCTGGTGTCAGATCCCGGAACGCGGATGAGGTCGCCGAAGGTGGTGATGGTCACCATCGGCAGGCGGGAGAGGGCCAGTGCGTGGTCGATGTGACGCAAGGGGGTGACACACACGGGGCAGCCAGGCCCCGATACCAGACGCACGGTATCGGGCAGGAGCGAGCGGATGCCGAAGCGCGAGATGGCCATGGTATGGCTGCCACAGACCTCCATGAAGGTCGTGGGAGCCGGCAGAGGCACCGCTCGGAGGGCGGCGAGGATGCCCGCCGCCGCTTCCTTGTCCCTGAATTCGTCTACGTAGCGCATCTCAGGGATTATAGCCGGGGACCGCCAGGACACAGACGCCGTCACCCGCACCGGAGGAAGCGAGGCTCACCGGAGCGATGTCGCACACCATGGCGCCCGTCACCACGGCGGCGGCGCTCACCATGGCGGCGCCGATCGTCATGAGGGCGGCGCTCACCATGGCGGGGAGAAGCCCAGACACACGGGCTCTACGTTGAGTGATATGCCGAAGGCTTCGGAGACGGCGCCGCGCACGGTTGCTGCCAGCGCGAGCACATCGGCGGTCGTTGCTCCGCCCAGGTTCACGATGGCCAGAGCGTGGCTGGTAGAGACGCCGACCCGGCCGGTTCGGTAGCCCCGGGCTACGCCCGCCCGCTCGATGAGCCAGGCCGCGGACAGCTTGACTCGATCATGACCGTCCGGGTACGTGGGGATTTCTCCCCGTCTAGCGAGACCGCGCTGCTCCACTGCCGTGAGGAGCGACTCGGCCTCTCGGACGGAGACGATAGGGTTGGTAAAGAAGGAGCCCACGCTGCGGTGGTTCTCGTCCGAGGGGTCGATGATCATCGACTTGCGTCGTCGCACGGCAATGACGGCCTCCCGCGCCTCGACCAGCGACGGCGAGGAGGACGTACATTCCCGAGCCAGATCCGGGTAGGCCACGGTGGGTGGACTACCAGGACGGAGGAGGAAGGAGGCCTCCAGCACCACATATTCGTCCGGGTTTCGTCGGAAGCGACTGTCGCGGTATCCGAAGGCGCACTCATCGGCCTTCAATTCCACAACCGACAATGAAGTGCGATCGAGCACCCTCACTGAGACGAGGGTGTCCGCTGCCTCCTGACCGTACGCTCCGATATTCTGTACGGGAGTCGCACCCACCGAGCCGGGGATGCCGGAGAGGCACTCGAGGCCGGCCAGCCCTTCGGTCACGGTGCGCTCAACGAGTCCGTCCCACGACTCGCCGGCCGCGGCTCGTACCAGCACTGAACCATCTTCCACCGACTCTACCGTGACCCCGCTCGTCGCAAGCTTGAGCACAAGTCCGTCGATGCCGTCGTCGGCCACCAGCACGTTGGAGCCGCCGCCCAGCAGGAACACCCGCAGGTCCCGCTTCTGCGCCCAGGCCAGACCTTCGACGACGGTCGTCTCGTCTCGGGCTTCCAGGAAGAAGCGGGCCGGTCCTCCGGTCTCGAGGGTGGTGAGGGGAGCAAGCGGGACGTCACGCATGATGTGGAGTGGCACGCGTCGGCTGCTCACGTCGCCTGATCCTCGGCGGCGGCCAGGGGCGACTCGGTGGAACCCGCGGCCGTGACGGCCCCGGCCCGCAGCAGGGCGGCGGCGACGGTAGCCTGACCGAGGCATAGGCCGCCGTCGTTGGTGGGCACCGCGCGGTGCTTCAATACCCTAAGCCCCAAATGGCGCAGCCGCGACGTCAGCAATTCCAAGAACAGGGTGTTCTGAAAGACGCCGCCTCCGAGGGCAACGGTGTCGAGGGAGTTACGATCGGCCTGAAGGGCCGCTTCCCGAGCTGTGATCCAGGCAAGAGCGTGGTGGAAGCGGGCGGCGATGCATCCGAGTTGTTCGCCACGAGAGAGGTCTCGCACAAGAGCCACGGCGAACGGCTCCAGGGGGAGCACGCGCGGCAGCCCCGGAGGCTCGCCTACGGTCCACTCGCCACCGTCGAGCCAATCCGGGGTGGTCGCGGCGTCCGGCAGACCCGCGGCCGCGAAGTGGCGGTGGGCGGCGGTCTCCAACATGATCGCGGCCTGACCTTCGTAGGACACCTCCATCCGCACCGAAAGGAGCGCGGCCACAGCGTCGAAGAGGCGCCCGGTCGAGGATGTCAAAGGAGAGTTGACGCCAGTGTCGATGAGGCGGCGCATGAAATCCCAGGGCCGGGAGAGGAGCGTCTCTACGCCCACCGAAGTAGCGAGCGGGGCCAACGCGGCTACGGGATCGAGTCCGCATGCCTGGAGGAGAGCGAGAGCCATGCGCCAGGGTTCGCGGACGGCGGCCTCGCCGCCGGGAAGCGGGAGGTGTCCCAGCCTGGCTACCCGTGTCAGCGCGCCGGGCGACCCCACGAAGAACTCTCCGCCCCAGATGGTGCCGTCGGGGCCGTAGCCGCTCCCGTCGAAGGCGATCCCCACCACCGGCCCAGTGTGCCCAGAGTCGGCCATGACCGAGGCGACGTGGGCTTCATGGTGCTGCACCGCCACGAGTGGGATCGACCGTTCCGCCGCCACGCGCTCAGCGAAGCGGGTGGAGAGATAGTCGGGGTGCAGGTCGTGGGCCACGACTTCGGCCCGCAGGCCGAAGAGACGCTCGTAGTGAGCGATACCTTCCTCCAGCGAGCGCAGTGTCTCGAGGTTCTCCAGGTCGCCGATGTGCTGGCTCAGAAAGGCATGGCGCCCGCGCGTGAGCGCGAAGGTGTTCTTCTGATGCCCGCCGACCGCGAGGATGCAGGAGTCGGATCCGGCGAAGGTCACGGGGAGGGGGGCCCAGCCTCTCGATCTGCGCAGGAGGTACGTGCGCCCCTCGTGGACGCGCGCCACCGAGTCGTCCACGCGGGCGTGGATGGGGCGATCGTGCGTCAGAAAGCCGTCGGCGATACTGCCGAGCCTGGAGATCGCATCGTGGTCTTCGAAGGCGATGGGCTCGTCGGTCACGTTGCCCGAGGTCATGATCAGGGGTCCGTCGACGGCGCTCAAGAGGAGGTGGTGCAGCGGCGTGTAGGGCAGGAAGAACCCGTAAGTGTCGACTCCGGACGCGACCGAGGGGGCGAGGGAGGGGCGAAGGGGGGAGCACCCCGCGACAGCGTCGGGCGCCCGTTCCACCGTCTCACCTCGCGTGCCCGCGTCCGGCCCCGCTCGAGCCGTATCGGCCTGCGGCGCGGCTTCCATGCCGGCGACCGGTGGCCGCAGGTCTAGACGCTCCAGCAGCACCACAGGGCGACGCGGCGACGAGAGGAGTTCGGCTTCTGCCTCAGAGACCTGGCAGTAGGCTCTTATCTGGTCGAGAGAGCCGGCCATGACCGCGAAGGGGCGTTCGTCCCGGTGCTTCAGTCGACGCAGCGTCGCCACGCTCGCCTCCCGGGTGGCGTCGCAGGCGAGGTGGTAGCCGCCCAGGCCTTTCACCGCGACGATCCCTCCCGCGAGCAGCACCTCGACGGCGCGGGTGAGGGCGTCTTCGCCGTGGACATCGGCTCCTCCCGCCGCGGTCAGATAGGTCAGACGCGGCCCGCACGCCGGGCAGGCGTTCGGCTGCGCGTGGAAGCGACGGTCGGAGGGATCCTCATACTCCGACCGGCACTCCGGACACATCTCGAAGTGTGCCATCGTGGTCGACGATCGATCGTAGGGTACGGCTCGGGTGATGGTGTAGCGCGGACCGCACGCCGTGCAGTTGATGAAGGGATAGCGATAGCGTCGGTCTGTGGGGTCGAAGAGTTCGCGCAGACATTCGGGGCAGGTCGCCGCGTCCGCCGTCACGTAAGTCTCCGAGCGTGCGCCCGCGCCGCTCTCGACGATGGCAAAGGCTGTGGCACCGGTGGATACGGTCGTTGTGGCAGTCACGTCTTCCACGAGCGAGAGGGGAGGAGCGTCGTCGACCAGCCGGTCGAGGAACTCCTCCAGGTCTGGTGTGGGCCCTTCCACGACGATCTCCACGCCGAGAGGGTCGTTCCGTACCGTTCCCCTCAAGCCCAACTCGGTCGCGAGTCCATGGACGAAGGGCCTGAACCCGACTCCCTGCACCGCGCCGAAGACCCGGATCTTGAGGGCGGAATCCTGTCGCGTATCTTGGAGGGCGGAATCCTGTCGCGTATCCCGATTGCTGCTCATCAGCCGCACTCTACCACGCAGCCCCTGACCCGCATCCAGGAGGCGACGTCTGGTAGAATCCGCCAGCATGGAAGAGCGGGAGCCTATGTCCTCGTCCGGAGACCCTGGCGGAAGCGGAAGGCGCGCTCCGGTGGATACGCGTCCCGTGGGTTTGTTCGACTCGGGGGTGGGCGGTCTGACGGTGCTCCACGAGTGCCTGGTGAGCCTCCCGGCCGAGGACTATCTGTATCTGGGCGACACGGGTTCGTTCCCCTACGGCCCCAGGAGCCTGGAGGAGGTGCGGGCTCTGGCCTTCCGCAATACCGCCTTCCTGGTCGAGCACGACGTGAAACTCATCATAGTCGCCTGCAACTCCGCCGCCGCCGCCGCACTCCCGCAACTCCAGGAAGCTTTCGACACTCCTATCGTGGGCGTCGTCATGCCGGGCGCCCGGGCGGCGGTGCAGGAGACCCGCAACCGTAGGATCGGCGTCATGGCTACAGAAGCCACGGTGCGTTCGGCCAGCTATCAGCAGGCTCTTCATACTCTGGACGCGGGTCTGGAGGTCTTCCCGGTCGCCTGTCATCGCTTGGCGCCTATGATCCAGGAAGGCGACGTCTTCTCGGAGGAGGTGGAGCAGGCCGTGCGTGACTGCGTCCGTCCGATCAAGGAAGCGCAGGCGGACACTGTGATCCTGGGGTGCACGCACTACCCGCTGCTCTCTCCCATGCTGCGCCGACTTCTGGGGCCGAACGTCTCGCTCATCAATTCCGCCGAGGAGATCGCACGCGAAGTAGGCGAGATCTTGGAGCGCAAGGGCATAGGGAATCTAGCCGGCCGCGAGGGCGACTACCGCTTCTACGCGACAGGAGACTCGGAGGCCTTCAGACGCGTGGGCGCGCGCTTCCTTCAACTCCCGATCCGGGAGGTCGTCCACTGGGAGGCCGGAGTCGTGGCGATCGACTGCGCCGGCTGAACCTGTCCATCGCGCCGTCCCTCGGGATGGCTATTCTCACTCCGGCCTCGAGCCGGCGAAAGGAACGAGCGCATGTGCGCAGAGCAGAGTCAGACCGACCGGTCTCCCGGCGAGCTGAGGACGTTGAAAGTAACTCCCGATTTCGTACGGTCGGCAGACGGTTCCGTGCTCTTCGAGCTCGGGGGGACGCGTGTCCTTTGCGCCGCCAGCATCGTGAACGGCGTGCCGCGTCGCCTTCGAGGAACCGGTGAGGGCTGGCTGACCGCCGAGTACTCGCTACTGCCGGCTTCGACCGGCCAGCGGTCTTCACGGGAGGCGGTGTCGGGACGTCAGGGAGGACGCACGGTCGAGATCCAACGTCTCATCGGACGGAGTCTACGCGCGATCACTCAGTTGTCGGGCCTCGGGGAGCGGACGGTCTACGTGGACTGCGACGTCATCGAGGCCGACGGAGGCACTCGCTGCGCCGCCATCTCGGGTGGCTACCTGGCTCTCCATCTGGCTCTGAAGCGGGCGGTGGACGCCAAGGTCATAAAGAACTACCCGCTGCATGACTCGGTGGCCGCGGTGAGCGTGGGGATCGTGGGCGGCATGCCGGTCCTCGACCTCGACTACGCCCAGGATTCCACCGCCGACGTGGACATGAACGTCGTGATGACCGGGTCCGGCCGATTGATCGAGGTGCAGGCGACAGCCGAGAAGATAGCCTTCGATCGGACCGGTTTGGACCAGCTTCTTGACCTGGCCGCCGCAGGCATCAAGGAGATCGGCGCGGTCCAGGCGGAGATAGTCGCACGTAGCTATACGCAGGGATGATCGAGCCCCCTCTGACCCCGCCTTCTTTGCTGCCGTCCCTCGGAGGTGAGGCCCGCGTGGTGGTCGCTACGAAAAACCGGGGAAAGGCCGAGGAGTTCGGGCGCCTGTTGGGCGAGGGGATCAGCGTCGCACCCCTCCCGGATACGGTCCGGCTGCCCGAAGAGACCGGCGCGACGTTCGCCGAGAACGCCACGCTCAAAGCCCTCGGCGCCTTCGCCGCCCTCGGGGGCACGGTGCCCGTTCTGGCGGACGACTCTGGCTTGGAGGTCGACGCTCTGGGGGGTGATCCCGGGGTCAGGTCGGCGCGGTACGCGGGCGAC
Source organism: uncultured Actinomycetota bacterium (assembly GCA_963701105.1). Lineage (GTDB taxonomy): Bacteria > Actinomycetota > Thermoleophilia > RBG-16-64-13 > RBG-16-64-13 > JAHJSA01. The sequence continues at coordinate 440,968 of OY969565.1, forward strand.
GCGGCTACCGACGCGGAGAACGTCGCCCTCTTGCTGAGCCGCCTGGGCGGGAGGGGTGACAGGACCGCCCGATTCGTGTGCGCTCTTGTCCTGGTCCTGCCGGGGACCGAGCCGGGTGGGCCCCGCATATACCAGGGTACCGGCACCGTTGAAGGCTCTATCGCGAGGACGCCCGCCGGCGTAGGCGGTTTTGGCTATGACCCGGTGTTCGTGCCCGAAGGCTGGGACATGACGCTGGCGGAGTCCGCCCCTGGGGAGAAGGACCGCGTATCTCACCGCGCACGGGCGGTCGCGGACCTGCTCAGCCTGGTCGCGGGTAGGAAGGCGGCCGCCAGTGGATGAGGCGCGGTTCGAACAGTTGGTGGCGGAGGCTCTGGACTCGCTGCCGGAGGAGTTCCTCGCCCAACTCGATAACGTGGAGGTGGTGATCGACGAGTCGCCATCGGCGGACGACATGGCTGAGGCGGATATGGAGGGCGAAGATCCGGACTCGTTGCTCGGTCTGTACATCGGGGTCCCGCTCACTGAGCGCGGCGGCTACTACGCCGGCGTCCTGCCCGACCGCATCTCGCTGTTCCGTAGGTCGATAATAGCGGCGGCCGGTGGAGATGCGGAGACCATCAAGGAAGAGGTGCGCCACACCGTGGTGCACGAGGTCGCCCACTTCTACGGTCTCTCAGAAGAGCGCCTGGATGAGCTGGGCTGGGGTTGAGGCATGGTTCGATAGGAGGAGCACGGTCAGGGCGAACGCGTTGTTGACCCCGTGAGCCACCATCGACACCCACAATGTCCCGGTGCGCCTGTAGGCGATGGCCAGCAGGGCGGCTCCGGCGGCCAAGGGTAGGAATGCGGCGAGGTTCGCATGCACCAGAGCGAAAAGGGCCGAGCTGTAGACCAGGCCGCGAGCGGGCCCCTTACGTTCGGTCATCGCTTGGAAGATGAAACCGCGGAAGAAGATCTCCTCGGCGAAGGGAGCGAACACCACCCCGGCCAAAAGGATGCCGGCGGCCCCCAGTGGGCCGGCTCCCTGGATGGGGAAGCGGCTGGCCTGATCCTGTTGGACACCGAACTGTGCCAGCAGCGTGGCCACCACGCCGGAGAGGACCAGGAAGAGTAACCCGTAGCCGAGGCCTCGCAGCACTGGGTATGACACCTTGCTCGGGCCGAGTCCCAAGTCACGCCAACTCGCCACTCCCCGGCGCACGAGCAGAAGGTAGACAGTGAGAAGGAGCACGGCGTCGCTCACCAATATGGCGACGAAGAGGGCCCAGGGACGGTTGAGTAGATCGCTGGTCTGGAACTGCTGCACCAGACCGGCTCCCCGGATCAGCGAGACCATGACGACAGTGGCGATCGAACCGATCACGGCTGAGCCCACCAGGGCGGCGATGACTACCGGCCAGGAACCGTAGCGCTTCATTCAGCGCGCCAGGCGACGGGCGAGTTCAAGCAGCAGTCTCCTGTCAAGGGGTCGCAGGCGGTGTGCCAGGTGGGTGAGTTCGCGCACCTCGATCTGTTCTTCGGTGTCCGCCTCGAGCACGAGCTGCTCCGAATCCAGGAAGGGGTCCTCTTCGTCCAGGGCGGCGTGGTAGAGCAGCCGCCGTGCGGGGACGCCCAGGGCGGATGCGATAGCTTCGACCACGTCGGTAGTCGGGTTCTTGCGACCCTTCTCGATGTCGCCCAGGTAGCTCTTCGAGATCCCGGATTCGTCCGATAGGGCCTGGAGCGTGTACTCGCGGTCCATCCGTAGGCGGCGGATGGACATCCCTATGTAGTCGGCGAGTCGCTTCGGCTTCACGTGCTTCCCCGCTGCCGCAGGTGCGGCTCAGGCGCGATCACTGGGCTGCAGTCTATGAGGAAGAACACCAGAATGCAACGGGGCGTAGCGGCCGCCGCCGACGCTGGGACCGGGCCCGCAGGCTTGTGGCCCGCAATCCGTGCCTCTATGATGACGGCGGCTGCTGGATGGTACGGTGGGGAGGACGGTGTGGGCGATTCTCACAGGAGGCAGGACGTGCACCGGATCCTCTTCCTCGACCCGTGGTCCGGGGCATCGGGGGACATGCTTCTGGGGGCCTTACTCGACCTCGACAGCGGGCGGAGACTCGAGACCGTCCTGCGTGAAGCGGTAGGCGCACTCGGACTGCCGGAAGCTCAGATTGAGGTGAGCAAAGGGACGTCGGCCGGACTCGCCTGCACGCGCATAGAGGTGGTGGTCACGGGGTCTCCGCCGCTACGCACCCTCTCCGATCTCGAGCGCCTCTTGGGGGACTCCGCCCTGCCGGTGTCCGTCACGACGCGCGCCACTGCCGCACTTCGGCGCTTGGCCGAGGTGGAGGCCGGACTCCACGGCGTGACCCCCGAGGAGGTGCATTTCCACGAGCTTGGCGCAGTGGACACGGTGATCGATGTCGTCGGCTGTATCAGTCTGGTCGAGGCGCTGGACGTGGACGAGGTCGTGCACGGGGCCGTTCCCCTGGGGAGTGGCAGCGTGGTCACGGCCCACGGGCGTTTAGGCGTGCCCGCCCCGGCTACGTTGGCTCTGCTCCACGGTGTGCCGGTGATGTCAGGAGCAGAGGAGTCCGAGGTGACCACCCCTACCGGAGCCCTGCTGCTACGTGAGTTGGCCGGGCGCTTCGGCACACTCCCCGATATGGTCGTGGATGCGGCTGGGTATGGGGCAGGGAGCCGGACACTGGAACACGGCCCCAACGTCTTGAGGGCGGTCCTCGGACACAGAGAGGCCATGGGCGCGACCGGACCGGACGCGGCCTCTGCTGCCGGCGGGGAAGGATCCCCGCCGGCCCCCGGTGTGCTGTCGGTGGTGGTGGAACTGCAGACGGTCGTCGACGACACTTCCCCTGAGGTCCTTGCGTACCTTCACACGAGGCTCATGTCCGCGGGCGCGCTCGACGCCTGGTGGACGCCGGCGTTCATGAAGAAGGGCCGTCCCGGTTTTGAACTGACGGTGCTGTGCGCGCCCGCTGACGAAAGCACCCTGGTCGACCTGATCTTCAGCGAGTCCACCACCTTCGGCGTGAGACGGGCGGCCCTGCAGCGACACGTGCTCGACCGCACCTGGCTCCAGGTGGAGGTGGGCGGTGAAAGCGTCAGGGTGAAGGTGGGGCGCCTCGGCGACCGCACGGTCACGGTGGCGCCGGAATTCGAAGACGCCGCGCGGGCGGCGGAACGCACCGGCCGACCTCTCCAGCAGGTCATGGCCGCCGCCGCGGCCGCGGCCCGCGAGGCTCCTCGAACGGACTGAAGCCCCCCGGGCGCCGGCCGGCCTACGGGTCCGGCTGCGCTCCCCGACGCCTCATTCTGCGGGCCTCTCTCGTTGATTCCTCCGGCGAACGGTACAAAACCGGCGACGACCGGCATGAATCGTGGGCTGCACGGGACACTTCCTATTGAATTAGAGCCAGTCGTTACTATAATAGGCCTTCGGACGGTTGACTCCCCCACCCATAGGAGGATCGGGACGCGTGAAAAGCGACATCCAGATCGCACAGGAAGCTACCCTCAAGCCCATCGTCGAGGTGGCAAAGGATCTCGGCCTCAGCGAGGACGACATCGATCTCTACGGTAAGTACAAGGCCAAGATCCATCTGGATGTCTTGGACCGTTTGGCCGACAAGCCCGACGGCAAGTTGATCCTCTGCACGGCCATCACTCCCACCCCGGCCGGTGAGGGCAAGACCACCACCAACGTGGGTCTGTCCATGGGTCTCGCAAAGATCGGCAAGAGCGTGGTGACCACTCTGCGTGAACCTTCTCTCGGCCCCTCGTTCGGCATCAAGGGTGGCGCGGCCGGCGGCGGCTACGCGCAGGTGGTCCCGATGGAGGACATCAACCTGCACTTCACCGGCGACCTCCACGCCATCACCACTGCGCACAACCTCTGCGCCGCTGTTCTGGACAACCACCTGTTCCAGGGCAACGACCTCGATATCGACATCGAGAACATCACCTGGCCCCGCGTGGTAGACCTGAACGATCGCGCCCTGCGGAGCGTCACCGTTGGCCAGGAGGGCGAGGGCGTCGAGCGCCAGTCCCGCTTCGACATCACCGTCGCCTCCGAGGTCATGGCCATCCTGTGTCTCGCCACCGACCTGGAAGATCTGAAGGCCCGCCTTGATCGGGTCATCGTCGCTTACACCAAGTCGGGAGACCCCGTCACCGCTAAGGACATCAAGGTCTCCGGCTCCATGGCCGTCCTCTTGAAGGACGCCCTCATGCCCAACCTGGTGCAGACTCTCGAGAACACCCCGGCGATCATCCATGGTGGGCCTTTCGCCAATATCGCCCACGGCTGCAACTCGGTGCAGGCCACCAAGCTCGGTCTGAAGCTGGCCGACTACTGCGTGACCGAAGCCGGCTTCGCCGCCGACCTGGGCGCCGAGAAGTTCTTCGACATCAAGTGTCGCTACGCTAACCTGACTCCCGATGCCGTGGTGCTGGTGGCCACCATCCGCGCGCTCAAGATGCACGGCGGCGTGGCCTTCGCAGACCTCAAAGAGGAGAACCTGGCGGCTCTCGAGAAGGGCCTCGAGAACCTGGCCAAGCACGTAGAGAACATGCACCTTTACGGCGTGCCTGTTGTCGTGGCCATCAACCGCTTCCCGGACGACACCGACAGCGAACTGAAGCTCCTGGACGAGAAGGTCAAGGCCATGGGCTCCAAGGTCGTGCTCTCCGAGGTCTGGGCCAAGGGCGGCGAAGGCGGAGTCGAGTTGGCCAAGGAGATCGTGCGCATCTGCGAAGAAGAGAAGCCCGAATTCGAGTTCCTCTACGGGCTGGATCTCAGCATCAAGGACAAGATCGAGGCCATCTCCACGAAGATCTACGGAGCCGACGGCGTCGACTACACCCCCGAAGCCGAAGAGGCCATCGAACTGATAACCAAGAACGGCTATTCGGGCCTCCCCATCTGCATGGCGAAGACCCAGGCTTCCCTGTCCGACGACAAGACCGTAGTGGGTCGTCCCACCGGGTGGAGACTCACCGTACGCGAGGCTCGTCTGTCGGCCGGGGCGGGCTTCATAGTGCCTGTCTGTGGTAAAATGATGACCATGCCCGGCCTCCCCAAGAGGCCCGCGGCCGAGGACATCGATCTCGTCGACGGCAAGATCGTCGGTCTGTTCTAGGAGTAGCCCCATTCCTCGCCTGAGCTTCATGGATGACGTATGACCGAACGCTATACGCTTACCTTCCAACCGGGTGACGTGGTAGTCGCCGATGTGCCGCGCGGAGAATCCATTCTCCGCGCGGCCATGCAGGCAGACATCCACATAAACGCCTCGTGTGGAGGGTCGGGTTCCTGCGGCAAGTGCCGCATCAAAGTCGTCTCGGGCGAAGTAGAGAGCGAGCGCTCCTCGAAAGTGAGCGACGATGAGTGGGCCGACGGCATCCGGCTCGCCTGCCGCAGTCACGTACTGTCGGATATCGAGGTGTTCATCCCGGAGACCTCCAGGATGGGCGATGCCTCCGTCTTGGAACGCGAACTACGCGGCGAACGCAAAGGTCGGCTCCTCACTCCAGCGGAACTCGAATCACTCGTCACCGGTTGGACCCTCGACCCGGTGGTCAAGAAACTCTGCATGCAGATGACTCCGCCTTCCGAGGGCGATAATCTCAACGATCTGGCCCGATTCAAGAAGGCGCTCAAAGACAACTTCGGTCTGACGAACACCTCCGTCGATTCGATCTGGATCCGGAACATGCCCCACGTCCTCCGTGACCAGGATTGGCTGGTCACGGCCACGGTCGTCGACACGTCCTACGGCTACAAGGTCATCGAGCTCGAGTCGGGGTCGCACTGCAACCGCGACTTCTCAGTGGTCTTGGACATCGGCACCACCACGGTGTGGGGGCAGCTCCTCGATCTGAACGAGGGCACGACGGTGGCTCAGGCGTCGCGTTACAACAAGCAGATCAGCTACGGTGACGACGTCATCACGCGCATAGTGTTCTCTCAGAAGAAGGACGGCCGGGAGACTCTGCAGCAGGCCATCGTGGACACGATAAACGAGATCGTCGACGAGCTTGTGGAGAAGGGCGGGATCCAGCGCGAAGAGATCACGCACATGGTCGCCGCGGGCAACACCACCATGACCTGCATGCTCGTGGGTATCGATCCGAAGTATCTGCGCATGGCCCCCTACGTCCCGCCGGCCGATTTCATCCCGCCGGTGCGCGCCGTCAACCTGGGCAAAGGTATCAAGGTGGGGCGGCACGTGCACGTGCACACCTTCCCCAGCGTGGCCAGCTACGTGGGCGGCGACATCGTCTCCGGCATCTTGGGGTCGGGCATCTTCGACACCGAACAGATCACCCTCTACATCGACATCGGCACCAACGGTGAGGTCGTCATAGGCAACAAGGAGTGGCTGATCGCCACGTCGTGCTCGGCCGGACCCGCGTTCGAAGGCGGCGGCATCAAGCACGGCATGAGGGCCACCGAGGCCGCCATCGAGACGGTGCGAGTCGATCCGACCACCTACGAGCCCACCCTCCTCACCATCGGCGACGTGAAGCCCATCGGCATCTGCGGGTCGGGCATCATCGACGCAGTAGCCGAACTCTTGAAAGCGGGCGTGCTGTCTCAGAACGGCAAGTTCGACATGTCGCTTGCCCACGGCGAGGTTGCGCGAGACCGAGGGAGCCAACGAGTACGTCATCGTCGAGGCCGAGTTCTCCGGCACTGGCGAGGACATCGTCATCAACGAGGCCGACATCGACAACCTGGTGCGCGCCAAAGCCGCCATCTTCGCCGGCATCATGACTCTCCTCGAGAGCGTGGCTCTCGATTGGGCCGACCTGGAGCAGATCTACGTGGCCGGCGGCTTCGGTAAGCACCTGCGCATCGAACAGGCCCAAGCCATAGGACTCTTCCCTGAAGTGAACATGGACACGTTCACCTTCGTGGGGAACGGCTCTCTGCTGGGGGCGCGGCTGGTGTCTTTCTCGAAAGACATGCTCAAGGCGGCCGAGCAGGTGGCCCGCATGATGACCAACGTCGACATGTCCGACAACCAAGTCTTCATGGACCGCTACGTGGCCGCCATGTTCCTCCCTCACACCGACATGACCTACTTCCCCACCATGGACGCGATCCTCAGCGAACGCGCCCAGAGGGTGCGCTAGCATGGCTGCGACGAAGACAGTGGCCGTGGCAGGCAAGGGAGGCACTGGGAAGACCACGCTCGCGGGGCTGTTGATCCGGGAGATGGTGGCCCGTGGTGTCTCACCCATCCTGGCCGTCGACGCCGACGCCAACGCCAACCTGGGGGAGATCCTGGGCACCCAGGCCTCGATGACGGTGGGCGGGTTGCGCGAACAGGCTTTCGTAGGGGCGCGCGAGATTCCCGCGGGCTGGGACAAGCAGACGTGGATCGAGTACAAGATGCACGAGGCCCTGGAAGAGTCGCACGGCTACGACCTGCTGGTCATGGGCCGTCCCGAAGGTCCGGGCTGCTACTGCTACGCGAACAACCTGCTGCGCGAGTACATCAAGACGCTCGCCAAAGAGTACGCCTGGGTGGTCATGGACAACGAAGGCGGGTTGGAGCACCTCAGTCGCCACACCACCAGGGACGTGGACGTCATGTTCATAGTCACCGATGCCTCGGTGCGTGGGGCGCGCACGGTGGAGAGGATCTCGGAGTTGGCGGACGAGATGGGGTTGGTCGTGGCGGAGCGGTACGTGGTGATCAGCCGGGCGCCCGAGGGACTGCCCGTAGAGCGGCTCATGGAGCACACGACGGTGCCCTTCGGTGGAGTGATCCCCGAAGACAAGGCTCTCTTCGAGAACGATCTGGAGGGCGGGAGCGTGTTCGACCTGCCCGATGATGCAGCGAGCTTGATCGCTGTGCGAGAGCTCATGGACAAGTATCTAGGGCTGAAATGAAGGGAGGCGGGCAGGTGGCAGACGGATACATCGACGGGAGCATCCGCGCGTTCCTCGACAAGTTGGCCACGTCGAGCCCGGAACCCGGCGGCGGCAGCGTGGCTGCGCTCGCGGCCGCCTTGGGCGCGGGTCTCGTGAGCATGGTGGCCAGCCTCACCGTCGGCAAAGAGAAGTACGCGGAGGTCCAGGACGATGTCAAGGTGCTGCTGGATCGGTCGGAGACCGTCCGTGCGGCGCTTCAGGAACTGGTGCAGCAAGACACCGAGGTCTACGGTGCCGTCTCCGAGGCCATGAAGCTCCCTCGTGATACCGAAGAGCAGAAAGTGGCCCGCGAGCGGCTCATGCAGGCCGCGCTCATCGAGGCGGCGAAAGTGCCCCTGGCCATCGCCGAGCAGGCGTTGACCGTGGCCGAACTGAGCCTCACCGCCGGCGAGATCGGCAACGTCAACGCAGTGAGCGACGCGGGCGTCGCGGTGCTCTTGGCAGACGCAGCCGCGCAGAGCGCGGCGCTGAACGTGAAGATAAACGTAGGTTGGATCCAGGACGAGGCCTTCAACGAAGCAAGTTGGTCCCGGGTGCAGGAGATCCTGGGCAAGACGGCGGCGTTGCGCGTGTCCGTCATGGCACTGACGTACGAGAAACTGGGTTGAGATCTGCGGGGCGCGCGTGCGGCCCGCGGCTGTAAAAAAGCGAACCGGAGGATAGCGGATGGGAGCCAAGATCATCGACGGTAAGGCTATCGCGGCTGAGATCCGTGAGGAGTTGGCGCGTGAACTCGAGGAGTTGAAGTCGCAGGGTATCGAACCGGGCATCGCCACGCTCTTGGTCGGAGACAACTTCGGGGCCAAGATGTATCGCGGCGCCGTCGAGAAGTTCTGCGGCGAGATGGGCTTCAGCTATCGCGAGGAGACCCACGCAGCCGACATCAGCGAAGAAGACGTCATCCGCATCGTCGAATCGCTGAACGCCGACCCCTCTGTATCGGGGATCCTTCCGCTGCGTCCATTCCCAGAGCACATCTCCGATTCGGCCGTTATCAACTCCATCAGCGTGAACAAAGACATCGACTGCTTCCATCCCTTCAATATGGGCAAGCTGGCCCTGGGCGAGCCCACGTTCCCGCCCGCCACTCCCTCGGCGTGCATCGAATTGATGGAGCGCTACATGAAGAGCGAGGGGATCGACCCGAAAGATGGTTTCGAAGGGGCCGAGATCTGTGTGGTCGGTCACTCCAACATAGTCGGCAAGCCGGTGGGGTTCCTCGCGCTCAATCGGAATGCCTCAACCACCATCGTCCACGTGTTCACCTCCATGAAGGGTAACCTGGAGAAGCACACAACGGCGGCCGACTACGTCATCGTGGCCGCTGGATTCCCCAACCTTGTCAACGCCGCTCAGATCAAAGAGGGCGCAGTGGTCATCGACGTGGGCATCAACCGCGTCATCGTGTGCCCTGAGTGCGGCACCTACAACCGGTCCAAGAAGGACCCCTGCAAGAAGTGCGCGTCCGACCTGGCCGACGCCGAGACGAAGACCGTCGGTGACGTGAACTTCGATGAAGTGGTAGAGAAAGCTAAGGCCGTGACTCCCGTGCCGGGCGGCGTGGGTTCGGTCACCAACATGATGCTGGCAAAAAACACCCTGCGCGCCGCACGGCTCACCGCAGGCGTCTGATCTTCCGCAGAATGAGCTGCGGAAGCGTCCGAAGAAAGGAGTGATGGACTTGGCTTTTCAAGCTCCTACTGAGTCGTACAAAGGAGCCATCCGCCAGGCTGACATCGCGGGAGTGACCGTAGGCGGAGAGACGGCTTTCCCGTTCCATACGTTCGAGGGTGAGATGCCCAACGACCCCAAGCTTGCGTTTGAGGTGTGGGATCTGGCTCCGGACGACTGGTCGTCCACGCTGAACGGCATCTACAGCGACGTGTTCGCCGATCCCGTGGCATGGGCCAAGAAGGCCGTCGACGAGTTCGGCGCCGACATGATCTACCTGCGTCTGCGTAGCACCGACCCCAACGGCGCGAATCGTGGCGCGACAGAGGCTGCGGCTTCGGCTAAGGCCGTCGTCGAAGCTGTGGACGTGCCCGTGATCGTGGTGGGTTCGGGCGACGCTGAACGCGATCCCGAAGTGTTGAAGGCTGTCGCTGAAGCGCTGTCCGGCCACAAGGTCGTCATAGGCAACGCGGAAGAAGACAACTACCGTTCCGTCGGCGCCGCCGCCATGGGTTACCAGCACGCGGTCGTGGCCTTCAGTCCGATGGACGTGAACCTGGCCAAGCAGCTGAACGTGCTGCTCTCTCAGCTGGGCGTCGACGACGGTGCGATCCTTATGGATCCCACCACCGGTGCGCTCGGTTATGGACTCGAGTACGCCTACACGGTATTCGAGCGCGACCGCCTCGCGGCGCTGTCGCAGAACGATCCCAAAATGCAGATGCCTATCGTGGCGACTGTTGGGCAAGAGGCCTGGAAGGCCAAAGAAACCAAAGTGGGCGAAGACGAACTGCCCGGTACAGGAGACATGGTGACACGGGGACTCATGTGGGAGTCTCTTACCAGCGTCGCACTCCTGCTCGCCGGAGCGAACATCGTCGTCCTTCGCCACCCAGAATCCGCCGCCCTTATCCGTAAGACTATTTCCAGTCTCAAGGGCGAGTAGAGAGGAGCTATTGACGAACATGGCTGACGAGAAAAAGAAAAAAGGCGGTGACTACGCCAAGTCTATCGACCCCGCGGCTCTGGAGATGCTCCAAATAGCCGAGGAGAGAGGCATCTCTACGATGTTCTCTCGGGTCGACGAGGTTTCGGCCTGTCCCATCGGAGCCGAAGGCGCGTGCTGCAAGGTCTGTTTCATGGGGCCCTGCCGCTTCGTCGGTAAAGAGAAGGAAGAGAAGCAGGGTGTGTGCGGAGCGAACCTCGCCACCGTCGCGGCGCGTAACTTCATCCGCTCCTGTGCCGGCGGCGCAGCCGCTCACGCCGACCACGGCCGTACCATCGCAGAGACCCTGTTGATGGTGGGCAAGGGGGAAGCAGCTGACTACCGTGTGAAAGACCCCGTCAAGCTACGCACCGTCGCCGGGTACTTCGACATCGACATCGAGGGCAAAGACGACAACCAGTTGGCCACGGAGGTCGCCACCGCCGCCCTGAATGATTGGGGCAGGCAGACTGGGTACCAGACCTATGTGAAGCGCGCTCCCAAGAAGCGTCAGGAGCTATGGGAGAAGCTAGGGGTCACACCGCGCGGGTTCGACCGCGAGGTGGTCGATTCCATGCACCGCACCCATGCCGGAGGCGACCAGGACGCGCAGCACATCATGGACCAGGCTGTTCGTATGTGCCTGGCCGACGGGTGGGGCGGCTCCATGCTCGCCACCGATCTCTCAGACATCCTCTGGGGCACGCCGAAACCTGTAGCCAGCCAGGCGAACCTCGGCGTCCTGAATGAGGAAGACGTCAACATCATCATCCACGGGCACGAGCCGATCCTCTCCGAGATGATCGTGGATGCCTCCCAGGATCCCGAGATCATCGAGTACGCCAAGAGCAAGGGCGCGGCCGGCATCACGTTGGCGGGTATCTGTTGCACGGCGAACGAGGTGTGGATGCGCCGTGGCGTCCCACCGGCAGGCAACTCTCTCCATCAGGAACTTGCCCTCCTCACAGGAGCGGTGGAGCTGATGGTCACCGACATCCAGTGCGTGTTCCAGGGCCTGGTAGGTGTGGCCAAGAACTTCCACACCCACGTAGTCACCACGTCGCAGAAGGCACACATCGAGGGGGCTACGCGCGTGGAGTTCCACGAGGACCGCGCGCTCGAGATCGCCAAGGAGATCGTCAAGATGGCGATCGACAATTACGAGAATCGCGACGCGTCCAAGGTACACATCCCAGACATCAAGAGCCCCGTCGTGGCCGGCTTCTCCCACGAATATATCCGCTATATGTTGGGCGGTAGGTTCCGTGGCAGCTTCCAGCCTCTGAACGACAACATCATCAACGGCAAGATCCAGGGTGCTGTGGCGATCGTGGGCTGCAACAACCCCCGAACGACCCAGGACGAGGGAATCGTCAGCCTGGTCAAGAAGTTCATCGAGAACGACGTCCTCGTGCTCGTGACCGGTTGTGCCGCTCACGCTTCAGGTAAGGCCGGTTTCTTGACGCCCGAGATGTTCGCGAACGCGGGCCCCGGGCTCTCCGAAGTGTGCGAGACCACCGGCATGCCGCCTGTGCTTCACGTGGGTAGCTGCGTGGACAACAGCCGTGTCCTCACCATTCTCGCGGAGATCGTCGAGACTGGTGGTCTGGGAGACGACATCGACCAGATCCCGGCAGTGGGTATCTCTCCCGAGTACTACTGCGAGAAGGCCATTGAGATCGCCACCTATTGTGTGGGTAGCGGCGCATATGTGATCTTCGGCGGCGTTGAATCGCCGGTGCGCGCCTCTGGCGTCGTCACCGACATCCACACCACCGGCTGGGAGGAACAATACGGCGGTAAGCTCGAGTTCATCTCCGATTGGGAGGGGATCTTCGAGGCCTCAATGGCACACATCCATAAGAAACGCGAAGCCCTCGGCATTCAAGAGGTGCAGGAGCGCGTCCTGTTCGACATGGCCGATCGGCGGGGGTAGCACTACATGACTACGATGACACAGAGAAAACCTGAAGGCATCCGCGAGATCATCGCGGGCGGCGTGGCCCGCGGTTCGCGCGCCTACTTCGATCTGGCCAAGAGCCGTTTCGAAGAGGCCGTGGCGAAGATGGATGCCGGCCAGAAGCGGGACTTCTTCCCGAACACCGGCTACTTCCTGCCGGTGATCTATGCGATCACCGGCCACAAGGTCGAGTCCCTGGACGACATGCGCTGGGTGCTCGACGAAGCGGAGCGTCTGCTTCCGCCGGTGCCCGACGCCAACAATTGGCTGCCCTACCTCGGTGAGACCCTCGACGGCGGTATGGCGTCGCTGTGGCTGGCCGAGATGATCGAAGCGCTGAAGTACGTAGGGGCCGGCCCGGCCCCCGTGGACGGTATATGGCTCGGCGCCGCCGACGACGTGATCATGCGCGCCCGTGGTGTCGAGTTCGTCGATGGCTCCGCCCCCGGCTTCGCAGCCGTGACGGGCGCAGCCGCCGACGTCGAGACCGCTGTGGCACTCGCCCGCGAGATGCAGCAGAAGTCACTCTACGTGTTCATCGCGGGCGGTTCCCGCGGCACCACCTTCGCCGATCAGTTGGCGGAGGGCGGTGTGGACATGGGCTGGGAGACACGCCTCGTGCCCTTCGGGCCCGAGATCTTCGGCCACATCTACTCGGTAGGTTTCGCTACTCGCGCCGCCATGGCTTTCGGCGGCGTCAAGCCGGGCGACTTCAAGAACATACTCAAGTACAACAAGGACCGCGTCTTCGCCTTCGTCATGGCGCTTGGCGAGGTCGACGATCTCAAGTATGCCGCGGCTGCGGGAGCCATCAACTACGGCTTCCCCACGATCGCCGAGACCGATATCCCCGAGATCCTGCCCACGGGTATCACTACCTACGAGCACGTGGTCTCCAACATCCCCACCAGTGAGATCGTCGCCAAGGCGATCGAGGTGCGGGGGCTCAAGATCGTCATCACCGAGGTGCCGGTACCGGTAGCCTACGGTCCCGCCTTCGAGGGCGAGCGTATCCGCAAGGAAGACCTGCACGTGGAGCTCGCCGGGCCGAAGGCCCCGGGCGCCGAGCTCACCGTCATCGCCGAGAACGTAGAAGACGGCAAGGTCACGCTCATCGGTCCGGACGTCGACGAAGTCGAAGTGGGCAGCACCATCCCCTTCGCCCTCTTGATCGAGGTATCCGGTCGCAAGATGCAGAAGGACTTCGAGCCAATCCTAGAGCGGCAACTGCACCACTTCTTGAACGAAGCCGAAGGCTTCCTGCATGTTGGCCAGAGGGACATCATCTGGGAGCGCATCAGCAAGAAGGCGGTCGCTGCCGGCTTCAAGTTCGAGCACGTGGGCAAGATCATCCACGCCCGTTACCACGCCGATTTCGGCGGCATCATGGACAAGGTACAGGTGACCATCTACACCAAAGAACCTGAGGTGTCCGAGTTGGTCGCCCGTGCTCAGGCCATGTACCACGAGCGTGACGAGCGCATCGGTTCCCTGGTCGACGAGTCGGTGGATATCTTCTACAGCTGCTCGCTGTGCCAGAGCTTCGCTCCCGACCACATCTGCGTGATAACCCCGGAGCGGCCCGGTCTGTGCGGCGCTTACAACTGGCTCGACGGCAAAGCCGCCTTCGAGATCAACCCCACCGGCCCGAATCAGCCCATCGACAAGGGCGCAGCCATCAACGACAAGATGGGCCAATGGGTCGGGGTCAACGAGTTCGTCTACCAGGCCTCCCATAACGCGGTGGAGCGTTTCAACGCCTACTCCATGATGGAAGACCCGATGACCTCCTGTGGTTGTTTCGAGGCCATCAGCGTGCTCCTGCCTATGTGCAACGGTGTGATGACGGTCGATCGTGACCACACCGGCATGACGCCCTGCGGTATGAAGTTCTCCACCCTCGCCGGTTCGGTAGGCGGCGGAGCGCAGACCCCGGGCTTCGTGGGTCACTCCAAGTTCTACATGGGTTCGTCCAAGTACATCAGCGGCGACGGCGGCATCGCTCGGGTTGTGTGGATGCCCAAGAAGCTGAAAGAGGAGTTGAAGGACGCCATCACGGCCAGCGCCGAGAAGGCGGGTTATCCCGGTCTGTACGAAAAGATCGCGACGGAGGAGAACGGCACCGAAGAGGAAGAGGTCTTGGCCTACCTCACCGAGGTCGGACACCCGGCGCTCGAAATGGACTCGATGTTCTAGGAGCCGATGCGGACTGGGCGCCGAGAGGCGCCCAGTCTATGACCTCACATCCGAGGTCGCATCCGGTGACTAGATAAGCGAAAGGAGTGACACGTTGGCTCTGAGCGGGCTTCAGATATTCAAGCTCCTCCCGAAGACCAACTGCAAGGACTGTGGATTTCCCACCTGCATGGCGTTCGCCATGCAACTCGCTTCAGGGAAAGCCGAGCTCTCGCAGTGCCCTCACGTCTCAGCGGAGGCGGCGGCCGAACTGGGAGAAGCAGCCGCACCCCCGGTGCGCAAAGTCACCATCGGCACCGGCGACTTCGCAGTGGTGCTGGGCGAAGAGACGGTCATGTACCGTCACGAGAAGCGTTTTGAGCACCCGCCGGGAATCGCCGTCCTGGTCGATGATTCTGTGGACGACGCTGAGTTCCAGAGCCGCTTGGATACTTTCAAGGGCCAGATCTTCGAGCGCGTCGGCCAGATGCTGCGCGCCAAGCTCTTCGCCATCGAATCCGCCGACGCCGGCAAGCTGGCGGCGCGGGTGAAAAAGGCCGCGGATGAGACGGGCGCGGGGATAGTCATCATGAGTGATGATCCCGCAGCTCTCAAGGCAGCGGCCGAACCCATCAAAGACCAGAAACCGCTGTTGTACGCGGCTACGGCTTCGACGTTCGACGCCGTCTCGGCAGCAGCCAAAGAGCTGGGCGTGCCCTTCGCGATCAAAGCGGCGACGCTGGATGAACTCTCTGAACTCGGCGAGAAGTGCGTGGCCGGCGACTTCAAGGAAGTCATCCTCGACCCGATGTCGGCGAACCTGCAGGACGCCCTCAGGGATCAGACCTACATCAGGCGCGCCGCTATCAAGAAGAAGTTCCGCGCGCTCGGTTTCCCCACCATCGCCTTCCCGTGCAGGATGACCACGGACCCGTTGTTGAAGTCGGTGTTCGCGGGGGTCTTCGTGGCCAAGTACGCCGGCATCATCGTGATCGACACCATCGATCCGGCACAGGTCATGCCGTTGCTCATCCTCGCCCAGAACATCTATACCGACCCGCAGCGGCCGATGCAGATGGATCAGGGCATCTACCCGATCAACGACCCGACGCCGGACAGCCCGCTGTTGATCACCACCAACTTCTCACTCACCTACTTCACCCTCGCGGGCGAAGTGGAAGCGAGCAAGGTACCCACGTGGCTCTTGGTGATGGACACGGAAGGCCAGTCGGTGCTCACCTCATGGGCCGCCGGCAAGTTCGTGGCAGATGCGATCGCCATGTTCGTGAAGAAGAGTGGCATCGACGAGAAGGTCAATCACCGCAAGATCATCATCCCTGGCTACGTGGCACAGATCAGCGGTGAACTAGAAGAGGAATTGGGCGACTGGGAAGTCGTCGTGGGTGTCCGCGAAGCGGCGGACGTCCCGCGCTATCTCCGGGGACTCTAGTCCAAGATGAAAGAGGGCTCGGCCGGCCCTGAAGGGCCGGCCGGGACGTATGAGGCCGGCGCCGCCGCGAGGGGGCGCCGGCTCAAGAACGGAGGTCGAGCAGTTGATCATCAGTACTCAGAAGCCCTTCGAGGAGATCCTCGAGAGTCTGAAGGGTGAGGACACCGTCTACATCGTCGGTTGCGGTGAATGCGCCACGATGACCCAGAGCGGGGGCGAGCCCGAAGTATCCGAGATGAAGGCACGGTTGGAAGAGGCCGGTAAGAAGGTCGTCGCCACCGACGTGGCGCACGCCGCTTGTCACGAACTCGACATGAAGAGGATCTTCCGCCAGAACAAGGAAGCAGCGCTCGCAGCCGACGCCTTCCTTGTGCTGTCGTGCGGCGCGGGAGTCCAATCGGTTCGAGAAGGCACCTCGAAGCACGTGACTCCCGGCGCGAACTCGCTGTTCGTGGGCAACGTGAAGCGCCAGATGTCGTTCGAGGAGAAATGCTCTCTGTGCGGGGAGTGCATACTCGACGAGTACGGCGCCATCTGCCCGGTGACGCGCTGCGCCAAGGGCATACTGAACGGCCCCTGCGGCGGCACCAACAACGGCAAGTGCGAAGTGGATTCCGACAAGGACTGCGCTTGGGTGCTCATCTACAACCAGCTCAAGAGTGAGGACAAGCTGGATTCCTTCATGACGATCCACGGGCCGAAGCGCTGGAACGCGGTTGAGCGTCCAGGTCGCCTCGATGGCAAGGCGGCCGGCCAAGAGAAAGGGGCTGCGTGAGCATGGGCAAGTACCGCGAGGCTTGTGAGAGCGGCAGGTTCGTCGTCTCGGGAGAGATCGGCCCGCCGAAGGGCACCGACGTGGAGACCATGCTGCACCACATCGACCTGCTGAAGGACATGGTCGACGGCTTGAACGTGACCGACAACCAGAGTGCGGTCATGCGGCTGGGTTCCATGGCGGTGTCGCACGAGATCGTCAGCCGGGGCGGCGACGCCATCTATCAGATGACGTGTCGTGACCGCAACCGTTTGGCCCTGCAGAACGATCTGCTCTCCGCCCACTTCTTGGGGTTGCGCAACGTCTTGGCTCTCACCGGCGACCACGTGAGCGTCGGCGACCACAAAGACGCCAAAGAAGTGTACGACTTCGAGTCGGTGCAGCTCATTCAATGCATCAAGCGTATGAACGAAGGTTTCGACTGGGCGGGCAACGAGCTGGGGGGCGGCACTGACTTCTACATCGGCGCCGTCGTGACCCCTGAGTCCGATCCCATCGAGCCCCAGAAGCTCAAGTTCGAGAAGAAGATCGATGCGGGCGCCCAGTTCTTCCAGACCCAGGCAGTGTACGACATGGACAACTTCCAGCGGTTCATGGAGTATGCCCGGGGCGTGACCGAAGGTAAGGACGTCAAGATGATGGCCGGCCTCGTGGTCCTTACGAGCGTGGGCATGGCCAAGTACATGAACAAGTTCGTACCCGGCGTGTTCGTTCCCGACGATCTCCTCGAAGAGATGGCGTCGGTGCCGAAAGAAGAGGCAGTGAAGAAGGGCATGGAGATCTGTGCCCGGCACATCCGCTTCCTGATCGACAACGACATCTGCGACGGCGTACACGTGATGGCCATCGGCAAAGAGGAGATCGTCCCCGAGATCCTCGAATTGGCGGGCCTTCGGAAGTAGTCTGTGCCGGATGGGGGCGAGGCGTGTGCCGCGCCCCCGGTCGATCGAGGCGGAGGGAGAACGACAGTGGCGGAAGCGACGAGGATCGTGATCATCGGAGGCGGCCCGGGAGGCTACGTGGCTGCCATCCGCGCAGCCCAGCGCGGCGCCGATGTGACCGTGATCGAGAAAGACCTGATCGGTGGCACCTGTTTGAACCGGGGCTGCATCCCTACCAAGTCCCTGCTGGGTTCCGTCGAAGCCATTCACAAGGCTCGGTCGGGCGGTGAGTTCGGGTTCGCTGTTTCGGGTGAGATCGTGCCGGATTTCACGCGCATGATGGAGCGCAAGAACGAGATATCCAAGATTCTGCGCGACGGCATCCACACCCTTTTCAAGAAGGGCAAGATCAAGTTGGTGCAGGGAGAGGGTCGCATCACGGGGCCCGGCAAAGTCGAAGCGGTCACGGATGACGGCACCGTCTCGCTCGAGGCCGACAAGATCATTATCGCCACGGGTTCCGAACCGGCGCGACTCCCGTTCTTCGACTTCGACCAGCCCACGGTGCTCACATCCACGAGCGCTCTTGAGTTGACCGAGATACCCGAGACCCTGCTCATCATCGGGGCTGGAGTGATCGGGTGCGAGTTCGCCTCGGTCTTCTCAGAACTCGGCACGAAGATAACCATCGTCGAGATGATGCCGCAGATGCTGCCCCTCGAAGACAAGCGCTTGGCCAAGCAGTTCCAGGGCATCTTCAAGAAGAAGGGCATCGACGTACGGCTGAAGACCAAGGTCGAAGGCATCGCCGAATACGGCGAAGACCACATCACCGCGAACCTCGAGGGCGGCGAGCAGATCACGGCTGAGAAGATGCTGGTGTCCATCGGGCGGCAGCCCAACAGTGCCGGCATCGGCCTGGAGACCGTGGGCGTCGAGACCGATGCGCGCGGCTATATCAAGGTGAACGACAAGCTGGAGACCACCGCACCCGACATCTACGCCATCGGCGACATCAACGGGGGCATCTTGCTGGCCCACGTCGCGTCGTACGAGGGCCTGATAGCCGTGGAGAACTGCCTGGGCGGCAACGAGGAGCGGGATCTGAAAGTGGTCCCCTCGTGCATCTACACGCTGCCGGAGATCGCCAGCGTAGGCCTGACCGAGGACCAGGCGCGGGACGAGGGGTTCGAACCCATCACCGGCACCTTCCGCATGGGCGCCGCCGGCAAGGCACTGGCCATCGGAGAAGCTCAGGGCTACATCCAGATCATTGCCGACAAAGCCACGGACAAAGTGCTGGGCGCGAACATGATGGGTCCGCACGTCACCGACCTGATTCACGAGATAGCGGTGGCCGTCAGGAACGGGCTCACCGTCAAGGATATCGGCGACACCATCCACGCGCACCCCACCATCGGGGAGGCGTTGATGGAGGCCGCGCACGACGTGCACGGCGAATCGGTACACGTCGCGAGTTGAAGCGCCTGTCGAGGACGGAGGCGCCGGCCGAGGCGGCAACGATATGGGGAATGAGCGACCCACGATGATGCAAGTGACGGAGGGGCCGGGGCGTAAGCCGGAGTGGCTCAAGAAGCCGCTGCCCAAGGCTGCAGCCATGCGTGAGGTAGAAGGGCTTCTCCGTCAACGTCATCTCCATACCGTGTGCGAGAGCGCGAAATGCCCCAACAAAGGCGAATGCTTCGAGCGCGGCACGGCCACCTTCCTCATCATGGGTAACTCGTGCACCAGGGACTGCCGCTTCTGCAGCGTACCGGGAGGGCGTCCGGGGCCTCTGGACGCTGAAGAGCCCGGCCAGGTGGCCGACGCGGCCGCCAAGATGGGGTTGAGCCACGTGGTGATCACCTCCGTGACGCGCGACGATCTGCCCGACGGCGGAGCGGGGCATTTTGCCGCGACCATCGGGGCCGTGCGTGACCGTCTTCCGGCCGCGACGGTGGAGGTGTTGGTGCCCGATTTCCAGGAGGACGTCGCTGCCATCGATGCGGTCCTGGCGGCCGTTCCCGATGTCTTCAACCACAACGTGGAGACGGTCCCCCGCCTGTACTCGACGGTGCGGCCGCAGGCCGACTATCACCGCTCCCTGCGGGTTCTGGCACACGCTGCCGCTGCGGGCTCCGCCGTGGTGAAGACCGGGATCATGGTGGGGCTGGGGGAGACGGGCGAGGAGATCCGGGACTTTCTGGCAGATGCGCGGGCGGCCGGCGTATCGGTGGTGACCATCGGGCAGTATCTGCGCCCGAGCAGAGACCATCTGCCTGTGGTGGAGTACGTGGCGCCCGAGGTGTTCCACGAGTACAGGGGCGCAGGTGAGCAGCTCGGCCTGCTGGTGGAGGCTGCGCCGTTCGTGCGGAGTTCATACAGAGCCGAAGAGAGCATGCGTCGCGTGAGCGGCGGGACAGTCGGAGAATCAAGGGAGGATACGTGCTAGTAATCGCTGAGAACATCAACGTCATGACCACGCGCATCGGCAACGCAATGAAGGAGCGTGACAAGGCCCCCATCCAGGAGTTGGCGCGCAGGCTCGTGGATGCCGGGGCGGACGTCATCGACATCAATCTTGGCCCCGCCCGCAAAGACGGCGACAAGATGATGGAGTTCGTGGTGGAGACGGTGGCGGAGGTCACGAAACTCCCCTTCTGCCTCGACACCACCAATCACGTGGCCATGGAAGCCGGCATCGTCAAGTGTGACGAACTCGGCTTGCCCAAGCCCATCGTCAACTCCTTCTCAGCTCAGCCCGACAAGATGGAGAACATCCTGCCGCTGGCGGCCAAGTACGGCTGCGAGATCATCGGTCTCACCATGGGCGCGGCCATCCCCATCGACGCCAACGAGCGCGTCGCACTGGCCTACGAGTTGGTGTGCGCGGCGAACGAGATGGGCATCTCCAACGAGAAGATCTACATCGATCCCATCATCCTCCCGGTGGGTGTTGACGTCGGCCAGCAGCACGCCGTGGCGGTGCAGGACGTCCTGAAGATGCTTCCCGAGATGTTCGACCCCATGGTGAAGACCACGTGCGGACTCTCGAACATCTCGAACGGGGCTCCCGACGAGCTGCGGGGTCCGATCAACAACGTGTTCGTAGCCATGTTGGCGGCCGTGGGCATGACGTCCGCTATCGTGGACGTGCTCGACATGGATATGATGAGGACCGTGCGCCTTATCAAGGCTCTGTCGAACCAGTCTCTCTATTCCATCTCCGACGCTGAATTGAAGTAAGGGCGGATCAACCCCACATGCGGCGAAACCACACAAGCGAGACCAATCTGGAGGTCAGCCCATGAGCATCGGCCAGAGTGCGGTCGGCACCGTGGAGGCGGAGCTGTTCGACGCGGCCCCGCTGGAGGAGTTGCTCGAAAAGTATAGAGGCCAGCGCGGAGCGCTGATCCCCCTGCTTCAAAGCACCCAGGCCGCCTACGGTTACGTCCCCCGGGACGCGATGGTAGGTATTGCCAGGGCGCTCGGTGAGCCTCTCAGCCAGGTGTACGGGGTCGCCACCTTCTATGCGCAATTCCGGCTCGTGCCGAGGGCCCGCAACGTCGTGCGCGTGTGCCACGGAACCGCCTGTCACGTCTCAGGCGCTCCTCTTGTGTCGCAGGAGATCGAGCGTAAGCTGGGCATCGTGGACGGAGAGAACACCGAGGACATGATGTTCACCATCGAGAACGTCGCTTGCCTGGGCGCGTGTGGGATGGCTCCGGTGATGATGATCAACGACCGCACCTACGGCAAGCTCACGGCAGACAAGGCGGTCAAGGCCGTCTCCGATTTCGTCTCCATGCAGGAAGGTGGCGACGGGGCCCCGGCCATTGTCGACGGCAGCCCGGACGGGTCCGACGATGGGGAGGAGAGCTAGATGCCGGTCGAAGCGACGCTGAGAAAGCCGACGCAACTGCACGAGCGCCTCGTCGAACCGGACGTGGAGATCGGGATATGCCTTGGCACCGGGGGCATCGCCGCGGGTGGCGAAGATGTCTTCGCGGCCTTCAAGGATGGCCTCGCGGGCACCGGAGTCTACGCCGTCGTCAAGCCCCGTGAAGACACCTGCGCGGGCTCATGCGCGTCGGTGACGGGCACCGGCTGCCGAGGCATGTGTGCTATGGACGTGCTTGTGGATGTCGTCACACACCGCGGTGGAGTGAGGAGCAAAGTCACCTACGGCACCGTGACCCCCAAGATGGTGGAGAAGATCATCGAGGAGCACGTGGTCGGGGGCGAACCGGTGCACAAGTGGGTCGTGCTCTCTGACGACGAGCCCACCTCGCACAACGAGTTCTACCAGCACCAGGACCGCCTGGTCCTGCGCGATTGCGGCGCGATCGACCCCGAAGTGATCGACGACTATCTCGAGGTGGGCGGGTATCAGGCCCTCTACAAAGTGCTCACGGAGATGACGCCTACTCAGGTGCACGAGGAGATCTTGGCATCGGGTCTGCGGGGTCGCGGAGGCGCCGGGTTCCCCACCGGCTTGAAGTGGAAGTTCGCCGCAGACGCCGCCTCTCCCGACGGCCAGAAGTACTTCATCTGCAACGGCGATGAAGGTGACCCAGGTGCCTTCATGGATCGCTCGGTGCTCGAAGGCGATCCGCATTCCGTCTTCGAAGGGATGGCCATAGGTGGCTACGCCATCGGCGCTTCCGAAGGCTACGTGTACGTAAGGGCCGAGTATCCCCTGGCCATCAAGCGCCTCAAGATCGCCTTGAAGCAGGCGGAGGAGCGGGGCCTGATCGGCGACAACATCATGGGCAGCGACTTCTCCTTCCATCTCAAGATCAAGGAAGGTGCCGGGGCCTTCGTCTGCGGCGAAGAGACGGCCCTCATGCAGTCCATCGAAGGCAAGAGGGGCATGCCCCGCCTGCGACCACCCTTCCCGGCTCAGTCGGGACTGTGGGCGCGCCCCACCAACATCAACAACGTGGAGACCTTGGCGTGCGTGCCTTGGATCATCACCCACGGAGCCCAGGCCTTCTCGCAACGGGGCTTTGAGAAATCCAAAGGCACCAAGGTGTTCGCGCTCACCGGCAAGGTGAAGCGCTCAGGCCTCGCCGAAGTGCCCATGGGCCTCACGCTGCGCGACGTCATCTACTCCATCGGTGGGGGGATCCTCAACGACAAGCCCTTCAAGGCCGTGCAGATGGGCGGCCCCTCGGGAGGCTGTCTGCCCGAGTCGCTCCTCGACACAAGGGTTGACTACGAGGCACTCAACCAGACCGGGGCCATCGTGGGTTCTGGTGGCATGGTGGTGCTCGACGCCGACAACTGCATCGTTGATACAGCGCGCTTCTTCTTGAAGTTCACCCAGGCTGAGAGCTGCGGCAAGTGCGTGCCCTGCCGGGTAGGCACCATGCGCATGCTGGAGACTTTGACGCGCATCTGCGAGGGCAACGGAGTGCCCTCCGACATCCCGCTGCTGGAGAGGTTGGCCGAGGACATCAAGGCCGGATCCCTGTGTGCCCTCGGAGGCACGGCTCCCAACCCGGTGCTGACGTCTCTGAAGTACTTCCGCGAAGAGTTCGAGGAGCACATCAACGAGGGCAAGTGCCGGGCGGGTGCCTGCGCCGCGCTCACTACCTATTGGATCGACGCAGAAGCCTGTACGGGCTGTCGCGCCTGCGCGCGCGCGTGCCCCGTCAACGCCATCACGGGAGAGAAGAAAGAACCCCACGTCATAGACGACGAGATCTGCATCCGCTGTGGGGCCTGTTACGACAAGTGTAGGTTCGACGCGGTGAGGAGGCAGTAGATGGCTGTCGTACGCGAAGCCGAGGAGAAGACCCTCACCCTGACCATGAACGGCCAGGAAGTGTCGGCGGCTCCAGGCCAGACTGTTCTGGAAGTGGCGCGCTCAGCGGGCATCGACATCCCGACGCTCTGCCACGACGATAGGCTGGAGCCCTATGGAGCCTGCCGCATGTGCCTCGTGGAGGTCGAAGGCGCGCGTGGTCCGGTGCCTGCCTGTGCCACCAAGGTGGGCGACGGCATGGTGGTGCAGACGAACACGGACAAGATCCGTCGCCTGCGCAAGTTCGTCATCGAACTCCTCCTCAGCAATCATCCCCTTGACTGCCCCGTGTGCGAAGCGGCCGGCGACTGCCGTCTGCAAGACTACGCATACGAGTACGAAGTGAGCATGAGTCCGTGGGGCTGGCACCCCCTGGAGTTCGAAACGCGTGACGACCACCCCAACGTCGCCCGCAACCCCAATCGGTGCATCCTCTGCGGTAGGTGCGTGCGCATCTGTCGCGACGTGATGGGCATCGGGTGCTGGGGATTCACCAACCGGGGCTACGACACCATCATCGACACGCCCTACAACCTCCCTCTGCAGGAGGTGGGCTGCGTCTCGTGCGGACAGTGCATCAGCACCTGTCCGGTGGGAGCCTTGACCCACAAACGGAGCCGGTACGCGGCCCGTCATTGGCAAACCGAGAAGACCCGTACCATCTGCCCGTACTGCGGCGTGGGTTGCGAGATCGTGGTGCACACGAGCAGGGATAAGCTGGTGCGTATCACCGCCGATGTGGGGCGTGGGGTCAACAACGGCAACCTGTGCGTCAAGGGCCGCTTCGGCATGGACTTCGAGAACTCGCCCGATCGCCTCACGCAACCTCTCGTGCGCGACGAGAACGGCCAGCTCGTACCCACCACCTGGGACGTGGCGCTTGACCGCGTGGAGCAGAACTTCAAGCGCATCCACGGCGAGAGCGGCGGCAAGGCCTTCTCCGTGCTCGCCTCGGCCAAGTGCACCAACGAGGAGAACTACCTCCTGCAGAAATTCGCCCGGGGGGTGCTCGGCACGAACAACCTGGACCACTGCGCGCGCTTATGACACAGCGCCACCGTCGCCGGTCTGGCGACAGCTTTCGGCAGTGGAGCGATGACCAACTCCATGGACGATCTTCACGAAGCCGACGTGATCTTCATCATCGGCTCGAACACCACAGAGGCGCATCCGGTCTTGGCCCTGGAAGTGGTCAGGGCGCTGCGTGAGGGTAAGACTCTGATAGTGGCCGACCCGCGGCGCATCGATCTCGCCCGCAAGGCCCATCTGCACCTGCAACTCAACCCCGGGACGAACGTCGCCCTACTCAAGGGGATGATGCGCCACATCGTCGACATGGGATGGGAAGACAAGGAGTTCATCGCGGCGCGCACCGAGAACTACGACCAGTTCAGGGAGTCGCTCAACAGCATGACGGTCGAGGAGGCTGCTGAGATCTGCGGCGTGTCTGCGGACGACATCCGCAAAGCGGCGGAGACATATGCCACCGCTGAGCGCGGCACCATCCTGTTCGCGATGGGCATCACCCAGCACCACACCGGCACCAACAACGTCCTCTCGGTGGCCAACCTAGCCATGCTCACCGGCAACATCGGCCGGCCGGGCACCGGGGTGAATCCGCTACGGGGCCAGAACAACGTCCAGGGCGCCTGCGACATGGGTGCGCTGCCCGATGTGTTCTCCGGCTACCAGAAGGTGGACAATCCCGAGGCCATCGCCAAGATGGAGGCCGCCTGGGGCGTCACGCTCATGGACCGCGAGAAGGGCAAGACGGTCGTCGAGATGATGCACTCGATCAAGAGCGGGGAGATCCGCGCCATGTTCATCATGGGCGAGAACCCGTTGTTGTCGGATCCCGACCAGACCCATGTGGAGGAGGGACTTGCGGCCTTGGAGTTCCTCGTGGTCCAGGACATCTTCCTCACGGAGACCGCCCAGTATGCCGACGTCGTGTTGCCGGCGGCAAGCAACTTCGAGAAGGACGGTACCTTCACCAACACCGAGCGCCGCATCCAACGCGTGCGTCAGGCGCTGGAGCCCAAGGGCGAGGGCCAGCCCGACTGGAAGATCGTCCAGTTGATCGCGAACCGCATGGGGGCGGGATGGAACTACTCTTCCGCCGGCGAGATCATGCAGGAGGTGGCCTCCGTCACTCCCCAGTATGGGGGGGTCACCTACGCTCGTCTGGACGTGCTCCCCGACGTCGAGTACGCGCAGACCGACGTGTGCGGTCTGCAGTGGCCCTGCCCGACCGAGGACCATCCCGGCACCCCGATCCTGCACGAGCAACAGTTCTCCCGCGGACGCGGGCTCTTCTCGGCGATCGAGTACATCGAGCCGGATGAGCAGACCGACGCAGAGTACCCCTTCGTGCTCACCACCGGCCGAGAACTGGTGCACTACCACACCGGCACCATGACCCGGCAGGCTGCGGGATTGAACGGGTTGGTCCCGGAAGGGCGACTCGAGCTGAACCCGCTGGACGCCGCCCGTCTGGGCATCGAACAGGGAGCCAAGGTGCGTGTGTCGAGCCGGCGTGGAGCCATCGAACCTGTTGCCTGGGTCACCGACCGCGTGTCGCCGGGGCTGGTGTTCATGCCGTTCCACTTCGTGGAGGCGGCCGCGAACCGGCTCACGAACCCCGTACTCGATCCGATCGCGAAGATACCGGAGTTCAAGGTGGCGGCGGTGAAAGTCGAAAGCGTGGCCTAAGAGACGCCTACGTGAAGCGCATGCCCGCGGCGACGCCGCGGCCATGCACGAAGCGATCGAGCGGAGGCCGCCGCCCGGTGGGCGGCGGCCTCCGTCTATCGAGGGATGATTCCGAGCGCAGTGGCCTTCGTGACTGCTTCCATACGGCTGTTCACCTCGAGCTTCCGGTAGATGCTCGAGGTGTGGTTCTGAACGGTCTTAACGGAGATGAACAGGGATTGAGCGATCTGCGCGGGACTCTTCGGCGTGGCGAGTTCGGAGAGGATCTGTATCTCCCGCGGGGACAGGCGCAGGCGCTGACGTTCGGCTTTAGCCGGCTCGTAGCCTATCTCTCGCACACCCTGGAAGAGCTGCGGCATGACCGAGGGGCTTACGACCGAGCCTCCCTCGGCCAGAACGGCGATGGCCTGCACGAGTTCCTCCGGCTCGGTGTCTTTGAGGATGTATCCGCGGGCCCCGGCCGCGATGGCGGCGAAGAGCGTGTCTCTATCTCCCCGCTCGCTGAGCACCAGCACCTTCACCTGCGGGTGGTTTGCGGCGAGGTAGACGATGGTCTCGATGCCGTCCAGGTCCGGCATGGTCACGTCCAGTATCACCACATCGACGGAGTGGCTCTGTAGTTGCTCCACGAGACCTGGGCCGGAGGAGGCCTCGGAGACCACGGTGATGTTCTCCTCCCGATCGAGGAGGTGTGCAAGGCCCCGCCGGAACAACGTGTGGTCGTCTACCACGATCACTTCTATGTCACGCAAGAGCCACCCCCAAGGTCCACGAACAGACTGCCCTTAACACATACGATAAAGCCACGGCGAATTCCTCGCCGGATGCGGGTTTCGTGACCGTTCCTGGTATATTCTACGGCCCGCGCACGATGCTCCTGGGCCCGGCCTGCCGGGCACCGTACGAAAGGAAGCCTATGACATCCGAGTACCGCTTTGTGAAAGCCTGTCGCCGCGAACTGGTCGATGCCACGCCCGTGTGGATGATGCGGCAGGCAGGCCGCTACTTGGAGGAGTATAGAGCCCTTCGCGCGCAGCACTCCTTTCTCGAGATGTGCCGAACACCCGAGCTGGCGGCTGAGGTGACCCTTCAACCACTGCGCCGATTCGACCTCGACGCGGCCATCATCTTCGCAGACATCCTCCTGCCGCTGCCGGGTATGGGCATAGATCTCGAGTTCGCCAAGGGAGAGGGGCCGGTCATCGGCAACCCCGTCCGCTCCGCAGACGCCGTCGATGCCCTCAGGCCGCTCGAACCCGAACGGCACGTCCCCTTCCTGTCTGAGGCGATACGGCTGGTGCTCGGGGAGATCGAGGGACGGTTGCCGCTTATTGGGTTCTCTGGAGCACCGTTCACGCTCGCCGCCTACGTCATCGAGGGTGGGAGTTCGCGCAACTACGTACACACGAAGCAGATGATGTACGGCGAACCCGCCGTCTGGCACCGGTTCATGGACAAGATGGCCGACGTGGTCTCCACCTACCTCTCCTACCAGATCGGGGCGGGAGTGCAGGTCGTGCAGCTCTTCGACAGCTGGGTGGGCGTACTCAGCCCGGCGGACTACCGGGAGTACGTGCTCCCCTACAGCCAGAAGGTGATCGAGTCAATCGGCGGCGTCGTTCCCGTGATTCACTTCGGCACCGATACGGCGACGCTCCTTCCGCTCATGAAGCAGGCGGGGGGCGACGTCATCGGCGTCGACTGGCGCATCGACCTCGCCGATGCGTGGCGCATTCTCGGTGACGACGTGGGTATCCAGGGGAACATGGACCCGGTCGTGCTGTACGCGCCGCCGGCGGTCATAGAACAGAAGGTGGCGGAAGTCCTGGACTCCGCCGCCGGCCGTGCCGGACACATCTTCAATCTCGGTCACGGCATCCTTCCCACTACGCCGGTGGA
Source organism: uncultured Actinomycetota bacterium (assembly GCA_963701105.1). GTDB lineage: Bacteria > Actinomycetota > Thermoleophilia > RBG-16-64-13 > RBG-16-64-13 > JAHJSA01. Next base: position 469,236 of record OY969565.1, read on the forward strand.
GAGCGCCAGGACCATGATCGATGCGGTCCACCGTTTGAGCGCACGATAGTGGCCCGAGCGCCCGAGACCGTGGGAGTGCTCGTGCTGGCCTACGGAGGGCCCGACTCGCTCGACGAGGTGGAGCCTTTTCTGCGGCGCGTCATGGCACCCCGCGAGCCGTCGGAGGAGATGGTGGCCCGAGCCGTCGCTCGCTATCAGGCCATAGGCGGCCGCTCTCCTCTGGTGGAGAACACGCTGCGCCAGGCACGTTCCCTGCAAGCGTTGTTCGATTCGTACGGGGACGACCCCACCCCGGGGCACGAGCCGGTGAGGTTCCAGGTCTTCCCGGGAATGAGACACACCTCGCCCGGCATCGACGAGGCCGTGCGACAGGCGGTCGAGGCGTCTGACACGACCGTCATCGCGCTGATCATGGCCTCGCACCAGTCGGAACGCGCGACCGGTGCCTATCTGCGCGACGTGGCTGCGTCGTTCGATGCTTTGGATGAGGACGCGCGCTCCGGCATGGAGCCACCGGCTTACGTCGCAGCCTGGCACACCTCGCCGCTCTTCCTGCGCGCCGTGGGCGACCGAGTGCTGGAGGCGCTTCGGGGGACGGACTTCGACTCGGAAGACGTCTCCATCCTCTTTACCGCCCATAGTCTTCCCTTGATAGACGGCCGGGGAGACCCGGACTACGAGCACGGTCTGCTGGCCACGGCGGAGGGCGTCATGTCGCTGGTGGGCGACTATCCCTGGAGCCTGGCTTACCAGAGTGCCAGTGCAGCGCGGGGGGGCCGTTGGTTGGGGCCGTCAGCGGAGGACGTCATCCGGGGGCTCGCCGCGGCGGGACGACGAAAGGTGGTCGTGGTGCCGGTCGGCTTCGTGTCTGAGCATCTGGAGACCCTCTATGACTTGGACATCGAACTCGCTCGAGAGGCACGCGAGGCCGGAGTCGAGATGGTGCGCGCCGCGACTGTGCAGGACTCGAGAAAGTTCATCGAAGCTCTGGCGGAGTCGGTGGTGGCAACACAGCGGCAACTGGCTGCCTCGAGGAACCGCGGGAACGCCGATCGCGACGGCGCCGTAGACGACGGTGCCGGCCACGACGGCGCCGATCACGGCGCCGTCGATCGTGGCGGCGCCGAACCCGGCGGCACCAAGGAGGTGCGGGCATGAGGGCATCTCCGGCTCGGATCGTGGTCGTGGGCGGCGGTGTGGGAGGCATGGCTGCGGCCTGGGAGGCCGTCATGGAGGCCGAACGCCTAGGGATGCCGGCGGAGGTCACCGTCATCGAGGGCCGACCTCGCGTCGGAGGCAGCGTGGTGAGCGAGCGGGTGGGGGAGTGCATCGTCGAGGGCGGCCCCGATTGCTTCGTGAGCGAGAAGGCCGGCGGTCTGGAACTCATACGCGACCTGGGGTTGGACGCCCACCTCTCTCCCACGAACGACGAGCACCGCAAGACCTACATCATGTGGGGCCGGCGGTTGCACCCGCTGCCCGACGGGCTCATCCTGCTCGTCCCCACGCGCATCCTGCCCTTCGTGACGGCCAGCCTCTTCTCGTGGCCCGGTAAGGTGCGCATGGCCATGGACCTGGTGATCCCGCGGCGCCGAGACGAAGGCGACGAGACCCTCGGAGACTTCATCCGTCGTAGGTTGGGGCGCGAGGTGCTGGACAAGCTGGGTGAGCCGCTGGTGGCCGGGATCCACAGCGGTGACCCCGAGACCATGAGCGTGCGGGCCACCTTTCCGCGCTTCCTGGACATGGAGCGCGAAGACCGAAGCCTGATCCTGGCGATGCTGAAGAGGATGAACAAGGCCCGCGCTGCGCGCGCGGCCGCAGAGAAAGCCCGGGCGGCCGCGGTGGCCGCCGGCGACGCCGCCGCGGCCGGGCGGCGTCCGCTGACGATGTTCATGACTCTTGACGGCGGCTTGGAACGGTTGATCCAGGAATTGGCGGATCGAGTAGGTCATTCCGCTCTCCGCTTGGGCGACGAGGCGCGCCGGGTGTCACGCGCGGCCGACGGCTCCTGGCTGGTGACGACGGCCTCCGGAGCGACCCACGAGGCGGATGCGGTGATCCTGGCCACGCCCGCGTTCGCGAGTTCTTCGTTCGTCGCGGAGTCGGTGCCGGAGTTGGCGCGCGAGCTGGCCGAGATACCCTACGTGACCTCGGCCACGGTGACCTTGGCATATCCACGGTCGGAGTTCCCGGCGGAGCCGGACGGCTTCGGAGTGGTGATCCCGAAGGCGGAGAAGCGCAGGATCAAGGCGTTCACCTGGGTCACCACCAAGTTCTTCGGCCGGGCGCCGGCGGACACGGTGCTCATGCGCTGCTTCGTGCGGCCGGTCGGCGACGACGGGCGACCGCTGGACGAAGCGGCCCTTGTTGCCGCCGCCGAACGCGAACTGGCCGACATCCTCGGGGTGCGGGTCGCGCCTCTGTGGACCAGGGCCTTCAGGTGGGAGCAGGCCATGCCGCAGTACGTGGTGGGCCACATCGACCGGGTGGACCGGATCGCGCGTCTGGTCGAGGCCCTACCCGGCCTCGCCCTCGCGGGCGGGGCGTATCGGGGATCAGGGATCCCCGATACGGTGAGTCACAGCCGGGCCGAGGCCCGCCGCGTCACCGCTGACCTGGCCCGCTAGGCAACCCGCGCCGCGTCACCCCGGCCCTGGCCCGCTAGACAACCCGCGTCGCGTCACCGAGTTCCTGGCCCACTAGCCCGCCCGCGCCGGCCCTCGCCGGGCGGTGGCGGCTACTTCTCCTTGGAGCCCTTCCACTCCCGTCCGGTGTCGGCAAGATCGGAGATCTTGTCGTACACCAGACGGTTCACGGTACCGGGAGGGTAGACACCTGCTCGAGGCTTCCCCGCCTGCACGCCGGTGAGTATCTCGATCCCCTGGTCGATGGTGGACACCGGATGGATGTGGAACTTGCCTGCCTCGATAGCGGCACGGACTTCCGATCTCAGCATGAGATGTTTGACGTTGGCAGCGGGGATGAGCACCCCTTCGTCACCATTCAGTCCGCGTTCCTTGCACACCTTGAAGAAGCCTTCGATCTTCTCGTTGACCCCGCCGATGGCCTGCACTTGGCCGCGTTGGTTCACCGACCCGGTGACGGCGAAGCGCTGGCGGATCGGCAGGCCGGACAGGGCTGAGAGGATGGCGTAGAGTTCGGCGGAAGAGGCGCTGTCGCCGTCGACGCCCGAGTAGGACTGTTCGAAGACCAGGCGGGCTGACAGGCTGAGCGGGCGATCGGCCGCGTAGCGCGCGCCCAGGTAACCCGCCAGGATCAGCACCCCCTTGGAGTGTATGGGTCCGCCCATCTCGACCTCGCGCTCGATGTCGATGACGTCGCCGCTGCCGAGCCGTACCGTCGCGGTGATGCGGCTCGGGCGTCCGAAGGCGTAGTCTCCCAACGAGGAAACCGAGAGTCCGTTGACCTGACCGGTGACCTCACCGCGGCTGTCCACCATGATGGTGCCGTCGATGATCATCTCCCGGATCCGCTCTTCGATGCGGGAACTGCGGTATATGTGTTGGTCGATCGCCTTCTGCACATCGACTGCCGTGACCGAGGGGTTGCGCTTGCGGCGGCGGGTGGCCCAGTAGGCCGCCTCGCGCACGAGATCCACGACGGCCATGAAGCGAACGGACAGCTTCCCTTGATCTTCGACCACGCGCGAGGCGTGCTCTACGACGCGCGCCACGCCGTCCGGTGTGAAGTGCGGAAGTCCGTCCCGCCGGCAGACGTGCGCGATGAACCGAGCGTAGAGCATCTCGGCATCGGCGGTGCGATCCTCGACCACGGCGAAGTCGGCCTTCACCTTGAAGAGCTCCTGGAAATCGGGGTCGAGCGCATACAGCATGTAGTAGATGTACGGTTCGCCCACGACGACTATCTTGGCCCGCAGGGGAATGGGTTCCGGCTCCAGAGTAGAGGTGGCGGCCAGACCCAGCTGCTGGGCCACGTCTTCGATGCGGATCATGCCTGTCTTCATGGTGCGCTTGAGGGCGTCCCAGGCGTAGGGCTTGAGCAGGAGGTCGCGGGCCTCCATCGTCAAGAAGCCGCCGTTGGCTGCGTGTAGCGAGCCCGGCTTGATCATCCCGAAGTCGGTGACCAGGGCGCCGAACTGGGCCTGGTGTTCGATACGGCCAACCAGGTTGTGCAGGTTGGGGTTGCTCTCTCGGATGACCGGCGCTCCGGTGAGCGAGGAGTTGTCCACCAGGACGTTCACGTGATACTTGCGGAACGCTGCTTCCGCCCGCTGCCGCATCGGGAAGGGGATGCCCATGAACGTGGGGGGAGTCTCGTCGTCCGATATCTTGAAGTCCCCGGCGTTCTCGACTACATCCTTGAGCACGGTGTCCAGGTACTCGCCGATCTCGGGAACGCCGCTCCACTTCTCGTGCACGTCGTCGATCAGGTGCTTGGCAGCGTAGGTGGTCACCTGCTCGTCCAGCTCTCTCAGGGCCTCGCGCCCGCTCTTCTCCTCTTGACGCACTTGGCGCATCACTTGCTGGAGGTCGTTGTTGAGGCTCTCCAGGCCTTCGTCGATGGCCTTCTGTTCTTCGGCGGGGAGTCCGTTGTAGTGGTCGCGGGACATCGTCTCGCCCTCAGGAGTGCGAGGCGCAAAGGCCAGACCGGCCGGTGTCCGCACCATGACGAACCCCCGACCCTCCGCCTTCTCGCGGAGTGCGTCTATGACCTTCTCCTGGCTGGCGCTCACGTTCTGTGCAAGCTCTCTCCGTTGCGCTTCGTACTCCTCACCTTCGAACGCGGTGGTGATCGCCCCTTGCAGGTTCTCTACCAACTTCTCCATGTCGCGCCGGAACTCGCAACCCCGGCCCGCCGGCAGCTTGATGGCATTGGGCTGATGGGGGAGGGCGAAGTTGTTCACGTACACCCAGTCGTCAGGGATCGGCAGCGTTGACGACTCCCGCTCCAAGAACTGGGTTATGGTGCTCACCTTTCCCGAGCCTGGAGGGCCGAGGGCGAAGATGTTGTAGCCGTCGTTGTGGATGCTGATGCCGAAGTCCACCGCCGCGACGGCACGGTCCTGCCCGATGATCTCGTCCAAGGGCGGCAGCTCCGCCGTGGTCGCGAACGTGAAGGAAGCAGGATCGCAGGGTCGGTAGGTCTCGGAGGCGCCCAACTCCGCCGGTGCTTTCGCCTGCTTCAAGTCGCTAGTAGCTTTGGCCATCGTTCCTCCGTGTCTTGTTTCAGCGACGTCGTGACTCTACCGCGTGCCGCAGTCTCCTAATCCAAGGCGCCGTGGAGGGTGCCCACGCGTACGAAGGCTTGGATGGCCTGCTCCACGTGCTCCGGTTCGTGGACGGCCGAGAGTTGCACCCGGATGCGCGCTTCTCCGCGGGGTACGACCGGGTAGCTGAAGCCGACGACGTAGATGCCCTCTTCCAGAAGGTCGTCCGCCATCGCGGCGGCCAAGCGCGCGTCCCCCAGCATGACCGGGACGATGGGGTGGTCGCCGGGTTTGATGCTGAAGCCGGCCTCGGCCATAGCCTCGCGGAACCGCCGGGTGTTCGCCATGAGCCGGTCTCGCAGCTCAGTCGTCCCCGAGAGCAGTCGAAGCGCGGCGAGCCCGGCGGCGACGATGGGAGGGGCCAGAGCGTTCGAGAACAGATAGGGCCTGGACCTCTGGCGGAGGAGGTCGGTGACGGTGTGGGACGAGGCGGTGAAGCCGCCCGAGGCGCCGCCCAGGGCCTTCCCGAGGGTACTGGTGAGGATGTCCACCCGCCCCTGGACTCCAGCCTGCTCCGGCGTGCCCCGACCGGTGCTCCCTACGAAGCCGGATGCGTGCGAGTCGTCGACCATGACCAGCGCCTCGTAGCGGTCGGCCAGGTCGCAGATGCGATCGAGGGGCGCCGCGGTCCCGTCCATGCTGAAGATGCCGTCGGTGGCGATCAAGCGGATGCGGGCGTCGGAGGTCTCGCGCAGCCGAGCTTCCAGGTCGGACATGTCGCCGGTAGCGTATCGGAAGCGTCGGGCTTTACAGAGACGCACCCCGTCGATGATAGAGGCGTGGTTCAGCGCGTCGCTGATCACGGCGTCCTCGTCGGTGAGCAGCGTTTCGAACAGGCCCCCGTTGGCGTCGTAGCAGGAGCCGTAGAGCACGGCGTCCTCGAAACCGAAGAAGGCCGCCAATGCGGTCTCGAGTTCCTTATGCCGATCCTGAGTGCCGCATATGAAGCGCACACTGGACATACCGTAGCCGCGCTCGTCCAGGCCGTCGTGAGCGGAGCCCACCACCCGCGGATCGGACGACAGGCCCAGGTAGTTGTTGGCGCAGAAGTTGAGGACCTCGCGCGCCCGTTCTCCCTCGCCCACCGTGACCAGAGCGCCCTGCCGAGAGGTCAAGATCCGCTCGCTCTTCCAGAGGCCGGCCGCTCGGATCTCGTCGGCTTGACCCGCGAGGAGGCCCCGCGTCGCCTCGTTCAGCATTGCCGCTCCCTCCCTGTGGACGACATCTGACCTGTTCCAGGTCAGCGCCAGTCGAGGATCACCTTTGGATGGCTGTCGATGAGCGTGCCGAAGGACTCTCGGGAGAAATCTGCCACCGGAACGATGCAATCTTTGCCGCCGCTGAGGATGACGTCGAACACGCGTTGCTGTATGTCCGAGTTCTGGGCCTCGAGCAAATTGCGGGTGATGTGCCAGGTCTCCCAGATGCGGCGGCCTACGACGCTGTGCAGCGAGATGCCGTCCACTATCACCCGGTCGATGTGTTCGATGACGGCGTCGCCGCTCCTGATGCCAAAGAGGATCACGTTGCCGCCTCGGCGGACCCCGGCGATGGCGGTGTTCAGAGCGGCCGAGGCTGCACTCATCTCGATAGCCACGTCCACGCCCACGCCGTCGGTCAAGTGCCGCAGTTCTTCGGTGATGGCGGCATCGTGTATGTAGCTCTGGGCAGTCGGCTGCGAGGGGCGGATCACCGCGTCGGCGCCGAGAGCCAGTCCCATGAGCCGATTCGCTTCCACCGGTTCCACGCCGATGACCTGCCGAGCGCCTAGCGCCCGCGCTACGGCGACGGCGAAGAGACCGATCGTTCCCAACCCGATGATGGCGACGCTCTGCCCGCGCAGGTTGACCTTGGTGCAGGCGTGAACGGCGTTGCCGAAAGGCTCTTGGAGCGCCGCAACTTCGGGGCGGATGCGGTCGAGGTCGGTTCTCCACAGGGTCTTGGCGGGTAGCTTGATCTCCTCGGCGAAGCACCCATCGAGAGAGATGCCGATGATCTGGGCCGTAGCGCACACGTGCTTGTCGCCCACGCGGCACTGGTAACAGGTGTCATCTACGATGTGACTCTCGGCGGTGACGATATCGCCGATCCTGAGACCGAAGTCACGCGTGGCTTCGGGCCCCACCTGCGTGACTTCCCCTAGCAGCTCGTGGCCGATGATCCTCACGTCGCGGCCCTCGGCGTCGAGGGAGGAGGAGATCATGTCTCCAAAGGAGCGTCGATACCAGATGCCCCGATCGGACCCGCAGAAGCCGGTGAGGAGCACGCGTATGAGCGCCGCCTCGCCGTCGTGGTAATCGGCTGCCTGGTCGAGGACAGGGCGGGGGACCTGCTGCATCCGGAGGCCGGTGGTGGATTCCCACGGATCCTTGATCCGGTCGTATGTGAGCGCCAACATGGTGTCCGGCACTGGGTCTCCTCGGATCGACGACTCGGGACAGGCCTCCTACGACGAAGCCTACCCCGAAGTGGCCGCCGGCAAAAGCCGATGAGCAGACAAGCGGTCGGCCGAATGCGCACGTTTGGCGACGTTGGGCACTGTCCGCTGGGGGCGCGAGGATGGCCCGGCGATGGCGCGATGATGGCGCGATGATGCCACGCGAACGCGTGCAGGTGGCGGGACTAGGTGCTCGGAGACAGCTGCGAGGAGTGAAGGAAAGGCGAGATAGTGTCCGAGGGGGGACTTGAACCCCCATGAGTTATTCACTCACTAGGCCCTCAACCTAGCGCGTCTGCCAAATTCCGCCACTCGGACATGGGCTCGTGCTGAAGCAGGGGTGAGTATAGAGGGTGCCCATGGGGGCGTCAACATGCCCATGGGGGCGTCAGCACAGCACGGGCTTGGCAGTGTCCGGGGGGTCGGGTATACTGGTTAGCGAACAAATGTTCATACCATAGGAGGCCGCCAGGTGGACCTCAGCACGCGTCAGAAAGAGATACTGCGCATCATCGAAGAGAGTCTGCTGGCGCAGGGCTATCCGCCCACGGTCAGAGAGATCGGGGAGGCGGTGGGCCTCTCGTCGCCGGCATCTGTGCAGAATCATCTGAGTGTGCTGGAGGAGAAGGGATTCATCCGCCGCGGGGCTGCGAAGCGGCGCGCCATCGAGGTGGTCTCCAACCATACTGACGGTAGGTCCGCGCACAGCGCGCGCCCACGGGTCCAAGAACCCATGGATTGGCTTCCGTTGGTGGGGCGGGTGGCGGCCGGAGCGCCACTGCTGGCCGACGAGAACGTGGACGAGCGCGTTCAGGTGCCCGTCTTCCTCTCCGCCGGCGACGAGTGTTTCGTACTCCGGGTGCGGGGCAGCAGCATGATCAACGCAGGCATTCTCGACGGTGATCTGGTTGTCGTGCGGCGTCAGGAGAGTGCCGAGAACGGCGACATCGTGGTGGCGTTGCTGGGCGAGGACGCCACTTTGAAGCGGTTCTTCAGGGAGCAAGGCTACGTGCGGCTCCAACCCGAGAACGACGCGATGGAGCCCATCGTCACTCGCGACCCGCGGATCGTCGGCAAAGTCACGGGCGTGATGAGGAGGATGTGATGAGGGCGGCGGCCTCCGTGCAGTTCACGGGCTATGTCGAAAAGTGCTTCTCGGCGCCCCAGAAGGATCGACAACTGCAGTTGGTTCTTGGGGCCGAAGTGGCGGCGCCCGAGCCGCCGGCCGAGGGTGAGGGCGGGAATCCCAGGCCCTCGATCGCTCCCTCTGGGTGCGTCGTCGGGAGTCTGGCTGAGTACGCGCTCGGTCTTCGGGCCGGCGACCCGTGTTTCTGCTGCGGCGGGACGCTCGCGGCCTCCGCTCCGGGCGAGGGTACGGGCGAGGACTCGGGTGAGGGTGTGGGCAAGGGCGGAGCCGCGGGTGCGGGTGAGGGCCCGGATGCCGCCGGTGAGGAGAGGAGCGTCCTGTTGCTCGTGTGCCCGGAGTGCGGAGCCTCGGTTGGTGGGCCCGGATAGATCGATCGCCCAGGCATTGAGCAAGGGCCCGCTGGTTTGCATAGATGCGGGCGTTCGCTATACTACCGTGCGTCGCGCTCCTCGGTAGCTCAATGGTAGAGCACCTGGCTGTTAACCAGGGTGTTGCAGGTTCGAGTCCTGCCCGGGGAGCCAACTTCCCACCTTTCGGAATTCACCGGTCGTGCGCGGATGCAGGTACAATATCTATAGTCCGGCACATGCACTGGAGGCAACGTGCGACTCCCAGAACTGACGATCGGCCGCTTCACCGCTCGAGTCCCCATCGTGCAAGGGGGCATGTCCGTGAGGGTGAGCCGGTCCTCCCTGGCCGCCGCGGTCGCTGAGAACGGCGGCATCGGGACCATCGGCGGTTCGGGCATCCCCATCGAAGAACTCAAGGCGGACATCAGGCGCGCCAAAGAGATGACCAAGGGGATCATCGCCGTCAACATAATGTTCGCCATCCGTGACTTCGCCGCGGCCGTCCTGGCCTCGATCGAGGCGGGGGTGGACATGATCGTCACGGGCGCCGGGTTCTCGCGCGACGTCTTCGAGGTGGGCAAGCAACACGACGTGCCCGTCGTCTCCATCGTCTCGTCGCCGCAATTGGCCCGTCTGGCTGAGAAGAGCGGTGCCGCTGCGATCGTGCTGGAGGCGACCGAGGCCGGCGGACACCTGGGCACAGAGGAAGCACTCCGTGATCTCTTCCCCAAGGTCAGGGAGGTTGTGACCAAGGTGCCCCTCATCGCGGCGGGCGGCATCACCGACGGCTACGACATCGCTGAGATGATGGGCGACTACGGCGCCGACGGCGTCCAGATGGCCACGCGTTTCGTGCTGACGCAGGAGTGCGACGTGGCCGATGTGTTCAAGGATGCCTACCGTAATGCCGGCCCCGAAGACGTCATCCTCATGGAGAGCCCGGTAGGGCTGCCGGGGCGGGCCATCCGCAACAAGTTCCTTGACGACCTGTGCGCGGGTCGGGAGGTCTACGACGGTCGCTGCAAGCGCGCGTGCTTGAAGAAGTGCAGCAAGTCGTTCTGCATCATCGACCGGCTTGACCAAGCGCGCGAGGGCGATGCCTACGAGGGTCTCATCTTCTCGGGGGCCAACGTGTGGAGGTTCGACGACGAACCCACGGTGGCCGATCTCATGCACCGACTGGTCGAGGAAGCGGAGAGCGTCTACCAGGGACGCGGGGTGCCCGCCGGCCGCCCATAGTGCGTTGAGGCCATCGCGCTTCGGCGCCCACTGCGCGCCGCCGGCCGCCCATAGTGCGAAGAGGCCGTTGCGCGCCGCCGGCCGCCGATAGCGCGCGGCCGCGCCCAGTGCGCGCCGCCAGCCGTCTTAGCCGAGCGCTTCTTAGGCTGGCCCGTCTTAGGTGAGCGCCACCTGCATGACGTCTATCATGCGGCGCCGGAATCCCGCGATACAGTAAGCCAGGTAGTAGCGCCACATCCGGATGAAGCGCTCGTCGAACCCGAGGTCGCGCACCTCATCGGCCGCCTTCTCGAAACGATCCAGCCAGCAGGCGAGAGTCTTGGCGTAGCTGGGTGCCATGAGATGCGGCTCCCCGAGCTCAAACCCGCTTCGCCGCGCGGCGTTCTCGAAGGCCTTAGGGCTGGGCAGCATGCCCCCGGGAAAGATGTACACTTGGGTGAAGTCGGGGCGCCGGCGGTAGGCTTCGAACCTCTCTTCGGCTATGGTGATCACCTGTAAGGCGGCGCACCCACCTGGTCGCAGCACCCTCCTCAGCGTGTCGAAGAACTCCTGCCAGTAGCGTTCACCCACGGCTTCGAACATCTCGATCGACACCACGCTGTCGAACGTCTCCGACACGTCCCGATAGTCCTGGAGCCGGAACTCCACCACATCGTCGACGCCCGCAGCACGTGCTGCCTCGCGGGCGTAGTCGAGCTGTTTCTCGGACAGGGTGATCCCCACCACTTCGCACCCTCGAGTGCGCGCAGCGTGGATGGCAAAGCCGCCCCAGCCGCAACCTATCTCCAAAAGACGGGAGCCGGGTGCGGGCCGGGCCATGTCGAGGATGGCCTCCCATTTGGCGTACTGTCCGTCGGTGAGAGCCGCGACGGAGTCTGGCGAGGCGGAGTCTGACGCGGCGGATCCCTCCATATCCTCTTCGGGGAACATGGCACACGAGTAGGTCATAGTGGGGTCGAGCCAGGGGCGGTAGAAGTCGTTGCCTAGGTCGTAGTGGAAACGTATGTTCTTACGGGCCCCGGCGCGCGTGTTCGCTCGGGCAAGGTGGCCGAATCGACGGAGAAGGTGCAGAGAGGGCGGCTTTCCCACCAGGTCTCCCGACTGCAGGTTGGCGGCGAGCAGCTCCAGGAGCGCGGTGAGATCGGGAGTGTCCCACAAGCCATCGAGGTAGCCTTCGGCGAATCCCACGGACCCACCGATCAGGACGCGGCGGACGGCAGCCCGGTCCCTGATAATGAGCGTGGCGCACAACTCTGCGTCGTCGTCGCCGTAGACATCGGGGGGGCGGTCGGGCCAGACCACTTCGAGCCTGCCTTCACGTAGGCGGCGCACCATGAGGTCGAGGGGCCAGAGGGAGAGGGGGAGCGGGCGGCTGGTGTCGGTCGCGGTCACGTCGTCTCCTCCAGAGGCGGCGAGGGTCTGTGCATGTAGCGGATGCCGCGCGAGATGAGCTTCACCGCCTGCCAGCGGATGAACAGCCAGGCGCGCGAAGAGATGGGGCCGTAGCGGAGGAACGCGCGGAGTATGTTGGCGTCCGTCAGGCGGCGGCGCTCCAGGGCGAGTCTGGTCGTGAGCAGCAACTCGCCTTCGACCACGTCGAGCAGACTCACCGCCAGTCTCTCGTCCGGCTCGGAGAAGGTGAACTCGTAGCGTGCATCCATGGCGATGAAGGGCGATACGTAGAAGACCTTGACTGCGTGAAGCGGATGCCCCCAACGGAGCGGCGCGCCGCCGTCGTGCAGCAGATAGTTGTGGTGTTCTTTGAAGGTGTTGTTCACCTCGGCAAGGATCGCGCGGATCGTCCCGTCGGCGTGGTAGCAGTACCAGAAGCTCACCGGGAAGAAGCGCCCCCCGAGGACCCGCGGGAAGGCCAGCAGCATGACCGGGCCGCCCGCAGTGTCGATCCCGGCTTTGGCCAGGACGTCCTCGATCCACGGGCGCAGAGGAGAACCGTCGCGCGGACCGTGATCGGTATCGTGTAGAGAGAACAGGCGACTCCCCCCGTGGGAGAAGAGGCGGGTGGAGCGCTGTATCGAATCGAGCGCGTCGATGCTGGCGTAGACGAAGTAGATGCCGTAGCGGAAGGCGTTGCGTCGCGGCCGGAGCCGGGCGTGGCCGACGGTGCCCACGTAGAGTCGCGGAGTCGTGTCGATACGGGAGGTCATGCGTCTGTCGCCGAGTCGCCGGACTGCGCAGGGGGATCCCAGGGAGGCGGACAGCCGAGCCCGCGGCCGACGGCGAGCGCGGAGAGGAGCCCGTCTTCGTGGAACCCGTACCGTTGCCACGCGCCGCAGTACCAGGTGCCGTTTGTTCCCTGTATCTCCCCGAGGCGCTCCTGGGCCGCGATGGCTGCCGTATCGAACACCGGGTGCGCGAATTCGAAGCTGTCGTGCACAAGATCGTCCTGCGGGGGGCGTTCCGGGTTCAGGGTCAGCAGGATGGGCGTGCGCACCGGGAGGTTCTGAAGTCTGTTGAGGTAGTAGGTTACCGACAGGTCGGTGGCGTCCAGATCGCAGGTGCCGGCGTGGTAGTTCCAGGAGGCCCAGGCTGCGCGACGCTTTGGCAGAAAACTCTCGTCGGAGTGCAGGATCGCCCGGTTGGGCTGGTATCTGAAGGCGCTCAGGAGGCCGGTCTCGGCTGTCGTGGGATCGGTGAGTATGTCCAGTGATTGGGGGGCGTGACAGGCGAGCACCACTGCGTCGTAGGTATAGCTCGACCCATCTGCCAGCCGGAGTTCGCAGCCCTGTGTCCAGACGGCGCAGGGCCGCCACCTCAGCTCCGGTCCGCACCACTCCGGACACCTGCGCGGCCAGGGCGTCCACGTAGGTCCGGGCGCCCCCGACGACAGTGCGCCACTTCGGTTTCCCGGTGACGTGCAGGAGACCGTGGTTGTCGGCAAAGCGCAAGAAGGTCTGTGCGGGATACGAGAGCATGTCGCTGGAGGGAGTCGACCAGATCGCCGCAGCCATCGGCACCAGGTAGAGTTCCGTGAACGCGCGGCTGTAGCCTTCGCGTTCGAGGAGTTCGCCCAGGGTGAGGTCTCCTATGGAGGAGTCCGCGAGCAGTCGGTCGGACGCTGCGCTGAGCCGGGCCACGTCGTAGAACAGGCGCCAGAGTTCGGCCCGCAGGATGTTGCCCGGTTGAGAGAACATGCCGGCGAGGCTGCGGCTCGACCACTCGAGGTCCTGGTCGGCGCAGCGCACGCTGAACGACATGTCGCTTGCTTGGGATCCGATGCCCAGATGGACGAAGAGACGGATGAGATTGGGATAGGTGCGCTCGTTGAACACCATGAAGCCCGTGTCGGCGGCGAAATCCACGCCTTCGACGGTGAGATCGACGGTGTGCGTATGCCCGCCGAGAGTCGGCTCCGATTCGAAGACGTCCACCGCGTGATGCCGCGACAGCAGCCAGGCAGCCGCCATGCCGGCGATCCCCGTTCCCACTACGCCTATGCGCACCTCGGACCTCCCTTGCTCCGCGGGCCATGGTACCAGGCGCGCGGCGCGCGGTGAAATGCTCTGCGCCGCGCCATGTGGGTTGCCGCGCCTGTCATAGGGTATGCTCGCTCAGATTCGAGCGGCAAAGCGGAGGATCCGCTGTGATCCGGGAGGTCCTATGCCGAGTATCCTCATCACCGGGGTGACATCCGGGATCGGTCGTGCCACCGCATTGCGTTTCGCCCAGGAAGGTTGGGACGTCACCGGCACTGCAGCGACCCCGCAGCGTCGGCGAACAAGACGCCCCGACCGGTTCAGATCTACCAGCGCAGGTGAAAGTCAGGTCTCTCGATCTGGCCTCGCCTGAATCGGTCTCGCGACTCGTGGCAGAGGTCTTGGCCGAGTCCGGCGCTCCCGACGTGTTGCTGAACAACGCCGGTATGCTGCACTTCGGACCTCTGGAGGAAGCGGGCCCAGAGGTGATCCACAGGGTATTCCAGGTGAATGCCTTCGGGCAGATAGCGCTTGCGCTGGGCTTCGTTCCCGCCATGCGCGAGCGGGGCAGCGGACTGATCGTGAACGTGAGTTCCCTCGGGGGGCGCATGGTGTTCCCGTTCTTCTCGGTCTACAACTCCAGCAAGCATGCACTCGAGGGCTTCTCGGAGGGGCTCTGGCACGAATTGAAGCCCTTCGGCATCCGGGTCAAAGTCGTGCGGCCTGGGTACGTGGACACTCCCATCTACGCGAAGGCGGAGGTGGACAGGGGCGCTGCTGAGCACGCCTCTGAGCTGTACCGGGCCGCGATGAACAAGATGGTGGATTTCGAGGCGCGGATATCCCGGAGGACTCCACCGGAGGAGGTGGCCGATGATCTGTGGACGATCGTCAACGACTCCTCCGACCGATTGGCGTATCCGGTCGCCGCGTACAGTCGCCTGCTGTTGACCGCCCGCCGAGTGCTCGGTGAATCCCGGTTCGTGCGGACGGCCCATGGACGCTGGTTCGGACGTGGCTGAGCGCACCGATGCGCAGGGGCGGTACACTGAAGGCTTGGGATCTGTGACCTGTGATCTGCGAACCATGAACGTGACCTGTGGACTACGGACGGAGTGAGGTACCGACGGTGGTGACTGCAGGGCGCGAGACCGCATCGGCCGGGCACACGGAGATAGACTCGGGGCCCGCGGTCGTCATCATGGCGGGGGGTGCGGGCACGAGGTTCTGGCCGGCCAGCACCGAGGCGCGGCCCAAGCAGTTCCTCACGCTGGTAGGGGAGCGCTCGCTCCTTCAGCAGAGCTTCGATCGCGCCCTCCTCTTGGCGCCTCGTGAACGCATACTGGTGCTCACCGCGGCTGCGCTCGTCCCTTTGGTGATCGAGCAGCTGCCCGATCTGCCCCCGGCGCAGATCATCGGAGAGCCGGTGCGGCGCGATACCGCCGCGGCAGTGTGTTTGGGAGCCATGCTGGTCAAGGCGCTCTACGGGGACCGGGTCATGGTGGTGCTCACGGCCGATCATGCGATCGGCCCCGACGAGGAGTTCGTGCGCACGATGGGGTCGGCCATCGAGGCGGCCTCCCGGAGTTCCGCCCTCTACACCGTGGGAGTCCTGCCCACGCACGCCTCGACCGGCTATGGGTATCTGGAGCGCGGGGACGGGTCGGTCGGCGCTGATGGCGTGGAGCATCACGAGATAGTCTCGTTCCGTGAGAAGCCCGACCACGCGACGGCCGAGGAGTTCGTGCGCTCGGGTCGCTTCTTCTGGAACAGCGGCATGTTCGTGTGGCGTGCGCAGGCCATACTGGATCGCTTCGCCCGGCACCTGCCCGCTCACCCGGAGGCGTTGGGACCGGTGGTCGAAGGGGGGACTCTTCCCCTGGATGAGGGCGCGGTTCGCGCAGCCTTCGAGACCCTCGACGCGGTGTCGATCGATTACGCCGTCATGGAGAAGGCAAGCGACGTTCACGTGGCTGCGGCTACGTTCGCCTGGAGCGATATCGGCGGATGGGAAGCGCTGGGAGAGCATCTGGCAGAGGACTCCGCGGGCAACCGGAGCAACTGCCGCCTAGAGGTGCTGGACGCGCGTGAGAACGTAGTGTTCTCGGCCGACGACGGCGAGCTGGTGGCTTTGGTTGGCGTGGAGGCTTTGGTGGTTGTGAGAGCGGGAAAGCATACGCTGGTCGTGCCGCGGGAGCGGGCTGAAGAGGTGAAAGACCTGGTGAGGTCCTTAAGGAGGGAAGATCAGTGAACGACGTGGACCGGCGTTTGGCCGGCTTCAAGGCCTACGACCTTCGCGGTCGGGTCCCTGACGAGCTGGACGATGAACTCGCAGGGCTCATCGGGCGGTCTTTCGCGCGTTTCCTCGCGCCGCGTCGAGTGGCGGTGGGCCGCGACATGCGCCTGAGCGGGCCTTCCCTGACGCAGGCCCTCATCGAGGGGCTCGTCGCCTCCGGGGTCGACGTGGTGGACATCGGGGAGGTGGGCACCGAGGAGGTGTACTTCGCAACCTTCTCCCTGGGCCTCGACGGGGGCATCATGGTCACCGCCAGCCACAACCCCGCCGACTACAACGGTATGAAGTTCGTGGCGAAGGATGCTGTGCCTATCTCCGGCGACACCGGCCTCATGGATATCCGCGACACCATCGCTCGGGTCCTGCGGGGCGAGGACACCCTCCCCGACGCCCCGGAGAGGGGCGCCGTGGCGCACGTGGACGTCCTGCCTGCCTACATAGACCACCTGCTCACCTACGTGGACACGGCTTCGCTGTCCCCGCTGAAGATCGTCGCCAACGCCGGCGACGGTATGGCAGGTCCGGTGATCGAACGGCTGCGCGCGCTGCTCCCGTTCGAGTTCATAGTGCTGAACGGCGTTCCCGACGGTTCCTTTCCGCGGGGAGTGCCCAACCCGCTGCTGCCGGAGAAGCGCGCCGTCACGGCCGAGGCCGTGAGGAAGCAGGGCGCCGACCTGGGTTTGGCCTGGGACGGAGATTTCGACCGCTGCTTCTTCTTCGACGAGCGAGGAGAGTTCATCGAGGGCTACTACCTGGTGGGTCTTCTTGCCCAGCAGGCTCTGAGGAAGAATCCGGGTGCGGCCATCGTGCACGATCCGCGGCTGGTGTGGAACACCATAGAGTTGGTGGAGGCGGCCGGGGGACGGGCGATCGTGAACAAGAGCGGTCACGCCTTCATCAAGGAGCGGATGCGTAGGGAGGATGCAGTGTACGGCGGTGAGATGTCTGCGCACCACTACTTCCGTGATTTTTCCTACGCCGACAGTGGGATGGTGCCCTGGTTGCTGGTGGCTGAACTGATGAGCGCGGAGGGACGCCCGCTCTCCGATCTGGTGGAGAGCCGGGTGGCGCGCTATCCCACGAGCGGTGAGATCAACCTGGAGCTGGACGATCCGGCGGAAGCCCTGCGGCGTCTGCGGGAGGAGTACGGCCCCCAGGCCCTCTCGGTGGACGACATCGACGGAGTGAGCCTGGAGTTCAAGGATTGGCGCGTGAACGTGCGCATGTCGAACACCGAGCCTGTGGTGAGGGTGAACGTGGAGTCACGAGGCGATCGAGCCTTGATGGAGCGCATGACCGCCGAGGTGTTGGACGCGCTCAGGCACTACGGGAAGCATCCGGCGGAGGCCTGATCCCGTGCGGATCGCCCTGGCGCAACTGAACCCCACGGTGGGTGACATAGAGGGGAACGCAGCGCTGGTGCTGGCCTGGTACGACCGCGCCCGGGATGCGGGAGCCGACCTCGTGGCTTTCCCCGAACTGGTGCTCTCCGGGTACCCACCCGAAGACCTACTCCTTCGCAGCCATTTCATCGAGGAGTGTGAGGCGGCGCTCACGCGGGTGGCGTCCGCCTGCACCGGCCCCGTGGCGGTGATCGGTGCCCCGGTCCGAGTCGCTCCAGGCCGCGGCCGCGCCCTGACGGAACCAGCGGTGGCCAACGCAGCGGCCGTGGTGTGCGGCGGCCGCGTCATGACGGTGTACAAGAAGATCCACCTGCCCAACTACGCCGTCTTCGACGAGGAGCGCTACTTCACGCCCGGTGATCGGGTCCCGGTGGTGGAATGGGGGGATGACCGGTTCTCGGTGAACGTGTGCGAGGACATCTGGAACCCCGGGGGGCCCACCGAAGAGGCGGCCCTGGCCGGACACGCCCGCCTGGTGGTGAATATCAGCATGTCTCCCTACCACATGGGCAAAGGCGGGGAACGCGAGCAGATGCTCCGGCGCCGTGCGGCCGACGCCGGGGCCTTCGTGGTCTACGTTAACGGGGTGGGGGGGCAGGACGAACTGGTGTTCGACGGCCACAGTGTGGTCGCGGGGCCCGACGGATCCCTCTTGGCCCGGGGCGCTCAGTTCGAGGAGCAGCTGCTCATTGTGGACCTGGACCTGTCCCAGGCGGATATGTTCTCGGGAGCGGCCGTCCCTGCGGGGAGGTACCAGCTTGAGACGGTGCGTATGGACGGCGCCGATCGCACGCTCGGGCGCCTGACGCCCGGGCCCGCGGCGGCTGCGCCCCTGCCGGCCCCCGAGTCTGCGGTGGCCCCGGCGGCTACGGCACGGCCGGCGACCCCCGCCCCCCCGGCGCCTGCCGCGGGCACCTCGGCCCCGGGGCGAGCGACGGCCCCGGCAGACACCGCCACCGCCGCCGCGCCGGGGCCCGAGCCCGACGCCCCCGGCCGCCCGCTGCTCTCCAGGGAGGCGGAGGTCTACGCCGCGCTGCGCCTAGGGGTGCGCGACTACACCCGCAAGAACGGGTTCCAGAGGGTGGTCATCGGTCTTAGCGGGGGCATCGACTCTGCGCTCACCGCGTGCGTTGCCGTGGACGCCCTGGGTCCGGAGGCGGTCACGGGTGTCACCATGCCGTCCCGCTACTCCGCCGCCGACACCCGCTCCGACGCCCACATTCTGGCGGCGAATCTGGGCATCGAGATCCTCGAGCTACCCATCGAGAGCATCTTCGTCCCGTATCTGGAGACGCTTGCTCCCGTCTTCGCTGGTCGCGCGGTGGACGTCGCCGAGGAGAACCTTCAGGCCCGCATCCGCGGCAACCTGCTCATGGCGCTCTCCAACAAATTCGGGTGGCTGGTTCTCACCACCGGCAACAAGAGCGAGATGGCGGTGGGTTATGCCACGCTCTACGGCGACATGGCCGGCGGCTTCGCGGTCATCAAGGACGTGCCCAAGACCCTCGTGTACGACCTGGCGCGGTATCGCAACTCTCTCGATCAGAATGCCGTATCGATCCCGGAGTCCACGATCGAGCGGCCCCCCTCGGCCGAGCTCCGCCACGACCAGACCGACCAGGACACGCTCCCGCCCTACGAGGTCCTCGACCGCATCGTGGAGGCATACGTCGTCCGCGACGAGAGCGTAGCCAGCATGGTCGCCGCCGGACTCGATCGCGAAGATGTGGAGCACGTCGTGCGCCTCATAGACCACAACGAGTACAAGCGGCGTCAGGCTGCTCCGGGGGTGCGCATCACCCTCAAGGCCTTCGGGAAAGACAGGCGCCTGCCCATCACGAACCGCTACCAAGGTTGAGTACCCCTTGGCTGATGGCACTTGTTTCCGACGCTCAGGCGTAGTAGATTCTTCAATCATGAGTATCCGTATAAGGATTAAGTAGTTTTATAGAGCTGCTCGGCGGAGGGGCCGAGAAGGAGGAGCAGAGATGTCAGATTCCACCAAGAGCGCTGAGAGCACAGCCCCACGTTTCGAGACCCAGGCGTTGCACGCAGGTCAGGTGGCTGATCCCACGACGGGCGCCTGCGCCGTGCCGATCTACCAGACCACCTCATACGCCTTCGAGAGTACCGATCGGGCCGCCGGATTGTTCGAGTTGTCCCAGGTGGGCAACATCTACACCCGCATCATGAACCCCACGACCTCCGTGTTCGAGGCGCGCATGGCCGCTCTGGAGGGAGGCTCGGCCGCCTTGGCGGTCTCTTCGGGCCAGGCGGCTATCACCACAGCCGTAATCAACATCATGGGCGCGGGCGACCACCTAGTCGCCTCCTCGAGCCTCTATGGGGGGACCTACAACCTCTTCAATTACACCTTGCGCAAACTGGGCATCGAGGTGGATTTCGTCGACGCCTCCAACCCAGAGAACTTCCGCGGGGCGCTCAAACCCAACACCCGTGCCGTCTACGGTGAGACCATCGGTAACCCCAGGCTGGACACCTTCGACATCGCCGCCGCGGCCGACATCGCCCACGAAGCCGGAGTGCCGCTCATCGTGGACAACACGACGCCCACGGCCTTCCTCGTGCGGCCTCTCGATCACGGCGCCGACATCATCACCAATTCCGCCACCAAGTTCATAGGCGGCCACGGTAACTCCATCGGCGGAGTCATCGTCGACGGGGGAAGGTTCGATTGGAAGAACGGGAAGTTCCCCGGGCTATCGGAACCCGATCCGAGTTACCACGGCTTGGTCTTTGCCGACGCTTTCAACGATTTCCCCGATCTTGGCGATCCCGCCTATCCAGGGAAGGGCAATATAGCCTTCGCGATGAAGGCTCGGGTGCAGGTGCTCCGCGACGTGGGCATGGCTCTCAGTCCGTTCAACAGTTTCATGTTCCTCGTGGGCCTCGAGACCCTGCCGTTACGGATGGAACGCCACAGCGAGAACGCCATGTCGGTGGCGCGTTTCTTGATGGATCATCCGTTGGTGGAGTGGGTGAACTACCCGGGGCTGGAGGATCACCCGTCGTATTCGGTCGCGCAGCGCTATCATTACCGGGGACAGTACGGAGCGCTCCTGGGTTTCGGCATCAAAGGCGGCGCCGAGGCGGGCAAGCGCTTCATCGAAGCGGTGAAGCTGCACAGTCACCTGGCGAACATCGGTGACGCCCGTTCGCTGGTGATACACCCTGCGAGCACGACGCATCAGCAGTTGACGGCGGAGCAGCAGGTCTCGACCGGGGTCACCGCCGATTACGTGCGTCTTTCCGTGGGTCTAGAGCACATCGAGGACATAGTGGCCGATCTGGAGCAGGCATTGGCGGCTTCTCAGCGCTGAGCGGGCTGGGAACACCTGGGCGCCTCGTCACCGGCTCCAACTCGGTCGGGTGCGGCAACCGGCGGGTGCGGCAACCGGCGGGCGTGGGCTCTCGCCGCCCAGCCGCTGCCTAGCCCCTGCCTGGCCACTGAGGAGACCGGGTGAGTGATTACCACATAGACGGCCAGACGTTCAGCAGCTCCGTGGGCTGGGTCCAGACCCAGTACGCGGAGTTCTCGTCCCTGCCCCTGGACTCGGGCCTCACCCTGTCTCCGGTCACGCTCGCCTACGAGACCTACGGCACCCTCAACGAGGAGAAGTCGAACGCCGTCCTCCTCCTGCACGCTCTCTCGGGCGACGCTCACGCCGCCGGCTACCACGAGGGCGACGAGAAACCGGGCTGGTGGGACATGATGGTGGGGCCGGGTCGCGCCTTCGACACCGAGAAGTACTTCATGATCTGCTCGAACGTCATCGGCGGCTGTCAGGGCAGCTCGGGCCCGGCGAGTGTCGATCCAGCCACAGGTTCTCCCTACGGCCTCCGGTTCCCGGTGGTCACCGTCCAAGACATGGTGCGCGCGCAAAGCCTGCTCATGGACCACCTGGGTATCGAACGCCTGCTTTCGGTGGCCGGAGGGTCGATGGGGGGGATGCAGGCGATGGAATGGGTGCTCGGTTATCCGGAGAGAGTGGCGTCCATGATCCCGATCGCCTCGACGCACCGTCACTCGCCCATGCAGATCGCCTTCAACGAGGTAGGCCGGCAGGCCATCATGCGCGACACCAACTGGCGAGGCGGCGACTACTACGGCCGCGACCATCCGGACTCCGGGTTGGCCGTAGCCCGCATGATCGGGCACGTCACCTATCTTTCCGACGAGTCCATGCACCTGAAGTTCGGACGCCGGCTGCGAGACAAGGAAGTGGTGGGCTACGACTTCACCACCGACTTCGAGGTAGAGAGCTACCTGCGCTACCAGGGCGACGTGTTCATCCGAAGGTTCGACGCCAACACCTACCTCTACATCACCAAGGCCCTCGACTACTTCGATGCGGCCGGCGGCCACGGCACGCTGGTGGAGGCCTTCCGCGACGTGCCGGCGGACACCCGCTTCCTGGTCATCGCCTTCAGCAGCGACTGGCTCTATCCGCCATACCAATCGAAGGAGATCGTCCGTGCTCTCAAGGGCAACGGACTCGACACCACCTACGTCGAGATCCACTCGTCGTTCGGCCACGATGCGTTCCTGGTGGAGACCGCTCAGCAGACGCACGTGATCAGCAACTTCCTGGAAGTCACCGCTCATCGTGAGGGCGTGCGTCGTGCCGGCTAGCGTCATCGCGCGAGCTCCCAGCGGCGAGCGTCTGGACCACCTCTTCATCGTCGATGTAGTGGAGGAAGGCTCGCGTGTACTCGATCTGGGGTGCGGCCGGGGCGTGTTGCTGAAGATGCTCGTCGACCGGAAGGGCGTCCGGGGGACGGGCGTGGAGATCTCCGAAGAGAAGGTGTATGAGGCCGTGGGCAAGGGCCTTTCCGTGTACCACGGAGACATCAACGAAGGTCTCTCCTACTACCCCGACGGCATGTTCGACTACGTGATCATCGGGCAGACGCTGCAGCAGTCGCGGGAGACGGAGTTCGTCCTGGAGGAGTGCCTGCGGGTGGGGCGCAACGTGATAGTCAGCCTGCCAAACTTCGCCAATTGGCGCTCGCGCTTCCATCTGTTGCTCATGGGACGAGCGCCGGTGACGAAGGCACTCCCATACGAGTGGTACGACACGCCCAATATCCGGAGTCTGACGATCAAGGACTTTCGGGTGTTCGCGCGGAAGCACCGGTGCCGCGTGGTGAGGAGCATACACCTGGGCCGCAACCGACCCGTCCGCTTTTGGCCGAATCTGTTCGCGGAGCACGGCGTGTTCGTGCTGACGCGGATCTGAGTTCGCCCGGGGCCGCGCCGGTCGGGTACAATGTGACAGCTTCAACCGGGGCCCATAGCTCAGTTGGTTAGAGCTGCCGACTCATAATCGGCCGGTCGCAGGTTCGAGTCCTGCTGGGCCCATATCATCGACCCGAGGTGCAACAGACCGGTATCCGAACGGTCGCTCACCGCGCTGGCTCGACAGGAGAGTCCACGATGTCAGCACCCGCACAGCCCGAGCCTCAAACGACCGATCCCGAATCGCTTCTTGGGGTCTGGAAGTTGCTCTCCTTCGAAATGGAGAATCAGGAAACGGGGCAACGCCTGCCAGCGCTTGGTGACGCGCCGAGAGGGAGGCTGATCTTGTCGCCAAGCGGCCAGATGATGGCCGTTGTAACCGGCGGGGGCCGTCCCGTGCCTACGTCTGACCTTGAGCGAGTCGCCGCGTTCCAATCAATGATCGCGTATTCGGGGACCTTTCGCGTTGAAGGTGACGAGTGGATCACGACCGTCGATGTATCGTGGAATGAAAGCTGGACAAATACTGAACAGCGCAGATACTTCAAGCTTGAAGGGGATCGCCTCGTCGTTACCTCGGCCTGGGCTGAAAGCCCATTCGAACCAGGAAAGACAGTGAGAGGCGTCCTGACCTGGCAGAGAGAGGCCTGACGTCGAGTTGAATTCAGTTCGCAAGACGAGGGTGCATCTTGTATGAATCATTGATTGCCTCACAACAGGAGGATCGCATCATGCCTGGATCTGAGACCCGCAAGTACATCGTGACCGAGCTGAAGACGCCGGAGTCCAAGCAACTGATTCAGGCGGAGTACTCCAAGTACGCGAGGCGTGTCCTCTGGTTGGACGACCAGGTGGTGGAGGGAGCCTTTCACATGAACACGGCATGGTACCTCAAGGCCGCCTCCACACTGGAGGACCGTCCGCACGTCCACGACACTGATGAGATCATCGGCTTCTTCGGTAACGACGCTGCGAATCCCTACGACCTCGGTGGCGAGGTCGAGATCTGGCTGGAAGACGAAAAGCACGTCATCAACCGGAGCGCCATGATCTTCGTTCCGGCAGGAATGTCGCATTGCCCGCTGGTCATCACGCGCGTCGACCGGCCCATCTTCCATTTCACCACCGTCGTGGGCCATCACTACGACAAGGTCGAAAGCGACGCATAGTCCGTGAGCCGACGATTCGCCCACTGCCGAGGAGGAGGCGCGGCTGGCGGCCACCGCCCAGGCTTGTGCTGAAGACGGTCGACGGGGGGTGAATCATGGTGGACGTGGACGCTCATGGCGATGTGGACGATCCCTACGCCCTGCGCCGCTTCGTCCGGGCGCAAGAGACGAACTACGAACAGGCGCTCGCCGAGATCAGAGGCGGTCGGAAGCGTTCACATTGGATGTGGTACGTCTTCCCGCAGTTCGATGGACTGGGTTTCAGCGAGACCTCCAGACGATACTCGATCAAGAGCGTCGCCGAGGCTGAGGCCTACCTGAAGCACCCCGTTCTCGGCCCGCGATTATTGGAGTGCGCCGAGGCTCTGCTCGCCGTTGAGGGCCGATCCGCACACGACATCTTCGGATCCCCCGACGACTTCAAGCTGAGGTCCTGCACAACCCTGTTCGCCTCGGTGTCGCCGCCAGGGTCCGTGTTCGAGCGGTTGCTGGACAGGTACTTCCAGGGCGAGCCTGACGAGAAGACGCTCCGCCTGATAGGTGCTCCGTCGCCGCGGGGCACGCGGGGAGCGACCAGCGAGTGAGGCAAGATCTGGAGCGCCCAGGGCTCCGATCCTCTTCTGTCCGCGCTGGGCTGTACGATCGGACCCAAAGGGTCGATGCCCTGTATAGCTCCACCAACCACACGGTGACGGGGAGTACTCGTGGGCAGCGGTTCTGTTCCGGTAGCCGTTGCGGACGGCATCAGCCCAACACCAGGGAGTAAGCAGGAGGGCGACACCCCCGTCGACCACTACGGAGGCGGCACATGGACGTGAACCGTATGCAAGCCGTGCTCGGACGAGCCCAGGGATCGCTGCTGGGGCAACTCGCCGGCGACTCACTCGGCGGCCTCGTGGAGTTCCAGAGCCCAGAGGCGATTCGCACGCGCTATCCCCACGGAGTCCGAGACTTGGCCGCCGGAGGCACATGGCAGACGATCGCCGGCCAACCGACGGACGATTCGGAGTTGGCGCTGGCCCTGGCGCGAAGCTTGGCTGACTGCGGGACCTACCGGTGGATGCCGTTGCCAGCGCGTACGCCGGCTGGTATCTCTCCGGGCCGTTCGACATCGGCATGCCACGCGAAGAGGTCTGGGCGCTGCTGCAGCTGCCTGGAACGGGGCCAGAATCCGGCGGACGCCGCCAGGGAGCCGCAGATCCGCACACGCAGGCGACGGCGCCCTCATGCGTGTGTCCCTCTCGGCATCTTCTGTTGGCGGCACCCTCGGGCACTGACCGCAGAGTGG
The DNA here is from genome assembly GCA_963701105.1 of uncultured Actinomycetota bacterium. Classification (GTDB taxonomy): domain Bacteria; phylum Actinomycetota; class Thermoleophilia; order RBG-16-64-13; family RBG-16-64-13; genus JAHJSA01. The sequence continues at coordinate 494,510 of OY969565.1, forward strand.
GCGCGGGCGGACGCGGCGCTCACCCACCCACATGCGGTCTGCGCGGATGCGAATGCTCTGTTCGCCAGGGCGGTTGCCCACGCGGTGGGGCAGGGCCCGGACCAGCCGGCTGGTGCTCGTCGCCCTGCAGAACGCTTTCTACCAGCTGCTGCACGCCGACTCTCTGGAAGAAGGCGTCGTGGATACGGTCATGGCCGGCGGCGACACGGACACGAACGCCTGCATCGCCGGTGCTCTCCTCGGTGCCTGCCACGGCCTGGAGGCGATACCGGAGCGCTGGCGCGAGGCGATTCTCGCTTGTCGCCGGAGGAAGGGCTTCCAGGTGTGCGCCGGCCGCGGCCACGGGAGTTCTGGCCGAACGACGCACTCGAGCTCGCCGGTCTGCTGGTCGATCCTGAAGATGGTGATGCGAGTAGGGGGGTGTAGACTGTTCATCATGAGCACCATCAGCTTCCGCCTGCCGGAATCACTCCACCGTCGGGTACGCGAACTCGCGAAGGCGGAAGATGTCTCTATCAACCAGCTCATCACGACGGCCCTCGCGGAGAAGATGTCGGCACTCATGACCGTGGACTACCTTGAGGGGCGCGCGGCCCGCGACGATCGTGGCGCATTCGAACGTGCGATGACGAAGGTTCGAGATTCCGAGCCCGAGGAAGGTGACGTCTGATCGTTTGCGTCCCGCGGAAAGAGCTGTCATCCTGAGGTCGCATCACGACACGTCTTACTCCCGGATCGGAAGGACACGATTCTTGGACGCACGCATCCCCGCCCTTGCCCGCAACCTCCTCGACTACTCCCTCTCGCTGCAGGCCGGAGAGAAGCTCCTCATCGAAGGCGAGACCGGCTGTGAGGAGCTGGTCCGCGGCCTGATCGCCGAGGCCTACGCTCGCGGAGCCCAGCCCTTCTTCGACTTGACCGACCCCACCCTGCGCCGCGCTCAACTCCTCCATGCAACGAGAGAGCAGATCGATCTGGAGGTCGGCTGGCGAGTCGCGAGAGTCAAGGAGATGGACGCGCGCCTCTACATCCTGGCCGGAGAGAACCTCTCCGAATTCGTGGACGTCCCGCCCGAGATCATGCAGCAGTTCGACCTGGCCCGCAAACCCCTGCTCGATGAGTCCCTGAAGAAGAAGTGGGCGCTGCTCCGTTTCCCCACGGCCTCCGCCGCGCAGGCCGCCGGCATGTCCACCGCCGGTTTCGAGGACTTCTGCTACCGCGTCTCCACTCTTGACTACTCCCAGATGGACCGAGCCATGGACCCGCTGGTGGCGCTCATGGAGAAGACTGACCGGGTGCAGATCAAGGGACCCGGCACCGACCTCTCCTTCTCCATCCAAGGCCTTCCGGTGGTCAAGTGCGCCGGCACGCTGAACATCCCCGACGGCGAAGTGTTCACCGCTCCCGTGAGAGAGTCAGTGAACGGCACCATCACCTACAACACCCCCTCGGTGTACGACGGCACCACCTGCGAGGCCGTATCCCTGGCCTTCAAGGACGGGAGGATCGTCGAGGCCACCGGCACTCCCCAGGCCAAGATCGACGCCATCTTCGATACCGACGAGGGCGCCCGCTACGTGGGGGAGTTCGCGCTTGGAGTGAATCCCTACATCGTCTCGCCCATGAGGGACATCCTCTACGACGAGAAGATCAGGGGGAGTCTGCACTTCACCCCGGGGAACGCCTACGCGGACATGTGTGACAACGGCAACCGCAGCGCCGTCCATTGGGACCTGGTGCTCATCCAGACGCCGGAGTGGGGCGGAGGCGAGATCTGGTTCGACGGGGTGTTGGTGCGCAAGGATGGGCTGTTCGTGCTGCCGGAGCTTGCGGGGTTGAGCCCTGAGAACCTGGTCAATGGGAGCGGGCGGTAGCGGCCACTCTGCAGTCATGGGGCACCGTGGCGTGGCACGCCTTCAGTGAGTCACGACCCCAGCGCGAGTTGGTGCGACTGACCGACCGGCGCAGGTGCCCGAAGGCGGCCTAGGTGTTCATCTGAATCGGCAACAAGCCACACTGCCTCACAATTCCTCCCTTCCATGCCGATACCGTTCCCAACGGCACGCGTCGTGCGCCGGGATCGGTTTGGCCGTCCAGGCCACATTGAGGGGAGTTCGAATGGATAGTGGAGAGATGCTCCGGCTGCTCAGCCGTTATGCTGGGCCTGTTTGCGGATATGACCGGGAGAAAGACCTCTTCATCTTCTCGATCTGCGGCCAAACGCAGACTTTCACCGGGCCCCTCGCGCGGGGCGGGATCGAAGGGTCCGTGGAGCGCCTAGTACGCGAGGCGGCTGAATACAGGCGCGACGCGCTCGTCCGCGAACTCACTGCTTTGGAACTGGCCGTTGATGCCATCGGCGGCTCGTCGAGCCCCAGCCCGGCGGGGCGTGACCGTGCCCGAGTAGAACTCGGGGAGATGATTGAACGTTGCCGCCGCCGCATCGGGACCCTGGAGCAGCGCTTATCGGATTCCTGAGTCATCGGCGCGAGCCCGTGTCACCGTCCTGTGTTTTGGATCGAGGGCTAATGCCCGCGTGATCTCTGACTCGATCTTCTGCGACCCTGGACCGTGAGATCGAGTCGGCTGCGGCTGGAACGGGGGAGAGCCGCCGAACGTGCGGCGGCTCTCGGCCCTTGTCTTTTTTGCCGCCCGGCATCCGGCGCTGTTGCCGCCTCGGGAGGCTCGAATCGTCGGCTACCCGATCTGCTCGGCCAGATACTGCTGCAGGCCCATCTGCTCGATCTGGGCGAGCTGCGCCTCGATCCAGTCGACATGCTCTTCCTCTTCCTTCAGTATCGACTCGAGCAGCACCTTGGTGGCGTGGTCGCCGGCGTCGCCGGCCACCTGGATGGACTGGTTGTACTTGGCAACCGCGTCCAACTCCGCGTCGTGGTCGTGGGCATGCATCTTGGGAACGTCGGGTCCGATCTTGATCGGGCCCAGATCGCTCACGACGGGTCGACCCTCCAAGAACAAGATGCGCTCGATGAGCTTCTCGGCGTGGATCATCTCTGTGATCGACCGCTTCTTGATGGCCCCGCCGAGTACGTCGTAGTTCCAGTCCTCGCACATCTCGGCATGGACCATGTACTGATTGATCGCGCCTAACTCCTCCGCCAAACGAGCGTTCAGCTCTTCGAGCACACCTTCCTTGCCCTTCATCGCGGCCCTTCCTTTCGCATCAAGAGTCGACGGCTTCGTCGGAGAGGCCTGCCCCTGTTCTTCTGCGTCTTTTGGGACCAGACAGTCCTCGTCCGCACTACAGTTCCACCGTCCTACCCACCAGCATGTAGACCGGAACCTGGTGGGTCGAGCACGTCCTCATCGACGCAGGCCTGGACGAACATGTCGAAGAGGCGGCTGGGGTCTTCCTGCGGATGACTGTAACAATGGCGGCTCAGCATCGAGGCGCTCAGTTCTCCCGTGCGGTGGAAATCGAGGTCCTCTTGCTTACTCAACTCGGCCAGGGTCACCAGCCGCGGATCGTCGTCCGGCAGGTCTTGCACCCACCCGGCCAACTTCTCGAGGCCTGCCTCGGAGTCGAGGTTCCGGGTGTCCTCAGACTGCTGGTCGGCTGCCGTCCGTCCCCACTCCGCCTGCGAGGTGAAGAGGTTCGCCAGGGCGGTCTTCAGCGACTCCATCTTGCCTTTCATCTGTCGTCCTCCTCGTGTGCCGACTGATCCATCAGCTCCACCCATTGAGCGCGCCACTCCGGGGGCGAGAATACCTCGGCGAAGTAGGCCACCTGCTTGGCCATCTTGCCGTCGCGCATGGTGATCAGCATGACCACCCACCAGTCTGAGCCATCCGGATAGCGGGCTTTCCACACGGCCACGGGATGGTCTCCCGTACCCTCGACCCGAACCAACGTGAAGGTCGGTGTCATGATGTACTGCGGTTCTTCTCCCAGGACATACACGTGCCCGCCGTCTGATCGGCTGGGCGCGTGGCCGGGATAGTATTCGAAGGTGGCACGGAGGTTGGCCAGGCCGCGTATGCGCTCACCCGACTGGGGTATCTCCTGGACTACATCCTCAGTGAAGACTTCACCCATTGCGTCGAAGTCACCTGTTTCAAGGATCTCGACGAAACGGAGTATGGCCCGCCGGTTTGTGCCTCGCTCTGAGGACTCGGTCACCCTCTGCCTCCTATCCAAAGACCCGTGATCCATTGCCCCGAGCGGTTACTCTGCCGGCTCGGCGGGCGCTCCCTGAGCGAGTTCCTCCTCTGTGGCCTCGCGGACATCGGTGACCTCGACATCGAAGTGCAGAGTCATTCCGGCCAGAGGGTGGTTTCCGTCGAGAACCGCCTTATCTTCCGTCACTTCTACCACGGTCAGAGCGATCTGGCCTTTGGGTGTCTGCGCCGAGACGCGCATGCCGGGGCCCAGCTCCATCTCTTCAGGGAAGTCCTCACGTGGCACTTCGAACACGGCGTTGGGATCACGCTCACCATAGGCTTCTTCGGGGGCGATGGTGACCGAGGCCGTACGGCCGGCCTCCAGACTGTCAAGGGTGTTCTCCAAGGCGGGGATGATGTTGTCATACCCGTGCAGGTACTCCAGAGGTGCCCTTCCCTCGCTCGCATCGAGAACGCGGCCCTCATCGTCTGTAAGGGTGTACTCGATCGTTACGACGTTTCCATGGACGGCTTTCATGATGAGATCCTTCCGATGGGGACAGTTACTCGAGGTTATCGAATTCCGCCGTCCGCTAACAGGGGGCAGCCGAGCGCCCGCCTCCCACGCGGAGAACGCCCGCTCTCGTGTCCACGATGACCTCGAAAGCGTGGAGGATCCGGTGCATGGGACCGAAATATCGCTCCGGTCGAGATGACGCTGAATCGCCGGTGTTGCCGGGTCTGCCCCCTACTGTTACGCTGTGGGTGAAGCCGCCAAGGGAGACGCTATGCTCGTCGAGGATCTCGAGAGGAGTATCGAAGCGCTCGCTCCCCAAGCGCTTGCCGAGGCTTGGGACAACGTGGGGCTGCTGGTCGGTCGCCGCGGCACGGAAGTGCGGAAGGTGCTCGTGGCTCTCGATCTCACCGAGGACGTGGTCGTTGAGGCGGTCACCGGTGACTACCAGGCCATCGTCACTCATCATCCCTTGATCTTCGCGCCTTTGAAGCGGGTAACCGACAGAGACCGTGTCGGCGTCATGGTGAGCCAGCTCATCGCCGCCGACCTCGCCCTTTTCGCGGCTCACACCAACCTGGACGCAGCCCCCGGGGGCCTGAACGACCTGGTTGCACGCGAACTGGGACTCGCCGATCTGTCGCCGTTGGTCCGCGCCCCTGCCGGCTTCAAGAAGCTTGTGGGATTCGTGCCTCAGGAGGCCGTCGAGAGACTGTCGCAGGCGGTATTCGCGGCCGGAGCCGGCCGGATCGGCGACTACGAGGAATGTGCCTTCGAGTCGATGGGGGAGGGAACGTTCAAGGCCGGCCAGGGAGCACAACCCGCCATTGGACAGCTCGGCGTGTCGGAACGCGTCGTCGAGATACGCTTCGAGACGGTCGTCCCGGCCAATCGCGTGGCCGCGGCGGTGCAGGCCTTCATCGACTCCCACCCTTATGAAGAGCCGGCGCTCGACGTCTATCCGGTAGAGAACGTCCTCAGGGCTGGCGGGCAAGGTCGGGTGGGGAAGACGCGCACGCAGGTGTCGCTCCTCTCCTTTGCAGAAACGGCGGCCGAGGTCTTCGGACTGCCCGAGGTGTACGTGGCTGGAGACCCAAGACGGCTCATCGACGCCGTAGCTGTCGTGACCGGGAGCGGGTCGAGCCTCATGGAGAACGCCGCTTCGGCAGCGGATGTCTTGGTCACCGGCGACCTCAAGTACCATGACGCCGATCGAGCCGGCGACCTGGGTCTGGCCCTCGTGCTCATCCCGCACGATCATCTGGAGACGTGGGCCATGTCCCGCTGGGCGGAGACTTTGGCCGCGCGGATCGAGGGCGACGGAGTGAGGGTGGATTTTTCCGCACGGGGACGTTCTCCCTGGTGCAAAGTCCGGCCCGTCTCCCACGAAGGGGAGCCTGACGGCGTCGTTCGACTGTTCGACGTTGAAGAGGCCGGAGGCGACGCCCGCGAGAGGCTCCCCGGCCCCGCCTCCGACGGTGACCCGGAGGGACTGTTCCTACTCCGCACCGACGGTGCCAGCCGCGGAAATCCTGGTCCTGGGGCCATCGGGGTCGTGCTTGAAGACGAACAGGGCAACGTGCTTGAGGAGATCGGCGCGCGCATCGGCACGGCCACCAACAACCAGGCCGAGTATCAGGCCCTCCTCACCGGCCTTGAGACCGCCCTCGATCGGGGAGTGGAGCGACTGCGTATCCTGTCTGATTCCGAGCTTCTGGTGAAGCAGCTGCGGCAGGAGTACAAGGTGAAGAACGAGCAACTCAAGGAACTCTTCCTGCAGGCGCGCTCCCTCATCCAGCGTTTTGAACGGGTGGAGATCAAGCACGTCTCACGCGAGCAGAACTCCCGTGCCGATGAGCTCGCGAACCTGGCGCTCGACGGGAAGCTCTGACGTAGGGTTTCGGTGCGCCGCGACGCGTGGCGCGACACGTGGCGCGAGCTGTGGGGAGTGGGCGGGCGTTTGCATCTCCCGGGGGGCTCGGCTATAATCCTCACCCGCTGGGGACACCCGGCAGGGCCGCAGTGGCCGTGGGATGGAGCGGGCGGATGTAGCTCAGTTGGCTAGAGCGTCTGCTTGCCATGCAGAAGGTCGAGGGTTCGAATCCCTTCATCCGCTCCAACCTCACTGCGGTGACACGGGGCTCGCGAGTCCCGTTTTTTTGTGCGCGAGTGACGAGGCGCCGTGGCCGAGTGGTTTAGGCACGGGTCTGCAAAACCCGCTACACCGGTTCGACTCCGGTCGGCGCCTCCTTCTATGAGAACTTCACGCTCCGCCTCGAGTACGCGCACGGCTTACGTAGGCCGGCGATCTCACCTCGCTCGGCACGTGTCCTACGTCGCCCTGCCGCTCATCCGCATCGCGCATTCTGCAGATCACTACGTCCCGACCGCATACCCGTCTCCGCGATACGCACCTCGAGGGCATCGTCCAGGGGGAGACGAACATGCTGCTTCATCTTACGTATCGCCCGACTTCTTCAGGTTCACGCACCGTCGGATCGCACGGAGCGCGAGGCTCGAAGCTGGCGAGCTCACATCGGGCAGGCGCCACCGGGGTTCCGCTGCCTCACGGCGCTACTATCCTCCCCGATCACTTGACGCTCCCGCCGCGCTCGCGTATGGTTCCGAGCGTTTACACAGTGTAAATAGGCACTAGGTGAATCGATAGCGACGAAGGAGAAACCCGAAGTGGAAGATCTCGCGATGTTCTGCAACCAGTGCGAGCAGACGCAAGGCACGGGGTGCCGCGTGGAGGGTGTGTGCGGGAAGCTGCCCGAGGTGGCGGCTCTGCAGGACCTCCTCACGTACGCCGTGCGTGGTCTCTCCCATTGGGCGGCGGCAGCCCGAGCGGCAGGGGTAGGTGATCCCGCCGCCGACCGCTTCACCATGCAGGCCCTATTCTCCACACTCACGAACGTGGACTTCGACCCCGAGCGCCTGGAAGCACTCATTCGTCGCGCGGCCGCGTTCCGCGACGAACTCCGCACCGCTACGGGCTCCGCCGGAGACACTGCTCCCTCCGACCTTGCCGCCACCTTCGAACCCGCGGCAGACCTGAACGGCCTGATCCTCCAGGGAGCCGCGCTGGGCCTCCCGGTGGACCGCACGCGGCCCAAAGACATCCAGGGTCTGCAGGAGCTTACGCTGTACGGACTGAGGGGTGTGGCGGCCTACGCCGACCACGCCGCCATCCTCGGCCAGGAAGACCCCGGGGTCTACGCCTTCGTCCAGGAGACACTTACCAAGACGCTCGACGTCTCGCTCGACTTCGAAGACTGGGTCGCCCTGGCTCTCGAGACCGGCAAGACGAATCTGCGGGCCATGGAGCTGCTGGACGCCGGCAATACCGGCACCTACGGGCACCCCGTCCCCACGCAGGTGCCCCTCGGCCGCGCCGCGGGCCCGGCCGTGCTCATCTCCGGCCACGACCTCAAAGACCTGGAGCACCTCCTCGCGCAGACCGAAGGACGCGGCGTTGCCGTATACAGCCACGGCGAAATGCTGCCCACGCACGCCTATCCCGGCTTCAACAAGTACGCGCACTACCACGGACACTACGGCACTGCCTGGCAGAACCAACAGACAGAGTTCGCCGAGTTTCCGGGTGCGATCTTGCTCACAACCAACTGCCTCATGCGGCCGAAGGGCGAGTATGTGGACCGCTTGTTCACCACCGGACTGGTGGCCTTCCCCGGCGTGCCACACGTGCACCGCGACGACTTCGGCCCCCTGATCGAACGCGCGCTCGCGCTATCCGGCTTCCCCGAAGCCACGGAGGCAGGCTCCGTCTGGGTGGGCTACGCCCGCAACACCATCCTGCAGGACCATCCCCTGGGCAGCGTGAAGGACACTCTCCTCGCCTACATGAAGGCGGGCACCATCCGCCGCTTCATACTCGTTGGTGGCTGCGACGGCGATAAACCCGGCCGCAACTACTACACCGACTTCGTCGAGAAGGCTCCGAACGACACGGTCATCCTGACTCTCGCCTGCGGGAAGTACCGCTTCTTCGACAAGGACCTCGGCGCCATCGACGGCGTGCCGCGGTTGGTGGACGTGGGCCAGTGTAACGACGCCTACTCGGCCATCCGTATCGCCCAGGCCCTGGCCGAAGCACGGGGAGAGGGTCTGAACGACCTGCCCCTGTCGCTCGTACTCTCCTGGTATGAGCAGAAGGCAGTGGCCATCCTGCTCACACTCTTCCACTTGGGTATGAAGGACATCCGTCTCGGCCCCACCCTCCCGGTGTTCTTCACGCCCAAAGTGCTGGAGATGCTCACGGCACGCTTCGGTCTGAAGGTGGTCACCGCTCCCGAGGACGATTTGGCCGCCATCCTGTCCGTCTAGCGGACCGGCCGCGCGGCGGCAGGAAATCGGACGATCGAAACACATTGTACGAGAGGCCCGTCCCCGCGCAGATTATCGGATTCGGGGACGATACGGCCGCCGGTGAGCAGTCGACGCGGCCGCTGAGCAGGTGGTAGAGTCCTTCAGACGACGTCTCTTCCGCATCGAGCAGGGGGCACGATGGGGGCAACGGATACGCTACGCAACCTCTTGACCGAGAACAGAGCGTGGTTGCTCGATCGGGTGCTTGCGTACGCCAAGGAACACGGCTACACACGCTACGCCGCAACGCATCTCAAGGCGTGGGAGATCTCGATCATCGGCATCACCGATTCGATAGTGGACGCCCTCACTACCGCTGGCACCATTCCGGAACTCGGCGTGGATGACTTCGCTCACGAAACCCCCATCGCGGAATTCGGTCGACAGGAAGTTCGCAGGCATCGGAGCCGGGGCGTCACTCTCCCCATGTTCCTGGGTCTGGTGAAGTACTACCGCCGGAGCTACCTGGACCTGGTGCGCAGCGCCGCCCTGAAGCCTCGCGCTGAGCGAGAATGCCTGGTGCTCGTGGAGCGCTTCTTCGACCTGTTCGAGATCGGGTGCGGAGTCGAATGGAACTCGCTCAACCACGATGAGCGATTGGAGGAACTCCAGACCCTGAACCGACTCATGGTCAACGAGAAGAATCGGTACTACACGATCTTCGAGAGTCTCTATGACCCGGTGATCCTGGTGGATGGCGAGTTGTGCGTCGAGGGGATGAACGAAGCAGCCGCGGAGCGCGTGTACGGCGAGGGCCAGCAGGATACCTTCTCTTACCGACGTCCGCCAGTGACGCAGGTGTTTCCCTGGCTGGCCGAGGAAATTGCGCGTTTCGTCCGCACCGACGAGCAGGAGGTGGTCTTCGAGAAGGTCATAGACACTCCTGTCGGTCAGCGCGCTTTCGAGATAAAGATGAAGCACATGCTCGATGCTACCGAGAAGTACCAAGGGACGGTGGTAATCCTCAACGACCTCACCGAGCGCAGGCAGAAGGAAGAGGTACTGGTGCTCAACGAGGCAATCGAGCAGTGGGTGAACACCCTGGTAGACATCGGTCACCGCATCTCCAAGATGGACCGAGTCGAGGAAGTGTTGCCGCTGGTGGTGGAGTCGGCGCGGGATCTTCTCGACACTGAGTTCGCCGCCCTTGGCATGTGGGACCGGAAGGCCCGTCATTTCGTGGTGCGATGCGTGGCCGGCCAAAGAGCGCCTGACGGCGGGCACCTCGCCTACCCGTACCCGGCTCATCACGGAGCCGCGTGCGGCGATGCTGGTTGCGGTTGTCTGGATGATATCGCCGCCGACCTCTACCGTGATCTGCACCTTGGCCTGCCGCCAGACGACATCATCTGTGCATCCGTCCCGCTCATCCTGGACGACGAGATCGTAGGAGCGCTGCTTGCAGGCCGGCGCGTGCCCTTTCCCCAGTCGGCTGCCGTTGTCCTGCAGAGCCTGGCCAATCAGGCGGTCATCGCCGTGGAGCACTTGGCGATGACCCAGCGCATGCGCTCCGTGGCTGCACTTGACGAACGCATGCGCATCGCCCGAGAGATGCATGACGGCCTCTCTCAGATTCTAGGCTTCCTCAACCTGGAGATGCAGTCTCTCGAGGTGCTCGTGCGGCAGAACCGAATCGAAGAGACCATCGCGGAGCTGCGTCACGCCCGCGCGCGCATCCTGGAGGCCCATGCGGAAGTCCGAGAGAACATTCTTAGTCTGCGCACGGCTCTCTCGGGGGAGGCCGGTCCCATTAGTGTCCTTACAGAATACCTAAATGACTTCGGCGTCCAGTCCGGCGCCAAGGTTCGGCTGGCCGTTGACGTGGATGATGACCATGTGGCGCTCTCGTCCATGGCCCAAGTGGAGTTGGTCCGGATCGTGCAGGGTGCTTTGGTGAACGTACGCAGGCACGCGAGGGCCGCCAACGTTTGGGTGAGCTTCGCTCGCGAAGACAACGACCTGCACGTGGTGGTGGAAGATGACGGGGTGGGCTTCGACGTGCAGCGGGTGACGGCGGATATCGGTCTGCAGTCTATGCGCGAGCGCACGGAAAGTGTGGGCGGGTCGCTAGTGATCGACTCCGCGCCCGGCCACGGCACGCGCATCCGGCTACGCGTGCCGTTGGAGACGGGTCGACGTGAACTCCAGCTGGCGGAGTGACCCGATGCGCCGAAATGGACCTTCGTCTGTGAGCAGTGGGACCACTCCGTGAAGTCGCTCCCGCTGCGCACGGTCATCGCTGACGACCACCGCCTGTTCCGGCAGGGTCTCGTGAGCCTGATGAAGACGCGCGCCGACCTCGTGGTCATCGTCGGTGAGGCGGAGACTGCGGAGGAAGCGGTGGCGCTCTGCGGACGACTGCACCCCGACCTCATCCTCCTCGACATCTATCTGGCGCGAGAGAGCGGACTGGAGGTCGCGGTCCGGATACGCAGCTGCTACCCCGATGTGGCCGTGGTGATGCTCACGGCCTCCGAGCTCGACGAGCACCTGGATCGGGCCATCCGCCTCGGGGTCTCGGGCTACCTGCTGAAGGATCTGGACGCAGCTGAACTCTTCGACTTGGTTGAGGGTGTTTCACGCGACGAGGTGGCCGTGACGCGCGCGATCGCGTCGAGGATGCTGAAGAGTCTCGCTGCCAGCGAGACCGCGGCCGAGGATCGCCCGAGCCGACGGGCCAGCCTCACCCACCGGGAGATCGAAGTGTTGCGCCTGGTGGCCGGTGGCGCGAGCAACGCCCAGATCGCCACCGAGTTGCACGTGACAGTGAATACAGTGAAAGCCCACTTGAAGAGGATCCTCGAGAAATTGGAGGTGCAGAATCGCACGCAGGCGGTAGCGCACGCCATGCGCCGGGGGTTGTTTCCCGAGGACGGCGAGGAGTGAGCGACATGATCCCCTGAGTGTCGACCTACCCGAATGGGTAGGTCGACACTCGATACCCACACCTCATCGGGTACCGCCAGGACTCCCCGATTGGGCGCTTACGCGGTTCGTGTTCCGCCTGTACCATGAAGAATCCTCAAGGCGGTTCCACAGCCCTATGCGGGCCGTGCATCAGCGGGCTGAGGCGAGGATACAGGGGAGCATCTCACCACGAACAGGGGGTACACGTGGCTATCAAGACGGGTGAAATGACCGGCCTCGAGCGGATCGTGTCGGCTCTCACGTTCAAGGAGGCCGACAGGGTGCCGGCCGGCCCACTGGTGTGCGGCGCGGCTCGTCGGGTGCTTGGGATTACATACCAGGAGTGGGCGCAAGACGCCGAACTCGCGGTGGAGAGCATGGTCCAAGCTCACAAGCTGATCGGCATGGACGGCGTTCTGATGCTCGTAGACCTCTCCGTGGAGGGTGCCGACTTCGGCGGCCCCATGGTGTTCCCCATCGAGGACACACCGCATCCCGTGTACAAGGCGAACCTCATTCAGTCCCTCGAGGACTACAAGAAGATCGAGAGGATCGACCCGCGCAAGGGCAAGCGGATGAGCCATATGCTCCGCTACACAGACGGCGTGGCCAACGCGCTTGGGAGCCACACCGGAGTCATGGCCTTCGTATACGGCCCCCTGGGTATCCTCTCCATGCTCCGCGGCGCCGAGCGCCTGTTCGTCGACTGCATGAAGAACCCGGAGGTGGTGCACGAAGCCTCCGAGATCGTCACCGACGTGCTACTCGACTACATCGATGCGCTCTGTGAGACGGGTGCCCACGCGGTGGTGCTCGACACCCTCTTCGCCTCCGGGTCCATCATGAGCAAGGACCTGTGGATGAAGATGGAGGGTCCATACGCCAAGAAGCTGGCCGACAGAGTGCACAGCCACGGCAAGGCCGTGATTGTTCACAACTGCGGCAACAACGTCTACTTCGACATACAGATGGAGACTATGAAGCCCGAGGGCATCAGCTTCGCCTTCCTACCCGACGACTGCAAGTCGTCGGAAGAACTCAAGGAGAAGTGGGGCGGGAAGACCTGCCTCATCGGCTATGTTCCTCCGAGTCCGGACATGATGCTTCATACGCCCGACCAGATCAAACAGAAGTGCAAGGAGCAGATTCAGGTGCTCGCACCGGGTGGCGGCTACGTTCTCTCCACCGGCTGTGAATTTCCGCCCAATGGCTCCCTGCTCTCGGCTATTGCGATGATGGAAGCGGCCGAGGAGTACGGGCGCTACCCCATAGCATAGGGACCTAGCCCAGGGCGACCGCACACAACGCACGCTGGTCCATACCCACGCACCAACACCGAGAGTGACCCGGAGAGCGGCGACCAACCCGGGAAGAGGAGGAACACATGTCCGAGGAGCGCAAAGCGGAGCCCTTCAAGGAGCTTAAGGAGGGTGTCGTCGAGTGCCAAGAGGACCGCGTCGCCGCGGCCGCCCAGGCTGGTCGTGGATGAAGGTCTTGATGCATATGAGGCGATTATGGACGGCTTGGCGGCCGGCATGGACGAGGTCGGCGTGCTCTTCGACACGCATGACTTCCGCGGAACGCGGACGATAGAGCTTGCGCTCACTTTGTGAGGTCTGTATCGTGCAGATGGTGGCACGGGGGGGCTCTTCTTGAGCCGGTGCCACCTCAATCCTGAAGAGTAGCCACTGCACATTGGCGGCACCACTTCTGCTCATGTGGGCAACCCGCGGGGATTCGACTACCCGGCTCGTGCTCTGGGGAGGGGGGCGCCGATTGGGTATCTCACCAGTTTCTGCACACGACTTCTCTTCAGTGTACGGCTTGAGCTATCGCAGAATAGAAGGGGGATCCAATGGCGTTGAAAACGGATCAGATGACGAGCCTCGAACGAGTGGGCACGGCACTCGCTCACAAGGAGGCCGACCGCGTTCCGGTTGCCCCACTCGCTTCGGGCGCCGCCCGTCGCGTTCTCGGGGTGACCTATGCTGAGTACGCTCAGGATGCGGAGCTGGCCGCGCAGAGCCAGATTCAGTGGGTGGAACTGACGGGCAGCGACGCGGTCTGCACGTTCTTGGACCTCTCCGTCGAGGCCGCCGACTTCGGGCAAGAGGTCAAGTTTCCGATCGAGGATACGCCTCAAGCCGTCTTCAAGAACCCGGTCATCAAGAGTACGGATGACTATGCCCGTATTCCGCTGATCAATCCTCGAAAGACCAAGCGCATGAGCGTGAACCTGCGCTACTTGGAGCTCATGGTCAACGCGCTCGGCAAGGAGAAGGCGGTCCTGGGGTTCATCTACGGACCTCTCAGCACGCTCTCGCAGATGCGGAGTGCTGAGAAGCTCTTCCTCGACTGTATGAAGGAACCGGACAAGGTTCACGAAGGCGTGGAGATCGTCACGCAGGTGCTTCTCGACTACGTGGACGCCCAGGTGGATCGCGGGGCCATCGGTATCGTGATGGACACCCTGTTCTGCTCCGGATCGATCATGAGCCGTGACTTGTGGATGAAGATGGAGGGTCCCTATGTAGAGCGGATCGCGAAAAAGATCCACGACGCGGGCTTGGCGATCATGATTCACAATTGCGGCAACAACCCCTACTTCGACGTTCAGATCGAGACCATGAAGCCCGAGGCAATCAGCATCGCCTACCTGCCGAACGAGTGCCCAACCTACGCCGACCTCAAGAAGACGTGGGGCGATAAAGTGACAATAGTCGGGCTGGTTTCGCCTTCCCAGGTGATGTATATGGGATCGAGGGCCGACGTCAAGGAGGCCTGCAAGGAGCAGATCCAGGCGCTCGCCCCAGGTGGGGGGTATCTTCTCTCCACGGGTTGCGAGTTCCCCCCGAATGCCTCGCTCTTGAACGCCATCGCCATGGTGGAAGCGGCGGAGGAGTACGGGCAGTATCCGATCGCGTAAGAGTGCGGAGCCGCACGCGGCTCTGCACTCAACTCTGCGCGCCCCGTGGCGTTGCATGTGGGTCGGCCGCAACAGGTACTAGCAAGATCCCGGGAAGGGCACCCTTCACGGGAAGAGGAGGAACACATGTCCGACGAGCGCTTACAGGAACTGCTCACCGAGATGAAAGACGGCGTGATCGAGTACGATGAAGACCGGGTGAAGGTGGCCGCCCAAGCCGTCGTGGATGAAGGATTCGACGCCTACACGGGCATCATGGACGGCCTCGCCGCCGGCATGGAAGTGGTGGGAGAACTGTTCGACTCCCAGGAGTACTTCGTGCCCGAAGTGCTGATGTGCGCGGACGCCCTCTACGGCGGGCTCGACATCCTGCGTCCCAATGTGGACATGAAGGACCGTCCGGCGGTCAAGGGCGAAGTGGTCATCGGCGTGGTCGAAGGCGACGTGCACGATATCGGCAAGAACCTCGTGAAGATGATGTTCGAAGTGGCCGGGTTCACCGTCCACGACCTGGGTGCCGACGTGCCCATAGACGACTTCGTGGACAAGCAGATCTCCACCAACTCCGACATCGTGGCCCTCTCCGCCATGATGACCACGACGATGATGGGCATGAAGAAGGCCATCGTGAAGCTGAAAGAGAAGAACCCCAACGTCATGATCATGCTCGGCGGCGCGCCGGTCACCGGCGAGATCGCCGACATGTTCGGTGCCGACGGCTACTCCGAGAACGCCTCGAACGCGGTCTCCGAGGCCATCAAGATGGTGGCGGCGCTGCGCACGATGTAATAGGCAAGAAAATCAGGACCTGACCCCTCCTTCGTGAGTTCCGAGAGGCCCCGGCGCTGCGAAGGGGGTGGGCGTTCTCCCGGCGGGGCAAGTCGCAGGTCCGATGACCCTCGTCCTGGATTTCCACGGCAAAACAGACCGACACACTGGGGGCGGCATGACCCTCGCGGACCACCGCGGCGAAGAGCAATCGATCGAGCACTACCATGTTACCGAGGAGCCGTACTACCGGCCCTCCGGCGACGAGATAGAGATGTTCGAGCGTGCACACCAGTTGAAACTCCCGGTGATGCTGAAGGGCCCTACCGGTAGCGGGAAGACCCGCTTCCTGCAGCACATGGCCTACCGCCTGGGGTTGCCGCTGGTGACGGTGGCCTGCCACGAGGACCTCACCGCCAGCGACCTCGTGGGTCGGTACCTCTTCGTCGGCAATGAGACCAAGTGGATCGACGGTCCGCTGACGATGGCGGTGAAGCATGGAGCCATCTGTTATCTCGACGAACTGGTGGAGGCCCGCAAAGACACGACCGTGGTGATCCACCCGCTGGGTGACGACCGCCGCATCCTGCCCATTGAGAAGCGGGGCAGCCTGATCGAGGCTCACGACGACTTCATGTTGGTCGTGAGTTTCAATCCCGGCTACCAGAGCATCCTGAAGGACCTGAAGCAATCGACCCGGCAGCGGTTCCTCGCGCTCGACTTCACTTACCCGGAATCCGGCGCCGAAGCCGAAATCGTGTGTCGGGAGACCGGGATCGACGCGGCCGTCGCCGAGCGCCTCGTGGAACTCGCCTCCATGATCCGCAACCTGCGCGACCACGGCCTCGAAGAGGGCGTATCCACCCGCCTGCTGGTCTATGCGGCGCGGCTCATGACGCAAGGGGTGCCGGACCGTCGGGCCGTCGAAGTGACCATGACCAAACCTCTCACCGACGACGCGGACATGCTGCAGACGCTTCAGGATCTGGTGGAGTCGGTGTTCGAGGCATGACCGCACCCTCCAGGGAACTCCTTCTGCAACTTCGGGATCGACTGGAGGGCGAGGCGCGCAGTTTTGCGGTCTCACAGCATGACCGGCTCAGTCGTCTGGATGCGCTGGATCTGGAGCTTTGGGCGGAAATAGCCGATCATGTGGGCGGCCAGCGGGTGCGCAACAAACGGGCGCTCTTTGGTGTTTCCGCCGACGGGCTTGTTCCCTTGGGCGTGCACCCCGGGCTGCGCACAGAGGTGCACGGGTGGGCGCGGCAGTTCACCCGGCGGTCGAGTCGTCTGGCGTCATCGTTCATGACCCTTTGCCG
Source organism: uncultured Actinomycetota bacterium (assembly GCA_963701105.1). GTDB lineage: Bacteria > Actinomycetota > Thermoleophilia > RBG-16-64-13 > RBG-16-64-13 > JAHJSA01. The sequence goes on from OY969565.1 coordinate 511,455, forward strand.
CGACCTGATGGGACGAATTCCCGAAGGCGACTTCCGCGAGATCGTGGAGTGGGCGGGTGAGCTGGACTGGGACATCGATGTGGCTTCGACTTTCATGGACTACGCTCCGGCGGTGCTTGCTCGCAGGGATATCGCGTATGTGCGGGCCTGGTTTGAGGGCGCATGTGCAGTGGCGCAGGTGGACGGGTTGGCCTCTCGCGGCTTCCTGGAGGCGGTCGCCAAGGCCGCGCACTCGCTGTCGGTGGACGACCTGCCGGTGCTTGCCGAGATGGGTAGTCGAGTGGCCCGACACTCGCGCCGAGCCGTCAAGGGCTTCTTCCAGGCCCTCCCGGCTCTGGTCGGGGACATGACGACCGCGCAACTCGGCCAGTGGGTGGATACGGGGCTCCAGATGACCTCCGGCGAGGACGACCTCGTGCTCTATCTGTCGCACGGATCGAAGCGCAGCCACCAGGTCGTGGAAGCGCTATGCCGTGCCACCTCGTTCTCGTCCTTCCGCGACCGAATCTCCCTTGTCCTTGAGGCCTTCCTTGGGCGCCCGGCGGTGGTGCGTGATATGTATGAGCTTCTCGATCCTGCGAGCGTGCCCCCGGACGTCCCGGCGTTCACAAAGGGCGATTGTCTTTACGTGCGGCCGACTCTGGCCTGTGGAACGCTGCCCCCCTTCGCCTTGTACAGGTTGGTCGCGCTCCACGCAGCGGCCCACAAGCGTTTCGGGAGTCTTGGCGAGAGAGAACTCGAGACCATGCTCGCCCGCGGTGGCCGGCCTTTGGTGACCGGGGGAGTGGCCGAATCTTCCGACCTCGACCGATTCTTGTTCTCCATAGCCGAGGACTTCCGCATCGACTCGGCTCTGCTACGCACCCTCCCCGGCCTGAAGGCCGACGCCGAACTGATTATCCGAGAGACCTACGAGCGACCGGCTGCGGAGAGTGGAAACGATGTTCCGGTGACCGCGTGTGAGGCCGCAGCGGCCGAGGCGCCGTCACCAGGGGCGGCGCCGCCGTCCGCCACGGCCCCCATTTCTCCCGCCTTACTGCGTGCGCACGTAGCTGCATTCCCTTTGGGCGTGCGCTTGCTGACGGATGCCGAGACCGCCTCGCTCGTGGAGCGCGCCCTCGGTCGGCTGGCCGTACCCGAGGCCGGGCCCAGCGACTCCCTGGGGGTGGCCGCGGAGCTGAAGGCGGCTCTGGGTGGGCAACTCATGGAGGCGCAGATCGCAGCCGCCCTCCCCGCGGCCGATTCGCCGAGCAAGCATATGCCTCACCCTCCCTATCACGACCACCTCTTCCTCGGCATGATGATCGCATCGCTCACCGGTGGGGCCGGCAAGCCCGCGTCCACCGACTCGCTTCCCCCCGGCGCCCTCGTGGATGTGCCCGGCAGTCTGCACGCGAGCGAGGTCGTGGAGGGCCTGCAGATCAAGGTGCGTGATCATCAGCAAGAAGCGGACCTACTGATTCTCGACGACGAGGAAAGAGACGAGGTCGGGGATGGCCTGAACGATTCCTTCAAATACCATGAGTGGGATGTGGGAATCGGCGACTATCGCACCGACTGGTGCACCGTCAGGTATCGGGATGTCCTCAGGGGAGATTCCAGTTTCGTGGGCGACACGATTGCCCGCCACAGGGGGGAAGTGCTTCTCATCCGGCGGCAGTTCGAGAGGTTGCGCCCCGATCGGATCCGACGTTTCTTCCGCCAGCAAGAAGGCGACGAACTCGATCTCGATGCGCTGGTCGAAGCCTTGACCGACATGAAGGCGGGAGCGCCGATGACCGACAAGGTCTTCATCCGGCGCGACAAGAAACAGCGTGATGTGGCCGTGTTGTTCTTGCTCGATATGAGCGATTCCACCGATCAGGTGGTAGCAGACGGGCAGCGCATCATCGATGTGGAGAAGCAAGGACTGGTGCTCCTTTCCGAGGCTTTGGGCCAACTGGACGACCAGTACGCCGTGATGGGCTTCACCAGCAGGGGGCGAAGGCATGTGGACATATTCAGGATCAAAGACTTCCATGATGAGTTCGACGAGGGAGTTGCGGGCCGCATCGCGGGCATCGAACCCTTCGATTACACGCGGCTGGGGGCGGCTCTGCGTCATGCCACGGCTCATCTTGCCCGGGTGGACGCCGGTGTGCGACTCCTCGTCCTCCTCAGCGACGGTCGCCCCTACGACATGGGGTACGGTGATATGCGCTACGCCATGGAAGACACCAAGATGGCCCTTACGGAGGCCACGCGGGCGGGCACCAAGGTCTTCTGCATAACCATCGACCCCGAGGGGCCCAAGTACCTGGAGCGCATGTTCGGCCCCAAGCGGTACACAGTCATCCAAAACGTGAGCCATCTACCTACGAAGCTGCCCCATATCTACCGCAATCTGACGGTCTGAGAAGGACGGGAAGGAGGGAGACATATGAAAATAGTCCAGATAGCCGGGTTCCTCGGTAGCGGAAAGACCACTCTCTTACTGAGACTGTCGCGCGCGTTGGCCGACGACGTTGGCTTGAAGGTGGCCCTGGTGGTGAACGAGATTGGCGAGATCCCCGTGGACGGCAAGGTGATGGAAGAGTCCGGCATGAAGGTGAAGGACATCGGTGGCGGGTGCATCTGCTGCGAGGTAGCCAGCACGTTCGCCCGTACGCTCACGCAGCTCTACCGGGACTTCGCCCCAGACGTTGTGCTGGTGGAGCCCACGGGCGTGGCTATTCCCCGGCAGGTGAGCACCGCCGCCTCTATGGGCAGCAGGAGTGCGAAAGTGGACATAGGCCCCGTGGTGGTGTTGTTCGATGCTACCCGAGCGGATGAGTTACTGGACATGGAACTCATGGGGCGTCTGGTCACCAGTCAGCTGGCCGACGCGGATATAGTGGCCGTCTCGAAGATCGACATGGTTCCGTCCGAGCAGGTGGAGCGGGCCGCGGCGGCCGCCCGTGAAATCATCCCCGGGGCCGTCTTCGTTCCCGTGTCCTCCGTGACAGGGGAGGGGTTCGACACGTTGATCGAACACATCACGGCCGGGTTTGCCAGCGCCGTGGAGGAAGGATAGAGCCATGCAGAGCGATGACGCCTGCTACCTGGACCATGGGGTGAGCGGCTACGGAGTGGCGGTGAAGCTTCATCACGAGGTGCCCGTGGAGGCCTGCGTGGTGGGCGAACTCCTGCGAGAGATGATGGATGCCATCGCCCGGGACTGCATGGAGCGAGGCGCCCGCTTCATCGGACACATCAAGAGCCATCTGGTGTCCGCTCAAGGTACGCTGAAGTCGGACACCATCGGCATCGGGCATCCGGCCGCGCTCCACGGTGAGCTCTCGGGCCCCGCGAAGGATCTGTACGTGGCAGTCAACTCGATCGTCCAGGGGATCTCGGAGGAGCAGGTGAAGGAGGCGACGCTTGGCGCCGCCCACCGTCTCGCCGAACAGCGCGGGTTCCGGGTGATGATGGAGAAGGAGCACGTGTATTTCGACCAGTACGATTTCGCGTCCGACGAGGAGTATCTCGAGCAGTTGGAAGCAGAGCTCGGGGCGGGGTCCGAGGAAGACTAAGGAGGAGGTCGGGAAGCGAAGTGTCCGCGAACGACGACATAGCTACCACCGGGGTCATTTCCGTGATCGGCCTTCTCGACTCGGGAAAGAGCTCCCTTATCCGAGAACTGCTCGAAGTCGTAAGACTGCGTGGCCGGACCGCTGGAGTGGTGATAAACGACCAGGGCTCAGTGGAACTCGACACGGAGGCGATCACCCACCATCATCCGGTAATACAGATCGGAGGTGGGTGAATCGGGTGCAGCGAGGCCGGGAGCTTCGCCAGGGCCCTGAAGACGATGGCCAGAGAGCACCGGGTGGACTACGTCTTCGCCGAGCCGTCAGGCATTGTCGTGCCCTTCGAGCTACGGAACGCCATAGCAGTGGCGGGTCGAGATGCCAATGTGGCCGCTGGGCCCGTGCTGCTGCTGCTGAACGCGGAGGACCCCACTTCCCCATTCGAGGAGCACATCACCCATGTCACGCGGCAGCAGGTACAACAGGCCGATGTGATCGCCGTGACGAAGGTGGACTCCGCTTCCGGTGGGGGGGTGGAGTTTCTCCAAGAGAAGGCCCGAGGGCTTGCTCCCGACACGCCATCGTACGCCGTCAGCGTAGCTTCCGGGGAAGGCGTGGCCGAGTTGGCCGAAGCCGTCCTGGGAGCCGGTTCCTGAGGGCGCGCGGCTGGAACTCGAGACCGGTTTTCGAATCTACGGTCATCACCTTGAGGTGTACGGCCTGCGTCCACGGCGCGTGGAACGCCGAAAGTCTACATCTGTGTCCGTAGTCGTCTGAAGAGAGCTTCCACCTCCAGCGACAACGTTCGCAACGGCAAGGCTGGAGCATAGCGGCTGAGGCGTACCGCCCGCGCGGCGACGCCGGGGATCGTTTGCCGATACGAAAGGGTAAGCACGATGCACATTATGGAGGGGTATCTCTCAGCGGCTCAGTGCGCGGCTTGGTATGCGGCGGCTGCCCCCTTCGTGGTCAATTCCGTGCGAAAGACCACCAGGATCGTGCGAGAGCATCGCGAGACCCTGCTCCTCCTCGGCATGGCTGCCGGTTTCTGCTTCGTCCTGTCGGCGTTGAAGATGCCCTCGGTTACGGGCAGCTCGTCGCATCCGACAGGAGTGGGTCTGGGAGCGATTCTCTTCGGTCCCTGGCCGATGGTGCTGGTCGGCTCCATCGTCCTGCTGTTCCAAGCACTCCTGCTCGCGCACGGCGGCATCACCACCTTGGGCGCCAATTCCTTCTCCATGGCAATCGTGGGATCATTCGTCGCCATCGGCGTGTACAAGCTCACTCGTAGACTGGCTGCGTCGATCCCTCTGGCGGCTTTCTGTGCAGCCGCAATCTCGGACCTGGCTATATACGCGACCACCGCGACGCAGCTGGCAATCGCATATCCGGACAAGGTGAGCGGTTTCTGGGGATCGTGGGTGAAGTTCATGAGCATCTTTGCGGTCACCCAGATTCCGCTCGCCATCGCAGAAGGGCTGCTGACTTCGCTTGTCTTTGTCTACCTACTGAAGTATCAACGTGGCGAGCTGGGTGTACTGGGATTGTTGGGCCCAAAGGAGAAGCTTGCATGAAGACTTGGCATTGGACACTGGTCGTTCTGCTTGTCGTCGTGGCTCTCATCGCCGCTCCGCTGGTGCTCCTACGGGGGAGCGAGTTCGCAGGTGCCGACGGCAAGGCGCAGGCCGCCATCAGCGAGATCGACCCCGGCTACGTGCCGTGGTTCAAGCCGATGTGGCAGCCGGCTCCCGAGACTTCGAGTATGTTGTTCGCACTGCAGGCCGCAATCGGTGCGGGTGCCGTTGCATTCGCCTTCGGGTACTGGGTCGGACGCCACAATTCGAGCGCGCAGGAAGGATCCGGGCAAGGAGAAAGAGAGCCTGGTGTGGCGGGTGTGTCAGGTGTCTGAGGTCTGTGGCGGCGGCTCGTGAACACCGTGGACCGCGTGGCACACACCAACCGCTTAGCCAAAGCGAGCCCCGTCGAGAAGGTGCTCTTCTCTTTGAGCCTGCTGGCGCTCGCTGTCGCGCTCCCGCCTTGGCCGGGGTCGGTCCTTGTCCTTGCTGTCGTGGTCTTCGCTCTGCTGGCTGTCGCCCGTGTGCCGGTGCGCAGCTACCTTGAGTTGCTCCTCGGTCCGCTCCTCTTCCTCGCGGTGAGTGTGGCACCACTTCTTGTCAGCTTGAGCTTCGGCCAGCCCGGTGTGGTCCATCTGGGCTGGGCACCCGACGGTTCCCGCATCGCCATGCTGGTCACTTTGCGGGCCCTCGCAGCTCTCAACTGCCTCTTCTTCTTGATTCTCACCACTCCGGTACCCCAGATTCTGGGTGTCATGCGCAGGTGTCGTGTGCCGTCCGTAGTAACCGAGATATCGCTCCTTGTATACCGGTACATCTGGGTGTTCACGAACACCGTGGGGTCGATCCGGCGGGCGCAAGAGGCCCGCCTCGGCTATAGCAGCCTGCGGCGTTCGTACCGGTCGTTTGCTATGCTTATCGGCGCGTTCTTCGGTCAGGCCTTGGAGCGTGGACGGGCACTTGAACGTGGGCTCGATTCGCGGAATTGGCAAGGTGAGCTTCGCGTACTCGATGAGGCGACTCCTGTTTCCCTTGGGTCGGTAGCCCTCATCGTGGTGGTCGACGCGATCATCTTGTTGGGAACTATCACGCGGGTGTTGTCGTGAATCCGGACAAGACACAGGCGGTCCCGGCGCTGCGGGCCGAACGCCTTTGCTACGCGTACGATGGTGGACACGAGGCTCTCCGGGGCGTCGACATCGAGATCGGGTACGGCCGCCGAGTTGCTCTGGTTGGTCAGAATGGGGCGGGCAAGACCACCCTCCTCTTGCAGTTGAACGGCACACTTAGGCCGACCTCCGGGACGCTGTACATGGGAGGCGACCCGGTGCGCTACGACCGTAAGTGGCTGACGCGACTGAGAAGCACCGTTGGCGTCGTCCTCCAGAACCCTGACGATCAGTTGTTCGCGGGTGCGGTGTACCAGGATGTCTCCTTCGGGCCGCTCAACCTCGGCCTGGACGAGCGCGAGGTGCGGAATCGGGTAGACCACGCGCTGGAAGCCATGGACATCACCGCCCTCCGCGATCGTCCCACGCACATGCTCAGCTACGGCCAAAAGAAGAGAGTGGCCATCGCGGGCGCGGTCGCGATGCTGCCGAAGGTCCTTATCCTGGACGAGCCCATGGCCGGCCTGGATCCAAGCGGTTCGTGGGATCTGACGGGCCTTCTCACGCAGTTGCACGAGGGCGGAACGGGGATTGTCATAGCAACGCATGACATGGGCTTCGCCTACGAGTGGTCAGACGAGGTCGCCATCCTGCATGAGGGGGTCATCGCGGCCCACGGACCGCCGCACAGCGTCATGACCGACCCCGCACAGCTTGCGCATTATGGCCTGCGCATCCCCTGGATGATGGAGGTGTCTGACCTGCTCAAAGAGTGTGGCCTGCTTCCTGCTGAGGCCATGCCGCGGACGCAGGAGGAGCTGCGAGCGGCATTGCTCAAAGATAAGGCCGTCCTCCTCGTGGGAGATGAACGGGAGCAGTTGGTGGTGGATCGGGCGCAGCTGTCGCCGGGCACTCGTGAAGGGCACTGGCTCCGGGCCGATGTGCAGGATGGCGTGCTCGTGAGCACGAGATCGATGAGGAGGAGACTGGGCGCCTGAAAGAGCGGGACCGTCGGCAAGCTGGATCGGTTGCGCCGCAGTGAGCACTTAAAGGAGCCGTTGCCGCGGGCTGGCGGAGCCATCAGAGCCGTCCGGGGATAGCGACTGGTCCGCTCACCTGTGAGAGCGGGCGAGATCTGGCCAATTCAACGGCGCCGCGGTATCAGCAGCCGCACCGACGTGCTCAAGAGGAGACCCTCTGAACGCCACTATCGCGATACTGTAAGCGCCCAACTAGACTGAGAGGGACGGATGACGAGCGGAAAGCACAGGGTAGTGGTCGTGGGTGGCTCCTTTGGCGGCGTGAACGCCGCGTACCAGTTGCGACGCAAACTCGGCGACCGCGTCGACGTCACGGTCATCTCGGCCGAAGCAGACTTCACGTTCATCCCAAGTCTGCCCTGGGTGATGATGGGCTGGCGCAAGCCGGATGCCATCAAGGTAGCAATGGCGGGACCGCTCGGGCGAAAAGGCGTCTTGTTCGTCCACGATCGGGCGACGGTCATCGATCCTCAGGCCCAGACGGTGGCGACGGCCGGTGACCGGGTCTTTTCCTATGACCACTTGGTTCTAGCCACCGGCTCGGATCTTGACTGGTCAAACGTTCCCGGCTCGGACCCGGCCGAGGGTACCGTGCATACTTGCTTCACCGTCGAGCAGGCGCTTGCCGCCCGCGAGGCCATCGCGCGCTTCCTGGCTTCGGACGGCGGCCGGGCCGTCATCGGGGCCAACCCGGGGGCGAGTTGTAGCGGTCCGGCCTACGAGGTCATCATGATGTTGGAGACGGCTCTTAGACGGCAGAAACGCCGCCATCTCTTCGACCTGCACTTGGTGACACCGGAGCCCTTTCTTGGCCACTTCGGGGTGAACGGCATCGGCAACATGAGCCGCGTGATGGAGGACGAGTTCCACTCGCGGCACCTCAACTCGACCACGAACGCGGCACTCAGGGCGGTCGAGCCGGGCAAAGCCACCCTCGCCGACGGCACCGAGCTACCCTTCGACCTCGCTGTCCTCATCCCGGCGTTCTACGGCGCCCAGGTGATACGTGATGTCGATGGACTGGGTAATCCGCGCGGTTTCATCCCCACCGATAAGCACCTACGCAGCACAAAGTATCCCAACATCTACGCGGTCGGCGTCTCGGTCGCCATCGCCCCGCCGGTGCCGACTCCGGTTCCGGTGGGAGTACCGAAAACCGGGCACATGTGCGAGGAGATGGCCACCCGTGCGGCTGCCAACATCGCCGTCGAGGTCACCGGTTCAGGCGAACTGGTGGACGGTCTCACGCTGCCAGCCACTTGTGTGGCCGATGCCGGCGACGTGGGGTTCTACATCAAGGCTGACCCCTTCCTCCCACCGCGCAACGTGGCCGTTTTGAGGCGCGGAGTGCGCTACCACTACATGAAACTCGCATTCGAGCGCTTCTACCTAGCCAAGGTGAAGCGGGACCTGCCCGCGATGCACTTCGGCTGGTAGGGTTGCCCGGGTGCAGTCCCAGCCAATACTGAACGAAACACTTGCCGCAATCGGCCAATACGCGGAGGCCAGTTCCAGGTAAAGCGAGAGTATCCGTACCACGTGCCCATGGTGTCCCCTGAAGGGTACATCCATTTCGATTCACGCTGCTAATCGCCGGTATTCGTGAATCAACCCGCCGAGCCGCTCTAGCGGACTATCTCCCCGCTGGCGCAGTTCACGATGGGCCTGGGCTCCGGGGTTTGGAGGGATGGCCCCTCTATGCGGACGCTCCTGGTTGTGGTGACTGACGTACTCCCAATTGATTCTCCGGAGATGGCCCTCTCCGAAGCACCAGGATCCGCGCAGAACAGTGGTTGAACGCATCTGGTCGCGTATACGCCAGTCGCACCGACGACTCCTACGATCGCTTCCACAGGCCGGATGCCGGGGACGCGTCCCGATCACGGCTGGCCGCTTCCACCAGCGCCAGCCGATCTTTGAGCTCTCCCACCTCCACTGACCGCGGTCGCTGCCGATATTTCGCCGCAATATTGGTGTGGTCAAAGACAAGACGTGAGACAATACGTCCGGCCGCAAGAGCCCGTGAAACACTCACAAACGGTGGTCGATAGCAGGGAGAACATCAAGAAGAGACGACGAGCGCGGACGACTGAATAGGACAGGAGAACGCTCCCCTAGACTGCAAACCTGCTCCCCGGTTCGCTTTCGGTCGGCGCCTCCTTCCTTTGCCCGCGCTCGGATCGAGCTTTGTTTCCATGAATTCGGGCGGCCGTTCTTAGGCAAAGATCGTCTGAATAGCTGGTAGATTCTGATCGCGCACATGATAGTTTGTGCTACGAGTCAATAAAGGCTGTGCCCGCGCGTGGGGGCAAGAACGACAATCCGTTGGAGGTGGCAGTGGTGGTGAAGCTCGTCGTGAGGGCTGTGGCGATCTCGGTGCTGGTGGCGATACTGGCTCTCGGGGTGGGGGCTTCGGTAGCGTCGGCAGCCACGTTTCCAGATGTCGCGCCGTCCGACTGGTTCTATGAGGCCGTGGACGCCCTGAGCGACGCCGGGGTGGTGATGGGAACGAGTGATGGCAACTTCCACCCCTATGACGCCGTTACACGGGCTCAGTTCGCCGCCATGCTCATGCGCGTAATGGCGCCGCCCGCCACTGTTGTCGAACCATTCGATGACGTCCTCGACACCGACTGGTTTCAGGAGTCTGTGGCTTCGTTGTATGCGATTGGGTTGGTATCGGGAACCTCCCCGACTTCCTTCTCTCCCAGTCTCGGCGTCGTTCGGCAGCAGGCAGCCGCTCTGATCATGCGCTCGCTCCACTACCAGTTCCAGTCTGCGCCCCAAGAAGGTGTGGTGCTCGACATGGACGCTCCGAAGGTCGAAGAGTGGTTGGCCGGATTCTGGGATCGAGGCAGCATCGCCGACGTCCATCGTCCTGCTGTCGCGAATGCCGTGCGCTTGGGAATCGTCAATGGCACATCAGACGGGCGATTCATGCCGCTCACCACCTTGACCCGGGCACAAGCGGCAGGTCTCATGTATCGAGCTCTGTATCAACCCCTGACTCCCCTCACTACGCCTCCCGCTCCTGTCCAAGAGATTCCTCAACTGACTCTACAACAGGGGTCGACCGGCCCCTACGTTGCTCTACTTGAACAGCGTCTAGCCGCGCTCAAGTACGTCGTGGGCGCTATGGACTCCAGATACGATGAAGCCCTGCGCGACGCCGTTAGAGCTTTCCAGAAGGTCGAGAGACTGCAGCGCGACGGCGTGGCTGGCCCGATGGTCTGGGAGCGGCTGATGGTGGGAGCGGCGACACCCTCACCACGCGTATCCGCGACGGGCACTCGGGTGGAGATCGACCTCACCCGGCAGGTGTTGTTCTTCATCTCCAACAATCAGGTCATCCGCATCCTGCCGGTGTCCACCGGCGCTGCGGCCACCAGGACGCCCGCCGGCCACTTCCACATCTTCCGGAAGTTGCCCTACTGGCGTGAGAGTTCCCTGGGTCTTCTCTACAAGCCCTCCTATTTCATCGGGGGCATCGCCATCCACGGCTCGTATTCGGTGCCGACGTACCCAGCCAGTCACGGATGTGTGCGCATCCCCTACTGGGCCACGGACGCGATGTATCCGCTGCTTCCCATCGGTATGACTGTGGACGTCTACTACTAGGAGGCGTCTTCCCCGCCCGTCGGCACGCATGCGTGCCGACGGGCGGCTGCCTTGCCGCGGGGCCGGGACGGCTGTAGAATCATCCCGGCTTGATCGGGCGATTAGCTCAGGGGGAGAGCGCTTCCTTGACACGGAAGAGGCCACTGGTTCAAATCCAGTATCGCCCACCTATCACGAATCAGAGCCCCTTGGGCGTCCGCCCGATTGACGTCGAAGGGGCTCTTCGATAGTGTGCTGCTACTGCGCCAGCGTTGCGTGAGGCCTGCCGGGCCGCAGGTTTCGGAAAGGGTGAGTAGCCTGACCGCCCCCACACTCAAGAGCGGGGCCACCCCGTTGAGTCCGCCTGTATTCCGCGAAGCGCACTTGAACGACCTCGCTCGACGCGTCTACATGATGGCAGCCATCATCACCTCCGGCGTCGTGATCACAGTCGTATTGCTGATCTTCTTCGTCCCGGAAAGCGTCAAGCCTCAGGCCGTGGGAGGGATCTGCTCCATTATGTCCTCCCTCGCCGCCGTCGCTGTGGTGCGATCTGGCCGTGCGATCGCCGGCTCGCAAGTTCTGGCGGGCGGGATGTGGGTCTCCGGCACCGCGCTGGTGCTGGTATCGGGAGGCGTGGCCGCTTCCGCGGCCGCCGTCATGCTGGCCATCATTGTCTTCTCCAGCGCCCTTCTGGAGTGGCGCGGTACCGTCGTGGTGTCCGCCCTGGCCGCTCTGACGATCTTCGGGTCGGCTTGGCTTGGCGCCGCCGGGCTGATCTCGCCGGCCCCGGTTGAGTCCTCTCTGTGGTACCGAGCAGGAGTGCTCTTTGCCTTCGTCGTTGTGGCCTCGCCGCTGTTAATGTGGTCCACCCGGAGTCAGCGGGAAGCCGTGCGGGCAGCCCGGGAGGCCACCGAGGCGCTATCCATGGCCGGCAAGATCTATGACACGACGAGTGAAGGTATCGTCGTCACCACGCCGGACGGCACGATCGTCGACGTGAACGGCGGGTACTTGTCGATCCACGGAGTCGAGAGGGCCGACGTCATTGGACAGAACCCTCGGATGCACCATTCGGGGAAGCACGACGCCGCCTTCTACAGCGACATGTGGGGAATGTTGCTGAGCACCGGCCGATGGCAAGGCGAGATCTGGGACCGGAGATCCGACGGCTCGCTGATCGCAAAGTGGCTCTCCATCTTCAGTGTCTCGAATGATGAAGGGCAAACCACCCACTACGTCGGCGTCTTCTCGGACATCACTGCATTGAAACAGGGTGAACTGGAATTGGAGTGGTTCGCGACACACGATCCGCTCACGAGCCTGCCGAACCGGGCGCTGCTCGATGACCGATTGACCACCGCTCTCGCACGCAGTCGGCGCCTACGAAGCACCACCGCGGTGCTCTTCTTCGACCTCGACCACTACAAGGACGTGAACGATACCCTGGGCCATCCCGCGGGGGACCGAGTGCTCGTCACGATCGCCGAACGTTGCCTGGAGGTCGTTCGTGAGAGCGACACGGTCGGGCGCGTCGGTGGCGACGAGTTCGCCGTCATCGTGTCGGACTATCCAGGTGTGGAAGAACTGATCACGCTGACAAACCGGCTCCTCTCGGCCATCGAGAAGCCCATCACATTCGACGAGCGCGATGTGCACGTGACGGCGAGCATCGGTGTCGCGGTGTATCCCGCGGACGGAGACGATGCAGAGACGCTCTGGAGTCACGCAGACCTCGCCATGTACCGGGCGAAGGCCCTCGGTAAGAACAGGTTCGAGTTCTATAGCGTTGGGCTGCGAGATGAGGTGCGGCATCGGGTGAAGGTCGAGACCGCCCTGAGGAGGGCGCTAAAGGACGATCGCCTGTTCCTGGTCTACCAGCCGCAGGTGGACCTCACCACCGGAAAAGTCGTCGCCGTCGAAGCGCTCGTGCGGTGGCGTGGCACCGACGGCTCGGTGATCATGCCTGGCGACTTCATTCCGATCGCCGAGTCCTCAGGCCTGATCCTCGAGGTGGGCGATGCGGTCCTGCGTCACGCCATCGCCGACATGAAGGTCCTGGTCGGTGCGGGCAGCCATCTCACCGTGGCGATCAACGTCTCCGCACGCCAATGGATGGAGCAGGACGTTGCCACTGTCGTGATCGAGGCGATCGGCGCGGCCGGCCTCGACCTCGACTGCTTCGAGGTCGAGGTTACCGAGTCGGCGATCATGGCGCAGACCGACCTCGCGGGAGCCAAGATGAGGAGTCTGCAAGAGGGCGGGGTGATCGTCTCGCTCGATGACTTCGGCACGGGCTACGCGCCTATGAGTCATATCATGGACTTCCGTCCGAACAAGTTGAAGATCGACAGGAGCTTCGTGAAGGGGCTACCCGAAGACTCGAGATCGACGGCCATTGTCATCGCGACAATAGCTCTCGCCAGGGGCATCGGTGCGAAGACGGTGGCCGAGGGGCCGGAGAGCGAGGAGCAGGTGCGCTGTCTGCGCAAGCTGGGCTGCGACTACGCCCAAGGCTTCTACTTCAGCCAAGGTGTCCCCCTCGACCGGCTCCTCGAACTCCTCGAAGATGGGCCTTTCTCGTTACCTGATCTGCGCTGACCGATTCGAGGGTACGTGTGCGCGCAGCGCCAAGCGGCAGCACCTAGCGAGGCGTTCGGTGTCCAGAGAAAGGGCCAGCTCCGGCTGCTGAGGGACTCCGGGTTCGCTCGCTGTGTTCTCCTACCTCACTTCGGCGCCCGATAGATGTGGATTGACCCGAAGGACCGTGCACCGCAAGGCCCGCTGGGCGCGCTGGCGCGCTCGAAGGGGCATCTGTGACCCCCGCCCTGGCCACAGCTCAGATTGCGGCGCCACCTTCGAACGTACAACCCGACCGCCGCTGACCGGTTGGTATACTCTCCCGCGGGGCGGCGAGCGGTCCGCCCAGGTGCGACAGCGGCTTCGAGCGAGGTCTCATGGATGTAACTCTGCCCGACGGTTCAAAGCTTACGGTCCCGGAGGATGCGACTGCGCTCACGGTGGCGGAGACCATCGGACCGCGGCTGGCCAAGGCGGCTGTGGCTGCCACGGTGGGGGGGAAGCTTGTCGACCTCTCTACTCGCGTCCACGACGGCGACCAAGTGAGCATCGTGACTCTCGCGTCCGAGGAGGGCCTGGAGGTCTTGCGTCATTCCAGCGCCCACGTGCTCGCGGAAGCGGCGACCCGGGTCTTCCCGGGCACCAAGGTCGCCATCGGACCCGCCATCAAGGACGGTTTCTACTACGACTTCGAGTTCCCTGAGCCGGTCACCGAGGAGGCTCTTGCCAAGTTCCAGGCCGAGATGGAACGCTCCATCAAGGAGGCGAAGCCTTTCGTCCGGGAAGAGGTCTCGCGGGAGAGCGCGCTCGAGCTCTTCGAAGACGAACCCTACAAGGCCGAGCTCATCCGAGATCTGCCCGAGGACGAGACCATCTCGCTCTATCGGCACGGCGATTTCGTCGACCTGTGCCGGGGTCCGCACCTTCCCGACACGGGACGCATCCCGGCCGTCCGCGCCCTGTCGATCGCCGGCGCCTACTGGCGCGGCGACTCCGACAACACCATGCTCACGCGCGTCTACGGCACCGCGTTCCCCTCGAAGAAGGAACTGGAAGCCCACCTCGAGCGCTTGGAGATGGCGCGGCAACGCGATCACCGTAAGCTCGGCCGCGAACTCGACCTCTTCAGCTTCCACGACGAGGGCCCCGGCTTCCCCTTCTTCCATCCCAAGGGCATGCGGGTGATCAACGCGCTGCTCGAGTATTGGCGCGCCGAGCACCGGGCGGCCGGCTACGAGGAGATAAAGACCCCCATCATCCTCGACCGTGCGTTGTGGGAGCAGTCCGGGCATTGGGACAACTACAAGGACAACATGTACTTCACCCGCATCGACGAGGCCGACTATGCGGTGAAACCGATGAACTGTCCCGGGGGCATCCTGATCTACAGCTCCGAGCAGCACTCCTATCGGGAGTTCCCGCTTAGGATGGCCGAACTGGGCCTGGTCCATCGCCACGAGCTCTCCGGCGTGCTCCACGGCCTGTTCCGCGTGCGTACGTTCACGCAGGACGACGCCCACATCTACTGCCTCCCCGAGCAGATCGAGGACGAAGTGGTGGGAGTCATCGAACTCACCCGCGCAATCTACCGGACGTTCGGTTTCCACACAGTGCATCTCGAACTCTCCACGCGGCCGGAGAAATCAATCGGCACCGCAGAGATGTGGGAGACGGCAGAGAAGGCTTTGGCCGGGGCGCTCGATCGGGTGGGTCTGGACTATCAACTCAATCCGGGCGACGGTGCCTTCTACGGCCCCAAGATCGACTTTCACATCGAGGATGTGATGGGCCGCACCTGGCAGTGTGCCACCTGCCAGCTGGACTACGGCATGCCGGAACGGTTCGGTCTCGAGTATGTGGGCGAAGACAACCAGCGTCACCGACCGGTCATGATCCATCGCACGGTGCTGGGCAGCATCGAGCGCTTCTTGGGGATACTGATCGAGCACTACGGTGGAGCTTTCCCCGCGTGGCTGGCTCCGGTGCAGGCGGTGGTCATACCCGTGGCCGATCGGCATAACGACTATGCCCGCTCCATCGCGGCGGACCTGGCGGCTGCGGGGCTTCGGGTCCAGGTGGACGACCGCACGGAGTCCATGGGACGCAAGATTCGTGACAACGAGGTGCTCAAAGTCCCTTTCATGCTGGTCGTGGGTGACCGCGAAGTGGAAGCCGGCACCGTGTCCTTGCGGTCCCACTCCGACGGCGATCTCGGGGCTCGTTCGCGCTCCGTGGTGGTCGATGAACTCGTCGCTCAGTCCATGATGCCGGCAGTCGCGGCGGGGACCGCCGGCTGACACTCGGGAGAGCGGCGGCAGAGCGCTTGAGAAGCCGGCTGCATTGGTCTATACTGCCGCCTGCACACTAAGTGGAAGCCACCCTTCCCACCTACCGCCAAGTACGGCGTCGGGTCCAACAGAGAATGCGTGAGTCGACGCCGGAGTGGGTCGGGCTCATGCGCATCTGTATCCGCCGGCGGCGGACGTGGAGCGGTGGTCTGTGGCTGCCGCTTTTTTTGTGCATGTGAACATAGGTCGATCCGGCACAGCCGGGGAGGTGTTGAGCAACATAGCCGAGACTACTCGAATCAATGATCGGATCCGCGCCGAATCGGTACGACTCATAGGCCCCGAGGGCGAGCAGGTAGGCATAGTCAGCCTACGTGAAGCCCTGGAATACGCCGATCGTCTGAACCTCGACCTGGTGGAAGTGGCCCCCATGGCCAACCCGCCGGTGTGCAAGGTCATGGACTACGGAAAGTACCGGTACGAGCAGGAGCAGAAGGCCAAAGAGGCTCGCAAGCGGCAGACGACCATCAGCATCAAGGAGATCAAGCTGCGGCCCAAGATCGACGACCACGACTTCGCCACGAAGAAAGGGCACGTCGAGCGATTCCTCAAGAAGGGCGACAAGGTCAAGCTGACCATCATGTTCCGGGGACGGGAGTTGGTGCACCCACATCTGGGTGAGCGGCTCCTGAGGAGGATGGCGGAAGAGCTGCAGGAGCTGGGAGACGTCGAGAGCCAGCCCAACCTTGACGGCCGCAACATGGTGATGATGCTCGCGCCTAAGAAGCGCTGACCGCACTCGGTTCCGCGACCATCTTGATACGAACTCTGCAGTCGGCCGGAGCGGCCGGGTGCTCCTCGGGTGCTCGTGGCGGGCGCCCGCGGCGGATTGTATAAGCGACCGACATTAGGGATGCCGATGAAGACGAAGATGAAGACTCACAAGGGCATGAAGAAGCGCGTGAAGCGCACGGCGACGGGCAAGCTCATGCATCGCCACGCTTTCTCCAGCCACATCCTCACGAAGAAGCCGAGCAAACGCAAGAGGAAGTTCCGCAAGGACGTAGCGGTGGACGCGCACAACCTGGGTCATTGCCGCGACCTCCTCGGGATCTAGGAGGGTTGAGCGATGGCACGAATAAAACGCAGCGTCAATGCGAAGAAGAAGCGTCGCAAGGCTCTGGACGAAGCCAAGGGATACTGGGGCCTGAAGAGCGTCAGCTATCGCCAGGCGAAAGAGCAGCTTCTGAAGTCGTATACCTACGCCTATCGCGACCGCAAGGCACGCAAGCGTGAGTTCCGGAAGTTGTGGATCACCCGTATCAACGCGGGTGCCCGCCAGCACGGCATGAGCTACAACCAGTTCATCCACGGTCTCAAGCAGGCGAACATCGATCTGAACCGAAAGATGCTTGCTGATCTCGCGGTGAGGGAACCTCAGGTATTCGCCGAGATCGCCAGTAAAGCCAAGGCGGCGCTGACCGCCTAGCAACTCGCCGCGGACGGCGGTAGCGAGGCCGGGTCGATCCATGCATACGAGGCTCTCGCCTCCCCAAGTGGTCCTCCTAAGCTTCGCCGCCGCCATCCTCGTCGGCTCCGCAGTCCTCTCCCTGCCCGCTATGACGGTAGCGCCGGGCTCTCTCGCCTACATCGACGCGCTCTTCACGGCCGCGTCGGCCGTCTGCGTCACCGGGCTCATCACCGTGGACACGGCCACGGTTTACACTCCGTTGGGTAAGGCCGTGATAGCCGTGCTGATTCAACTCGGCGGCCTGGGCATCATGAGCGCGGCTACCATGCTGTTCCTCCTTTCGGGGCGACGCATCGGTCTTCAGAGCAGATTGGTGATCCAGGAAGCCCTCGGCCACCTCAGACTCGCGGGCGTCGTCCGCCTGGTGCTGGCGATCCTGCTCATGACCCTCGCTTTCGAGGGCACCGGCGCCTTGGTCCTCGCTGCCGACTTCTTCCTGCATCACGACTATGCCCCGGCCCGCGCCCTTGCGTACGGTGTGTTCCACTCCGTGAGCGCCTTCAACAACGCGGGCTTCGCGCTATTCACGAACAATCTCGAGGGATTCAGAGACGACTGGGTCGTCAGCCTGACGGTAGCCTTCTTGATCATCGGGGGCGGGCTCGGGTTCCCGGTGATCCTCGAACTCAGCCGCCGCCGCAAGGGTGGTTTTCATCTGCTCCAGACCAAGATGGTGCTCTTCGTCACCGCCGGACTCCTTGCCGCCGGGACTCTCATCTTCCTGGTCTTGGAGTGGTCGTCGCCGGTGATGGCGGGGCTCGGCGTCCCCGAAAGGGTCCTCGTCTCCTTCTTCCACGCGGTGACGCCCAGGACGGCCGGGTTCAACACCGTCCCGCTCGCCGCACTCGCCCCCGGGACCATCTTCCTCTTCATCGTCCTCATGTTCATAGGAGCGTCCCCCCAGTCCACGGGGGGTGGTATCAAGACCACCACGTTCGGCATCATCCTGGCGTCCATCTGGGCAACGTTCCGCGGGGGGGTGGACACGGAGTTCGGTAGCCGCAGGATCGGTCAGGGACAGGTGACCAGGGCGCTCACGCTGGCGGGCACGTCGGCGGCTTTCGTGGTGATCATGACCCTGGTCTTGCTCGACACCGGCCAAGACATCCCTTTGGATATGGGTCTGTTCGAGGTGGTCTCGGCTTTCGGCACCGTGGGACTGTCCCTGGGACTCACGGCTAAACTCACCGCGGTGGGGAAATTCATCATCATCCTTACCATGTACGCAGGGCGGGTGGGTCCTTTGACGGTCGGGGCGGCGTTGATCTCCCGGCGCCACTCTCTACCGCGGCGGCTCCCCGAAGAACGGCTGCCCACCGCCTGAGACGGCACCGAGGCGCGCCGGCACCGGGCGTCTCACCACGGCAAGACGAGAGGAGCTATCGGTTGATCCGCGAGATAGCCGGAAGGCATAACGACAGCATCAAGCTGGCTCAAAAGCTGCAGAAGAAGCGGCACCGCCGAGACAAAGGGCTGTTCGTATGCGAGGGCTTCGACCTTCTCGAAGCGGCCGTGCGGGCCGGCGAACTGCCGGTGGAGGTGCTGGTGAGGGCCGACCTCGTGGATCGGCTGCCGTCCGAGGTCCTACAGGAGGCCGAGGAGGACGAACTCGATATCGGGGTGTGCGACCCGGAGACCCTCGCGTCCGCCAGCGCGCTCGGCGGGGCCGCGGACGTCGTCTGCGTGTTCGAGGCGGTGGAGTGGTCGCTTGGCGACCTAGCGCTCGGAAACGGGATCACAGTCTTCATAGCCGGCGTGGGTGATCCGGGCAATGTGGGGACCATCATCCGCAGTTCGGTGGCATTCGGTGCCGTGGGTGTGGCCTGCAGCCCGGGCACGGCCGACCCCTACAGCCCGAAGGCGCTGCGAGCCGGCATGGGGGCCCAATTCCTCACGCGGGTGGTGGTGGAAGTCACGCCCGGCGACATGGCCGCCAAGGTGGAGGCTGAGGGGCGGCGAGGCTCGGTGATGCCGGAGATCGTGGTTGCAGATCTGGAAGGTGACGTGCAGGCGCAGGACCTTTCGCCGGCCGGGCCCCTCGTGCTCGTGCTGGGCGCGGAACGGGGCGACCTTCCCGCTTTCGCGGTGCCCACGAAGCGCGTGATCATAGCGCAGGCGGGGTTCGATTCTCTGAACGTGGCGATGGCGGGCACCATACTTCTGTACGAACTCACCCGGGGTCGCCTTGGCAAAGGCGTCGGGGGTCTGTTAGCGTAGTCGCTCACCGAAGGGAGGCATCATTCCAGCGAACGACAGCATCCTGGCGCAGATCGAGCGCGCCGACCTGCGCTCCATCTATCTCGAGGGCGTGAAAGCAGTGGAGTCGGCCCCCGATGCGGGCGCGTTGGAAGAGGTGCGGGTGCGGTTCCTTGGCCGCCGGGCCGACCTGACGCAGTTGCTCCGCAGCATCCCTCAGTTGCCGGCCGAAGAGCGCCCCGGGGTGGGCCGCTACGGCAACTTGATCAAGCGTGAGTTGGAGAAGGTCCTCGAGGAGCGGCAGAGCACCCTGGAGGCCCAGGAACTGGTGGCCTCCCTCGAGCGTGACGCAGTCGACGTGACTCTTCCGGGATCATCCATCCCGCTCGGTCACCTTCATCTCATAACCTCGACGCAGCGGGAGATCGAGGACATCTTCATCTCCATGGGCTACGAGGTGGCCGAAGGCCCGGAGGTCGAGACCGACTACTACAACTTCGAAGCCCTCAATCATCCGGCCGATCACCCGGCGCGATCACTGCACGACACCTTCTTCGTGAGCGACGACATACTGCTGCGCACCCACACGTCGCCGGTGCAGGTGCGGACGATGGAGAAGCGCCGACCGCCCGTGTACATCATCGCGCCGGGAAAAGCGTATCGTCGCGATTCCGACGCCACGCACACGCCCATGTTCCACCAGGTGGAGGGCTTGGTCGTCGATCGTGACATCACTCTGGCCGACCTCAAAGGCACACTCGAGGTGTTCGCGCGGGCCATGTTCGGCGCCGAACGGCGGATACGTCTGCGGCCACACTTCTTCCCCTTCACCGAGCCTTCGGTGGAGGTGGATGTCTCGTGCATGATGTGCGACGGCGCCGGGTGCCGCCTGTGCAAACGCAGTGGCTGGCTGGAGATCCTGGGCGCCGGCATGGTCGATCCGAACGTCTTTGGGTTCGTGGGATACGACGCCGAGGAGTTCACCGGCTTCGCCTTCGGCATGGGCATCGAGCGGATCGCCATGCTCAAGCACGGCGTCACCGACCTGCGGCTGTTCTACGAGAACGACCTGCGGTTCGTCCGCCAATTCTAGCCGGGACGTTTCACCGTCGGGCGCCGTCAAGGCGCACACACATTCTGCGATGATCATCATGCCGAGGATGGAGCGACAATGAAGGCCCCTCTTTCGTGGTTGCGGGATTACGTCACCATAGATCTGCCGGTGGATGAGCTGGCTTCCCGCCTAGCTCTCACCGGGACCGAGGTGGAGCGGGTCGCCGCGGTAGGGGTCCCGGCGGACGGAGACATCATCGAGCGCTTCGTCGTGGGCAAGGTGCTCACCTGCGAGAAACACCCTGATGCCGACAAGCTTTCTGTTTGCACGGTTGACGTCGGCGAGGAGGCGCCGCGCACTATCGTGTGCGGCGCCCCCAACGTCGCCGCCGGTCAGACGGTGGCAGTGAGTCTCCCCGGTGCGGTCTTGGCGAACGGCATGTCCATCGGTGAAGCCAAGCTGCGGGGGGTGGCCTCCTCGGGGATGATCATGTCCGAAGCGGAACTCGGCTTCGAGCAGAAGAGCGCCGGCATTGTCGTCCTGCCCGACGACTGGGAGGCGGGGGAGTTGCTGGCCGACCGGCTCCCCATACGTGAGGACGTACTCGAGGTGGAGGTCACGCCCAACCGGCCCGATTGTCTCTCCATCCGCGGGCTGGCGCGTGAGATCGCCGCCATCACCGAGGCTGCGTTCAACGAGGAGACCGAGTTCTCGTTCCCGACGGGGGAGAGTCGCATCGAAGACGAGGTCACGGTAGAGGTGTGGGACCCCGACCTGTGCCCTCGCTACGCCGCCCGCGTGATCCACGGCGTGACGGTAGGGCCCTCGCCCTCGTGGCTCAAAGCGCGGATCGCCCAGGCCGGGATGCGGCCGGTCAATAACGTGGTCGATGTCACCAACTACGTCATGTGGACGCTGGGCCAGCCCCTGCATGCCTTCGATCTCTCGACGATCGAGGGCCGAGGGGTCATCGCCCGCCGGGCGAAGCCCGGCGAGAGCATCGTCACCCTGGATGGTACGGAGCGCGAACTCACTCCCGAGATGCTTGTCATAGCCGACAGGGTCAAGCCTTCGGTCATCGCCGGAATCATGGGCAGCATCGAGAGCGAGATAACCGACGCCACCACCGATCTGTTTCTTGAAGCCGCCACCTTCCACGGTCCGTCGATCATGCGCACGTCGGGTGCTCTCGGGCTCCGCAGCGAGTCGTCCACGCGCTTCGAGAAGGGGCTGGATCGCAATCTGGTGGGCACGGCGCTCGACATGGCCTGCGCGATGATCACCGAGATATGCGGCGGCAGTGCTTCACAGGGAACATTGGACGTCCTGGCGGCCGAGACGCAGCCCTGGACCCTCGCCCTCCGCCCTCACAGGGTGGTGCAGATCCTGGGCGCAGAGGTGCTCACGTCCGAGATCGAGACGATCCTCGGAGCTTTGGGCTGCGATGTGAACGAGGATCCTCAAGACGATCAACACTTGCTCGTGACCGTGCCCACCTTCCGCCCGGATCTCGAGCGCGAGATCGACCTGGTGGAAGAAGTGGCCCGCATACACGGTCTCGACCAACTGCCCTCCACCTTGCCGCCCCGCACCGAAGGTCGGGGCGGGCTCACCGACGCCCAGAAGGCGCGACGTCACGTAGCAGACGTCCTTGCCGGGGCCGGCTTGGATGAGATCGTGGCCTACTCCTTCGTGGAACCAGGGTGGTTCGACCGCCTCCTGTTGATTCCCGAGGACCGGCGGCACGACCCCATACCTCTGGCCAACCCGCTCAGCCAGGATCAGTCGGTGATGCGCACCATGCTCCTTCCCGGCCTGTTGGCCGCCGCCGCGAGGAACATGTCTGTGCGTGAGGACCGGGTGCACGTGTTCGAGATCGGCAGGACCTTCCACCGCGCCGGCGTTGGGCTGCCTGAGGAGCGGCAAAGGGTCGGGATACTGGTGGCCGGGTCTTGGGAAACGGACTCCTGGAACGCGACGGGGATGGCCACAGACTTCTTCTTGGCCAAGGGGTTGGTGGAGAGGGTCCTGGAGTCGCTCGGGATACAGGGGACCTTCACGGCCGCGCGCGAATCGTTTCTCCATCCCGGCCGCGCCGCTGTAGTCAGTGTGGGCTCGGTAGAGTTGGGCTGGGTGGGCGAGGTGCATCCGCTGGTCCTGAAGTCCTTCGACCTTGTCGGACCTGTCCTTGCGGCGGAGCTCGACCTGGACTCCTTGCTCGAGTCGCGAACCGGTGTGGCCGTGTTCGAGGACCTGCTCACCTATCCGGCGCTGCAGCAGGATCTGGCGCTCGTGGTGGCGGCCGACATGCCCGCCGCGGACGTGGTCGCGGCGGTGCGGGGCGCCGGGGGCGAGTTACTGCGCGACGTCCAGGTGTTCGACGTGTATCGCGGCTCGCAGGTGGGGGAGGGCAAGAAGAGTCTGGCCCTCCGTCTCACCTTCCGCTCCGCCGACGGCACGCTGCAGGAGGCCGACGTCAACGAGCTTCGAGGGGTGATGCTCGGAGAGTTGCGCGAGTCGATTGGGGCCGAACTCCGCGCGTAAAGCTTAGGGACGCTTCCCCCGGGGGAAGCGTTTCTCCATTGGGGGCCTGACGCAGGCACCAGGCCGACGCAGGCCAGGCTGACGCAGACTCTATCTTCTACCAGCCACAACTCGAGAACCCGCCGATAACGGACCGGCCCCGCGGAAAGACTCGCGCATGGAGTTGCAAATCCGTGTATGAATATGCAATCATGTCCCGTGCGATAACCGTCTAGCTGAGGAGTCGATGTGATCGGGGCAAGCGTCGTGGGGGCCACAGGGTTCACAGGGATGGTGCTGACGGATCTTCTCGACCGCCACCCCGGAGTCCGGTTGGACGTGCTGACCTCGACCTCGCACGTAGGCCGTGCGGTCACTGATCTTTTCCCGGAACTGCGGGTGGAAGGCGCCTACGTCCCCTACGAGGCGGCGACCGTGGCGGGCTCCGAGTACGTCTTCGTGTGCTATCCGCACGCGGCCGCCCACCCGATCGTGTCGGAACTCGTCGAGGCGGGTCACAAGGTGGTCGATCTGAGCGCCGACTTTCGCCTGGGCGACCCTGACGGGTATCCGCTCTGGTACGGATTCGATCACCCCCGGGCCGACCTGCTGGGGGAGGCGGTGTATGGGCTACCGGAGGTGTATCGCGATGCGATCGCCCACGCCCGGCTCATTGCGAACCCCGGCTGTTTCCCCACCGTCTCTCTTCTGGCCGCGTTGCCGCTCCTTCGCCAGGGGGCGGTGGGCCGTGTGATCGTCGACGCGAAATCGGGAGTCTCCGGGGCCGGTCGGTCGCCGTCGCAGAAGACGCACTTCTCCAACGTCCACGAGGATTTTCGCGCCTACGGCGAGATAGGCCACCGACACACGTCTGAGATGCTCCAGGAGATGAGGTTGGCCGCCGGATCCCAGCTGCCGGTGTCGTTCACACCGCACCTCTTGCCGGTGAACCGGGGCATCCTCGCCACGGTCTACTGCCTGCCGGCCCAGGACGGATCGACCGGAGCTGCGGCCTCCCTTCTCAGTCAAGGGGAACTCGAGCAGCTGTATCTCACCTTCTATGCACAGGAGCCGTTCGTCGAGGTCCGTCGCGAGGCGCCCGGTCTGCGCGAGGTCCAGCACACCAACTTTTGCCGCATGGCGGTGAGGGTCGACACGGATGCCGGACTCTACAAGATCGTGGCCGTCATAGACAATCTGGTCAAAGGCGCCTCGGGGCAGGCCGTGCAGAACATGAACATCATGGCCGACCTCCCCGAGACGATGGGATTGGAGGTGCGGGCGTGAATGGTGCGACGGGACCGGCTCACCCTATCGTCACGGCTCCTCGGTCCTCCCTGTTCCTCGAGCTACCGCCGCACGTGACCGAGGTGGACGGACCGGGGGAGGTGGGCGTCACCTACCCCCGGGGCTTTGTGGCGTCTGGAATAGCGGCGAACATCAAAGAGAGCGGTCGGGCCGACGTGGCCGTGGTCGCGATCGAGCCGCAGTACCACTCGTCATCGGCGGGTGCAGCCGTGTTCACCCGCAATTCTTTTGCGGCTGCGCCTATCGTGGTCACCCGAAAGGAGACCGCTCTGCCGAGGCTGGCCGCGGTCGTCATGAACAGTGGCAACGCGAACGCGTGCACCGGCGCGGAGGGTCTGGCTGTGGCTAGGGCTATGCAGGGCGCGTGCGCAGCCGCCCTCGAGGTTCCCAGCGACCGGGTGGGGGTCGCGTCCACAGGCATCATCGGTGTCCCTCTCGACGAAGACAAGGTGACGTCCGGAGTGCGGGCAGCGGTGGCCGGTCTGAGCCCGGCCGGCGGCGCCGACTTCGCCGCCGCCATCACCACCACCGATCGCTTCGTCAAGGCGGTGGCTTTGGAGGTCGAGACTCACGCGGGCACCATCCGCGTAGGGGCCTGCGCCAAGGGCGCGGGCATGATCGCCCCGGGGATGGCCACCATGCTCTGCGTCGTGACCACCGACGCCGAGCTCCCCTCCACGGTGGCGTCCAGCCTTCTCTCGAGGGAGGTGGGGCACACCTTCAACCGCATCATGGTCGATGGGGAGATGAGCACCAACGACTGCGTGTTCTTGCTGGCCAGCGGTGCAGCGGGGGTCGAGCTGAACGCCGAGGGGGTGGGCCGGGTCGGATTGGCCCTCCGCTACGCCCTGCTCCGGCTGGCGCTGATGATGGTGGCCGACGGTGAGGGGGCCACCAAAGTGGTGCGCGTGCGCGTGGTCGGTGCCACCGACGACGATGACGCCAATGTGGCCGCCAGGGCCATAGGCGACTCCACTCTGGTGAAGACTGCCATGTACGGGCGCGACCCCAATTGGGGTCGCATCCTGAGTGCCGCGGGAGCCGCTTTGCCCGCCCGTTCCTTCCCCCGCACGGAGCTGCATCTGGGCGGCGTGAAGCTGGTGGAGCGGGCGACGGCGGTCGCGCTGGACGAGCAGGACCGGGTTCGGCTCCGCGAGGTCATGCAGGGGAGCGAGGTGGACATCGTGCTCGACTTGAAGAGCGGGGTGGGCACCGGCGAGGTGTACTTCTCTGACTTGGGCCATGAGTACGTGACCATCAACGCCGAATACCACACTTAGGAGGGTCTGCTGATGCGCGAAGCATACCGCAAACGCGTGGAGACCCTCCTCGAAGCCCTGCCGTACATCCGCATGTTCAGTGGCAAGACGGTGGTGATCAAGTACGGCGGTGCGGCCATGAGCTCAGCCGATCTGAAGGAAGAGTTCGCCACCGACATCGTGCTCTTGCGCTACGTGGGGATACGTCCCATCATCGTGCACGGCGGGGGCAACGAGGTCTCGAGTCTCATGAACAGGCTCGACCTTCCGGTGCGCTTCGTCGACGGCCTCCGGGTGACGGACAAGGCGGCCATGGAGATCGCCAAGATGGTGCTCGTGGGCAAGGTCAACAAGGAGATCGTGAGCCTCATAAACCAGCGCGGGGCGCAGGCCGTAGGACTTGGGGGAGACGACGGACTCCTCCTGCAGGCGCGCCGCCTCGAGCGCCGCGGAAGCGATGGGAGCCCGGTGGAACTCGGCTTCGTAGGAGAGGTGAGTGAGGTGAACACGGGCCTGCTGCGCCTGCTCGAAGACGACTACGTGCCCGTGGTCGCCTCGGTGGGAGCGGGTCCCGACGGAGAGAGCTTCAATATAAACGCCGACACCGTGGCCGCCGCCGTGGCCGCCGCGTTGCGGGCGGAGAAGATCGTGTTTCTCACCGATGTGGCGGGGCTCTACTCGGACTTCGAAGACGAGAACAGTCTCATCTCGGAGTGCAGTGACCACGATGTGAGGAGCCTCATGGAATCTGGACGCATCTCGCGGGGTATGATCCCTAAGCTCGAGGCAGTGCTCACCGCTCTAGACGCGGGCGTGCGCTCCGCACATATCATCGATGGTCGAATCGCCCACTCCATCCTCCTTGAGATCCTTACCGAGGACTCCGGTGTGGGCACCATGATCAGGTCGGGGTCCGGGTCCGGGTCCGTGCTCGGGGCCGGTTCAGTGCCCCGGTCTGGGTCCGATCTGGACGGGGGGGCGTGATGAGTCGGCCGAATACTCCAACACCCGTGGACCTGAGCCCCCGCATCGACCCCGAGGTGGCTCAACTGGACCGCGACTACGTGCTCGGCACCTACGCCCGCCTGCCTCTGGAGATCGTGAGCGGGGAGGGGGCGGAGGTGGTCGGTCGTGACGGGCGTCGTTACCTGGACTTCGTCACCGGGCTCTCCGTGAGCAACTTCGGGCACTGCCATCCCCAGGTGGTCGCGGCGATCAGGGACCAGGCCGGTCGCCTCATCCATACGTCCAACCTCTACACCACCGAACCCCAAGCGCGCTTGGCCGGGCGCCTCTCTGCTCTGTGCACCGGCGGCCGGGTCTTCTTCTCCAATAGTGGGGCAGAGGCCAACGAACTGGCCATCAAGATCGCACGTAAGCGGAGACGCTCTTTGGGAGGAGGCCTGATCGTGACCGTGGAGGGGTCGTTCCACGGGCGGACCATGGCCACGCTCTCGGCCACCGGGCAGCCCTCCAAGCAGCAGGATTTCGCGCCTCCCCTCAACGGCTTCCTGCACGTCCCTTTCGGTGACCCGGAGGCGTTGAAGGCGGCTTTCAACGGCTATCGTGTCGCCGCCTTCATGGTGGAGCCGGTGCTGGGCGAGGGGGGTGTGCGCATCCACCCGCCCGGCTACCTGGAGTTGGCGGACGCCTTGTGCGCCCAACACGACGCCCTCCTCATCGTGGACGAGGTGCAGACCGGGCTCGGGCCGCTGTGGTGCCGCATTCGCGTATCAACGTTTCGGCCTGACCCCCGACGTGGTGACCGTGGCCAAGAGCCTGGCGGGGGGGCTCCCGATGGGGGCCACCGTCGTCGGCGGACGGGCCGCGGGCGTCATAGTCGCGGGCGATCACGGGTCCACGTTCGGCGGGGGTCCGGTGGCCGCGGCCGCGGCGCTCGCCGTGCTCGACCTGGTGGAGGAGGAGAGCCTCTTCGAGCGCGTCGAGGAGGCGGGCGCCCGTTTGGAGGGGTGGCTGCGCAAACTGGAGAAGGCGGGTGCGGTCCGGAACGTGCGCCGCCTGGGCCTCATGGCGGCCGCCGACCTTATAGGCAGGTCGGCCAAGCAGGCCGTGCTGGACGCGATCGAGAACGGCATCTTGCTGAACGCCACGTCCGACGAGACATTGCGCTTCCTTCCGCCGCTGAACGTAGCGTCCGAACAGATCGATCGAGTGGGCGAGTTCCTTGTGGACCTCCTTTCCCACCCCTCGAGCACTCAGGGAGGCACCTCGTGAGCCTGCGCCACTTCCTCAAGGTCTCTGATCTCACCGCGGACGAGCTCCGCTGGATCCTGGACGAAGCAGCACGATTGAAGCGCGAACCCCGGGGCGCGCTCCTGGACGGCAAAACCGTGGCTTTGATCTTCAGCAAGCCCTCCACGCGCACGAGGGTGTCGTTCAGCGTGGGTGTGCACCAGTTGGGGGGCATGCCACTCTTCCTCGGAGAGCACGAACTGCAGATGCGCACCTCCGAGACGATCGAAGACACCGCCAGAGTGCTGTCGCGCTACGTCGATGCCATCGTGATCCGCACCTTCGCCCAACGAGACGTCGAGGACCTTGCCGCCAACGCCACTGTGCCCGTGGTGAACGCCCTCACCGACGACCGGCACCCGTGTCAAGCTCTGGCCGACGTCCTCACCTTCGAGGAGATCTTCCCCGATGCGCGTGGACGCACCATCACCTATCTGGGCGACGGCAACAACGTGGCCGCCTCCCTGGCGGCGGCGGGAGCGATGATGGGCATAAACGTCTGTTTGTCGACCCCTCAGGGGTACGACCTCAAGCCCGCCCTGTGGGACGAGGTGCAGGAGTTGGCCCAGTCTCACGGCACGCGTGTGTGGGTGGAGCGCGACCCGGCGGCGGCGGTGGCTCAGGCATCCGCCCTCTACACCGACGTGTGGATCAGCATGGGCCAAGCCGACGACGCAGACAAGCTCGCCGCGCTCAGTCCTTACCGGATCGACGAGGAGCTCCTCGAGCATGCCCTCCCGCAGGCGGTGGTCATGCATTGCCTCCCGGCACATAGGGGGGTGGAGATCACCGACTCCGTCATGGACGGTGCGCGATCGGTGGTCTTCGACCAGGCGGAGAACCGCCTGCATGCCCAGAAGGCCCTGCTCTCCTTCCTGTTAAGGGATAGCCCACTGTGACCAAGCGGCAACGTCAGAACCTTGTGAAAGACGTCGTTCGGCGCCTGGAACCCGGCACCCAACAGGAATTGCTGCTGTCCCTCCGCGACCTCGGCTGCGACGTGACCCAGGCAACCGTGAGCCGCGACCTCAGGGAGCTCGGCGTGGAACGCACACGTGACGCCTCGGGTCGCTTCCGCTACGCGCTCCTTGATCACGGAGAGCGTCGCGATCCCGCCGCGGCCTGCGCGCGCATGCTCGAGGAGTTCAGCGTGGCCGTCCTGGCCGCCCAGAACCTGGTGCTGGTGAAGTGCGAGGTGGGCACCGCTCCCGGGATGGGGCGCGTGATCGACGAACTGGAGCATGGACTCATCCTCGGCTGCGTGGCCGGCGACGACACCGTGATAATCGTGACTGCAGACAATGCCGCGGCGCAAACCGTGGCCGACTACCTAATCGAACTAGGAGGCTGACGATGTCCACCGATCTTTGCGTGCTCGCCTACTCAGGCGGTCTCGACACCTCGGCACTCATCCCCTATCTGCGCGAGACCCGCGGCGTGGATGTCGTGGCGGCGCTCGTTGACGTGGGACGGGCCCAGAACCTGGAGTCGCTCCGCCAGCGGGCACTGGATGCGGGGGCCGTTGACGCCGTCGTCATCGATGCCAAAGAGGAGTTCGTCCGCGATTTCATCCTCCCGGCACTTGCGGCCAATGCCCTCTACGAGGAGAAGTATCCGTTGGTGTCCGCCTTGTCGCGCCCTCTCATCTCCAAGAAGATGGTGCAGCTCGCGCAGGAGCGGGGCGCCTCCTCCATCGCGCACGGATGTACGGCCAAAGGTAACGACCAGGTGCGTTTCGATGTATCTATCCGCTGTCTCGATCCTGACATCACCGTCCTGGGGCCGGCCCGGGAATGGAACATGACGAGGCCTCAGATACTCGACTACGTCGCGGCTCGGGGCATCGAGATCGCCCTGACGAAAAAGAACCCGTTCTCCATCGACGAGAACGCGTGGGGCCGCACCATCGAGTGCGGGGAACTCGAGGATCCCTGGGAGTCCCCGCCCGAGGAAGCCTTCACCGTGACCGTCGACCCGCGACTCGCTCCCGACGAAGGCGTCGAGGTGGTGGTGAGCTTCGAACAGGGTGTCCCGGTGGCCCTGGACGGAGTCCGGATGGAGCCACTGACGCTCATCGATTCCATCGACGCGCTGGGTGGCAGCCACGGCTTCGGCCGCATCGACATGATCGAGAACCGCCTGGTGGGCATCAAGAGCCGCGAGATCTACGAGACTCCCGGGGCGCTCGCCCTGATCATGGCCCACCGCGAGATCGAGGACATGGTGCTCACTCGCGATCTGATCCATTTCAAACGCGGAGTGGAACAGCGGCTTGCCGACATGATCTACGACGGTCAGTGGTTCAGCCCCCTGGCTGATTCTCTGCGCGCCTTTGTCGCCCATACCCAGCAGCGGGTGAGCGGCGACACGCGGGTGCTCTTCTACAAGGGT
Organism: uncultured Actinomycetota bacterium; assembly: GCA_963701105.1. Classification (GTDB taxonomy): domain Bacteria; phylum Actinomycetota; class Thermoleophilia; order RBG-16-64-13; family RBG-16-64-13; genus JAHJSA01. Next base: position 541,706 of record OY969565.1, read on the forward strand.
TCCTGCAACGTGCGCGGGCGGCGTTCGCCCTATTCCCTCTACATGGAAGAACTCGCAACCTACGGTGAAGGCGACCGCTTCAGCCACGAATCCGCCAAAGGGTTCGTAGAGCTCTGGGGACTCCCGCTCGAGGTCTGGGCACGGCGGGAGAAATCGGTGTGAGCCGCGACAAACCCTGGGGCGGTCGGTTCGCCGATGCGCAGGCCCCGCTGTTCGAGCGGATGAACGCGTCTTTGCCTTTCGACTACGTGCTCGCCGCCATCGACATCCGGGGTTCTGTAGCGCACGTGCGAATGCTGGGAGAGATCGGGGTGCTCACGCCAGGGGAGACGGACACCCTGCTCGAGGGATTGTCCCAAGTCGCCGTCGAAGTGGAGGCCGGCGACTTTGCCTGGGACGTACACGACGAAGACGTACACATGGCCGTCGAACGTAGGCTCACCGACATCGTTGGCCCCGTGGGCGGCAAGGTGCACACCGGCCGGAGTCGCAACGACCAGGTGGCCCTCGACCTGCAGCTCTACCTGCGGGAAGCCGTAGCCGGACACCTGGCGGGCATCTTGGAGTTGTGGGGAGCGCTGCTGGCGCGCGCCGAAGCTTCAACGCACGTCGTAGTCCCGGGCTACACGCATCTCCAGAGGGCTCAGCCCGTGCTCTTGGCGCACCACCTGCTGGCCTACACGGCGATGCTCGAGCGAGACGCGACTCGGTTCCTGAACTGGTACGCCTCCTCCTGGATGCCACTCGGTGCGGGTGCTCTCGCCGGGGTCAACTATCCCCTGGATCGAGGCATGGTGGCTGCGGAACTCAAGTTCGACCGCGTGGCTCTGAACGCCATGGATGCGGTGGCCTCCCGGGATTCGGCGTTCGAGTACGTGGCGGTGGCTACGGGCTGCGCGTTGAACCTCTCGCGTCTGGCAGAAGAGGTCGTCCTGTGGAGTTCCCAGGAATTCGGATTCTTCAGCCTGCCCGATTCGTGGAGTTCCGGATCCAGCATCATGCCGCAGAAGAAGAATCCCGACGCAGCGGAACTGGTGCGCGCCAAGGCCGCCGGCTTTCTCGGTCGCTTGACGTCGCTCGGGGCGCTCATCAAGGGACTGCCGCTCGCGTACAACAAGGACCTGCAGGAGGACAAACTCTACGTGTTCGCCACTCGAGGCGAACTCGACCTCTGTCTCCAGGCCATGACGGCCATGATGACCGTGGTGACCGTCGATGAGGAGCGGGCGCGCGTTGCGGCTGAGGGTGGCTACACTCAGGCCACCGACGTCGCCGACTACCTCGTCGCCAAAGGTCTGCCGTTCCGTGAGGCCCACCACGTGGTGGGGCGGTTGGTGGCCCTTGCGCAAGGCTCCGGTAAGGCTCTGGCCGAGATCTCTCTGGAGGAACTCGCGGAGATCAGCACCTTGTTCGACGACGCGTACTACCAGGTGGTCGATCTGGACAGGGTGATCGCGGCGAAGGTTTCCCCCGGGGGCACGTCTCCGGCACGGGTCACGGAACAGTTGGCCAACGCCCGCGCACGCTTGGACGACGCGCAGTCCATGGTCCGGGAGACGACCTCGAGTCTCCTCTGAGGTATGGGGCTGTGAGGATGGATCTCTGAGGATGCAGCCGGATCTCGATCGACCGCCCGGACGCGACCTGCCCGCGGCGTTCTTCGACCGCCCGACCGACGAGGTGGCGCCGGATCTCGTGGGCAAGGTTCTCTGGCGGCAGGGCGTGGGCGGAGGCCGCCTCGTGGAGGTGGAGGCATACCTGCCCAGCGAGGACCCGGCCTGCCACGCGCATCGAGGTATGACCCCTCGCAATCGAGCCATGTTCGGTCCCCCTGGGACCATCTATGTGTACGTGAGTTACGGCATCCACCTTCTCCTCAACCTTGTGTGCATGCCCCCGGGCGTGGGTTCGGCTGTGTTGGTGCGCGCCTTCGAGCCCAGCGGAGACACGTCCGTCATGCTCGCGAACCGAGGTCTGTCGGAGAGTGACGTACGGCTGATAGCCTCAGGGCCGGGTCGAGTCGGCCAGGCTCTGGGCCTCGACTTGAGCCTGAACTCGGCGGCCCTGGGTGTAGACTCCGGATTGAGCGTCATCGACGACGGCTGCGTACCTCCGGTGGAGGCCACCCACCGTATCGGCATTACGAGTGGTCGTGACCTCACTCTGAGGTATATCCTTCCGGAGAGTCCCTATCTATCTCGTGGTCCCCGTCGCGGGCGGGTGGTGAGTCGCTGATTGGCTCAGCGCCGGTCCCGATCCACCGCCGGGCGAGAACACACCACGATCAGGGACGCAGACCTATGGCCTCAAGAACGGGGAGGGAGCAGTCGGATGAAGCTGAGTGAGGTCTACGATGTCGCTGTGCAGGCGGGCAAGGACGCCGATCCACGCGGGAGCAAAGGAGTGGAGCGGGCCTTGGCCGAGGCCAAGAAGGCCTTCGAGGACCTCCCCGATAAGAGACGGTGGGAGTTCGACAGGGAATCGCTCAGCAATCCCTATAGCGACACGCGGGTCCTCGTCGGTGATCCCGATACGGACGTCCGCAGGATGTTGGTGGGCATCGATATATCCGTGGGCGAGGTTCTCCTTGCCGACCGTCTTCGGGAGAAAGGCCAGGTGCTTGATCTCATCCTTGCCCACCATCCGGAAGGCAGGGCACTGGCCGACCTGAGTCACGTCATGGGCGTCCAGGCGGACATCTGGCGCAGGTTCGGAGTGCCGATAGGTTTCGGCGACTCGATGATGGCAGGCCGCAAAGCAGAGATCGAGCGCTACTTCCACGCCAGTAACGTGGATCAGGCCGTATCTTCTGCCAGGATCTTGGGCATCCCTCTGATGTGTTGTCACACGCCGGCCGACAACAACGTGAACGCGTTCCTGCAGGAGAAGTGCGACACGCTCGACGAGGACTCGACGGTCGGGGACCTGATAGACATGCTCAAAGAGATCCCGGAATACCGTGAGGGCGTGAAGTTAGGAGTAGGCCCCGTGATCTTTCAAGGCGATGCCGACTTCCGCGCCGGTAAGATCATGGTGGACATGACCGGGGGCACGAGCGGGCCGGAAGAGGCTATCGAACGGCTTGCCTCTGCCGGAGTGGGCACCATCCTCGGCATGCACATGGGCGAGGAACATCGCAAGAAGGCTGAGGCCGCGCACCTCAACGTGGTCATCGCGGGCCATCACGCCTCCGACTCTCTCGGCATGAACCTGGTGATCGACCGGATGGCGGCGTCGGGGGTAGAGGTACTCGGATGTTCGGGGTTCACCCGCGTGAGCCGGGTCTAGTCGGCAGGGATTTCCGGCGACGCCCAGAGGCCTCGGACGGCCGGGCACCGCGACGCCCGCGGGGGCCCCGACGCCCGTGGCTGGAGGTGCTTGGGGGGCCAGCGACAGCCGAGGGCCGCGACGCCCCCGGACCGAAGAGCCCGGGGGCTGGAGACGCCGAGCCTGCCTGACTCGGCGCAGCGTCTCCACCGATCACGGGGGGCCGAAGACGTTCAAGGACACCACTGTGCCGGTGGCCACCACTGCGCCCGCCTCGGGCGCAGTGGTGGCCACGGTCCCGCTCTTCTGCGGGTCGTCGGTTGCGGTGTGTCCGGTCACTTCGCCCGCCAGCCCTTCTTTCTCGAGGATCTGGAGCGCGCGGGCGAGACGCTCACCGACGACGTCCGGCACTTGCACAGTCGGCGCCGTGGTGTCAGGGGGTCCTGAGCTGACCACGATCTCCACGGTCGCGCCGGCCTCCGCCGTTGCGCCTGCCTCAGGGCTCTGACTCAGCACGGTCCCGGGTGGGGCATCCGCGGCCGCCTCGGTCTCGGTGACCTTGTACCCGGCGGCCTTCAGGCCCCGTTTCGCTTCCGCGGCCTCGAGGCCCACGACGTCCGGGACGGTTCCAGCGGGAGTACCTCCGGTGGCCACGGTCAGCCGTACCGGGCTCCCTTGAAGAAGCAGGGTGCCGGCCGCCGGCTCCTGCCCGATCACCATGTTCAGCGGGAAGGCAAGATTCTCGCTCTCCACGACCTCCACGAGGAACCGGTCCTTCTCGAGGGCGGCACGTGCCTCTTCCAGGAGCAGCCCACCCACGTCGGGCACGGCGATCTCCTTGGGTCCGTGCAGGGGACACTCTTCTGTCGGCTCCATGCCTTTAAGAAAGCGCGTGGCCACCGATTCAGGACACCACTCGGTGGCCAACAGTCCCGACTCCGGGTCGATGGAAACGGTGACCCAGTCGGCATTGGCGGGCTCGGCGAAATCGTGCGGTTCTATGCCCTCGTGTGCTGCGGCCATGAATGACGCCCAGATGTCGGCGGGGAACGAACCGCCGGTGACTCTGATGCCGTGGACGTCGGTCATCTCCTTCTGTTCGTCCGGGTATCCCACCCACACGGCCGCCACGATGTCGGGGGTATAGCCGACGAACCAAGCATCCCGATACTCCTGGGTGGTGCCCGTCTTTCCCGCCGCCGGGCGACCGATGTCGGCGGCCCGCCCCGTACCGTGGGCTATCACTCCCTTCAGCGTGTCTGTGACCACGTACGCCACTCGGGGATCCAGCACGGGCGTACGCACGAGCTTGTTCTCGTCGACGAGTTCACCGTCAGCCTTCTCCACTCGAGCCACGGCTATGGGCGCGAGTGGGTCGTCGGCATCGAAACCGACGCTCCCTGAGAGGCGCTCCCCACCAGTGGCGATGGTGCCGTACGCGACGGCCATCTCCAGCGGGCTCACTCCGACGGTAAGTCCGCCGAGCGCGATGGCCGGGTTGGGCTGCAATGGAGTACGGATCCCCAGCTTTTTCGCCGTCTCCACGACGTTCTCGGGCCCCACGTCCATGATGAGTCGGGCATAGGTGCCGTTGATGGAGGATGCGGTCGCCTCGGTGAGGGTCACGGGCCCCACGTCCTTGGAGTTCACGTTCCAATCATCACCAGGCAGTTCTATGGTGACCGGACCCGATTCGTATTCGGTGCCTGGGCTGACTCCTTGTTCTACCGCGGTCGTCAGCACGAAGGTCTTGAAGGCCGAGCCGGGTTGCCGCCGCCCCTGAGTGGCCAGGTTGAACTGCTGGCGCCCGAAATCGGCACCCCCGACCATGGCCACGATCCCGCCGGTGTGCAGGTCGATGGCCACGAGGGCTGCTGCGGGGTCACCGGGTTCGTCCAGGACGTCGGCGACGGCGCGCTCAGCCGCCTCCTGCATGGCCGGGTCGATCGTCGTGTACACGCGCAGGCCGCCCTGCAGAACCGTGCTCGCGCCGTATTGGTTCACCAGTTGTTCGCGCACCAACTCCACCCAATACGGGAACTTCACGTCTGCTGCAGAGCGGGGCGGGGCCAGCTTGACCGGAGCGGCAAGCGCTTCTTGGAGTTCGGCGCTGGAGATATACGACTGTTGGTACATCTTGTTGAGGATGAGGTCCCGTCGTCCGTGAGCCGCCTCCGGGTTGCGGCGCGGCGAGTAGTTCGAGGGCGATTTCGGGACGGCCACGAGGAGTGCGGCCTGTGCCAGGGTCAGTTGCGAGGCATCCACCCCGAAGTACGTGTGCGCAGCCGCCTGTATGCCGTAGGCCCCTTCTCCGAAATAGATGATGTTCAGGTATTCATTCAGGATCTTTTCCTTCGACCACTTCTTCTCCAACTGGTACGCGAGTGCCGCCTCGCGCACCTTGCGATCGATCGTCTTCTCGTCGGTGATATAGGCGTTCTTGATGAACTGCTGGGTTATGGTGGAGGCGCCCTGCTCGTAGCTGCCCGAACGGACGTCGGCCCACAGGGCCCGCGCTATGCCGATGAGGTCCACACCGCTGTGAGAGTAGAAGCGCTCGTCTTCGATGGCCACGACCGCATCACGCACGAATTGAGGGATGCTGTCCCCTGAGACTAACTCGCGATCCTCGATCCCGTGGAGCTCGGCCAGCAGCTGGGGAGGCTTGCTGCTGTCATAGACCTTGGTGGTCTGCGCGGCCTGGTATTCGCCCTCCGACGCGAGCGACGGGAGATCCGCAGCCAGGCCCACGTAGAGTCCGGCGGCTCCCGCGATCATGGCTATGACCCCGAGGAGAGCGAGGAGGACGATCGTCCGCAGCACACGGAAGACCGGAGAGCGGCGGCGTGGAGCCGCATTGGGTTTTTTGTTCGACATACGAAGAACCCTCTTTGGTCCGTGGTTCCTGCCGGGTGGGGAGGCGAACGCCCGGGGCGCGCACGCGGCCAGGATGTGCCGCCAAGCCCGCCGGCTGTCGCGGGTATGTTACACGCTGGCGGACGAGCGCGGCTCGCCAGGATGCCCGGGCAGGTCCTTTCCGCGCGGAAGAGATCGAGGCGTATGGTATCCTGCGGGCTGCTCGCCGGGTCTCGCACCCGCGCCGATCGCTCCAGCACACGCGGCAACGGGGTAAGGGATCCATCATGAACCACCAGCATCTGGACGCCGTCATCGACGCGGTGAGGGCTTCTGGAGTACAGGTCCCCGACGACATCGCGGAGCAGTACCTGGACTTGGCTACCGGCTGCGTGGAAGTGGTGCCGAGTGGCGACCTGCTCAGACGTCTGGTTCAGGCGCGGGCCGAAAAGAGGCCGGTGAGGGCGAAACTCGGAGTCGACCCCACGGCGCCCGACATCCACCTCGGCCACACAGTGGTCCTCCGGAAACTGCGGGCGTTTCAAGACCATGGACATATCGCGGTCCTCATCATCGGCGACTACACCGCGAAAGTCGGGGATCCCTCCGGCCGCACGAAGACCCGCCCCACCCTGTCCGATGAAGAGATCGCAGCCAATGCCACTACTTACGTGCAGCAGGCGGGCAAGGTCATGGACATGGAGAAGGTCGAGCTCGCTAGGAACGGAGACTGGCTCGGGCCGATGACCATGCAGGACGTACTGCGCCTCACCGCGGTGAGCACGGTGGCCCGGATGCTAGAGCGCGACGATTTCGCCAACAGGTATGAGCGTGGGGAGCCCATCTCCATGCTCGAGTTCATGTATCCGCTCCTGCAGGGCTACGACAGCGTCGCGGTACGCGCCGACGTGGAACTGGGCGGCACCGATCAGACCTTCAACCTCCTCATGGGCCGCACCGTCATGGAGGCCTACGGCCTGCCGCCGCAGAGCATCATGACCGTTCCCCTACTGGCAGGCACCGACGGCGTGCAGAAGATGTCGAAGAGCTACGGCAACTACGTGGGGGTCGAGGACGCCCCGGAGGACATGTTCGGCAAGATCATGTCCATACCCGATCACCTCATGGTGCCCTACTGGACGCTGCTCACGGGCGCCGGCCACAAGGAGATCGAGGAGGTCTCGGCCGGTCTCGTCTCCGGTACCTACCATCCGGCGCAGGCCAAGCGCGACCTCGCGGCCCGCATCGTAGGGCTGTATCACGGCGAATCTGCCGCGCACATGGCTCTCGAACATTTCGACCGGGTCTTCCGCGAGCGGGAGCGCCCGGAGAACATCGAGACCGCTGTGCTCCGGGAAAACGTGCTGAAAGACGGTACCGTCTGGCTTCCGCGCCTGCTCACCGAGTTGGGTCTGAGTAGCTCCAACGGCGAGGCCCGTCGGTTGATCGAGCAGGGGGGAGTCACCCTCGACGACGTCGTGGTGACCGATGTAAGCGCTGAATACACGCCTGAACGACTGAGAGGAGTCGTGTTGCGCGTGGGTCGGCGACGCTTCGTGCGCCTGGTCTGATCGCCCTCAGGGCTGGGACCAAAGTCCTATGGCCTGAGCCCGACGACGGGCCTACTCTCATGTGGCTGGAACGCCCGAGAGGAGGAGCCGTGTCTGTTGTCCGCGTCCGTCGTGTCGCTCAGTCTGAGCCGGTACGTATCGCCTTCGTCTGTGTTGCACTGCTGCACGCACTCCTCGTGGCGGGATGCGGGGCTTCCTCAGAACCCTCTACGACGACGTCTCTGGGCCTCGTGACTTCCGAGAATAGTCCCGGCGGCTCGTCAGTGGACGATTGGGGTCCACCCTCGGTCGCCGTCATCGATGTGTTCGCGCGCGAGGCGGCTCGAGTGGATCTGCCTCTCTACCTACCGTCGCGTCTGCCCTCGGGGTCCATGGTCTCAGTGGGAGGCGGCACGTCGACGCCTCTGAGCGAAGCCGGCGCGCGATCAGTCGTGGAACTCACCACAGTCCTGGGAACGGTCGCGGTCGCCCAAGGGATCGAGGGCGACGTAGGCGATCTGCCCGGGGAGCCGTGCGGGGACGTGGCCGGTCATCCCGCCTTCGTGTATCGCCTGGCCCAGGGGTATCTGGTGCAGTGGAGTGATCCGCCTTGGTTGTACGGCGTGTTCAGCGATGCCATGCCCAAAGACACCGTAATTTCTCTTGCCCTCGCGATGGCAAGGTACCCGTTGGCGAACAATCGCTGAAAAGAAAATGGACGTCGCCCTTGTCATAGGTGGGGAAGGTGCTAGACTACCGCGGTCGCCGAGAACAACTCCGAGGAACACGAGGGTCGGATCATCGACTGTCGTTGACACGGAGGGCTTTCGGGGGTAGAATAAGGGTTCCTGAAAGGATGCGTAACTTGTCCGACAGCCCCAGCTCTCTCTGGAGGGCACGCAGCTAAGGCGAGCAACACCCAACCGCAGTACTGCGGGTCGCCCTGGATGCATTGGGAGACCCTTTTTGTTTGGGGTCGGACGGTAGAAGTTCTTGCAGGAAGCGGGTTGACGGTACACCTGAGTGGTGCTACTCTTCCCGGCCGCGCCGAACGAGCGCGATGGTCTTTGAAAACTGAGCAGCGTGCAAAGATGGATCTGGATCCGGCCTAGCCGGAGAATCGATTCGTCTTGCCAGCACCAATGACGGGAATCTTCGTCTTCATTGAAGACGTTGAGACCCACCCCGTCAGGAGGACGGCCCTCGTGGCCGGCCAGACTGACAATTTCTAATTGAGAGCTATATCAGGCTCTTTCTGGAAGCCAGATCCGAGCTTCGGCTCGTTTCGCAAATACTTCACGGAGAGTTTGATCCTGGCTCAGGACGAACGCTGGCGGCGTGCTTAACACATGCAAGTCGAGCGAGAAAGGGTCCTTCGGGACCCCGGTAAAGCGGCGAACGGGTGAGTAACACGTGGGCAACCTGCCCCAAGGACTGGGATAACTCCGGGAAACCGGAGCTAATACCGGACGTGCTTGCACCACATAAGTGGTTCAAGTAAAGGTAGCTTCGGCTTCTGCCTTGGGATGGGCCCGCGGCCTATCAGCTTGTTGGTGAGGTAACGGCTCACCAAGGCTACGACGGGTAGCTGGTCTGAGAGGACGATCAGCCACACTGGGACTGAGACACGGCCCAGACTCCTACGGGAGGCAGCAGTGGGGAATCTTGCGCAATGGGCGAAAGCCTGACGCAGCAACGCCGCGTGGAGGAAGAAGGCCTTAGGGTTGTAAACTCCTGTCAGGGGGGAAGAAGGCACCTGGGTTAATAGCCCAAGGGCTGACGGTACCCCCAGAGGAAGCCACGGCTAACTACGTGCCAGCAGCCGCGGTAATACGTAGGTGGCGAGCGTTGTCCGGAATCATTGGGCGTAAAGCGCGCGTAGGCGGCTTGTCAGGTCTGATGTGAAACCTTGGGGCTTAACTCCAAGCGTGCATCGGAAACCGGCTGGCTAGAGTCTGGGAGAGGAGAGTGGAATTCCTGGTGTAGCGGTGAAATGCGTAGATATCAGGAGGAACACCAGTAGCGAAGGCGGCTCTCTGGAACAGTACTGACGCTGAGGCGCGAAAGCTAGGGGAGCAAACAGGATTAGATACCCTGGTAGTCCTAGCCGTAAACGATGGACACTAGGTGTCGGGAGTGTCGACTCTCCCGGTGCCGAAGCTAACGCATTAAGTGTCCCGCCTGGGGAGTACGGCCGCAAGGCTAAAACTCAAAGGAATTGACGGGGGCCCGCACAAGCAGTGGAGCATGTGGTTTAATTCGACGCAACGCGAAGAACCTTACCAGGGCTTGACATGTACGTGGTAGTGATCCGAAAGGTGAACGACCCCTCGGGGAGCGTACACAGGTGGTGCATGGCTGTCGTCAGCTCGTGTCGTGAGATGTTGGGTTAAGTCCCGCAACGAGCGCAACCCCTGTTCTCATGTTGCCAGCATTAAGTTGGGGACTCATGGAAGACTGCCGGTGACAAACCGGAGGAAGGTGGGGATGACGTCAAGTCATCATGCCCCTTATGTCCTGGGCTACACACGTGCTACAATGGCCGGTACAACGGGCTGCGATACCGCGAGGTGGAGCGAATCCCTAAAAGCCGGTCTCAGTTCGGATTGGAGTCTGCAACTCGACTCCATGAAGGCGGAATTGCTAGTAATCGCGAATCAGCAACGTCGCGGTGAATACGTTCCCGGGCCTTGTACACACCGCCCGTCACACCACGAAAGTCGGGAACACCCGAAGCCGGTGGCCTAACCCGCAAGGGAGGGAGCCGTCGAAGGTGGGTTCGATGATTGGGGTGAAGTCGTAACAAGGTAGCCGTACCGGAAGGTGCGGCTGGATCACCTCCTTTCTAGGGATATAGCGGTGCTCACACACCGCAGGTCTCGGACACAAAACGGATGCGTGACGTGGGATCTTAGGATCTCTTTCCACACACCGGTCCGAGCCGCCTGGAATATGTCGACTTGGTAGCGGCAGGCTTCATGGTACCTGCCGTTTACACGCTGCTCAGTTTTGAAAGACCGCGCCTCGAGCGTGGTTTTTCTATGCGGAACAATGCTCCGCGCGCACCTTGAAATCTACATAGTGGCAATATTTTGATGTTCTTCCGTCAAGATAATAAGGGCACACGGTGGATGCCTTGGTACCAGGAGCCGATGAAGGACGTGGACGGCTGCGATAAGCCGCGGTGAGGCGCTGAACAGCCTTTGACCCGCGGATTTCCGAATGGGGAAACCCGGCTGAGGTAATGCTCAGTCATCACTACCTGAACACATAGGGTAGTGAAGGTAAGCAGGTGAACTGAAACATCTAAGTAACCTGAGGAAAGGAAAGAAACCTCGACTCCCTCAGTAGCGGCGAGCGAACGGGGATCAGCCTAAACCATGCGTGCGTGATTGCGTGCAGGCGTAGTACGCGTGGGGTTGTAGGATCGGTTTAGAGTCGGCTGCATCCGATTCGGGAAGTTACAAATGAGTTGTATAGCCGAACCGGCTGGGACGCCGGGCCATAGCGGGTAAGAGCCCCGTAGGCGAAATGCAGCTCACTTCCTGAAACCGACACCTAAGTACCGCCGGACACGTGAAATCCGGTGGGAATCTGCGGGGACCACCCCGCAAGGCTAAGTACTTCCTGGTGACCGATAGTGGACTAGTACCGTGAGGGAAAGGTGAAAAGCACCCCGGGAGGGGAGTGAAATAGTACCTGAAACCGTGTGCCTACAAGCGGTCGGAGCAACCTTCGGGTTGTGACGGCGTACTTTTTGCATAACGGGCCAGCGAGTTATTGTATGCGGCAAGGTTAAGCGTAAGCGGAGCCGTAGCGAAAGCGAGTCTTAATAGGGCGCTTAGTCGTATGCTATAGACCCGAAACCGAGTGAGCTATCCATGGGCAGGGTGAAGCGAGGGTAAGACCTCGTGGAGGCCCGAACCCACTCGGGTTGAAAACCGAGGGGATGACCTGTGGATCGGAGTGAAAGGCTAATCAAACTCGGAGATATCTGGTTCTCGCCGAAATATATTTAGGTATAGCCTCGCGTGTTTACTTGCGGTTGTAGAGCACTGTTTGGCCTAGGGGCCCCACAAGGTTACTGAAGTCAGACAAACTCCGAATGCCGTAAGTCCAGAGCGCGGGAGTCAGGGTGCGGGGGATAAGCTCCGTATCCGAGAGGGAAACAACCCAGACCGTCAGCTAAGGTCCCTAAATCCTTGCTAAGTGGAAAAGGATGTGCGAGTGCACAGACAACCAGGAGGTTGGCTTAGAAGCAGCCACCCTTTAAAGAGTGCGTAATAGCTCACTGGTCAAGTGTTCACGCGCCGATAATGTAACGGGGCTCAAGCAAGGTACCGAAGCTACGGGATCTTCGCGACTTCGGTCGCGCGGATCGGTAGGCGAGCGTTCCCAAGCCGGAGAAGCGGCGGCGTAAGCCAGCCGTGGAGGCTTGGGAAGTGAGAATGCTGGCATGAGTAACGAAAGGCGAGTGAGAAACTCGCCCGCCGAATGCCTAAGGTTTCCTGAGCAATGCTAATCAGCTCAGGGTTAGCCGGGACCTAAGCCGAGGCCGACAGGCGTAGGCGATGGACAACTGGTTCATATTCCAGTGCCACCACCCAGCATTTGAGTGATGGGGTGACGCGGAAAGGTAGACAGACCGTGGCGTTGGTTGACCACGGGCAAGCGTGTAGGGTGGCCTTTAGGAAAATCCGGAGGCCTTTAACCTGAGACGTGATGCCAGCTGGCGTATGCCGGCGAGCTGTTGATCCTCTGCCGCCAAGAAAAACCTCTAGCGAGTTGTGGTGTGTGCCCGTACCAAAACCGACACAGGTAGGCAGGTAGAGAATACCAAGGCGATCGGGAGAACTCTGGCTAAGGAACTCGGCAAAATAGCCCCGTAACTTCGGGAGAAGGGGCGCCCCGGTAGGGTGAAGGGACTTGCTCCCCGAGCTCGAGGGGGCCGCAGTGATCAGGCCCAAGCGACTGTTTACCAAAAACACAGGTCTCTGCTAAGTCGAAAGACGATGTATAGGGGCTGACGCCTGCCCGGTGCCGGAAGGTTAAGTGGAGGTGTTAGCTTTCGAGCGAGGCACTGAAATTAAGCCCCGGTAAACGGCGGCCGTAACTATAACGGTCCTAAGGTAGCGAAATTCCTTGTCGGGTAAGTTCCGACCTGCACGAATGGCGTAACGACTTGGGCGCTGTCTCAGCCAGAGACCCGGTGAAATTGTAGTATCGGTGAAGATGCCGATTACCCGCGACAAGACGGAAAGACCCCGTGAACCTTTACTGCAGCTTGATATTGAAGCTCGGTGCACCTCGTCCAGGATAGGTGGGAGGCTTGGAAGCGCGGACGCTAGTCCGCGTGGAGCCGCCCTTGGGATACCACCCCTGGTGTATTGAGCTTCTAACGGCAGGCCGTGATCCGGCTGTCGGACAGTGTCTGGTAGGCAGTTTGACTGGGGCGGTCGCCTCCTAAAATGTAACGGAGGCGCACAAAGGTTCCCTCAGCACGGTCGGCAATCGTGCGTAGAGTGTAAAGGCACAAGGGAGCTTGACTGCGAGACCAACAAGTCGAGCAGGTGCGAAAGCAGGTCTTAGTGATCCGGCGGTAGCAAGTGGAAGCGCCGTCGCTCAACGGATAAAAGGTACTCCGGGGATAACAGGCTTATCCTCCCCAAGAGTCCACATCGACGGGAGGGTTTGGCACCTCGATGTCGGCTCATCGCATCCTGGGGCTGGAGTAGGTCCCAAGGGTTGGGCTGTTCGCCCATTAAAGCGGTACGCGAGCTGGGTTCAGAACGTCGTGAGACAGTTCGGTCCCTATCTGTCGTGGGCGCAGGAGATTTGAGGGGACTCGTCCCTAGTACGAGAGGACCGGGATGAACAGACCTCTGGTGTATCAGTTGTCGTGCCAACGGCACCGCTGGATAGCTACGTCTGGATCTGATAACCGCTGAAAGCATCTAAGCGGGAAGCAGACCCCAAGATGAGATCTCCCACCAGGTTAACTGGGTAAGACCCCTGGAAGACCACCAGGTTGATAGGCTGGATGTGTAAGGACAGCAATGTCTTCAGCAGACCAGTACTAATCGGTCGAGGTCTTGACTTGAATATCATTTATGCCACTATGTAGATTTGAAGGTGGGTGGGAGCCCCGCTTTGTAAAGATTTCGATGTTTCCGGTGGCTATGGCGAGAGGGAAACACCTCTTCCCATTCCGAACAGAGAAGTTAAGCCTCTCAGCGCCGATGGTACTGCACGGGAGACCGTGTGGGAGAGTAGGACGCCGCCGGGATTTTTATGAGAGCCCGCCAGTGATGGCGGGCTCTCACTGTTTTCGTCCTGAAGTCCGGCCTTGCGGAGAGTGGTCGAAACCGGATAGAGTGCCTTTATTGACGAGCCTCTCCGGGGCCGCGTACACGATCGGTATTCTCATGAGGGGGATCCAGTGATCGAGAAGCTCGAGTGGGGTTTGCGAGGCGTCATCCTTCCGCTCGATCACTCCCTTCCACGACGACCTGACTGTCGATTGGGAGGGTCTCCGCCGCCTGGTCGATTTCTACGTGGAAGAGATGCCGTGCGACGGGCTGGTGCCCTGCGGTACTACCGGGGAATCTCCGACGCTCAGCCATGAGGAACACGAGGAGGTGGTGCGCCTGGTGGTCGAGCACGCCGACGGCCGCGTACCCGTGATCGCCGGCGCCGGGTCCAACAGTACCCGCGAGGCGATCGCGCTCACCTCGAGCGCCATGAAGGCGGGAGCCAGCGCCACCCTCCAGGTCTGCCCTTACTACAACAAGCCGTCGCAGGAGGGGATCTTCAGGCACTTTCAGGCAATCGCCGAGGCGGTGGACCTTCCCATCATCCTCTACAACATCCCGGGCCGCACAGGGCGTAACATCGACCCTGCTACCGTGGTGCGGTTGTGGGAGGAAGTGCCGCAGGTCGTGGGACTGAAGGACGCCTCCGGAGACCTCGTGCAGGCCATGACCATCCTCCGGGCGACCGATCGTGAGACATTCCAGGTCTACTCGGGCGAGGACATCATGACCTACCCGCTCCTCTGTCTGGGAGCGTCGGGAGCCATCGCCGCGGTCGCGCACGTCATCGGCCGTGAAGTGAAGGAGATGTGCGAGGCGGTGTGGACGGGAGACCTCGATCGCGCCTGCGAGATCCACTTCCATACGATGCCTGTCGTGGAGGCTCTCTTCCTTGAACCGAACCCCATCCCGGTGAAGCAGGCGCTTGAATGGATGGAGCTGCCTGCCGGTCCATTGCGTCCACCGCTCGGACCGATGACGGACTCGGGGAAAAGCGCACTCAGGATCGTTCTCGAAGCCGGTGGTTGGATCTGGGAACCTTCCGGGTGATCTGAGCGGGTTGGGTGGAGGGGAGGAGACCGGACTCCCCTTTCTCTGTGTCGTCGTTCCTCCAGAGTGACGTACGTTCCTCGCGATCACCCCTTTCTCGATTTTCTTCGCTGGATAGACGCCTGTCGGCAGATGTTGTATGATGTCAGCATACCCATACGGGTATAGGTATCATCTCGCACAAGCCCTCGGGCTTTTGTTGCGGTAGTAGTGTGAACCGATTCACAAGGTGAGGTCAGCATGGACCAGGCGTCACGGGACGGACTCGTACGGATCTTCGGAGAAAAGGACGTGTCGTTCGATAGGGTCGAACGCAAGCTGTACTCACATGATGTGGGCAGTGTCCCCGGGTTGGTCAAGCCCTTCATGCCGGGAGGGGTCGCGGGAGCCGTCGTGCGACCTCGCACAGAGGAGTCGCTGTTGGAACTCCTGGTCATGGCCAACGAGAACGGATTCGAGGTGGTGCCCCGGGGAGCTGCTACTTCCGGATACGGTGGTGCCATACCCCGTAAGGACGCGGTGGTCGTCGACATGAGGCGCTTCAAGCGCATCGTGACGGTAGACCCCACTGGGCTCACCGCCACCGTCGAGGCCGGGGTCGTGTGGAAGGACCTGCAGGCAGTGCTCGAGGAGCACGAACTGGAACTGCTGATGTACCCCACAAGCGCTCCCAGTTCCACGGTCGGCGGCTGGCTGGCTCAGGGAGGCTCCGGCTACGGGAGCTACGAGCACGGTTGGTTCAGGGACGTGGTGGTCTCGGCGCGCGTCGTACGCCCAACGGGGGAGATCGAGACCGTCTCGGGCTCCGAGCTGGACACCGTCTCGGAAGCCGAAGGCATGACCGGCTTCATCACCCAGGTGACGGTCCGCGTGGCCCGAACGGACGAGACACACCTTCTTGCTGCTGCCTTCGACACCGCTGACGCACTTCAGGCCGCTATGACCGCGATCGCAGCCGAATCGATACCGTTGTGGTCGGTGAGTTTCATGAACCCGAGTGCGGTCCGTCTGGGCAAGAAGTTGCCGGCCAAGACCCACCACGGGCACCCGATCCACGTCGTGCACACCCCGCTCGACGTGCCGGAGAGCTTCGTGGTACTGCTTGCCTGGCACGGCAACGCTGAAGACGTGCGCCGTCGCCTCGAAGATGTCATAAACCGCACGGAGGGAACCCTCCTGCCGGACGATGTGGCTCAGCACGAATGGGAACTCCGATACAGTCCCATGAGGGTCAAACGCATCGGGCCATCGCTCATCCCGACCGAGGTCGTGGTGCCTACCGGCTCGTTGACGGCAGTATTGGACGAGATCGACGACAAAGTGGACCTCCCCATCGTTATCGAAGGAGTGGGGGTTTCCGGCGACGAGTTCGTCCTCCTGGGCTTCATCCCGCACGACGAGCGCACCTTCGGCTACAATGTGGCCTTCGGCCTGGCATTGTCCGTGATCAAGATCGCGCGCGGGCACGGCGGAAGGGCCTACTCCACAGGAGTCTACTTCTCCAAGCGGGCCGAGGAGATCGTGGGCGCCCAGCGTCTGGAGGCCATGAGCGCGGCGAAGCAGCGGCTCGATCCCAAGGGCATCATGAATCCGGGCAAGGTCTACGCCGACAGCGGCCTTACCACCATCCTGGGGCTGGCCGAGAATTTCGAACCGCTCGTCCGCACCGTTGCCAACAACTTCGAGGCGGAACTGGGCGAGAAGTTCGACGCCAACAAGAAGGGCATACCAGAAGAAGTCGCCCGCTACGCGTTCGCCTGCGCCCAGTGCGGCTACTGTGTGGAAGGATGCACCCAGTTCGGGGGGCAGGGCTGGGAGTCCAGTTCTCCCCGGGGCAAGTGGTACTTCTTGCGCGAGGTGCTGCAGGGTCGTGAGGAGATTACCCAGGAGTGGGTGGATAGGTTCCTGCTCTGTACAACCTGCGAGCGCTGCGAGAACGAATGTCCCCTCAACCTGCCCATAGAGCCGGCGTGGGGCTTGTTGCGCGGCGCGCTTATCAACGAGCAGGGGAAGATGACCTTCCCCCCGTTCGAGATGATGGCCGCATCGATGAAAAAGGAAGGCAACATCTGGGCGGGGTACCGCAAAGATCGGGATGACTGGTTGCCGCAGGAACTGCGCGAGAAGCTGCCGGAGAAGTCTAAGACGGCCTATTTTGCCGGCTGCACTGCCAGCTACGTCGAACAGGACATCGCCATCGGCACGGCGACCTTGCTTGATAGGGCCGGAGTCGAGTTCACCTACATAGGCAACGAGGAGAACTGCTGCGGCATCCCCATGCTCGTGTCGGGTCGCTGGGACGTCTGGGAGTCGAACATGCGGGCCAACGTGGCCGCAATGAAGTCCCACGGCGTGGAGGAAGTTGTGACGTCATGTCCCGCCTGTTATCTGGTGTGGAAGACCTACTATCCTCAGTGGTGTGAAAAGCTCGGCATCGAGTACGGGATAGAGGCGAAGCACTACTCCGAGGTGTTGTCAGAAAAGGTGGCCGCCGGAGACCTGGAGTTTCCCGGTTCGATCGATAAGACGGTGACGTTCCACGACTCGTGTCACGCCGGGCGGGCCTGCGGTCTGTATGAGCCACCTCGTGACCTGCTGGAAGCGATTCCCGGTATCGAACTGAGAGAGATGAAGCACAACCGCGATGACGCACTGTGCTGCGGGTCCGTCCTCACGCTCATCGGCGACTCGCCGGTAGCCCACGATCTGGGCGCCGTTCGGCTGCAGGAGGCGATCGACGTGGGGGTCAAGGACATCGTCGCCCTGTGTCCCTGCTGCCAGTTCCAACTGCGAGTGAGTGCGAATGTCACCGGTATGGACGTGGAGGTCCATGATCTTGCTCACCTGGCAGCCGCTTCGCTCGGGGTCGAACTACCTGATCCGAACGAAGAGACCATGGCCAACTGGCGGGTCTTCGATCAGATGATCCGACTCATGCGGCCCGACGATATGGCCGTGGTCATGGAAGAGCTGTTTCCGCAGATGCTCGCCGCGATGCCCCTCGGCATGGGCGGGATGATGCGTGTGATGGCGAAGGTCCCGGGTGCATTGAGAGTCATGAAGCCGCTGATGCCCACGTTGTTCCCCCTGCTCATGCCGTCCATCATGCCCAAGGTGATGCCGGACATGCTGGTGGCGGTGGGCAAGCGCATCGACATGCCCGACAACATGCGCGAGCAGATGCCCGATCTACTTCCGGATACCATGGCGGCACTCATGCCCAACATGCTGCCTCTTCTCATGCCTCGGATCGTGCCAGCGATGCTGGCCTATCTGAAGGCGGGCGGGGCGACGGTTGTGCCAGACGGGAAAGCTGCCTGAATCCAGCAAGCGGGCCCGACACTCGAGAATGGTTCACGCCAATCTGGTACCTTGGGCTGCTTTGCGCGCCCTGACCTTCACCGGTACACTCATGTCGCTGCAGGGGAGGGTCCGGGCGGGAGAGACTGACGAGGGCTCAAGCAGAGCGTCCTGAGGCCGATACCAGGTACGGTGCGGGTCTCGAGTGGAGGATCGGTGCGGGCATGAGGGATTCTCGTTTCTGATGACGTGGTTCAACGCCTACCTAGGCTTGTGTTCGTTCGTACTCGGCACGGTGATCGGGAGCTTCCTGAACGTGGTCATCTGCAGGTTGCCCGAAGGCTTGTCTCTGAGTTCGCCCGGCTCCCATTGCCCCCGGTGTGATAGTCCCATCCGTTGGTATCACAACGTCCCCATAGTGGGATGGCTCGTCCTTCGTGGGCGTTGCAGGGACTGCGGGGAATCGATCTCCTGGCGCTATCCGGCGGTGGAGGCCCTCACGGGAGCACTGTTCGTGGGAGCCTACGCCGTCTACGGGCCCAGTGCACGCACTCTTGTCATGATGGCGTTCTTCGCCGCGCTGGTGGCCATCACGTTCATCGATATCGATCACTTTCGGATCCCGGACAAGATCGTGCTTCCCGGCACCGTTATTGCTCTCATCGCCTCCACAGCGCTCAGTCCAAGCCGCTGGTGGGAGTTCCTTGCCGCCGCCCTGGGCGGTTCACTGTTCCTTCTGATCCTGGGTCTCCTGTGGAGAGGCGGCATGGGCATGGGCGACGTGAAGATGGCGCTCATGATGGGCGCCGTCCTCGGTTCCAGCACCGTGGTGGCGTTGTTCGTTGGATTCCTGGTCGGCGGCTTCGGGGGAGCCCTATTGATCGCTCTTAGATTGAAGAGTCGTAAGGACCGCATCCCTTTCGGACCTTACCTTGCTTTCGGCAGCGTCGTGGCGGGTTTACTCGGTCACCAGATGCTCGACCTGTACTTGAGTCTTGCGACCTAGCCGTCTAGTGGAAGTGTAGGTTTGATGAGATGCTCTCGCGGACGATCCTGGCGCTCCTCGTGCGTTCTGTAGAAGGAGGATGCGCCCTTGGCGTATCAGATGGCGCTTCCGCTCGTTTGAGTGCATGGCGCGCCACTCGGTGGGCTTTAGACGGTTTGACAGCCGCCGTGTGGCCGAGTAGATTGGGTGGCCGGGGCGTGGGGTCACCAGCGTCGAGTCCCACACGCGCTGAAGGATTACGTGTCATGGTTGTCGAACGAAGCTAGTGCTGCGGTGGAGGGTTTGGACGGAGCGTAGAAATCTAGGCTCGAGGTTCGGTGAGCATGGGCTTGTTCGGAGGAAACAAAGACTTGATAGGCCTCGACGTAGGTAAGTCGAGCATCATCGGCGTGCAGCTTCGTGGGCAACCGCCGGCGGCCGTACTCAAGGCATACCACGAGCGGCCCATCCCCGAAGGGCTCGTGTTCGAGGGCGAGGTGGTCGATCCAGACGCCCTTGCAGATGAACTGAGGGCATTCGTACGCGGGTCGAAGTTGAAGGGCAACGTGGTCAACCTGGGGGTCGGCAACCAGAAGGTTATCGTCAGGAACATCGAGACGCCCGAAATGAGCGATGAAGAACTGCGCGGAGCTATCGAGTTCCAAGCTCAGGACTACATCCCCATCCCGGTAGCCGAAGCCGTCCTGGATTTCCAGGTGGTCGCTCGGTTCGTCGACCAGGATGGTGTGCCGAAGCAGAGGGTCCTCTTGGTGGCCGCTCAGCGTGACATGGTCGAAGGTTTCCTCCGGGCGGCCGACAAGGCGGGCCTGAAAGTAGCGGGGATCGACGCATCGGCGTTCGCACTCGTCAGGGCTCTGAGTCCGGCGGTGTCGTTCGTGGATCAAGGCGCCGATACACGCCGTCCACTGGGCGTCGTGAACATATCCTCTTCGATCTCCAATCTCGTCGTGGCCTTCGAGGGAGTGCCGAAGTTCACCCGCACCATCGGGTTCGCGCACGACAATTTCCGGCATGCGCTGATGGAACATCAAGGTATCGAGGCCGAAGACGCTGATCGACTGATCGAGGGCATCGGACTGCCCGGGACCTACGAGCCCGACGCTGAAACCTACGGCCCCACCACGATACAAGAGGTCGGCGCCGTCCTCGCTGGTTCCGCTGATGAACTGGCCGATGAGATCAGACGGTCTATCGATTACTTCCAGAGCCAGGACTACACCACGCACGTTGAAGAGTTGGTTCTCACGGGCAGGGGCGCCCTCCTCAGGAACCTTGATTCTTACCTGACAGAGGCGCTTGGCATCCGGGTCATCGTTGGGAATCCTTTGTTGAAAGTGGCGGAGGTCGCTTCCGATATCGACGCCGAGGCTCTGATGGCGATCGCCCCACGTCTTGCAGTGGCCATCGGACTCGCACTGGACGAGGTGGAATAGCGTGGAGAGACGCATCAACCTGGTACCTGTTGAGCGGCGGAAGCGCACTGAGACCGACACCGGCCTCGTGGCCTTGGTCGGGACGGCTATCCTGGTCGTGGGTCTGATCGTCCTCAGTTATCTCTTCTTCAACGGTGCACTATCCGACAAGGAGGCCGAACTTGCCGACCTCCAGGTCCAGAATCAGCAACTCGAGGCGCAATTGGCCTCCCTCAGGCAGTATCAGGAACTGGACGACAGAAGGGCGGCGGTCGAAGACGTAGTGAGGCAGGTGTACGTCGGCCGTACGCTCGTGTCACAGATCC
Organism: uncultured Actinomycetota bacterium; assembly: GCA_963701105.1. Taxonomy (GTDB): domain Bacteria; phylum Actinomycetota; class Thermoleophilia; order RBG-16-64-13; family RBG-16-64-13; genus JAHJSA01. The sequence continues at coordinate 562,784 of OY969565.1, forward strand.
TGGGGGATTTGAGCTTGGTGGTCCCTGAGAACGTGTGGCTCGGGACTCTCAACCTCACAGCTGCTGATCCGCCGCCGGCGTTGAGTCCAGAACTCCAGGCACAGGGGAACGCCTCCGCCGTAGAGACCCTTGGCAGCCTTGCCCTTGTGGGCAATACGTACAGCTTCGAAGATGTGGCTCGTCTGCTCGTCCGGCTCGAGCAGATACCGGCCGTGACCACTGTCTCACTCGGCTCTGCGGGTGCACCGAGTGGCCAGGTCGATACGACCAAGGGCGTGCGTGGCTTCACCCTGCAGGCCGCCATCCATAACGAACAGGCGCCCGACACCCAGCTGCCGGTCAGTCAGGTCGAGGTGGAGGCGGAATGAGCCGCAGGAATATCTACATCTTGGGTGCATTGCTGCTTCTGGTCATCGTCTTGGGGTACTGGTTCCTAGTTCTCAGTCCGCTGCGCACCAACATCGCCGACGTCGACGTGCAGATCGAGGACCAGCGCATGCAGTTGACTCAGAATCAGGCACAGTTGGCCGTTCTGGAGCGCACCAAGCTCGACGCACAGCGGAACGAAGCGCGCTTGATCGAGCTTGCAAAGATGATGCCCCAGCGGACGGAACTGCCCAGCCTCCTGTTGCAGATCCAAGACCTTGCCACCGAGTCGGGTATCGATTTCATGACGATCAGCCCGGGTGCGCCCACCGATTCGGGCCTCTATCAGACCGTGCCTTTGGCTCTGACGTTCACGGGTACGTTCTTCGACCTGAACGATTTCATCTACCGCGCCGAGCAGATGGCGGCTGGGCCGGGACGTATCCTCACGGTGAAGACGCTGAGCCTGGCCCTCGTCGCGGATGACGTAGCGAAGCCGTCGCCGAAGTTGACGGTCGGGCTCACGCTCTATGCCTTCCAGCAGGGTCCGGCCCCGGCGACGGCGCAATAGAGAGGGTCCAGCCACTATGAACCAGACATTGGTGAGAACCGGGATTAGCACACTCCTGTTGGTGCTGGCCCTTGCCCTCTTGGTGGGAGGGTGCGTCGCCGGCGAGGATTCGACGGTCACGACGTTGTCGACCGTCACTGTGAGCACTGCTCCGCCCGCGGATGTCACGGGCGATACCGGATACGTCGCGATGGATGAGTTGTCAACGTTCCAGAGCAAGGATCCTTTCAAACAGCAGGCGGTTCCGCCGACGACGGCCACGACTTCTAGCTCCGGCGGGGGTGGCGGCTCCACGACGTCTACCACCGGCGGCGGCTCGACGACCAGCACGACCGGGGGCGGCACCACGACGACGACGAATGCCAGCGGAGTGAACAACGCTCTTCACAGCCTGAAGGTCCTCAGCATCGACGTCGTGAACGGGGTTCCCGTGGTGACCTTCGAGGTCGACGACACCGTGTATGAAGACAAGCGTGAGGGTAATGTGGTCACGACCACGTGGGGCCAGATCAAGGTCGTGTCGATAGATGCAGACGAACAAACTGTGGTGTTCCTCCACGGTAGCGAGACCCGTACGCTTACGGTGGGGCAGGAGTTCCTCAAGTAGGGTCTCGCATGGATAGGTGATCGGGAGTCGGGAGACGGCGCCTTTTCGGGCGCCGTCGGCGTGTCTGGGAGAGGGGGTGCGTGGGTGAGGCGCTTACGCTTCAGCAGTGCGGGCGAGTCCCATGGCCCGGCCGAGGTCTGCATAGTCGAAGGGCTCCCCGCCGGACTGGCCCTGGACCCCGCTGTCATCGATCGAGATCTCCGGCGACGACAACGGGGGTACGGACGAGGTGGAAGGATGGCGATCGAGCCGGACCGCGTTCGCATCCTAGCCGGTGTCCGCCTGGGCCGGACACTCGGCACGCCGGTCTCCCTCCTCGTGGAGAACGCCGATCATCAGAATTGGCTCCCCAGCATGCAGCCGGAGCCACGACCCGGATGGACCCCCGACCCGGTCACTGTCCCTCGGCCCGGCCACGCCGACCTGGCCGGTATGGCCAAATTCGGTCACACCGACGCGCGTGACGTACTGGAGCGCGCGAGTGCTCGCGAGACCGTGTCACGGGTCGCGGCCGGTGCGCTGGCCCGAGCGCTGCTCAGAGCGGTCGGCGTCGAGGTCCATGGTTTCGTGCGCAGTATCGGGGGCATGCAGGTCACCGCGGGCACCGCGGGCATCTCGCCCGTCGAGATCGACTGGGAGACTGTGGAGACCTCCGAGTGCGCGTGTCCGGATCCCGACGTCGAGACCGCCATGAAAGAGGCGATCGACGACGCCCGTAGCCGGGGGGAGTCCCTGGGTGGAGTGTTCGAGATATGGGCGTGGGGTCTTTGTCCCGGCATCGGCGGGTACGGTACCCCGGGCGACAGGCTCGACGGGCGACTGATGGGTGCTCTGGGCAGCATCCCGGCCATCAAGGGAGTCGAAGTGGGGCTCGGCTTCGGGGCTGCCTCACTCCCCGGGTCGGCCGTCCACGATGCGCTCTTCACCTCGGAGCCCGACGCAGGGCCCATAGAACGACGCACCAATCGGGCCGGCGGCCTCGAGGGGGGCATCACCAACGGCATGCCCCTAATCGTCCGAGCCGCGATGAAACCTATACCTACGTTGATGGCACCCCTGGCCTCCGTGGACCTCGTCGACTGGTCGGCAACGAGCGCCCATCGTGAACGGAGCGACGTGGAAGCGGTGGGGGCTGCGCGCGTGGTCGGCGAGGCCATGGTGGCGCTTGAGCTCGCTGATGCCTATCTCGAGAAGTTCGGGGGTGACGCCGTGGAGGAGTTCACGGCGGCGGTCACCCGGTACGAACACACGTTGCGGGAGAGGGGCCTGTGGCAAGGGTCGTAGCGCTCTCGGGCTTCATGGGGAGTGGCAAGTCGTCGATCGGGCGCATCGTGGCGCGCCGCCTGGGCCGCCGTTTCATCGACTTGGATGAGTACGTCGAGCAGCGCGAGGGCGCGGCAATCGCGGATCTGTTCCTGGAGCGAGGCGAAGCAGGTTTCCGGAAGGCAGAAGCGGAGGCCTTGGCCGATATTCTCGGAACCGGGAGCGGGGAGTGTGTCGTCCTGGCGCTCGGGGGCGGCACCGTGACGTGGCCCGATTCGGCGCGCCTGCTGGCGGGAAGGGCTTTCGTACTCCTGATCTCGGTCCCCGCTGGAGATCTCTGGCGGCGGGTACGGAATACCGAGCGACCTCTGGCTCAGTCCAAGGAAGGCTTCTTCGCACTTGCGCGGACACGCGAGACGGCCTACCGTTCCACGGCCGATTCAGTGGTAGAGGCGGGGGGCCTCAGTCGGAAGGCGTTGGCGGATAAGGTCGTACACCTGATCTGCAGTCGCGAAGCGGGCGGCAATGCGGGGTGTCACCCGTCGGAGCGGAGCGCGTGACCTGGAGAGTGCAACTGGGAGGGGCCGCTGGTCTCTCCGAGATCGTGGGCGGTTGCGGGGCTCTGAGCGAGCTCTCTGACCGTGCGGCGAGAGTCGGTGGGAGAGGGAGTCGGTTGTTCTTGGTATCCGACCGGACGGTCTGGGCCCGATGGGAGGACGAGATCCTGGGATCGTTCGGGGCAGGGTCCGGGATGCCCGGGGTTCATCTGGTGGCGCCGGGAGAGACCTCGAAGACCGTGGCTACCGTGGCCGAGTGCTGGAACTGGCTGGCGTCGGAGGGAGCCCGCCGAGATGATGTCCTCGTTGCCGTGGGTGGAGGGGTGGTCGGGGATCTCGCCGGTTTCGCTGCGGCTACCTATCTCCGTGGGATGGGCTTCTGGCAGGTACCCACCACGCTCTTGGCTCAAGTTGATTCCAGCGTGGGAGGCAAGGTCGGCATCAACCTTCCGGGAGGCAAGAATCTGGTGGGAGCCTTCTACCAACCGGAGGTGGTGGTGGCCGATCAACGTCTCCTGGAAACGATACCAGCGCCGGAGTACGCGTCGGGTCTGGGTGAGGTGGTGAAGTACGCCCTGCTCTCCGGCGAGCCGTTCCTGGAGGAGCTCGAACGAGATCCGACCGCGGTCCTGTCACGCACCCCGTCCCTGGTAAGCCGGTTGGTCGAAGAGTGCGTGCGGCTGAAAGCCGAGGTCGTGCAGGCGGACGAGAGGGACCTCGGGCGCCGGGCGACATTGAACCTTGGCCATACCGTGGGTCACGCGTTGGAACGCGCCGCCGGCTTCGGTAGGCTGTCCCACGGCGCAGCGGTAGGCCTCGGACTTCTCGTGAGCCTGAGCGTGAGCGAGTCGGTCTGCGGGTTGGCGCCGACGGTGCTGCCACGCGTGCGCACCCTGCTTGCGCGCTACGCTCTGCCCACCACCATCGATGCCGTCGAGGCCGGCGAGATCCTCGCCGCGGTCGGCAGCGACAAGAAGACGGACGCTGCCGGGCTCGGGTTCGTGTGTCTGCGGAAGGTGGGTGATCCCGTGTGGGGCGTGAGGCTGGAGGAGGCGGTTCTTGCCCGGCATCTGGAGGTGATCTTGAGATGAACGGCCGCGGCATCGTCAGAGAGAACGACGTGGATCCCTCCCAGGATCGTCCGTTGCTCGTGCTGCTCCATGGCGTGAATCTCGCGCTCCTCGGAGAGCGGAGCGCCGCCCACTACGGCACGGTCACCCTGATCGAGTTGGAGGCCCTGGTGGGCGCGGAAGTCAGGGCTCGTGGGTGGCACTACGAGTGCCACCAGACCGACCATGAGGGGGAGTTCGTCCAGTTGATACACAGGTATCGCAGGCGCGCCGACGTCATGCTCGTGAACCCCGGAGCCTGGACGCACTACAGCTATGCGATTCACGACGCCCTCGAACTGGTTCGGGCGCAGGTGGCTGAGGTACACCTTTCGGACGTTGATGCCCGAGAAGAGTGGCGCCGCGTGTCGGTGATCTCGGACGCGGTCGCGCTGCGCGTGTCCGGCGAAGGGCCGGATGGGTATCTGAGGGCGGCGCTCACCCTGATGGGTGGAGTGGTCGACGGTGGTCTGCGGGGATCGGGTCGGCCGAGGCAAGTCGGCGGAGAGGGAGAGAGAGAGGGAGAGGGAGAGGGAGAGGGAGGGTGACGTTCGTGAAGAGTGACGTGACCGAGAGACCTTACGGCGAGAGACTGCTGGCGCTGAGGTCTGCGCTGGACGGCGACGGCCTCACGGGTCTGGTGGTGTTCGACCCGGTCAACATCCGCTATCTCACCGGGTTCACCGGCAGCGCCGGGGTGGCGCTCGTGCTGCGCGACGAGTGTGTGCTGGCGTCCGACTTCAGATACACCATCCAAGCCCACGAGCAGGCCCGCGAGAGCCGCTTCGTGGAACTCGATGGTGCTTTCTCCGCGGCATTGCCGGGTCTCGTGGCGGACTTCGAGGGTAGGCTGGGCGTGGAGAAGGACTATCTTCGAGTGGGCGATTGGGAGAAACTTGGTCCCGCGCTTGAGGCCGTCGATCATTCGCTGGTGGGCGGGCACGTGAGGAAGTTGCGTCGGCTCAAGTCTCCTGGGGAAGTGCAGTCTATCCGTGAGGCCTCGGCTCTTGCGGTAGAAGTGATGAAGCACTTGTTCGACATGCCCGTGGTGGGCCGCACGGAGCGTGATATCGCTCTGGATCTCGAGGTGTGGGGCCGCCGTCACGGCTCCGAGGGCGTGCCCTTCTCGTACATCGTTGCTTGGGGCGCCAACGGAGCGAAGCCCCACGCGGAGCCCGGCGACACCGTCGTCGGCGCGCACGGCCTGCTGGTGGTGGACCTGGGCGCGGTGGTGGATGGCTACGCCAGCGACATGACCCGGACGTTCGCGACGGGCCCGGTGAGCGACGATGAGTCACGCGCGTACGCCGTCACGCTCCGCGCCCAGGAGGTCGGCCGTGAGGAGGCCGGCCCGGGGGTGTCGTGTCGGCAGGTGGATACGGCCGCACGGGATGTGATCGAAGCGGAGGGTCTGGGCGACTTCTTCAAGCACGGTCTCGGGCACGGCGTGGGCCTGGAAGTCCACGAGGAACCCACGGTGAGCTCGCGGTCGGAAGACGTCTTGGAGCCGGGCATGGTCGTGACCATCGAGCCCGGGATATACCTGGAAGGTGTGGGCGGTGTCCGCATCGAGGATTCGGTGGTGGTGACCGAGGACGGCATAGAAGTCTTGACGGACATGGAGCGCCGGTTGGAGACGCTCAGCTGAAGGGATGGCCGAGTATCCCGTCCCTCAGCCCGCTATGCCGGCGCGGGTGCTCTCGCTCCCCGCACCCTGGTGGATGCTGAAAAGCCGGGCTCCATCGTGTAAGATGCTGGGCCACAGGTCGGCTATCCAGCCAGAGGCTGGGGTCGGCGTTTTCTTTCATTGGGAGGCCGATCGGTGATCTCGACAAATCAATTCCGCACGGGCATGACCATCCGCTTCGAGGATGACAACTATCGCATCGTGGATTTCCAGCACGTCAAGCCTGGCAAGGGCGGTGCCTTCGTGCGCACCAAACTCAAGAGCCTCAACACAGGCAGAGTACTGGACAAGACATTCCGCCCGGAGCAGAAGTTCGATCAGGTGCGTGTCGAGAGCCGCACCATGACATATCTGTACGATGACGCCGACCAGGTGTTCTTCATGGACTCCGCCTCCTACGAGCAGCTGGCGCTGCCGAAGACCGTCCTCGAAGGCCGCTTCGATCTCATGACCGTCAACATGGAGGTCGAGGTTCTCTTCGTTGACGATCGTGCATCCGACATCGAACTCCCGACGTGGGTGGACCTCGAGGTGGTAGAGACCGCCCCGGGCGTCCGCGGGGATACCGTGAGCGGCGGAAGCAAGACGGCCGTCCTCGAGACGGGCGCCACGGTGCAGGTACCCCTCTTCATAGAAACCGGGGACGTTATCCGGGTAGACACGCGCACGCGAGAGTACAGCACGCGGGTCTGAGCTCGGAATCTGCTCGTCCCAGCCAGGAGATTAGATGAAAGCACGACGCATAGGGATCACGGATACCAGCCTGAGAGACGCTCACCAGTCGCTCTGGGCCACGCGTATGCGTATAGGCCACATCGTCCCTGTGTTGCGGAAGATGGATCAGATCGGATTCCACTCCATGGAGGTGTGGGGGGGAGCCACGTTCGACGCCTGCCTGCGCTTCCTGGACGAGGATCCGTGGGAGCGTTTGCGCACCATCAAGCACCACTGCAGGAAGACCCCCCTCCAGATGCTTCTGCGCGGACAGAACCTCGTCGGGTATCGTCACTACGGCGACGAGATCGTGCGGGAGTTCGTGAAGCTCGCGGCGGACTCCGGCGTCGATATCTTCAGGGTGTTCGATGCTCTGAACGACACCCGCAACTTCCACACCGCGGTGGAGGCCATCAAGGAGAGCGGGAAGCACTTCCAGGGTGCGGTGGTGTATACCATTAGCCCGGTCCACACGCTCGACCACTACGTCGAGGTGGCTCAGGAGCTGGCCGACCTGGGAGCGGACAGCATCTGCATCAAAGATATGGCCGCTCTGTTGTCGCCGTACTTCGCCGAGCGCTTGGTGACCCGTCTGAAGCGGGAGATAGACCTGCCTCTACAGCTTCACTGCCACTACATCGGCGGCCTCGCCCCGATGACCTACCTCAAGGCCATCGAGGCCGGCGTGGACGTGGTGGACACAGCCACGGTGCCGCTCGCCTTCGGCGCCAGCCAGCCCGCTACCGAGATGCTCGTGACCGCCCTCAAGGGCACCCCCTACGATACTGAACTGGACCTCGACTCGCTGTTCGAGATGGCGGAGTACTTCGAAGGAGTGCGTGAAGCCGGAGGCTTCGAACGGGGCGTCACCTCACTCACCCACATGCGGGTCTACTCCCACCAGGTCCCCGGCGGCATGATCTCCAACTTGATCTCGCAGCTTAAGGAGCAGAAGGCCGAAGATAGGCTTCAGGAGGTCCTGGAGGAGATCCCGAAAGTGAGAGCCGAAGTGGGGTACCCGCCGTTGGTCACTCCGATGAGCCAGATAGTGGGCACCCAGGCCGTGCTGAACATCCTTATCGGCAAGCGTTGGCAGGTGGTCCCGGATGAGATGAAGGCCTACCTGCGGGGGAGATACGGCAAGGCTCCGGGGCCGATAGATCCAGACGTTCGGCAGAGAGTACTCGGCGATGAGCAGCCGATCAGCGTGCGGCCGGCCGACCTGATCGAGGAGACTTTGGAGCAGTATCGAGAGGAAGTGGGATCGCTCGCCCGTAGTGAAGAGGACATCCTGAGCTACGCCCTCTTCCCGAACGCGGCCCGCAGCTTCTTCGAGCGGCGTCACCACGGAGCCGAGCAGGATGTGTTCCTGACCGACGAGCCCGAGACGACGCACGCGGAAGTCCAGTCGCCCCAAGGCGGGAGCGATCGTGTCCGCGATCTCATCAAGGCGGTGGAGGCCTCGGACATCGAGGAAGTGACGGTAGAGGACGCCGGCATGCGCATCACCATACGCAAGGGCGCGCGGACGCTCAGTGACTCCGGTTTCGTGCAGGCGCCCTTCGTCGCGGGGTCCGCCGCGTCGCCGGCTGCTCCGGTGTCGAACAGCACGACAGGCGCAGGTGAGGTGGCGGGGGTCGCGGTCGAGGTAGCCGCGGCGGCCGCGGATGACTCACTGCATCGAGTCACGTCGCCCATGGTCGGCACCTTCTACTCTTCTCCGTCTCCCAACGACCCGCCCTACGTCGAAGTGGGCTCACATGTGGAGGTGGGAGACGTTCTCTGCATCCTCGAAGCCATGAAGCTCATGAACGAGGTTGTGTCGGAGGTCTCGGGCACCGTGCAGGCGGTGCTCGTGGCCGACGGGCAGCCGGTGGAGTACGACCAGCCTCTCTTCGCGATCGAACTCGATCAGGAGTAGGTGTCGGAGGTGTTCACCCGCGTGCTCGTGGCCAACAGGGGCGAGATCGCCCTTCGCGTGGTGCGGGCCTGTCACGAGTTGGGCATCGAAGCGATCGCGGTCTACTCCACAGCCGATGAGACCTCAGCACACGTGCGGGCTGCGGACGGGGCAGTGCGCCTGGGTCCTCCAGATCCCAAGCGCAGTTACCTGAATATCCCGAGTCTCATCGCCGCGGCCAAGATGACCGGATGTGAGGCGGTGCACCCGGGATACGGATTCCTCTCGGAGAACTCGGGCTTCGCTCGGGCCTGCACCGACAACGACCTGGTGTTCGTGGGCCCCTCGGCGGAGAGCATCGACACCTTGGGCGACAAATCGCTGGCCAAGCGGGTGATGGCGGAGGCGGGCCTGCCGACCATCCCGGGAACCGAAGGCATCTTGAGGGACGTCACGGAGGCGCGGCGGGCTGCGGAGGAAGTAGGCTACCCGGTGATGCTGAAAGCCTCCGCCGGCGGAGGGGGGCGGGGCATGCGCATGGTGGAGACGCCCGAAGCCCTTGAGCGCTCCTACCAGGCGGCGGCAGCTGAAGCCGAGGCGGCCTTCGGTGACGGCGGCCTCTATTTGGAGAAGGTCATCGTCCGGCCGCACCACGTCGAAGTCCAGGTAGTAGGAGACGGGCGTGGCGGAGTCCTGACTCTCGGGGAGCGTGACTGCTCCATCCAGCGCCGCCACCAGAAAGTTCTCGAGGAGTCTCCCTCACCTCTTCTCGACGCCGCCAGCCGCTCCCGCCTTCTTGAGGCGGCTACTCGCGCCTGCGCTGCCATCCGCTATCGGAGCGCCGGCACGCTGGAGTTCCTCGCCGACCAAGACCGGGAGTTCTTCTTCATGGAGATGAACACTCGAGTACAGGTTGAGCATCCGGTCACCGAGATGGTCACCGGCATCGACGTCGTGCGTGAGCAGATCCGTGTGGCCGCCGGGGAACCCCTCACCATGACGGGTAGCGTGACGCCGCAGGGTCACTCCATGGAGTTCCGCATCAACGCCGAAGACCCCGCCAACGGTTTCTTGCCCAGGGGAGGCACCATCGAGCGCCTGCGCCTGCCCGGGGGGCCGGGGGTGCGCGTAGATACCCACCTCTATGAGGGGTACCGGGTCCCCACCAATTATGACTCGCTCTTGGCCAAGGTCATTGTGTGGGACAGGGACAGGCCGTCCTGCATCGCCCGCGGGCTGCGCTGCCTTCAGGAGTTGGAGATCGAGGGAGTACCCACCACCCGAGATCTTCACATGGACATCTTGCGTCACCGGGGGTTCGTTGCGGGGAGCATCTCCACTGCATACCTCGAGGAGGCGCGGGACGAGTTGGCGACGCTGAGAGGTGTCCCGATCGCCGTCGTGACCGATTGACGAAGAGGGGAGAGCTGATGCAATCAGGGCGGGAGTCGGAGCGTGTCGTCGACTATCGGATCGCGCCTGGGGTACTCGAATCGATCGTTCGCCATTCCTTGGCCGGGGATCCACGCCTGCGGTTGCCCCACGGAGTATCACGCACTAGTCGGCACCCGATCGAGATCGCGGTGGAAGATGCGATCTGCAGGGTGACGTTGCACCTGCACGTCCGCTTGGGAGAGGACCTTGCCGTCCTCGGCGCGTGGGTCAAGGAGACCGTCGGCACTCGGCTCGCGGCCATGACCGGGCTGCGGGTGGGTAGCGTAGACGTGCACTTCGACGGCGTGTACCAGTCGGAGGCCACCACCTCCCCCGGTTTAGTCAGTCAGGAATGAGCACGGGCAGGCGAAAGGCGAGACGTCAGGCTGTGTTCGCCCTCTATCAACGGGACCTGATGGAGAGGGAGCGCACGGAGACTGAAGAAGGCGGCGCGCCCGCCGACTTGGGTGAGACCGCCGACCCCTACGAGCAGAGACTCATCGAGGGGGTCCTCGAGCACCGCGAAGCCATCGATGCGGAACTTGCAGCCCACCTTGAGGGCTGGACCCTGGATCGGCTCGCGCCTATCGAACGCAACATCCTTCGCGTCGGTCTGTTCGAGTTGAAGTGGGTAGCCGACACCCCGGCGGCTGTTGCCATCGATGAAGCGGTGACCCTCGCAAAGCGCTACTGTTCGGACGAAGCGGGCCGCTTGGTCAACGGGGTTCTCGGCTCCCTGAACGAGTAGCAGCGGGTCCCGTACAACCGGTGCCATCATTGCGAGTATACTGAAGGACCAGTATGGACGGCCCCTCCGCCAGGCTACTTGACCGACTCGAACTTCCCGGCGACCTCCGCACCCTTGATGCAGCCGACCTACGACGGCTTGCCGGCGAGGTGCGTGCCGAGATCATCGATTCCATCTCCTGCGCGGGCGGGCACCTCGCCGCGAGCCTAGGGGTGGTGGAACTCACCATCGCCCTCCACGCCGAACTCCGCTCTCCGTACGACAAGATCGTATGGGACGTGGGGCACCAGGCATACGCTCACAAACTCCTCACGGGCAGGGCGGACCGCTTCTCGACCATCCGCACCTTCGGCGGCCTTTCGGGTTTCCCGAAGCCCAGCGAGAGCGAACACGACGCCTTCGGCACCGGTCACAGCAGCACCTCGGTGAGTGTGGGGGTGGGTCTGGCTGAAGCATCCAGGTTGGCGGCAGAGAGCCCCGACCGTCGGGTGTTCGCCGTCATAGGCGACGGTGCTCTGACCGGGGGCATGGCCTACGAGGGTCTCAACCAGGCCGGCCACCTGAAGACTCCGCTGGTGGTCGTCTTGAACGACAACGAGATGTCCATCAAGAGGAACGTGGGAGCCATCAGCTCCTACCTCTCCCGGCTGCGAACCGAGCCCACTCTGTTCCGACTGCGCCGCGATCTGGAACGCCGGGTGCAGAGGTTCCCCGGCATCGGGGAGCGCGTGTACGCCATGGGTGAGCACGTCAAGGAAGGCGTGAAGGCCGCGCTGGTCCCGGGGATGTTGTTCGAGGAACTCGGGTTCCAGTACATCGGGGTCGTTGACGGCCACGACATCGAGGCGCTCCGCCTGGACATCCGACGTGCCATCGCTCTGGGCGGACCCGTGCTCCTGCACGTGCGAACCACCAAAGGCAAAGGGTACGCCCCCGCCGAAGAGGCGCCCGACCGTTTTCACGGCACGTCGCCCTTCTCGGTGCCTACCGGTGAGTGCGCGCCCAGCGACGGAGCGCCTCCGTCGTACACCGAGGTCTTCGGCAAAGCTCTGGTATCGCTGGCGCGCCGCGATGAGCGCATCGTGGGCATCACCGCAGCCATGGCGGCCGGCACCGGACTCGATTACCTGGAACAGGCTTTTCCTCACCGCTTCTTCGATGTGGGCATCGCGGAGGGCCACGCGGTGGGCTTCGCGGCGGGCCTTGCGGCGGGTGGCCTGCGGCCGGTGGTGGCCCTCTACTCCACGTTCGTGCAGCGCGCCTACGACCAGATAATCCACGACGTGTGTCTGCCCGGGTTGCCTGTGGTCCTCGCCATCGATCGAGCCGGACTCGTGGGCGAAGACGGACCCACGCATCACGGCGCCTTCGACCTGTCGTTCCTCCGACTTATCCCAGGGCTCACCATCCTCGTGCCGAAGGACGAGGCGGAACTCCAGTCTCTGCTTGCGACCGCACTGGCGATGGACGGGCCCGTGGCCATCCGCTACCCCAGGGGACGGGGATTGGGCGTGCCGCTCACCGAGGACCCTATCCCTCTCGCGGAGCCGTGGGTGGAGAACCTGATATCAGGAGGCGATGTCCTCCTGCTGGCTACCGGGACGGGAGTGACTCTCGCTCTTCAGGCCGCAGCCGCCTTGGAGGAACGCGGCATCGCGGCGTCCGTGGCCAACGTGCGCAAAGTATCCCCCTTAGACGAAGAGGAACTCCTGCCGCTCTTAGCAGAGCACGAGGCGGTGGTGACGATAGAAGAGAACACCGTCGCGGGCGGCTTCGGCTCCTCTATCTCGGAGCTCATGCAGCGGGCGGGCGTGCTCAGACCCATGGTCCTCGTCGGCCTGCCCGACGAGTTCGTCACCCACGGTGATATCCGGTCCCTCCACGAATCTATCGGGTTCACCGTCGCCGGAGTCCAGGAAGCCGCGGTCACGGCGCTCGCTCGTTCGGGCGTGCAGTCGGCTTGAGCAAGGTCGGGCGCGTAAGACTCGACCAGCTTCTGCTCGACCGCGGACTGGTGGAGAGTCGGAATGTCGCCCGGGCTCTGATCATGGCGGGTCTCGTGAGCGTCGCCGGGCGCCGTGAGGACAAGGCAGGTACGTTCGTCAGCACTGATGCCTCCGTCGACATCAAGGAGCGCCCGCGTTTTGTGTCACGGGCCGGAGAGAAATTGGCCCACGCCCTGACGGCCCTCAAGGTAGACCCGGCGGGCGCCCGGGCGCTCGATGTGGGCGCTTCCACCGGTGGATTCGTCGACTGCCTGCTCCAGCGGGGAGCCGAGCGGGTCATCGCTGTGGACGTCGGCTACGGGCAGCTCGACGCGCGCCTCCGCTCGGACCCGAGGGTGCACCTACTGGAGCGGGTCAACGCCCGGTATCTTTCCCCCGAACAACTGCCGTTCGTGCCCGACCTTCTCACCGTGGACGTGTCGTTCATATCCTTGGAGAAGATCCTGCCCGCGGTGATCACCTGCATGGCTCCCGTCTTCACCGGCCTTCTTTTGGTGAAGCCTCAGTTCGAAGCCGGACCCCGGAGCGTAGGGAAAGGCGGTATTGTTCGGGATGCCTCCGTGCACGAGGAAGTGCTGCGTCGTGTCGGAGCGGCTCTTGGAGTCATGGGGCTGGACATATGGGGACTCTGCGACTCCGGTCTTCCCGGGGCCGGCGGCAACGTGGAGTTCGTCTATCGGGTGGATCGCGGTAGAGGAGACGGCCTCACTCCTGCTACCCTTGATCGGTTGATAGTGACGATGGCCCGAGGAGAGGGGGAGTCAGAGTGACAAGCGCCGTGAAGAGCGTCGCCTTGTTCACGCATCACGTCCCGGAAGTGTCCGCCGAGGTGCTCAGAATCGTCGTGCCGATACTCGTGAGCAGCGGTCTCAGGCTACTTCTCCCGCCCGGGGAGGTCCTGAAGCATCCCGAGTTGCAGGACGAGTCGCCGGAAGGGTGCTGTGAAGTCGCGCGGGAGGAACTGAAGGAGGCAGGGCTCTGTCTGGTGCTGGGCGGCGATGGGACGATGCTGCGTGCTCTGCGCATGACCCGTGACCTCGGAGTGCCCGTGGCAGGTGTGAACCTGGGAAGGGTTGGTTATCTGGCGACGGTCCACCGGGACCGGATCGAAGAGCAACTGCCGCTCCTGCTGGCAGGGGAGTTCGTCGCCCTTTCTCTGCTCGGACTCACCACCAGGAGTAATGGGGCGACGGTGCGGGCCGTGAACGACTTTGTGGTGGGCAGAGGCCGGGAAGGTGGCATCTGTCACATCTCTTACGCCATCAACGGGACCCCGATGTTCGATGTGAGGTGCGACGCGCTCGTCATGGCTACTCCCGCCGGATCGACCGCGTATAACCTGGCTGTGGGTGGACCCGTCATCGGCTTGGACGTCGAGGGCTTCGTCATGTCCTACGTGGCGCCCCACGCGTTGGCAGTCCGCTCGGTGGTGTGCGGGGCGGGCGACACCGTGGTCGTCAAGAACGAGTCGACCCACTCTCCCGTGGACGTGCTCTCCGACGGGGAACACGTGGCGTCGCTGGCCCCCCTGGCGAGTCTGGAGGTGCGGACCACCCCGGATCTCGCCACGCTGGCTCTCCTTCCTGGTACGGACTTCTACCAGCACTTCGCCGAACGCTTCATCTAGCGCCGAGGACCCTCGTGCTCATCTCGCTCAGCATCAAGGATTACGTCCTTATCGAAGACGCTTCGTTGGAGCTGGGCCCGGGACTGACGGTATTGAGCGGAGAGACCGGGGCCGGGAAGACTCTGTTGACCCAGGCCCTCGGCCTGCTCTTGGGCGAGAGAGCCGCGGAGGGGTTGGTGAGCGAGCGTAGCGAGGAGGCTCTTATCCAGGGCGCCTTCGAACTCTCGGACGACTACGTGCTCGGCGTGTCGCCGGACATTAGGGACATGCTCGATCTGCAGAGCGGTGAGCTCGTCGCGACCCGCCGTCTCTCCCGCACCGGCAAGAACCGTTGCTTCTTGAACGGCATCTCCGTTCCGCTCGGGGTGATGTCCGAGACGCTGGGCGATCTGATCTCCTTCTCGGGCCAGCACGAACACCGCCGACTCTTGAAGCCGTCGCATCAACTGGAAGTGCTGGACGCCTTCGCCGGACCCGACCAAGAGCGGGATCTTCGGGAGTATCGGTCGTCGTGGGCCGACGCCGCAGCCGCGGAGACGCTGCTCCGCGAACTTCTGCAGGGCGCGGAAGATCGCGAAAGGGAGTCGGAGCTGTTGCGCTTCCAGGTGGATCAGCTGGAAGCCGCCGCCCTCGACATCGGTGAGGAGCGGGAACTTGAAAGCGAGCAACGCCGTCTCTCCAGGATCGAGGAGATGGCCCGCGCCTGTGCGGAGGCGGCTTCCCTGCTCCGCGCGGAGGACATAGGCTCCGACGCGGCCGGGCAGGTGTCCAGAGCACGCTCCCGCCTCTCCGAGTTCCACGGTCTGGACGCCACCCTCGATGAATCGGTGGCGATCCTCACGGACGCCGGCGGATTGATCGACGAGGCGGCCCGCAGCCTGCGCTCGCTCATGGGTTCGCTCGAGCCCGACCCGGCGCGACTGAGCGAGGTGGACGAACGACTCCACGTATACGCGGAGATGGCCAAGAAATACGGTGGCACCACTCAGGCGGCCGTGGCCTACTTCGCTGAGGCCTCCGCCCGACTGGAGGGATTGGAGACGGCGGAGTCGAGCGCCGGCGACGTGGCGGAACGCCTCACTCAATATCGGCAGCGGTGCCTGGAACTTGCCCGCGCCCTCTCCGCCCGGCGCGCCGAGGCGGCCGCCCGCGTGCAGGCCGCCATCCGCCCACACCTCGTGGACCTGGGCATGACCGACGGTACCGTCGTCGTCGCGGTGGAGATGGCGGAGGGTTGGGAGGGTCTCGGTGCCGCCGGGGCGGACAGCGTGGAGTTCCTGCTGGCCGCGAACCGAGGTGCGACGCCCCGTAGTCTCGCGCGGACGGCATCAGGTGGAGAGCTCTCTCGGGTGCTCCTCGCCATCAAGACGGCAGTGCTGGGTTACGAGCCGGCCGAGACCGTCGTGTTCGACGAGATCGACGCCGGCGTGGGGGGCATGACCGCCACGGCCGTCGGAGCGAAGCTGAAAGAGATCTCCGCGAACAGTCAGGTCGTCGTTGTCACTCATCTGGCGCAGGTAGCCGCCTACGCAGATCGGCACTATGTGATCCGCAAAGAAGCCGACGCCGACCACACCGTCACCCGCCTCGAGGCTCTCGACGCGGAGGGGATCGTAGCGGAACTCTGCCGGATGATGGGCGGGACGCCGGAGGACCCGGGAGCGGTAGCACACGCGCGCTCGCTGAGGGACAGGGCGGCGGCGGGCCTGATAGACTAAGTGAGGCGCGGGACCCCGCGTTCCGCCTCTTCCTGATTCGACTGCGACCGGCGAGGAAAGGTACATGGCGAAACATGTGTTCGTGACAGGCGGGGTGGTCTCATCCCTGGGCAAGGGGATAACTGCCGCTTCCTTGGGCCGGTTGCTCAAGAGCCGCGGCCTACGGGTGGTCATCCAGAAGTTCGACCCCTACCTCAACGTGGACCCCGGCACTATGAGCCCCTACCAGCACGGCGAGGTGTTCGTCACCGACGACGGTGCCGAGACCGATCTGGATCTGGGCCACTACGAGCGTTTCGTCGACGAGAACCTCAGCCGAGAGTCGAACATCACCTCGGGGTCCGTCTACTACAACGTGATCCGCAAAGAACGTCGGGGCGACTACCTCGGCGGCACCGTGCAGGTGATCCCGCACGTCACCAACGAGATCAAGGAACGCATCGCCCGAGTCTCTCGGAATCCTCAGGTGGACGTGGTGATCACGGAGATCGGGGGCACGGTAGGCGACATCGAGAGTCTCCCCTTCCTCGAGGCGATACGGCAATTCCGCAACGATATCGGTCGGCAGAACGTGCTCTACATCCACGTCACGCTCATCCCCTTCATCGGTGTGGCCGGGGAACTGAAGACCAAACCTACCCAACACAGCGTCAACGAGCTGCGCGAGATCGGTATTCAGCCCGACATCATCGTGTGCAGGTCGGATCGTCCACTCAGCCGCGAACTGAAGGACAAGGTCGCCCTGTTCACGGACGTCGAACCGCGTGCGGTCGTCTCGGCGATAGACGCGTCGAACATCTACTTCGTGCCGCTCAATCTGCGAGAAGAAGGCCTGGACGACCTGGTGGTGGAGAAGCTGGGCTTGGAATCCGGTCCCATCGACTTGAGCGAGTGGGAAGCTCTGGTGGAGAGGATCCGGGCCCGCTCGGGAGTCGTGCGCATCGCGCTGGTGGGTAAGTACGTGCAGCTGCAGGACGCCTACCTGAGCGTGGTCGAGGCACTCCGACACGCGGCCCTTCACCACGGGCGCGACATCGAGGTGGTGTGGGTGGACGCGGAAGGCCTGCGGCCCGAGGAGATCCACGCGCGACTGGAGATGGCAGACGGCATCTTCGTGCCGGGTGGCTTCGGGGTGCGTGGCATCGAGGGCAAGATCATGGCTATTGAGTGGGCCCGCGAGAACGGGGTGCCGTTCTTGGGTATCTGCCTTGGTATGCAGGTGGCCGTGGTGGAGTTCGCGCGCCACATGGCGGGTATGGAGCGGGCCAACTCCTCGGAGTTCGATCCCGAGACTCCATACCCGGTGATCGATCTCCTTCCCGAGCAGAAGGACGTCGAAGACATGGGCGGCACCATGCGTCTGGGTGCGTCGCCGGTGAAGATAATCCTCGATACGAAGGCCTATGCCGCGTATGGTGACGAAGTGGTCTACGAGCGGCATCGCCACAGGTACGAGGTGAACAACAGCCTGCGCGCCGAGTTGGAGGATGCGGGGCTGGTAGTCAGCGGAGTGACACCGGACGAGCGCCTGGTTGAGATCATCGAACTGCGCGACCATCCCTGGTTCGTGGCCTCTCAGTTCCACCCGGAGTTCAAGAGCCGTCCTACGAGGCCGCAGCCGCTGTTCCGTGATTTCGTGGGCGCCGCCATCGAGTGTTCCTGCGGCCTGCGTACCTCAGCGGATGATGCACTGCTCTCCGTGGAAGGTGACGGCAGCGAGCCTGCGGGTGCGGAGCAGGCTCCTCTCGCACCCTCGGACCAGGGAGCCCCTGGGGTCATAGAGTGACGGACGCGCCTGTGGACACCGACCGTCTGGTCGGACTCTTCATGCAACTCACCTCGGTGCCGAGCCCGTCACGGCGGGAGAGGGAGGTGGCCGATCTGGTCATCGCTCGGCTTCGCGGGCTGGGTCTGGAGGTAGTCGAGGACGGCGCCGGCGCGCAGGTGGGTGGCAACACTGGGAATGTCCGGTGTGTCGTGCAGGGCAGAGGGGCGGCGCCGGCCGTCTGCTTGGCGGCGCATCTCGACACCGTGGAGCCGTCCGGACCTCTCGACCCCGTCATCGAGGACGGGGTCATCCGCAACGCAGCCGGGACCATCCTCGGGGCCGATAACAAAGCGGCCGTGAGCGCCATCCTGGCGGTGACCGAGTCCCTCGTGGGCGGCACGACGAGCTTCCCCACGTTCGAATTGATCTTCACCGTCGCCGAGGAAGTGAGTGTCCTCGGGTCCCGCTACTTGGAGCAGCACCTGCCTGCCAGTCCCGTGGCCGCGGTCTTCGACTCTTCCGGACACCTCGGCGGGATCGTGGTCCGCGCGCCCAGTCAGCAGACCATCCGCGCATCTTTTCGCGGGCGGGCCGCGCACGCCGGCTTGGAACCGGAGCAGGGGAGGAGTGCCATCCAGGCGGCGGCCCACGCTATCTCGCTCATGGATCTGGGTCGGCTGGATGAGGAGACCACGGCCAACGTTGGCGTCATCGAAGGGGGCGTGGCGCAGAACATCGTTCCGGCCACATGCCTCGTGACGGCGGAGTGCAGGAGCCTCGACGAGAGTCGCTTGGCCGCCGTTTCATCAGCCATGATCGACGCTCTGCAGCTCGGCGCAGCCAAGTTCGGCGTGGACCTCGATCTGGACGTGGTCACGGAGTATCGGGCGTTCCGCCTGAAAGACGCGGGCCCGGCGGTGGATCTGGCTCGGCGCGCGATCGGGGCGCTCGGTGCCCAGGCTCACACGCACGCGAGCGGGGGAGGCTCGGATGCCAACGTGTTCAACGCACGTGGGGTCCCCACGGTTAACTTCGATTGCGGCATGATGCGGGTGCATGCTCCGGAGGAACACATCAGCGTCTCCGACCTGGTCCTTCTTGCCGATCTCGTGCGCAACGTCATCCTGCTGGCACCTGCGGTGGACGCAGGGGTCGTCTGAGATGGGCCCAGGGAGAGGCGGCGGCGCGGCTCCGGGGCGCGCGCCGCACAGTGCCGCGCCGCAGGGTCGGAGTCCCCTGCCTGAAGTGCTCAGCAGCCGCATGGTGTACTCGGGTGCGGTCGTCAGCCTCCGGGTGGACGAGGTGCGGGCGGGGACGGGGAGCGTGACCCGAGAAGTGGTGGAACACTCGGGTGCGGTCGTCATGGTGGCGCTGGACGACGATGGTCGAGTGGTCTTGGCGCGGCAGTTCCGGCACGCCGTGAGTATGGACCTGCTCGAGTTCCCGGCCGGAGGCCTCGAATCGGGCGAGGACCCGCTTGAGGCCGCACGCCGAGAGTTGCGCGAAGAGGCGGGCCTGGTGGCGGACGAATGGGTGTTCCTGGGATCTTTCTTCTCGTCTCCGGGGTTCCTGCATGAAGAACTGCACGCGTTCCTGGCCAGGGGACTCACGCCCGCCGAGCAGGATCTCGACGAAGACGAAGACATCGAGACCGTCTGGGTGGGGCTGGGCGATCTCATGCGCGGCGCCCCCGCCCTGTCGGATGCGAAGACGCTGGCGACGCTCCTGCTGCTGCAACGTCATCTTGAGTCGGAACGTCTTCAGTCGGAACGAGACCTCGAAGCCTAGGAGGCGTGCGTCATGCGGGTAGGGGTCCTGAAGGAGTTGAAGGCCGATGAGTACCGGGTGGCGCTCACGCCGGCCGGTGCCCGCGAGCTCACCTCGCGGGGACACACCGTCCTGGTGGAGACGCAGGCCGGGGTGGGCTCTGCTTTCGCAGACGAGGCATACGAGGCCTCGGGGGCCCAGATAGTCGCGGGCCCTGAGGCCGTGTTCGAGGGAGCCGACTTACTGCTCAAGGTGAAGGAGCCCCTGGAACAGGAATCCCTGCGCCTACTCCCGCGCCACGTGCTCTTCACCTATCTGCATCTCGCTCCCAATCCTGATCTCACCAGGGGACTTCTCGAGAGCGGGTGCATCTCGGTGGCGTACGAGACGGTGGAGACTCCCGACGGCCACCTTCCGCTGCTGGCGCCCATGAGCGAGGTGGCGGGCCGTCTGGCCCCCCAGGTGGCGGCGAATTTTCTAGAGCGCATGAACGGGGGCAAGGGCAAACTCCTGGCGGGGGTCACGGGTGTCCCGGCCGCGAGGGTGCTCATCTTGGGCACCGGCATGGCGGGGACGAACGCCGCCCTGATCGCCTCCGGCATGCGTGCGAGGGTCACCACCCTGGATGTGAAAGTCGATCGCCTCATGGAGGCGGAGCGGCTGGCTCCGGGAGTGGAGGCGCTCATGAGCAATCAGATGACGATCGAGGAACAGGTGGAGCGCGCCGACGTGGTGATAGGTGCGGTACTGGTGCCGGGAGCGAGAACGCCGCAACTGGTGTCGGAGGACCTCATCAAGGCCATGCAGCCCGGGTCGGTGGTCGTGGACATCAGTATCGACCAGGGCGGCTGCTTCGCCACGTCGCACATGACCACCCACAGCGACCCGACTTTCGTGGTCGACGGTGTCGTGCACTACTGCGTGGGCAACATGGCCGGAGTGGTGCCCATCACCTCGACGCTAGCGTTGACCAACGCCACCTTGCCCTACATCATGAAGTTGGCGGAGAAGGGATTGGTGGCGGCCGCACGGAGCGATCCAGGTCTCGCGCGGGGGATCAACGTGATGGAAGGTAAGGTCACCAATCCAGAGGTGGCGAAGGCCACGGGCAACGCCTATTTTCCCCTGGAGAGCCTCCTGCCGATCGAGTTCTCTTGAAGGTCGCCGCAGCGTTACCGGGGTCCGGCCCTTCGGCCGACGCAGGCTTGCCGAGGTCAGTCCCTTCGGCCGGCGCAGGCGCGTCGAGGTCGGGTCCTTCGGCCGCCGCGGCTCTTCCCGCGTCGGTGGTGGACTACCTCACCGCGCTCCGCCTTGAGAGCGGACTAGCTGAGCACACGATCGCCTCCTACAGGCGGGACCTCGCTCAGCTTGCGGGACATCTGTCGGCGGCCGGAGTCACCTTAGAGGCAGTGCGCACCGACGATCTGCGCGGATTCCTGGCCGCCGGCGAGTGGCGTCCGTCCACCAGGGCCCGCAAGACGGCGGCCATCCGCTCCTTCTACGCCTACCTGGTGCGGATCGGCGTACTGGGAGTCGATCCGACGGTAGGGTTGGCCTCGCCCCGGCTCGCTCCTGGATTGCCGAAACCTCTCTCGGTGGAACAGGTGGAACGCTTACTCACCCGTCCACCCGGGACACCGAGCGGTCTCAGGGACCGAGCCTTGTTGGAGGTACTCTACGGCTCCGGACTACGGGCCTCCGAAGCCGTCAGTCTGCGGCTTCAAGACTTCGATTTGGAAGTGGGCTTCGTGAGGACCATGGGCAAAGGTTCGAAAGAGAGAGTGGTGCCGTTGGGGCGAAAGGCCGTCGCCGCCATACAAGCCTATCTGGCCCGCGGGCGCCCGCTCTTGGGGTTGCCCGGCGGCATTAAGCCCCCACAGGTGTTCTTGAACGCACGGGGTAGGGGTCTGTCGCGTCAGGGGCTACACCTCGTCGTGAAGAAGTACGCTCGGGAGGCGGGTCTGGGGGCCGACGTCTCCGCCCACACTCTGCGCCATTCCTTCGCCACGCACCTTGTGGAAGGCGGCGCTGATCTGCGGGCCGTCCAAGAGATGCTCGGTCACGCAGACCTCGCCACCACGCAGATCTACACCCACCTGAGCACGGCCCACCTCCGGAAGGTCTACGAAGACGCCCATCCGCGCGCGCGTTCGGCTCGGGTCGGTTGATGGGTCGTTTCGTCATCATGATCCTCGATGGGGTGGGGGCCGGCGCGCTCCCCGACGCCGCCGACTACGGAGATGTCGGTTCGAACACGTTGGGCAACGTGGCGGAACTCGTGCACCTCCGGGTCCCCAACCTCGCTTTGCTCGGCCTGGGCAACATCCTGCCCCTCAAGGGGGTTCTCGCTGCGCCGGAACCTACCGCGCTCCCGGGTCTTCTCCGCGAAAAGTCGGCGGGTAAAGACACCACCGCGGGGCATTGGGAGCACATGGGCGTGGTGACGGTCTCGCCCTTTCCCACGTACCCGGACGGCTTCCCTCCTGAGGTTCTGGACCGGTTCGAGCAGGCCATCGGTCGCAAGACCATAGGGAACGTCGCTGCGTCGGGCACCGAGATCATCGCTGAACTCGGCGAGGAGCATATGGCCACCGGCGCACCGATCGTGTACACGTCGGCCGACAGCGTCTTCCAGATCGCAGCACACGTGGAGGTCATCCCACTGGACGAACTCTACAAGTACTGTCAGATCGCCCGCGATCAGCTGACGGGGCCGCACGCGGTGGGGCGGGTGATCGCCCGGCCCTTCACGGGGAAGCCGGGTGCATTCGTGCGTACCAAGGACCGCAAGGATTTCTCGCTGGAACCTCCTACTCCCACCTATCTCGACCTGCTCACCGAGGCCGGCGTGCCGGTGGTGGGCATCGGTAAGATCTGCCAGATCTTCGCCGGCCGAGGGGTCGGGGAGCAGATCAAGGCCGCCTCGAACGACGAGAACATGGATCTCCTGGCCGGGGTGCTCGATCGCGGTGACGACGGGCTGATCTTCACGAATCTGGTTGACTTCGACATGACGTGGGGTCACCGCAATGACGTCGATGGCTTCGCCGAGGGCTTGGCGGCCGTCGATAGAGTTATCCCCGAGATCATCGGAAGGCTGCGTCCCGACGACCGACTGCTGATCACAGCCGACCACGGGGTCGATCCCACGACCGTGTCGACAGACCACAGTCGCGAGTACGTCCCCTTGCTGTACTACCCACGGCCGAGCGACGCTCCGCAGCGGACGTACGCGGGTTTTATGAGCGACACGGGGGCCACGGCCTACCGCCACCTCACCGGCGGGGATGCGGTCTTGGGCGGCAGCCCCCTGCAGGAACTACGTCCGGCGCTGGGCTGGAGAGACTACCCATCGTCGGCCCCGGCGCGGCGCCCGTTGGCAGGAGGAGCGCGTGCGGATTCTCGTTCTCCTGGCATTTCCGCCGGCGCCGACGGGGCCGTTGCGGACGCGGCCGCCTGGCTCGCCGAGAACCTCGGCTCTGCACCTCAGGTGGCCGTGGTGCTCGGCTCGGGACTCGACGCGGTGGCCGAGGCACTGTCGGGGGCCGAGGACGCCACTTTCGCCGAGATCCCAGGTTGGGCCTCCGGTTCCGTGGCGGGTCACAGCGGACGCCTCACCGTCGGCAGGCTGGAGGGACGGAGGGTCGCCCTACTACGGGGGCGGGTGCACGGCTATGAGGGATTCGATACCGAGGTGACCCAGCGCCCGGTGCGTACGCTCGCGGCGTGGGGGGTGCGACGAGGTGGTGATCACGAACGCCTCCGGCGGACTCGGAGCCGGTTTGAGCCGGGAGGACGTGGCGGTCGTCGGCACTGTGCTCGACTTCCAGATGACCCTGGACGACGGCGAACCCGAGGTGCTCCGAGGCTCCGACCCTGCCACACTCGCTCTTTTGGCCGACACGCCCGGGGAGCCGCTGCCTGTCGTCACGTACGCCGCGCTCCCCGGCCCACAGTATGAGACGCAGGCCGAAGTGGCGGTGTTGAAGGGCCTGGGAGCCGACGTGGTGGGGATGTCCACGGCTCAAGAGGTGCGTGCGGCTCGAGAGGCGGGTGTGGCCGTGACCGTGCTCACGGTGGTGACCAACGTCGCGGGTGAGGTGGGATCTGACGGCAAGGCGGTCCACCAAGAGGTCGTCGAGGCCTCGACGGCGGCGGCGGGGAAGGTACTGGCGACCCTCTCCGGTCTGTTGCGCCGGCGTCCCGCGGAGAGTTGACGTGAGGGCGGTGGACCTCATAGCGGCCAAGAGGGCCGGCGCTCGTCATTCGAGTGACGAGATCAAGTGGCTCATAGATTCCTACGTTGGCGGCGCGGTCCCGGATTATCAGGTGGCGGCGTGGCTGATGGCGGTCTGCTTCACGGGCCTGAATACGGAGGAGACCTGCGCGCTCACCAGCGCCATGGTGAGAAGCGGCGAGACGGTAGACATGTCGGACATCGGCGGTGTGGTCGCCGACAAACACTCCACCGGAGGCGTGGGAGACAAAGTGTCTCTGGTCCTGGGACCCTTGGTCGCTTCGTGCGGTGTGTCGTTCGCCAAGATGAGCGGACGGGGACTGGGTCACACGGGAGGGACCATCGACAAGCTGGAATCCATCCCCGGCTTCCGCACCGAACTCACCATCGACGAGTTCCGGCGACAGGTGAAGGAGACGGGCATCGCGATTGTCAGCCAGACTCCGGGGCTGGTTCCCGCGGACAGACTCCTATACGCTCTGCGTGATGTGACGGCTACGGTCGAGCAGGATTCGCTCATCGCTTCCAGCGTCATGAGCAAGAAGATCGCCGCGGGAGCCAACGCCGTGATACTCGATGTCAAAGTGGGCGGCGGCGCTTTCTTGCGAGAGGTGGAGCAGGCACGTGGAGTGGCTCGTCTTATGATCGACCTCGGCCGGGACGCAGGACATGACGTGCGCGCAGTGCTCACAGCGATGGACGAGCCGCTCGGCCTTGCGGTGGGCAACGCCTTAGAGGTGCGGGAAGCCTTCGCTCTACTCTCGGGCAACGGACCCGCCGATCTCCGCGAGGTCGTCTTGACGCTTGCCGGGCACCTCCTGGCGATGGCCGGAAGAGAAGAGACGCCGAGTCTGGGCCGCGAGCGGGCGGCAGAGCACTTGGAGAACGGAAAAGCCCGCGACATGGCCAGACGCTGGGTGACCGCTCAGGGAGGTCATCCCGACGTCGTGGACGGGAAGGATCTGCCGCAGGCGGCCTTCGTCCTGCCACTCCGTTCCGAAAGAACGGGGTGGCTGCAGGAGGTGGCCGCACGGCCGATCGCGGAGGCCTGTTTGACCTTGGGCGCCGGGCGGGAATCGAAAGGGGCGAGCGTGGATGCCTCGGTGGGCGTTGTTCTCGCCGGCGGGAGTGGGACTGAGATAGCCGCCGGTGAGCTCCTGGCGTCGATACACGCGCGCACTGAGGAACAGGCCCGTGCTGTCGAGCCTCTGGTCAGGTCGGCCTTCACCGTGGGGGCGAAACAACCGGCGGCGCGCAAGATAATATTGGAAGAGATCTACGAGGGGGTTTCGTGAGTCGGACTCCGGAACATCGCAGCGAAGACGGCTTCGATCGTGGGGCCGAGCGGCCGAGAAGGCCCCGGCGTCGAGTGCCTGTGGGCAGGATAGTGCTGAACCTGGCTGTCGTCGCCGCCTTCGCAGCGGCGGTGTTCGTCGTCTACAACCTGGTGCAGGACTCGGGGATCCTCGACGGGACCACGGTGAGTAATGCAGGGCGCACTTTCGAAGACGTCCCGGCCGACAACCCGTTGCGGGACTCCATCGAGGAGGCCGTACGCGTGGGCCTGGTTGAACCTGCGAGTCCGTCGCGTTTCGGGCCCACGGAGAGTGTGTCACGGGGAGAGTTCGCCGGCATCGTGGCGAGGACCATGGAGCTCGACGTGACTGCTGACGAGCCTCAGAGCTTCTCCGACGTCACGGGAGATGCCAAGGTGGTGGACGAGGCCGACTACATCGCCGTGATTGCCGCCGCCGGGATCATGGGAGGGACCGGCGGCGACCCGCCGGCCTTCAACCCCTCAGACCCCGTACTGATGCGCCACGTCATCGTGGTGTTCGCACGGGCGGGCGGCGACGCGCTGCCCGAAGCTACGGAGATCGACCCTGCCATCGA
Organism: uncultured Actinomycetota bacterium; assembly: GCA_963701105.1. Taxonomy (GTDB): domain Bacteria; phylum Actinomycetota; class Thermoleophilia; order RBG-16-64-13; family RBG-16-64-13; genus JAHJSA01. The sequence continues at coordinate 588,756 of OY969565.1, forward strand.
GGCGCTCGAGGTCAGCGACGAAGTCCGCACCGCCTACCAGAGGCTGGCGTCCGCCGGCATCCTGGACGGCGTGGTCATGGACTCTGCCGACACCTCCTTGTCGAACGAAGCAGACCGGGAGCAGATAGCGGCTATGGCGGTCAACTTCAGGCACTTCATGGCGGAGACGGAGTCGTCCGGGAGCGACGGGACCGTCCGAGGCTAAGTGCCGCGCCAACGGGCGATCCCGCGACCGAGCCGGTTCGCCGCCCGCGGCTCTGCTGGCCGCTCCGTGGTCGTGCCTTCCTTGCTCCGAGGCCGCCACATGGCCGGGACGTCGTCGCTCCTTCGTCGCGCCATCGCGCTCAGGGTCGTCGCTCCTTCGTCGCGTCGCCCAGGCGCGGCGTACGCCGGCCGTCATCGAGGCCCACCACGGCTATACTAGGCTGCGGTCATGTCTCTATCGTCCGCCCACATCAAAGTCGCTGACGTCATCACCACCCACCAGAACGCCGACTTCGACGCGTTCGCGGCGACGGTGGGCGCTTCGCTGCTGTTCCCCGAGGCGCGCATCGTGTTCGCCGGCTCGCTCAACCGCAACGTGCGGGAGTTCGCGGCGCTTCATGGGGAGCACCTCCCCACGGTCGGGGTCCGTTCGCTCGATTTCGATTCCGTCCGCAGGCTCATCATGGTAGACACGGCCGATTGCGCGCGTCTCGCCGAACTCGCCCCACTCTGCGGACGACCGGGCGTGGAGGTGATCGTTTTCGACCACCACCAGGAGGAGGCGCCGGAACGGCCTTCGTTCGTGGAGGGCGAGAACTGGGTGGTCTCGCCGGACGGCGCACAGGCCACCTCTATGGTCCACATCCTGCGGGAGAGAGAGGTGCCCATCTCGCCTCTCGAGGCCACCATCTTCGCGCTCGGCATCCACGAAGACACGGGCTCACTCACCTACCCTCGCACCACCGTGCGTGACGCCGAGATGCTGGCTCTGTGCATGCGGCTGGGGGCCTCGCAGACCCTGATCGAATACTACCTGCACAATCCACTGACGTTGGAGCAGAGAGAGATCCTGTTGCGGATGGTGGACGAAGTGAGGGTGGAACGGGTGCGGGGGATGGAGATCCACGTGGTTGCGATGTCCAACCCGGTGTACGTCGACGGGCTCAGCGTCATCGCCCACAAGGTCATGGACCTTCTGAATTCGGACGTCCTCCTCCAGATAGTGGAGATGGAGGGGCGGGTGTTCGTGACCGCGAGGTCGCGCTCCACCGCCGTAGACGTGGCGCGCCTCCTGGTCTCGGTGGGGGGTGGCGGCCACGCTCAGGCCGCGTCCGCGGTGCTCCGCGATACTTCCCCCGAAGAGGTTCTGGGCCTGCTGCTGGACGAGCTGGCCGCCACAGCACCAACGCTCCCCACCGCGGGTGACATCATGAGCCGCCCCGTTCGCTTCATCGACGTGGAGACATCGGTGGAGGACGCTCTGCTCGCGGCCCAGCGATACGGCCACTCGGGCATCTCGGTGAAGGAAGGCGACAAGGTGGTGGGCATCGTCGCCCGCCGCGACTTGGACAAGGCGGTGCGGCACGGTCTCGGTCACGCGCCGGTGAAGGGGGTCATGACCCGCAACGTCGTGTTCGCCCCAACGTCGGCCACGGTGGAGGAGTTGCGCCGTCTCATGGCGTCCACGAACGTGGGCCGCCTGCCCATCCTCACCGACGCGGCCTACGAGGATGCTCGTCGGTCGGGTGTGGTGGATGTTTCAACCGTGCTTGGCATAGCCACCCGCACCGACGTGTTGGCGGCGCTTCAGGCGGGTGGAGTAGGGGAGTCCGAGAGCGACGAGGCTGTGGTGTGCACCATCCCTTCGCTGAGCGACCTGCCCGCCTTCGGCACTCTGTTCCGCGCCATCTCCGCGCTCTCGGAAGATTTCTCTGGTGTGTATCTGGTGGGAGGATTCGTCCGCGATCTTCTTCTCGGAAAGCCGAATGCCGACGTGGATATCGCGGTGGACGGAGACGGGGTGGAATTCGCGAGACGGTTGGCGGCGAGGATGGGAGGGAGGGTCAGAGTCCACCAGGAGTTCCAAACGGCTGTGGTGCTCATCTCTACCGACGCTGTAGGTGAGGGGGAGGCACCGATACCCATCGGTCCCGAACCCTTCCACGTGGACGTGGCGACCACGCGCACGGAGTTCTACGACTACCCCGCCGCCTTACCCAGCGTGGAACACGCCTCCATCAGGCAGGACCTCTTTCGCCGAGACTTCTCGATCAACGCCATGGCCGTGGCGTTGAAGGGGGAGGAGTTCGGCGAAGTGCTCGATTTCTTCGGCGGCCTAAAGGACCTGCACGAGGGCGTGATCCGGGTGCTCCACAACCTGAGCTTCATCGAAGATCCCACCCGCATCTTCCGAGCCGTACGCTACGAGAACCGCTACGGGTTCCGGATGGACGAACAGACTCGATCCCTGGCCAGGGCCTGCGTTGACATGCGGCTGGTCGGCGACCTTTCGAGTGCGCGTCTTCGCGACGAATTGGTGGCCCTGTTGGGCGAAGCCGACGTCGACTGGACGCTGGGGAGGTTGTACGAGTTGGGCGTCGCCCGTCAGGTCCACCCCAAACTCGCCACCGGAGAGCGCACGATGGACCTCATCCACGCGCTCGACGCGCTCGTAGAGGATTTCGCTCTCGCTGCCGAGGTGGTCACGTGGCGGCTGCGGCTCGCTGCGATCACGCGCAATATGTCCCACGAGGAACTCTTCATCTGGCTTGAGAAACTGCGGCTCAGGCACGCCGACCGCCAAGTGGTGCGCGACAGCGTGATACTCGGTCCGCGCCTCGTGGAGCAACTGGCGGAACAGGACATGGGGGATTGGGATATCTTCAGCCTTCTACACAAGGTGCCTCTGGAGTCGGTGGTCTTCGCCCTCGGGCGGGCTCCCGCCGGTGTGGGGCGCGACCGCCTCCGCCGTTTTCTGGGCGTCCTCAGGGGCCGCGCTCTGGAGGTCGTCGGCGCCGACATAATCGGGCTGGGTCTACCTGAGGGGCCGGCGGTAGGGCGTGTGTTGACGGAGTTGACCAGACGGAGGGTGGAAGGTTCGCTGGAAGGAAGGGACGAGGAGCTGGAAGCTGCAAGGGCCCTGGTGGAGGCTATGCTGATGGATGCGACACGTGGAAGAAACGGCAAGGGAGTCTGATGTCGGAGTTGTTGGGTTTCGTGGTGCTGTTGCCGGTGCTGCTATTGTCGATGGTCGCCCACGAGGTGGCGCACGGCGCGGTCGCGCATCGGCTCGGGGATCCTACCGCGAAAGAACACGGGCGGCTCACCGCCAACCCCCTCAAACACCTCGACCCGCTGGGTACGCTCATGTTCGCCATCACCTATTTCGCCGGTGGCTTCATCTTCGGCTGGGCCAAGCCCGTGCCGGTGAACGCAGGATACTTCCGCAACCACCAGAAGGGGATGATGTTGGTAGGACTGGCCGGTCCCTTCACCAACTTCCTCATCGCCATCGTCCTTGCCGGCATCTTGAACCTGGTGGCGCCGGCCGCGTCGACGTTGGCCGCACTGAGGGGCGGGTCGTTACTCTTCCAGGCCTTGTTCATCGGTTTCCAGGTGAACGTCGTCCTCGGCATCTTCAACCTGGTCCCTATCCCGCCACTCGATGGATCGAGGGTGATCGCAGGATTCATGCCCCCGGCGACGTACGTCCGCTGGGCCGGCCTCGACCGTTACGGCATGCTCTTCATCCTGCTCGTGTTCTTCGTGTTCCAGCGCCCCTTCTTCAGCCTGCTCGGCGGCGGGTTTCGTTTGGTGAGCAAGGTCCTGCTTCCCGCCTACGGCTTCTGAGCAGCACGGCCGAAGACCGGCGGCACCCCGCGGCGGGAGACAGGTACTCCGACCGAGACTTTCCTTCCGGGCGCTGGTCACGTACTATATGAGCTTGACTATGGTATCCACGCCACGCCAGCACCTCTTCGGCCGGCGCTCCCCCCGCGTCCTTAGACCCCACCGCTCATGAGGGTCCTCGACCTAGACCTCGACGTCTATCAAGGCCCCTTCGATCTCCTCTTTACCCTCGTGCTCCGCGAAGAAGTGGACATCTTCGAGGTGCCCATCGTGGAGGTGATCCTCGCCTACATCGAGGCGTTGGTGGAGACCGAGGCGGTCGACTGGGAGGGAATCACTGAGTTCCTCGTGTTGATCAGTTCCCTCCTTGAGTTGAAGTCGCGGGTCCTTCTCCCTGGTGAAGAGCTAGGCAGCGAGGACGTGAGCGCCGAGGTGACCAAAGACATCCTTCTGCAACGCCTGCTCGCCTACCGCCGCTTCAAGATGGCGGCAGCATCGCTGACGGCCGGCCGGGACCGGCAGAGGGGCCGCCTCTTGCGTGCTCCATCTCGGGAGGCGCGCCGTCTGTTGCTGAGCGATGAAGAGGTGCGCGCCAGTCAGGCCCCCGCCGGTCTGTGTGAAGCTGTACGCAGGCTCATCGAGACCCGCCGGGTGCCGGATACGTCGCACGTGGCCGTCCTGCGCGTCGGCCTGAATCGGCAGATCGCAGCGATCCGACATCTGCTGCGCGAGCGAGGCCAATTCTCGTTCGAAGAAGAGTTCGGAGCGGAGGAGCCCATGGTACAGGCCGTCAGCCTGCTCGCGCTTCTCGGGCTCCTGGCCCGGGGAGACGTCAAGGTGGCTCAAGCTGCGCATTTCGGTGACATCACGGTGCAACAGGCCGTCGCGCCACGCGTCGCGTTGGCGGGTACGGGATGACGGACCCCGTACGCATCAGCGCCGCCGACCTTGCGGGCAGATTAGCCCGGGACCTGGAAGCACTTCTCTTCGCGGCCGGGCGTCCTCTCGACCTCGAGACGCTCACTGCCGCGGTCTCCCACGCCACCCCTGTGGATCGGGTCACGGTGGCGGAGGCGCTTGCAGTTCTGGAAGCGCGCTACCCTGTGGACGGGAACGTGGGGTTCGAACTCGCGCGGGTCGCCGGAGGCTGGCTGTTCCGCACGAACGCCGCCTGCGAGCCGGCCCTCGCCCGTCTCTTCGACGTGGGGGAGGAGTTGCGGCTGTCGCCCGCCGCCATGGAAACACTGGCGATCGTCGCCTACTTGCAGCCGGTGTCCCGTCCGGAGATGGCTGAGATCCGAGGCGTCAACTCGGATTCGGCACTGCACACCCTCCTCGACAGAGACCTCGTGCGTGAGGTGGGCCGCCGGGACGGGCCGGGCGCCGCCGTACTGTACGGCACCACCACCCGTTTTCTGGTGGCCTTCGACCTGGATAGCCCGGCATCTCTGCCTCCCATCGAGGAGTTCGAAGTGGGGGAGCAGCAGAAGGAAGAACTCAAGCGGAGGCTGGGCCTGGTGGTGTCCCAGGGATGAGTCCACGGCTGCAGCGTGTGCTGGCCTCGGCCGGCCTCGGCTCGCGGCGCTCGTGCGAGAACCTTATCCGCGAAGGTCGTGTGACCGTCGACGGCCGCGTGGCCGAATTGGGCTCGTCGGTCGATCCCGAACGACAGACCGTCCTCGTCGACGGCGTGCCTATCCGGCTGGAGGCTCCCGAGTACTGGGTCCTCAACAAGCCCAAAGGGGTCGTTTCCACGGCAAAAGACCCGCAAGGACGGCGAACGGTGGTAGACTGCGTGCCTACCGCCGCCCGGATCTTTCCGGTGGGGCGACTCGACGTGGACACTACCGGGGTACTGCTGCTCACGAACGACGGCGAGTTGGCGTACCGTCTGCTCCACCCGAGTTTCGGCGTAGAGAAGGAGTACGAAGCGGTGGTGATGGGTCGGTTGACCGGAGCCACAGCCGCCCGGTTGGCTCGAGGTATCGAGTTGGAGGACGGCGTCACGGCCCCCGCCTTGGTCGAAGTGACATCCACGGACCCCGGGCGGAGTGAGCTGCGGCTCCGCATCCACGAGGGCAAGAACCGTCAGGTCCGGCGGATGCTGGAGAGCGTCGGGCATCCGGTGGTCCAGTTGCATCGGGCGCGCTTCGGCTCGTTGGCGGACGAAGGCCTGAGGGCGGGCGAAGCACGGCCGCTGAGCGCAGAAGAGGTCGAGAGACTACGAGGTCTGGTCCACGTGTAGGGTGGGTCCGTAAGCGCCTCGCACCAGAACGGGATGGATCATGAGACTTAACAAGGCGCTGGAGTCGCTGACCGCCTACTCAGGCGGACCGCCGATGCGCTCCCTCCTCGATCGATACGGCTTGGACAGAGTCGTCATGCTGGGAGCGAATGAGTGTCCGGAAGGTCCTTTTCCGGAGGTGCTCGAGGCGCTCGAGGCCGCGCTGCCGTCGCTCAACCGCTACCCGGACGGTTCGTGTGACGATCTCAAGGCGGCCTTGTCTGAGCGTCTGGGGGTGCCGGGTCAGCAGCTGGTTTTCGGCAACGGTTCCTGCGAGTTGTTGATGCTTCTTGGCGAAGCTTTGATCGCGCCCGGCGAGCACATGGTGTTCGCGGAGCCTTCGTTCGTGGTCTACCGAGCGATAGCGCTGGCCCGGCAGGCGGCGTTTCAGGCAGTCCCGCTGCGGGAGCACGTCCATGACCTGGAGACGATGGCCGCCTCCATCCGCCCGGACACGCGTCTCGCGATCGTGTGCGAACCGAACAATCCTACGGGCACCTACGCGGGCCCCCGGGCTCTTCGTCGATTCATGGATTCGGTCCCGCCTGAGGTCGTAGTGGTGTTCGATGAGGCCTACACCGAGTACGTCACGCACCCCGAGCACGAGGACACCATCCCCTGGATGGAGGACTATCCGAATCTGGTGGTGCTGCGCACCTTCTCAAAGATCTACGGCCTGGCGGGCATGCGCATAGGGTACGGGGTCTTCCCTTCAGAACTGGCTGAGGCATTGAACAAACTGAGGCAGCCCTACAACGTCACGAGTCTCGCTCAGGTGGCGGCATCAGAGGCACTGCGCCACCCTGCGCGCGTGGGCGAACGCCGGGAGCACGCTCGCAGCGAGTGCGGGCGGTTGTCTCGGGAACTGGAAGGCATGGGGGTGGCCACCGTCCCCAGCCAGGCGAACTTCATGCTCGTGAACGTGGAGGGACTCTCTGTGCCGCCTGAAGAGGTGCCGCAGGCCTTGCTCCAAAGAGGCGTGGTGGTCCGTTCCGGATGGGGGATCGGTTGCCCCGGCTGGATGCGGGTGACGGTCGGGACTGTCGATGAGGACGATCTCTTCCTGGACGTGATGAGGGATCTGGCCGGCAAGGAGGGCCAGCAGTGAGCCTGCTCGAAGCCGGCAGCATCGAGATGATGATCGTCATGCGAGAGGGCGCGACCCAACAGGAGGTCGAGCACGTGCTCGAACGCCTGGCCGACGCGGGAGCCCGTGGCCATGTCTCCACCGGCGACGTCGTCACCGTGATAGGGGTCATAGGAGACCGGGAAGTGATAGCGGGTATCCCCTTGGAGGCCTTCGTCGGGGTCGACAAGGTCCTGCCCATCCTCAGACCCTACAAGCTCGTGAGCCGGGAGTTCCGGCGCACGGACACCGTCATCGAGGTGGGTGCCGGGAAGATCGGTGGAAACCACGTAGGACTTATCGCGGGCCCGTGCTCCGTCGAGAGCCGGGAACAGCTCCTTTCGGCGGCGAGGTACGTGAAGGAGGCGGGCGCTTCCATGCTGCGCGGCGGTGCCTTCAAACCCCGCACGTCGCCCTATGCCTTCCAGGGGCTTGGGATAGAAGCCCTGGAGATACTGGCCGAGGCGCGTGAAGAGACCGGGCTCCCTGTGGTCACCGAGTTGATGGACCCGCGCCATCTGGAAGCCGTGGCCGAGTACGCCGATGTCATCCAGATCGGGGCTCGTAACATGCAGAACTTCTACCTGCTGTCCGCAGTGGGGGAGGTCGACCGCCCGATCCTGTTGAAGCGCGGACTTTCCGCCACCATCGATGAATTGCTCATGGCCGCCGAGTACATCGCGAACGCCGGGAACAGCCGAGTCATCCTGTGCGAACGCGGCATCCGTACCTTCGAGACGGCCACACGCAACACCCTGGACCTCTCGGCGGTCCCGATCATCAAGCAGCGTTCACATCTTCCCGTGATCGTTGATCCAAGCCACGCCACCGGTAAAGTGGATCTGGTAGAGCCACTGTCGCTTGCCGCCTTGGCCGCGGGGGCCGACGGACTCCTCATCGAGTCGCATCCGGTGCCCGAAGCGGCGCTCTGCGATGGCGGCCAGTCGTTGAATCCACGGGAGTTCGTGCGTACGGCCAACCGCATACGCGAGTTGGCCGCCTGGCTTGGTAAGTCGATGGGCTGAAGTAGTGCATCTCACCGGTGAGGCCGGAGTTGTTCGCACGCTCGCGATAGTGGGGGTGGGGCTCATGGGCGGCAGCTTGGCGCTCGCCGCCCGCCAACGGGGGCAGGTGCGAGAGGTGCGCGGCTACGATAGCGACCCTCGCAGCCTCGACGACGCGCTGGCCGGCGGCGTGATCACCCGGCGCTGCGCCTCAGTGGCAGAGGCCGCCGCCGGAGCAGATCTCGTCGTGGTGTGCACTCCGGTGCGCCTGATTCCCGCGCTGGTAGAAGAGGCGGCGGCGGCGCAGCCGCCGCCGCACATGATCAGCGACATCGGCAGCACTAAGGCGACTCTGCTCGGGCGGCTCTCCGCCCGAGCACGTCCCCTCTTCATCGGCGGGCACCCTGTCTGCGGAGCGGAGACCAGCGGGGTGCGTTTCGCGAGGCCCGATCTGTTCGAGCGCGCCACCTACTTCCTCTGTCCCTCCGACGACGTGTCTCCCGATATGCATGAGGCGCTCCACACCTGGGTGGCAGGCCTCGGGGCGAGACCGGTGGTCATCGGTGCCGAAGCCCACGACCGCATCATGGCTCTGGTCAGTCACGTCCCTCACGTGCTGGCGAACGTGCTGATGTCGGAGGTGGGTGGCTTCGAGGCTTCGGGTCGCAGGGCCCTCTACTCGGTGGGTCCGAGCTTCAAGGACCTCACGCGGGTCGCGGGAGCCAACCCCGCCATGTGGAGCGATATCTTCCTGGACAATCGAGACGCGCTCGTCTCCTCGCTGAAGAGCATAGCGGCCGACGTCATGCTCTTGTGCGAGCATCTACGCGACGGCGACGAGGCACAGATCGCCAAAGGCATCGACAAAGCGGCGGCCTACCGGCGAGAACTCCTCCAATACGAGGATATCGTCCCGGAGACCCTGTATCAGATCACCGTGCGCATACCGGACGAACCCGGAGTCCTCTCTCGAGTGATGACGGCACTCGGCAACGCCAACATCAACATCGAGGACCTGACGCTGCATCACTTCAGTCGCTCCGTCGGTGGAGATCTGGTGTTGTACGTCAGCGGCGAAGAGGAAGCGGACACGGCTCGGGGACTGGTGGAAGCTCTGGGCTACCCCGTTGTCGTCACCTTCACGGGTACCATCAGTGCCTGAGTGGGTCCGGTTCGAGCCGGCCAAGGAGGGTCTCCTGGGGACCGTCACCGTCCCCGGTGACAAGTCGGTGTCGCACCGGGCTCTTCTTCTTGGCTCCGTGGCCCGTAGCCCGGTCGTGGTGCGGGGATTCCTGCCCTCCGCCGACACCCTGGCCACCCTCGACGCGGTACGCGCTCTCGGAGTCCGGGTGGAGGTACAGAGCCCCACCGAGGTGGTGGTCCACGGAGTCGGCTGGGAGGGACTCCAGGAGCCGGACGACGTCATAGACGTGAGCAATGCCGGCACTCTTATGCGACTTCTCCCGGGTCTCGTGGCCGGCAGGCCGTTCCTCACGGTGCTGACCGGCGACGCCAGCATCCGCAGACGCCCCATGGCACGCGTCCTCGAGCCGCTGGCGGCGATGGGCGCTGCCGTGTGGGGCCGAAACGGAGGTTCGCTGCCTCCCATAGGCATTCTCGGGGGCGCCCTCCGAGGCATCTCACACCGGCTTACCGTCGCATCCGCGCAGGTGAAGTCCTGTCTCCTCCTGGCGGGGCTGCAGGCTGAGGGCGACACCGAGGTGGTGGAGCCGGCCGAGACTCGCGACCACACGGAACGGATGATCCGAGCCGCCGGTGGCGCGGTGGAGCGTCTCCACCTGGAGGGCGGAGCGGTGAGCGTGAAGGTCCGGCGTCTGGAAGTGCCATCTCTGGACCTGGTGGATGTGCCGGGAGACTTCAGTTCGGCTGCTTTCCTGATCGTCGCGGCACTGCTGGTCCCGGGTTCTGACATCACCATCCAGGGAGTGGGACTCAATCCTACACGCACGGCCCTGCTCGCCGTTCTGGAGCGGATGGAGGCGAGCATCACCATTACCGTGGACGCAGCCGAGGGAGTGGAACCGCGCGGGGAGATCAGGGCACGTACCAGCGACCTCAGTGCCGTGGACATCGACGCGCTCGAGGTCCCACTTCTCATCGACGAACTGCCCATCTGGGCGCTTGCCGCTGCCCGGGCACGAGGCACGTCGCGTCTGCGGGGTGCTGCGGAGTTGCGGGTCAAGGAGAGCGATCGCTTGGCCGGCGTCGCCGCTCTCCTCCGCGCTCTCGGAGTAGAGGTGCAGGACGTCCCCGACGGATGGGATATCTATGGACGCCCCGATGGGTGGGACGGAGGAGCGGTGCGCACGTATGGAGACCACCGGCTCGCCATGGCGGGAGCCGTGGCCGGCCTGGCTTCGCGCGACGGAGTGGTGCTGGACGAGGCCGACTGCGTATCTGTGTCTTTCCCCGGGTTCGCTGCTACCATTGCGCAACTGCGAACGTTCGGGGGAAGGGCATGATCATAGCGATCGATGGGCCTGCCGGGTCAGGCAAGAGCACGATCGCGCAAGCGGTCGCCGCCCGCCTAGGCCTCACCTTTCTGGACACGGGGGCCATGTATCGGGCAGTCACCCTGCTGGCGTTGGAGAAGGGTGTTTCACTTGACGACGATGACGCCCTGGGGGCTCTCGCTCTCGACCTGGAATTCGAGTTCTCTCAAGGGCTGAACGGCGAGATCGGGGTGCGGGTGGACGGAAGAGATGTCACCGAGGAGATCAGAGGTCCGTCGGTGAGCCAGAAAGTCTCGTTCGTCGCCGCTCATCGGAAGGTGCGCAACGCCCTCACGATCCGACAGCGCAAGGCCGCCGAAAGCGGCGATCTCGTTCTCGAAGGAAGGGACATCGGCACCGTGGTGTGCCCCATGGCCGACGTGAAGATATACCTCACCGCCTCTGCAGAGGCACGTGCCGAGCGTCGCAGACGGCAACTCGAGGAGCAGGGCATCTGCATCTCTGCGAAAACGCTGCAACGGGAGCTGCTCCTCCGTGACAGTCACGATTCGGGCAGGGCGCTCGCCCCGCTCAAGAAAGCCAGGGACGCGATCCAGATCGACACGACTGATATGAGCGTAGAGGACGTGGTGGAGAGGATAGTGGCCGTGGCGGCCGGCGTCCCTCGGAGCGAGGATCCCGGGTGCTGAAGAAGGGGCCGTTGGATACGACGCTCTACCGCGTGATCTGGTTGGCCATCTTCGGTCCTTTTCGCCTGTCCTTCCGTATGCGCATCTCCGGGCTCGAGCACATTCCTCCGGAGGGACCGGTGGTCTTCGCTTCCAACCACCTCTCCAACCTCGACCCCATCTTCCTCGGTGAAGCGGCTAACCGACAGATCCACTTCATGGCGAAGTCGAGCCTCTGGTCGTTCGGGCCGCTGGGGAAGCTCGTAGAGGCCCTAGGCGCCTTCCCGGTGAGGCGTGGCGAGGCGGATAGAGAGGCCATCCGCACCGCCATCTCCTACCTCGACGCCGGAGCGGGGGTGGGCATCTTCGCTGAGGGCACCAGACAACTGCACGGACGCCTTGGGGATCCTCAGCCCGGTTTCGCTCTGCTGGCCTTGCGGAAGGGGGTCGTGACCATCCCCGTGGTGCTCACTGGGACGGACCGCATCGGCCGTCGTCGCCTGCCTCGATTCAGCAAGGTCACGGTGACGTTCGGAGCGCCTCTCGACGTCGATACGTCGGGCATGGTCAAAGGTGATCGTCACGATGAGATAGGGCGCCGACTCAAGCAGGCGTGGACCCTCATGCTGGGCGACATGGCGGGCACCGGAACGAGATCGCGTTGAGCCGTTTCCGCGTCGTCGTGGCTTCGGAGGCAGGTTTCTGCTGGGGCGTCGAACGGGCTCTCGAGATAGCCAGAGAAGCCGTGCTGACGGCCCAGGCCCCCATCGACACCTTGGGCCCTCTCATCCACAACCCGGGGGTGACCCTCGAGTTGGCCGAGCAGGGCATCGGGCTGAGTCACGATGAGGCGGCCAAGACAGCGGGCACGGCCATCATCCGGTCGCACGGCGTTCCGCGCGAGGTCATCGAGTCTCTCGAAGCGCGGGGCGTGGCCGTGATCGATGCCACCTGCTCCTTCGTCAAGTCCGCCCAGACCAAAGCCGCCCGTCTGCGGGAGCAGGGCTACCGGGTGGTCGTGCTCGGGGAGCCGGACCATCCGGAAGTCCTGGGCATCCGCTCGTATGCGGGACCGGATTCGGTGACGGTGCTGGAGCCGGACGACCTGCCCGAGGATCTGGAGGGCCGCCGCGTGGGCGTGGTGGTGCAGACGACGCAGTCTCCCGCGCGGCTGGCTGCTCTCACCGCCGCCCTGGCGCCGAGGGTCAGGGAACTGCGCGTGTATAACACCATCTGCAGCGCCACCGAGCGCCGGCAGGAGGCGGCCATCGCCATGGCCGTCGAGGCCGACGTGGTCCTTGTGGTCGGTGGGCGCTCGTCGGCGAACACCGCCCGCCTGGCGGAGTTGTGCGCGCAGGTCCAGCCGAGCACCTACCACATCGAGAGTGCCGAGGAGATAGAACCCGCCTGGCTGGACCTGGTGGAGGTAGTGGGCGTGACCGCCGGGGCATCTACGCCGGCCGTTCAGATCGAGCGTGTAGTGGAACGACTGAGGGAGTTGGGATCGTGAGTCTTTCAAGCGCTCTTCCGCGCGTTGCCGTGGTCGGTTACCCCAATGTGGGCAAGTCGACGCTGTTCAACCGCCTCACCGGCGCGCGCGAAGCCGTGGTGTCTCCCACGGCGGGGGTGACGCGCGATCGAAAGGAGTGTCCGGCGGAGTGGCTGGACCGACGGTTCGTCGTGGTCGACACCGGAGGTATAGACCTCACGGCGAAGGAGCCACTGTCGGACCAGGTGCGTGACCAAGCGCGCCAAGCCATATCTCTCTCGACCGTCGTGATCTTCGTCGTCGACGGCAGGAGTGGGGTGGGCCCGCAGGAACATGAGATCGCCCAGATCCTTCGCCGAGGCTCGGTACCCGTCGTCCTGGCAGTGAACAAGATCGATAGCCGCGAGGCCGCCGCCAGGGAGAACGAGTTCTGGGAGCTCGGCTTGGGCACGCCGTACGGTATCTCGGCGGAGCACGGACTCGGCATCGGCGACCTCCTCGACGCCGTCATCGAAGCGTTGCCTCCGGCAGAGGAGACGGCAGGGGAGACGCCCGAGGCGACCGGGGGCGTGAACGTAGCCATAGTGGGTCGGCCGAACGTGGGCAAGAGTTCACTGTTGAATGCCCTCCTGGGAGACGAACGCACGATCGTGTCCGCCGTGCCCGGCACCACCCGCGACTCCATCGACACTCCGTTGGAGTTCGAAGGGCGTCAACTCACGCTGGTGGACACCGCCGGCCTGCGCCGGAGAGGCAAACGCAGCGAGGAAGAAGTCGAGTTCTACAGCTCACTGCGGACGATCAGGGCGCTGGAGCGGAGCGACGTGGCCTTGGTGCTCATCGATGCGTCGGAGGGCCTGGTGGACCTCGATCTGCAGGTGGCCTACGAGGCGCAGCGGGCGCGTTGCGCCACCGCCATCCTGTTCAACAAGTGGGACAAATCGGTCGTGGATCTCGACATGACCACGGCCCGCCTCAACGCGAAGGTACAGATGCGGCCGCCGTGGCTCACCATCTCCGCGCTCACCGGGCGCAATCTGAACCGCGTGCTCCCGCTCGCCCTCGATCTGCACGATAGATATGCCGCCCGGATCCCCACAGCCGCCCTCAACCGCTGGTTGGAAGAGGTGAGGGAGCGTAAGGACCCACCGCAGAAGAGGGGGAAGGCGCTCAAGCTGTTCTATGCGGTGCAGTACGAGGATTCGCCCCCGCGCTTCAAAGTCATGGTCAATTCCAAGGCCCTCATCACCCGTAGTTACGGCTACTTCTTGGAGAACAGGCTGCGCGACGCCTTCTCTCTTTGGGGCATTCCTCTCGTCATCGACTTCGAAGGGAAAGAGGAGCGCTATTCGTGACGGAGGCGCTTCTGATCGTGGGGGCATACCTCATTGGGTCCATCTCCCCGAGCGTGCTCCTCGGGCGCCTCTTCAAGCACGTCGACCTGCGCGAGCACGGTAGCGGCAACGCCGGGACAACCAACGCCTTCCGGGTGCTGGGAGTCAGACTCGGGCTGGCGGTGCTCTTCGTAGATGTAGTTAAGGGATTCATTCCGGCTATGATCGCCCAGTCCCTGGTGGGACCGACAGCCACCATCTTCGTGGGCCTCGCGGCCATGGCCGGACACAACTGGTCCATCTTCCTGCGGGGGAGGGGCGGCAAAGGCGTGGCAACCGGGGCAGGGGTCCTGCTCGCGCTGATGCCCGTCACTGCGGTGGTCCTCGTGGGCGTCTTCGTGGTGGTCTTGTTCACCACCTCCCTGGTATCGTTGGCGTCGTTGTGTGCGGCCGTGATGCTCATCCCCATGTCGGTGGGCACGGGCAAGCCGCTGCCGTACGTAGTGTTCTCGGTTCTTGCCGCCTCCTTTGTCGTGTACGCTCACCGCGGGAATATCAGGCGGCTCGTGAGAGGGCGAGAGCCGCGCTCCAAGCTCTCGTGGAGGAGTCTCAGCCGAGTGCCCGCCCGGGACGCCCGCGACGCCGAAAGGAGTAAGCCCGATGAGTGAGAGCCCCGATGAGTGAGAGCCCCGAGCTGGCGCCCAGGGAAGGGGACACCCTCAGGGTGGCGGTCGTGGGCTCCGGGAGTTGGGGCACGGCGATGGCGCGCCACCTCGCTCTTCTGGGCCTACGCACCCGTCTCCTCGGACGTCGTGCGGAACAGGCCGAGGCCATCCGCGCGACCGGCAGGAACCCCTCGTACCTTCGCGATACGCAGCTGCCTCCTTCCCTGGACGCCGGAGTCTACACGGAGGGGAGCCTCGAAGACGTAGATCTCGTCGTCATGGCGGTCCCCAGCAAGGGGTACGCTGCGGTGGCCGACTCCTTGGTCGATCGATTGCCTCAGGGCGTGAACGTCCTCAGCCTCACGAAAGGCGTGGAGCCGGGCTCCCTGCGCAGATTCAGCGTGTTGCTGGCAGACGTGTGGGGTCACCTCGAGCCGAGGATCGCCGTGCTGGCGGGGCCTAACCACGCCGAGGAGGTGTCCCTTGACCAGCCTACGGCCACCGTGATCGCGTCTTCGGACCTCGATTACGCAGAGTCATTGCAGCTTCTCCTGTCCAACGAGAACTTCCGAGCCTACGTCAACCACGATCTCGTCGGAGTGGAACTTGCCGGCGCCGTCAAGAACGTCATCGCTCTGGCCACAGGGATGGGGGACGGGATAGGGTACGGCGACAACGTCCGTGCCGCCTTGATCACGCGTGGCCTCGCCGAGATGGCGCGCTTGGGCGTGGCCTTGGGCGCCGAGCAGCTCACGTTCGCCGGTCTCGCAGGCCTGGGAGACCTGGTGGCCACGTGCACCTCCCACCACAGTCGGAACCGCCTCGCCGGAGAACTCATCGCCCTCGGGCACTCGCCCTCCGAGGTCGAGCAGGAGATGGGCATGGTGGCCGAAGGTCTCACGGCCGCCCCGGCTATCCTCGCGCTGGCAGATGAATTCGGGGTAGACATGCCCATCACCCGCAACGTCGTCGCCGTCGTCTACGAGCAGAAGTCGGTGCAGGAGTGCGTGGCCGATCTCATGTCGCGGGAGCCGCGCACCGAGCGACATTGACCACGCCTCCGGGTGGTATACTGGCCGCTGCGTCGGGACGTGGCGCAGTCTGGTAGCGCATCCGGCTGGGGGCCGGGAGGTCGCCAGTTCGAATCTGGCCGTCCCGACTTCGTTCTGTGGGCTTGAGGGTCGTCCAGTCTCGGTGCGCTTCAAATCCGCGTTGTCCCGAGTTTCGGTGACGGCAGTGGAGGTGTACGCTGGCCAACGTGCTGACCATGTTCCGGCTCCTCTTGATACCGGTCTTCATCTACTTCTTGGCCGGGGACCGCGGAGACGGCTCGCTCGTGGCAGGGATCCTCTTCGCAGTGGCATCGGTCACCGATTGGCTTGACGGCCAGATAGCGCGTCGCACCGACACCGTCACCGATTTCGGGCGTTTCGCCGACCCTCTGGCGGACAGACTCCTGATCGGCAGCGCCCTGATCATCCTGCTGGCCAAGAACCAGCTGCCCACCGTCCCGCTCATGGCCGTCTTGGTGCGCGACACGTACGTCATGGCCGGAAGCTACGTCTTGAACCGCAGAGGCTTCCGCGTGCCCGTGAGCATGCTCGGGAAGACCGGCACCGCGGTTCTCATGGCCGCTCTGTTTCTCGCCATCATCGGCGTCGAGGCCGCCATCCCCCTGTTCTGGGCGGGAGTAGCCCTGTCGTTGGCCTCTGCGGCTTTGTATACGAGCAAGGGTTTTCGCCAGCTGCGTCGACCCGAGGCCGGAGTGATCCGCCGGGCAGACACCTAGGCCGAGGAGGTTCCACCATGAGAGCGGTCGTGATGGCCGGTGGCCAGGGTACGCGTCTGCGTCCTCTGACTTCCAACATGCCGAAGCCCATGGTGCCGGTGGTGAACAAGCCCACGGCACTCCACATCCTGGAGCTACTTTCGCGCCACGGTATCCACGACGTGGTGATGACTGTGGCGTTCATGCCTCAACTGATACAGAACTACTTCGGTGACGGTTCTACCTTCGGCATGCGCATCGACTACAGCGTGGAAGAAGCTCCTCTCGGAACGGCGGGATCCGTCAAGAATGCCCAGGCGTATCTCGACGATACCTTCCTCGTTATCAGCGGAGACGGACTTACCGATTTCGATCTCACCGCGATCCTCGATTTTCACAGGAAGCGCGACGCCATGGTGACCATTGCGCTGAAGAGTGTCGACAATCCGCTTGAATTCGGCGTGGTGATCGTGGACGAGCACGGCCGAATAGAGAGGTTCCTGGAGAAGCCGGGGTGGGGGCAGGTCTTCTCTGACACCATCAACACCGGTATCTACGTGCTCGAACCGGAAGTGCTCGACCACATCCCGCCGGCGGCCCCGTTCGACTTCAGCCATCAGCTGTTCCCGCGCCTCTTCGAGGAGCGGAAGCCCCTGTTCGGCATGCTCTGCGAAGGCTACTGGCAGGACATCGGGAGTCTCCCTCAATTCCTCCAGGCGAACAGAGACGCGCTCGACGGGAAGGTCCAGGTGAACCTGCCCGGGGTCAGGTTACGCGGCAACGTCTGGGTGGGTCGGGGCGCGGATTTCGAGAGCCTCGACAACATACAAGGGCCGGTCCTGATCGGAGACTACACCAGTGTGGCCCCGGCGCGTTCATCGGGGCGCACACCGTCCTTGGGAACAACGTGGTCGTCAGGGACGGGGCTTCGGTGGCGGGATCGGTGATCGGAGACGGCTCCTACCTGGGGCCCGGAGTGCGCATGCGGGGGGCGATCGTGGGATCCGGGGTCGACATCCGTGCGAGCGCGGCCGTCGCTGAGGGTGCCGTCCTGGGGGATGGCGCTTCCGTCGGTGAGAAGGCGGTGGTGGGGAACCACGTCAAGGTCTATCCCGCCAAGTTCATCGAGGCGGGAGCGTCGGTGCTCTCCAGCCTCATCTGGGAGTCCCGAGGGCAGCGTTCACTGTTCGGAAAAGAGGGAGTGCGCGGCCTCATCAACGTGGACATCACTCCCGAGATGGTGATGCGACTCGGTATGTCCTACGGCACGTCCCTGAGCGGAGGTTCCGTCGTCACTACCAGCCGAGATCAGCATCCGGTCACCCGCGTACTCAACAGGGCACTCACTGCGGGGTTGAACGCGACGGGCGTGACCGTGAGAGACCTGCGCGTAGCTCCCGGTTCGCTCACCCGCTTCGACTTGAAGGAGGGGAACTCGACGGGAGGGGTGCACATCCGTGTGAGCACGGACAACCCTGAAGAGGCGGAGATCGTGCTCTCGGAGCGCCCGGGGATCCCCATGACCTCTCAACGAGAACGCAGCATCGAGAACATCTTCTTCCGTGAGGACTATCGTCGAGTGGCCCCGGAACAGATGGGCGCCATCGTCTTCCCCGCACGACTGCTGGAGACCTACCTGGGAGCCCTCCTCGATGCCTGCGACATCGACCGTATCCGCAGGCGGGGGTTGCGCGTGGTGCTCGACCAAGGAGGCGCAGGCAATACCCAAATCGCGTCCAGCGTCCTGGACGCACTCCGCCTGGAAGTGATCTCTGTCAACATCTTGGATGACGGCGACAGGCAACCCGGCTCGGCAGGCGCGCCTGCGGCGGAACGGGTCGAGAGGGTGGGGCGACTGGTGTGCGCTATGCAGGCCCACATCGGAGTGATCTTGGACCCGGCCGGTGAGTCGGTGACCGTCCTCGATGAGAACGGGCGGATGGTGTCCGATGTCTCTCTGCTGTTGCTCCTGCTGAGGCACGCCTGCGAGATGCACGGGCCGGGGAACCTGGCCGTGCCGATCCACATGACGCGGCGCGTCGAGGAGGTGGCGGAAGGCTGCGGGGGCAGTGTCATCCGTACGAAAGCCTCGGAAAGCGCGCTGTTGGCCGAAGCGAGCCGGCTCGCATACGGTCTTCGCCGGGACTGCGGGCGGCAAGTTCATACTGCCCGCCTTCCTGCCCGCGCCCGACGGGCTCATGAGCTTCATCTTCGCGCTCGAGATGGTGTCCGTGGCCGCCGTGACGCTGTCAGAGTTGGTGGCTGCTCTGCCCGAGGTGACCGTGCGGCACGCCGTGGTCGCGTGCCCCTGGAACGTCAAAGGCGCGGTCATGCGCAGGTTGGTCGAAGACCTGAAGCAGCAGGAGGTATCACTGCTCGACGGGGTGAAGTTGACGATCGGCTCCGACGAGTGGGTGCAGTTCCTCCCCGATGCGGGCAAGCCGGTGTTCCACGTGTATGCCGAGGGCCTGACCTCTGCCGCCTCCGACGCGCTGTTGGCCGATTACGTGGGCATGCTGGAAGAGGTCGTTCGCGACGCCGGCAAGGCGGCCGGCTGACCGATGCGCCGATCCGGCCTGGCATTCGGACTCGTGGCGATGGTGGCTGTCGCCGTTGCCGCTGTCCTGTTCCTTTCGGCGGCAGAAAGCCCGGGCACGATCGCCCAAGGTACCACCGTGGGTGGCATCGATATCGGCGGTCTCTCTGCAGCGGCGGCTACCGAGAAGGTGGCGGCGGCCTCTGCGGCGGCGCTGCGCCGACCGGTGACCGTCAGAGCGGGGGAGAGTGTCAGTATGTTGTCCCCGGAGGCGGCGGGTTTCACGGTAGATGCGCGAGAGGAGCGTGGCCGCCGCCCTGGCGCCGTCCGCGCCCGAACCGTCCGCGGTTCGGGCGGCATGGGATCGTATAGTCGGTCGAGGCCAGGCGAGAGATCTCCCGCTGTACGTGGAGGCGGACGACGTGCGCCTGGCCTCTGCCATGGACGAGGTGGCGCTCTCGGCGGAGCGCCTGGTCAAGGACGCACGGCTGATCCTGGAGCGGGGGCGCCCCAAGGCGGTTGCCGCAGAGCCGGGCCTGATACTCGATAGGGCGGCGCTCCGAGCGGCACTCGTCCGAGCTATCGCCGAAGGCGAGTCAGAAGTGGATGCTCCCATACGCGAGATCGTGCCGGCCGTGACCACGGAAGACGCCCAGTCGGCCTTGGCCGTTGCGCGCGCCGCCCTGGCCGACCCCCTGACCTTGGGATACCAAGGCGCCCAGTTCGAGATCGCACCGGAGGAGCTGTCGGCCATGGCAGCGCCCGACCCCTCGGGCATCGGGGCCGGCAAACCCATCACGTTCGACACCGACGCGGCCCGCGAACTCCTTGGGGAGCGCCTGCGTCCGCTGGAGGACCCACCGGTCGACGCACAGGTCGTTCCCAGCGACGACGGCCGCGGATTCACGGTGAGGCCGAGTTCCGACGGCACGCTCGTAGAATGGCCTGCGCTGCTGGCCTCGATGACCCGCGTGGCGCTCGAGCGGGGGCGCCGATATGTGCCCGTGCCCACCACGACGGTGCGTCCGCGACTGACAACGCTCGACGCCCAAGAACTGCGAGAGCGAAGAGAGATCGCGTCGTTCACCACCTACTTCAGTCCGGCGAGTCTGGCAAGAGTCAAGAACATCCAGCAGGTGGCGCAGCTTTTGAACGGGTACGTGATACGTCCGGGAGAGACGTTCTCCTTCAACAAGGTGGCGGGGCCGCGCACGCGGGCCGCGGGCTTCGATGAAGCCCCCGTGATCCGCGACGGCGTCTTGACCCCGGGGGTGGGGGGAGGGATCTGCCAGGTCTCCACGACGCTCTTCAACGCCGTCTTCTTCGCAGGATTGCCGGTGGTGGAGAGGCAACCGCATTCCTTCTACATCGACCACTACCCGGTGGGACGCGACGCCACTGTGTCCTACGGCTCCGTCGACTTCAGATTCCGCAACGACTCCGATACCGTGCTGCTGCTCTCGGTCTCGACCACGTCGGAGTCGGTGACGGTGTCACTTGCCGCCCCGGCGTGGGACCGGTCGGTGTCTTACGAGACCTCCTCCTTCCACGACCTCGTGGAGCCTCGGAGCACTCAAGAGAGTCCACGGAGGCTCCGCGACCCTACGCTGCCCCGCGGTTCGACGTCCGTCATGGAGCCGGGTGTGAGCGGTCGCTCGGTGGAGGTCAAGCGCGTGGTCAAAGGCTCAGGCGGGGTCCTGTTCGAGGACGTCTTCGCGAGTGTGTACGCGCCGAAGGACTACGTGGTGCGTGTAGGAGGCTGAGCCTCCGTCCGAGCTTCGGGTCAGCCCTGTCCGGTCCTGGCGATGACCTGCTTGCACACAAGCCTCAGGGTCTCGAACACGCCGATGCCGCTAAGGGCGCAGGCTTCGATCACGGGCGAGCCCGTGTGGTTCAAGAGGTCCCGCATATCGTCGGCCGAGAAGATGTCTGAGAGATCGCGCTTGTTCAGCTGGATCACGAATCCCAGGTTGGTGAGGTCGTCTCCCTGGTCGAGCAGGTTGTCCCACAAGTTGAGATAGCTCTCGACGTTCTCGTCGAGACGGGTTATCTGGCTGTCCGCGACGAAGACCATGCCGTCGACGCCCTGGAGCACCAGCCGCCGCGACGCGTTGTAGTAGGACTGGCCCGGCACCGTGTACAGGTGGAACCTGGTCTTCATTCCCCGCACGGTGCCTAGGGACAAGGGCAGAAAATCGAAGTAGAGGGTGCGCTCCTCCTCTGTGGCGATGCTCACCAGTTTGCCGCGGGCGTCGGGATTCACCTTCTTGTGGATGTACTGGATGTTGGTGGTCTTGCCACAGAGGCCGCAGCCGTAGTACACGATCTTGTAGTTGATCTCTCGGGCCGCGAAGTTGATCAGTGGCACTCTGCTACTCCATGTCCGCGAACAGGTCGTCGATGGCCTCGTCGGCGAGGAGAGAGTAGTCGTCGTCGATTATGACGGAGGCCTGATCGTCTTCATCCATGAGTTCGAAGACGGGCTTCAGCACCTCTATGGCCCGATTGGTGTACAGCCGCACCTTCCCAACCTGGGTCTCCCGTCCGAAGGTGATGACGAGGAGAACCTGGTCGGTGACCTGGGCAACGTGGAGGTTCGATTCGCGGCCTTCGTGGAACAGGAGCGTGAACTCCCGCTCGTTGAGCACCTCGGCCAGTTGTTGTGTGGCGGCAAAAGATCCGGCCGCCAACGACGCCAATGTCAAGGTGTCGGGATGCCCTTCGACGGCGGAGGTGGTGATGGGTTGCCCGCTGGTGGAGACGAGTGCGATGAAGCGAGACCCCGATACCTGGCGCAGTTTATCCAGGATGTCGTCCACGGCCCGCATCTGGCGGTTGCTGATCACGAGTCCCCTGCGACGAGGCACAACCACCTCCTTGGACACGGCTAGGGCCGCTTGAGAACGGCTTGGGGCATGGCGAAGTATAACAAGGCCCCGTGCCCTTTGCTACGCGCGCGGGCCGCTGGTACAATCCGGCGCGATTCCCCGGCCGCGCGGGAGCGCCTGGGGCCTGTGCTATGATGAATGCCAGCCACGCCTGGCGAGAAAGGAGCGCTTGTGAACCCGAAGAATCTGAAGTACCACAAGGAGCACGACTGGGCGCGCATCGAGGGAGACGTCGCGACTCTCGGAGTGACAGATTACGCCCAGGAGTCCCTCGGTGACATCGTCTACATCGAGCTCCCCGAGGTCGGTGCCGAAGTCTCCGCTGGTACTTCCTACGCCGAGATCGAATCGGTCAAGGCTGTTTCCGACGTGTACGCCCCTGTGAGTGGAACAGTCATAGAGGCGAACGATGAGGTTGTGGACGCTCCCGAGCTCATCAACGAGAGCCCCTACGAAGACGGATGGCTAATCAAGGTGAAGCTCAGCGACCCGGGTGAAGCCGACGATCTCATGTCGGCGGAGGATTACGAGGAGATGCTGGCCGAGCAGGAGGAATAGCTCTTCGTCAGCGGCGGAAGGGCCGGATACTCGGAGAAGCGGGCGCATCGGGTCCGCTTCTCCATCAGTGGGTGGTTCAGGCCATGACGAGCTACCGGTGGCTAACTCCATACCTCTAGTTGACGTTGAAGGTTTCTGAGCTTGGGAGTATACTGAAGCCATGGAAGAACACGATACGACTTCTTTCGAACTGCTTCTGGAGATCCAGAACCTCAGCGATGACGAGATCAAGCGCACGGCGGAGGCTCTGACTGAAGAAGAGCGCGCCGTATCGAAGACTCGTCGCATCATTCACGCGAAACTCGATCTTCTTCGTGCGGAGATGGTGCGTCGTCTGCGCGACAAGCACAGCGCGGGGGGGAGTCTCTTCGAAGAGGGAGACGTGGACAAACTGAGCGCCATTCTCAGTTCCCGGGGTCTCGCTGAGGAAGAAATCTGAACGGAGGTCCCGATGGGCGATAGGATCGAGCGCATCGTTGCCGGGGTTCAGGAACTATTCCACGACCTTTCGGTCGGTGCCCGCGAGGAGCGGGTCATGCGCTACGTCGTAACCGAACTCCACAAAGGTCGTTCCTTCGACGACCTCATGGCCGATCCCTACGTCGTGAACCACACGACGGAGGAAGATCGGGCACGCCTCCTTGAGAACCCCGATAATCTTCGCGAGATAGAGGATCGTATCGCCGCGGAGTTCCACGACTATCGTCGCCAGATAACCCACGGTGATGAGGGTGTGGAGTGATCGTCTGCCCCAAGTGCGGCACGCAGAACGCGGAAGACGCCAACTTCTGCAGTAGGTGCGGTGGCCGCTTGGTGTTGCGCGACCTTTCGGAGACCACGGTCACCTACGCTCCCACCGCTACCGACGAGGCCGGCGCCGTCTCCCGTGCCGGATCCACGGTCGGTCAGGCGCCTTTGCTCTTGATCATGGCGGGAGGGGGGAGAGAGGGCGAGCAGATTCTCCTCGAGGATGATCTTCTCACCATCGGCCGCAGTCCCGACAGTCACCTGTTCTTGGACGACGTGACCGTGTCGCGTCACCACGCGCGAATCGTCCACGACGCCACCGGATTCGCGGTCGAAGACCTCAACAGTCTCAATGGCACTTACGTGAATCGCGGGAGGGTGGAGCGCCAGCACCTCAGCGATGGGGACGAGGTCCAGATAGGCAAGTTCAAGTTCGCCTACTTGGAGCCCTCGGAGTCGTGAGCGCAGACACCGCCGGGTCTGGCCGTTCCGGAAGCCTGGAGGGCAGACAGTCCCTCGGAGAAGGCGGGAAAGACGGCGATCTGCTCACCATCGGCCAGGTGGTCGACACCTTGCGGGGGGAGTTCCCAGACCTGACTATCAGCAAGGTCAGGTACCTTGAGGATAGAGGTCTTCTCAAACCGGATCGCACGGCCGGGGGTTACAGGAAATTCAGTCCCACCGGGATCCGGGCCCTTCGCACCATCCTGACTCTGCAACGCGATGAGTTCCTGCCGCTGGACGTGATCAAGGAACGCATCGATCGGGGCACGGCCTCTGCGATCGGCCGAGCGTTGGCCCCATCCGGTCCGTTCGAAGCCCGGAAAGGTCTTCCGAAGGACGAGAGCACGCACACGTGGCGGGAGTCGCTGGAGATCACCGGGGTCTCGGAAGAGTTCCTGCGGTCTCTCGGAGACTTCCACCTCTTCGAGCAGCGAGACCGTGCCGGGGACCCCGTTTTGAGCGATACCGACCTGGAGGTCGTGAGGATCTGCGATCTCTTGGCGAAACACGGGGTCGAGCCGCGCAACCTTCGTCTGCTGCGCTCAGCCGCCGAGCGGGTATCGGCCATGCTGGCACAAGTAGCGGCACCTGCTCTGCGCTCGGCGCATCCGGAACGCCGCCAGGAGGGCGAGCACCTGCTCGCGGATCTGGGGTCGCTGATGGCCCGCCTCCTCGACTTGTTGCTCTACAAGGAACTCAGCCGCCTCGTCTGATCGAGGCCTCGCCTGCCGCCAAGGAGATCGATGGATCTGAAGACCTTCATACGTGACGTCCCTGACTTCCCGAAACAGGGCATCCTGTTCAAGGACATAATGCCCCTGCTTCAGAATCCGCAGGCTCTCCGATACACAGTCGATCGGCTGGCGGAGTTCAGCGCCCCCAAACACCCCGACATTGTCCTCGGGGCCGAGGCACGCGGGTTCATCCTGGGAGCCGCGCTTGCGTACTCCATCGGAGCCGGTTTCGTGCCGGCTCGGAAGCCCGGAAAACTCCCGTGGCGCGTTGCCTCGGCCGAATACGCGCTTGAGTACGGGGTGGACACCCTCGAGATGCACGCCGACGCCATAATGCCTGGGGAGAGGATCATAATCCACGACGATCTGTTAGCGACGGGGGGTACTGCCAGAGCCAAGATAGATCTGGTGGAGCGCGCCGGTGGGGTCGTGGTAGGTCTGGCTTTCATCATCGAGCTCGGCTTCCTCGAGGGTCGCAAGAAGTTGGCGGGCTACGACGTCTTCAGCCTGATCACCTACTCATAGTAAGAACCGATAGAAAAACGGAAGGCCGCCCACAAGGGGGCGGCCTGCCGCAGATTTCGGACGCATCGGCTCCCGAAGGCGCCGTCGACAGCGTTCGGTCGTTAGGACGACGGCTAGCGGCGGGTGCCACCTCCGGTCCTGAAGCCGTCACGTCCGCAACGCAAACTGTCTATGGGGACCACCTCCTTTCGACGCTTGGTGTGACTTTACTAGCTCGAAGGCTCGTTGCCAAGCCCTATCCTGTAGAGCTGGGGGGTGGGCGGAAATCGACGCCTGCGGGCGGAGCAGAGCGGTCCTTGGGTGAATCATCCTTATCGGACTTTACATAACATACATTATCGTGCGTAGCACGAAGCGTGCAGAAGGGAGGCTGAATCAAGCCGACCTGCTGTATCTCGCTTAGAAGAGCTTCTTGTGCAGTATGGTCTTGAGCCGATCGAGGGCTTTGACCTGTTCACGCGACACTGTGCGTTGGGTCAAGCCCATCTCATCGGCCACCTGCTGCTGAGTGAGGTCCCCGAAGAAGACCAGACAAATGATCTTCTTCTGCAGATCAGAGAGAACTCGCAGCGCGTCGTACAGCAGGATGCGGTCCTCGACGGGTAACGAGAAGTTCTGCGCCCGGATGGCCTTCACCAGAGACTTGTCGACCGCGTCGTCGGACGACCCGTTGAGCGGTTCGTCGAGCGAATGCAGATTCGTCGCCCCGTAGACTCGGATGATCTCAAGGACACCTTCGGCCTGGATGTTCACTTTTTCGGCCAGTTCAGCGATCGAGGCCGAACGGTGATGCTCTTGAAAGAAGGCGGATTGGGCCTCCTGGATCCGAGTGTAGAGCGCATGCGCCCAGCGCGGTTGCCGAAGGAGAAGCGCGTCACGGAGATGGTGGCGCACTTCGCCGTCGACGATGGCCACGGCGTAGGTGCTGAAGGCATGCCCGCGACTCGTCTCAAAGCGCTGAGCGGCCTTCATGAGGCCGATACGTGCCAGTTGGAACAGGTCCTCATAGGGTTCCGTGGTCCACGAGAAGCGCTTCAATGTGTGGTGCAAGAGCCCCTGGTTGACCTCCAGCAGGAGGTCGAGGGCGCGGAGGTCGCCCTTCTGGTATCTCTCCACCAGTTCTTCGTTGGTCCCCGCGGCGTGATTCCCCTCCATCGGAGTCTCAGCGTTCTCAATGGTAAGACCATTGCCTCCGGCCAGCGACCTGAGCCTCGCGCGAGCGCCGCCGGCCGGCGGGCGTGCGTCCAGCTGCGCCGCCACGGGTGCGGCAGTGCTCACTGCACCAGCTGGAAGAGGTTGAAGATGGGCAGGTACATGGAGATGACCACCAGACCCACTATGCCGCCGATGAAGATCATCATGATGGGCTCGAGGATCGAGGTCAGCGACTTGATGGCTGAATCCACCTCATCTTCGTAGAAATCGGCGATCTTGTGGAGCATCGTGTCAAGGGCCCCGGTCTCCTCCCCGATGGCTATCATCTGGGTGACCATGGGTGGGAACACGGAGACCTTCTCGAGCGGCCGGGCGATAGAGTCGCCGCTCTTGATATTCTCCTTCACGCCTTCCATCGCGTGTTCGATGACCGTGTTGCCTGAGGTACGGCCGGTTATCTCGATAGCCTGCAGAATGGGCACGCCGGAGCTCACCAGAGTGGCCAGGGTGCGGCTGAAGCGCGCCACGGCGATCTTCTGGACGATAGGCCCGAGTTTCATGGGCAGGCGGAGTTTCGTCTTGTCCCAGGTCTCGCGACCGGTCTTGGTGGCCTTGAGTCGCTTGAGCCCGTAGATAGCCAGGAACATCGCCGGGAAGACCACGAACCAGAACGAACGCAAGAAGTCGCTGAGCGAGACCATGATGCGCGTGAGCAGGGGCAACTGGCCCCCGAGGTCGTTGTACATCGCCCCGAAGACCGGGATCACGAAGATGATCAGGGCGAAGAGCACGAGGATGGCGAACACCCCGATCATGATCGGATAGGTCATCGCCGACTTGACCGAGCGCCGCAGGCTGTCGTCTTTCTCCAACTGCGTGGCGAGCCGCTCGAGCGTCACGTCGAGCACGCCGCCCACCTCTCCGGCCCGGACCATGCTCACGTAGAGCCGGTCGAAGGCCACGGGGTGCCTCTCGAGAGCGTCTGAGAGTGGTGACCCCGCTTCTACGTCCTGCCTCACCTCGCTCAGGATCTTTCTGAAACGGGGATTCTCTGTCTGCGCCTCAAGAATGTAGAGGGCGCGCAGTAGGGCGAGGCCCGCCTTGATCATGGTAGCGAACTGGCGGGAGAAGATCACCTTGTCGTGGAGCTTGATGCGGGTGAATCCTTCCATGAGCTCAGAAAGGTCAGGAAGACCCTTCTGCTCTTCGACACTCAGCACCGTGAGCCCGCGCCGGCGTAACTCGGCGGCGACGGCCGCTTTGGAGTCCCCTTGGATCTTGCCCCGCGTCTGCGCGCCGGCGGACGGCTTGGCGGTATAGGAATAGGTGCTCACCGCGGCCTCCCTGGTTGGAGTTCTCTGCTGGACATCAGCTGTGCTCCCATCTACGCCGCTCCGGTCATCATCAGTCGAGTCAGATCTTCAGGATTCGAAGACTGTCGCTCGGCCAGTTCCCTGGTGATGAGCCTGCGACGAACGAGATCTGCCAAGGCGGCGTCCATCGTCTGCATGCCGAATTTCGTGCCCGTCTGCATGACGGTGTAGATCTGGTGCGTCTTGCCTTCTCTGATGAGATTGCGCACCGCCGGCGTGGGCACCAACACCTCGCAGGCGACGCAGCGACCGCGCCCGTCTCTGGTGGGAAGCAACTGCTGCGACACGATGCCCTGGATGGTAGAGGCGATCTGAACGCGTATCTGGTCTTGTTGGTGCGGTGGAAAGACGTCTATGAGGCGGTCGATGGTCTGCGGC
This sequence comes from uncultured Actinomycetota bacterium, assembly GCA_963701105.1. Taxonomy (GTDB): domain Bacteria; phylum Actinomycetota; class Thermoleophilia; order RBG-16-64-13; family RBG-16-64-13; genus JAHJSA01. The sequence goes on from OY969565.1 coordinate 616,800, forward strand.
GCGTCTTGCGTGTGCAGGGTGGCGAGGACGAGGTGACCGGTCTCGGCCGCCGTGAGCGCCGTCTGGATGGTCTCGAGATCCCTGAGTTCGCCCACCAGGATGATATCGGGGTCCTGGCGCAGGACGGACTTGAGCGCCCTGTTGAAGGATTTGGTGTCGCTTCCCACTTCGCGCTGGTTGACCACGCAGGACTGGTGCCGGTGCAGGAACTCGATGGGGTCCTCGATGGTCATGATGTGTTCGCACCGGGTGCGGTTGATCTCGTCGACCATGGCGGCGAGCGTAGTGGACTTGCCGGAGCCTGTTGGCCCGGTGACGAGCACGAAACCACGCGGTTTTGCCGCCAACTCGTGGAGCACCTTGGGCAGGCCGAGCTCTTCGACGGACCGTATGTCGATGGGGATGAGCCGGAAGGCGGCCCCCAAGCTGTCGCGCTGGAAGTAGGCATTGACACGGAATCGGGCGCGCCCCGGCACGGAGTAGGAGAAATCGAGTTCCCAATCGGTCTCGAGCCGCTGACGCTGGTCTTGGGTGAGCACGCTGTACACCAGATCGCGGCTGTCGTTCGCGGTGATGACGGGATAATCCATCGCCTCGAGCCTTCCGCTCACTCTGAGCGTTGGCGGAACACCCACGGAGAGGTGGAGGTCCGAGGCTCCACGATCCAGGACTTCCTTTAAGATTTCTATCAGATCCACTGCGTCCTCCCCGTCACACGATGACCCGGGCGATCTCTTCGATCGTGGTGCGGCCCTGCAGGACCTTCTCTATTCCGTCTTCCCGCAGATTCTTCATGCCCTCTGCCTGCGCCACTCGACTAATCTCATCGGCACTCTTGCGCTCGACCGTTAGCCGTTCGATAGCTTCTGTCACCAACATGACCTCATAGATGCCCACGCGGCCCTTGTATCCGGTGCCATTGCAGCGGGCGCAGCCGATAGGCTTGTACAGCTTCACGTTCTCCCAATCTTCAACGGCTTCAGGGGGGAAATCGTTGCGCCGGAGCATCTCTTGAGTGGGCTGATACTCCTCCCTACACGTGTCGCAGAGCTTCCGAGCCAGGCGTTGGGCAAGGACGCAGTCCACCGCGGAGGCGGTCAAGAAAGGCTCGACTCCCATCTCCGTGAGGCGAGACAGGGCGCCCGGCGCGTTGTTGGTGTGGAGCGTGGAGAGCACCAGGTGGCCCGTGAGCGCCGACTCGACGGCGATCATCGCCGTTTCTCTATCCCGGATCTCCCCGATCATCACGATGTCGGGATCGCAGCGGAGTATGGATTTGAGTCCAGAGGAGAAGGTGAGTCCGGCCTTGATGTTGGTTTGCACCTGGTTGATGCCGGCCAGGCGATACTCGACCGGATCTTCCACGGTAATGATGTTCTTCTCGGGCGTGTTCAGGATATTGAGCGTGGCGTACAGCGTGGTGGACTTGCCGGAACCCGTCGGGCCGGTGACCAGGATGGCTCCGTAAGGCTTTGTAAAGGACTTCTCGTAGCGGGCCAGACTCTTGGGCGCGAAACCCAGATCTTCCAGTCTGAGCATCACGTTAGACCTATCCAGCAGGCGGATGACTATCTTCTCTCCGTAGACCGTGGGGAGCGACGCCACCCTCATGTCGATGGGCTTGTTCCCCACCATGAGCCCGATACGACCGTCCTGGGGCACCCTCCGTTCGGCGATGTCCAGGTCGGCCATGATCTTGACTCGAGACAGTACGCCGGCCTGCATCCTGCGCGGGATCGACATCACCTCGTGGAGCACGCCGTCGTTACGGAAGCGCACCACCATCTCCTTGGCCTGGGGCTCGAAGTGTATGTCGGAGGCACCGTCGTCCGCCGCCTGCGCCATGACGCTGTTGACGAGTTTGACGATGGGAGCTTCGTCCATCTGCTCGCGGATATCGCGGACCTCGTTGGCCGACAGCTCGCCGGTGGGCACTTGGTCGTCGAGGTTCTCCCCCACGCTGTCGCCGAGCCTGCGGAGTTTTGAGATCTGGGTGAAGATGTCCTCTTCGGTGGCTATGGCGGGCTCGATGTCGCAGCCGGTGAGCATACGCAGGTCATCGACGGCGAAGATGTTCGCCGGATCGACCATCGCCACCAGCAGGGTGTGGTCGTCAAGGTAGGAGACCGGGATGGCTGCGTAGCGCCGCGCGTCTTTCTCAGACACCAGGTTGGCCGCGGAGGCGTCGACGGTCATGGCTCCCAGGTCAAGGTGCCTGACCCCTAAGCGTTCGGCCAAAGCCACGCTGAGTTGTCCGGCCGTGAGCCAGCCGTGCTCGATCAGGATCTCGCCGATGCGGAGCCGCGAGGTCTTCTGCTCGGCCAAGGCTTGGTCGAGCTGCTGCGGTGTGATGAACTCCATCTCGATCAGGATCTCGCCGGTGCGTTTCTTGCCGAGCCGCCGTTGAGGTAACTCTTCTCGCGGAAGTTGCATCAGTGGCCTCGAGCCTTCGATCTCATCAATTGCACGGGTGCCGTCCTCCCAGTCCACAATTCGTACGAACGGGCGGCCTGTTGCACCAGCATCTCGTACCCATCCAGTGCGACAGCTCCTCGTATGTCCGCGGCGGCCAGGAGCGGAGTCGTGCGCGTCGAGCACACGATATCCATGACCGTCTGTCCGCCACGGAAGATATCGACAGGAACCGGGGTTCCCTTGACCTTCTCGTCAAGGCCGACGGAGGTCGCGTTGACTATCAGGTCGGCTCGGGGCCCGAAAGACAGAAGGTCGCTCTCGCTGAGGACGCGCGTGGGGACCGCGCTCCACGTGGAGGCCTCCCGGCATAGATCGCCCGCCCGCGCGGCGGTGCGGTTGTAGAGCCATATCTCCGCCGCACCGCCTGAAGAGAGACCGGCGATGACCGCCCGCGCCGCGCCGCCTGCCCCGATGACGAGACACCTGGCCCCGGCGGGCCCTCTCCCCCAGCCGCTCTCGAGCGCCGACAGGAATCCATGGACATCGGTATTGTGTCCGATGAGCCGACCGCCGCGGTTCACGATGGTGTTCACGGCACCGATGCGCTCGGCGAGGGGCTCGACATCGTCGAGGAGAGAGATCACCCGCTCCTTGTGGGGAACGGTCACATTCGCCCCTACGGCCCCGAGCGCCCGCAGCCCCGCCACCGCTGCGGTGAGATCCTCGGCGAGTACGTCGAAGGCGAGATAGACGAAGTCGAGTCCTTGGGAGACGAACGCAGCGTTGTGCATGGCGGGCGACCGGGAGTGGCTGACGGGATGGCCGAGCAGGCCGATCAGCTTGGTAGCCGCTCCGATGACCGTGCCCCTCTCTTCGTCCACGCGCATGGTCCTTTCTTCTTGGGCCCAGGGGCTACGCTAGCATGCGGATAGGACGTCGGTCCCCGGTCTTTCGTTGGTGATTGACCACCGTCGATCAGAGGCCGGCACAAACATCAGGGAGCCGGCGCGTTCTCCTTCGCCTGAAGGAACTCGTCATACGAGGCCGTGAAGAAGTGGTGGCCCTCTGCGTCCACGAGAACGTAGTAGAGGAAGTCAACCGCCGCTGGTTGTAGGGCGGAGCGCATGGCCTCGAGGCCCGGACTGGCTATCGGACCAGGCGGCAGTCCCTTGACCTTGCGCGTGTTGTAGGGGGAATCCACCTCGAGGTCGCTCTTTGTGAGCGGCTCCGTCCATTTCTTCAACGCGTAACGGGTGGTCGCGTCGATCCCCAGTGCCATGTCCTTCTTCAGACGGTTGTAGATGACCGCCGATACCTTGTCGCGTTCTTCGGGTACGCGGGCTTCTTTCTCGATCATGGACGCAACGATCACGACCTGATAGGGAGTGACGCCAAGGGCTTCAGCCGCGGCCCAGGGTAGGTCCGCCGTCTCATCGAAGAACGCGTCCAACTGCATCTGCATGAGTGTCTCCGTCGTCGTATCCTCTTCCAAGAGATACGTGTTCGGAAAGAGCAATCCTTCCAGCGACTTCACGTCGAGGGTCTTTCCCCCGAGCGTGGAGAGTGTGAATGACTCCGGCCTTTCTGCCGACTCCAGATATGTGTCGGCGTCGAGCCTCCGTTCGCTCCGCAGTCGCTCGGCCACCTGATCCACCGATAAGCCTTCTGGGATCGTGAGCTTGTAGGTGTTGCGAGGAGGGCCCTTCAGCAGCGCGGCTATCACGGATTTGTTGTCCTGGCCGGTGGTGAACACGTACGTGCCGGGTTTGATGCTCCCCCCGGCATCTTCCAGCCGCACTTGGACCAGGAAGGTGGTAGCAGACCCGATGATGCCTTCCCGCTCGAGGATCTTCGCGACGTCCTGAGCGCTGAATCCGGGAGGGATGACCACCTTACGGGTCTCGCCCGCCGCCGGCGCGACTGTGCCCCCGGTCCTTCTCTTCCAGACGTCAGACGAGGACACGACCGCGAAACCCGCGACCACCAGGAGGAGGAACCCGGCGGCGACGAAGATGCGCCGCCCGCGGCGCGTGAGGCGGAACGATCCAGCCACGACTAGTCCTTTTGACCGGCGGTAGAGCAGTGATCCAAATAACCCTGCAACATGTGGCAGGCGGCCACCGAATCGATGGGCTCGCCTTTGGGCCGGCTGCCCCGCGCAAGTTTCGAGGTGAAACGCTCGTCCCATGTGGTTACCGGGAGAGGAGAGAGTGCGGCCAACCGTTCGACGAAGGCCTCGACGCTGCGGAGTTGCGCGTTCGAACCTCCCGAGAGTGGTCGAGGCAGGCCCACCACTATCGTGCCTGCCTGCTCGCGCTCTGCCGCCGCCAAGACCGCCGCCACGACTGCTTCGGGGTCCTTCTGGTGCAGGACGTCAAGCGGGCGACAGCTGATGCCGAGTGGATCGGACAGTGCCATTCCCGTGCGCGACCCCCCCACGTCGACGCCCAGGAATCGCATGGTTCAGGCGCTCAGACTCGCGAGAAGACGCGAGCGCACCGACTGCAGCCCTTCGGCCAGTCGGGCCGGGTCGCCGCCGCCGCCGCGACCCAGAGTGGCGTTCCCGCCGCCCCCGCCGCCGATCTCGTTGGCCAGGTCCTTGATGAGGTCTCCGGCATTCGCACCGTCGACGCCCTTGGTGACCGCGGCGGCAGCCAGCACCTTGCCGTCCGAAACACCGGCGAGAAGGACGACCGCTGGGGCGAGTCGGTCGCGGACCTGGTCGAGCAGGGCAAGCAGGTGATCGTTGTCTCTGACATCGACCTGCGTGACAGCGACGTTGACGTCGCCGGCCGCGACTGCGCTCTCCAACACCGTCGACGCGAGGTCAGAGGATTTCCCAGCGAGGAGGCCGGCGACCTCCCCTTTGAGCCTGGTCACCTGGTCCTGCAGTCGCTGCACGGCCGGAAGCAGGGCGTCTTCTTGGACGGCCAACAGTCGGGCGGCGGTGGATACCGCTTCATCCCGGGCGCGGTAGTACTCGACCGCCCGGCGACCGGTCACGGCCTCTATGCGGCGGACGTTGGCGCCCACGCTCCCTTCGGAGAGGATCTTGAAGATGCCGATCTCACTGGTGGCCGCCACGTGGGTGCCCCCGCAGAGTTCGCGGCTGAAGTCGTCGACCTCCACCACCCGCACGAAATCCTCGTATTTCTCCCCGAACAACGCGGTCGCGCCCAGGTCCCGCGCGTGTTCGATACTCGTGGTGAAGGTCCGCACCGGATGGTTCTCGACGATCTTGCGGTTCACGATCTCCTCCACCTCGGCAAGGCGGACGGGACCCAAGGGCTCATGGTAGGCGAAGTCGAAGCGGAACTTGTCGGCCCGCACGGAGGATCCGGCCTGCGTCACGTCCTTGCCCAGGGTGGCACGGAGGGCATAGTGGAGAAGGTGTGTACCTGTGTGGTTGGCGGCCACGGAGTGACGATGCGCCGAGGATATGACCGCCTTGGCTCTGTCACCTACCTGGAGCGTGCCGTCCAACAGACGTCCCACGATCACCTGGACCGCGCCGTGGTGTTGCACATCCCGCACCTCGGCACGGCCGGTGTCGGTCTCGACCCAGCCTATGTCTGCCGCCTGACCCCCACCTTCCGCGTAGAAAGGGCTCTCGCGAAGGGTGAGGACAACATAGCCGTCCTCGGCCTCCTCCAGCCCGTCGATGACTGTGAAGACCTCGTCCTGCGAATACCCCACGAACTCAGTGGGATGCTCTGACTCACGGGCCAAGCGGATGGCTGCCTCCTGCAACGAGTCATGGTCCTTGCCGGTGGCGCGCGCCCGAGCCCTCTGCTCCTCCATGGCGGTGTCGAAGCCCTGCGTGTCGAGCGAAAGACCTCTCTCTTCGACGATCTCCCGAGTGACCTCGACCGGGAAGCCGTAGGTGTCATGCAGGGCGAAAGCCGCCTTACCGGGGAAGACCGCGGCACCGGCTTCCTGAGCCCGTTTGATCTCCTCGTCCAAGAGGACGAGCCCCTGGTCGAGCGTTCGGTTGAAGCGCTCTTCTTCCGAATTGACGATCCGCAAGATCGTCTCCCGCCGTTCGTGCAGTTCCGGGTAAGCGTCGCCGAGAAGATCGATGTTCCGCTCGGCGAACCGTCCCAAGAAGGGGGGCTTCATCTCCACGTCACGGCTGAATCGAGCCGCCCGGCGGATGACCCGCCGCAGCACGTATCCCCTACCTTCGTTGCCCGGCAGAACGCCGTCGGCGATCAGGAACGACATGGAGCGGGCGTGGTCTGCTAGCACCCGGAGGGCGGTGTCGGCCCTGTCGGACTCTCCGTACTTGAGTCCGGAGATCTCCTCTCCCAGTTCTATGAGGGGATAGAAGGAGTCGGTCTGGAACACTGAATCAACGCCCTGCATGAGCGCCGCTATGCGCTCGAGACCCATGCCCGTGTCGATGTTCTTCGATGGCAGCGGGGTGAGCCGACCATGTTCGTCCATGTTGTACTGCATGAACACGAGGTTCCAATACTCGAGGAACCTGTCGCAATCGCAACCCGGTTTGCAGTCGGGATCACCGCACCCCTTGTCCTCTCCGCGGTCGTAGTAGAGTTCGGAGCACGGCCCGCAGGGCCCGGTGGGTCCGGGCGGGCCCCAGAAGTTCTCGCTGCGCGGAAGAGCCACCATGCGTTCGCGCGGGACGCCCATCTGCTCCCAGTGGCCCATGGCCTCTTCGTCGGGCTCGACCTGTGCATCACCTTCGAACACCGAGACCCAGATCTTGTCCGGGTCGAGCCCGAGTCGCTGGGTGGAGAGCTCGTACCCGAACCGTATGGCCCCCTCCTTGAAGTAGTCCCCCACCGAGAAGTTGCCGAGCATCTCGAAGAAGGTGCAATGGCGGGCCGTGAAGCCGACGCGATCGATGTCGGTGGTCCTGAAACACTTCTGTACGCTCGTCATGCGGGTTGCCGGGGGTTCGGCCATGCCCAAGAAGAACGGTTTGAACGGCTGCATACCGGCCGTGGTGAGCAGCACCGACGGATCCCGGTACGGCACGAGCGAAGCGCTGGGCATCAGCAAGTGCCCGTTCTCCACGAAGTAATCCAAGAACAGTTTTCGAAGATCGACTGTCTTCACGCACGACCTCTTCCCGGTAAGGTGCTTCGGAGCCCCATCGGCCCCGGTCTACTGCTAATTCGTGGGCGATCCGCTCTCGCCCTGGTCCCTCATCATCTGACGAAGCATGTCTATCGACTTGCGGATCAGGCGGGAGACATGCATCTGGGATATCCCCACGCGGGCGGCGATCTGGGTCTGAGTCATCCCCTCGAAGAAGCGGAGATGCAGTATGAGACGCTCCCGTTCGTCGAGTTGGCTCATGACCGGCGCCAGGTAGCGTCGCTGCTCGACCAGCTCGTACTCCGGTTCTTCTCGCCCCAGGTAGTCGAGCAGTTCGAGTGAATCCTCGTCGTCGGACGCCCCACTGGAGAACAGTGAAAGTGAGTTGTATGCGCGTCCGCTCTCAAGTGCCTCGAGCACTTCCTCCTCTGTCACCTCGCAGGCCACGGCCAATTCAGCGATGGTGGGTGAGCGGTTCAGCTCCACCGTCAACTGCTCCATGACCTTGTTCAGGCGGATATTGAGGTCTTGTAGAGCCCTGGGCACCTTGACCGCCCAGCCTTTGTCCCGGAAGTATCGCTTTATCTCTCCGAGGATGGTGGGAGTGGCGTACGTCGACAGCTCTACGCCGCGGTCGATGTCGAACCGGTCGATGGCCTTGATCAGCCCGATAGACCCCACTTGGATGAGGTCTTCTACCGGCTGCCCCCTGGAGGCGAAGCGACGAGCGAGGCTTCTGACCAAGGGTAGGTAGCGCGTGATGAGTTCGTCTCGCGCCGCCGTGTCGGTCTCGCGGTGGACACGTCGCAGCAGTTCTTTCTCGGGGACCGTGTTGATGGGCTCCGAGAAGAGCGCGGTGCGGGCGTTATGCTTGACGGACCCGGCTTCGGTCATTCGATTAGCCGGTCAGCTTTCGCAGCACGACTGCATATGATCCATCTTCGAAGTCGCGCACAGTGTAGTCGTCGACCAACGAGCGGAGGATCATGCAGACATCCAGGCATCTGTCGGCGGCTCCCGCCGGCACCGCCCCCTGAACGAGCGTGTCGCGCAAGTCCTGCTGAGTGAGCGGGCTCAAGCGTATGTCCAGCCCTTCGTCTCGCAGTTCCACGGACATTGAGATCTCTCCCCCCCCAGGCTTCTCGTCGATCAGGACGCTGTCAACGGCGAGTTGTAGATCGTCAAGAGCCTCGAACGACAGATTCCGGCGCAGAGCGATACCCCCGAGGATCATGCTGAAGAGAGGCAGTAGATCCGCGTCGTGCGGGATGGTCAGGGAGACTGTGTGAGTGGTCACGCCCATACGGCCGAAGGGTCTGACCCCGTGGGCTCAGGCTTGCTCGCCGAGGCGCTTCTCGATCTCGGCCTGCTTCTGCGCGGCTGCGGTGCGGCCGGCATCGTAGGCCTCCCTGCCGCGGGCCAAGACCTCTTCCGCATAGCGCTCGGCCTCAGCCGGCACTTCGTTCAGAGCCTCGGTGAAGCTCTTGCCCGTCTCCCGAGAGATCTTGTGAGCCAAGGCGGCCGCGGTGCCTATTGTGGCGGCAACGCCGAGGGTGAGCCCGAAAGTGAATCTACCCATCACTGTTCCTTTCGACGACCGGCTATGAAGGATGACACCGCTTCGCTCACACCCGCCGATACGCCGGCCATCTTCTTCACCGGCGACGATATCGCGCTCTGTACGGCAGACGTGGTGTTCTGTATCGCCCCGGTCACGTGCACCACAGACCCGGTGATCTCGTCGATCTTGCCCAGTTCAGAGTTGACTTCGTCCACCGTCGTCTGCAGCCGAGACAGTATGGGAACGAATTCTTTCGTCATGTCCCCCAACATCGCGGCGATCTCTTTGAACACGGCGGCCAAGCGCACGAGCGCGTATGTGAGACCGACGGCGAACGCGAGGAAGAAAAGGCCGATGGCGATCTTCATGAACGCTGCCGCATCCCACTCCATTGACGCTCCCTTCTCCGCACCACTGTTCCACGTGACGGTCACCATACCCGCGTTCTGCACGATTACAACTATAGCATAGGCCTCGTGGAGCCCAGCCTTGCGGGCAAAGGGCCCTAGAGTCCAGCCTTGGGGCTTAAGGCCTCGTGCGGGCCGGCTTTGCGGGCAGAGACCCAGGAGAGGCCCAGGGAGCCCGGCCTTGAGGCAGCTTCAGCCTGTACCTGAGGTTTGTGGTGCTCCCGCGCGCGCCGTCCTATGGATGACTCCGGCGAGGACGACCCGATCTCCCTCGAACACCACTCCCGTCTGTCCCCTCGCTACCCCGACGACCGCGGACTTCAGTCGGAGGATGAGCCCCGAAGCGGTGTGTTCCAAGTGGGCCGGGACCGTGAGTCCGCTGGAGCGCAACTGGGCGGTGAGGTCCTCTTCATCCTCAACCGCCGATTGCCACACCACGTCGCGGAGTACGACCTCATCCACAAGGAGGTCTTCCCTCGGCCCGACCACTACCACGCCGCCGGCACGGATGTCGGACACGTACACGGGGTCGCCCATCGCCAGCCCCAGACCTTTGCGCTGGCCGATCGTGAAGCGGTAGGCCCCCTCGTGCGTGCCCAAATGTCTGCCCTCCCGATCGATGATCGGACCGCGCGCCACCCCCAGCCGTTCGCTGAGGAACCGCCGGTAGTCGTCATCGGGGATGAAACAGATCTCCTGACTCTCTTCTGCATCGTGGACTTCGAGGCCGGCAGCCTTGGCCAGCTGCCTTACTTCGGGCTTCGAGAATGCGCCCAACGGGAACTCGACCCGCTCCAGGAGTTCCGGGGCGACCCTGGCCAAGACGTACGCTTGGTCTTTCGCCGGGTCGGCCGCCCGATGCAGACGCCGTGGCGTCCCGAGGAGCAGAGCGTAGTGGCCGGTGGCCACCCTGTCGATGCCGAGCCGGTCGGAAAGCTCGACGAGGGCCGAGAAACGGAGCATGTAGTTACAGGCCACGCACGGATTGGGAGTGCGGGCGGCCGCATATTCCTTGACGAAGTCATCCACCACCGTGCGGTGGAAATCGTCGGTGAGATCGACGGTCACGTGCGGCATACCCAGTGCGTGAGCCACGCGTCGGGCGCGCAGCACGGTCTCGGGACTACAGCATCCCGCACCGACGGAACAGCTCGGGTCGCTCCACAGTCGGAAGGTGACACCGACCGGCTGCAGGCCTTCTCTCCTCAGCAACAGCGCTGCGACCGAGCTGTCGACCCCGCCACTCATAGCCACCAGCACCGTCTTCGGTCTGCTCAGACCCGGACGAGACAGTGGCGCCGCCGGGCCAGACAGCGATGCCCGCCCTCGCACCCAATCCTCGAGGGCGTTATGCAGCGCATCGGCGGCCACCTCGGAACACGCCCGCTTCTGATCGGGCAGCGCCAGTTCATCGGCGATGGACTCGTGACCTAGGCGGGCCGCCTCCACGAGGTCACAACCGGGGAGTCGGGACACGATCTCGGCCGCGGCGGCGATCGTCGCCGGGCAGCCGAAGGCCTGGAAGCGCGCGTCGACGATGACTCCCGCTTCCACACGGAGTCGGATGTGGACGAGGTCTCCGCAGGATTGAGAACCGGCCCTGCCTTCAGCGTCGGGGGCATCCAGTGTTCCAGCATGGGGTGCAGACTGCAGATGGGCTAGGACACGGGGAGAATAGCGACGCGAGTGACCGGAGGACTGCCGTGGCTGAGTCATGCTCACGCTCCCCCGGAACGCGACGGGCCGGCTCCGCAGCCGGCCCGCACCCGGAACGTAGCCCGTGTCGGCCGGAGGCTAGCGGATGTTCGCGACGTGTTGGTTGAGCGTGCCTTCGTCGGCGTAGCCACTCGTGACACCCTGTATGACCCCGTTAGAGTCGATGAACGCCACCTGAGGCGGGTAGTCCACCTGGAGTTGCACCGCGAGGTCGCCATAGGCGGCCGGAGTCTTGTAGTCGTACTTGTAGAAATCGACATCAGAGAATCGTACCGCCAACTTGTCGAGCTCATCGAGCACCACAGAGTCGTCCGTGCCGCCGGTGACGTAGAAGGCCACCACCATGGGCATGTGCTGCTCGAGGCCTGTGCGCACATCTTCCGGCGTGTCGTCGCTCGCGACGAGTTCGGTCCCCACGAGCTCGGAGAAGGCCTTACCCGGTAGGGTGGTCACTGTCGTGACGGGGGGTGGAGCGAGCGTGGTAGACGTGTCGTCTGCAGTGCCACCGCCTCCCCCGCATCCCGCGAACAACATCGCCGCTGCGATGAAGGCGGTCAGGAACGAGACCTTGAGCGCCGTTGCCCTACGATGTCGTTGCATGGTTTCCCTCCGGGGAAAAGAAATGCTCCACCTTGCCGTGTCTACTTATCCCTTGAACCTGCGATAGCAGGTGGGTGACTGTCCCCGGTGAGCTGAGCTGACCGAGAGAACGCGCCTCCCAAGGAGAATGTGTTGGCTCAAGTTCGAGCAGATCACGCACAAGGTCGAGCACGTCAACTGTACCACAGCCATATTTGTTCGACAAAAGGTCCAGGGTCCCTGCCGGCGCGCGCCGGCCCCCCATGTATATGCGGTGCGTCACCACCTCACCTAACCTTGATGTGCAGCTCGTCGAGCTGTTGACGGGAGACTTCAGAAGGCGCCGATGTAAGGGGACAGGAACCGCTCTGCGTCTTCGGGAACGGAATGACCTCGCGTATAGAGGTCTCCCCCGCCATGAGCATCACGAAGCGATCCAGACCCAGTGCCATGCCCCCGTGGGGCGGCATGCCGTAGTCCATGGCTTCCACCAGGAAGCCGAACTTGGCGGCGATCTCTTCGTCGCCCAGGCCGAGGGCCCGGAACACCGCGCGCTGCAGAGCAGGCTGGGAGATGCGGATGGAACCGCTGCCGAGCTCGACCCCGTTCAACACCAGATCGTAGGCTTCTGTGCCCAGGCTGAGCGGTCGTTCCGCCAGTTCCTCCGGATCCGTGACCCGAGGCTTCGTAAAGGGGTGGTGCTGGGCCTTGAGCCGTCCCTCGTGCTCGTCGAACTCGAACATCGGCGGGTCGACCACCCACAGGAAGTCCCACCCTTCACGGGGGATCTCGAGTCGATCGGCGAGCTTCAATCGCAAGGCGCCGAGGGCGGATTCCACGACCGACAGCTTGTCCGCGACGAACAACAGGAGGTCGCCCGGCTGCGCCTCGAGCCGGGCGACCAGCGCAGCCGTGACTTCCTCGCCGAGGAACTTGGCGATGGGCGATCTGAGGCCGCTCTCTTCCACCCAGATGGGAGCGACGCCCCGCGCGCCGTATACCGCCGCGTCCTGGGTCAGTTCATCCACGTCTTTGCGGGAGAAGCCTGCGGCACCCCTGGCCCGCAGGCCGCGGACGGCTCCGCCCGCAGCGAGGGCATCGGCGAACACCTTGAACTCGACACCTGAGACAAGATCGGACACGTCGACGATCTCCATGCCGAAGCGGGTGTCGGGTTTGTCGCTCCCGTAGCGGAGCATGGATTCGCCGTAGGTGAGGCGGGGGAACGGCCGCGGTAGATCTACCTGCAAAGCCTCGGAGAAGACGTGACACACCATGCCTTCGATGAGGTCCTGGACGTCGGCCTCGGCGGCAAAGCTCATCTCCACGTCTATCTGCGTGTGTTCGAGTTGGCGATCGGCCCTCAGGTCTTCGTCTCGGAAGGCGCGCGCGATCTGGTAGTAGCGCTCGAAGCCCGCCACCATCAAGAGTTGCTTGAAGAGTTGAGGCGATTGGGGCAGGGCATAGAACTCGCCGGCGTGCAGTCGGCTGGGGACCAGGAAGTCGCGCGCTCCTTCCGGCGTGGACTTGGTCAGGATGGGTGTCTCCAGTTCCACGAAACCCTCGGCCCCCAGGTAGCGACGCACCGCCTGCGCCACCCTATCCCTCAACATGAGGTTGCGCTGCATGCGTTGCCGGCGCAAATCGATGTACCTATACGTGAGCCTGAGTGTCTCGTCGATAGCGGCATCATCGTCCGGGAAGAACGGAGGCGTCTTCGACTCAGCCAGAACACGCATGTCGCTCACCATGATCTCCACGGCACCGGTGGGGATCTTGGGGTTGACCTGCTCTGGTCCACGAGCGACCACCCGTCCGCTCGCCGAGATCACGTACTCTCCCCGCAGGTCGTGGGCAGCCGCGTGGGCTTCGGGGTGTCGCTCAGGGTCGAAGACCAGTTGCACCAGTGCGCTCCTATCGCGCAGGTCGATGAACACCAAGCCCCCATGGTCGCGTCGGCGGTGCACCCACCCCGCGACCGTGACCTCTTGCCCCACTGTCTGTTCACCCACATCGCCACACCAGTGCGTCCTGTACGTCATGTTCCGCCCTTGTCATCAGCTTCAACGATGAGTGATAGCGCGTCGATACGCGGGATCGTCTGCTCGTCTCCCGTACGGAGGTCTTTTAGAGTCACCGAATGCTCTCTGATCTCATCCTCGCCGAGGATGACGGCGTAGCGGGCGCGGCTGCGGCCCGCCTGTTTCATCTGACCTTTGACGCTCCGCTGGACGTAATCCATATCCACGGCGGCTCCGGCGCGGCGCGCGTCGTGGGCGAATCTGAAGGCCTCTATTCGCGCAGATTCGGTCAGCGCCACGATGTATGCGGCGGGTGCTTCGGCCTCCGGCAGGTCCTCTCGTGAACGGGCTAGGGCCAGCAGGATCCTCTCGACCCCCGTGCCGAAGCCCACGCCCGGGGTCGGCGGGCCGCCGATGGTCTCGACGAGATCGTCGTAACGTCCTCCCCCGCCCACGCCGGATTGAGCACCGAGGACCGCCGACTGGAACTCGAAGGTGGTGCGGGTGTAGTAGTCCATCCCGCGCACCAAGCGATGATCCTCGATGAATGGGATCTCCTGCAGGTCGAGGTGCTCCTTGACCTGCTCGTGGTGCGCCGCGCACGCCGGGCACAGGTGATCGGTGAGCCTGGGAGCGCTCGCTAGGACCTCGCGGCAGCCGGGCACCTTGCAGTCGAAGGTGCGGAGGGGGTTCAAGCGGGTGCGTTCGTGACACTCCGCGCAGAGTTCCTCGCTGTGTTCCAGGAGGAAGGAGTGCAGTAGAGCGGAGTAGGCGGGGCGGCACTCGCGGCAGCCCATGGAGTTGATGCGCAACTCCACTTGGGCCAGGCCGATGTCGCGATAGAGTTCGGCCAGGACTCCTATCGCCTCCGCGTCCAGGGCGGGCGAATCCGAGCCGAAAGCTTCGATGCCGAACTGGTAATGCTGGCGGTATCGACCGGACTGTGGGCTCTCGTATCGGAACATGGGCCAGTGGTACCACAGCTTCACAGGCTGCGGCAGCCGGTGCATGCCGTGCTCGACGTATGCGCGCGCACACGGTGCAGTGCCCTCCGGCCGCAGTGTCATGCTGCGTCCGCCGAGGTCGGTGAAGGTGTACATCTCCTTGCGAACGATGTCCGTGGACTCCCCCACCCCACGGGCGAAGAGCCGTGTCTCTTCGAAGACGGGCGTGTCCAGGCGACCATACCCGTAGCGGCGAAAGATCTCGGCGGCTCGGGACACGACCCAGCGTCTGACCGCCTGATCTTCCGGGAGGATGTCGTATGTGCCTTTCGGAGCTGTGAGCTTGTCAGCCACGAGCGGAAAGCCCGGAAAGGAACGGGTTGGAGCGTACCTCGTCTTCAAGGGAGGTGGCCTGCATGTGGCCAGGGTACACCCGCGTGCTGCCGGGGAACCGATCGACGAGCTTCTGGACCGAGAGGAGCAGCGTGCCGAAGTCGCCGCCGGGAAAGTCGGTGCGGCCGACGGAGCGATAGAAGAGCAGATCGCCGCAGAACAGAGCGTCTGCCACCGCGAACGTGACGTCGCCCGGTGAGTGGCCGGGGGTGGCGATGGTCTCGATCTCCAGGGCGCCTGTGCGGATCACGTCTCCGTCTGCTAAGAGCACATCGGGCTCGCGGCTTGGGACGCCCCCGAAACCAGGGAACGGTATGTAGTCGTCGGGGGAGCGCAGCATCGGGGCCGTCCCTTCCGAACACGCCACCTGCGCCCCGGTGAGGCCGGCCAACCCCGCGGCCCCCGCCAAGTGGTCGAAGTGCCCGTGAGTAAGAAGCACATGCGTGAGACGCATCCCCTCCTGCGTGAGCACCGCGGCCAGGCGTTCCGGCTCTCCGCCCGGGTCTATGGCTATGGCGACGCCCTCATCGTCGGCCACCAGATAGCAATTGGCTTGGAGCGGGCCAACGGGGACCGTCAGTATCTTCATGGTGGTGTATACCTCGCGCTGTGCGTTCAGAACTGAGCGGCAATGATACCAGAGGGGATAGTCAATCCCCGGCGAGCATGCGCTCTATCAGTCCGTCGAGTTCGTCGGGCTGACCGGCGGCCGCGTCCAGGTTGCGCGCGTCCTCGACCGAGCCGGCGTCGGGCGCCGCAGCCTGCGTCTGCAGTCGCACGCCGGCCGCGCGCGCCTCGAAGGCCTTGGACTTCATCTGGCTACGGATCCTATCGATCCTTTCCTCGAGCGCCGCTCGGTCGGCAGAGGTCGCCGCTCTCTTGGGGCCGTCACGCCCTCGATCCACAGGTGGTGCGGCGCCGGCGTTCCGTTCGTCCGTCAGACGGGCCGCCTCAAGAAGAAGAGTCTCGAACGAGGAATGCAGGGTGCGTGATGGGCTGCGGTCGGCGGAATCGAAGCTGAAGACGCCGTTGCCCCAGCCGATGGCTTGGAAGATGGCCTCCTCCCCGCTCGAGGGTCGCGGGCCCTCGAGTCGCGCGGCCACCGACTCGCCTGAGTCCAGCCAGATGCGCGCCACCTCGCTGCCGGAGACACCGAGGACGGTGAGGCAACCTGAGGCCCGCGCGATGTGGAGTGTCTGAAGGATCTCCGGCAAGGAGAGTTCGGTGAGGTTACCCCTCAGCCCCCCGGCGGCCAGCGCCGGAGGTATCGACTCGGTGCGTCTGAACACGGCCCGCACGCGGGCGAGCAGCTCGTCATGGCGGAAAGGTTTGACCAGATAGTCATCGGCCCCGGCGTCGAAACCACGCACCACGTCGTCGACACAACTGAGGAATATCACCGGGATGTGCGCCGTTCGCGGAGACGCCTTGAGAAGGACGCAGAGCTCGAAGCCGCTCAGCCCGGGCATGAGCACGTCGCTCAGTATCAAGTCGGGAGGATCGTCCACGATGCTCCGTAGGCCGTGCATGCCGTCTTCGGAGGCTCGCGCGTCGTAGCCTGCTGCCTTCAGCGATTCCAGGACGAGTGTGCGCACATCTGGATCGTCCTCCACTATGAGTATCCGCTGCCCCACCTGGTCAGTGTGGCGTGACCCGGTAGGCGTCGTACACCGTGTCGATCATGCGGATGCGCTGCAGTATGGATTCCAGATACTCCACGCCCGGCACCTCGAACACGAACCTGTCTTTGACCGTGTTGTCGTCGGTCGTCTGGATCTGGGCCGCGAGTATGTTCACGCCGCTTTCGCTCAACGTGCGCGAGATGTCCTCGAGCAGCCTGCTCCGGTCATAAGCTTCCACCTGTATCTCCACGCGGAAGGGCGCCTTGATGGATTGGTTCCAGGAGACGTTTGCGAAGCGCTCGGGGTGCTTCTCGAGCGCGCGCACGTTGGGGCAGTCCCTACGGTGGATAGTGATGCCCTTGCCCAGGGAGATGTAGCCCACGATGTCGTCTCCCGGGACGGGCCGACAGCACTCGGGCATACGGATGGCCACGTCATCGATGCCCTCCACCTGGATGCCGACGTCGCCCGACGTGGGGAAACGACGCGGCGACGGCATGATGGCGGGCGGGAGATCCTCCTTGACCGCCCCGATCGTCTCGTCCATGCGCTGCATGACCTTGGTAAGAACCTGCTGGGGGCTCGTCTTACCGGCCCCGATGCTCACGAAGAAGTCCTCGCGTTTCTGGAAGCCCATGTCCTTGATCACTTGTGACAGAGTGTCGGAGCCCATGAGCTTCTGCGCAGGCAGGCCATGTTTGCGGAAGATCTCGAGCAGCGCTTCCTTACCTAGGTGTTCGGAGTCTTCGCGGCGCTCCCGTTTGAACCACTGCCGGATCTTGTTTCGGGCTCCGGACGTCTGCACGAAGTTGAGCCAGTCGCGAGACGGCCCCGGCGAGTTCTTGGAGGTGAGGATCTCCACGATGTCGCCGGATTGGAGGCGATACGTGAGAGGGACGATCCTCCCGTTGGCTTTGGCACCGACGCAATGGTGGCCCACGTCGGTGTGGATGGCGTAGGCGAAATCGACCGGGGTGGCTCCCACCGACAGACTCTTGACCTCCCCTTTCGGGGTGAACACGTACACCTCGTCCTGCAGCAGATCTATGCGCAGGGACTCCATGAATTCCGTGGCGTCCTTGGTGTCGGACTGCCACTCCATCATCTGTCGGAGCCAGGCCAACCTGTCGGTGCGGTCCTTCTCGCGTTCCCTGCCCTTGTCCCTATCCTTGTAGATCCAGTGGGCGGCGATACCGTACTCCGCGGTCTCGTGCATCTCGAAGGTTCGGATCTGTATCTCGAGAGGCTTCCCCTGCGGCCCGATCACCGTGGTGTGCAAGGACTGGTACATATTGAACTTCGGCATGGCGATGTAGTCTTTGAACCTGCCGGGCAACGGCTTCCACAGGGAGTGGATGATGCCGAGAGCCGCGTAGCATTCCCGCACGGAGGCCACGAGCACGCGCATAGCGGTGAGATCGTAGATCTCGTTGAACTCCTTGCCCTTGCGCGTCATCTTGTCGTAGATGGAGTAGAAGTGCTTCGCGCGACCGAGGATCTCGGCGTTGATCTTGACCTTCTCGAGTTCGCGCTTCAGGTAGTCTCGCGCCTCCTCCAGATACGCCTCTCGGTCGGCCCGCCGTTGCGCGACCATCTGCTGGATCTCGGCGTACTTGCGCGGGTGAAGCGTAGCGAAGGCGAGGTCTTCGAGTTCCCAGCGGACCGACTCGATGCCGAGGCGGTGCGCGAGCGGTGCGTAGATCTCGAGGGTCTCCCTGGCCTTCTGGATCTGTTTCTCTTTCCCCAGGTAGCAGAGCGTGCGCATGTTGTGGAGGCGGTCTGCCAGTTTGATCAGGATGACCCGGATGTCCTTGGCCATCGCGATGATCATCTTGCGGAAGTTCTCGGCCTGTTCCTCCTCGACGCTGCGGAAGGACATCTTCGTGAGTTTCGTGACCCCATCGACCAGGAGTCCCACTTCCTCGCCGAATTCCTCTACCACTTCGCTCACGGCCACGTCGGTGTCTTCGACCACGTCGTGGAGGAGCGCCGCTGCGATGGTGGGCGAGTCGAGGCGTAGATCGGCACAGATCATGGCGGTGCCGACCGGGTGGAGGATGTAGTCCTCCCCACTGGCCCTACGCTGATCCCGGTGATGCGTGACCGCCAGCGTGAAGGCGCGGCTCAACATGTCTCGGTCGAAGGTGGGGTTGTAGCGGACGATCTTGCGGAAGAGGTCGTCGAGAAGCTCTCGATGCGGAAGCTCGAGGTCCACTTCCTCGATCGGTTGCGTCTGGGTCACTTCTTCCGGCATGACCGGACCGCCTCCTCGAAAGCCGCCTGTGCCGCCATGTAGGCGGGGTGTTGGGTTGCTTTCATTGTAGCCTGTTCTCCGCCGTTGGGCCCGTGGCCAAGAGCCGTGAGCAACTCCCATGAACGCCGGAGTTCATCCGCGGTGGGCATGATCCCCTCTTTCTCCCAGGAGTCTGACAGCACCCGCTCGAAGACCCCATCGGCCGGAACCGATCCATCCTGAAGGGCCCGGTACAACGCCACCATCCAATGCCGCGGATGCATGCGGACGCGGAGTTCATGCTCTGTGAGCCGTCGCTCCTCGTCGCCGTAGAGAAGATGGATGCGCGCACCGGAATCGGCGACCCGTCGCAGCAGCGCCGTGTGACCTGCGCGATAGCTGGGATCCACCACGATCACGTGCCGTTTCGCGCACAGCGACTCGGAGCGCCGTTCCGCGGCGTCCCAGTCGGTGAAGAGCAGGGCTTCGCTGCGCAAACCCGCGAGCCTGGTGCGCCAGCAGTGCCGACTCACGCAATCGACCCCCACGACGCCGAGCTCCTGCAGAGGCAGCACCCCGGCGATGCGGGCCATGTGGCGTTTCACCTCGGCGCCCAGGATCGCCGCGGACTCTCCCGATGACAGGATCTCCGCCGTCCGGGCGAGCCGGCCGGACGAATCGCGCAGATCGCGTGCCGGGAACGCCGAGGGGCCGGCGTCGGCGAAGGGGTCGGCGCATCTCGGGCAGGCGGCCGGCGCCTGCACGTCGTCCAGAAACGGGCAGGTGGGAGAGCAACCGAGAGCGTGCTCCCCGAGATCGGTCGCCCGGTACAGGCTGTGCAGTTGGATCTCCGCCCTGCTCGTACCCTGCCATTCGCTTGACTCCAGGCGGATGCCGGCGTGCGCGCGCAGGCCGGCATCTTTAAGGTCGGACAGCTTCGAAGCCAGGCCGAAGCCGATACCGCGTGTGCGGACGTCGTCTACCACCAGGGTGCATTGCAGGTGATCGCCTTTGCGCGTGGCTCGAGCATCTTCGATGCGGGTATCGAGCGCGATCAGTCTCACCCTCGGATTCCCCTGGCCGAAAGGAGCGAGCCGCGCAAGGGCGTCGACCGTCTCGAGATTCAGGTCGGTGCCTGCGACCACGGCATCAGGGTGGTAACTGGGCACGAGGTCACTGTCGCTCAAAGAGTCGGCCGCATGGTGCTCCAGGTCGGCCGTGAAGGCCGCCAGAGCCGTCTCCGGCACAGTGAGGCCGGCCGCCTGAGGGTGGCCGCCGAAGACGGTAAGGTGTTCTGCACAGGCCGTGAGGCCTTCCATGATGTCGTACGCCGGAATGCTGCGTGCGGATCCGCGCGCGCGTCCGTTGGACAAGGAGAGCAGGACGGCTGGCCGATGGTAGCGCTCGACCAACCGCGAGGCCACGATGCCGAGCACCCCCTCGTGCCATTCTGACCCGGCGACCACGAGTATGGCGGGGAGCTGCTCCCGGCCCTCTACGGCTTTGAGGGCTTCGCCGAGGACCACGGCTTCCACCGCCTGCCGCTCGCGGTTGAAGGCGTCGAGTTCCTGAGCCAGGCGCTCCGCCTCCGTCGCGTCGTCGGTGACGAGAAGACGCAACGGTATCTGGGGATCACTCACGCGCCCCGCGGCGTTCAGCCGGGGCGCCAAGCGGAAACCTACGGTCTGCGCGTCGACCCTGCCCTCGCCGTTGGCCACGGAGAGCAAGGATCTGAGGCCGACTTTGCCGCTGGCGGCTATTCTGACCAGGCCTTCTGCCACGTAGTAGCGGTTCTCCCCGCGGAGCGGGACGAGGTCTGCCACCGTGCCGAGCGCCACCAGATCGAGATGCGGCAGTAGACGTTCGGGCACTTTGTGAGGCGAGACTCCGTCACGTAGTACGTGTAGGGCGTGAAGGACTTTCAGCGCGATGCCCACCCCGCAGAGGTCGGCGTGCGGATAGTCGCCGCGCACCGGGTGGATTATGGGACACTCGGGCAGGATCTCTCCCGGTCGATGGTGGTCGGTCACGATGACGTCGAGCCCGAGTTGACGAGCCAGGGCCACTTCATCAGGGTAGTTGATGCCGCAGTCTACCGTGAGGAGCAGGGCGTCTCCTCCGGCGGCGATCTCGCGCACTCCGAGCTCCGACAGCCCGTAACCCTGGATGAAGCGGCTGGGCAGGTAATGCTCCGCCCGCACTCCGAGATCGCTAAGGCCACGCAGGAGTAGAGCGGTGGCCGAAACGCCGTCGACATCGTAGTCACCGTGCACCACGATCCGGCGTCCCGACTGCGCTGCCTGATTCAGCATCTGGACGGCTTCGTCCATGTCCGAGAACAGGAATGGATCCGGTACCACCTCAGGTGTGTCCAGGAAGGCACGGACCTCATCGGCATCGCGGAAGCCCCTCCGGGCCAGGATCACCGCCACCGTGAGAGGCAATGCGAGGTCTTCAGCTATTCGTTCGGCAGTGTTCCATGAGAACGGTTTCAGGGACCAGGTAAAAGTGTCCATAGCACTACAGTATAGCTGGCCCCACAGACGGACGCGGTTAGCTACAACCGGCCCGACCGCACGATGGCCCACATCAACCAGACCCCGAAGAACAACGCCGCGAGGAAGCCGGGGATGCCCCAGACCGACACCCCCAGGACGTGCGGCCCTTCCGTGATGAACACAGCCACCAGAGAGCTGGCTATGCCCAGAGAAACGGCGACCAAGGCCACGACCATCCGGTTCGTCAGGATGTCGAGTTTGTGGCTGAAATCCTCGAGACCGGTATGCACGAACTTGATCTCGAGTTCCCCATCGCGCATCTCCTCGAGAAGGTCGTGGAGTTGGAATGGGTACTCGCGGAATACCTGGCCGTACTCGGTGAGCGACCGCGTGAGCCGGCCGAGCGCCACGTCCGGCCGGTACCGGCGGGCCAGGAGCCGCCGGGCGTAGGGCCTGGCCACCTCGAACACGTTGAAGTCGGGATAGATCTGGGTCACGACTCCTTCGACGGTGAGCAGGGACTTCTCCAACATGAGAAAACGAGTGGGAAGACCGAGGTGCAGGCTGTAGATGATGTCGAAGACCTCCCTGATCAAGGCAGCCGGGTCGATGTCCGCGAGAGAAGCCCCGAAGTAACGACTGAAGCCCAGCTCGAGCGCGGCGGTGGCGAGGTCGTCCTTGTCGCGGGACCAATGGACTCCTAGTCGCTGGAGTCTGCGCTTCACCCCCGCGATATCCCGGTTCATGATGTCGAGGAACAGTAGGGTCCCCTGTTCGAGATCCTCATCACTCAGATTGCCGGCGATGCCGAAGTCAAGCAGGGCGATATGGTCGGCATCCACGTAGGTTATGTTCGCCGGATGGGGGTCCCCGTGGAAGAAACCGTCCTCGAGTATCTGCTTGAACCACGCGCGGGAGATGGTGTCCGCCAGCCGATACCGTTCGGAGATGCCGAGGTTCTCCAGGTCGAGTTGGTTCAGCGTGAGGCCCGGTTTCCATTCCAGAGTGAGGACCCGTCTGCTGGAATGCGACCAGAAGACAGCGGGGATCTCGACCTCTTCGTGCTCGGCGAAGTTCGAGGCGAACCTCTCGGCGTTGCGTCCTTCCAGCGTGTAATCCAATTCCGCCGAAAGGGCGCGTGAGAACTCGTCGATGGTCTCCACGGGGTCGACTGCCAGTCGCTTGCCGAAGTGTTCGGCGAGCAGCTCCGCGATCTGGTAGAGGAGGTCGATGTCCCGCTCGATCTGTCGGAACGCTCCCGGACGTTGGACCTTGACCACGACCTGGACGCCTCCGGGCAACGAGGCGCGGTGCACCTGTCCGATCGAAGCGGCCGCGATGGGGACGGGATCGAACCACTCGAACAGGCGCTCGACGGTGAGCCCCAGGTCTTCCTCGATCACCGCCCGCGCTTCGTCAACAGGGAAGGGCGGGACCCGGTCCTGCAACTTCACGAGTTCTACTACGATCTCGTGAGGCAGAAGATCGGATCGAGTGCTGAGTAGCTGTCCGAACTTAACGAAGCTTGGACCGAGTTCCTCTAGGAACTCGCGTATGTGACGGCCGAGCTGGGAGGGCGGCGGAGGGACGTCGCGGCGGCGAACAGAGAGTATCTGCCACAGGTTGTGGCGTTCGAAGAAATAACCGAGGCCGTGGCGGACCGCGACCTCGGATATCTGCCTCAGACGTTCGAGATTACGGGCCCGACCCCGAAGACCCAGGTGCCGTTGCGTCACGAGATCGTGGAGGAATCCGACTCTCGTTCGAGGAGCGTCAGCCGATGCTCGATCTGCCGCAGGCGGAAGTCCATATCCTCCACCTCCCGTCTTGAAGCGATCCCGAGCTCTCGGAAGACGGTCTGGACCGAGGAGTCTGCACTCTTGAGCACTGAACGAGCCTCGTCGCGGCTGCGGGATGCGAGGCCCTCGACCATGTCTCGACCTTCCTCAGCCGAGAGTTGACCTCGTCTCACGAACTCGTCTACGACCTTTTGGGCGCGATCCTTCGTAAGAGCGGCCGCCCCCAAGCCGACCAACAGAGTCCTCTCGATGACATCACGCAGGCCTGCCGCTTCCTGCGTCGGCGTTTCGGAGCGGCGGTCGTCGTGCTGGTCAGTCATGAACCCTCCCTCGTCAGAAGAATGCCACGTCGGATTCTTCCCGCCCCCAGCTCACCGCAAAACAAGTCGCACATCGGGGTGGCAGACCGCGAAGCGGGACGAATCAGACAGCCCTATCCGCCATCGCGCGTTTTCGATAGCGGGGTTCCCGCTCCTTCCAATAGGTGAGAAGCGGGGAAGCCACGAAGATAGAGGAGTACGCTCCCGAGGCGATGCCGATGAACAGCGCGAAAGCGAAGTCTTTGAGCGTCGCTCCCCCGAACAACAGGATGGTCGCAATGGGGAGCAGAGTGGTCAAAGCCGTGTTCAAGGATCGGGCCAGCGTCTGTCGTATGGAGAGGTCGACCATGGAAGAGTAGGATTCCTTCTTCATGAAGGCTTGGTTCTCCCTGATCCGGTCGAAGACGATGATGGTGTCGTTCACTGAGTATCCCACGATGGTCAGGATGGCCGCGACGGTGGCTGTGGTGACGAGACGTCCGGTCACCGCGTACACGCCCAGGGTGAGAGCCACGTCGTGCAGTAGCGCGACGATAGCGGGAAAGGCGAACTTGTATTCGAATCGCCAGGTGATGTACAGGATGATCACGGCGACGGACACCAGGATGGCGATGAGGGCCTTCTGCCCGGTCTCGGCGCCGAAACTCGCGCCGACCCGTTCGGTCCCGGCGGCCGATTCCTCAGCCCCGTATTTCTCGCCGAGTGCGGCAATGATGGCGGCTTCCTGCTGATCGGAGAGCTCCGAAGCGGTGATGACGAAACCTCTGTCGCCCACCGGCTGTACGACGCTGTCGCCGACCCCGGCTTTCGACACGATGGCCCTGACGTCGGCGGTGGGCGCATCCTGCTTGAGTTGGACCTCGAGACGGACACCGCCGTTGAACTCGATGCCCAACCGGAGTCCAAGAATCAGTATCGCGGCAAGGCGAACACCGTCACGGCACCGAGCAATATCATCGACCAGCGCTTGTACTTCATGAAGGGATATATGGTCATCTAATGCTCCGTTTCAACGCCCAGGCCCGTGAGCTTGGAGTTCTTGAACATCTTGAGGCCCGCGAGAAGGGCGAGTAGGGAGCGGGTGACCACGATTGCTGTGAACATGGAAAGCGCTACCCCGATCCCGAGCGTGAGCGCGAAGCCGCGCACCCCCCCGCTCGCCGCCCAGAAGAGGACGACGGCGGTTATCAGGGTGGTGACGTTGGCGTCGAAAATGGCACTCAGGGCTTTCTTGAACCCGGACTCCACAGCGGTGCGGACGCTCTTCCCGGCGTGCACTTCCTCACGGATGCGCGCGAAGATGATCACGTTCGCGTCGACCGCCATTCCCAGGGTGAGGATCATCCCGGCGATACCGGGCAAGGTGAGGGTCGCATGTATGGAGTTCAGGATGCCCCAGAAGAGCACCCCGTAGATGAGCAGGGCGATGTCGGCGACCAGTCCCAGAAGGCGGTAGTAGACAAGCATGAAGATCGCCACTAAGACCAGGCCGATGACCCCGGCCAACAGCGCTTGGTTGAGCGAGGCCTTGCCCAGAGTGGCGCCGATGGAGCGCTCGTCTATGACTTTGAGTTCGATCGGTAGGGCACCGGTCTGCAGCACGAGCACGAGATTCTTCGCCTCTTCCAGAGAGAAGCGTCCTGTGATCTCGGCGCGCCCTCCGTCGATGCGCTCAGAGACCCGAGGAGCGGACTGCACCACTCCGTCGAGGACGATGGCGAGCAGCTGATCCCGTCCGGTGACTTGGGCTCGTTGCGCCAACTTCTCGGTGATATCGGCGAACGCCTTCGCTCCGTCCGGTTTGAACTGCATGTCGACCTTGGGCTGATTGTTGACGTCGAAGCCCACCTGCGCGCCCGACAAGCCCGACCCCGTGACCGCGGGTGCCGCCGACACGATGTAGAACCTATCGGGACCCGCCCCGTCGGACGGGGGCCAGCGGATCAGCCTCTTGTCCGCCGGCAGGTCGGCCTCAGCGGTGACTCCCGCCGCGGTCAAGGCCTCTTGCTCTGAATTGTACGCAGTGCCGAAATCCTGCACGTCGTAGAACTCAAGCACAGCGGTCTTGCCTATGATTGCGAGCGCCTCTTCCTTGTTCGCGATGCCGGGGAGTTGGACGCTGATCTTCCACTCGCCCTGTTGCTGCACCTCCGGCTCCGTGACTCCGAGACGGTTGATGCGATCGTTGATGATGCTGATGGTCTGCTTCATTCCCTCGGCGGTGCGAGGGGCCCGGGCCGAATCTTGGGCTTCCAGGACCACAGCGAGCCCGCCTCGGAGGTCGAGCCCGAGTCGGGTGCTGCTGCCGGGCGGGTAGATGAAATACCCGGCCACGCCCAGTAGCACCGCAACCACCACCAGGATCAGCACGTTGCGTCGCGTCGCGGACAAGGCTATACCTTCCTCAGATCGTCATGTTGTGTACGGGCGGCCGGGCCGGATCGCAGTGTCGAGCCCGACGAGGGAGCGCAGAAGAAAACGCACCCCGCCGCCGATGTCATTGTTCTATGTGGAGATCAGGCTCGGAAGTCACCCGAGATTCAGACTCCCTCGGGTTCCTCCGGCTCGGGCGCCTCTATCTCAACGGGCACCACGTGGCGCAGCACCGAATCGCTTATGACCTCCGCGATGGCCTTGCGAGAAAGGTTGATGTCGACGCCCTTCGCGATCTCGATGACCACGATGGCTTCCTCGGTGCGTTTGACCTTGCCGTGGATGCCGCCCACCGAGATGATGCGGTCGCCGCGCTTGACCGACGAAACGAGTGCGTCGTGGGCCTTGCGCTGCCTCTGCTGGGGACGGATGGCAAGGAAGTAGAATATGGCTATGAAGCCTAGTACGTAGAGCGCGAGAAGACCGAAACTGCCCAATCTATCCTCCTAGGATATGCCGCGTTGTCGGGCGGTACTCTATCGCTAGCCGGTATAGTATCACGCACTTGTCGGCCATCGGCCCGGACTATGACGGGGAAAAGGACTCGACGACTCTCTTCTTGAATGGCGCGTACCTCCCCTCGCAGATGGCGGCTCTTGCCTCTTGCACCAAACGGAACAAGAAGACGAGGTTGTGCTCCGTGAGGAGCTGCAGGCCGAGTATCTCCTTCTGCATCACGAAATGCCGAAGAGCGCCCAGTGGGAATGTGGAACAGGCCCGGCACGGGCAGCCGGGTTCGAGAGGCTCCCGCGAGCGTGCGTGCTCCGCGTTGCGCAGGTTGATGCGCCCGCGGCGAGTAAAGGCCGTGCCCATGCGGGCGATGCGGGTGGGCAGGACGCAGTCGAACATGTCGATGCCACGGTCTATCACCTCGAGAAGTCCGACCGGATCACCGATCCCCATGAAGTAGCGAGGCCGGTCGGCAGGCAGGAGAGCTGCCGTGAGCGCGGTTGTCTCGAGTGTGGCCCCCCGCTCCTCGCCCACCGACAGCCCTCCGACGGCATACGCGGGGAAGCCCACCTCAAGGAGACCCTCGGCACTGATGCGGCGCAGTCGCGGATCGATACCTCCCTGCACGATGCCGAACAACATCTGCGGGCCGTCGGTGCCCTCGCCTCCCGCTTCGAGATGCGCGTCCCGGCAGCGCCTGGCCCACCGCGTGGTCCTCTGCACCGCCTTCTCGATCTCCTCGGTGCGGCGCCGGCCGACGGGCACTCGTCGAAGCTCATGACCATGTCGGCGCCCAGCATCTGCTGCTCGCGCATGACGCGCTCCGGCGTGAATTCGTGGAGCGAGCCGTCGTAGACCGAGCGGAAGGTCACCCCGTCGTCGTCGATGCGGGTAGTGGCCTTGAGGCTGAAGACCTGGAAGCCGCCGCTGTCTGTGAGGATGGGGCCCGGCCAACCCATGAACGAGTGAAGGCCTCCCAGATGGGCCACCGTCTCGCTCCCGGGTCGCAGGGCCAGGTGATACGTGTTTGCCAAGACGATCCCAGCGCCGATCTCCCGAAGCCGGTGCGGGGAGATGGCTTTGACCGTCCCCTTGGTGCCCACCGGCATGAAGCAGGGAGTATCCACGGCTCCTCGTAGAGTCTCCAGGGTCCCGGCGCGGGCTGCTCCGTCCGTGGCAACGAGCTTGAAGGGGAAGGCGGGCAGCGCCGACTCAGGCACCCGCACGCCGGACCGGACTGGCCCGCTCGCCTCCTGTCCCCGGCTCACGCTTGCGCCCCCCGGGCAGCGAGGAACATAGCATCACCGAAGCTGAAGAAGCGGTAGCGCTCGGCGACGGCGGCCTCGTAGCAGTCGCGCACGAATCCGACGCCACCGAAGGCCATGACCAGGGCCAGTAATGAGGTGCGTGGCAGATGGAAGTTCGTGAGCAAAGCGTCGACCGCGCGGAACGTGTAGCCCGGCGTGATGTAGACACGGGTGGCGCCGTCCAGCGGAGACGTGGGGCCTTCGCCCGGGTCGGACTCGCGGTAGAGGGTCTCGAGAACGCGAACCGCGGTCGTGCCCACCGCGACCACCCGCCGGCCTGAGGCGCGCGCCTCGTCGATGGCAGCCGCCGCATCCCGGCCCACGTGGTACCACTCACTGTGGATGGCGTGGTCCTCGATCCGGGCTCGGTCAGCGGACGGAAGGTATAACGCCCACGTGCAGGGTGACGCCTTCCACGGCGACCCCCCGACCCCGCAAGGCCTCGATCAGTCCGGTGGTGAAATGGAGCCCCGCCGTGGGCGCCGCCGCCGAACCGGTGACGTTGGCGTACACCGTCTGGTAGTCGCGCTCGTCGCGGAGGGGCTCGTGGATGTAGGGCGGCAGAGGCATAGCGCCGTAGGTGTCCAAGAGCTCAAGGACGCCTGGTTCCCCCTCGCGCCACCGTCCAGCGCCCGTCACCGTAGGGAGAGACGAGTTCGAGTCCCTCTCCTCCCTCGAGCGAGAGCACTTGTCCGGCGCGCAGACGGGCTGATGGGCGGGCCAGCACCTCCCAGAGTTCCCTGTGCGCTCCGGCCGAGCGCCCGGCGGCCGATGTGGCGGCGGGCGTCGACGAGCGGGGTGGCCTTCTCCGTCGTCCAGCCGTCGCAGGAAGAGCAACTCTACCTTTCCCCCCGTCTGTTTCCGGACCCAGGCGCGGGCGGGGAACACCTTCGACTCGTTGACGACCAGGAGGTCTCCCTGATGGAGCAGGTGCTCGATGTCGCGGAAGCGCCGGTGATCGATCATCCCTGTCCGTGGGTCGGCGACCAGGAGCCTACAGGCATCCCGCGGTTCGCAGGGATGCTGTGCCACCAGGCTTTCGGGGAAATCGAAATCGAGTTCTTCAAGTCGCACGGGCTAGCGACTCCGCACGATCTCGCCCAGCCTGCTACTCGGCACGGTAGCGCTCCCACTCCGAGAGGAGACAGCCGCAATACTTCTGGCGATACAATCCCGCTTCTCGGGCGGCCCGCGGGAGGCCGAGTAGCGGGCCGGAGATCCTGGTAGAGGAACTCCACCCCGTACTCCTCCTCGGCGGCGGCGCCGCCGGCGCGGATGGCGTCGTGGTCCTGCCAAGGACTGATGGCGAGGCTGGTAGAGAATGCCTCGAACCCCGAGGCGGCCGCTCGCTGCGCAGTCCCGCGCATCCGCGAGCCGATGCAGCGGACACACCGTCCGGCGGGGCCGCGCCGATACTCGTCGAACCAGGCCGCCGGATCGTAGGTAGGTCGTCGAGCAGGTCGAGGCCGCGCTGTTCGGCGAGGTCGCGCGCCCCCGTGAGCCTCCTGCGGAACTCGAGAAGGGATGGATGTTGGGATTGCGGAAGAAACCGGTCACGTGGACGCCTTCATCCCGCCAGTGATCCAGCGTGTCCGTGGCGCAGGGCCCGCAACATATGTGAAGCAGAGGTTCACGTTTCGAACAGCGTGTCCGGCCCGCCCGGAGGCTTGGCCCCGCAGTGCAGGTATCCCAGGCGCGTGAGCACCCGGCCGCGCGGAGTGCTCTTGAGGAAGCCCCGCTGCAGCAGGTAGGGCTCGTATACGTCCTCTATGGTGTCGGGTTCCTCCCCGATGGCCACCGCCAGCGTGAAAGGCCCACGGGACCGCCATCGAACTTCCCCAAGATCAGGGTCAGTATCTCGCGGTCCACCCGGTCGAGCCCCTCGTCGTCGACCTGGAACAGACGCAACGCCTCCCGGGCAACCTCCGCGGAGATCTGCCCTCGTGGCGCACCTGGGCGTAGTCGCTCACCCGTTTGAGCAGACGATTGGCGATCCGCGGGGTGCCTCTGGCACGGAGAGCGAGTCTCCTGGGTCGCCTCGGTCGATGCCCACCTCCAGGATCTCGGCCGATCGGGCGATGATCGAGGCGAGGTCGGCGTCGGAGTAGTAGTCGAGTCGGTGAGAGAAACCGAAGCGGTCACGAAGAGGCGTGGTGATCAGCCCGGAGCGCGTGGTGGCGCCGATGAGCGTGAAGCGCGGAAGGTCGAGGCGGATGCTGCGGGCGCTCGGACCCTGCCCGATGATGATGTCGATCTCGAAATCCTCCATCGCCGGATACAGGATCTCTTCGATGGCACGGTTCAGCCGGTGGATCTCGTCTATGAAGAGGACGTCGCCTTCTTCCAGATTCGTGAGAATGGCGGCCATATCCGCCTTCTTCTCGAGCGCGGGCCCCGAGGTGGTCACGATGTGCACGCCCATCTCGAGGGCGATGATGGTGGCCAACGTGGTCTTGCCCAGCCCGGGAGGACCCGCCAGGAGCACGTGATCAAGCGGCTCCCCACGATTCTTGGCCGCCTCGATGAAGATGGCGAGTTGCTCTTTCAGCACAGGTTGGCCGAGGAATCCGGTGAGGGTACGTGGGCGCAGCGAGCCTTCGATCTCTTGGTCGTCCACGACTCCTCGGGATCGGCCAGGCGTTCGTCCGCGTCGCCTCGGTCCAGGCCGTCGTCGGGAGTCACGAACGGGTTCACCATCAGCCCCGCCTTAGCGCGCGACGGACCATTTCGTTCACGGGAGCATCGGCGTCGGCGTCACGCAGGAGGGCATCCGCTTCTGCCAGGCCGATGCCGAGTTCCGCCAGCGCGGCCCGCGCGATGGCGAGGTTGCCCGCGTCGTCGGACGTCCCGCGACCCGCGGCCACGAATGGGCCCTCCGACTCGGCCATCTTCTCGCGCAACTCGAGGATCACCCGTTCGGCGGTCTTCTTGCCGATCCCGGGGACCGACTGAAACAGCGCCACGTCTCCCAGAGCGATGGCCCGGCGGACTTCGCGCGGATCCGTATGGAGAGCGTGGCCAGCGCCAAGCCGGGGGCCGATTTTGCTCACCGATATGAGCTGGCGGAACAGCCGGCGCTCCTCGTCTGTGGAGAATCCAAAGAGTTGCAGGGCATCTTCCCTCACGTGGAGATGGGTGAAGACGCTCGTCGACCCGCCCTGGGCCGGAGCGCGCGCAGGCTGGTGCGGGACATCTCCACGCTGAACCCCCGCCTGATACCTCGATGACGGCGCCGTCGACTCGGGTGCTGCCACCCGGCCCGTGGCGGTCGATCATTGCGGGGTGCCCGCCCGTCCCCGGCTGACAGCGCCTTCTTGGCGCGGATCCGGAGCGCCGGCCGTGCGCGTGGCAGATGGCTATGCCCAAAGCGTCGGCGGCGTGGTCGGGCTTCGGGGTCTCCCTCAGCTTGAGCAGACGCGGACCATCTCTGCACCTGACCCTTCTCCGCCTTGCCGTACCCCACCACCGCCTGTTTGACCTCCTGGGGGGTGTATTCGTAGACCCCGCATCCGGCCTGCGAGCAGGCCAGCAGGCAGACTCCGCGGGCGTGGCCCACCGCCAGCGCGGTGCGCACGTTCACGTTGAAAAACAGCGACTCCACCGCCGCACCGTGGGCTGATAGCGGGCCAGCAAAGCCGAGAGCTCGTCGAAGAGCTGGGCCAGGCGCTCATGCAACTCGAGACCGGCGGGCGTGCGGACCACGCCGTAACTGAGGGCGGTCAAGCGGTTACCGTTCTTCTCGACGATACCGTAGCCGGTGAGATGCAGTGCCCGGGTCGATGCCCAGGATACACCCCGCCGCGCCCCTGGGACCGCTCCGTGGCCCGCTGTCTTCGGTGCCGTCATCCGCACTAGCCGGCGAGCCCCTCCATCACTTCGTCGGGAATGTCGTAGTTGGCGTAGACGTCCTGGACGTCGTCGTGGTCCTCCAGGTTCTCGAGCAGCCGCAGCGTCTTCTTGGCGTCGCTTCCTCCAGCGCCACCGTGGTCGAGGGGATCATGGCGGTTCAGCTCCCTCGATGCCGATCCCGGCCTCCTCCGGGCTTGCCGCACGCCCATGAAATCGGTGGGCTCGGTCCGGATTTCGTAGACCGAGTTCTCCACCAACACGTCCTCGGCTCCCGCCTCGATGGCCGCCAGCATCACCTCGTCCTCGTCGAACTCCTCGGTGCTGACGAAGATCACGCCTTTGCGCTCGAAGATCCAGGCCACCGAACCGTCGGTGCCCAGTTTGCCGCCCGACTTGTCGAAGATGTGGCGCACGTCGGCCGCGGGCGTTCCGGTTGTCCGTGAGCGCCGTCACGTAGACCGCGACCCCGCTGGGCCCGTAGCCCTCGTAGGTGAGGTGCATGAAGGTATCGGCTTCGAAGCCCTCACCGGTGCCTTTCTTGACCGCCCGCTCGACGTTGTCGTTGGGCATGTTGGCGTCCTTGGCCTTCTGCACCGCCTGCGCCAAGGCCGCGTTCATCTCGGGGTCGCCGCCGCCCTCGCGCGCGGCCACCGTGATCGCCCGTGAGAGCTTGCCGAAGAGGTTGCCGCGCTTGGCGTCAACCGCCGCTTTCTTGTGTTTTATGCTGGCCCATTTGGAATGGCCTGACATCGCTACCTCCGCTGTCTGCTCTAACGCCCGGAGTCCTGGCGGCTCCGTGCTGACGTGCTCGCATCTCATCGGCGCACGCGTGATGGTCTCGATTTCGGCGGGCGCCTGTCTGCCAGTTTGTCCGACACCCCTCGGACCCCATCAACGGGCCGAAGACTCAGTCTAGCAGGCTGCAGAAAAACGAAACCTCGGCCGCCGGACCGCGCTGTGCGGCGCCATGCGTTGTCTCCCCCGTCGCGCCCGTAGCGCTGATACGAGCGCTCCCTGCGTCCTAGCCTTGCGCGTACCCAGTGCACCCCGGCGGCGAAGCGTCATTTCTCAGCAGCCTGTTAGCGGAGCCAGCCCGATTCTCCCACGTGTTCGCGCACGAGCTTGATGCGGGCATGGCGCACAGTCCGGTCCTGAGCGTACATGGCGGCGGCTAGGGCCGTGGCCGGGCTCAGCGGACCCACCAAGGAGTGGGCGAAGAAGGTCGAGTCGATGTCCGCGTACAGGGTAACCGAGGCCTTGCCCGCTATCTCCGAGAGAGAATTGTCGGTAATTGCTACGGTGCGAACCTTCGAATCCCCGGCCTTCTCGAGGAATGCGGGAGTGACCGGGGAGGCACTGGCGAAAGCCAACCGCCAGCAACGCATCCTCGGGACCAAGGCGCACCAGCCTCGCCACGTTCGCTTCGGAGCTGTCGACGACAAGGTCGGTGGCTAAGCCCAGCAGATCGAACAGATACGCGGCGTGACGTACCACGATGGACGCTTCGTTCATACCCACCAGCATGGGTGCCGCGGGCCCGAGACGATCTCCACCACCTGGTTGAACCAGGTGAGGGTGTTCTTGGCGAGAGTCTCCTCGAGGCTCAAGATATCCGTGCGGAGCGCCCGGGTGAGATTGTCCTCCTCCACCAGGAAGAGCAGTTGATCGTCGTGGACCACGGGGCGCGAAGCGGCGCCCCACCGGTGTTCGTCGCGGGTGGCGCTGCTGGAGATCCGGGTACCCACTGAATCCAGGGACCGAGCGAACCTCACCGCCGGTCAACTCGAGGTGTTGCCTTTCTTCGCCAACTCCTCGGCGCTGAGGTAGGCGGTCTCCTCCAAGTGATCGATTATGTACCGGGCGATGGCCTTCTGTGAGCGCGAGAAGGAGTCGAACCCCTCCTGCAGCAGGTCGGTGACCCGCTTGGGCTTCGAGTCGTCGATATCGTCCCTATGGCTGCCCTTGGATTGCATGCCATAGATAATACAACATCCATTGCATGACTCCTCCACCAATAACACCGCACCGTGCCGCACTTCTCGCCAGCGTCGGGAGACCCGGGCACAGGGAACGATGGGCAGACGGTCCCCCGAGGTCAGACCCAGAGAGTGACGTCGCGCTGATCCGGTGGCCTCATGGCTCTCGCCAACCTGAGGTGGGTCGCGGCTTCGGCGTCTCTCCCCATCTTCCGCAACGCGCGCGAGAGGCAGTAGTGTGCATAGTCATCGGACGGGTATCGTTCGATGATCGCGCGGAACTCCACTTCTGCGTCCGGAGCAAGCGGCCTACGGCGTAGTAGGCTCGGCCCAACGTCTCGCGGATGCTTGACTTGTCGAGGTCGAGCCTCCGGGCCTTCTCAAGGCGCACGATCGCCTGAGCGACATTCCCGCCGGTCAGTAGACGCTCTCCAGCATGGAAGTGCGCGTAGGTCTCGTTCGCGTCGTTCATCTCCGGCATCTGTCCCCCAGACTATTCCTCTCTGGCCGACTTAGCTTCGTCGATGATCTTCTCAGTAAGGTGGGCCGGAACCTCGTCATAGTGATCCAGTTCCATGGTATAGGAGCCGCGACCACGGTCATGGAACGCAGTTGCGGGGCGTAAGTAAGCATCTCAGCCAGGGGGACCTCGGCCCGGATGATGTGCATCTCCCCCATGCTCTCGCTGCCCTGCGGACGTCCGCGCCGGCTGGAGAGATCACCCCCATGATGTCGCCCATGTTGGCCTCGGGGGCGATCACCTCAACGTTCATGATGGGTTCCAACAGCACGGGGAGCGCACCCTCCATCGCTTTTGTGAAAGCCAGGCTGCCCGCGATCTTGAACGCCATCTCAGAGGAGTCCACGGTGTGGTAGGAGCCGTCGAACAACTTCACCTTCACGTCTACCACAGGGTAGCCGGCGATGACGCCACGCTCCATGGTCTCCACGATACCTTTCTCCACGGCCGGGATGAAGCCTTGGCCGGGATGGAGCCTCCCACGATCGCGTCGTCGAACTCGAACCCTCCGCCACGAGGGAGAGGCTGGATCTCGATCCAGCAGTCGCCGAACTGCCCGCGACCTCCGAGTACTGTTCTTGTGTCTGCCCTGGGCCGTCGACGCCTTGCGGATGGTCTCCAGGTAGGGTACACGTGGTGGGTGTAGGTCGACCTCCACGCCAAAGCGCCGCTTCATCTTGTCGAGGATGACCTCGACGTGCACCTGACTGGTGCCCGCGATGATCATCTCGTGTGTCTGGGCGTCGAAGCGGAACTGCATCGCGGGGTCTTCTTCGACGAGACGCTTCAGCGCGTTCGAGACCTTCTCTTCCTCACCCTTGGTCTTGGCGGTTATGGCGAACCAGATCGCGGGCGGTGCGAACTCCACCGGCGGGAACCGCACTGCCCGGATCGGATCGGTGAGGGTATCTCCGGTGGACGTGTCCTTCAGTTTGCCGAGGGCGACGATGTCACCCGCTCCGGCTTCGTCGGTGCCCCTACTCTCCTTGCCCTGCAAGGTAAGGATGTTGCCCGTGCGTTCTTTGTCTCCGGTACGGGGGTTCAAGAGATGCGAGTCGCTCGCTATGTGCCCGCTGAAGACCCTCGGCAAGGTTTATGCGACCCGAGAATTGGTCGGAGATCGTCTTGAAGACGAAGAGCGCCGCCGGATCGTCGGGCTCTGGTCGCCCTTCCACCTCGCCGGACCCGTCGGCGAGGGGCACGCTGCGCGCGCCGACCACTCGCCGGGGAAGGTAATCCCGATTCGATCATATCCAGCAACCGGTCGACACCTATGTTCTTAGTGGCGGACACCGGGACCACCGGAGAGAGACGTCCCTCGATAGCGCCGGCCTTGAGCGCCCCCAGGATCTCTTCGAGCGTGAGTTCCTCGCCCTCCAAGTACTTCTCGATAAGGAGGTCTGCGGACTCCGCTACCCGCTCCACCAGACGCTCGCGAGCGGCCTCGGCGGCCTCGAGGAGGTCGTCAGGGATCGCCGACTCCTGGGCCATCCCGCCAGTGTCGGTGTAGATGTCGGCCTTCATGTGGACGAGGTCGATCAGGCCGGAGAACTCGTTTTCCTTGCCGATAGGCAGTGCCACCGGGACCACGCCGTCGCCAAAACGCTCTATGAGTGCCGCCAACACGTCGTCGAAGTCCGCCCGCTCACGATCCATCATGTTGACCGCCACCAACCGCGCGACGCCGAGTTCGACAGCGCGGCGCCAGAGACGCTCCGTCTGGACCTCGA
The DNA here is from genome assembly GCA_963701105.1 of uncultured Actinomycetota bacterium. GTDB lineage: Bacteria > Actinomycetota > Thermoleophilia > RBG-16-64-13 > RBG-16-64-13 > JAHJSA01. Next base: position 652,637 of record OY969565.1, read on the forward strand.
CCTTGTTCACTCCGTTGATAACCATCAGGGCTCCTTCGACCACGGTCAAAGTAGCCAGAGCTTCGCTGATGAAGGAGGCCTCACCCGGCGTGTCCACGAGATTGAACTTGCGCTTGTCCCACTCGACGTGCGCGAGGCCGGCGGAGATGCTCATCTGACGCTTTATCTCGTCCTCGTCGTGGTCCATGGTGGTGGTGCCGTCCGTGACGCTCCAGACGGTTCTTGCCACCCGTGGTGAACAGGATGGCTTCGACCAGTGAGGTCTTCCCCGAACCGCGATGACCCACCACCGCGACGTTTCGGATCTTGGCCGGGTCTACCTGCGCCATCAGTCCTCCTCATCCTCTCGCGTTATCCCAACTCTCGAGCGCATCGCTCCGGGCGAAGGCTCGGGCCCCACATATGACAAAAGAAGTTGTCCCCGAAGGGCGGCGTCCTTAAGAGCCGCTGTGATTCCTCTGCACCGACCACACTATGACGGCCCATAGGCCGATTCACCTCGCTCCCGATGTTCGCACCGCGGTCGCCCCCACGCACGATAGGGGCCATATTCTACCGAACCGGACGACCAATGATAAGGGCCGGCGACCGCGCGGGTTACCGCGCTACTCGTTGGCTTTGAGTTGGTAGCGACGCCCCTTCTCCACCCAGAAGATGCTGGCCACGTCCACCGGCAGGATCTCCAAACGTCCCTCCCGCGCCTCGATGCGCACCAGTTCGAAGTCGCGGTAGAAGGCCTTGACAAGTCCTCGGAGAATTCGGCGACCGTCTGGCTTCTCAACGAATCATCGTATATCTGGATCGGCGCGACGAGACTGAGGACGGCCCGCCCTTCCTGGACGATGATGCGCATGGCGGACGAACCTCCCGTAGGTGATCTGCGAACGATCCAATGGCCGAGGTGGTTCCGGTGACCCTCCAGGAGCTTACCAGTACTCGGCCCCTTGGCGAAGGCGCACTCCGGGATGGCCGCATCGGGGGCAGCCGAGTGGATTGAAGCGTGAGAAGACGAAGACCTCGGTTCCGCAGGTGGGGCATAGGAACTGATCCACCAGAATGTCGGCCGCCGTGAGATCGACCTCTACGTAGGTCTTGCAGTGCATGCAGTGGGCCGGCATGAACCGGCGACGGGGATCGGTGACACTCACACCCCAGCGGATCTCCAGTGACTCGTAACCGCACGACTCACAATAAAAGACCGTGGATTCACCCATGATGGTCCGCTCCGGCCCGTCAGGTCATGGAATGTGGGGTTACTCTTCGACCTCTACGACCTGCACGCCCCGATAGGTGCCACAGGTGGGGCAGACTCGGTGATTGAGGCGCGGGCTGTGGCATTGAGGGCATTCGCCCACAGTAGGCCCGGTGATGCTATGCGTGGCCCGACGACTGTCGCGCCGCGCCTTGGACGTCTTCTTCTTGGGAACGGCCACGTTGGACCCTTTCTCTGCCGGTGTTCGGAGTCACGGATTATTACGCATATGGGCCGGATTTACAAGCGGGAGACGGGGGTCGGGGGGACGAGCCGACTGCCCGCGGGCTTCTCAGCCGTGCTCGCCGTCGTCCAGAGTGAGGTCGGCCAGACGGGCCCACCGTTCGTCGCCGGTGTGGAGGAGAACAGTCACACTTCTCGGATGCCAACAAGCTGCCGCAGATCGGGCAGAGACCACTACATGACTCGTCGCACAGGACCCTTGACGGCATCGCGAGTACGATTGCCTCTCTGGCCAGACCTTCGACGTCCACCACAGAATCCTGGATGAACGGGAAATCTCACTTTCCTCCCAATCCTCCGGGCGGCGCGGGACCAACTCCTCCTGATCGGCGGACACGTGTACCACCACCTCGGCGAGGCACCTGGCACACGGACCGGGGTCGTGGGCCCAAGCTTGATCCCGACCAGGTGCCCGCCGGCGATCCTCTGAACGCTCACCCTGACGCCGGCCTCGTCGACTGCTACGTCGAACGGGACGCCGCCGGAGGTGACCGGCGCGATGTCGACACGAAAGACCTTCTGGACCCGTGCCCCGGCCTGCAGGGCGAGTTCTCGTAGGTCAAAGCCGATTGCCGGGTTTGGTCATGACGCAGCCGCTGTCCCAGGGACGGCGTGCTTCCTCCCTACTCCTCAGGCTGCGTTCGGCCCTGCAGGCGCTCTCTGCCCTTTTGCACCGCCGACAGGGAATCCGAGGCTCGTTTCCAAGGCACCAAGCACCTCGTCCGCGTAGTCCTGGCTCCGTACCTGATCTCCCGGTTGCGCGCTTCGGCATCCTTGAGGATCTCCTCAGCCTGGCGTTCGGCCCGCCGCACAACTTCCTGCTCGCTCGCCAGCCGGGTGGACTCCTGGTTCGCCTCGTTGAGCAGGCGTTCGGATTCCTCCTTGGCTTCGGCCAGCATCTCTTGGCGCTCCTTCACGATCCACCGAGCTTGTTTGATCTCTTCGGGGATGGTGGCGCGCGAGTGATACGAGCGGGTCATAGATCTGATCCCGGTCGATCATGACCTTGTCGGTCATGGGCAAGGTGCTCGCGCTGTGCACCAGATCGTCGAGTTTGTCGATCAGAACGAGGACGTCCATTCTAAGCCTCCGGGTGCGTGTACACTTCGGCCAGCCGCTTGGCGACTCTGGGTGGGACCAGATCGTCGACACAGCCACCCGAACCTGGCTATCTCTTTGACGCCGCTGGAGCTGAGGAAGCTGTACTCAGGCGATGCCATAAGGTACACGGTCTCCAAGTCGGGATCGAGCTTCTTCCTATTCAACTGAGCCATCTGGAACTCGTACTCGAAGTCGGTCACGGCCCGCAAGCCTTTGACGAGGGAGTCCGCACCCACTTCTCTCGCCTTGTCAACGACCAGGCCCTCCAAGACCACGACGAATACGTTCGGCAGATGCTTGGTTGACTCCTCCAAGAACGAGACCCTCTCCTCCGCCGAGAAGAGCGGTTGCTTCCTAAAAGCGTCGTTCACCACCGCCACGAACACCGTGTCGAAATTATGCGCACACCTCGAGATGATGTCGAGGTGGCCGACGGTGACGGGATCATATGTGCCGGGGCAGAGCGCGGTCTTCACCTCAGTGCTGCTCCTCCGCGTAGATCGAGATGAGAGTGTTGCCGTACCGACGCTGAAACCCCGTCGGGAGCCCGAGGCGCGCCTGCGTCGGGAGAGGCCCTTCGACGACTACGAGGCCTCCAGCCGCAAGCAGTCGCGGCAGCGCCGCAGCTACGGCTTCGTCCACCTGCGTCAGCATTGTATAAGGAGGGTCCATAAAGAGCAAATCGAAGCGGTCTCCCCGTTGCGTGAGGCGACCGAGCGCTGACTCATGACCCGTCGAGAAGCTTTCGACACGGGCTTCGAGCCCCAGCGTAGCCCGTTGTCTCGCAAGACGGAGGCGACCTCCCTGTCCTGTTCGACGAAGGTGCAGTGCGCGGCCCCGCGGGAGAGCGCTTCCAGGCCAAGCGCACCGGACCCGGCGAACAGGTCGAGGACGTCCGTGCCTCCGACATCGCCCAATGTCGAGAACACGGCTTCCCGCACTCTGTCCGCCGTGGGCCGCACACTGTCGGCGCTCGGCACCCGGACTGGGCGGCCCTTGTGCGTCCCGGCGACAATGCGCCAGACTCCCCGAACCTCCTAGGCATGGTCCAACCACTCCATCAAACCGCCAAAATGACCTCTGCGGCGTCTCGCAGCAGCACGTGGCGGGGATCCGAGAGGTCGGGGTCGCTCGCGAGCATGCGGCGAGCTTCGTCACGAGCATCCATCAACAGGCGCTGATCGCGCAGGAGTCGGGCCACCTTCAGATCGCCCCATCCCGACTGGCGTTCACGAAGACCTGACCCTCACCCCTGGCCCGAAGGTCGGCCTCCGCAAGCTCGAAACCATCAGTGGTGCGGCAGAACAGATCCAGCCGTTTGAGAGCGTCTTCATCGCAGCCGTCCCGCCCCCACAGGCAGTGTCCCGTCTCAGAACCGCGGGCCACTCGGCCTCTCAAGGTGGAGCTGGGACAGACCGAATCGTCGGGCGTCCTCTACCACCATCACTGTGGCGTTCGGTACGTCACGCCTACCTCGATGACCGTGGTGGTCACCAGGACATCGTAGTCGGCACGCTCGAACGCCCTCATGACCTCGTGTTTTCGCTCACTCTTCATCTGGCCGTGGGGTTCAGAGCCAAGCGAAGACCCCGCAGGGGGCCTGCAGCCAGCTCCTCGTAGGTGGCGACGGCTGAGGCCGCCTGCAGCGAATCGCTCTCCTCGACCAGAGGGCAGACCACGTACGTCTGCCGACCCTCCCCCGCCTTGGCGCGCACGAACTCCCAGAGCTGTTCGCGCCGCCCTGAGACCATGAGGCGGGTTTTCGCGGGGTCCTGCCCTGCGGGGGTTTCCAGTCGATGACACTCACGCCCAAGTCTGGAGTATGGGTGAGACTCAGGGTGCGCGGTATGGGCGTGGCCGTCATATGCAGGGTGTCGGGCCACGGTTGTCCAGGCCGCGGGGTCATCAGAGCCGCGCGTTGGCGCACCCCGAAGCGGTGCTGTTCGTCGATCACCACGACCCGCACAGACGATAGATCTACCCCTTCTTGGATCAGGGCCTGGGTGCCTACCACGATCAAGGGCTCCTTCTCGGCGATCCTGCGCAGCGCTTCGCGCCGCTCGGCCGCAGGTTGGCTGCCTTTCAGCAGGAGTGTAGGAACCCCCAAAGAGCGCATCTGTTCCCCTAACCCGCCGACGCATGCTGGTCGGCCAAGACCTCGGTGGGCACCATGACGACACCCTGGCCTCCGGTCTCCACCGCGCGCAGAAGTGCGTAGGCAGCCACGACGGTCTTGCCCGAACCCACGTCCCCCTGGAGCAGCCGCCGCATCGGGGTCGGGAGCCCGAGGTCGGCGTCGATCTCCGTCATGACGCGGCGTTGAGCACCCGTAGGAGAGAACGAAAGCCGCTCCATGAAGGCGGATGTGATCCCCCCCGGTGGCGGCAGGGGCTGTGCCGGACGCCGCACTTCTTCCTCTCGACGGTGGCGCAGGAGCGCCACCTGCAGGAACAGCAACTCCTCGTAGGCGAGGCGTTCCCGGCTCTTCGCGGCCTCGGCGAGGGAACGAGGGAAATGGGCCGAGAGTAGTGCGTCCCGGCGTGACGGGTACCGACGCCCGCGCCACCAGGCGCGACGGCAACGGGTCGACCACGTGCTCTGCCTCGACGCGGGCCGCCCCAAGCAGCGTGCGCAGCGAGCGCACGCTCACGTCGCCGGTGGCCGGGTATACGGGGATCAAACCGACGGTGTGGATGCCTTCTTCGCGGCCGTCTTCCCGGAGGATCTCGTGGCTCGTGACCTGGAACGAGTACGACCCGCGGTTACGACGAAGAACTCCACGCACGAGGAGTTCCGGCTTCTCGCTGAACGCGTCGGCCAGGTAGGCTTGGTTGTACCAGACAGCCGGGATACTGGCGCTCTCGTCGCCGATGAGGGCTTCCAACACGCTCAGGCCGCGACGTCGGGCCGCGCGGACCGCGAACGACTGCACCACCACCCGCAGTGTCGCCTCCTCCCCCTCTCGCAGAGTGGCGACGGTAGCGAGGCGCGCGGGGGCTTCGTGACGAAAAGGGGTGTAGAAGAGGAGGTCTTCGATGGTCTCCAGGCCCAAGGCTGCGAGGCGCCCAGCTCTGACCCGCCCGACTCCGGGCAGGGTGTCGAGTCGTGCGCTTGAGCCGTTCCGGCTGCACGCGGTTCTTTGAGGAGGGAGGTAGAGCCGGACCTTCCGCGGGAGCGGAGGTCGGTGCTCCGAAGGGGAAGTGGATGCCACCCCCCCGCCGGCTCATTCCTCGACGAAGAACAGCGCCACCGCTTCGGGCCCCGCGTACGTGCCGATGACGGCTCCCACCTGACCCTTCAGCACCACCCGGACGTCGCGGTCGGTCTCGGCCAGGAGTCCGATGACCGCGTCCACGCGTTCGGGGGCCTGACCGTGCGCGATGGCGACGCTCACAGTGGATCCCGGCCGCGTCTTCTCCAGAAAGTACTCCTTCATCGCCGCCAGGGCCCTCTGTTCTCCACGCACCTTCTTGTACGGATGGACGATGCCGTCTTCGAACGTGAGTAGCGGCTTGATGTTCAGAAGACTCCCGGCCAGGCCGCTGGCGCGGCCGATGCGTCCACCCTTCTGCAGGTACTCCAGGGTCCCCAGGAGGAAGAGCCTACCCGACTCGCGACGGAAGCGATCTGCGTAGCCCAGTATCTCCGACTCGGTGGTGCCCCGGTCGAGGAGGCCGAGGATCTGCCGAGCCAGGAGGGCCACGGCCATGCTCGCGACCTCCGAGTCTACGACCGTGACGCCTGGCACCTCGCGTTGCGCCAAGGTCGCGCTCTCGAACGTGCCGCTCAGTTTGGCGCTGAGGTGAAGAGAGAAGACCCTCTCGAACTGGGAGCGCAGCCGTTTGTACTCCTCGATGAACGCGCCCACCGACGGCTGCGACGTGGTGGGGAGTCGCTCCGCGCGGGCGAGTCTCTGATAAAACTCAGTCGGTCGCATGTCGACCCAGTCCCGGTAGGTCTCTTCTCCGAAATGCACGTTGAGCGGCACCATGGAGAGGTTGGGATCTGCGGCTAGGCCGTCACTGAGGTCGGCCGTGGAATCTACAACGACGGCCGCGTTGGTCCTGTCTAATCTCAATTCGTCCCCGGTCCCCAAGATCCCCCCTATCGTGGTGGTGTGGCCTCGGCGGGGAAGCCCCAGCCGGAGCACGCGTCGAAGCGGACTCCTACTCCGCTACCAGGAGCAATGGATACAGCGGCTGTCCGCCCCGGTGCAACTCGAACTCCACCTCGGTGAAGGTCTCCTGAAGCAGGGCGGCCGCCTCATCGACTTCGTCTTCGGGGGCGCCTTCACCGGTCAGGACCGTCACCAACTCCTTACCCCCTGCGACCAGGCGTTCAGTGACCGCCCGGGCAGCCTCGAAGAGATCGTCCGTGCTGACGAGCACCTTTCCCTCCACCAGTCCGATGAAGGACCCCTCCCGTACCTGGACGCCGTCTACGAGCGTATCCCTCACTGCGCGGGTGACCTCCCCGGTGACCATCTGTTCAAGAGCGCTGGTCATGTCCTCGACGTTGACCGTGAGCGGGTTCTGGGCGTCGAACGAGACCATGGCCGCCAACCCCGCCTGCATGGAGTGGGTAGCGACTACCGTGACTTCCTTGGGCGACAACTCGGCCACCTGCTCAGCCGCCATGATGACGTTCTTGTTGTTGGGGAGGAGGATGATCCCCGGAGCTTCCGCCAAGGCGATGGCTTTCATCATATCTTCAGCCGAAGGGTTCATGGATTGTCCGCCCGCCACGAACGGGCCCGCACCCAAGCTGCGATAGAGGTCGATCACGCCGTCCCCGACCACGACCGGGATGACCTGCGTCTGGCCCACTTGGGTGGGTGCGAGGGTCTGCTCGCGGAGGCGGGCGTATCTGGCGGCGGTCTGCTCCGGCATGTTGTCGATCTCGATCTGAGAGAGCGTTCCTCTGGAGGTGCCGAGGGCGAGCACGGTGCCGGGCTCATCGGTGTGTAGGTGCACCTTCACCTGCGAATCGGTTCCCACCACCAGGAGGCTGTCGCCGAGCGGCTGCAAGAGCCTCTCCAGTTCGGGGGCGTCGAGTCCGTTCCCCCGAAGGAGGAAGCTGGTGCAGTAGGTGTAGCGGCTCTCCTCCTCCCCCTCCTCACCTTCTATGAGCAACACGCGGACAGCGGAGGCGCTACTCCCGCCGAGTGCGTGCAAATCCACGCCCATCATTCCCTCCGCTCGGACCACCAGGCCGTCAACCGCCTGCGTCCACGACGCCGGCTTCAGCCAGCGCCTTTCAGGAGGGCGGGGCATCTGCTCGACGCTCTCCCAACCGGCCTCGATCATTGAACTCAGAAGCTGGGTCAGGGTGGTCTCCGGACGGACTCCTTCGGCGGCCTCGGTCATCTCCCGTAGGACTGTCAGCATGGTCCCCCTCAACGGGTCTCCTCACAGCACCGCACGATGGCCGTATCGGTCGCGTGGCGCGTCGTCCCGGCCACGTCAAGAGGCGCCGCCCCATCGCCTCCCGTAGAGCCTCCATGGCCCCGCGGATCCTCTGAGAGAGGATGACCCCACTGTTGCCTCGGGCACCCATCAAGGCGGCGTTCGCCACCAGGTCGCAGAGTTCCGCTTGGTCGAGGTCTTGAGGGGGCCCTTCCCAGCTCATCCCCACTACGCTCTTGACCGTCAGGAGGAGGTTCGTGCCGGTGTCCCCGTCGGGCACGGGGTACGCGTGGAGGTCGTTCACCGTCTGCTTGCGGGCCTCCGAAGGCTCAATGCGCTCTCCGGGCGACCACGCTGCCGAACAAGGGCCGCCGTGATCGGCGGAGACGCCGGGCTAGCCTCCAACCCTCACGCCCTGAACGTGTATGTGGATATCGGCCACCGACCTGCCGGTGGCGCGCTTCACGTTGTTGCACATGACCTGCGAGCGGACATTGCCGGCCACTTCGGCCACGTTGAGTCCATACTCGACGATGATGTAAAGGTCGACGTGCAGTCGGTCGGGTTCCTGGGTCACCCTGATCCCCTGATGGAGCTTGTCCCGGGACAACAACGCCCCCACACCCCGCGCCAGGTTGGGGGATGCCATGCCTACGACCCCGTAGCACTCGAGCACCGTCCACCCGACGATATCGGCGATCGCCCGATCACTCACGATGACGGTGCCGGGGACCTCGGTCTTGGTGGGTTCCACACGAATCTCCTCCGCCAGCGGCCCCCTATCCGTCTCTGTCGATGAGCGGCGGAAGACGGTTGAGGTCGCGGAGCGGGCCACAGGGTCGATGCCGTGCATGCGCGCGCCGTCTTCTATGGATTCCATCATCGCGCCCATGCACCCGATACAGGCGAGGCCGTGGACCGCGAAGACTTCTCTGGCCCGTGGATCGGCCTGCAGCGCCTCGAGGATCGACATGTCTTTGCTGAACGTCGTCATACGCCCCTCGGTGATTAGACCGCGCATCGAGACCATTGTACACCACGGCCCAGGCCCGTCCGGCCCGCGGTTCCGTGCTATCCTACCGCGCTGCACAGTCATTCGCGCCGGCTGGGGTTGTCAAACCGTCTCCTGACGGTGCATACTATGCCGTTCGCCGAGCATGAACCTTCCGAAGAGGGATGAGGATACGATGTCCAGGATCTGCGCAGTGTGCGGAAAAGAACCGGGTTTCGGCAACAACCGGAGCCATTCGATGAGGGCCACCAAACGCCGCTGGAACGTGAACGTACAGAAAGTCCACGTGCTGCTGAAGGGTAAGCCCACGCGCGCCTATGTCTGCACGAAATGCCTCAAGGCTCACAAGGTGCAGAAGGTGCTGAAGACCGCCTAGCGCCGCACGCGGCCGGCCGGGGCGCTCCCCGGGCCGGCTCGCTTTCCGCTCCGCCTCCCGGCGGAGCTCCGGCGGGCTAGAGCCCGCCGGCCCCCAACGATATCCCCAGGTTGGCCATCTCGAGCGCCGCCACGGCGGCATCCCATCCTTTGTTGCCCGCTTTGGTCCCGGCCCGCTCGATGGCCTGCTCGATGGTATCGGTGGTGAGCACGCCGAAGATCACAGGCACGTTGGTGTCGAGCCCCGCTTTGGCAACGCCCTTCGCCACCTCGGAGGCCACGACGTCGAAGTGCGGCGTGGAACCGCGGATCACGGCTCCCAGGGTGATGACGGCGTCGTAGCGCCCGCTCGCAGCCATCCGCTTAGCCACCAGAGCGATCTCGAAGGCCCCCGGCACCCACGCCACCTCGACTTTGGCGGGGTCAACCCCGTGGCGGTGAAGACTGTCCAGCGCTCCCGAGAGGAGCTTGTTCGAGATGAACTCGTTGAAACGACCTACCACGAGACCGAAGGACAGCCCCTCGCCGCCCAGATCGCCCTCATAGATACGCCCCTTCTGCCCTTCGTCAGTCATTCTCTTCTCCCTCCACAAGGATTTCTTCCGGATTGAGCCCCTGATGGTGCAGTATGTGGCCCATCTTGTCGACTTTGGTCTGAAGGTATGCGAGGTTCTCGTCGCGGGGCGGCACTTCCACCGGCACGCGCTCCACGACGGTGAGGCCGTAGCCTTCGACGCCCACCAGTTTGCGCGGGTTGTTGGTCATCAGCCGGATGGTGGTCAATCCGAGATCGCGCCAGTATCTGAGCGCCTATCCCGTATTCGCGCAGGTCGGGAGCGAAGCCGAGCTCCACGTTGGCCTCCACGGTGTCGCGCCCCTCTTCCTGGAGTTTATAGGCCCGCAGCTTGTTCAACAGTCCGATGCCACGTCCTTCTTGAGCCATGTAGAGCAGGACGCCCGTGCCTTCCTGCTCGATCGCCTCCATCGCGGCGGTGAGCTGCTCCCCGCAATCGCAGCGCAGCGAACCGAACACGTCGCCGGTGAGACACTCCAGTGCACCCTCACGAGCACGTTCTCCTTGCCTCTCACGTCGCCCTTGATCACCGCGAGATGCTGCTCGCCGTCGAGCAGACTCTCGTAGCCCACGCGCTGTGAAGTCGCCCCAGCGCGTCGGGAGTTTGGCCTCGGCGCCCCGCCCCACGAGCCTCTCGGTGCGCCGCCTGTACTCGATGAGCGCCGCCACCGTGATCATCTTCAGTCCGTGCTCGCGGCAGTAGGGGATCAGGTCGGGCACACGGGCCATGGTGCCGTCTTCGTTCATGATCTCGCAGATCACGCCGGCGGGGTTGAGGCCGGCCAGCCGGGCAAGGTCCACAGCCGCTTCCGTCTGGCCGGTGCGCTCGCAGCACTCCGCCCGGACGTGCGCGCAGGGGGAAGACGTGTCCCGGCTGCACGAGGTCGTCCGGGCCGCTCCTCGGGTCGATGGCCACCTGGATGGTCCTCGCCCGGTCGGCGGCGGAGATGCCGGTGGTGACTCCCTCGCGGGCTTCGATGGACACGGTGAAGGCGGTCTCGAAGCGCGACTGGTTCATCCGGGCCATCGGATGCAGGCCCAGCTTGTCGGCCCGACTGGTGGTCAGGGCCAGGCAGATGAGGCCGCGCCCGTACTTCGCCATGAAGTTGATGGCCTCGGGGGTCACGAACTGGGCGGCCATGGTCAGGTCGCCCTCGTTCTCGCGGTCTTCGTCATCGACCACCACGACCATACGCCCCGACTTGATCTCCTCGAGCGCCTCTTCGATTGATGCGAACGTCTCGTCCTCGCTCATTACACTCCCTTCCAGGGCCGGCTCGACCCGACCTCCTGATGTCATTCCAGATACCCCGCCGAGCGGAGTTCGGCCATGCTCATGCCCGCCGGTCTCTCCGGGCGGACCCTCTGCCTCTCCCCGAGCGGTGAGTAGAGATTGGCGCACGTAGCGCGCCAGCACGTCCACCTCGAGGTTCACCTGCCGCGGCGGAGCTACGTCGTGCAGCGTGGTTTGCTTGAGGGTGTGGGGGATGATGCCGAGCCCGAACTCGTCACCCTCCACGTCGGTGATGGTGAGGGATATCCCGTCCACCGCCACCGATCCCTTCGGAGCCAAGAACGGACGCAGATCCGCCGGGAAACCCACCCGCAACTCCCAGGCGATACCGCGCTTGCGCACCGAGCGGACCTGGCCGACGCCGTCCACGTGGCCCAGGACCAGATGCCCTCCAAGCCGATCCCCGAGAGCCATCGCGCGCTCGAGGTTCACTCGATCACCGGGTCTGCGCGAGCCGATGGTGGTGCTCTCCAGAGTCTCGGCCATGCAGTCCACGGCGAACATGGACGGCTCCACGCGCACCACCGTGAGACAGGCTCCGTCCACGGCGATAGAGTCACCCAAGCGGGTGCCCTGCGTCACTATGCCGGCCTGCACGAAGAGGTGTGCACCCTCCGGGCGCTTCTCGATGCGCGCGACCCTCCCGACTTCTTCTACCAGTCCGGTGAACATCAGTACGGCTTCCGCACGTAGCCGCTGACGCTGATGTCCACGCCGCTCGGCATGATCTCCACGTCGCGCAGGCGCAGGGCGGCATCCATGTGCGGATAACCGGCCGAAGGCAGGGGGCCCGGCGAGCCGGCCCCGCCTGCGACCACGGGGGCGACGAAGGCCAACACCCGATCTATCAACTCGGCGTCCCACCAGGCGGCCGCGAGACGCGGACCGCCCTCCAAGAAGACGTCCTGCACCTGCCTGGCCGCCAAGAGCCGCGCCACCTCCCGCGGGGCGGGATGAGGATCAGACCCTCCAGCGCACGAGATCACCTCGACGCCCCAGGAGGCCGCTTCCGACTGTTTGTCCTTGGGGACCGAATCCGAGCACACGATGAGCACCGGCCCCTCTTCGACGGTGGACACCAGCGCGGAGTCACGCTTGATGGAGAGGCTGGGATCCACGACCACCCGCAGTGGTTGTCGATGCACGGGCACGTCGCGCGCGGTGAGGCGCGGATCGTCGTGACGGAGGGTCCCCGCCCCTACCAGCACGGCGTCGGCCCAGGCGCGCATCTGATGAACGCGCCGCCTGCTCTCCTCGCCCGATATCCAGCGCGAATCGCCGCTCTCCGTGGCGACCCTGCCGTCCAAGGTCATGGCGTATTTGTAGGTGACGAACGGGAGTTCCCGGGTGACGTGCTTTCTGAAGGGGTCGTTCTGGCGGCGGGCCCGGTAGTTGAGGTCGCCGTCGGCGACGTCGACGTCGACGCCCGCCGCTGAGAGTTCTTGAAGGCCGCATCCGTGGACCCAAGCCGAGGGATCCTCAGCGGCCACGACCACGCGCGACACTGCCGCCTCGATGAGCGCCCGGGTGCAGGGGGGTGTCCGGCCGTGGTGGCAGCACGGCTCGAGCGAGACGTAGACGGTGGCTCCAGACAGGACCCCGGGTGCGAGTTCGCCCACCGCGTTCTTCATGGCCACGATCTCCGCGTGGTCCATGCCGGCGGCCGCATGGAAGCCCTCCCCCACCACCCGGCCTTCGCGCACGACCACGGCGCCCACAAGCGGGTTGGGGGATGTGAGGCCGCGACCGCGCTCGGCGAGCGCGATCGCCCGCTCCAAGAAATGTCTATCCTGGTCGTTCAGGGCCACAAAAAACCCCCAAGCTATGCGTCTCAGGGGTGGATGGCGCGTCTAGACACGCCGGCCTTCTCTCATCCAGACTTTCACTGTCGGCCCAGGAATCACACCTGGTCTGCCCCTAGAGGCTCGCGGGCTCTACCGCCGGTAGGGAATCTCACCCAACCCCGAAGACCGTTCTGTTCCTGCAAGCGCAGGCCGAGAAAATGTACCACACGCCCGGCGGGTCGGCAACGACGGCGGCCGGTCGGCGGCACCGCAGCCGGGGATGCCCGTGGCGCAGCCGTCGGCGCTCGTGGCGCCATGCCGCGGGATGTCCGTGGCGCAGCCGCCGACGCCCGCGCGATCGGTCAGGGTCGTCGGGGAGACTCCTCTGCCGCCTCGTCGATGGCCGCCTGCAGGACGCCCGCGTGCACCAAGGGCTCGCCGCCGGCGAACACGGCCGAGCCTGCCACCAGCCAGTCCGCTCCCGCGGCCACCAATTGAGCGGCGTTCGCGCGTCCCACGCCCCCGTCGACCTCGAGCGTCACTCGAGGCGGGATCGAGGCTCTCAGGCGACGCAGTTTGTCCAGGCTCTCGGGAATGAACTCCTGCCCTCCGAATCCGGGATTCACGCTCATGACCAAGATGTAGTCCGCGGTCAAGGCCGCCTCTTCCACGGCCACGACCGGGGTGGCCGGGTTCAGCACCACTCCGGCGGCGGCTCCGAGTTCCTGGATCCGCGCAAGCGTGCGGTGCAGGTTGGGAGTGGTCTCTACGTGGACGCTCAGCGCATCCGCCCCCGCGGCGACGAAGTCATCGAGGAACGCGTCGGGCTGCTCGACCATCAGGTGGACGTCGACGAATGCCCCGGCCAGGTGCACGCGGGGAGCCAGGGCGGCGACGATCGCGGGGCCGATGGTCAAGTTCGGCACGAAATGTCCATCCATCACGTCGAAGTGCACCAGTCGTACCCCCGCGTCGAGGACCGCCTCGACCTCTTCTCCGAGGCGGGCGAAATCGGCCGAAAGCACCGATGGGACCAGGAGCCTGCTGCGGAAGATGTCGACCGGGATGCCCATTCTGTGCGTCCTTCCCTCCGTGTCTAGAGATCCGAGTGAGCCGACTGGAGCCTAGACCCGTACCCACGCAGGAACTCAGCCGCGGTCATGACCCTCTTCCCGCTCGGCTGAAGGGCCAGGATCTCCAGCCGCCCGCGGCCGCACCCGAGGAACAGCCGGCCCCCTTCGACCGCCTGCACCCCCGGATCGCCGTCGACCGACAGCCCGGCTTGGGTCTCCTCCCCGACGTGAGGCCAGGTGCGCACGAGCCTCACCTCGAGGTCGCCCAGGCGCAGGATCGCGCCCGGGCGTGGGCTCATGGCGCGCACGTGATCGTGGACTTCCGTGGCCGAGCGGCCGGTATCCACGGCACGGTCGGACGGCCCGATCTTCGCCGCATAGGAATGCGGGCCCTCCTGCGGATCCCAACGGACGAACCCGCCGGCCAGAGCGTCGAGCACGTGCGCCGTGGCGTGCGCGCCCAGAAGCGCCAAGGCACTCTCCAGCGTACCCCGGTCGTCCCAGGGCCCCACCGACAGGGTGGAACGGGCGGCGACCGGCCCTTCGTCCAGACCCTCGGTCATGTGCATGACGCACACCCCGGTCTGAGCCTCTCCTGCCATGAGGGCCCTCACGATCGGCGACGCGCCCCGGTAGGCCGGCAACAGCGAAGGGTGGACGTTGATGCATTCGAACGACGAGAGGATAGGCGCCCGGAACAGCTGTCCGAATGCGGCCACCACCAAGACGGCGACACGAGAGTGCGTGAGTGCGGCCTGCACTTCAGCGCTGTTGATGTCCGGAGCCTCGATCAAGGGCAGGCCGGCCTGTCGAGCCAGGGTCGCGACCGGTGAGGGAGTCACGTGGCGCCCGCGTCCGGCCGGCCGCGCCGGCTGAGTGACCACCGACTCAGGGACACGATCCACGCGGAGGAGTCCCTCGAGGACGGCCGCGCCGAACTCAGGGGTTCCGGCAAAGGCGAATCTCATGCGTCCATGCTTTGCCTGATCTCCTTGAGCACCCTCCGCCGTTCCTCCGCAGAGGTGCGGTCCAGGATGAGGTTCCCCTCCAGGTGGTCTATCTCGTGTTGCATGATGCGGGCCAGGAGACCCATGGCTTCCACCCTGACCGGGGCGCCGGAAACATCGCTCCCCTCCACGACGACCCGCTCTGCGCGCTCTACCTCCATGACGCGCCCGGGGATCGAAAGACACCCTTCTTCGGCAATCTCGGTCTCTTCCGACCGTTCCACGATGCGGGGGTTCACCAGTACGTAGCGCTCTTCGGTCTCAGGATGCCTCCAGACCATGAGGCGCTTCTGCACGCCTATCTGTGGCGCCGCCAGACCGACGCCCTGCTCCCTGTCCATCACCTCGAACATCGTCTCGAGTAGCCCGGTGAGATCTTCTCCGAACATGGAGACGTCCCGGGTCTCTTGTTTCAACACAGGATCGCCCAGGGTCCTGATGCGGTCCGCCGCTCCGAATTGTCCGTGCATCTTGCCCACTCCGTCAGTCGAACTCAGTCAGTAGGACTCCGCCGGCCTTACGCCCTCAATTGAACCACTGTGGGTCCACGTCGACCATGATATCCAGGCCCCGACGAGCGTACGGCGCCCGGTACCGCGTCAACGACCGCTCCAGGACGAGCCTCACCCTCTCAGGGTCGACGTCAGTAACCACGATCTGCCGACGGTCCATACCTCGGATCCTGGGCAGCCGTGCCGGGCCTCTCACATCTTCGAGCACGGTCCGCAGCTTTCCTGCCAGATGCCGTCCGCCGGCCTCCACCTTCTCCTCGCGGGCACCGCTCACCACGATCCTGGTGAGTTCGCGGTAGGGCGGATACCCCAGGCGCTCGCGCGTTGCGAGTTCCTCCCGGTAGAAGCGGTACTCTTCCCGGGCGACCGCCATTCTAATGCAGGGGACGTCGGGATTCCACGTCTGCACCAGCACGCGCCCCGGGGCCTGGGAACGCCCGGCCCGTCCCGCCACTTGGGTCACGAGTTGGAAGGTGCGCTCGGCGGCACGGAAATCCGGCATGTAGAGCCCGGTGTCGGCGTCCGCGACCAGCACCAGTGTCACGAGCGGGTAGTCGTGGCCTTTGGCGACCATCTGGGTGCCCACCAGCACCGCCGGAGTGGTCTCACGGAAACGACCCAGGATCTCAGAGACTCGGGTTCCACTCGTCACCGCGTCCGAGTCGAGACGAAAGAGGCTCTCCTTCGGCACCATCCCACGCAGTTCGTCCACCACCCGCTCCGTGCCGGGAGAGCCCCGTCGCAAGGCCGCCGCCGAACAGTTGGGACAGACGACCGGCACGGGGCTGCGGCGGCCGCAGTGGTGGCAGGCGAGGATGCCGGACCCCCGGTGATAGGTGAGCGATATCTCGCAATCTCCGCACATGACCACCTCGCCGCACTCCTCACACATGAGGTACGAGGCATAGCCGCGCCGGTTGAGAAGGACCACGGCCTGCTCTCCGGCCACCAAGGTGGTCCTCAGGGCAGCCACCGCGCGCGGCGCAAGCACCCCGCTCCCTCCCTGGCGGCGCATGTCGATGACCTCGACCTCGGGTGCATCCGCGCCGGTGGGCCGAGTGCGCATCTCCAGGGGTTCGATGCCGGGCCGCAGGGACTCGACCGAAGGCGTGGCCGTCCCCTCCAGCAACAGAGCGCCGTGGCGCCGCGCAAGCCAGCGCGCCACCCAGCGGGCGTCGTAGCGCGGCTCTTCGTCCTGTTTGTAGGAGCTGTCGTGCGCCTCGTCGAGTATGATCACACGCAGGTCTCTGACCGGGGCGAAGACCGCCGATCGAGCCCCCACGACCACCCGTGCGCGACCTTGATAGATCCTTTCGAACTCGCGCGCGCGCAGGGTCGGAGTCAGCGCGCTGTGCAGGACGGCCACCGTGTCTCCGAGGCGCGCGCGCATCCGTTCCACCAGTTGCACGGTGAGCGCGATCTCAGGCACCAACACCATGCCGCCGCCGCCCGCCGAAAGCACCTCGCTCAGGATGCGCAGGTAGACCTCGGTCTTGCCACTGCCGGTGGCGCCCCACAGAAGCCGTTCCCGGAAGCCGCCCAGTCGCAGATCGTCGCTCAGAGCGCTCACCACTCCCGCCTGCTCCTCGGAGAGGTCGTGAGTGACTCCCCGGCCCGTCTCCCCTTCCCAGGCCTCCGGCCCGCGCGGACCTGCGGCCGCCCTCGAAGAGTCGTCCTGGCCATCGAGGCTAAGAACAGACCGCAAGGTGGGGACAAGCGCGCCCTTCTCGATGAGCGCCGCCACCACCGCCCGGCTGACGTGCAGCCGGGCGCACAGCTCGGCGATCGCCGCTCCCTGCGTGGGGATCGCCGCGAGGACCTCCTTCTGGCGCGAGGTCAGCCCCTCGCTGAGGACATCTCCAGTAGGCTCGACCCACGTGACCTGTCGCCCAGGGCGGCCTTCCCTCGACGCCAAGCGGTGGGTCGGGACCACCGCCTGGAGGCAGGCACCGAGCGGAGCGAGATAGTGCGCGGCCAAGGCCCCGGCCAGCTCCATCATCTCCTCTGCGACGACCCGCGAACCCACGGAGGCGATGGGTTTGAGGCGGGACACGGCCACCTCGTTGGACGAGGCGAGCGACGTGACCACGCCATCGACGAGACGACGCCCGAACGGGACCACCACCAGTGATCCCACGCGCAGGTCGTCGCCTCCCTCCTCCGGCGGCAGGTAGTCGAACGACCCGCGCCCCAGGTTCCTCACTCCGAGGAGCGGACTCACCTGCACCACTTGAGCCGGTGCCCTAGGCGATGCGCCCCGCGATGGCGGCGGGGTCACCTAGAGACCTCTGGATGTCGGAGCCGCGGACCGGCCTCTGGGTGTCGGAGCCGCGACTCCTCTCAGCCGAGGCCCGCGTCGCTGCGCAGCAGGGCGGCTTTGTCTACACGTTCCCACGTGAAATCGTGGTCCTCGCGTCCGAAGTGACCGTAGGCGGCGGTCTTCTCGTAGATGGGCCTCCGCAGATCGAGGTCCCTGATGATAGCGGCCGGGCGTAGGTCGAAGTGGGACAGGACCAGCTCTCTGATGGTCGAGGTGGGTATCACCTCCGTGTCGAAGCACTCGACCATGACGCTCACCGGATGGGCCACCCCGATGGCGTATGCGACCTCGACTTCACAGCGGTCGGCAAGCCCGGCCGCGACGATGTTCTTAGCCACGTGACGCGCGGCGTAGGCACCCGAACGGTCGACCTTCGAGGGATCCTTGCCGGAGAAGGCCCCTCCCCCGTGTCGGCCGAAGCCGCCGTAGGTGTCCACTATGATCTTGCGGCCGGTGAGACCCGTATCTCCCATGGGCCCGCCGATGACGAACTTCCCGGTGGGGTTGACATAGAGCTTGGTGTCCTTGAACTCCGGGTCGTAGAGACCCTCGGGCAGGATCGGCTTGATGACGTGCTCGATCAGGTCGGGCCGCATCAACGTATCGATGTCGATGCCGTCCTTGTGCTGGCTCGAGATGACCACGGCCGTGATGAACTCGGGCCGGCCGTCACGGTAGCGCACGGTCACCTGGCTCTTGGCATCGGGGCGGAGGTACGGCATGACGTCGCCCTTGCGCACCTCGCTCGCGCGGTGAACCAGCCGGTGAGCCAGATGTATGGGTAGGGGCATGAGTACGTCGGTGTCACGGCAGGCATAGCCGAACATCATGCCCTGGTCTCCGGCGCCTTGGAGGTCAAGATCGTCCATGTCGGAGGCGTCGGTGCGCCTCTCGTAGGCGGTCTCCACGCCCTGGGCGATATCCGGGGATTGGCCGTGGATGCTGGTGATGACTCCGCAGGTCTCGGCGTCGAAGCCGTACTTGGCCCGCGTGTAGCCGATCCGAGCTATGGTCTTACGCGCGATCGAGGGGATCTCCACGTACGTATCGGTGGTTATCTCTCCGGCGATCATCACGAGTCCGTTGGTGACCAGGGTCTCGCACGCCACCCGGCCATACGGATCTTCCGCAAGGACGGCATCCAGTACCGCGTCGGAGATCTGGTCGGCCATCTTGTCGGGATGGCCTTCGCTCACCGACTCGGACGTGAACAGGAATTCTCGGTTCTCCACATTGACCTCCAGGAATGACTATCGCCGCCGAGGGCGGACTCAACTATTGACTGCTTCACGAGGACCGGCGGACGAAGCGATGACGATAGGCGCCAGCCGTGCCCTGCCAACCTTACCAGCTCTGAGGCTCCACCGCCTCTCCTGACGGGCGCGCCTCGGGCTCCTTATCGAACGGGACCAGCAGCTTGATGTCGTCCACCCGCACCACGAGTGAATCGCAACGCTTGGCGGTCGCCGAAGGGAGGCTCACCGAGCGAAAGGTGGCCTCTGTCACCACCACGAACCTGGCCGTGGGATCGTTCACGATGTCAGACACGCGTTCCTTGTATCCACCGGGTCTCGTGTGCAGCAATCCAGTGACCACATACTCGTCGGTGTAGATCTTCACACGCACCGGGACGGTCTTCACCCCGTAGGCCACCGCTCCCCCTCTCTCATCCGCCCTCGCCCTCGTGCTTCCTCTCGTTCAACGTCTGGGCGAAGCGGGAGGCATCGACGACGAAGCGGTCGTGCGTGCCTTCGCCGATGGGACCAGCGGCGTCGACCGCGGAGACCTCGAAGGAGATGCGGCGGCGGTCGACTTCGACCACGCGGGCCTCGGCCACCACCCTCATGCCCACCGGGGTGGGAGCCAGGTGTCGCACGTCTATGTGGGTGCCCACCGAAGAGGTGCCCGGCTCCAGGCTGTCGGCTATGGCGGCTATGGCGGCGCCTTCCATCAAGGCGATCATCGTGGGGGTGGAGAGACCCTGAACCGAGCCGGAACCCACCGCCGCCGCGATCATGCTCTCATCCACCACGGTCTCCACGCGCCCCACGGCGCCGGGCTGCGGCGGTTTCCGACTCATATCTCCACGGGCTCCGGTGTCATCAGCGGCGGTCGAGAACGCGCCGCGCCTTACCCGTGTGCCGCGGCACGGTCTTAGGCTCCACCAATTTCACCCGAGCACGCACACCGAGTTCTTCCTGGAGCCGGTCTTCGACATGTCGCTCGAACTCGACCAAGCGCCGCATGGCGTCCGGGAAGAAGGATGGGTCTACTTCGATCTGGACCACCATCTCGTCCAGCTTGTCCTTGCGATCGAGCACGATCTGGAAGTGCGGTTCGACTCCTTCGACTTCCATGAGCACGTCTTCGACCTGCGACGGGAACACGTTCACGCCCCGCACGATGATCATGTCGTCGCTGCGGGCGTACACCTTGGTGTGGCGCGCCAGCGTCCGGCCGCACGCGCAGGGCCTGAACGTCACGCTGGCGAGATCGCCGGTGCGGAAGCGGAGCACAGGGACGGCTTCCTTGGTAAGAGAGGTGAAGACGAGTTCGCCCTCCTTGCCCTCGGGTACCGCCTCCCCCGTGGCGGGATCCACCACCTCCACGATGAAATGGTCCTCGTTGATGTGGAGCCCGTCCTTCGTGAAGCACTCGCCGGACACTCCTGGCCCTATGACCTCCGAGAGGCCGTAGTTGTCGGAAGCGACGAGGTCGAGGCGGCGCTCGAGCTCCTCTCTCACCCTGTTGGTCCAAGGCTCGGCGCCGAACAGTCCTACCCGTAGGCGCAGGTCTTCTATGTTGAAGCCCAACTCGTGCGCCGAATCGGCGATGTACATGGCGTACGACGGGGTGCACACCAGCACCGTCGTGCTGTAGTCACGCATGATCGTGAGCTGTCTGCGGGTGTTGCCGGTGGAGGCCGGGATGACCATGGCTCCGATGCGCTCCAAGCCGTGGTGCAGACCGAAGGCTCCCGTCTGCAGGCCATAGCCGAAGGCCACCTGGGCGACATCCTGAGAACGGGCACCGCCGGCGATCACCACCCGAGCGCAGAGTTCGGCCCAGGTATTGAGGTCCCCGCGGGTGTAGCCCACCACCGTGGGCCGGCTCATGGTCCCCGTGGAGGCATGGACCCTGACCACTCGATCCAGAGGGACGGCGAACAACCCGTATGGATAGCTCTGCTTGAAGTGTTCCTTGGTGGTGAAGGGGATCTTGGTGAGATCGTCCAGGGAACGTATGTCCTGCGGCTTGAGCCCCAACTTCGCCCAGGTATCGCGATAGAGGGGGACGTTGGCCACGGCCCACCGAAGGGTCATCTGGAGACGCTTGAACTGCAGGTCGCGAAGCTCGTCACGACCCATCATCTCGTATTCCGGGTTCCAGATCTGGTTCATCCGCTCTCCGTCCTCGCTCCGCCCCGACCGCTGTGTTGGCCGAAGTAGATGGCCTGTACGTCAGGATTCTCGAGGAGCGCGGCCGCCTGATCCTCCAGTACGACCTTCCCCCGCTCCAACACGAGTCCCCTGTCGGCAAGACTCAGCGCGATGCGCGCGTCCTGCTCCACGAGCAGCATCCCCAGACCCTTCGAATTGAGTTCGCGCAGGATCGTAAAGATCTCCTTCACGATGAGCGGCGCGAGCCCCATCGACGGTTCATCCAAGAGTAACACCTTCGGCTCAGCCATGAGAGCCCGCCCCACTGCGAGCATCTGCTGCTCGCCACCCGAGAGAGTCCCCGCCCGCTGACGCCGACGTTCCTTCAGGAGCGGGAAGAGGGTGAACACTTCCTCGAGTTTCTCAGCGCTCGCTCTGCCCTTCCTCTGCTTCGTGTAGGCACCCAACTGCAGGTTCTCCTCAACCGTGAGCGGCCCGAACAGCTGCCTACCCTCGGGTATCTGCACGACGCCCATCGAAGCGATCTTCTCCACGCTCATGCCGTCGATGGGGATGCCGTCGAACTCGATCGAACCACCCCACAGAGGCACGAGACCCGAGATGACTTTGAGCAGCGTGCTCTTGCCGGCGCCGTTGGCCCCGATCATGGTGACGATATCCCCGGCCCCCACGACGCAGTCGATGCCGTGCAGGACCTCGATGCGGCCGTAGCCGGTGCGCACTCCCTTGAGCGTCAGGTCCATCAGAGATCCTCGCCCAGGTAGGCGCGGATGACCTCTTCGTCGTTCTGGATCATCAGCGGGGGGCCCTCGGCGATCTTGCGCCCGTAGTCCAGCACCACGACCTCGTCGGAGATGTTCATGACGAAACCCATGTCGTGCTCAACGAGGAGCACCGTGACCCCCTGGTCCCGGATGCGCCGCACGCTGTCGGCCAAACGATCGGTCTCCTCGTTGTTGAGTCCGGCGGCCGGTTCGTCTAACAAGAGCACTTTCGGCTCCGTGGCCAACGCCCGCGCGATCTCGAGCAGATGACGTTCACCAAGGGGCAGCGAGCCGGCCTGCTCCTCAGCGTGTTCTTCGATACCCATCCGTTGCAGGGCTCGCAGGGAAGATTCCGTGATGTCCCGCTCGTCGCGGCGGTGACGTGGCGTCGTGAAGAAGGCGGCCATCAGTCCCGCCCGACTCTTCGCGTGGCGCCCCACCTTGACGTTATCGAGCACGGTCATGTCGTCGAAAAGCTTGCTGTGCTGGAAGGTCCTACCGATGCCGGCGCGGCAGGCACGGTCGGAGGTCATGCCCGTGAGTGGCTTACCGCCGAACACGATGCGACCCTTGCTGGGTGAATCGACCGCTGAGACCAGGTTGAAGAGTGTGGTCTTACCCGCCCCGTTGGGCCCGATGAGGGCCTTGATCTGACCTTCGTACAGCGAGAAGGTGACGTCCCGGAGCGCCTCCAGCCCGCCAAACCGCTTGCTGACCGATTCGACGCTGAGGATCGGCATCAGGCGGCCCCGCCGTCGGCTGCGCCTGTGCCGTCTGTGGCGCTCGGACGCCGACCGTCGGAGTGGCCTCCGCCTCGGATGCGGCGCCACCACGAACCGAGCAGCGCCGGGATCCCGAGCATGCCGCTGGGCAGGAAGATCATGATCACTATGACGAGGACCCCGAACACAAGGTTGGTGTAGTCGTCGTAGCGACGCAGGTACTCGGGCAGGAGGACGAGGAGCAAGGTGCCCAACACCGCACCCCACACGCTGCCCAATCCGCCGATGACCACGCCGGTGACCAGCAAGATGGAAAAGGTGAGGGTGAAGCTGTCGGGGCTGATGAACTGCACGTAGTAGGCGTAGAAGCTACCGGCGATGCTGGCGAACACCGCCGAGACGATGAAGACCTGCACCTTGTGGAAGGCAGTGTCCACCCCCAGCGACCGCGCCGCTATCTCGGAGCGATGGAGCCCTTTCAGCGCCCGGCCCACTCGGGAGTGCGAGAGGTTGATGGAGATGAGCAGCATGATGAGGGCCACGCCCCACACCAGGAGATGGAAGGCTCGGGGGCTGTACTGGCTGAACTTGAGACCCCCGATGGCGAGAGAAGGGATCCCCGTGAGCCCGTCGGTGCCGTTGGTGATGCTCTTCATCTGCACGAGGAGGATGAAGACGATCTCACCCACGCCCAGGGTCGCCAGGGCCAGGTAATGCCCCTTCAACTTCAAAGTGGGGATACCGATGATGCCGGCGGCCACCCCGGAGACGATGGCCGCCAGGGCCATCGCCAGCCAGGGATCGATGTGCCAGCGTGTGGTCATGATGGCTGCCCCGTATGCCCCGATACCCACGAAAGCCGCATGGCCAAGAGAGATCTGGCCCGCCTGTCCCATCAAGAGATTCAGGCCCAGGGAGATCATGAGGCGGGTGGCCGCGAACGCCAGGATGGAGAGATAGTAGGCGTTGTTGATGAGGACCGGGGCTCCCATCACCACGACGGCGAACATGGTGAAGGCGGAGTGCCTGCGTGCGAATGTCAACACAGAGCTGCGGCTCATACCTTCTCCACCGGCTTCTGGCCGAAGAGCCCCTGGGGACGGACGAACAGCACCGCGAGCAGGATCACGAAGGCCACGGCGTCCTTGTAGCCGGCGCTCACCACACCCACCGCCAGCGATTCGAGGATGCCGAGCGCGATGCCTCCCACCACTGCCCCGATGGGACTGCCCAGGCCGCCGAGGATCGCGGCCGCAAAGCCTTTAAGGCCGATCAAGGCTCCGGAGCTGTAGCCCATGAAGCTGCTCGGCGTGATCATCACCCCGCCGGCCGCTGAGATGGCCGCGCTCACCGCGAATGAGATCAGCACGACGCGGGAGTATGAGATGCCCATAAGTCGGGCCGCCTGCGGGTTCACCGAACAGGCGCGCACGGCCTTCCCGGCCAAGGTGCGCCGGTAGAAAAGTTGCAGGGCCACTACGATGACGAAGGTAAGCCCCATCACCCAGATGCTCTGAGGCGTCATGCGCGCTCCGAAGATGTGTATCGGGGTCTCTCCGGAGAAGGCCGGAAGAGGCAGAGAGTCTCTGCCCCAGAGGATCATGGCGAGCGTGCGGAATGCCAGGGACGCTCCCACGGTCACGATGATCTGGGCGAGGACGGTGGCTTTCAGAAGAGGACGGATGGCGAGTTGTTCGAAGACGATGCCCACCACCATGACGATGAGGACGGCACCGCAGAACGCGACCGGCAGAGGAAGCCCGGCCCGGCTGAGCGTCACAGCCGTAAGGCCGCCCAACATCACGAACTCGCCTTGGGCGAAGTTGATGATATCGGTGGCGTTGTAGATGAGGGTGAAACCCAGTGCGACGAGCGCGTAGATGCTGCCGTTCGTGATCCCGCTCACGACGTACTGCATGAACTGATCGAGTGTCAACTGGGCTCCCTGGGTGCGAGGTAAAAATGCGGCGGCGGCCCCGGGTTGGGGGCCGCCGCCGCATTCGACTACGTCAGGACACTACTTCTCCCACACCCACTTGCCGCCTTCGATCTTGATCATGATCATGTCATCGACGGTGATACCGTCGTGATTCGTCGGCGAGTAGTTGTAGATGCCGTCGGGACCCGGGAAACCGGTCGTGGCATTCAACGCAGACTGAATAGCGGCCGCTTCGGTGGATTGAGCGGTGTTGATCGCGTTGGCCAGCAGCGTCGCCGCGTCGAAGGCGTGACCCGCGAACGTGTTCGGCTTCTTGCCGGTCGCGGCTTCATAGGCAGCCGAGAACTGGTCGGTCACGGTTTTCTGGGCCGGGTCGACGATGGACTCGGGGGCCAGCAGTTTACCGGCGGGGAAGACCACGCCTTCAGCCGCGTCGCCGGCCAGGTCGATGAACGCTTGGTTCGCGATGCCGTGGCTGCCCACGTAGGGGATGGTCATTCCGAGTTGCTTCATGTTCTTGGCGGCAACGGCCGGACCGGGGTTGGTGCCCCAGACGATCAGGGCTTCAGGGTTCGAACCCTTGATCTTGGTCAACTGCGCCGTCATGTCGGTGTCTTCGGTCTTGTAGGACTCCTTGGCAACGATCTCCAGACCCATGTCAGGTGCGGACTTCTCGATCTCCGCCGCGCCCGAGGAACCGAAGGCGTTCTCGTCGTGCAGGATGGCGATCTTGGTCACACCCAGGGAGTCGGCGACGTACTTGAGGGCCCGGGCCGCAGCAAGGGCGTCCTTCGGAGGCGTACGCCATATCCAGTCGATCGGCGGTTCGTCGGTGATGGCGTTGGAGGCCGCCATCGCCATCTGCGGGATGCCCGCCTCCGCCGTGATCGGTTTCATGGCCAGCGTCGACGCCGAGATGGTGCCGCCGATGATCGCTATCGCCTTATCCTGCTGGAGCAGTTTCTGGGTGGCGGTCACGGCTTCCGTCGGGTTGGACTTGTCGTCCTCGATGATGATATCGACAGGACGGCCAAGCAGCCCGCCGTTGTCGTTGATCTGCTTTTCCATCATCTCGAGCACCGCGCGCTCTGGTTCGCCCAATGGGGCCGCGGGGCCCGTGGCCGAGACCACAGCACCGATGACGATCGGGTCACCCGAGGGTGCTACCGGCCCGGTCGTCTCCGTGGTGACCATGCCTGTGGTCTCCGTCGTCGCGGGCGCTGCCGTGGTGGTAGTGGTGTCATCTCCGCCTCCACAACCGACCATCCACACCAATCCCAACGCTGCCAGCAGCCCCGCAATGATGATCAGGTTCCGTCTACGCATCTACATCCCCCTTTGCCTTCGCCCATTACAACTCATGTTTGCCGACTGAACGGCCTGCTACCCGCGCGGCTGTCCCGCGCACAATCCCACTATCATAGTGATTAGAACGTGTTCAGACAATCACGTTACTGGCCGCGACTACAGGGAGGCGTCGCTCAGGCATTCGAACCCGCGTTCGGTGAGAAGGGCCTCGACCGCGACAGGATCGTCCACCCGCAGTGCCACCGATTGGCGTGTGGTGAGGTACATGTACTCGATGTCTACTCCCGCGTTGGAGAGGATCCCCACCACATCAGCAAGGGCGGAGGTCCCACCCTCGATGCGGGCCGACACCACCGGGTTCTCCACCACGAGAAAGCCCCGGCCCTCCAGGGCCGCCCTCGCCTGTGCCCCGCTCGCCGTCAGGAGTCGGACTATCCCGTAGTCGCTCACGTCGGCGACGGAGAAGCCGAACACCGGGATGCCCTCAGAGGCCAAGATGCCCAGCACCTCGGCGATACGTCCCCTCTTGTTCTCCAGAAAGAGAGACAACTGACCTACGGCCACTTCTACCACCCCCGTCTCCACGCGCCGGGTGTGTCCCCGACTGCGGGCAGAATTGTACGGCACCGACGTCGCCGTCGCAAACCCGTCATGGCGGGACACTCTGCCTGTGCGCGGGTCGGCCGTGAGATACCATGTCTCCGGTCTGGTGCCGCGCGCCGGCCCTACTCCGACCGGCTTACTCCGACAGGAGAAACACTATGCACGTCAGAGCCGCCCGGGTCACGGATGTCCCTGAGATCCAGAGGTTGGTGAACGAGTACGCCGCCCAAGGCGTCATGCTGCCTCGTTCGCTCCACTCTATCTATGGTCAACTGCGCGACCATCAGGTCATGGTCGAAGCAGACCGCATCCTGGGCTGCGTGGCGCTCTCCATCGTGTGGGAGGATCTCGCCGAGATACGTTCGCTGGCGGTGGCCGCAGACGTGCAGGGCCGCGGCATCGGACGCGCGCTGGTTGAGCAGATGCTGACGGAGGCCCGAGAGCTCGGGATACGGCGGGTCTTCGTCCTGACGTTCGTCGAGAGCTTCTTCATGGGCTTTGGCTTCCGCCCCGTGGAGAAGTCGGAACTACCCCACAAGATCTGGCAGGAGTGCGTCCACTGCGTGCACTTCCCCGATTGTGACGAAAAGGCGCTGGTCTTGGATCTCAACGGCCGCTGAGCGCCGCCGGCCACTCTCGCCGGCCCTCGGCGGCCTCAAAGGCCGGCGCGGCCGTGAAGCTACGGGAGCGTCAAGCCACGAGGAACCGGGAGCGCGGCTATTCCTTGCGCAGGGCTTCTTCCACGTACTTCACCGACGGGTCCCAGAGGATCCACTCGTTGTAGCCCTGGTCTTCCACCGCCTTGATCTGCGCCTTCACCTCTTCGACCCCGTAGGTGACGCCGCCCAGCGAGAAATCCTGGAGCCACGGCCTCACGATGGCGCCGCTCCCGCTCAACCGACGGCCGGAGTCGGCCATGGCGTTGGTGATGACCTCATACGGAGAGGCGTTCGGGTTCTTGATGTTGTAGGAGCCGGCCTCGTAGTGCGACGGGTAGATCATGGGCGACACGATGTCCACGTTGCGCGCAACCTTCTCGATCTTCTGACCGATGTTCATGTCGTCTTTCACGTGGACGGTCAGGCCGAAGACGTCGGCCGACAACCACACGCCTCGTCGCTCCAGACGCTGCCTGGCGAAGGCGAGGAACGCCGCGATAGTGTCCTCGGGAGTCCCGTTCCGCCCCGGGTACACGGCGTCCGAGATCTTGCCGTCACTCGGGAAGCGCACGTAGTCGAACTGGATCTCGCGGAATCCCCTCGAGACCGCGTCCTCCGCCAAGTCCACCAAGTACTCCCACACGCGGTGGTCGTACGGGTTGGTGTAGGAGACTCCCTTCTTGTCCTTCCACAGGCCCCCGTTCTTACTCTGCACGCTCCATTCGGGGCGCGCAGCGGAAAGCAGCTTGTCGTTGAAGCAGACGATGCGGGCTATCGGGAAGATGTCGTGTTCGCGCAAAGTGGCCATCACGGCGTCGATGTCCTTGATGCGGTGCTCTTCGAGTTTCAGTTCGTCGGCCAGCGCGACGTCCGAATCGTAGGAGACGTAGCCGGTGGCATCCTTGACGTCGATGACCATCGCATTCAGTTCCGTGCGATCCACCAGTGCCACCTGCTTCGCGAACAGCTCAGGAGACCCGGCGATCCAGCTGGAGATGTAGATGCCCTTGACCGGCACGTAGTGCGTGTCCCGGTAGAGCAGCGGATCGAATCGAACGGCAACCGGGTAGGACACAGGCACCGCCAGACTCTTCGCGACTTCCTCGGTCTTCGGCCCTCCGTTGCCGAGGCTCGGCAGGCCGATGTCGAACCCGCCACCGGCGACGCGGGTGCCTACGCCCCAGAACAGGACGAAACCCACGAGGAAGGCCGCCAACCCGAATACGACCACAACCAGGGGGGCTGGGCCGGCGGAATGGCGCACGCGTGTGCGGGGAGGGCTGATGTAGTCACTCATACGTGCCCATTTTACCAGGAACCGACTAAGGAACCGACTACCCCCGGCGGGCATCGCCGCGCCCCTACGTGGTCGGATGCCGGCCGCATCTGCTACCTTGCATAGTAATGGCCAGACAGCGCATACCACGGTTCCTCTTCACGCTCTTCGTCGTCGGTGCCCTATTGGGCCTCGCCGGCGGGGTCTTCTTCGGTGGGGACCGCGCCCAGACGGCGCCCAGCCGACACGTCGGCGGCCGAGGACACCACCGTCACCTCGACGGAGACCGCGCAACCCATGACCGCTGAGAAGGCCGCCGAGATGGGCGCGAACGAACTCGGCCGGATCATGGTGCTCGAGTATCACAAGATAGGCACGCCGGCCTCCGAATGGACGCGCACTCCTGAGCAGTTCCGAGCGGATATCGACCTGCTCAAGGCGGAGGGCTTCTATCCGATCGACCTGCGCGACCTGGCAACGGGGAACATCGAGGTGCCCGGCGGCAAGACCCCGGTGGTCATAACCTTCGACGACTCGAGCCCCGGCCAGTACCGCATCCTCGACGATCAGACGGTCGACCCCGACAGCGCCGTGGGCATCATGGAGGCGGCGGTGCGCGCGGGTGGCTGGGCTTCTCGGGCCACCTTCTTCGCCCTGCTCGACGTGCAGCCCGACGACCACGTTCTCTTCGGACAGCCCGACTACCAGACCAAGAAGGTCAGCAGTCTCATCGAGTGGGGCTATGAGGTCGGCAGTCACACCGTGACCCATCTGAACCTCAAGAAGGCGTCGACCGAAGAGAGCACCAAGCAGTTGGCGGTCTCGAAGAAGACGATCGAGGAGATGGCTCCGGCCGGCTACAAGGTGGAGACCATCTCCATCCCGTTCGGGGAGTATCCCGCGGACGACGCCCTCCTGCGCGGCGGCACGTGGGAAGGCACCAGCTACGCGTACATCGCCGCGGTCGAAGTCTCCGGCGGGGCGGCGCCCTCACCCTTCTCCACGAAGTTCAAGCCGCTGCACATCCCCAGGGTGATCGTCACCGGTGACGCGCTGGTCTCCGCCATCAAGGCCTTCAAAGATGACCCGGACCTGCGCTATATATCCGACGGTGATCCCGCGGCCGTCTCGCTGCCCAAGACCACGGCCGAGGCCCTCGGCGCGCTGAAGTCCGACCTGGGTCGGCCGGTGATCACCTACTAGCAGGCACCGTCTGCCCCCCGCGCGCGGCGACACCTGACGGGCGCCGCCGGCCTCGTCGCGAGGCCGGCGACAGGACACACTTCTCCCTCTACTCGGGCTCCCTACTCGGGCTTCTCCACCAAGATCGGACCGCCCGAGGACTCCTCGACTTCGAGTTCCGCCCCGCAGAGCCCGCAGGCGAATCTGCTGCCAGGTGCCACGCCGAGCCCGACGTGCACGCGCACGTGACAGACGGGGCACAGGGCATCCACGTCTTCCACCGCTCCTTGAAGCGGTACCTGCTCACCCACGATCTCCCACAGAGGATCGAACTTCTTGGCCACGGAGGACTCCTCCCATCGAGCGTTCGCCACAGCGGGTCTGCGTCTGCGGACCCACGACAGAGTCTCTCACACCGGCGCGACTGCACTCAAGGGCAAGCGGGCGTAGTGGAGGGGCCTGGGCGCACCCTACGCCACGGTGTAATCTCCCCGGCGACCATGGAGCCCACCGAGACATCATCAGCCGCGCCGTCGATCGCGCCCTCAGCGACTCCGTCGATCGCACCCTCAGCCACGCAGGACGCGCGCGCTGCGGGAGCCGTCCCGCGACCCACGATCCCTGTGCTCGACCTGGGCCTTGCTCCGTACGCCCCCCTGGTCCAGCTGCAACGCGACCTGAGGACTCACGTCGCGGAGGGAGACCTGCCGGGGGTGCTCCTGCTCCTCGAGCACGAGCCGGTGATCACCCTCGGGAGCCGAGGCGGCGCAGCCGACCTCGTGGATACCGGACCACTCGGGGCGGGCCACCTGCCCGTGATCAAGACGGAACGGGGCGGCGCGGCCACGCTGCATGCGCCCGGACAGCTCGTCAGTTACCCCATCATGCCCATACCACGCCGCGATCTCAGGGCTTTCGTCGCCGGCCTCGAGCAGACGCTCATCGACCTGCTGGCGGGTTTCGGCGTGGAGGCGGAGCGACGAGCGGGCGCGCCCGGGCTCTACGTGAGGGGTTCCAAGATCGCGTCGGTGGGGCTCCGCTGCCAACGCTGGGTGTCCAGTCACGGCACGTCGCTCAACGTCTCGATCGATCTCGGGTCTCTTCGGAGCGATCATCTCCTGCGGCGAGGTGGGCCTGCAACAGACGAGCATCCTGGCCGAAACGGGTGCGGCACCGTCCATGCAAGAAGTGAAGCGCCGGTACGTGGATGCGTTCTCGGAGGTGTTCGGCACTACCTTGGGGCCCATGCTGCACTCGACGCCGGAGAGTGCGCGGGCCGACCTGGGCCTACGCTGATCCCCCCGCACGCGGCGCGTGCCACGGCGCGGCCCCGGCGCGAACTCAGGTGCAGTCCCGGGCGAAGCGTCAGTGGATCAGGTGGACCCGGTCCCGGTTCGGGGCGTTCGGGGATGCCTTGGTCTTGGGACGGCGACGGAGGCAGTCTGCAGCCGGACCTTCACACGCTCTGAACGTTGGACACACCGTCGCGTCGACGCGGAGACAACACAGACTCTCTACTCCAAAGAAACACGTGCCGCAGTTTTCGGCGGAGATCATAGCTTCAGTGGAAGCGTGCAAGTAGATCCTTCCAGTGCGGGATTTCCCCCCAAGGCCCTCGACGTCCGTACCATAGCGACCGACTCGGGCAGACGCAATGGCCCTCGCGAGGCCTTCCCGCAAAATGCGGGAAAACATAAATCTCGGGGATGGCGACCCCGCTTTCGTCACCACGAACGGCATGCAGTACAATAGGTTCATGATGAGCGCGAACGCCAAAAAGACCGGCCTCTGCAACGCCGACCGGAGCCAGCGGAAGCACTGCGTGTACTTCCACGAGAAGACCGGTCGCTGCACCAAGCCGGCGGACGAGAGCACCTGGCAGACGAGCGTGGTCCGCCCTCCGGGCGCCAAGACTGGCTAGAATACCCACGGCAGGATTCGAACCTGCGACACCTGGCTCCGGAGGCCAGTGCTCTATCCCCTGAGCTACGTGGGCGGGATGGGCCGCGTATTATACCGCGTCCGCAGGCTCCGGCCAGTCGGCGAACAATCCGTCCCCTCCGGCGGGCGCTCTGAGGAGCTCGGGCGGGCCCTTCTCGGGAAAGGGCACGACCAGGTGATCGAGGTCGTCCGGCAGATAGGTGGGGACGAAGACCGACCGCGCCTCCCGCAGAAGCTCCCGCCGACTGTGCCGCGAACTCACGTGGGTGAGGACCAAGGCCCCGACGCCCGCCTCGCGGGCCACCTCCGCCGCTTCTCTGGCGGTGGAGTGCCTGGTCTCGAGAGCGCGTCCGCGTTCGACGTCGGCGAAGGTGGAGTCGTGCACCAGGACAGATGCCCCGAGGGCCACGGCGAGCACTCCCGGGCAGGGGCGCGTGTCACCCGTGACCACCACGGTCCGGCCCGCTCTCGCTTCGTCCATGACCTGCTCCGGCTCCACCACTCCTCCCGACGGGAGAACCAGAGACTCCCCCATCTGCAGGCGACGGAAATCCGGTCCGGGCGACGACGCCCAAGGCCGTGGCTCTCTCCGGGTGGAAGCGGCCGGGCCGAGACTCCTCTTGCAGGGTCCAGGCTAGACTCGGCTGACCGTGATCGGTGGGTGCGGCCAGCATCACGTAGCCATCGCCGGCGAACACCTCCCCACTCCCGACCTCGTGCAGTCTCACTTCGAACAGCGTCCGGCCGAAGATGCGGTGCGCCGTATAGAAGATATCCTCCAGCCCCGTGGGACCGTAGATGTCCAGAGGAACTTCGCGTCCCTGGAGGCTGAGCGTCTTCAGCATCCCCGGCAGGCCGAGGTAGTGGTCGCCGTGGAAGTGGGTGATGAAGATACGATCGATGCGACCGAGTCCCACGGAGCGCATCAGTTGGCGCTGTGTCCCCTCTCCGCAGTCGATGAGAAGACGCTCCCCGCCGCGCACGATAAGGAGTGCGCTCGGCCCCCTCTCCACGGTCGGCACGGCTCCCGCCGTACCAAGGAAGACGAGGCGCAGGTCCAATGCTCAGGTGCCGGGTGTAGCGTCGGGCCCGCCGACCAGGCGCCGCACCGCATCGGGAGTGAAGGCGGCCGGATCGCTGAGGAACACCGGGTTGACACATCCGTTCCACGAGTAGCGGAAGGCATATCCTTTTTCGACGCCGGCTCGGCATTCGGGCCTCGGGGTAGTGTGGGCGCGCAGCGCCCCATAGAGGCCCACCCGCTGGCTCTCGGCGAACGGGGCCACGTCCAACTCCGCGGCGAAGACCCGATGGATGCAACCGAAGAAGGTGGCGCCGTACTCCTGCACGGCGTATACATACTTGCAGGCCGATTTCAGGCAGTGCCCGGGGAACACCACTCGTTCGCACACCACCTCGCAGCCTCTGCACTCCAAGGCGCTGGCGCGCTCCACCCAATCCGGCATGTTCGACTTAGGACCGCTCATGCCCAGAAGTATACACGGGGCCGGCCACGCACCGCGCGTGTGCGTCGTTTCTGCCGGCGGCTCCGTTTGCCGGCGGCCCTACGGAGTCGCAGGCTCGAACGACTCCGTGCGCGTGCCGCGAACCAGGCGCACCCGGACGAGGGAATGCTCGGTGGCCCACGCCCACACTCCCTTGCGGAACAGCACCATCCCGGTCTCCCCCACGCGCACGTCGCCCTCGGTGAAGACCGCCCCATGAACCACGGTCCCTTCAAGGTCGATGCCGCCCGTCCCGGCGAGGATGACCGCGTAGATGTCGCCCAAGCCGCGCGCGTCCACGGGCGCGGACCGATCCCCGATGACCAGCGCCGGGGTCTCCGGTTGGCGGGCGGCGTCACCCGTCAGTGCCGCTGCCAGGGGTATGCCGGCGGCAAGGCCCATGACGCCGGGGGAACCCAAGGGGGAACCTGACGCCACCAGAGCGGGCAGGCCTGGATCCATGACCCAGGCCCGTGGGTCGGGATCGGCGGTCACGCCTGGGGCGAGAAGTGAGGCCGCCGGCTGGACCAACGAGGTCACGATTGCCGCGCCGCCGTCTGAATCGACGCCGACCGCCGGTTCCATCCTTGCCGGATCAGCCAGGAGCGCGCGCGCCGCCACCACCCGTCGCGGCAGCGTCACGCCGTCTTCTCCGTACTCCAGGCGCGCGCTCGCGACAATCGTTCCTTCGACCGTGGGGATGCGCGCTTCGGCCATGAGTACCCGACCCGATGCTCCTGCGATCTCGGCCAGGGACCCGGTGCCACCGTCTTGCAGGTCGGTGGTCGTGGGGGCCCAGGATTCGGTCGCCAGCTGACTCAACTCCGCGAGCCCCTGCTGCTACGCGCGCCAGGTCCCGCCGACCGTCCCGCTCGATCTGCAGTGCGTCCAGCGAATGCCGATGGCGGCTCCCAATGCCATGATCGTGACCGCCGTCCCCAGGCACACCATGAGGACCAGGATCAAGGCGGAGCCCGATGTCTCCCCTTTCTTCATCCGCCCACACGCCCTTCGGCGACGAAGCGAGGGCCCGGCACCTCCGCGCGCGTTCTCGAAGCTCGAGCTCCAGCCTGACCCGTTCGACCCGTCGGAGAACCGGGGGCGCGGCGCCCGGGCGGAACCTCGCCTAGGCCGGAGTCAAAGTGAAGTCTGTCCCGCGCTCAGACCTTCCACCATCGTCTTGTTGTCAGTGAAGGAGCCGGGGATCGCTCCCAGCTCGGCGGCCGGATCGTACGGGCGGCGGCGACGCATCAGTGAACTGCCGACCACCTCCCAGGAGACAACCTCAAGCCCCAGTCCGTCCATTCGCCCGTGTCACAAACGTGATCTGTCGCTCGTCGGCCTGAAGGAGTAGCGACCCCATCCATCGAGTGTCGCTCGCGGGGACCGTCAGGCGGAGGTCCCGCTCGAAGCGGGCGGCCACCACCTGGAACCGCCCGGCGTCGAGGAGACCGTCGAAGCCATCGAGCGAAGACCGTTGAATCCCGATCCACAGAGGGGCGACCCCGAGGGCCAGGAGCACGGAAAGCGCAAGCGCCACCATCAACTCGATGAGGCTGAATCCCGTGTCAGAAGTAGAGGTGGACGACATCGCCGTTTTCCAACGTCAGCGATTGCAGGGCGCCGTCGCAGTACAGGTCCAGAACTCCACTGCTCACGAGAAGAGAGGTCGCGCCTTCCGGCGGCAGTTCGAGTGCAGGGGCGCTTTCTGATCCCAGCCTGACTCGCGCCGGCCCAGCGCCAGGATTGTGGAGCACCACCCCACTGGATGCGGAATCCATTGGCTCGATCGTGAGGAGTGCCGCGGACGCGGACTGGGAGTCGGCGCCGGGCTCGGTTGGCGCCGTCGGGAGCGCCGTGCGCCAGGCCGACCCCCACGGGTCGGAACCCCGTCTCGCCCGTACCGTCAGCCATCTGGCTCCAGAGGGCCAGCCTCCCAAGGGGGGATCGACGCTGAACGAACCGTTCCTGGAATCTTCAACCGAGCCCACGTACCAGCCGTCTATCCACCAGCCGATCTCAATCGGATCCGGACCAGGAGCGGCGCGTACGACCCCGTTCAGCGTTGCAACGTCCCACTGGGCATCGTCGATCTCGACGTCGGACCATCTCCAGGCATCGTCAACGGTTTCGAGCGACCCGACTTCAACCGCCGATTCAAGAGACACGGCCGCGGCTCGGGAGGTAAGGGCAAGAAGGCTCCCGCAGATGGGGCCCACCACAATCGCCAGCAGGGCGATCGCGACCACGACCTCGATGAGTGTGAACCCGCGGATACTCCGATCGGTCTGTGGCCAGCCCCCTCCAGTCATGGGGTCTCCAGCCGGGTCAGCCCACTCTCGAGCCTCACGACCACCCGCATATGATTGGGCGGCGCGCCCACGTAGACGGAGCCAGCCCCATCGGGCGATCCGAAGCTGGGAAGGAACCTCACCACCACTCCGGAGCTTCGGGACCACCGAGCCACGTTGGAGGACACCGTCGTCTTGGTTCCCGGAATCTGGGAGGTCGAGCCTCCAGCCAGTCCGCCGGAAGCTGTCACAGAGGCTCCATCGCAGGCCAAGTCGATGGGGACGCGCGTATACATCGCCTTGGTCTGAGCGAGCATCGCGACCTGCTGAAACATGTGGGAGACGGACCGTGTCTCGACTCTCTCCAGGTGTCTGATCAGGGAGACGGTCGGCAGCAGAGCGCAGAGAGCGATTACTGCCAGGGCGATCAGCAACTCGACAAGGGTGTGGCCGTGCTCCAATACCGGCCGACAGGCTGTCTGATCAACTGGGGAGGGACCGCATCTTGCTGTTGTCGCGCATTCCACGATGGGCCCAGTTTAGTCTCCGGGGCTGCGGAAGGGGGATGGGACCCAGGTATGACTTTGGCTCAGAGCGTAACGCGCATGCTGCGAACACCAGGGGGCTACCAGCCCAACTGCGTGGTGCCCTCCAGCACTTTCACTTTGGCGTAGCCCGAGGAGCTCAGATTCTGCGCGTCGATCTGGATGCCGAACAGATTCCCGCTGGTGCTCACGCATGCGATGTCGACAACACTGCTGGATTCTGGGAAAACGGCCATCTGTTGAAGCCCCGCCTCCGCGGGCGCGGTCGGATCTACCCACGGCAGGAGAGGTGGTCACCAGGTCGTCGGATACAATGACCCAGTCAATGGTGTCATCGATGGCGTCGAGGGCAGCCGCATCCAACAGGAGGTAGTCCTGGCTGTCGACATACGCGGTCTGGACGAAGGTCAGAGCGTTGCGTGTCAGAGTCATCGCCGCCGCGTCTTGCGCCTGCTTCCTCTGCCCGAGATACACGGGGATGGCGATCGCGGCCAGAATCGCGATGATGATGATCACCACGAGTAGTTCGATGAGGGTGAACCCCGCTTGGCCGCGGTAGAGCCACCTCTTGGCGCCGCGCCCTTCAGGGTTGGCGGTGGTGCCCGCTCCTCGATGCCACGCGTACTCTTTCATGATCACCTCCTTGCGTCGTGCGACCGGAGTCTCCCGTGCCAGGAAAACGGGATGTCGCCACATGTCTGCTGACGGCTTGGCTGATTCTCGTCCTGACCGAATGAGACGAGGTCCCGGGCCGGGCCGGCCCGGGACCTCATTGGCTACACAGAAAGGTCCCAGATGCGAGTCTACCAGCCGGGGCCCACGAAGGTGCTTCCGCCTCCGGCCGTCTTGTTTACCATGACCCCGAACTGTTGTCCCGACAGGGAAAGAGTCCCGATCTCGTAATGATCGGCGTCGCCGCGAAAAACTCCACTTCATCGTCATCTGCGGACACGGTCGCGGTGCTTGAGCAAGTGGCCGCACCCTGAGTGAACGTGATGGCCGGTTCGATGAGTTCCAGTGAGGCCTTGCCTGCCGCGCTGAAGTCCCGGGTGTCAACGTAGTCGGACTCCATGGCCGTCATCGCATTCCGGACCAGCGACTTCGCCGCTGCATCCTGAGCCTTCTGCCGCTGCCCCAGGAACGTCGGGATGGCGATCGCGGCCAGGATGGCGATGATGATGATCACCACCAACAGTTCGATGAGGGTGAAGCCGCCTTCGCCCTTCATCCGCTTTACCAGTTTCTGCAACATTGTCCTACCTCCCTATGTTGAACACACCGTACGTGACGGGCCTCGGCCAAAGAAAAGGCCTGTGGCGCGCCGGGCAAACCACAGACCGTTATCGATCCGGTGGCAGCTCAGCCGACCCTGTGGGTCCTGGAGCTTTGCGTCCCACCCTTGCGAGTGGTTTGCCGTTTTCACCTATCGACCTCAGTATGCCCACTCTTCGGATACCTAGACAGAAATCTTTTCCGTCTACATCGAAGTCTTCTGCGCTGGGTCGATGGCTTCCGATTCCTGGGCCAGTGGCCGTCGCCGTCTGGTATCGGCATGATGAGGGGGAACTTGAGGGGAATCTCTAGGCATTTGGACCGGTCAAGGCAATCTAGCACACGCGCCGCGTAGTCGTCTGCGTGCGCAACCGCATGGCTCCGGCCGTGTGCGCGTGTACGACGCTCGAAGATGCAGATGCCACGCATCGTCGCCCCGTTCCAGTAACATGAACAGTATGTCGACCAAGCGGCGTCACTGGACGACGCACCTCGCGCACGGTCGTCATGCAGGGCCCAAGGTTCGCGTGTCTGGACTCATCCGTCGACCCGGCGCGGTGCTGCTCGTCCGACAGACCCGCCGGTCACGCGACCATTGGCTGCTACCGGGCGGGGCCGTCGAGCGGGGCGAGACGCTCACGAAGGCTCTCGAGCGGGAGGTCTACGAAGAGTGCGGGCTGCGCGTCCAGGTCGAGAACGGCCCCATCGCCCTCGTACAGACCATCTCTCCAGACGGCGGGAAGACCCGGCATCTCATCCAATTGATCTTCGAGGCTCGCCGGCAGCTGTCAGAGCAGAGGACGTCTGCAGGAGCCTCCGCAGCCTCGAGCCGGGGGACCCGGCCATCAAAGAACTGCGCTGGTTCGCACCTCAAGAGCTCGCAACCTCGACATCCACCCGCCCATCCATGACCTGCTGATCTCGTGGTTGCGGCTCCGAGATTCGGAACCCATCAGCTCCGATCCCGTTCGTCTGCACCGAGCCTCTGTGGGCTGAGGAGTAGGCACCCCACCAGAGATCGCGATCACGCTCGATGCGTGCCCGCACCCGTAGCGAGTGCGCCGAGACGCTCCTCTCGCGCTAAAGAGTCATGCCGCCGCGTTCCTCCGCGAGAATAGTACTAAAGCGCGATCGGCCCGACGCCGATATCGACCAGGAGACGCGTCCACACGACGGAGGAGCGAGGCGGGATGAAGCGCCCGGACATTGCGGACGGAAAGCGCAGCGAGTCAGCGTTCACGCTTGTAGAGGTGATGGTCGCCGCCCTCCTGCTGCTCGTCGCAATGGCCGGCTTCGTCCCCTTCTTCCTTAGCGGTCTCGAGAAGTCCTCAGTCGCCAGGTATCGCAGCGCCGCCACGAACATCGGCCGCGAGGCTCTGGAGGAGATCAGGCAGCTCGACTATCGTGAGGTCTACGAGAACAGCTCGAACCCCTCCGATCCGGCCAATCTCAGCGTTCGTTTCCCGACGAACAAGACGATGCGAGGAACTGCCTATGACATCGACTATGCCGTGCAGGATTCCGGTTCCGGCGGGGCGCAGCTCAAGCAGGTGATCGTGACTGTCGGGTGGGCCGGGAATCCCGCCGGAGATCCGGCAGTCGTTTCGACCCTCATGCACCAACAATTCCTTGGACCACGCATCTCCAGCGTCGAGTTCGTGAGCGGCGATACTATTCCTGACAGCCAAGGCGGGACGCCGTTTCCAGTATTGAAGCCGAGTGTCACGGTCAGAGTCAACATCGCTACCGCCGACTACGGCCTGGTCTACGAGAACCTCGATCCCACAAAGCCCAGAGATGTCTATCTCCGTCTTGACTTCGTGGATGATGCGGGTGCCCGCGTGCACATTGGAGACCCGGCAAGTGAATATAGAATTCCGAACACCAGCTTGATGCGCGATGTGAACGCCGCCGGCAAGGTCGAGAACGTCCGCTTCGAAATCCCCATCACAGATACGACGATTATTCCTGATGGATACTGGGAGTTGCAGGCCGTCGCCAACAACCAGTACGACCAGCAAGGGAACGTCTGGCACGTTCGAGTCCGAGTGGAGCATGGTCCGCCCGAGACACCCACGCTGTAAGCTGTGGCCACCTCAAATGAGCAAATAGAGCTCAGCTGGGTGCCTGGTTCGGAGCGAGATCGTGCCTCGTGGGTTCTTCAGCGGCGATCGAGCATCAGCAGCGACTTCAGCCTGAGCCCAGTAGATGTCGAGACTCTTCCCGGAACGGCCTCCGGCGATATCGACATCGGAAGCCAGTCGCCTCCTACTGACCCTTGGGGAGACAGTACGCAGACGAACTTCTACGAGTACCGTCTTTGGGCAGTCGATACTTCTGGAAACGAAGATCCTTCCGGCGCCGCCATCGCGGTCGTGCAAGCTCCCACCGGTGGATACCCCAACGACGAGCACTTCCTCGAGTACTTCCACGACCACTACAACGAGGGGACCTTCCTCGTACTCCGTGACCGCCCTCAATCAGACCTCGTCTGCCTACGACATCAGTATCAAGGACTCCGGCGGTGGCGAAGTCTTCACCGGGCGGGTCGGCAAGAACGGCGGGACACTGACCGCCACCGGACTGGCGGCTGGAGACTACAACATCGGTGCGATACGGGTAGACAACAAGGACTCCCGCACTGCAAGTTTCAGTCTTCCTGGAGATGCCGGCACGGTCGTTTTGACCATCCTCCCGTGAGCAAGAGGGCTCACATGATGACCGCGACCCACCGTACGGTTGAACCGCGTCGGCGGGACCTGAGAAAAGAAGCAGGGGTGACTCTGGTCGAGCTGCTCATTGCCATGATGCTCATGCTCGTGGTGATGGCGGCGGTGTACGGCGTCTGGGGCAGATTGCAGAGCAGCTATACGTTCACCGAGGATGACATGCGAGCTCAAGCGGAGGCACGAGAGGCTCTCGGCGAGATGATCGAGTATATCCGAACCGCTCGAATTCCCCCCTCTCCGGCGAGCGAGACCCTAAACGCTGTCATCCCCGTGGCGGGGCCGTTTGAAATCTGGTTGTGGACGGATATCGACCGCGACCCAGCCCACGACCTTGAACTAGTCAGGTTCTGGGTTAAACGAAACGCCGACGGTTCGACTGAACTCGACCGGCAAGAGTCGCCTAATGCGGATGGTGACTGGAGTGGAGCTCCAATACGAGTGGTCGATCAGAATGTGCGGAACGGGGAGACGGAGTCACTCTCGACCCGAGTACGCATCCACTCTTCGAGTACTCCGATGTCGACGGTAATCCCCTTACCGGGAATTTCGACGTCACACTCATTAGAACGATTGCCATCAACCTCCGTGTGGACATCGATGTCGCTCGGGCTCCGATAGTGCACGAGCTTTCGTCCGTCGTCCAACCGCGGAATCTTAGGCAGTACTAGGTTCGAGACCAGGAGACGGCCATGACGCGCACACAATTCAGAGCCGATTTCGCGACGACTGGGAAGACGGCCGGCGCAGCCCGGCAATCCGGCTCGGTCATCGTGATCGCCATGATGTTCACGTTCGTCTTCCTGGCCATGGGCTTGGCCTTGTTCTACTTAGTCATGTCAACCATCAGGGGCACTCAATTAGAGTCCCAAGAGGTCAAGGCATTCAGCGTTGCGGAGGCTGGACTCGATGCCGGGATGCTCGCTCTCAAACTCAACTGGCCGGAAAGCTCTGCCGATCCTTCCATAGTGGATCAAACCGCCTTCGAAGCCTCTTTCCGGGGCGACTTTGACATGGACCTGTTCCGCGATCCTTCCCGCTCCCCTTCCTCCGACTTCATCAACGTGGAGATGCACGACAACGTCTCCGCGGTCTATGACCCGACCGCCGATCCTTTCGACTCGAATCGGGACGGGATGATCTACGTCTCCAGCGAAGCCAACGTCGACGACGACCGCCATCGCATCATCGTGTTGGCGGCTCGACAGGCCCAGAATCTTGACCTGCCGTTCATTGCCATGTTCGCGGATGCCTACGACGCGAACGCGCAGGGATTAGACGTGTACGTCGACTCGGTGCCACAAACGGAGCCTTTGCCAAGATTCGGGAATCTGGTGGGCGCTCCGGCCATCTACAACCACCAGGTAGGGAACAAGACTCTCAACACGGGGGCCGGCGTGATCGTAAATCCGACCGGGGCCACTTCCTTCGACAATCTCATCGGCGATGGACTGCTGGGAATCCTCAAGAACATGGCGCAGAATCAGCCCGAGTCAGGTGCATACTTCACGGTTCCCGCGGACGCCAACACCTTCCTACTCTCGCCGGCTGCTCCGGGCAAGATCGTCTACTTGGAGACTACGTCCCCCGTGGAGATCGGCGGGAATACCGCGATCGCAACCCGGGAGAACCCCGTTGTGCTCGTGATAGATGCGGGTGGCCAAGACGTCGGCCTTGACTTCCGAGGTACGGCCGACTTCTTCGGCATGGTCATAGTGAAAGGCAACCCGATCATACGGGGCACCTCAAGCATCTATGGGTCGTTCATATGCTCGGGAACACTGACGAACAAGGGGACAGGCAATACCCCGGAAATCAACTACAACGGCGACGTAATCGCCCGGATCAACAATGGGTTCACCGTCAGCGTCAACATCGTGCCTAACACGTGGGAAGAGTACACGACGGCCAGACCCTACGACAGCAAGGGGGGTGGGTCTTCGCCGGAGGTCAACTACAACGCCGACATCATCAACCTCCTCAACGGGTACTACACGATCAGCGTGGCCATTGTGCCGAACACATGGGAAGAGTATACGGTGGCCCCCTAATATTACCCGACTCTGCGGGCTCGATAATCGAGCCCGTCCGCTAGGGGTGTCTGTGACAAGGTGGCCCCGCCGGTCGCGGCGGCCGGATTCGTCTTGGCTCCTACCCCGTGCTCCCGAACCCCCCGGCCCCGCGCTCGGTATCGTCGAGCGTCGGGGCCTCCTCGTATCCGGACAGCTCCACCGCCTGAATCACCAACTGCGCGATCCGGTCACCCACCTCGATGAAAAGGGCTCCGACCCGCTGTTGAAGAGGCTCACGCGCACCTCACCCCGATAGCCCGAATCGATGAGGCCGGGGGCGTTGGTCACCATGATGCCGTGGCGGAAGGCCAGACCCGAGCGGGCGTGCACGAACCCTGCGTAGCCTTCGGGGATGGCCAGCGCCAGCCCTGTGCCCACGTCGCGGCGCTCCCCGGGCGGGATCACAGCCGGTTCCGCCGCATGAAGATCGGCCCCGGCGTCTCCCGGATGGGCGCGGCGGGGAAGCCGGGCTTCCGGCCTCAGCAGACGGACGGCGATGTTCATCGGGCTGCAGCATCGGCCGGCGCGGTGGCAGGCGGGCCCGCAGTGTAGGCCGGCGCGCGCAGGCCCCGCCTAGCGAGCCCCAGGCACAGTGACAATGCGCGCCGGCGCCCCTCATCAGATGCTCAGCGACCGCTCGATGCGGTCCACGGCCTCGCGGATGCGATCGTCGGGCGCGGTGAGCGAGATGCGCACGAAGCCCTCTCCGGCGGCGCCGTAGCCGTTGCCCGGGGTCAGCACCACGCCCGCCTGATCGAGCACGTGCGCGGCGAACGAGGTGGAGTCGTAGCCGGCGGGCACCGGCACCCAGATGTAGATGGTGGCCTT
The DNA here is from genome assembly GCA_963701105.1 of uncultured Actinomycetota bacterium. Classification (GTDB taxonomy): domain Bacteria; phylum Actinomycetota; class Thermoleophilia; order RBG-16-64-13; family RBG-16-64-13; genus JAHJSA01. Next base: position 695,623 of record OY969565.1, read on the forward strand.
GGGCGTCGGCGCGTCCAGCCCTATGTGGGCGAGGGCCTCCAGCAGGACGTCGCGCCGCCCCGTGTAGATCGCGTTCATCTCGTGGACGAAATCCCAGGGGCCGTTCAGCACGAAGGCGGCCGTCCGCTGGATGGCTTCGAACATGCCCGAGTCGAGGTTCGTCTTCAGCCTCCACAGCGGTTCGAGGATGTCGCGATTGCCCACCCCGAAACCCACCCTCCAGCCGGTCATGTTGAAAGGCTTCGACAGGCTGAAGAACTCCACGCCCACGTCCATGGCTCCCGGGGTCGCAAGGAAACTCGGGGCTTCGTAGCCGTCGAACACCAATTCGCAGTAGGCGTTGTCGTGCACCACCGCGATGTCGTAGCGCTTGGCGAACTCCACCACCCTTTCGAAGAAGTCGCCCTCCACCACCGCGGCCGTGGGGTTGTTCGGGTAGCTGATGAACATGAGCTTCGCGCGGGCGGCGAGGTCGGGAGCGATGGCGTCCAGATCGGGGAGGAAGTCGTTCTCGGCCAGCAGCGGCATGAGGACCACCTGGGCCCCCGTCATCAGGGAGGCGGCGGCGTACACGGGGTAGCCGGGGTCGGGCACCAGCACCACGTCGCCGGCGTCGAGCGTAGACCAACAGATGTGAGCCAGGCCTTCCTTCGAGCCCAAGAGCGGAAAGAATTCATCTTTAGGATCGATGGTTACCCCGAACCTGCGTGCCACGTAGCCCGCGGCGGCTTCACCGAACTCGGGCACCCCGGCGTTGGACGGGTACTGGTGGTTGCGCGGGTCGGCGACCTGGCGCTGCATCTCCTCCACGATGTAGGCGGGGGTGGGGAGATCGGGATCGCCGATGCCCAGGGTGATGACGTCGACTCCGGCCTTCTTCTTCTCCGCTATCTTCCGCTCGATCTCGGCGAACAGGTAGGGAGGGAGATCGTCCATCCGTCGTGAGAATCGCACTACTCCTCCTCGTTGCAGGGCCCGGGTTCGGGCGCCATCTGGCTTTCACGGTTGCGGGGCGTCGCATCAGGCGATGCTGCGCGGCCCGGTTGCTACGTCAGTCGCTCCAACATGCTCGGGCTGAGGGTGCCCGCGAAGACCTCCTCCGCCGGTCCCAGCATCAGCGCCTGGCCGTCCGCGCCTACTTCGATCTCGAGGTCTCCTCCGGGCAGGTGCACGGTGACCGGGCTTTCTGCCAAGCCGAGACGCACCGCCGCCACCCCCACAGCCGTGGCGCCGGTGCCGCAGGCCAGCGTCTCCCCCACCCCGCGTTCCCACACCCGCATGGTGATGGACCCGTCCGCCTCTGTCTGGATGAACTCCACATTCGTGCGCCGGGGGAAGAGCGGATGGTTCTCGATCTCTGGGCCGATCTTCTCGAGCTCGATCGTCCCGACCGGATCGCCCACGATGATGCAGTGAGGATTGCCCACGTCCACGAAGGTGAAACGGTAGGTCTTGCCGCCCGCCTCGAGGGGTTGGTCGACCACGTCGCCGGTGGTGCCCAGCGCCGCGGAATCGATGGCCGTGCTGACGAAGCGGGCCGTGCCCATGTGCACCTGCACACGTCCGTCGTCCAAGACGCGCGGACGGATGGGTCCCGCCAGGGTCTCTACGGTCACTTCGCCCTCGCCCACCAGGCCCTGCTTCTGGAGATACAGGGCGAACAGCCTGATGCCGTTGCCGCACATCTCGGGTTCGCTGCCGTCCGCGTTGAAGATGCGCATGCGGGCCACCGCGCCGGGCACGGCTCCGCTGGGAGGACAATGCACGAGTATGCCGTCGGCTCCGATGCCGAAGTGCCGATCACAGAGGAGCGCGCACCGTCGGGCGTCGAGCGGCCAAGCAAGCTCGGATTCTTCCACCATGATGAAGTCGTTTCCGAGGCCGTGCCACTTGCTGAATCGCATGCGCCTACCCTGTACCTCTCACCCGATGGTTGTACTATCGCGCTCTACACTCCGCCGGCGAGCCGCCGCGGCGGCTCGAACTCCCGCCGCCGGTTACGAACCCTGTTGGCGGGCGCGGGTCTGAGCCGCGAGAGCCGCCAGCGCAGCCTGCAGCACCTCTGCCGCGACCTCGCGCGCCCCCCGACCGGAAGTGTCAATGATAACAGCGTCCTCCAGCTTCCGCACCCAGGTGGCCTGGCGGCGCGCGTAGCGTCGGGTGGCGGCGGCCAGCGCCGCGGTGGCTTCCTCGAGGGAGGTCTCCCCGTCGAGATAGGCGGCCAACTCCTGGTAGCCGATGGCGCGCTCGATTCCGCGGGGTGTGGGCGCGCCCGCCGCCCGGGCGCGGCCTGCCGGCGCGCGGCCGGCCGGCGCCAGGGCAGCGAGCGCCGCGCTTTCAGGCGCCTCCGATGAGTCCGCGGGCAACCGGACTCCCCTGTGCCGCCGCACCTCCTCCACCGCGCCCGCCCGCACCATCTCCTGCGCTCTGAGTTCGATCCTCTCGTAGAGTTCGTGGCGGTCGGCGGTGAGGACTATCTGCAGCGTCGGGTGTCGATACGCCGGCCGCCACAGGTCGCTGCGCTCCGACAGGGCGGCGGCGCCCTCGGTCTCGATGATCTCCAGGGCGCGCACGACGCGGCGGACGTTGTGAGGATGGATCCTCCGCGCCGTCTCCGGGTCGGCCGCCGCCAGCCGGTCGTGCAGCCGGTCGGGACCTTCGGTGGCGGCGATATGCTCGAGCGCCGCGCGCCGCTCCGGGTCGAAGGCTTTGGACATGGCGAGGGGCGCGAGGGCGGCCCGCATGTAGAGACCGGTGCCGCCGACGATCAGGGCCCACCCTGTCGAGGCGATGTCCGCGTCGATGAAGGCGCGGGCCTTGCGGCCGTAGCGCGCCGCGCTCCACTCCTCCTCGGGCTCCGCGACGCCCACGAGTTCGTGCACCACCTCGCCCGCAGCCGCCACCTGCCTGGGCTGATTGGTCAACACCGGGAAACCGCGGTAGATCTGCATGGAATCGCAGGAGATCACCCGGACTCCCAGCTCCAGGGCCAGCAAGGAGGCCACCTCGGTCTTGCCCACTCCGGTGGGGCCGAGGATGGCGATGACGAGACCTTGGGCTTCGGTCGGCCGCGGTCACTGCCGCGGCCGCGGCCGCGCGGCGGCCGGCGTCTTCCGGTTGGGCGTCTTCGACCACCGGGCGCTCCGTCACTCGGGCGCGGGCGGTACGGAGGGCACCGCAGGCGTCGATCGGGCCGCGGAAGGGGACTCACGTCTCGCGGAGGACGACTCAGGCCGTCGCCGGCGGCCACCCCCTGCAGGCTGGTGGAGCTGGCGCTCTCGATCGTCGCCCACACGAGGTCACCGACGAGGGCGTCGCTCCGGAAGTTCACCGTCTTGTGCGAACGCGTCCTCCCCATGACGGACTCCGCGTCGCGACGGCTGCGACCCTCCACCAGGACCTCCACAGTGCTCCCCACGAGCGCCTCGTTGCGCGTGCGCCCCCAGGCCTGCGTCAGGTCCACCAGACGGCGCATGCGCGACTCCAGGACGTCTGGTGGCACCCTGGCCGGGAGGTCGGCCGCCTTCGTCTGCGGGCGCGGCGAATACTGGAAGGTGAAGGCGGCGTCGAAGCCCACCTCGTCGACGAGGTCCAGGGTGGCCTGGAAGTCCTCGTCGGTCTCTCCGGGAAAGCCCACGATGAGGTCGGTGGTGAGAGCGAGGCCGGGGATGGCCGCCCGCAGGCGCGCCACCAGGTCGAGGTAGGTGTGGACGTCGTAGCCGCGCCTCATCGCCGCGAGGGTGGCGTCACTGCCGGACTGCGCCGGTAGATGCAGGTGCTCGCACACAGGTTCGAGGGTGGCCATGGCCTCGATCAGCCTTGGCGAGACGTCTTTGGGGTGCGAGGTCATGAACCGGAGTCTCTCCAAACACTCGATGTTGGATAGAGACTCGAGCAACCCCGGGAAGTCCGTATCCCGGCCGAAACCCGGTTCCAGGCCGTAGGCGTTGACGTTCTGACCGAGGAGCGTGAGTTCTTTCGCGCCCTGCGGCGACCAATCCGCGGGCTTCTGCGACGATATCCTCGGGGGGGCGGCTGGCTTCGGGCCCTCTCACGTAGGGCACGATGCAGTAGGAACAGAAGTTGCTGCACCCGGCCATGATCTGGAGCCACGCGACCGGCCCACGCCGGCGCGCCCGCGGGAGCTCGGCGCTCCAGTGCGTGGTGCCCTCTTCGTAGGCTCCCGCACGGGCCCCCCCGGCCCGTCTGTCCTCGACCAGCGCGGGGAGCAGGTGGAGACTCTGTGGTCCCACGAGGACATCCACGTATGGGTGCTCAGCGAAGAAGGTGTCGCGCCGGCTCTGAGCCAGACATCCGGCCACGATCACCACTCTGTCGGGTTCTTGGCCCTTCAGTCGTCGGGCCGCGCCCAGGTGGCCCAGCAGCCGCGTGTCGGCCTTCTCGCGGATGGAGCAGGTGTTGTACACGAGGAGCTGCCCCTCCTCCGGCTCGGACACCGGGAGGTAGCCCATCCCCTCGAGGACCCCGGCGATGCGTTCCGAGTCGTGCTCGTTCATCTGGCAGCCGAAGGTGCGCAGGTAGTAGGTGTTCTGCGGTGATGCGTCCATGCTCGAAGGTATGCCGAAGTGGGGTCGGGGTCGGGGGCGGCCGCGGGTGCTCCCCGCTGCCGCCACCACCGACCTTATCCTATTTGGCGTACTCGACGGCCCGACTCTCGCGGATGACCGTGACGCGGATCTGACCGGGATAGTCGAGCGCCTGCTCGATCTCCTTGGCGATCTCCCGGGAGAGGAGGGCCGCCATGTCGTCGTCGACCTCTTCCGGCTTCACCATGACTCTGATCTCACGCCCCGCCTGGATGGCGTACGACTTCTCCACGCCCTTCTTGGATTCGGCGATGCGCTCCAGAGACTCCAGACGCTTCACGTAGGTCTCGAGGGTCTCGCGCCGGGCCCCGGGGCGGGCGCCGGAGACGGCGTCGGCGGCGGCCACCAGCACTGACTCCACCGTCTGCGGTTCGACGTCGTTGTGGTGCGCCTCGATGACGTGGACGATGGCTTCGGCCTCACCGTAGCGGCGGGCGAGATTGGCCCCGATGACAGCGTGCGAACCCTCCACTTCGTGGTCCACCGCCTTGCCCAGGTCGTGCAGCAGACCGGCCCTCTTGGCGAGCTTGGCGTTCGCGCCCAACTCCGCCGCCATGAGGCCGGCCAGGTAGGCCACCTCCAGCGAGTGCACCAGGACGTTCTGGCCATAGCTCGTTCGGTACTTGAGCCTTCCCAGGAGCTTCACGAGTTCCGGCGCCAGCCCGTGGATGTCGGCCTCGAAGGTGGCCTGTTCTCCGGCCTCGCGGATCTCGTTCTCCACCTCTTCCTTCGCCTTGCCATACATCTCTTCGATCTTGGCGGGGTGGATGCGGCCGTCGACGATGAGTTTCGTGAGCGTGATGCGGGCGATCTCCCGCCTCACCGTGTCGAACCCGGACAGCACCACTGCTTCCGGCGTGTCGTCGATGATGAAGTCGATGCCGGTGAGGTTCTCCAGGGTGCGGATGTTGCGGCCTTCGCGCCCGATGATGCGGCCTTTCATGTCGTCGGAGGCGAGCGAGACCACCGAGACCGTGGTGTCGGCCACGTGACTCGAGGCCGTACGCTGGATGCAGAGCGAAAGGATGTTCCTGGCCCTGCGATCGCCCTCCCTGCGGGCTTCTTCTTCGATGCTGCGCACCATCTTCGCCATGTCGTGGCGCACGTCTTCCTCGGTGCGCTTCAGAATGAGATCGCGGGCGTCGGACTGAGTGAGTCCGGACACAGATTCGAGCACCTTCTCCTGCTCGATCTTGAGAGCTTCGACCTCCTCCAGGCGCTGCCCGTAGTGGATCTCGCGATCGGCTACCGACTGCTCTCGCCGGCTCACATCCTTCAACTTCTCATCGAGGCTTTCTTCGCGCTGGAGCACCCTCTTTTCGAGTTGAGTGAGTTCGTTCCGACGGTCGCGCAACTCGTTCTCGGCGTCGGTGCGCAACCGATGCAGCTCGTCCTTGGCCTCGACGAGTGCTTCCTTCTTCGTGGTCTCCGCCTGGCGCTCGGCGCTCTCCAGGATCTTCGAGGCTTCTTGCTCCGCGGAGGTGATCTTTGCCTCCCCGACATACTTGCGAAGCAGATAGCCGCCCGCGATCCCGATAGCTCCCAGGGCCAGGGCCAACACGACCCATAGTCCTTCCATCGACTCTCCAGTCCATTCGTAGTGCGGCTGGTGACGCTCTCATCCGATGTGAAGACCGGGCGACGACATGAAAAAACCGAGCATAGCCCGGTTGTACGGCTGGTTGTGCGCCCCTCTCGACTCCTGAGGCTATCAGCGATTCACGGTTGGCCCGGCACCTCGCCGGATCGTCCGGATCTGTGATTGGTCATAACCTTGTTGTACTAGCCTTCGACCTCTGTCACACGACCGCTGTTTTACCAGGAAAATCTATCGCTACGAGTGGAACGCGTTCCCCGTCGCCAACCGATCATCACAAGCACAGTCAGTTTATCCGTTCTGTGCGGAAAGTGTCAAGAAACAGCTGCATCTTCGGGCCCTGTGGGCGACCGGCCTTCGCCCTGCGCGTTGAGTTGCCGCAGAACCGAACGGATGACCTCCCACCCGTGACCTCTGCGCTCCAAGAAGGCCGCGATGCGCCGCTCGGCTCTTCGCGGGATCGGCGGCCAGTTCACGGGCGAACCGTCGCTCGAGCATCGTGGACAACTCAGCCACGACCTCAGCCGCCGCCTCTCCTTCCGGCCGCATCGGACCCACGACCTCGGCTATGACGCTCCTGTCCACACCTTTCTGCAACAGGTCGTGGGTGATCCTGCGTGGTCCCCACGAGTTGTGGGAGCGCGCACGCGCGAACCACTGGGCGAAACGACGGTCGTCGACATACCCCAGGTCGGTAAGCCAGGCCAGGACGTCGCCGATCAGTGCCGGACCGTAGCCGTAGCGGGCCAGCCGCCGCTCCACCTCCGCGCGGGAGCGCTCGCGCGTCTCGAGATAGCGGAGAGCACGGGCCCTCGCGGCCCCCCGCTCGCCTTCCTGGAGCAGTCGGCGGAGCGGATCTCCTTCGAGACGGACCCCCTTCGAGAGCCCCAGTTCGGAGACCAACGAGACGTCGATGACCAGCCGGGGACCCCCGACAAGCTCGACCCGCACTCGAGTGGGGTCCCGCGGATCGGGAGCCACCCGCCGCACCTCTGAAAGAGTCACCGTTGGGCGCCTCTTCGGAGGGACTCTCCAGATCCCCACTCAAGGAGTGCCTCTCCTCGGGCTGCCTACTCGGCGGCGGCAGCGACCTTCCCCTCCTCGGTCGCGGCCGGCGTATCGCCGTATGCGAACGACGGCTTGATCACCGCCAGGATCTCCTGGCGCAGCTTGGCCAGGAGTTCCTGGTCTTCCCGCAGGAAGTTCTTCACGTTCTCCCGACCCTGGCCCAGGCGGAGGTCACCGTAGCTGTACCAGGCGCCGCTCTTCTGCACGACCTTGTGCTCGGCTGCCAGGTCGAGTATCTCGCCCTCGATGGAGACGCCCGTTCCATACATGACGTCGAACTCCGCTTGGCGGAAGGGCGGCGCGACCTTGTTCTTGACCACACGCACCCGGACCCGGTTTCCCACAGCCTGATCGCCCTCTTTCAACGTCTCGATGCGCCGGATATCGAGGCGCACCGACGAGTAGAACTTGAGGGCCCGTCCGCCCGGCGTGACTTCCGGGTTGCCGAACATCACCCCGATCTTCTCCCTGAGCTGGTTGATGAATATGGCCGAGGTCTGGGTCTTGTTGATGGTGCCGGCGAGCTTCCTGAGCGCCTGACTCATGAGACGTGCCTGCAGACCGACGTGAGAGTCGCCCATCTCACCCTCGATCTCGGCTCGAGGGGTCAAGGCGGCCACCGAATCGACCACCAGCACGTCGAGCGCCCCGCTCCTGATGAGCAACTCGGCTATCTCCAGTGCCTGCTCGCCGTGATCGGGCTGCGCCAGTAACAGGTCGTCTACCTGGACGCCGATCCTGCGGGCGTACATGGGGTCCATCGCGTGCTCGGCGTCGATGAAGGCCGCTTTGCCTCCCGCCTTTTGGGCCTGCGCGATGATGTGGAAGGCGAGGGTGGTCTTACCGCTCGACTCGGGCCCGAAGATCTCGATGACCCGACCCCGCGGGACGCCGCCCACACCGAGAGCCAGGTCGAGACCCAGCGAGCCCGTAGAGATCGCGGGGACGCGCATGATGGCCTCATCGCCCATGCGCATGATCGCTCCCTTGCCGTACTGCCGTTCGATCTGCCCCACCGCCATCTCGAGGGCTTTTTCCTTCTCCACGTCTCCTCCTACACGTCGGACTCTACTGAATATCGAACTCCACCGCCTGGAGCACCTGGTATCGGGCCCCTTCGCGGCTCAGAACGCTCTCGTACAGACACACAGACCGTATCTCGAAGGCGACCCTGGGCATATCGGCATTTAGTCCCAGCCTGCCCGGCCGCCGCAGCCGCGCGATGGTGAGATGCGGCCGGAACGGCCGAGCCTCCCGCTGGAACAGGCCTTCACGCTCCAGCCCGGACGCCACCCGCTCGAACAGTGCTGCAAGTATGCCCTCACCGTCCTCGATGGCAAGAGCCACCACCCTGGCCCGCGCCGGCGAGGGTAAACATAGGTATCCGCTGAGCGACACGACTCCACCCATGGTACACGGTACCTCGGACAGAACTCGAGCCGCCCGCGCGGTCGCCTCGCCGTCACGTTGGCCCAGGAAGCAGAGCGTGACGTGCAGTTGGTCCCGGCGGGTGAGGCGTATGTCGCTGCGGGCCGGCAGGGCCTCCTGCGCCTCCTCCACGAATCCAAGAAGCTCCGGGGCCAGCGGAACGCCTACGAAGAGTCTGTGACTGTCAGGTTCCATCGTCGGGGGCCCGGCCGTCGTTCGTTGGCCTTGCGGGCTCCGGTTCGGGCAGATGCAGGCGTTCCCGGGCCTTTAAGAAGTAGTCCGCCCCGCTCCAGATGGTGAGACCGACCGCCAGGGCCACCAGATACCAGGAGATGGACCGGCCGGCGATGGTGTAGGAGGGCTCGAGGATGATGGCCAGAATGGCCGCCATCTGGCTCGCCGTCTTGGCTTTGCCCCACTTGCTGGCCGGGATTATGACGTTCTCGGCGGCAGCCACCATGCGCAGGCCCGATACCGCGAACTCCCGCGCGATGATCACCATGGCTATCCACGCCGATAGCTTCCCGAGTTCGATCAGCGCCAGCAACGCAGCCGACACGAGCAGCTTGTCTGCGAGCGGATCAAGAAAGGCTCCAAGGACGGTGATCTGTCGGCGGCGCCGGGCGAAGTAGCCGTCCAGGGAATCGGACGCCGCGGCGAGGATGAAGATCCCGGCTGCTACCAAAGCGCTCAGGTCCTTAGCATCGGCGCGGTCGCCGCCGAATGGGAGCGCCCCCAGTAGGAACGCCATGAACACCGGAATGAGCAGGATCCTGAATATGGTGATGGAGTTGGGCAGGTTCAGTCGCATGAGCCGCCGCCAGTACTCTCACAAGTACGGTCGCCACCGCGGTCGCCACCGCGGCCGCCAGTACGGTCACCAGTACGGTCGCCATCGCGGTCGCCGGTCCCGCCGGCGGGTGTACCCACCAGATCGTAGCCAATGCTCTCCGCAAGGAGCACACGCAGCGTGTCGCCCACCTTCAGGTCGGGCGGCCGACTCCCCACCAGGAAGGTGACTCCGTCGACTTCGGGGGCCTGGCCGCGCGTGCGCGCCACGGCATAGGTGCCCTCCGGCCCTTCGTCGTCGTCGAAGCGGTCTACCAGTACGTCCGCCAAGTCACCGACGCGCTCGGCTACCGCGCGCTCGGCGGCATCGGAGATCGCGCCGGCCACCACTCCCAGGCGTTCCCGCACCACCGCCTCGGGGACGCGCTGCGGGAGGAGCGCCGCTCGGGTGCCCTCCTCCGGACTGTAGGCGAAGACACCGGCGTGCTCGAAGCGTGCCTCGGCGATGAAGCTGAGCAGTTCGTCCACGTCGTCGTCGGTCTCTCCAGGGAAGCCCACCAAGAAGGTGGTCCGCAGCGACACATCGGGCATGAGGTCGCGGGCCCTCTCCAGTAGGGCGAGGTATGAAGCTCCGTCGCCCGCTCTACCCATGCGGCTCAAGACCGACCTGGCGGCGTGCTGAAAGGGGATGTCGAGGTAGCGGCAGAGCTTGTCGTGCACGGCCATGGACTCCAAGAGTCGGGGACCCACGTGCTCCGGCTGCAGATACATCAGACGCACCCGAGTGACACGATCGTCCGCGGCTACCAGATCCACCAGATCGAGGAGCTCCAAGCCCCCCCACTCCCAGATGGCGGTGTCCTGGCCCACCAGCACCAGCTCGCGAACCCCTTCGCCGACCTCCCGTCGTACGTTGTCGAGGATCTCGTCTGTCGACACGGCCCGGTACGGTCCCTTGATCTGGGGTATGGCGCAGAAGCTACAGAGGTGATCGCATCCGTCGGAGATCTTGATGTAGGCGAAGCTGCGCGGGGGACCGCTCGTGATCGCGGAGTCCCGAGAGCCGGCATCAAGGTTCGGAGCGCCCGCTTCCTCCATCAGGCGCTTGTGCAGCTGGGAGACGTCCCCCAGGCCGTACCACCCACTTACCTCCGGCAGCTCCGCCGTCAACTCCTCGCGATAGCGCTCCACCAGACATCCCATCACCAGGATCTCGGCCTGAGCGGACTCCTGCGCGGCGGAGAGGATGGCGTTTATCGACTCCTCCCGGGCGTCCTCGATGAAGCCGCAGGTGTTCAGCAGGACATGCGAGGCGTTCTCGGGCTGTTGAAGCACCTCGACGCCCGATGCGCGTAACTGTGCCGCGAGCGCTTGAGAATCCGCGTCGTTCTTGGGGCAACCGAGAGTGAGGATGTAGACTCCGCGGGCGGCGCTCACCGGCTGCCCCTACTCACTCGGCACGTTGCAGACCCGCGTCGCTCACGACGAAATCGCCGTACGGCTCGGGCACCTCGAACACTCGTCCGTCTACCTCCAGGCGCACCGCGGAAGGATCGCCGATGCGCAACCAGATGCGGCCCGGGACGGAGTATGTGAGTCGCTCCCCCTCCTCCAGGGTGCCCGAATAGAGGGTCTCTCCCGCCTCCGACTCCTCTCTCACCACGACCCAACAGCGATTCTGGGTCACCTCGAGCGTCAGATCCAGGGCGTCCGGATGGGGGTCTTCAGCCGTCGGCTGTGAGGCAGTAGCGTCTTGCGAGGCTGGCTCTTGTGGGGCGGCCTCGGCCACGGATATTCCCGCCACCATCTCTTCGCCCGCCGCCTCCGTCCCGCTGCTCCCACTGGAACTATCGGTCGGCGCCGTGGTGGTGGTAGTTGTGATGTTCTCGGGGTCGATGACGGCTGGCTCCTGCCCCCTATCCCTGAAGACGATGGCGAGGATCGTCAGAGCGATGAGAGCCACCACGGCCACGACCACGTAGTTGGGCTGCGAATGCCGCCCACGCGTGCGCGGTCGGGCGGGTCCTCTCGGCCCGTTGGGATGCCCGCGGTGAGAGTCGGAGGTCGAGCCGTGTGCGCTCGCGTACTCGGCCACGAGCACGTCGGCCTCCAGACCCAGGAAGCTCGCGTACGAGCGGAGGAAGGCCCTCACGAAGGTGTCCCCGGGGAGGACTTCGAAATCGTCCTGCTCCAAGGCTTGGAGATACTTCCCTCTGATCTTGAGGGTCTCCTCCACGTCCTTGATCGTGAGGCCCTTGACGGAGTCGGGCTTCACGGAGAGTGTCACCGATCTCGAACATATTAGCGGCCGGTCCCTGGGTCGATGAAGGGGGCGATGAGGGAGGCGAGGCGGGCGGCGTCTTCCGCGGGATCTTGACCGGTCTCGAAGATCAGCGCGAAATCCCTACCCTCCACTGAGGACCTCTGGTACAGCGGATCGTAGTATGCCACCAGAAGTCCCTGCACCACGTCGTAGAATCTACCATCATCGAATGCCCTGCTCAAGGCGGCCGTCTCTTCCGGCGGCAGACGCTCTCCTATGTGGCGGAGTGCTCCGCGGAATCTGTCCACGTCCTGCGGGCCCCAGCGCTCCGGACGATACTCCCCCACGATCCGAGCCGCCCTCTCCTCCACCGGCGCCGTCACGAGAACCGGGATGCCTTCGCGCACCAGAGCGCCCACGGACTGGGGCAAGAAGACGTTGCCGATCCTACCGCCTTCGCCTTCGACGATGAGGTAGTCGCCCTCGATCCTCCGGAGTGCTTCCCAGACCAGGACGTCGAACTGCTTCTGGGTCCTCGTGCCGGGCTGATGCAAACCACCCAAGAGCGAGCCCCGGTGCAGCGCGAGTCCCTCGAGATCGATGACGTAGGGGACGGGACGGACGGAGGGGGCGAGCGTGCGCAACTCCCTGAGAAGAGCGGTCTTCCCCGCGCCCGTGTACCCGAAGAGCGTCACCGTGGGTCGGTCGGGGGTCCAAGCTTCGAGTCCGTCGAGCACCCAGCGACGGTAGGCCTTGTATCCGCCGGTCACCTGCACCGCGTGGACCCCGATAAGCGCGAGGAGCATGACCACGTTGCGGCTCCTCTCCCCCCCTCGCCAACACATCACGGCCGGGCGGTTCCCGCGCGAGGCCACCGCCTTGAGGGTCCGGAGGTAGGTGGGAAGATCTGCGCTCACGAAGTCGAGCGCCACCATCCTGGCCTCAGCGGCGCCGCGATGCTTGTAGGCTTTGCCCACCTCGGCACGTTCGCGGTCACCGAGGAGCGGAAGGTTGACGGCGCCCACGGCGTGGCTCTCGGCGAACTCCCGCGGGGAGCGGACGTCGATGATGGCGTATGCCCCGGTCACCGCTTCCTCGACGGTGATCGCGGGCACTTGTACCGAGACCTTGGTCACTCCTCTTCGTCGTCGGGAGGCGACACCGCGTGACCGTCGCCCCGCAGATCCTCCAAGACCCGCTCGGCTTCCCCCGGCCGCACCAGGATCTGACGCGCCTTGCTGCCCTCGTACGGGCCCACGATGCCGCGCCGCTCGAGCATGTCGATGAGCCTGCCCGCCCGGGTGTATCCCACCCTCAGGCGCCGCTGCAACATCGAGACCGACGCGCTGCCGGTCTCCAGGACCATCTCCGCGGCGTCCACCAGGAATTCGTCGTGGTCGGGATCAAGGTCGTCCTCCTCCGCCTTCTGGGCGGCCTTGGGCGGCTCCAACAACTCCGTCTGATACTCGGGCTCGGCCTGCCGGCGGCAGTGCGTCACCAGACGGTGGATCTCCTCTTCAGTGATGAAGGCTCCCTGGATGCGCTGGAGCCGGTTGGAGCCGAGCGGCTTGAACAGCATGTCGCCCAAGCCCAGCAGGGCCTCGGCCCCGTTGGCGTCGAGGATCACCCGCGAGTCGGTCTGGCTCGACACCGCGAAGGCTATGCGCGAGGGTATGTTGGCCTTGATCATCCCGGTGATCACGTCCACCGACGGCCTCTGCGTGGCGACCACCAGGTGGATCCCCACCGCCCGCGCCTTCTGGGCGAGTCTGATGATGTACTCCTCCACCTCGCCGGGAGAGACCATCATGAGGTCCGCCAACTCGTCTATCACCACGACCACGAAGGGCAGGGGCCGCTCTCCCCGCCGGGCCCGCGCCTTGTTCGCATCCTCCAAGTTACGCGCCTTCTCGAGCTCCATGAGTTCGTACCGGTTCTCCATCTCCTTGACGATGTTGTGGAGAACGCCGGCGGCGTGCTTCATGTTGGTGACCACCGGGACCAGGAGGTGCGGCACGTATTCGAAGTGCGACAACTCCACTTTCTTCGGATCGATGAGGATGAGCTTGACCCTGTCCGGAGCGGCCCGTAGCAGGATGGACGAGATGATGCAGTTCACGCACCCGCTCTTGCCCGACCCGGTGGTGCCCGCGATGAGCAGGTGAGGCAGGCGCGCAAGGTCGGTGTACACGGGCTTCCCCGCTATGTCTTTGCCCAGCCACACCATGAGGGGCCCGGCCGTGCTGGGGAAGTCCTTGTAGATGTCGCCCAGCGTGACGAAGGTGGGCCGCTGGTTCGGGACCTCTACGCCCACCGCCTGTTTCCCGGGGATCGGGGCCAGGATGCGGATCTCGGTGGAGGCCAGAGCGTAGGCGAGGTCGTCTTTCAGACCGGATACCTTGCTCACCTTCGTGCCTGGGGCCAATTGCAGCTCGAACCTGGTGACACGGGGGCCGATGACAGTACCCACGACGCGGGCCTCCACCCCGAAGTCGGCCAGCGTGAGCACCAGGAGGTCGGCCACCTCGACGTCGGGCCTGCCGGTAGGTGCGGCGGGTGTGGGGCTCTTCTTGAGCAGTTCGCTCCCCGGCAGGGCGTAGTGCGGTCGGACGTCTTCTACCAGGTGCGCCGCCTCGGGATCCACTATTCCTGGAAGCGTGCCTTGGATACCTGCCTCGCCCGGCGGTTCAGGCTCGGGGGCCGACGCAGCCGCAGCCCCTGGAAGGTCGTGGCCCTCCTGGGTCTGACGCGCCGCCGCAGGCTCGGCGTTGTGGCGCGGCGCGGGGTCGCCCGCGGCATAGCCGCCCTCGCCAAGGACGTAGATGTCGGGGAAGGCTTCCGCCCCGTCCACGAGATCGGGTGCCGGTCGCCGCGACGCGCCGACTTCCGTGGGAGCTCCCCAGTCCGTCTCGGATCCCGGAGTGTCGGCATAGGAGGGCCACTCCTCGGAAGCCCCGGCCGACGTCACTGGGAATGCGGAAGGCCCGCCTTCGGCGGCCTCACGGGCCGCGCGCGGCGTGCCGAACCCGGCCAGGTAGGGATCGTCCAGGGGGCCTTCGCGGTCTTGGGCCGGCGCGCCGCGTTCCCGCAGGCGCCGCGTCTGTTCCAGTGCGCCCACCTGAGCCGCCTTTGCGGCACGACCGGTCCCCAGCATGAGGCGTTTGATGGTGACGCCGGTCACCAGGCTGAGTCCGGAGACCATGAGCAGCCACCCCACGATGGCCACGCCCACGCCGCCGATCAGGCCGTGGCCGGCGGCATACATAGCTTCTCCCACCCAGCCGGCCCTCGCCTCATACACGGCCTCCTCGAAGGTGGCCAACGAATGACCCGCCCCGAAGGGAGGGAAGCCGGCTGCGGCCAGCAGGATCAACCCGAGCACAAGCGCAGCGACGCCCCACACCCACACGGACGCCCAGCGGACACTGAACTGCAGGATCAAACGCGCCGCCACGGCCAGCAGAGCCAGCGGCAGCAGGAACGCCAGGCGGCCCGAGCATCGTCGTGAGCGCCCCGCCGCCGACCTCGCCCAGGTAGCCGCCCGTCTGCCCGGCGACGAGCACGTAGCTCAGGAACACGGCCAGCCCCAGGCAGCTCAGGGCCACCAGTTCCGCGCGGTGCCGGCCCCAGCTGTTCCGCGCCTCAGCCGAGACTGCGGGTGCGCGTGAACTTGCCCTCTCGCCGGACCGCGCTCTTTTAGTCGTGCCGCCCTTCGCGGGCACGCGGCCCCTCGGCCGCGGGCGCACCACCGTCGGCTCCCGACCATCTCCCCTAGCCGCCATCAGTCCCCCATCTGCCGCGCCACGGACTCACACCTCGACCAGTATGGGGAGGATGAGCGGGCGCCCCTTGGCTTCTTTCTTGAAGAAACGCTGCACCTCGTCATGCACGTGAGCCGTGAGGATGGAGACGTCACCGATCTCCTCGACCTCGGCGCTCGCCAGCACCGAAACGACCCGTTCCTTGACGCGGTCGACCATCTCCTCGATATCCCCGGCATGCACGAACCCCCTCAGGGCCACCTCCGGCTGCGCGGCTATCGATCCATCTTGAGAACTCAAGGTGATGACGACGATCGCCACCCCGTCCGTAGCCAGGTGGTGGCGGTCCCTCACGACGACATCCTGGAAATCGCCCATGGCCAGCCCGTCGACGAACACCATACCCGCCTGCACTCGGCCGGCTATACGAGCTTCGTCAGGTCCGAGTTCCAGGACGTCCCCGGCCTCCATGATGAACACGTCCTCGTCATGGACACCGGTGGCGCGGGCGAGTTCGGCGTGATGATACATGTGACGATACTCACCGTGGATGGGCACGAAGAACCGAGGTTTGACCAGATTGAGGAGGAGCTTGAGTTCCTCAGCCGCGCCGTGGCCTGAGACGTGGACGCCGGCCTCGGGGCCGTAGATGACCTTGGCGCCGGCCGAGAAGAGCCGGTTGATGGTGCGGTGCACGCTGCGCTCGTTGCCCGGCACCGGCTTCGCTGAGATGACCACCGTGTCGCCCGGGATGATGTTCACCAGGTGATGGTCGTGGGCCGCCATACGGGCCAGAGCCGACATGGGCTCGCCTTGGCTCCCTGTGGACAGAACTACCAGGCTGTCGAACGGGATCTCGGGGATGTCCTGTGGACGGATGAGCGTGCCCTCCGGGATGGTGAGATAGCCGAGGTTGACGGCGATATTCACGTTCTTGATCATGCTCCGCCCCACCACCGCCACCGATCTGCCCAGACGCGCAGCGGAGTCGAACGCCTGCTGGAGGCGGTGGATGTGGCTGGCGAACGACGCCACGATGACGCGTCCCTCGGCCTGCGCGAATATGGAGTCGAAGTTGCGTCCCACCGACTTCTCCGGAGGGGTATACCCCGCCGTCTCTGCGTTCGTCGAATCGGACATGAACAGCAGCACGCCCTCCTGCCCCAATTCGCCGAAGCGGCTGAGGGCGGTGACACGTCCGTCCACCGGGGTCTGGTCCAGCTTGAAGTCGCCGCTGTGCACGACGACCCCCACCGGAGTGGTCAAAGCTACCGCCACGCCGTCGGGAATGCTGTGGCAAACAGGCAGGAACTCAGCTTCGAAGACGCCGAGCGTAAGAGACGTGCCGGGTACGACTTCGTTGAGAGAGGTCTTGCCCTGCAGGCCGTGTTCACCCAACTTCCCGTTGACCAGCGCCAGCGTCAACCGGGTGCCGTAGACGGGCACGTCGGGCATCTCCTTCAGAACGTAGGGCAACGCGCCCACGTGGTCTTCGTGACCGTGGGTGAGAATGATCCCGCGGAGGCGGTCGCGTCGTTCGAGGATGTACGAGAAGTCGGGCAGGACCAGGTCGATGCCGAGCATCTCGCTATCGGGGAACATGAGCCCGGCGTCGATCAGGACGAGATCGTCGCCATACTCGAACACGGTCATATTCTTGCCGATGGCGCCAAGTCCACCGAGGGGGATCACTTTGAGCGTGGCTGCAGCCTCCAGCACGTGTGTGGGCCTCCATAGTACTGCCGCGGACCGGTGGCACGTGTCACCGGCACCGACCGGTACTTACAAGATGTTCTCCAGACCTACCACAAGTCCCTGCAGACCGGAGACGCGGCGGACCGCCAGGATCACTCCCGGCATGAAAGACTCCCGAGCCAGAGAATCGTGCCTGATGGTCAATGTCTGGCCCAGGCCGCCGAAAATGACCTCTTGGTGGGCGACCAGTCCGGGAAGGCGCACGCTGTGCACCGGGACCTTCTTCTCCTGCCCGCGCGTGTGCCATTCAGCCTCGATGAGGTCGGCCGTGCGCCGCGCAGTTCCCGAAGGCGCGTCCACCTTGGCTTCGTGGTGTAACTCCACGACCTCACACGCGTCCAGGTGCCGCGCCGCCTGCCGGGCGAACTCCATCATCAGCACGGCCCCGATGGCGAAGTTGGGGGCAACCAACACCGGTGTGCCGGTGCGCTCGGATTCTTCCGCGATGCGCGCGAACGCCGCCGGATCGAGGCCGGTGGTCCCCACTACAGCGGGCCAACCCCGCCTAAGGCACACGAGCACGTTCGACGCCACACTGTCCGGCCTGGTGAAGTCCACGACCACCCGGGCATCGCCGTCCGCGGGCGCGGCGGCAGTCCGTTCGGCCGCCTGTTCGACAGCAGCCAGGGCTTCGTCTAGATCGGGCGCGCAGAACGGCAGGCCCGGTACGCCGTCAGCCGCAGTGGGGTCAGCCGATACGCCGGGGTCGGCTCCTCCGACGAGAACCAGATCCGGCTCTGCCAGTACGGCCGCGCACACAGTGCGGCCCATGCGTCCAAGGGCCCCGCTAACGACTACTTGGATGGTTCCCATCTTCAAGGACTCCCTGTGTACCGACGGGATCAGCGGGTGGTGCTGCCCAGGCTACCGTTCGCGAATGCCTCCTCGAAGCAGCTCTTCTCCGTGCCGATGCCGGCGACAGAGAGATTGCTGGGGGCGAACAGGTCGGCGGCGAGTTCAAGCACCTGCTCGGCGGTCACCGCTTCCACTCTCCTGGTCATCTCGTCCAGACTGAGGATCTCGGTGCCCATGAGGACGGCCTTGCCCAAGCGGGTCATACGGCTGTTGGTGCTTTCCAACCCCAGAAGCATGCGGCCCTTCAGATGCTGCTTCGCGCGCTCCAACTCGTCGGTCGGCACGGGCTCGGTGCTCACGCGGACGAGTTCCGCGTCCACCGTCTCGGTGACCTGAGCGAGGCGGTCCGGCCTGCACCCGAAGTACACGCCCACGAGGCCGGTCTCGCTGTACATGCTCGTGAACGAGTAGATGCTGTAGGCCAGGCCCCGCTTCTCTCGCACTTCCTGGAAGAGGCGGGAACTCAGGGAGCCCCCCAGTAGACTGTCGAGCACCGAGAGGACGAATCTCTGAGGATGACCGCGCGGAAGTCCCCGGCCCCCCAGGCACACGTGCATCTGCTCCGTCTCCTTCATCATGAAGGAACGCCGCGGCGTCAAGACGGGATGGACGGGCTCCCGCACGATGTTGCTGCTGTCTTTCTCCGGATGGTCGGCCAGGATGCGCGCACGCAGTTCGTCGTGGTCCACGTTGCCGGCGGCCGCGACCACCATGTCGCTGAAACGGAAATGGCGACGGTGGTAGGCCTTGACGGCCTCAGCGGACACCTCGGCCATCGTCTGCCGCGTACCGAGGACCGCGTGGCCGAGCGGGTGTCCGCCGAACACGGTCTCCATGAGCAGGTCGTGGATGAGGTCCTGCGGCGCGTCTTCATACATCGCTATCTCTTCGAGCACCACTTCGCGCTCGTTGTCGAGATCGGCGAAGGTGGGAGTGAGCAGCATATCGACCAGGACGTCCATGGCCGACGACAGCTGTTCGTCCACGAACTTGCCGTACACCACCACGTACTCTTTCGAGGTGGCGGCATTGAGTTCCCCGCCCAGGGTATCGAAAAGCTGGGCGATGCGCTCCGCGGAATAGCGACTGGAGCCCTTGAAGAGCAGGTGCTCGATGAAGTGAGTGGTCCCCATGAGGCTCCCGGTCTCGTCCCGGGAGCCCACAGGTATCCAGAATCCCAAGCAGATGGACCTCAGATGGTCCAGCCGCTCGGTTATGAGCCTCTGCCCGTTCGGCAGGTTCTCCAGTCTATGCTCGTCGATGGCCAAGCGTCCGGCCTACTGGGCGTCGGCGCCGAGCTTCTCGAGAAGCCGCAGGCTGATCTTCTCCTTGCCGCCCTGGATGGCGACGTCGAGCACTTCTACCTTCACCACATCGCCACGTTCGACGATCTCCTCCACCGTCTCTACCCGCCGACCTGAGCCGAGCTTGGAGATGTGAATGAGTCCGTCGGTGCCGGGCTTCAGGTTGACGAAGGCCCCGAAGTTGGTGGTGGAGACCACCTTGCCCACGATGATCTCGCCGGGCTCGATGTTCTTCACGATGCTGCGGATGCGTTCGGCCGCAGCCGCTCCCATACGACCGTCGGTGGCGAAGACCTTGCACACGCCGTCGTCGTCGATCTCGATGGTCACGTCGAACTCGGCTTCCAGGCCGCGGATGGTCTCGCCGCCCTTGCCGATGACGGCTCCGATCTTGTCGTTGTCCACCTTGACGGTGATGATGCGCGGCGCGAACTCCTTGAGTTCCTCGCGCGGCGCGTCGATCACCTCGGCCATCTTGTCGAGGATGAAGAGGCGGGCCTTCAGCGCCTGCTCGAGAGCGTCGCGCATGATGGCGAAGGTCACGCCCTTGATCTTGATGTCCATCTGGAGGGCGGTGATGCCTTCGCGCGTGCCCGCGACCTTGAAGTCCATGTCGCCGAGATGATCTTCCACGCCGGCGATGTCGGTGAGGATGATGTACTCGTCCATCTCCTTGACGAGACCCATGGCGATGCCGGCCACCGGACGCTTCATCGGTACTCCGGCGTCCAGGAGCGCGAGGGTGGAGGCGCAGACGCTGGCCATGGAGCTCGAGCCGTTGGACTCCAACGTCTCGGACACCAGGCGGATGGTGTAGGGGAAGTCTTCGTGATCGGGCACCAGTGGCACGAGGGCGCGCTCGGCAAGGGCGCCGTGGCCGATCTCACGCCTACCCGGGCCGCGCATGAAGCCGGCCTCTCCCACCGAGAAGGGCGGGAACTTGTAGTGGTGCATGAAGTGCTTGGATTCGTCGATGGAGATGCCGTCGATGCGCTGCTCGTCTCGGCTGGCGCCCAAGGTGAGTAGAGTCATGACCTGCGTCTGCCCCCGGGTGAAGAGACCGGAGCCGTGGGTGCGCGGAGTGACGCCCACTTCCACGGAGATCGGGCGGATCTCATCATTGGCGCGACCGTCCGGCCTCACCTTGTCGATGGCGATGCGCTTGCGCACGATCTCCTTCTCGACCGCGTCGAACGCTTTCGACACGGCGGCGGCGTGCGCAGCCGGCTCGGAATCTTCAGCGGGCTGGATCGCGGCGAGGACCTGCTTCTTCACCTCTGCAACCGCTGCGGAGCGGTCGTGTTTGTCGAGTACCGATTCGGCCGCGAGGATCTCGCCGGCGTGGCCGGCCTTGATCCTGTCGACCAGATCGCGGTCGGGAAGCCGCTCGACGAACTCCATCGGCGGCTTGCCCACCTGCGCCGCCCAGCTCGCGATGCCGCTCACCTGGGTCTTGATGGCCTCGTGCGCCACCTCGAGAGCCGCCAATATGTCGGCCTCGCTCACTTCAGAGCAGCCGGCCTCGACCATGCTGATGGCGTCGGCGGTGCCGGCCACGATGAGGTTGATGGGGCTGGACTCCAGGTCGGCGTAGGTGGGGTTCACTACCCAGGCGCCGTCGACCTTGCCCACGCGCACAGCTCCTACCGGACCCTGGAAGGGGGCGCCCGAGATGCTGAGAGCCGCCGACGCGCCCAGGATGGCCAGGACGTCGTAGGGGTTGGTCTTATCCACCGAAAGCACGGTGGCGACGATGTGTGTGTCCTTGTTGAATCCCTTGGGCCACAGCGGCCGGATGGGACGGTCGGTAAGCCGGTCCACGAGGATGGCCTGTTCGCTTGCCCGGCCTTCTTTCTTGATGAAACCGCCGGGGATCTTCCCGGCTGCATACATGCCCTCTTCGACGTCGACCGTGAGGGGGAAGAAGTCTACGTTCCTCTCGTTCTTGGAGACCACCGCGGTGACCAGCACCATGGTGTCGCCGGAACGCACGAGGACCGCGCCGTCGGCCTGTTTGGCCAGACGGCCTGTCTCCAAGTTGGATGGACTTGTCGCCCACCGTGATGGTCGTGGTGCTCACGTTCGCCGCCACTGCCTGTTCTGCCATTCTCTCTCTTCGCCTTTCGCTCTGCCGCTCCCAGGTCCCTCCCAGGGCGGACAATCGATACGAGGACCGGCATCCGGCCTGGGGCCGGATGCACGAGGGGCGGCGCCCCGTGGCGCCGCCCGCTCAAAGTCCCTTACTTCCTGAGTCCCAATTCCTTGACGACGGTGCGGTAGCGGTCCATCTCCAACGTCTGCAGATAGTTGAGGAGACGCCGACGCCGACCTACCATCTTGAGTAGGCCCCGCCTGGAATGGTGATCCTTCTTGTGTATCTTCAGGTGCTCGGTGAGCACGTTGATCTGCTCTGTGAGGATCGCGATCTGCACCTCGGGCGAGCCGGTGTCGCCTTCATGCTTCTTGAAGCGATCGATGATGTCGGTCTTGCGTTCCTTGCTCAGCATGCATAGCCTCCTTGGGCTCCGTGCTCCCAGCGCGGATTCGGTCGATCCGGCCGAGAAACAGGTGTGAATGCGCGCGACGCCGACCACGGCGCCCGGGGTAGGTTACCACAGAAGAAGCCTTCCTGACCCGGCCTAGGAGGCAGCGGGCTGCCTCTCGAAGAACGCCCGGGCGACCCGCACGTCCTCGGCGATGCGCTCCTGCAGGAGGGCCGGATCGCCGTAGATGTGCTGGGGACGGACCCACTCGAGGAACTCCACGCGTATGCGTTTGCCGTACAGATTCCCGCTGAAGTCGAGGAGGAAGGTCTCCACGCGCAACACGCCGTCCGACTCGAAGGTGGGGTTCGTGCCGACGCTCGTGACGGAAGGATGCCTCACACCGTCGGCTATCAGCGTGCGCGTGACGTACACACCGGGAGCGGGGATCGCCAGTCCGGCGACGGGTTCCAGATTGGCGGTAGGGGTGCCGAGTTCGCGCCCCCGGCCGGCCCCACCCTCCACGTATCCCTCTACCACGTGCGGCCGTCCCAGCAGTTCGGCTGCCTCCTCCACCCGACCCTCAGCCACCAGCCGCCGGATGCGGGTGCTCGAGACCGGCTTGCCCCTCACCACGACCAGACCGATGGCAGTCACGGAGAAACCGATGGTCTTACCCTGAGCCATCAGATCCTCGGCCGACCCTGACGCGCCGCGACCGAAATGGAAGTTGGCGCCCACCATGACCTGGCGGGCATTCAGCCGATGGGAGAGGATGTTCCGGCAGAACTCTTCGGGCGAGAGTTCCGCGAATGCGCTGTCGAACGGTAAGGCTACGACCTCGTCGACCCCGAGCTCCTCCAACAAGTCCACTTTGTATTCGAACGTGCTGAGCAGAGCCGGATCCCGGCCCGGCGCAAGGACAGAACTCGGGTGCGGCTCGAAGGTGAGCACCGCCGACTGTCCGCCCATGAGCGCCGCCGCCTGGACGGCCGTCTTTACGATCTCCTGGTGGCCGCGATGCAGGCCGTCGAACGTGCCGATGGCCACCGCCCGCGGGACTCCGTGGAGATCTGCTACCTCGTCTATGTGCCGATATACGCGCATGGTGTCCTTGGGAAGCCTTCTCAGGCGACTTACGCAGATACCCGATAGGCCCGCCGTCTCACTCCTCCGGTCTCGGGAACACGATCTTCGGCAGTCCGCACCCCGCCGATCCTTCGTATAGAGCCAGCATCCCCTCGGCCCCGTGCACGCGGAAGGCCCCCTCCGGAGCATCGGACAGCTCACCACCATTGGCCACGCGCCGAGCGTCGGTCTCCCCCACCTCGACGGCGGGGAGGAAAGAGAGGGCCTGCGAAAGCCTGAGTACCGCTCGATCGTCCGGGGCCAGCAGTCTTTGCGCTTCGATTTCGTCTGGTGTCAGGGCGTCGGCCACGTCGAACCATCCGACCCGTTGCCGGCGCAAACGTGCCGCGTAGGCCCCCACCCCGAGCGCCGTGCCCAGGTCTTCGGCCAGACGCCGCACGTAGGTGCCCTTGCCGGTCAAAGCCACCAGCTCCAGCTCCTGCTCGGCTTCGTCAAAGGCGAGAGCGGTAAGCTCGTACACCATCACCTGACCTCTCGGGCGTGTCCACCACTTCCCCTCGATGAGCCTTGCGGTACAGTCTCTCCCCTCCCACCTTCACGGCCGAGGTCATAGGTACGCGCTGCACTATCTCGCCACGGAAGGAGTCCAAGGCTGAGAGTATGGCAGACATGTCGGTGCGCCCCCCGGTGGGCGTCAGGTCTCCGGTGGGATCCCCTGTGCTCGAGGTCTCGCCGAAACGGACGGTGACCCGGTATTCCTTGGGGAGGTCCATGAACACCGACGACAACCTGGTGGCCTGCCCGAAGAGCACCAGCAGCAATCCGGTGGCGAAGGGGTCGAGCGTGCCGGCGTGGCCTATCTTCCCCTTGAATGCGCCCTTCGCGCGCCGCACTACGTCGTAGCTGGTCCAGCCTTCCGGTTTGTCCACCAGCGCGACCCTGGAGAGGCCCTCCGCTCGTGCGCGCGAGGCGTCGGCACTCACAGGCGGGCCTCCACCTCGCGCTCGATCCAGTCCATGATGGAGGCGGCGTCCCCCTCAGTGGTGAAGCCCGCGGCACGCACGTGGCCCCCACCGCCTTTCAGATGGGCGACCTCCGCCACGTTCACGGCTCCGTCCGTGGAACGCAGACTCACCTTCTGCGAGACCTTCCCGTCGACCGTGCGCTCGCGCAGGAACGCGGCCACGGCCACGCCCTCGATGCGGCGCAGGCTGTCGATGATGCCCTCTGTGAGACTCTCGTCCGACCCCGTCAACGCAAAGTCGCAGGCGTCCACCAGCGACAGGGCCAAACGCCCGCCCAGACGTATCTGAAGGTGATCGAGCGCACGTCCCTGCAGCAACAGTTTCGCCAGGGGGGTGGTCTCGTACAGGCTGCGGCTCACCGAGTTGACGTCCACACCCGCCTCCACCAGCGTGGCGGCCATGCGGTGGGCCGCGGCCGTGGTATTGGAGTACTGGAAGCGACCGCTGTCGGTGACGAGGCCCACGTAGAGAGAGGTAGCGATATCGGTGCTCAACGCCAGGCCGCCAGCCCGGAAGATGTCGAAGAGTATCTGCGTGGTCGAGGTCGCCTGGAAGTCGAGCAGGTTCAGCGTGCCGTATCCTGGATTGTCTTGGTGGTGGTCGATGTTGATGCAGTCGCCGCAGCATCGGAGCCCGGCAGGATCAAGGCGTTCGGCCGTAGCGCAGTCCATGATGTACGCCGATATTCCTTGGGCGATCGCGGGGAAGGTGCCCGTCTCGATCTTGTCGAACAGCGGGAGGAACGAGTATTCGGGCGGAGGCGCTCCGTCCCCCGGCACGTACATGCGGAAGGGGACGCCCAGAGTCTGCGCCATCTGACCCAGAGCCGTGACGCAACCGAGCGCGTCGCCGTCGGGGTTCTCGTGGCTCATGATGAGGATCTCCCGTTCGCTCCGGAGCCTCTGCGCCACCTCGAGGTGCGTTATCGTCTTCACGTATCCTCGTCTTCGGCGTCCTCGCGCCCCGTATCTCGTCCTCGCTTCGCTCCGTCTCGTCCTCGGCGTCCTCGTCGACGGCGTTCGGTCGCCATAGCCTCGTCCGCGTCCGGCTCGGTGAGGAGGGCGGACTGGGCCCGGATCACCTCGTTGATGCGAAAACCCCTGTCCACGCTCTCGTCGTAGACGAACTCGAGGGCCGGGGTGCGCTTGAGGTGCAGTTCGTCGTTGATGACGCCCTGGAGGAACCCCTCAGCCGAATGGAGACCGCGCAGCGACTCTTCCCGCTGGGCGGCGTCGCCCAAGATGGATACGTACACGCGGGCCTGCCGCAGGTCGTTCGTGGCCTCGACTCCGGTGACGGTCACGAACCCCACTCGGGGGTCCTTGACGCCCCTGCCGATGACGGTGCTCAACACCTCACGCAGCGCCTCGTTGACCCTCTGCATCCTGTAGCGTTTCTCAGTCATCTATCTCCACCACCTCTTCACACACAGACACCAACTCCCACTCCTGCGAATCGAGAAACCCCAGAGCCGCCTGCATGCGCTGCTCCAGAACCCCCAAGTCCGACGCCGCGAGGGCGAAAACGATAGCCGCCCGCTGCCACAGTTCTTGGTACCCGATCTCAGAGAAGGTAGCTCCGTGCTGATGGGTCAATCGGTCACGGACGCGACGCATGTGCATGCGTTTGTCCTTGAGTGAGTGCGCTTCTCCGAAGCGCAGCTCCGCGGAGACGATCCCCACGAAGCCGCGCGGCGGTCTGCTAGCTGGTCCTGGCAACTTCCTTGATCTCGTATGCTTCGATGATGTCGCCTTCTTTGATGTCGTCGAAGCCGTCGAGGTGGATGCCGCACTCGAATCCCTGCAGGACTTCTCTCACGTCCTCGTTGAAACGCTTGAGCGACGCGAGATTACCTTCGAAGACGATGCTCCCGTCCCGGACCACGCGCACCTTGGCGTTCCTGGTGATCTTGCCGGAGATCACGTAACACCCGGCGATGGTGCCGATGCGCGAGGCGCGGAAGGTCTGACGGACTTCCGCCGCGCCTAGATCCTGCTCGACGCGCTCGGGCTCCAACATACCCATGAGAGCAGCTTCGATGTCCTCGATGGCCTTGTAGATCACGCGGTAGGTGCGGATGTCCACGCCCTGCTCGTCGGCCGAGGCTTTGGCCTGGACCGAAGGCCTGACGTTGAAGCCGATGATGACGGCGTTCGAGGCGGCAGCCAGGTTGACGTCGGACTCGTTGATGCCGCCGACGCCCGAATGGATGACGCTGACCTTGACCTCGGGGTGGCTGATGTTGTTGAGGGCCTCTTCAAGCGCCTCGACAGACCCGCCCACGTCGCCCTTCAACACCAGGGCCAGTTCCTTGACTTCGCCCTCTTTCAAGCGGCGATAGAAATCGTCCAGGCTGGTGGCGCCGGCGCCGCCTTTGGCGTTCATCTCCATGCGGATACGCGCCGTGCGGCTCTCGGCCAGCTGTCGGGCCTCGCGTTCGTCCTTGACGACGAGCGCTGTGTCACCGGCCGCGGGCACGCTGTTGAACCCGAGCACCTGCGCCGGGACCGACGGGCCGGCCGACGTGAGCACCTCGCCCTTGAAGTCGAGCATGGCCTTGACCTTGCCGTACGCTTCCCCGCAGACGATGGCGTCCCCAACGTGCAGGGTGCCGCGCTGCACGAGCACGGTGGCAACCGGACCACGGCCGACGTCCAGCTGAGATTCCACGACCACCCCAGATGCCGGAGCGTTGGGGTTGGCCTTGGTCTCCTGCACGTCTGCCACCAGCAGGATCATGTCCATGAGGTCGTCGAGGTTGAGGTGCTTCTTAGCGGACACCTCCACCATGACCGTCTGACCGCCCCACTCCTCCGGTTGCAGCCCCAGGTCGGACAACTGCTGCTTGACCCGGTCGGGATTCGCGTCGGCCAGGTCTATCTTGTTGATCGCCACCAGCATGGGTACGTCGGCCGCCTTGGCGTGGTCGATGGCCTCGACCGTCTGCGGCATGACGCCGTCGTTGGCTGCGACGACGATGACGGCCACATCGGTGACCTTCGCCCCGCGGGCCCTCATGGCCGTGAAGGCCTCGTGCCCCGGAGTGTCGATGAAAGTGACACGGCGGTCGCCGTGGTGGGCCTGGTAGGCGCCGATGTGCTGAGTGATGCCCCCGGCCTCGCCCTTGACCACCTCCGTCTCACGGATGGCATCGAGCAGCGACGTCTTCCCGTGGTCGACGTGCCCCATGACCGTGACCACCGGGGCGCGCTCCACCAGATCGGCGGGGTCGTCCTCGAAGGTTATCTCGCTCTCTTCTTCGGCGTACTGTATCTCGACCTTGCGCTCGAACTCCTCGGCAACGATCAAGATGGCATCGTCGCTCAGAGACTGGGTGATCGTTACCAGCTCGCCCAGCTTCATCAAGGTCATGATGATCTCGCCCGCGCCGATTTCAAGAGCGTCGGCCAGGTCCTTCACCATGGCGCCACTGGGGATCTGGACAGGCGTCTCGGTGCCCGGCGCTGCCTTCTTCTTGACAGGCGCGCGTTCGGCTTCGGTGAGTCCAGCGGGTCCTCGCGCGCCCCTGGCCGCTCCCTTTCCACCGCGACGTCCGGCCTGAGAATCGATGACGACCCTGCGGCGCGAGGAGGTCTCTCCGGGCTTCCACATGCGGCCGCCGGGCGTGTACGAACTGTCGCCGCCACCTTTGCGTCGAGGCGCGGTCTTCGCAGCCTCGCCGGCAGCGGCGGGCGCAGGCCCTTTAGCCGGCCGCTTGGTCGTGGCCGGCCCGGCCGCGGCCGCGGCGGGCGGACGCCCTGCGGCCGGCCGTGCCGGTGCAGGCGGGCGGACGCCGTCAGGACGCGGCCCTCTACCCGCTGCCTTCTCTTCGGCCTTAGGCTCGGGCGTCGGAGCCGGCGCCGGAGCGGGCGGCTCTTCGCCTTTGCGGACGACCGTGCCGGACGACTTCACTCCTTTGCGAAGCGGTACGCCGGGGCCGACCACAGTGGGGATGGCATCCAGACGTCCACCCCGACCCTTGCCTCCGCGCCGCTGACCCGGCCCGGCTTGGGCGACACGGGCTGCGGCGGCCTCTTCGGCCGCCCGCACTTCGTCGGCGGTGGCTACGATCTTGGGACCGATAGGCCTGTCGGACTTGGCGGTCGCCCGCGTGCCCGCGGGCGCCTTCGTCGCCTTGGGCGCAGCCGTCTTCGCAGCTGCCGGGGCCTCGACCGCTTCAGCGGGGACTTCGACTTCGGCCGCCTCTGCGGGGGCCTCGACCGCCGCGGCCGCAGCCTCGGCCTTAGTCTGGGCCGGGGCCTTAGTCTGGGCCGCGGTCTTAGTCTGGGCCGGGGCCTTAGTCTCGGGCGCAGTCTCCTCTGCCGGCGGCACCTCAGCTGTGGCCTCGGCCGCAGCGGGTGGCGTCTCCACCTCTGTGGCGGCGGCCTCAGTGGCGGCGGCCTCCGCGGCCGGAGATCCCGATTCCGAGGAGGTCGATTCCGCCTCGGCCTCCGACTCCGCTGTCTTCGGCGGAGGCAGTACGCGCTCGACGTCTTTCTCCTCGACGCTGGAGAGATTGCTCCTCACCTGCACGCCGGCGGCCCGAAGGATGTCCGCCAACTCCTGCGTCGTCATCCCGCGCGCCTTGGCCAATTCGTAAATCCTCGTCCTTGCCACTATCGCTCACCTACCATCGGTCCGGTTTCTTGTTCCGCCCAGCTTCGCACTGCTGCATACAACTCCGAGGGGTCCACTTCGACGTTCCGCCGAAGCGCCCGTTGAAAGCCTCTACGCCGAAGTGTCTTATCCACGCACACCTGCTTCGGACACACGTAGGCTCCTCGGCCGCTCCGGCGCGGGCCGGCGCAGGCCACAATACCGGGCGGGTCCCGTTCCAGGTCCAACTGGAAGCGGACCAACTCGTCCTGTCGGGCCCGCCGGCCGCAGCCGAGACAGCGCCGTTCCGGGACGTGCCCACCCGAGGTGGTCACCTGGGCCGCTGAGCTACGCTCCCCCGTTGTCGTCCTCCGTCGCTAGAGCTTGGTGAGCGGGGATGCCGCAGTATCGACTACCGGGCAAAGCCGCGTTAGGACAACGCTTGCCACCCGCCGTGAGCGCGTGGCAACGACCGTCCATCGACTCCATATCCTGCTCGGCGATGGAGAAGGATTGCTCCTCCTGAGCCATCTCCGTCTCAGACTTTATGTCGACCTTCCAGCCGGTCAGACGGTTGGCCAGACGGGCGTTCTGCCCGTCCTTGCCGATTGCCAGGGCCAGCTGATCGTCGGGCACCACAACCGTGGCCTCGCGCGCCTGGTCATCCAGGAACACCTCGCGCACGCGGGCCGGCGAGAGCGCCTTGG
The DNA here is from genome assembly GCA_963701105.1 of uncultured Actinomycetota bacterium. Classification (GTDB taxonomy): domain Bacteria; phylum Actinomycetota; class Thermoleophilia; order RBG-16-64-13; family RBG-16-64-13; genus JAHJSA01. The sequence continues at coordinate 724,950 of OY969565.1, forward strand.
CTACGAAGCGTGCAGGCTCCTCGTTGAAGGGGATGATGTCGATCTTCTCGCCCCGCAACTCGGAGACCACCATGCGCACGCGCGATCCGCGGGGGCCGACACACGCGCCCACCGGGTCGACGCCGTCACTGTGCGAGATCACCGATATCTTCGAGCGATACCCGGGCTCGCGCGCCACTCCCACGATCTCCACCAGGCCGTCGGCGATCTCAGGCACTTCCAGTTCGAAAAGGCGGCGGATCAGCTCGTCGCTGCGACGCGACAGGATGATGGGCGGCCCCTTGGGGTTCTGCTCGACGTCCTTGATGACCGCCTTCAGGCGCATGCCATGCTCGTAACGCTCAGTGGGCACCTGTTCGCTTTTCGGGAGTAGTCCTTCCACCCGCCCCAGGTCGACCAGCGTGTAGCGATTGTCTGACTGCTGGACGATACCGGTGACGATCTCACCGACCCGAGTTGAGTACTCGCGGAAGAAGAGTTCTTGTTCGGCCTCGCGTATGCGCTGATAGATCACCTGCTTGGCGGTCTGCGCGGCTATCCGGCCGAAGTCCTCGGGCGTGATCTCTTCACGATCCGCGATGGAGTAGTCGATCTCCACCTCTTCGCCCTCTTCGACGTCGAGGTCAGGCTCCTGTCCGGGCGGGAACGTGAGCTCATACACGTGTATCTCGCCGGTATCCTGATCTATGATGACGTCGGAGAACGGGACCGCGTTCGCGGTCTTGTTGTAGGCGGAGTGGAGTGCGTCCTCCAACGCCTCGATCAAGATGTCGAAAGGAATGCCCTTCTCCTTCTCGATCTGGTGGAGAGCCTCGATCGTCTCCTTGTTCATTCTTTCTCCTACTAGAACTCGTAGATGACGTGCGCCTGAGTGATCTGGTCGAACGCTATAGTTGCTTCCTCATCGCCTTCGCGCACCGTGATCGCATCGTCCAGCACCTCGAGGAGCACCCCGCGCCAGACCTTGCGACCCGCCACAGGCGCGTAAGTCTTCACGTACACTTTCTTCCCCACTTGCGCCCGGTAGTGCTCGGGTTTCCGCAGGGGACGGTCCAGGCCCGGCGAACTCACCTCGAGCGTGTAGGGACTGTCTGTCCACTCCGCCCGGTCGAGCGCTTCACCTACGACCGCCGATACCCGCGCGCACAACTCGTGCGTCACCCCATCGGGATGGTCCACGTATAACCGCAGCACCTTCATGCGCCTGCTGCCGGCCTCTTCAAGAGCGACGAGTTCGACTCCGTCGACCTGGCTCTCGATGACGCCCTGCAACCAAGATTCGGTGAGCTTCATGAAACGGACCCCATACACGACAAAAGTGGGCCACCGACTCCCACTTTCCACACACTCCTTCGATATGAGATGTAACGTCCCGAGCAGTATAACACAGCACTAATCGCCCCACCACGGGTGTAGCTTCCCTTCCCGACAGTAGGGATGTGTGTGCCCCGCTCAGGATACGCGAGGCGGACCGAAGGCTAGGATTTCTCGGGTGCGATCGGCCTAGGGCGCGGCCTCCCACAACTCGGCGAGTACGGTGGGGATGTCTCCCACGGACACCTCTCGCCGTGCGTCCCCGCCGCCACGCGGCTCGATCTCGACCACGCCTTCGGCGGCACGCCGGCCCACGGTGATCCGGACCGGGCAGCCGATGAGTTCCGCGTCCTTGAACTTCACACCGGGCCGCTCGTCGCGGTCGTCCCACAAGACGTCCCAGCCGGCCTCTCCGAGCGATGCGTAGAGGGAGGCCGCGACCTGCGTCTGGGCCTCGTCACCCGCCTGCACCTGCACCAGGTGCACGTCGAAGGGGGCGATGGCCTTGGGCCACACTATGCCGCGCTCATCGTGGCTCTGCTCCACCGCCGCGGCCGCGATGCGGGCCGGGCCGATGCCGTAGGAGCCCATGACGATGGGCGTCTCGCTGCCGTCTTCGCCGAGGACCGTAGCACCCAGCGGCAGAGAGTACTTGGTGCCGAGCTTGAAGATGTTGCCCACTTCGATGACCTGCTCCACGCGGAGGCCGGCGCCGCACTCCACGCAGCGATCCCCCGCGACGGCCTCGCGCAGATCGGCCCACTCGGGCTGCACGTCCCGGCCGAAGACCACGCCGGTGAGATGCGTGTGAGCCTTGTTGGCGCCGGCGATGTAGGCCCGAGCCCCTCCGGGGCCGTCGGGCGCGAGACTCTCATCGGCCACGATGCGCACGCCGCTCACGCCCACGGGCCCCACGAAGCCGACCTCGGCTCCGGTCGTCTCGCGCACCTCGTGTGGATGTGCGGGGCGCACCTCCGCGCCCAGGTAGCGCTCCAAGCTTGCGCTCGTGCAGGTCCTGATCGCCCCGCACCAGTGCCAGCACGCGTTCCTCGCCGGCCACCATCAGCAGGGATTTCACCAAGGAAGAGGGCGGCACTCCCAGGAACTCGGCCACCTCCTTGATGGTGCGGCGCTCGGGCGTGGACACCTCCTCCAGCCGGTCGGCCACCTGGCCCTCAGGCGGAGCAGCGACCGAGCGCGCAAGTTCTATGTTGGCGGCATAGCCGCAGGAGTCGCATAACACCACCCGGTCTTCGCCCGCCGCCGAGGCCGCCATGTACTCGTGCGCCTGAGCGCCCCCCATCATGCCCGGGTCGCTCTCCACACGGTGGAAGCTGAGGCCGGTGCGCTCGAAGATCCGGTCGTAGGCTCCGATGTGCTTGGCGTAGCTCGTCTCCAACCCGGCAACATCCACGTCGAAGCTGTACGAATCTTTCATCAGGAACTCGCGGACGCGGAGAATGCCACCCTTGGGCCGGGGCTCGTCGCGGAACTTCAGCTGGATCTGATACCAGATCTGCGGCAGATCCCTGTAGGAGCGGAGCTCCCGGGCGGCCAGCCACGTGAACACCTCCTCGTGCGTCATCGCCAACACCATGTCCCGCCCCCCGCGATCCTTGAGCCGGAACATCTCGCCGCCGATGTCGTAGTAGCGCCCCGTCTCCTGCCACACGTCGGCCGGCTGGATGGTGGGCATGGAGAGTTCGATCCCTCCGATGGCGTCCATCTCCTCGCGGATTATGCGATTGATGCGGGCCATCACGCGCCAGCCCAAGGGGAGGAAGATGTAGATGCCCGAAGCGAACTGACGCACGAACCCTCCCCGCACCAGCAGCTTGTGGCTGGCGGCCTCGGCGTCCGCCGGGTCCTCCTTGAGCGTAGGCATGAAGAGTTGAGACGCCCTCATCGATCCCTCCTAGTCGAATACACGGCGCGCATGCCGCCCCGGTCTTTCACTGCCGCTCGTCCCGCAGCCGCTCCTCGATGGCCACGAACAACTCGTCCACCAAGCACTCCTCGGAGACCTTGCGGATGGGTCGTCCACCGGCGAACACAACACCTTCGCCCAGGCCGCCGGCTATGCCGAAATGGGCCTTCCGCGCCTCGCCGGGACCGTTGACGATGCACCCCATGACCGCCACTTCCAGGGGGCTATCGAGAAGGTCGTAGCGCTCGGTGAGTTCCACCAGCCTCCGCTCCACCTCCAGCGCCAGCTGTTCCAGGGGTATGCGGGTGCGGCCGCAGGTGGGACAGGAGATGACGCGCGGTCCGCCCGCCAGCAGACCCAGACTCACCAGGATCTCGCGGGCCACCCTCACCTCTTCTACGGGGTCTGCGGTCAGCGACACCCTGATGGTGTCGCCCACGCCCCCCGCCAACAGCGCACCCAGGGCAACCGCGCTACGGATGGAGCCCGCCCAGGGTGTGCCGGCCTCGGTGAGGCCCAGGTGGAGCGGATACGGTATGCGCTCTGCCAGCCGGCGGTTGGCGTCGATGGTGATGGTAGGCGAGGACGACTTGACCGACACCTTGAGGTCGGTGAAGTCCATGTCTTCGAAGAAGGCCACGTAGCGCAGCGCCGACTCCACCAGCGCGCCCGCCGGATCTGACTCCTCGAGATCGCGGAGTTCGCGCTGCAGGGAGCCGCTGTTCACCCCCACCCGTATCACCGCGCCGCGCGCTGCCGCCGCCTCCGCCACGGCCCGCGCGCGCGCCGGGCCGCCTATGTTGCCGGGATTGATGCGCACGGCGGCCGCGCCGGCCTCCACCGCTCCTATGGCCAGGCGGTGGTCGAAGTGCACGTCGGCAATCAGGGGGACGGGCGTCTCCGCCACCAACTCGGCGAAGGCACGCACCGCCTGCTCATCGGGCACGGCCACCCGTACCAAGGCCGCGCCGGCCGTGGCCAGCTCGCGTATCTGGGCGAGGGTGCCCTCCACGTCGGTGGAGGGCACGTTGGTCATCGACTGCACCACCACGGGTGCGTCGCCGCCCACCGGGACGCCGCCCACCCGGACCTGCCGCTTGCTGAACACTAGAAGCCCAAGCCCCCGCCGAACACCCGTGAGATGTCGTTGCCGGTGGCCACCACCAACAGCAGCAGGAAGAGCGAGATGCCCACCGCGGAGACACGTTCGAAGGTGCGCAGGGAGACGGCCCTCCCCAAGAACTTCTCGATCAGGCTGAACAGCACATGCCCGCCGTCCAAAGGCAGGAGCGGGAGCATGTTAAGGATGGCGAGTTGCACGCTGATGAAGGCCAGGAAGCTGAGGAAATAGCCTCCGCGGAATGCCGCCGACGACACCGATACTATTCCGACCGGCCCTGCGAGCCCTTCGCTCCCGGTGACGGGCGCTTGGCCCGTGAACATCATCTTTATGCCGGTGAAGGTCATCTGGAACAGCTGACCCGTCTGCGTGAAGGCGAAGGACACCGACTTCAGCGGTCCCGGGTGGACCGTCTCGCCTCCGGGACCCACTCCGAGGATCCCGCCTCCGTCCGACCTCGTGCCCAGAACGGCGGGCAACTCGAGCGTCGTGCCCGCCCGTTCCACGACCACCACCACCCGCTCGCCGGGATGAGTCCAAATGGCTTCCTGCACGTCCGACCACTGGGTGGCCTTCACGCCGGCGATGGACACCACGGTGTCACCCGGCTGGATGCCGGCCACGGCGGCGGCGCTGCCCGCCTCCACCCGGTCGATGGTGACGTTGGGCTGGAAATACCCCTGCAGCCCGACGAAAAACAGGAACACGACCGCCACCACCACGTTCATGCTCACACCCGCCACGATGAACAGCAACCGCTGCCAGACCGGGTGCGAGTAGTACCGACGTTCCAGGGGCGTCGCCGCGATCTCTTCGTCACTGATGGCCGAATTGCCGGTGAGACGTGACTCCGGGTCTCGCGACACGGCCTTGCGCCCCTCTTCGGCTGCCGCGACCCGCTCGCGGAACTCCTCTTCGTGCATGCCGGTGACGCGCACGTAGCCGCCGAGCGGCACCAGCGAGACTCCGTAGATGGTCTCGCCCACCCGCCTGCTCCAGAGGTAGCGCCCAAAGCCCACGCTGAACTCCTCCACGCGCATACCGGTGGCTTTGGCTACCATGAAATGTCCGAACTCGTGGGCCAGGATGAGGAACCCGATCCCGATGGCTGCAACTACTATGCTGATGATGGTGCTCAACTCTCCGAGCCTCCCAGTACCTCACGCGCCCGTCTGCGGGCGTGGTGATCGATTCGCTCAATGTGTTCGTAGTCCGTAGGGGTGGCCGCCTCCGTCTCGTCGAGGACGCGCTCCACAACCTCTGCTATACCCAAGAATCCCAGATCCCGAGCCAGGAAGGCCGCCACCGCGATCTCGTTGGCTGCATTCAGGGCGCAGGTGTGGGCGTCGCTCTGCATCCCGGCCTGGCGCGCGAGTTCCAAACAGCGGAAGGTGCCGAGATCGGGCGCCTCGAAATCGAGAGTGCCTACTTTCACCAGGTCGAGCCTGGTGGTGGACAGCCCGCGTCTCTCCGGATAGTGCAGGGCGAAGGCGATGGGCACCCTCATATCGGGAGCACCGACGTGAGCCAACAGGGCTCCGTCGGCCAGCCGCACCATCGCGTGCACCAAGGATTGCGGATGGACGATCACCTCGATGGCCTCGTAGGGTACGCCGAAGAGATGGTGCGCTTCGATGACCTCGAGACCTTTGTTCATGAGGGTGGCCGAGTCTATCGTGATCTTGGCTCCCATGGTCCAGGTGGGGTGAGCAAGGGCGTCCTCGGGGCCCACGGACTGCAGTTCGGCGGCGGTCCGGCCGCGGAAGGGGCCGCCGGAAGCGGTGACCACCAAGCTCTCCACAGCACCGGCATCCTCGCCCGCCAGCAACTGGAACAAGGCTGAGTGCTCCGAGTCAACCGGGAGGATGGTCACCCCCGCTTTCGCGGCCAGCCCCGTGACGAACGTGCCCCCGCTCACCAGGCTCTCCTTGTTGGCGAGCGCCAGAGGGCGGCCGAGCTCGAGGGCCGCCACCGTCGCCTCGAGGCCGGCGAAGCCGACCACTGCGTTCAGTACGAGATCGGCGTCCACCTCGCGCACCAGGCGCGCCGCCGCGCCCGCACCCGCGCGCACCCGCATCTCCGGATAGAGAGCGGCGGGCACGCCCGCGGCGGCGGCTTCGTCGGCCACGGCCACGTCGTTAACCCCGAGCGCCGTGGCCTGGGCCATGAGATCGCCCACGCGCGAGCCGCAGGAGAGTCCCACCACCGTGAGGTCGCTACCCGCCGCCACCACTTCGAGCGCCTGGACGCCGATAGATCCGGTGGACCCTAGGATGATGACCCGCTTCATCCTCCGGCCCCCTTCACGAGGTCACCGAGGAGAAGGATGCTGAGCCAATAGGTGGTGGCTCCCACGAAAAGGAGGCTGTCGAAGCGGTCGAGGATGCCGCCGTGTCCCGGCAGGAGCCTGCCTGAATCCTTGCGCTTCAGGTCGCGCTTAACCATCGACTCGAAGAGATCGCCCCACTGGCCGGTGATGCCTATGACCACGCCGATGATGGCCGCCTCCCGCAGGGGGAGCCAAGGGGTGTACACCTTCACAGCCAGCGCGAAGAGCACCGAGCCGACAAGCCCCCCCACAGCGCCCTCGATGGTCTTCTTGGGAGAGATGCGCGGCGCCATCTTATGCCGCCCGAAGACGCGCCCGACGAAGTAGGCGAGGGTATCGTTGGTCCAGGTGGCCCCCACCGCAAGTACGGTGAGCGTCGCCCCGTGCTCGAGCCCGCGGAGCAGGAGGAGATGGCCGAACCCCATGACCACCCAGGCAAGGCCGAAGGAGGTCACCGCTATGCGCCCCACCAGGTGGTCGCCGAGCCTCCCGCCCATGCCCCAGAAGAAGAAGAGGACCAGCGAGGCGGCCAAGCCACCGGCCAATCCGGGGACACCGCCGAAGTACGCGGCCGCCAGCACTCCTATCGCCGCCAGGTAGCCCACCAATAGGTTGGGGCGATACGGCCGCACGAGGGTGTAGTACTCGTGCAGACCCATGAGCGTGAGGACTCCCATGGCGACCCCGTAGACCGGCCCGCCCAGCCACACCAGGACGATGCCGATAGGGATGCCGATGGCCGCCACGAGCAGGCGGGCTCTAAGCAAGGTCCTCCGTCCGTCGACTGCCGAACCGCCTCTCGCGCCCGGCGTAGTCTTCGAGCGCCCGTGCGAACTCCGCAGAGTCGAAATCTGGCCACAGGAGCGGACTGAAATACAGTTCCGAGTATGCCGACTCCCACAGCAGGAAGTTGCTGAGGCGCAACTCACCGGAGGTGCGTATGATCAGATCGGGCTCGCTCATGTGCGGCGCGTACAGGTTCGCGGATACCACGTCCTGATCGATCTGCTCCGCGGTGATCCCGGCGCGGCCCGCTCGTCTCACGGCGTCGACGATCTCCTGACGACCCCCGTAGTTGAAGGCCACGAACAGGTCGAGTACGGAGTTGGCCAAGGTGGTCGCTTCCGCGTCCTCGAACCGTCTCACAAGGCCGGCATCGACCTGGTCGCGAGACCCCACGAAGGTGATGCGCACCCCTTGCTCGTGCAGCTCCGGCAGCTCACGTTCGAGCATCTCTCCCATCAGGTCCATGAGCCCGTGTACCTCTTCCGCGGGCCGGCTCCAGTTCTCAGTGGAGAAGGAGTAGACCGTGAGTTGGCGCACGCCACTCTGGATGGCGGCCTCCACGGTGCGTTTCAGCGCCCGCGCGCCCTCCCTGTGACCGGCCATGGCGGGGAGCCTCCGACGTGAGGCCCAGCGCCCGTTGCCGTCCATGATGATGGCCACGTGATGCGGCACCCGCTCGGCGACGGTCGAGCCCGGCGGAAAAAAAGGGCCCTGCCGGCGTGAACGCCCGCGAAGACCCCTGATTCGGTCGACGATTCCCATCAGACCTCGAGGATCTCCTCCTCTTTGCGTTGGAGGAGTTCGTTGATGCGCTCCACGTGCTGATCGGTGAGCTTCTGCGCGTCGTCTTCGGCCCGGCGCTCTTCGTCTTCGGAGATGTCGCCTTCCTTCTTGAGCTCCTTGAGGTCCTGGATGACGTCGCGACGCACGTTGCGCACGGCCACCCGGCCCTCCTCGGCCATCCCTTTGACAAGCTTCACCAGGTCTCGACGTCGCTCCTCGTTCAGAGTAGGGATGTTGAGGCGCACGACGGTGCCGTCGACGTTCGGATTGAGCCCCAGATCGGACTCCTGGATCGCGCGGACCACTGAGTTCACCGCCGACTTATCGAACACCGTGATGGAGATGAGGCGAGGATCAGGGGTGGAGAGGCTGGCGATCTGCTTGAGCGGAGTGCGTGCCCCGTAGTAGTCGACGTAGATGCGGTCGAGCAAGGCCGTGGAGGCCCTGCCGGTGCGGACACCGCCGAACTCAGTGCGCAGTGCCTCGATCGCCCCATCCATACGACGCTTCGCGTCGGCCAGCAGCTCGTCGATCATGCTCCAGCTCCTTCCCGGCAACACCTGCTCTGCGTATCGTCCACTCTCTAGACGCCCAAGGAGCCGGTACGCGCCGCCGAATCGACGTCACATGATACCACCGTGCCCACCTGCTCGCCCCGCAGCACCCTGCTGATGTTCGCCGGAGCGTTCATGTTGAACACGTGTATTGGCAGGTCATTATCCATGCACAGTGAGAGGGCCGTCGAGTCCATTACCTTCAGCCCCCGCTCCAAAGCCTCCCGGTGGGTGAGGAAGGGGATGAGCTTGGCCCCCGGTTCCAACTCTGGATCGGCGTCGTAGACCCCGTCGTACTTCTTCTTACCCATGAGGATGGCCTCGGCTCCGATCTCGAGCGCGCGAAGCGCCGCGGCCGTGTCTGTGGTGAAGTAGGGGTTGCCCGTGCCGGCGGCGAAGATCACCACCCGACCCTTCTCCAGGTGACGCACCGCCCGCCGCCTGATGTAGGGTTCGGCAACCTCCTGCATGGCGATCGCCGACTGCACCCTGGTGATCACGTCCATCTTCTCGAGCGCGTCCTGGAGGGCCATGGCGTTGATGACGGTGGCGATCATGCCCATGTAGTCGGCGGAGGTACGGTCCATGCCCTTGGCACTACCCGCCACGCCTCGGAAGATGTTGCCGGCACCCACCACCACGGCGGTCTCGACCCCCAACTCCACCGAGCTGCGGATCTCCCCGGCTACGGCTATCATGCGGTCGGGGTCGATCCCGTACACGCCCTCTCCGACCAGAGCTTCGCCACTCAGTTTCAGCAGAACACGCTTGAATGCGGCCTTCCCGGTAGGCACTCTAGGATCCTCCGGCACTCGTCACCCCTCTCACCACTGCAGTGTGCCGCCTATGATACAAAAAAAGGGGCGGCGCCTGCGGCGCCGCCCCCTATCTCTCAGCTCAGACCTTCGCCCAGCTGGAACCGGGCAGAAGCGCCGCACCTCGATGTTCTCGCCCACTCTGGCCACAAGCTCGCGCCGCAGGCTGTCGATGGTCTTCTCCGGGTCCTTCACGAAGGGTTGCTCGAGGAGCACGACCTGCTCGTACCACTTGTTGAGCTTGCCTTCGGCGATCTTCGTGAGCACGTTATCGGGCTTGCCGGTGTCCCGAGCCTGCGCCACGTAGATCTCCTGCTCGGCCGCCACCACGTCTTCGGGGACGTCCTCGCGGTTCACGTAGGTGGGAGCGGCCGCGGCTATGTGCATGGCCACGTCGTGCACGAAGGTGCGGAACTCCTCGTTGCGCGCTACGAAATCGGTCTCGCAGTTCACTTCCACCAGCACGCCGATAGTGCCGCCGGCGTGGATGTAGGAATCGACGAGACCCTCGTTCGCGACTCTAGCGGCCTTCTTGTCGGCGGCCGCCATGCCCTTCTTACGGAGCAGGGTGACGGCTTCGTCGATGTCTCCGCCCGTCTCTTCCAGGGCCCGCTTACAGTCCATCATGCCGGCCCCGCACTTCTCGCGGAGCTCCTTGACCAACGCTGCGCTAATGCTCATTCCGATATCCTCCAACGGCTTCTCTCCGCCGTTTCAGTGTGTTTCCATGACCTAATACAGACCCGGCGCGTGCGGCGGGACCTTCGACCAGCGGGACTCTGCTCGGACTACGCTTCGTCCTCGACCGGCTCCTGATCCTCTGCCGCCTCATCCGTGGACTCAGGCGCGTCTTCGGCGGCCGGGGCCTCCGCGACGGCTTCGGCTTCAGGGGCCTCAGCGGCCGGGGCCTCAGCGGCCGGGGCTTCGGCGAGCCGGAGCCTCAGCAGGAGCCGCTTCTTCGGCCGCCGGCGCTGCTGCGGCTGGTGCCTCGACGGCCTCGGTGGCCGCGGGCTCGGCTACCACGGCCTCGGCCTTGGCGGGCTCCGGCGCACGGGTGTCGCCGGGAACGGCGAACTCACGCTCGGTCACCTTCTGGCGGCCCTCTTCAACGGCCCGGGCCAGCGTACGGATGATCAACCCACACGAGCGGATGGCGTCGTCGTTGCCCGGGATGATGAAGTCCACCTCGTCGGGGTCGCAGTTCGTGTCCACCAGGCCGATCAGCGGGATGCCCAGCTTGATGACCTCCTTGGTGGCGATCAGTTCACGCTTCGGGTCGATCACGAACACCGCGTCGGGCAGACGGGTCATGTCGGCGACTCCGCCGAGGTTGGTCTCGAGCTTCTCCAGTTCGCGCTCGAGGTTCATGCGCTCCTTCGTGGGCAGCAGGGCCAGCGTGCCCTCATCCCGGTGACGCCTGAGCTCGTGCAGCCGTTTGATACGGTCGTGGATGGTGACGAAGTTGGTGAGCAGACCGCCCAACCAACGGTGCGACACGAAGGGCATGCCCACGCGGGTAGCCTCCTCGCGTATGGCATCCTGGCACTGCTTCTTGGTGCCCACGAACAGCACCGAGCCTCCCCGGCTCGAGATGTTGCGGGTGAACTCGTAGGCGCGGTCGAGCAGTTTCGTGGTCTTCTGCAGGTCGATGATGTGGATCCCGCCCCGATCGGCAAAGATGAAGGGCTTCATCTTGGGGTTCCACCGGCGGGTCTGGTGGCCGAAGTGCACTCCGGACTCCAGGAGCTGCTTCATTGAGGCAGCAGGCATGGGCGCTTCCTTTCACTGGTTCGATTGAGATTTCACCCAAAGCACCCCACGGAACCGGCACGGCCGGCACCACCGTGGTGGTGGTCTCTTCGGGGTCGAGGTTCACAACCGGTGCAGTGTAGCACACGGGTCGATCTGCGGTCAGCGGCGCCATGGGACGCGCCGCTCCCAGCGGGCCCCGGGTCCGACCGATACTAGCGGGCGCGGACTCCCGGCTCCAGCTCCTCCTTGATACGCCCCTTCAGGCGCAGGATGGCCTTGGTGTGGAGCTGCGAGACGCGCGACTCCGTGACCCCGAGCACCTCACCGATCTCCTTGAGCGTCAGACCGTCGTAGTAGTAGAGACCTATCACGATCTTCTCGCGCTCGGGCAGACGACGGATGGCGTTCGCCAGTATGCCCTTGACCTCTTGGATATCGAAGGCGCGCGCGGGGTCGGGCGAGGAGGAGTCCTCCAGGGTGTCCATCAAGCTGACCTTGTCGCCCTCGGACCCCGAGAGGGTCCAGAACTCGTCGAGAGCCACGATCGAGGCGCTGCTGATCTGATGGAGGATGTCGTGGAACTCGGGCACGGTGACGTCCAACTCGCCGGCGATCTCGTCGTCGGTGGGCGCGCGATGCAGTTCGTTCTCGAGCTTGGTGACCGTGCGCTCCACCTGGCGGGCCCAGCTGCGCACCGACCTGGGCACCCAGTCCAGACTACGCAGCTCGTCGATGATCGAGCCTTTGATGCGGGAGATGGCGTAGGTCTCGAACTTGATGTTGCGCGAGAGGTCGAACCGCTCGAGCGCCCCGATGAGGCCCAGGAGACCGTAGGAGATGAGGTCCGCTTCTTCCACGTGGGCCGGTAGTCCGCTGCCCATGCGACCGGCTACGTACTTGACCAGAGGAGAATAGGCCAGTATCAGTTCGTCGCGCGCCTTGGAATCAGCGTGGAGCTTGTAGCGGTTCCACATCTCCTCGACTTCGGTGCCTACCTTCTTGTGCGCCATCCCCGCCACCTACGCTCGGGGGTGTGCGGTTCGATAGGCCTTGCGCAGGTGGGCGGCGGAGACGTGGGTGTAGACCTGCGTGGTGGCCAACGAGGCGTGGCCTAACAATTCCTGAATGGAGCGGAGGTCGGCCCCTCCCTCCAGAAGGTGGGTGGCGAAGGAGTGTCGCAGCGTGTGGGGAGAGGTGCCCTCGGGCACGGAGGCGCGATCCAAGTGGCGCTCCAAGCGCCTGCGGACGTCGGAGGGGCTGAGAGGTCGCCCCCGGCGACTCAGGAAAAGGGGCGCGTCGGCCTGAGTCGCTGACCGACGTGGGGCGCCCTTGGTGGTCTTCGCGGCTGGGGCGCCCGCACGGGCGCGGGCAGCGAGCAGGGCGGGCCGAGCCACCCGCAGGTAACGGTCGACAGCCGACAGCGCGTCCTCCCCCACCGGGACCACTCGGACCTTGCGTCCTTTTCCCTTCACGCGCGCCTCTCGTCTGCCAACGTCGATATCCTGAACGGTCAGATCAAGCGCTTCTTGAGCCCGTAGGCCGCACGAGTATATCAATTCGAACAGGGCCCGGTCCCGCAGTGTGAGGGGTTCGTCGCCGTCGATGCCGTCCAGGAACTCCCCGATCTGCGTGGGCGTGAGCACGCTCGGCAGTCTCTTGGGGATGCGGGGAGCGCGCACACCATGGGCGGGGTTGCCGTCCCGCCACTCCTCCCGGGCGCAGAAGGCCAGGAACACGCGGACGGTGGACAACTTGCGCGCGACGGAGGTGCGCGCGTAGGGTCGCTTCCTCGGAGAGAGACTCCCCTCCACCAGCCCCGACACGAACGCCCTGACGTGGGCGGCGGTCACAGCATCCACGTCCTCAAGCCCGAGAGAAGCGCAGAACTCGGCGAACTGGGCAAGGTCGGAGCGGCCCGCTTCGATGCTCCGCGGGCTGTAGCCGGCGGCCACCAGACTGCGCAGGTACAGGGAGCAACGACGCCCGATGGGGCTCACTTCGGGTGACTCGGCCTCTGTTGCGATGTTCAGATCACTCCCCTGCCTACCCTCTCACCTCACGTAGTCGCGCGCTCTGACGCCACGTTGTTGTGGCGACGCCCGGGCGGCAGGTCACGGCATCGCGTACCTCCCGGGTCCGCGGCTCACGATCCCGCCGCCCATCTCGAACATAGCCAAGACGACCGAGGCTTCCCTCACGCTCAGTCCCGCCGCTCGGGCGACCTCCTCGACAGTCTGCTCCCCGGCGGCCAAGGCCAGCATGACCAGGCGCTGCGTGGAGTCTAAGACCGGGCCGCCCTCATCGCTGCGCGCCGCCGCAGGCGCGGGCTCGCGACTCCCTCTTTCCATTCTGGTGACACGGAGAAAATCCTCCACCACCTCGTCGGGAGCGAGACAGGGTATTGCTCCATCGTAGATGAGACGGTTGCAGCCACAGCTCTCCCTGACTGTGATGGGACCCGGGACTGCGAACACGTCCTTGCCCAACTCCATCGCGCAGCGGGCCGTGATGAGGGCACCACTCCGCATGGGCGCCTCGACCACTACCACGGCATCGCCCAATGCCGCCAAGAGTCGGTTCCTTTCGGGAAACGACCAAGCGGTCGGCGCTGAACCCGGGCCGTACTCACTGAGGATAACGCCCTCGGAGACGATCCTCTCGTACAACTCCCGATGGCGTCGCGGATACACGACATCGGCGCCGCAGCCGAGCACGGCGGCGGTAAGCCCCCCGGCGTCGAGGGCCGCGCGATGGGCTCGTCCGTCGACGCCCAAGGCCAACCCGCTCACCACGCACACTCCGTGAACAGCGAAAGCCGCCGCCAGGCGCGTGGCTACGACCACGGCGTACCGCGTGGGCTTTCGGGTGCCCACGATGGTCACCCGTGGCTGAGTTTCCAGTGCGTCCAGCGCGACAGGGTCTCCCGCCACGTAGAGCCCGGCCGGCGGATGCCGCAGCCGGGCCAAAGCCTCCACGTAGCCCGGGGTCCCGAAGGCCACGAACCGCAGTCCGGCGTTCTGGCAGGAATGAAACTCCGCGTCGGGTGAGACTTTGGAGCGCACCTCGAGAAAGCGGTCTACCCACTTCCGACCGCCCGACCAACGCATCAATGTTTGCCGATCAGCGCGCCATATCTCACGACAACTGTGTTCGGAGAGGAGTTCGAGGACCCCCCGAGCGCCTTCCAGCGCGACCCGGCTCACTCCGAGCGCGGCCAGCACCTCCTCACCTGGTGAGCTCATTCCGCCTCTGACGACCACGGGATCCGACGCAGCGTCAGCGCCTCCGCGACGTGATGGCCGGTGACCTTTGGAACGCCGTCAAGGTCCGCCAACGTCCTCGCCACGGCCAGCGTGCGCACGAAGCCCCGCCCGCCCAGGAACCCGCGCGCCAAAGCGGTCCTCACCAGATGTCGCGCCTCTCGATCGAGACGGCTCTCAGTCTCGAGGCGCAGCGGATGTCCTGCGGACCGGACACCCGGTCGGGATTCTGGAGGCAAGCCCGCGCCGTCTCCGCGTATCCGCTCCTGCCTATATGCACGGGCTGCCGCTACGCGGGCCTGGACCGCTGCTGATCCTTCCGGCGGCTCAAGGTTCTCGTCCAGGTCCTCGCGCGTGAGGGGTTCCACCTCCACGAAGACGTCGATCCTATCGAGCAAGGGACCACTGAGTTGCCCCGAGTAGCGCAGCAGTTGTTCGGCGGTGCATCGACACTCACGATCTGGATGGCCATGGAACCCGCATTGGCAGGGGTTCATCGCACCCACCAGAGTGAACCGGGATGGTAGACGGATGCTGCCGCCGGCCCTGCTTATGATCACCTCGCCCTCTTCCAGCGGCTGCCTCAGAGACTCAAGGACGTCTCGCGAGAACTCGGGAAGCTCGTCCAAGAACAGCACTCCCCGGTGGGCCAGGCTGGCCTCTCCCGGGCCCGGAGAGGCACCGCCTCCGATCACCGCCGCTCGGGACGCCGAATGATGGGGAGCGCGGAACGGTCGGGCCTCGACCAGCCCGAACTCCGGCCGGTGGAGCCCGGCGACGCTCCATATGCGGGTAACCTCGAGGGCCTCGTCTCGCGACAGAGGTGGGAGGATCGATGGGACCCGCCGTGCCAGCATCGTCTTGCCCGCCCCGGGCGAACCGATCATGAGAGCGTGGTGCCCCCCGGCTGCGGCGATCTCAAGCGCTCGGCGCGCGCGAGCGTGGCCCACGACATCTGCCAGGTCGGGACTCTGCGATTCGTCCCGAGCGTAGCCCGGGCGCCGCCTCATCCAGCGCACCCCTCGTGTCCGGAGTCTGTCGGCGTACCCTGCATCCCGGAGGGCCGAGACCGCCTCGACAAGAGTGACGACGCCGACAATCCCCAGGCCTTCAACCACGGACACCTCAGGAAGTGCAGCCACCGGCACCACCAAGAGGTCCACGCCGTCGTCTCTGGCGGCCTCCGCCACAGGCAGCATGCCCCTGACCGGGCGGACCCCTCCATCGAGCGCCAACTCTCCCACGGCTCCGACCCGGCGCAGTGCTCCGGCCGGCAGATATCCGGACGCGGCAAGGACGGCGAGAGCCACGGGCAGGTCGAAACCGGGACTCTCCTTGCGCACGTCGGCGGGCGAGAGGTTCACCGTGATCCTTTGCGTGGGCAGGGGCAACCCGCTGCTCACCGCGCCCGAGCGCACCCGTTCACGTGCCTCCCGGACGGCGGCACCGGGTAGGCCGACGATGGTCATGCCGGGCAATCCAGGGCGGACGTGCGCCTCGACGCGCACGGGCACAGCCGCCGTTCCGACCACGGCGTAGCCGCGGGCCTGCGCCATACCCACGGCGCAGGCCTCAGCGCCCGGGGCCTAGGACGTCGGATAGATGTGCAAGGGTCCTTAGCGATCCATCGTCGTCGAGCATCACCACGATCACGTCGAACCTCACGTCTCGGGTAACGCGCCCCCGCTCGGCCATCCACCATGCCGCCGCAGCCCGTAATCGTCGTTCTTTGCGTGGACCGATAGACTCCAGCGCGTCACCGAAGAACGAGCCGGAACGGGCCTTCACCTCGACGATGACCAGGGTCGCCTCGTCGTGACACACGAGGTCGATCTCGCCGACCGGCGTGCGGTGATTGCGCGCCACCACCTCCCACCCACGTGACACGAGGTAGTCCCCGGCCGCCTGCTCGGCCATCCTCCCCCGCGCGACAGCCGTCATCCCCACTGCGTCTCCTTCCCGAGGATCCTCGCCCCCCTTGGGGCACGGGAAAGACGATAGCGGCGGGAACCGCCCGCGGACATCGGACCTTAGTCGGAGACGGGCTCCTCGCTGAAGAGATCGAGCTGGAGGGAATCCACACCCACGAAGCTGCGGCGGTGGATCTCGCAGGGGCCCAGCTCGAGCAGGGCGGCCCGGTGGGCTCTGGTGGCGTAGCCGACGTGCTGGAAGAACCCGTAGCCCGGGTAGCGCTCGCTGAGGGTGCACATGAGCCGGTCGCGGGTGACTTTGGCGATGATGGAGGCGGCGGCCACGGCCGCGCTCTTTCCGTCGCCGCCGATGAGCTGATGAGTCCGCAAGCGCTCTTCGGGGAGGGCGAACCCGTCGACGAAGGCCAGGTCGTAGCGGCCGCCTAAACGTCGCACCGCCTCGGCAAGGGCGGCAATGTTGCAGCGGTGCAGGCCCACCCGGTCGATGGTCTCGGGAGAGACGGCCACGATGGAGACCGAAGGGGCCATGCGCAGGATACGTGGATACAGGTGTTCCCGCGCGGGGCGGGTGAGGGCCTTGGAGTCGGTGAGCCCGGCAAGGACCCGGCCGAGGGGCCTGCTGTAATCGAGGGTGACGGCGGCGACCACCAGAGGACCGGCGAGACACCCCCTCCCGGCCTCATCGGCCCCAGCGACCACGCGCCCCAACGCTATCGAGGCGGGCCAGGCGCCTCCGGTCGAAACCGAAAGGATCTCGTAGCGGGTGATGGTTGCGTGCGCCCATGGATGCGGTCACCGGCCCGAGTCGTGCGGCAACCGGCCTACAACGAGCCGATCTTGCCCGGAGGCCAGTACACCAGGAAGCCCCCGCCGAGGATGCTGTCCAGCTCCACGGGCCCGAACACCCGGGAGTCGCCGCTGCGGTTGCGGTTGTCGCCCATGACGAACACATACCCCTCAGGCACGGTCTCCTTCGGGAAGACGCCTTTGATGGACTGCTCCTTCAAGTAGGGCTCGTCTTGGGCTACGTCGTTCACGTAGAGCGAGCCGTCTTTGACCTCGACGGTGTCCCCTCCCACTGCCACGACGCGCTTGATGTAGTCCTCATCGGGTGCGATTGGCGGATGGAACACCACCACGTCACCCCGCTTGGGGTCGGTGAAGCGGTACTCGAAACGGTTCACCAGTACCCGGTCGCCCTTGACCAGGGTCGGCTCCATCGACTCCGAGGGGATGTAGAAGGGCTTGACCACGAACTGCTGGATGATCAAAGCCAACACGAAGGCCGCGCCCACGATGAGCACGACCTCGAGGAGCGATCCCAACAGTGACGATCCGGCCTGACCTCGGAATGAAGCTCTGCGTGGAAGCCTCAGCATGAGACGGATCCGCTCAGATCCGCTTCTCCTTGACTCTGGCCTTCTTGCCCACCTTGCCGCGCAGGTAGTAGAGCTTGGCGCGATGCACGTCGCCGATAGCGGTGACTTCGAGCTTCTCGATCTTCGGGGTGTGCACCGGGAAGGTGCGCTCGACGCCCACGCCGAAGGACTGTTTGCGCACCGTGAAAGTCTCCCGCACGCCCTCGCCTTGCCGCTTTATGCAGATGCCCTGGAACACCTGGATACGCTCGCGCGCACCTTCGATGACCTTGAAGTGCACCCGCACCGTATCCCCTGCTTTGAAGCGGGGCACATCGTCTCTGAGTTGCTGCTGTTCGAGCGTATCTATGATGTTCATCTCAGACGTCCCTCTGACCTGTTCGTCGCATGTGTATGGGTGACCCGCGAATGAAGACAGCGAAACTTACTCCATAGCTCGGCCGAATTCAACCTTTCAGCGCACTGGACCGGGCCCTTCCGGGCTCACCGTCCACGCGGGCCAGCGTGAGGGCTTCGCGCGCTCGCTCCGCCAGTGGTCGATTGCTGCGTGGTTGCCGCTCAGCAGGATCTCCGGCACCTCGGCTCCCATGAACTCCCGAGGACGCGTGTAGTGGGGATACTCGACCGCGCCTGCCAGGCCCTCGCTGAAGGACTCCTCCACCAGGCTCGCCTCGTTGCCGAGCACGCCGGGTATCTTCCTCACCACCGCCTCCACCACGGCCAAGGCGGCCACCTCGCCCCCGGCGAGGACGTAGGGACCTATGGACAGCTCTCCGCCGGCGAACAGCTCGCCCACGCGCGCGTCGAAACCCTCGTAGCGACCGCAGAGGAGCACCAGGTCGCGGCCGCCGTGGGCGAGCGCGGCGGCCCTCCGGTCGTCGAAAGGCTCGCCCGCTGGGGTGAGCAGCAACACCTCGCGGTCATCGCGCACCCGCTGCGGCTCCACGCCGAACACGCCTTGCAGGGCGGCGGCCATGACGTCCACTCGTATGACCATGCCCGGGCCGCCGCCGAACGGGGTGTCGTCCACCTGCCGGTGGTTGAGCGGAGTGTAGTCGCGGATGTTATGCACCTCGAGACTGATAAGGCCGCCCTCGATGGCGTCCGCGACCGGATGCTGGTGCCGGAACCACCCGAAGGCCTCGGGCACCAGGGTCAGGATATCGATGCGCCTCACGGTTCAGTCGTCGTCGGCAGGACGCAGACGCTCCATGTCGACGACCAGGTATCCGGAGTCGAGGTCGACGTCCGGGACGAACTCGTGGATGAACGGTGCCAGCATCTCGCCGCCGGCGGCAAGGTCGATGGCCAGCAGGTCATGGGCCGGGCTCTCCAGGACCTCGGTGACGGTGCCGACCACGGTGCCATCGGGCGAACGCACCTCCAGCCCTTCGAGCTCGAACGAATAGAACTCACCCTCGTCGAGCTCGGGGAGGTCGGCCGCGGGCACCTGTAGCACGAGGCCGCGGAGCCCCTCGGCCTCGGTGCGGCTCTCGACGCCGGCGAACTTCACGATGGGAGAGTCTTCCAGGCCCTTCATAGACTCGATCTGCAAAGGCATCCGCTCCGGCTCCGCGCGCCGCAGCCCCGTTCTTCCGGCCACCCCGTACATGACGGCGCCCACGACGAACCTGTCGGGATTGTCGGTGCAGAGTGTGACACGCACGTCGCCGCGCACCCCGTGCGCACGCGAGATCCGGCCCACCTCTATCCACTCCGGGCGAGGCATGGTGAGACGTCAGGCCGTCCGAGGACGGCCTAGTCGACGATCTCCACGATGGCCCGCTTGCCGTTCTTGACCGCACTCGCCTTCACGACGGTGCGAAGCGCGCGAGCTATGCGCCCCTGCTTACCGATGACCTTGCCGATGTCCTCTTTCGCAACATTCAACTCAAGGATCACCGTAGTCTCGGTCTCGGTGGATTCCACCCGGACCTCGTCCGGGCTGTCCACCAGGGCCTTGGCCAGGTACTCCAGTAGGTCTTTCAACTCGACTTCCATCAGCGCCCCTCCGCTCCCGCTCTCAGCCTCCACTCCGCGACCACAATGGTCGCGACCACTGCAATGGCACTCCCCCCGTGCGGGCACTGCGCGAAACTAAAGGACGCCTTTGATCTCCAGGAGCTTGCGCACTGCTCCCGAAGGCTGAGCGCCCTTGGAAAGCCAATCTCTGGCCCGCTCTTCGTCTAGTTCCACGGTGGAAGGTTCCGTCTGCGGGTTGTAGATACCGATACGCTCGATGAACCGCCCGTCACGCGGAGCGCGCGAGTCGGCCACCACGATGCGGTACGTGGGGTGCTTCTTGCTGCCCCTACGAGTAAGTCGTATTGCCGTTGCCATATGTCACCTCCTCGTCGTAACTTCGAGTATCAGTCGCATGCGGGACGCCGCTGCGTCACATGCCCAACATCTGAAACGGGTTCTTCGGCAACTTGCCCGACCCCAACTGCTTCATCATCTTCTGCATCTGCTTGAACTGGTTCAGCAGTTGGTTCACGGCCTGTATATCGCTGCCCGAGCCACTCGCGATGCGGCGACGCCTGCTCCCGTTGATGGTATCCGGGTGGCGTCGCTCCTCCACGGTCATGGAGTGAATGATAGCCTGAATCCGGTCGAAGGCGTGGTCGTCCACCTGCAGACCCTTCAATTTGCCCGCCGGGATGCCTGGGATCATGCCGATGATGCTCTGCAGCGAGCCCATCTTGCGCACCTGTTCCAGCTGTTCGAGGAAGTCCTCGAAGGTGAACTGGCTCTTGCGCAGACGCTTCTCGAGTTCGAGCGCCTTCTTCTCGTCGAGGGCGCCCTCCGCCCGTTCGACCAACGAGAGCACGTCGCCCATACCCAGGATGCGGGAGGCCATGCGGTCTGGGTGGAAGTAGTCGAAGCTGTCGAGCTTCTCGCCGGTGCTTGCGAACTTGATGGGCCGCCCGGTGACCGCCTTCACCGAGAGTGCGGCGCCGCCGCGGGCGTCGCCGTCGAGCTTGGTGAGGATCACGCCGTCGAACTGCACCTTCTCCTGGAACTGCTGGGCCACGTTCACGGCGTCCTGGCCGGTCATGGAATCCAGCACCAGTAGGATGTTGTGCGGCTTCACGCGGGCGCGTATCTGGACGAGCTCGTCCATCAGGCGCTCGTCGATGTGCAGACGGCCGGCAGTGTCGATGATCACGACGTCGCGCCCGGTCTCACGTGCCCACTTGACGCCGTTCACGGCGATGTCCACGGGATCGGAGGTGGTGCCTTCGTCGTACACCGGCACGCCCACCTGACCGCCCAGGATCTTGAGCTGGTCGACGGCTGCCGGACGGTATACGTCTCCGGCCACCATCGCCGGGCTCTTGCCCTGTTTGGAGAGGAAGGCCGCAAGCTTGCCGCAGGCCGTGGTCTTACCCGAGCCCTGGAGGCCCACCATCATGACGACCGTGGGCGGGCGGGGCGAGAAGGTGAGCCGGGTGGAGGTAGCTCCCATGAGGAGCGTGAGTTCGTCGCTCACGATCTTCACGAACTGGTGGGCGGGAGTGAGACTCTCGAGGACTTCGGCTCCGAGAGCGCGTTCCTTGACCCGGGAGACGAAGTCCTTGACGACCTTGTAGTTGACGTCGGCCTCGAGCAACGCCAAGCGGATCTCGCGCGCCGCCCGCTCGACGTCCTTCTCCGTGAGTTTGCCCTGGCCCTTCAGGCCGTCGAGGGCCGTCTGGAGCTTATCCGACAGTGAATCGAACATGTCTTCCTCGGTCGTAGACCACAGTGCGCGGTCCCGCCGCACGTGCACTCCCAGATACGCCCGCGACCGGGATGATCCCGTCGCGCGGGCCGCAGGAGCCGGAGTTTACCGCAGGAGTTCGTCGCCGAACAGGGTCTCGGTGAAGCCCGAGGCGTCGAAGGGCTGCAGCGCGTCCATGGTCTCACCGGTGCCGATGAGCTTGATGGGCACGTCGAGTTCGTGGGAGATGGCGAGCGCGATGCCGCCCTTGGCGGTGCCGTCCATCTTGGTGAGCACGACGCCGGTGACGTCCACCGCCTCCTTGAAGAGCCGCGCCTGGATCAGCCCGTTCTGCCCGGTGGTGGCGTCGATGGTGAGGAGCGTCTCGTGGGGAGCGTCGGGCACCTGTTTCTTGACGACGCGCACGATCTTCTCGAGTTCCCGCATCAGGTTCACCTGGGTGTGGAGCCGGCCGGCGGTATCGATGATGACCACGTCGGCGCCCCGGGCTCTCGCCGCCGCGATGCCGTCGTAGGCCACCGCCCCGGGATCGCCCCCCGTCTCGTGCCGCACCACCTCGCAGCCCACGCGTTTGCCCCATTCGGCCAGCTGCTCCCCCGCCGCCGCCCGGAAGGTGTCCCCGGCCACGAGCAACGGCTCCTTGCCGAGTTCCTTCAGGTGCCAGGCGATCTTGCCGATGGTGGTGGTCTTCCCGGTGCCGTTCACTCCCGCCATCAGCAGGATCGCGGGCTGCGCCGACACGTCGATGCGGGTGTCGCCCTGGCAGAAGTGCTCCGCGGAGATGCGCCTCAGTTCAGCGAGCAGCTGGGCGCCGTCGGAGATGCCGCCGGCCTCCGCCTTCTCCTCCAACCGACTGACGATGGAGACGGTCGTGTCCACCCCCACGTCCGCGTAGATGAGGGCCTCTTCGATACGCTCCCACAGGTCCTCATCGAAACGGTCGACGATGATCGCCGAGAACTGCTGCTGGAGGGCCTGACGGCTCTTGCTAAGCCCTTCGCGCAGTTGCCGGAACCAGCCCCGCCGCTTCTCCTGGCTGGACTCGGGGCTGGACACCGTGGCCCGCGCATCGACACCCACGAACACCTCAGACCAGTTGTAAGACACGGAACCTCCTCAGACTGCGCCACAGATCGCTGTGGTCGAGAGCCAGGGATGATAGCAGAGCCCCGTGGACTCCCCTTACGGACTCCCATTGCGGACTCCTGCCGCCGGACTCCCCCCGCGGACTTCCCCCCGCCGACGCCCGTCAGCTGCGGGCGCCCGCCGTCCCCTCGCCGGTGAGTCGTCTCGAGAGGACGCGCGAGGTGCCGTCTTCGTCCATAGCCACGCCGTAGAGTCGATCGGCGATCTCCATAGTCCGCCGCTGGTGCGTTATCACGATGAACTGCGTGCGCTGTTGGTAACGCCGCACCAGTGAGAGGAAGCGCCCGAGGTTGAGGTCGTCCAGAGCCGCCTCCACCTCGTCCAGGACGTAGAAGGGACAGGGGCGGGCCAGGAAGAGTCCGAACAAGAACGCGATCGCGGCCAACGCCTTCTCTCCCCCGCTCAGGAGGTTCATGTTGCGAGGAGTCTTGCGGGGCGGCTTGATCTCGAGCACGATACCGGGACCGGGCGCGGAAGCCCTCTCCCCGCCGGCCCCGGCCTCCTCCCCCTCCTCTGAGTCGGCCGATGCCGTTTCGGTCTCGACCAGGCGCAACACGCCTTTTCCACCGGGGAAGAGGATCTTGACCATCTCCTCGAAGTGCCCACGGGTGGCCTCGAACACCTCGGTGAAGGTGGTGTCGATGTACTCGTCCAGATCTCGGATCACGGTGCGCAGCTCGGCGAGCGACGCCTCGAGGTCGCCGCGCTGCTCGGCCAAGAAGTGGGCACGCTCCTCCATCTCGCGGAACTCCTGCTCGGCCAGCGGGTTCACCGGACCGATTCGCTCCCGCTTGCGCTCCGCGCGCTCGATCGCGGCCGCGACGAGTTCGGGGTCGAGGTCGGTTACGGACCCGGCGTCGACCTCGCGAGGCGAAAGGTGCTTCCTGCGCAACTCCTCCAGCTCGCGCTGCCGTTCCGACGCCTGCTCCTCCAGGTGGGCCAGCGCGACCTGTGCCCGCACCAACTCCTCGTTCAGCTCCGAACCTGCACGCTGGAGGTCGGATTCCCTGCGCCCCTGATCTTTCAGGGCGTCGCCGAAGTCGTCGGTGGCGGCGCGGGAGCGGGCCAGCCGCTCGCTCAGTCCGAGCAATCCCCCGTGCAGCGCTTCCACGAGCGGCGCCGTGACCTCAGCCAGACTCCGCAGCACGGGCAGGTAGCCCTCGAGAGTCGCCTGCCGCTCACGCGCCCCGGACAAGGCGCGCTCCGCCCGCTGCGCGTGCGACAGGGCACGCTCCCGCTCTTCCTCGCGCGCCCGCTCTCGCTCCCGCAGACGCACCGACAGCAGCGCCGCTTGGGAGCGCTTGGCTTCGAGCGCGGCCACCTCGGCCCTCAGGGTCTCACTCCGCTGCTTCACCGAGCGCAGACCGGCGCGGGAGACGTCCAGACGGGCGGCGATCTCCTCCAACCGCGACTCCACCGAGGCCAGACCTTCCTCCAGTTCGCGGGCGAGGGCGACGTCGCGGGCCAGCCGTTCCTCGGCCTCGACGACCTCTGCTTCCGCCTCTCCTGACCTTCGGTCCCAGAGGGTCACTTCGTCGGCCAAAGAGTCGCGTTCTGCGCGCGCTTCGCGCGCGCGCACTGACTCGGCGAGCACGTGGTCGTCGGCGGCTGCGGATTCTTCGTTCCGGCGTTCGGCCTCCTGTCGAGCCGTTTCCGCGGCCACCCTGAGAGATGCCTCGGCAGTACGCGCAGCCTCCAACTCTGCCCGCACGGTCAACAGGGCTTCGGCCGCCGCCTCTCCCCTACGGGCGCCATGCACCAGGCCATGCCACACTTCTCCTTGGAGGCTCACCACCCGGGCCGTTATGCCCCGCCCAGGAGCCTCGCTCTCCCCGACCACTCGGGTCTCCGGGAGTATGGCTCTCAGCGCCCGTACCAGGGCGTCTGGTCCTTTGACGACCTCCCAGAGATCCAAGCCTATCGGTCCTGACGCGGCCGCCGGGCGTCCGTCACCCTCCATCCCCGTGGGCCACGCCGCCTGCAGATCCAGACCAGACGCGGCCTCCGGCCAGACGATCTCCACGAGACCCTCTCCAGATCGCAGCAGGACCGCGTCGGTGGCTCCCGGAGCGACGACGGCCGAGGCCAGCGGACCGAGAGCGGCCGCGACGGCGCGCTCATAGCCGGGCTTCACTTCGAGAGCTTCGATGACCAAGGTCGCGCCCGCGTGAGAATCCAAGAGGGCCCGCGCGGCGGCCGGCGTGCCCTCCCGCCGCGACGCCACCTCCGCCAAGACACCCACGCGAGACTCGGCCGCCGCGAGTCGATCGGCCAGGGAACGCGCCTGCTCCCGTGCGTCGTCGGCCTGAGCTCGGAGGGCGGCCGCGCGTTCCCGCGCGGCCGCCTCCTCCGCCTCCACCTCGGCGTAGAGCGTCTCCGCGGCCGCTACCATGCCGCTCCGCTCGGCGGCCGCATTGCGCACCTCTTCGAGTCGCTGCACGGCCACGCGCGAGCGCTCAGCTAGGTCTTCCGCCCGCCGGGAGCGGCCGTCCATCTCGCGCCCGAGGAATTCCTTCTCCTGAAGCGCCCGGGCGCGCTCGGCCTCGAGACCGAAGACGTCGTCCCTCAGGCGCTCCTCTTCCTGAGTGGCGGCCGCCAGCGCCGGTCGCGCTTCCTGCAACCTCGCCGCCAGACTCTCGCCCGCCGCGCTCACCACGCGCATGCGCCCCGCCGCCTTGGCGGGTGAGTCGCCAAGATCCTCGGCCCGGGCTCGGGCCAGAGCGTCCTCTTCCACCGCCAACGAGACTCGACGCCGCGCCCGGGACAATTCGGCCTCCATACGCGCCGTCCGTTGCTCCAACGAGGCGCCCCGCGACCGCACCCGGTCGACGTCGGCCGCAGCCTGATGGTAGAGGGCGCTCAGCGCTTCGCGCTCGCGCAGCGCGGTCGTGAAGCGCGCCTCTTCTCTGGCGCGCTCCTCACGGAGTTGCTCCAACGAGCGCTCGGTCTCCCCCCGCCGGCCCGAGACCTCGTCGAGCGCCCGGCGCTCCTCCGCGATCCTGGATTCCAGCTTCACGAGAGCCAGCACGGCCGCCTCAGCGCGCAGCCGGGCGAGTTCCTCCGAGGCCTCGGCGTAGCGTTCCGCCGCCGTCACCTGTTGCTTGAGCGGCCGGAGCGCCCCGCGCACCTCCCGCTCCACGTCGGACACCCGCAGTAGATTGGCGTTCACCTTCTCGAGCTTGGCCAAAGCCCGATCGCGCCGCTTCTTGTAGCGTCCGAGGCCGGCGGCTTCCTCGACGAGTGCCCTCCTGCTCGCGGGAGTGGAGTTCACCAGTTCATCGACCCTGCCCTGAGAGATGACGCTGTGCATCTCCCGGCCCAGACCGACGCCTCCCACCAAGTCTTCCACGTCGATGAGTCTGCTCGCCACACCGTTTATGCGGTACTCAGAGGCACCGTCGCGCGTGACCCGCCGACTAATCTCCACTTCCTGAAAATCGAGGGGGAAGACCCCGCTGGCGTTGTCGAAGGTCAGGGACACCTCCGCTACGGCCGCGGGGCGCTGGCCGTCAGAGCCCGAGAAGATGACGTCCTGCATCGAGCGTCCTCTGATACTGGTGGGGCTCTGCTCCCCCAATGCCCACAGGACCGCGTCTGCGATGTTGCTCTTGCCGCTCCCATTGGGCCCGATGATCACGGAGACGCCCTGCTCGAAGAGCATCTCCGTGGAGCGGGCGAAGGTCTTGAACCCCTTCATGCGGATGCGACTCAGAAAGGCCATGGAATGCCCTTACTCATCGATGTCGGCCACTGCCGTGCGCGGCGTGCCGTCGTCGTCGGTATCCTCGTCGTCGGGACCATCATCTTCGGAATCAGGTGCCGCTCGAGAGATGACGCCCAGTCTCACGAGGGCTTCCTTGGCGGCCCGCTGTTCGCTCTTCTTTATGCTGCGGCCTCTGCCCTCGCCGAAGGAGCGACCGTCCACCAGCACCCGGGTCGAGAACACGCGGTCGTGCGGCGGCCCCTCCTCCCCCATCACCTCGTACGAGACCGTGCGTCCTCCGCTGCCGGCCAGGTGTTCCTGCAAGGTGCTCTTATAATCGACGTGGCCCGTGACCGCATAGGCGAACTGCTCGCGGAACGCGTCGACGACCGCAGACTGGGTGGTGAGGAAGCCGTGCGCCAGGTAGCAGGCGCCGATCAGCGCCTCCAGCAGGTTGCCGAGTGCCGTTGGTGACGCGGCGAGTTCAGCCCGCTGCTCCTTGTCGCCCGGCGCCGACCTCATGACCAGCTCGTCGAGGCCTAGATGGCGGGCCACCACCGTGCAACTTGCCCGGCTGACGATGAACGCCTTCCAGCGTGCCAGGTCTCCCTCGTTCTCATCGGGGAACCGTTCGTAGAGCCCCACGGCAACGCTGAGACCGAGTACGCTGTCGCCGAGGAACTCGAGGCGCTCGTTCGAGGCGATCCTTTCCGTGACCCACGAGGAGTGCGTCAGAGCCGTGGCAAGGAGATCGCGCGGCAACTCGCGGATAAGTGAGAGCAACGGCGGCATCGTCGGGTCACCCGCATCCCGGACGCGGCTGTAGTCAAGAGCTGTCAGGAAGCGCCCAACCTTCTTCCGACGGCTCATCCGAGATCCGCGTGCGCCCGGCGCTCCACACGCCGAGGGGCCCGGCGCCGTCGGCGGCAGACCCCTCGCGAAACCCTGCGGGCGACAGCCCAGACCCGGCCGACGCCGACCTCGCATCTCCTACTGCGCTGCGGCGATGAACTCGACCGCCTCGCCGACGGTGGTTATCTTCTCGGCTTCCTCATCGGAGATCTTCACTCCGAACTGGTCCTCGAGTTCCATGATGAGTTCCACCAGATCGAGGCTGTCGGCGTCCAGGTCCTCCTGGAACGATGCCTCCATCGTGACGGCTTCGGCGTCCACTCCCAGTTGGTCTACCAGGATGTCGCGAATCTTCGCGAGGATCTCTTCCTTGGTCATCTAAATACTCCTCATGGATCGAGATAACGAATGTGACTACTGCAAGATGGGAGCCATTCTAGCAACGAGTGCCCCAATGGCAAAGGACCGTGCGGCGGCACGCCGTCGTAGGAGGGTCAGAGGTCTCCGCCCGTCCCGAGGTCCCGCTCCACGGTCTCGACGACTCCCTGACGGACGGCTCCCGCGGCAAGCCCAAGTGCGTTGGCGATCGCCTTCCGCGAGGAGTTGCCGTGACAGATGACCACCAGTCCACGCAGCCCGAGGAGATACGTCCCTCCATATTCCTCGGGGTCCCAGGCGGCCCGGACTCGCCGGAGAGCCGGCCGCAAGAGCGCGGCCCCCACCTTCGAGCGCAGGTCGGAGTTCGAGGCCTCACGAACCGACAACATCAGGGCCTGCGCCGTCCCCTCCAGCAGCTTCAACGCGACGTTGCCGGTGAAGCCGTCGGTCACCACCACGTCGGCCGTGCCAAAGAGCACATCACGTCCCTCGACGTTCCCCACGAAGTCAAGATCGGAGGCGGCCAGCAACGGGTAGGCACCGAGCGCCAGGCTGTTGCCCTTCGTCTGCTCCTCGCCGATGTTGAGCAGGCCCACTCGAGGAGATGCGATGCCCAGGGCCAAACGTGCGAACACCGAGCCGAGGATCCCGAACTCGAGCAGGTGCTCGGGACGGCAGTCGGCGTTGGCGCCTGAGTCCAGAAGCACCACGGGGCCGCCGGCACCGGGGAGCACAGTGACGATGGCGGGCCGCTTGACTCCCGGAATCCGTTTCACCACCAAGAGTCCCGCGGCCAGCATGGCGCCGGTGTTGCCGGCCCCCACGAAACCCTGGGCGCGCCCTTCGGCCACGGCCCGAGCCCCCACCACGATCGACGACATAGGCCGGGACCTGACCGCCCGAGCAGGCTCTTCATCCGCCAAGATGGGACCCTCGCTGGGTAGGATCTCCACGTGAGGCGGAGCCCGCCGGGACAAGGGGCTCCAGCACCTCGGGACGCCCGACGAGCAGGACCCGCAGTTCGGGGGAGGATACCGCGAGCGCTCCCGCTACGATCTCCTCCGGGGCACGATCGCCCCCCTCGGCGTCGAGCGCCAGCGTGATAGGACGCCGTTCGCTCCATCCCATGGACTCGTTCCCTCCTGATCCGAGGATCGTTCTCCCCGACCACCCGACACGACACGTTTGTGGACCCTCCCGGGAGGAGCATCCCGCCGGGCGCTACGATACCAGTACCTGCGCCTTCCTTGTGTTCCGTATGTGCGGAGCCCTCCGACCTCTACGCTACAATCGCAGTCGCATGCGAACCCTCATCCGAATGATGCGCGTCTTCCTGGGGCCCCATAGGGTGGGCGTCGGAGTGTCCCTGCTACTCGCCCTCGCCACCACCGGCATGGGCATGTTCATCCCGTGGCTTACCAAGTTGGCCGTGGATAGGGCCCTCGTCCCCCAGCGTTCCGACCTCATCACGGTGTTCGCCCTAGCCATCGTAGGCGCGGGATTCTTGCGCATGATCTTCGCCTTCTTGCGGAGGGTGGTGTCAGGCCGCGTGGCGGTGGCCGTGGAGACCGAAGTGCGCAACCACATGTTCAATCACCTGCTGAGACTCGGTCTCGATTTCCATATGCGCTCGCAGACCGGCCAACTCATGTCCCGTGCGATCGCCGACGTGCGCGCGGTCCGGATGTTCCTAGGGTACGGACTCATATTCATCCTCACCAACCTCGCCACCCTCGCCGGGGTCACGGTCATCTTGATCGTGCTCGATCCCAAACTGGCCCTCATGAGCCTCGCACCCCTCCCGCTGATCCTGGTCGTCGCCCGCTCCTTCAGCAAGCGGCTTCACCCCTCGCTCTGGGCCATCCAACAGCGAGTGGCCGAACTCACGGCGGTGGCTGAGGAACGCATCATGGGCATCGGGGTCATCAAGGCCTTCGCCGTCGAGGATCTGCAGCAGAAGGCCTTCGCGGAATCCTCCGACCGCATCTACCGACAGAATCTGGATGCGGCCTTCATCAGGGGACGCTACATCCCACTGCTCGGCCTGTTGCCCAGCATCAGTCTCATGATCATCCTGTTCTACGGGGGTCGGGCGGTGATCAACGGACAGATGACCCTCGGCAGCCTGGTGGCCTTCAACGGCTACGTCATGCTCTTGATCTGGCCGCTCCGCATGCTGGGGATGCTCGTGAGTTGGGGCGAGCGTGCGGTGGCTTCGGGGGAGCGCATCCTCGACATCCTGGAGGAGACGCCCACGATCGTCGACTCACCCGGCGCACGCGACCTCGGGGAAGCACGCGGCACCCTGGAGTTCGAGAACGTCTCCTTCGAGTACGGCGGCAGGCACGTCCTGCGGGGGGTGACACTCCGCATCGAGCAGGGAGAGACGGTAGCGCTGGTGGGGCCGACAGGCTGCGGGAAGACCACACTGGCCCACCTCATCCCCCGCTTCCACGACCCGTCGCAGGGGACCGTCCGGCTCGACGGTCACGACCTGCGCGAGCTCACGCTCTCCTCCCTGCGCCGCTCCATAGGACTGGTCGACCAGGAGCCCTTCCTCTTCAGCCTGCCGGTCATCGAGAACATCCGCTACGGAGACCCCGACGCAGACCTCGAGCGGGTGAGGCAGGCGGCACGGGCGGCCGCTGCGCACGAGTTCATCGAGGAGTTGCCGGACGGATACGACACCGTCATAGGCGAGCGCGGGCTCACTCTGAGTGGGGGTCAACGCCAGCGCTTGGCGCTCGCCCGCGCCCTCTTGGTGGACCCCGCGATCTTGATACTCGACGACGCCACCTCCAGCGTGGACGCCGACACCGAATCCCGCATCGTAGCGGCGCTGGGCCGGCTCCGCGGCACGCGCACGACCGTCGTCATCGCCCACCGCCCCTCGACGGTCATGTTGGCCGACCGCGTGGTGCTGATGGACCGGGGACGTGTGTCCAGGGTGGGCACACCGCACGAGGTGCCGTGGGAGGAGATCCTCGTGCGGGATGCGCAGGAGACGCTGGAACGCCAGAGCAGGGCGGCCGGCCGCAACCAGACTCGCCTCGAGAAGACCACGTGAGGTCCACGCCCGCCGAGGACTCGAAAGACGGCATCCGCGTCTGGCTGCAGAAGCGCGCGGTCCTCAGGCTCGTGAGGTTCGTCCTCGCTTATCGTTGGCCGGCCGCGGCTACGCTCGCCGCCATGGTCGCGGTCACGGCCACGGGCCTCACCGGACCGTACCTTCTGCGCCTCGCGATCGACAAGGGCATCGGGGGTAAAGACCTCCGCTATCTCGGATACGTAGCGGCGCTCTACCTGGGAGCGGGCATCCTGGGAGCGGTCCTCAACGGGCTGCAAACGTACGGGGTGAACTGGGTGGGCGAGCGCGTTGTGCGTGACCTGCGCGACACGCTCTTCCGCCATCTCACCTCCCTTGACGTCGACTACTACGGGAAACAGCGGGCGGGCTGGATCATCTCGCGTCTGACCAACGATATAGAGGCTCTCGAGAGCCTGCTGGTGGAAGGCGTGGTGCAACTGGTCGTGAGCACGCTCACGTTGGTGGGGGCCACCGCCATCCTCTTTCGCATGGACGCCCGCCTCGCTGCGGTGACCATGACCGTCATCCCGGTGCTGCTCGCGGGCACCATCGTGTTCCGCAACCAGGCCTCCCGAGCCTACGGCCGGGTGAGAACGGCGATAGCCGACGTGAGCGCCGCCCTACAAGAGTCCCTGGGCGGCGTGCGCGTGGTCCAGGCCTTCCGGCGCGAACAGCGCAGCGTCGAGGCCTTCGTCGTGGTCAACGAGCGGAACCGCAAGGCCAACATGGACACCATCTACATATCAGGCGCCTACTTCCCCGGAGTCGAGTTCCTGAGCGCCGTGGCCACCGCCATCATCCTGCTCTACGGCGGCAGCAGGATGGCCGACGATCAGATCACGCTGGGGGTCTTGGTGGCCTTCATCGCGTACCTATCCAGCTTCTTCGACCCGGTGGAATCGCTTTCTGAGCTCTACAACACCTTCCAATCGTCCGGTGCCGCCCTCCAGAAGGTGCTGTCGGTGCTGGACACAGAACCCGGCGATACCGAGACGCCGGGCGGTCTCTCCAGCGCGAATGTGGCGGGTCGTATCGAGTGTGCCGACGTCTCCTTCTCCTATGCGCCGGGAAGCGCGCGCGTCCTGGACTCAGTCACGTTGTCTATCCCCGCCGGGCAGAGAGTCGCCTTGGTGGGCCCCACGGGAGCGGGCAAGAGCACGCTCGCCAAGCTCCTCCTGCGCTTCTACCATCCCACCTCCGGCGCCATATTCATCGACGGGGTCGATCTGCGCGAGTACGACGTCAAGGACTACCGCCGACACGTCGGCTATGTGTCTCAGGAGCCGTACCTGTTCTCGGGCACCATCCTCGACAATATCCGACTCACCGAACCCGACGCGGACCCGGCCCGAGTCCTGCGGGCCGCAGAGTCCCTCGGCGTTCACGAACTGTTCTCCAGTCTCCCCGAGGGCTACCAGACCGAGGTGCAGGAACGCGGATCGAGGCTCTCGGCCGGCGAAAGGCAGTTGGTGTCTTTCGCACGCGCGTTCTTCTCCGAACCACGCATCCTCATCCTGGATGAAGCCACCTCCAGCGTGGACCCCGGCACCGAGCACCTGATCGAGGCCGCCCTCTCTCGACTCCTCGCGGGGCGCACATCGCTCATCATCGCTCACAGACTCTCCACCGTGGAGAACTCAGAGCGCATCGTGGTGATGGAAGCCGGGCGTATCGTCGAGGACGGCGACCATGCAGCCCTCCTGGCCGCCGACGGACCCTATGCCCGCCTCTATCGCACCCAACTCCACGGGCGGTAGGATATGATGGGTCCAAGGTATGTATCCTCGTGATGTGGACGCACGATAGCCCTTGTATTGCGAACGTTTGTTCGGTATAATGCGTCGGTAGGCTCAGTAGAACGCGCGCGCGTCTCTGGACGGGTTCTTCTCCGTTCTTTTTGGGTGTGGGCCCTCGGGGGCGATGAGGACGGTCCACCTCAGAGTAATTGGGTATGGACATGTACCCCCATTGGGTATACAATGCGCGGGTTTGCTTGACGAAACTTCAAAGAACATAGTCCAGAGTGCGGTTGAACCTCACCCGCACGGGTACGCAATCAAGGAACGGTTGGTCGAAGCATATGAGGGATAGAGACATCGATACCACAGCATCAGTGGAGTGCCGGCCCGTCGCAGACGTGGCGGAGCTCTGCACCATCGGTCAGGAACGCGGCTACGTCACAAGCGACGAGATCATGGGCCTGGTCGAGGAACTCGACATGGCCACGGAAGCCATTGAAGACCTGTACTCGCAACTCTTCGACCTCTCCATAGAGGTTTACGAGCAGAGTCCGGTGGTCCAGGGCGCGCTCGAGTTGCCGGAACCTGCACTCGACCTCTCCATCGAGACGGTGACGCACGATCCGCTGCGCCTGTATCTCAAGGAGGCGGGCGAGATCCCCCTGCTCACGAAAGCCGAAGAGATCGAACTCGCCATGCGCATCGAGGCCGGCGATAAGCGGGCGAAGGATCACATGATCCAGTCGAACCTCCGTCTGGTGATCTCGATTGCGAAGAATTACTACACCCAGGACATGGACCTGCTGGACCTCATCCAAGAGGGCAATACCGGCCTGATCCGTGCGGTGGAGAAGTTCGACTACCGCAAGGGCTACAAGTTCTCCACGTACGCCACGTGGTGGATCCGCCAGGCGATCACCCGAGCCATCGCTAATCAGGACCGCAACATCCGCATCCCGGTGCACATGATCGAGAAGATAAACAAGATGGTGCGCACGGAGCGCAAGCTCCTCCAGGAGACGGGCCGTGAACCCAGCGACGAAGAACTCGGCGACGAACTCGGCATCGAGCCCCAGGAAGTACGCGAGATGCGCAAGATCGCTCAGCGCACGACCTCTCTCGAGACCCCCATCGGCGACGAGGAAGACGCCGAGTTGGGCGACTTCATCGAGAACAGCAGCACTCCCGATCCGGCCGAAGCGGTGCACAGCATCATCGCTAAGGAGAGCCTGGACCGCGTCCTGCGCACGATGGACGAACGCGAGCGTAAAGTGGTCGAATTGCGCTTCGGCTTGAAGGGCGAGCATCCCCGCACCCTTGCTGAAGTGAGTTCCCGCTTCAACGTGAGCCGTGAGCGCATCCGTCAGATCGAGGCCAAGGCCCTCGAGACCATCAAGAACTCGGTGGACATCCTGGCGATGCGGGAGAGTGCCTGAAGAGAGTAGGGGCCTCCCCCTCTGCTTCGACGAGACCCGAATAGACAGAGGCGGCGCTTCTCGGAGCGCCGCCTCTTCTTTGTGCTCCGGCGGCCGCCGCGACTCCGATGCCCGGCGGCCCGGCGGCATCACGACCCCTCTTAGGAGCGCCGGCCACCGCGAATCGTTCGGTCCCTAGGTAACCGGGACGAACTCGCCGCGACGGGTTCTCGCTTCGCGGGCGATGTGGTCGAGGATGATCTCGGCCACCGTCTCCTTGGGACTACGGTTCACCTTGGTCTCCCCCTCCGGGGTCAAGATGACCACTTCATTGTAGTCGGAGTTGAAACCGATATCGCTCCGCGATATGTCGTTGACCACGATCAGGTCGAGTCGTTTGCGCGTGAGCTTCTCCCGGGCCCGCTCCACTCCGGTGCGGCCGAACTCAGCCGCGAAGCCGGCGATGATCTGGCCTTCGCGACGGCTCGCGGCTACCTCGCAGAGGATGTCCTTGGTGGGTTCGAGCCTCACCATGAGCTCGTCCTGGCTCTTCCCCATCTTCCCCGCGGCGGCGTCCACCGCCTGGTAGTCGGCGACGGCTGCGGCCATGATGAGGATGTCGGTGTTGGGGAGAAGGTCCATGACCCTCTCGTACATCGCGCGGGCTGTCGGAGTCTCGTACTCTCGAACGCCGGGCGCACGCGGCAGATCGATGTTGGCTTTCACCAAGTCCACCGATGCCCCCCGGTCGTAGGCGGCACGCGCCAGAGCCACGCCCATCTTGCCCGAACTGCGGTTGCCCATGTAGCGCACGGCATCGATCGGTTCTCGAGTGCCACCGGCCGTGATGACCACCCTCAGGCCGCGCAGGTCGGTCTTCCGCACCACCTGTAGACGGTGTTTGACCTCAGCCACGATGCTGTCGGGATCGGCCATGCGGCCGGAACCGTAGATGCCGCAGGCCAGCTCGCCCGCCCCCGGCTCCACCACGAACGCGCCGTGATCCCTGACTACGGCCACGTTGCGCTGCGTCGAGGGATGATTCCACATGTTGGTGTTCATCGAAGGCGCCACCACCACCGTGCCGGAGTAGGCAAGGTAGGTGGCACTCAGCAGATTGTCGGCGAGCCCGTTCGCGAGTTTCGCCAGAGTGTTGGCGGTAGCAGGGGCGATCACGAAGATATCGGCCGCGTTGCCTTCTTCGATGTGGGCGATGGTGGAATCCGCCCGAAGAAGCTCACCTACGTGCACGGGGTAGCCGGATAGCGTCTCGAAAGTGAGAGGCGCGATGAATCTGGTGGCGGCGTCGGTCATGATGACGCGCACCTCCATACCCGCTTTCTGGAATCCCCTGAGCAGTTCCGCCGACTTGTAGGCGGCGATGCCACCGGTAACGCCCAGAAGAACGGTTGGCTGACCGGTCATCGTCCGCTCGGGGGAAAGGGTGGGCTCACCCGCCCGGCCCTAGCGCTCCGTGCGCAGGCGGTAGGTGATCTCCCCGCGCGCAACCTCTTCCATGGCGATCGTCAGGTAATTGCGCGAGGTGGTGTGCACCAGCGGGGGCGCGAGATCCTCGAAGCCGGCGCCTTCGCCGAGACTGCGATAGTAGCTGTTGATCTGGCGGGCCCGGCGGGCGGCCACCATGACTGCGGTGTAACGGGTGAGCGCCTCGTCGTTCTCATCCTTGTGTTCGCTCAGGCCGTCTATGATCTCGTCCACGGTAGGCCGGTTCATACAGCATTCACCTCGTTGAGTCGTTCTCTCGGATATCCTGGATGGCGGAGCGGAGTTGCTCCGCGGCGACGTCTACGTCGTCGTTCACTATAACATAGTGGAATTCTTTACTTTCCCGCAGCGCGTCGCGCGCCAGTTCGTCCATCTCGTCACGCGCGTGCTCCATGCGCCGCTCGATGGTCTCCCCCGTCTCGGTGTCCCGGCGGCGAAGACGCTCCTCCAACTCGCCCAAGGATGGCGGGGCGATGAATACCGTGACCGCTCCAGGGACGCGTTGCATGACCTGACGAGCTCCCTGCAGCTCTATCTCCAAGATGACGTCCGTGCCCCGTTCCAGGCGGGCCTCGACCAAAGCGGCCTGAGTGCCGTAGAGATTACCGCCGTATTCGGCCCACTCGAGGAAGTCGCCCTGCTCTACCCTCCGCAGGAACTCATCGCGCGAAACGAAGACGTAGTCCCTGCCCTCGAGTTCCCCGGCTCGACGAAGACGAGTGGTAACAGAGACCGACACCACCAAATCAGTGAATAGAGGGAGAACACGGGCGATGAGCGTGCCCTTGCCCGCGCCTGAAGGCCCGGAGATGACGATCAGCCTGGCGACCTTCTACTCCGTCAACCTTTGAGGTTCTCTACCAACTCGCGTCGCTGGCGCGGCGTGAGGCCGATAACGGTCTTGGAAGAACTCACCCGGCACCGCTCGAGAATGCGGGAGGTCTTGACGCGGCCGTACTTGGGCACTGCCATGATCAGATCGAAGACTTTCGCGGTGTGGACGTACTCGGGCGGCTCCACCAAGACATCCTGGATGCGCACCGTGCCGTTCTTGAGGGCTTCCTTCAGACGGGCGCGCTCCATGCGGATGCCGTTCGCCCGCTGGAGAGCGTCCATACGCTGCTGGTGGCTGCGCTCCGGAGTCGGGGCCGATGTCGTTGGGGGGTTATTCATGTATCCGCGATTATGGCGCATGAAGTCACGCGGCGCAACCGGATTCACCGGTGAGCGGCGCCGATGAGCCCGCCCAGGCTCAGAGAGCGGGAGCGCAGGAAGTCCGCCAGCTCCCCTGACAGTCGTCGGGCCGTTGCCGGGTCGCGGAACCCGGCGCAGCCGATCGCCACCACGGTCGCGCCACAGGCCAGGAAGTCGACCACGTCCTGGATCTCGGTGACCCCGCCCATCCCGACGATGGGGATCTCGACCGCCGCCGCGACCTCGTATACGCAACGCAGAGCCAACGGCTTGATCGCCGGCCCCGAAAGGCCCCCGGTCACCCCGCCCAGACTCGGCCGCAGGGACACGCGGTCGATGGCCAGCCCTTTGAAGGTGTTCACAAGGGAGAGGGCGTCGGCGCCGGCGGCCTCAGCCGCCTGCGCCACAGAGGCGATGTCGGTGACGTTGGGAGTGAGTTTGGGCATGAGGAGGCCCGGCCATACGGGTCGCACCGCCCGGAGAAGCGCGGCGGTCTCCTCCGGGTCGGCCCCTATGGACATGCATCCGGAGTGCACGTTCGGGCAGGAGACGTTGAGCTCCAGCCCCACCCGCTGGGTCCAATTCGCGGCCGTCGGCGACGACAAGGTCTGCTCGTCCAAGGCCTGCCGGAGTCGCTCCACCGTGAAGACGTAGTCTTGGATGGAGAAGCCGCCCACGTTCAGTATCAGGGGGCGTGGCAGGCCCAGAAGACGCGGCAGTTCGCGTTCCACGAACGCTTCGATCCCGCCGTTCGGAAGCCCGATGGAGTTGAGCATGCCTGCTTCGGTCTCCAGGATGCGCGGAGGTTCGTTACCCCTGCGGGGAGCCAACGTCACTGTCTTGGGAACGTAGGCGGCGAACGGAGGGTCGAGGAGCAGGGCGGCCCCGGCCTCCCCCTCGGCCAAACCAAGCGACTCGGCCACCTCGAACAGATCGAACGTCCCCGATGCGTTGATCAGAGGATGGCGCAGCTCGATGGGTCCCAGTCGAGTGGTCAGATCGACGTCCTGCGCGGCGCGGCCGCTCACGAACACGACCGCCGTTCACGATCCACCGCCGCCCACCAGGCAGGGATGGCCGGCTTCGCCGAACGCCTCCTCGCCTGAGAAGACCGGACCTTCGCGACACACCCGGGCCAGACGGCCGTCCGCCATTGGTATGACGCACCCCTGGCAGGACCCCACGCCGCAGGCCATGCCCGCCTCCAGGCTGAACCAGGCGCGCACGCCCTCTTTGGTCCGGCATAGATCCCACACTGCTTCGCACATGGCGTGGGCTCCGCAGCAGAACACGGCGTCTCCGTCGGCCAGTTCTTCGCTCAGCAGCTCGGTGACCAGACCCTCGCGGCCGAGACTCCCGTCCTCGCAGATGGCCTCCAGCCGGGCCCGCATCCCCAGCCTGTCCAATGCGACCACGGCCGGTTCGAACGCGTCCAGGACCGCTGCCTGAGGCGAATCGCGGAATCCCAGGAGCACCAGCACCTCCGCGGGGCGACCCGCCGACAAGCGCACCCGTTCAGCCAGACGTTCGAGGAGCAAGAGGAAGGGCGCGGCGCCCACCCCACCTGCGACCACGAGGAGACGGGGGCCAGCTGCGCGCGGCGGTTCTCCTGCCCCGGTCTCGGAACGCGAAAGAGCATCGATATCGAACGGACGCCCCAGCGGACCCACCACCCACACCTCACTGCCTTTCGGGGCCGCCGTGAGCTCCATCGTGGCGGGGCCTACGGGCGAGATCAAGAACACGACCCGGGTGCCGGACCCGCCGGCTTCGGCCGCGCGCTCACTGTAGATGCTGAAGGCTCGCGGCAGGAAGCGGCGGGAGCCGGCGAGGCGCACCATGGCGAACTCGCCCGATCGCGCCGCCTTCCAACCGGGCACCAGTATGGTCAGCTCGACCATAGAGCCGAGAGTGCGGGATTGGACCACGCGGCCCACGACCGCCGGGTCGCGTCCGGGGCCGGAGGCCGATCGCCCGCGATCTTGGGTGTCCGTTCTCACCTGCACATCCCGCCCACGCCGTCAGCGACCGGAGCGGCCGCGGCCGGGCGAGGAGTCGCCGGGCGGCGGGCGGCGGGCGGCGGGACGCTGTGCTCCCTGGGCGGCGGCGGAGCCGTGGACGGCGAAGCCCGACGAGGGTCCGTGCAGCTCTTGGAGACAGGCCACCGGCACCTGCCCGGTGCGCGCCGCTTCGATCGCCTGGGCGGCCGCCTGCGCGGCCGCCATGGTGGTCATGGCGGGCACTTTCCGCCGGACGGCAGCCCCCCGGATCTCGTATCCGTCGGCTCGAGCGCCTCCGCCGCGCGGAGTGTTGATCACCAGGTCCACCTCCCCCGCGTCGATGAGATCGACGACGGTGACGACGTCGCCGTGCTCCTCGCGGAGCGCCATGCCCTCGGAGTGCTTGAGCACCATCTCCGCGGGAATGCCGTTGCGGGCGAGCGTATCCTGGGTGCCGGCCGTGGCCAAGAGGCGGAAACCCAGCCGTGCCAGGGTGGCCGCCACCCCCACGGCCGCAGCCTTGTCGGCGTCGCACACGGAGATGAAGACGGTGCCGCTCTGCGGCAGCCGGTCGCCCGCGGCCAACGAGGCTTTGCCGAAAGCTACCGGAAAACTGCGTCCTACGCCCATCACCTCGCCGGTGGACTTCATCTCCGGGCCGAGGGTCGTGTCCACCCCGGGGAAACGGGGGAAGGGGAGCACCGCCTCCTTCACGGCCACGTGAGTGAATCCCCGGTGGCTCGGTACGCGCCCGGTGGCCAGCGACTCCTCCCAGCCCGGCGGCTGCAGATCGGCCAGCTTGTGACCGGCGATGACCTGGGTGGCGATCTTTGCCAGGGGCACGCCGGTGGCCTTACTTACGAAGGGCACGGTGCGACTGCCTCGGGGGTTGACCTCGAGCACGTAGATGGTGGTGCCGGCTTCACCGGACTGCAGCGCATACTGCACGTTCATGAGTCCGACGACCCCCAACTCGAGAGCCAGAGCCTCGGTCTGCTTCTCGATGGCGTGGACCACCTCGCCCCCGAGCGTCATGGGCGGGATCACGCAGGCGGAGTCGCCGGAGTGGACGCCTGCCTCCTCCACGTGTTGCATCACCGCCCCGATGTACACGTCACGGCCGTCGCACACGGCGTCCACGTCCACCTCCATACTCCGCTCCAGGAAACGGTCGATGAGCACCGGATGCCGGGTCGAAGCCTTCACGGCCGTCTGGATGTAGCGCTCGAGCGCAGCTTGGTCGTAGACGATCTCCATAGCCCTGCCGCCGAGCACGTAGCTCGGACGGACGAGTACCGGGTAGCCGATGTTCCCGGCGATGGCCACAGCCTCCTCGGCCGAGCGGGCCGTCCCGTAGGGGGGCGCCTCCAGTCCCAACTTCTTGAGGACCCCGCCGAAACGCTCGCGATCCTCGGCGAGGTCGATCGCCTCCTGACTCGTACCCATGATGGGTACGCCGGCCTTCTGCAAACTCTCGGCGATGCGCAGGGGAGTCTGCCCCCCGAACTGCACGATGACGCCTAGAGGCTTCTCGTTGTCCACGATATTAAGCACGTCCTCCACCGTCAGCGGTTCGAAATAGAGGCGATCGGAGGTGTCGTAGTCTGTGGACACGGTCTCGGGGTTACAGTTGATCATGATGGCCTCGTAACCCTGCTCCCGCATCTCCATGACGGCGTGCACGCAGCAGTAGTCGAACTCGATGCCCTGCCCGATCCGGTTGGGGCCGCTGCCCAGGATGATCACCCGCTCGCGCTCCAGGTTGGGCAGCGCTTCGTTCTCGTCTTCGTAGGTGGAGTAGAAGTAGGGCGTGTAGGCCTCGAATTCGGCCGCGCAGGTGTCTACCGCCTTGTACGTAGGGACTATGCCCTCCATCAAGCGCCGCGCGCGCACCTGGTCTTCGGTACAGCCGAGGAGCTTGCCTATGCGGCCGTCGCTGAAGCCCAGACGCTTGGCTTGTCGGAGTTCCTCGCGCGGTAGGGCTTCCAGGGTCGCCTTGGCTAAGACGGTGCCCCCGCGGCCGCCGGAGGCGCCCGCCGATAGATCTGCGACGACCGTCGCCGCCCCCAACTGTGACTCGTGGCGGGGATCTGGAGTCGGTGGCGGGGCATCGGCGGAGGCAGCGCCCGACGCGAACGACTTCAAACGCTCCTCCGCCTCAACGATCTCCCGCAGTTCCTCGAGGAACCACTCGTCGATCATGGTCACGCGGAAGATCTGCTCTAGGGAGACGCCACGCCGGTAGGCCTCCAGGATGAGATCGAAGCGCTCGGCCGACGGGATGCCGATCATGGCCACCAGGGCTTCGTTACTCGTGGGGATGTCGGGCTTCACGTCGAGTTCGCGGGACCGCATGGACTTCTGGAAGGCTTCTTTGAAGGTGCGGCCGATGGCCATGTTCTCCCCCACGCTCTTCATGTGGGTGGTGAGCCGCGCGTCGGCCAAGGGGAACTTCTCGAAGGCCCACCGCGGTGTCTTGACCACTACGTAGTCGATGGTAGGCTCGAAGCAGGCCGGCGTCTTCTTGGTGATGTCGTTGGAGATCTCGTCGAGCGTGTAACCCACAGCCAACTTGGCTGCGATCTTGGCTATGGGGAACCCGGTGGCTTTGGAGGCGAGCGCCGAACTGCGCGAGACGCGCGGGTTCATCTCGATGACCATGAGGTCGTCGGTCTCGGGAGAGTATGCGAACTGGATATTCGAGCCGCCCGTCTCCACACCGATGGCCCGGATGATGCTGAGAGAAGCGTCGCGGAGACGCTGGTACTGGAAGTCGGTGAGGGTCTGCTGGGGAGCAACCGTCACCGAATCGCCCGTGTGGACGCCCATGGGGTCCATGTTCTCGATGGAGCACACGATGACCACGTTGTCCTTGCGGTCGCGCATGACTTCGAGCTCGAACTCTTTCCAGCCGATCACCGACTCTTCAAGGAGCACCTGACCCACCGGTGACGCGTCGAGGCCCGCCTTCACCGCGCGCTCGAAGTCGTCCTGGTTCTCGGCCACGCCGCCCCCGTGCCCACCCAGAGTGAAACTTGGCCGGATTATGAGCGGCAGGCGCAGGCCACCACGCACGGCGGCGTGCGCTCCTTCGAGGTCGCGCACCACCGCCGACTCCGGCACCCGCAGACCGATCGAGGCCATGGTGTTCCGGAACCGATCGCGGTCTTCGGCGCGTTGGATGGCGTCGTAGTCCGCACCCAGGAGCTCCACGCCGTACCGCTCCAGCGTGCCGTCCTCGGTGAGAGCCACGGCCAAGTTCAAGGCGGTCTGTCCGCCAAGGGTGGGGAGCAAGGCGTCCGGGCGTTCCTTCTCGATGATGCGGGCCACGACCTCGGGCACCAGAGGTTCGATATAGGTGCGATGGGAGAAGACCGGGTCGGTCATGATGGTGGCCGGGTTGGAGTTGACGAGGACCACCTCGAACCCCTCCTCCAGCAGCACCTTGCAGGCCTGCGTGCCTGAGTAGTCGAACTCGCACGCCTGTCCGATGACTATGGGCCCCGAGCCCAGCAGCATGATCTTGTGGATGTCGGTACGGCGCGGCATCAGGTCTCCAATCCGTTCGGCCTCACAGGGCGCGATTAACGGTCGCGGGCCATGATACAGCAGGGCACGGGACCATGTGAGGGCCAGGTCTGACGCGAGCTTTCGCAGCCTCCAAGGTTCGCGAAGGGACCTTGGACGGGTAAAGTGATAATAACAGGAGGGTCGGTCGAAACGGCGGCCGCGAGAGGGGGCCAGACGGACCTCCGCCCCGCGAATCGGGGACTCCGCAGCATCGCCGAACGCGAGAAAGGTGACGTCACGAACGATCTACGCCGGACCACACGCCGAGTTCTCTTGGTTGTTTCCGTTCTTTGCCTCGCGGCCGCGCTCACATCCTGCGGGGAAGCCGCCACGACAACCACCCTCCTAGCCGGCACCACGGAGAGCACAACCACCACCATCCCCTGGGCGACGACCACGCAGCCCGCGACCACGACGACGGCTGCCACCACTACCACCACGACGACGACCACAACGACCACACGTCCCACGCCCATCCCCGCGGGCGGTATCGAGTACACGCGTCTACCCGGAGACGCCAAGCGGATCGC
Organism: uncultured Actinomycetota bacterium; assembly: GCA_963701105.1. Lineage (GTDB taxonomy): Bacteria > Actinomycetota > Thermoleophilia > RBG-16-64-13 > RBG-16-64-13 > JAHJSA01. The sequence goes on from OY969565.1 coordinate 767,745, forward strand.
CTTCACCTTCGACGCCGCCTACGACCCCGCGCCCCTCGCCTCCATCCTGGCGACGCTCGAGAGGGAAAATGTGCCCGCTACGTTCTTCTTCACCGGGGAGTTCGTGGAGGACTTCCCCGATTCCGTGGCTCAGGTGTTGGCATCGGGCCGACCCATCGGTAATCACTCCTACTCTCATCCGGACTTCACCAAGATCTCTCGCGACCAGGCTCGTTCGCAGCTGCGCAGGACGGCAGAGCTGTTGACTGCGGCCGGAGCGGACGACCCGCGCCCCCTCTTCCGTTTCCCCTATGGAGCACGGGATAAGGCCACCCTGGCGCTGGTGGCGGACGAGGGTTACGTGAGCATCTACTGGACCATCGACACCCTCGACTGGGAGACCGACCGCACGGCCAAGCAGATCTACGACTCGGTGATGAGCCGGCTCAGACCGGGCGCAATCGTGCTCATGCACGTAGGAGGCAAGCAGACGGCCGTGGCTCTGCCGTCGCTCATCGCCGACATCCGTGCTCAGGGATACGAATTCGTCGATCTACGCACGGCGCTCCCCTGACGACGAAGATCTATGGCGGCACGGCGCCGCGGATGCCGCGCCAGGTTTCCGGTATCATCGACGGTGCCGTCCATGACGGTCTGCAGACTCACCACAGAACGAGGGGACTGAGAGACCACCCGTGCTGGCTTGGAAGGAACTGCTCGGCAGTAAACTGAAGTTCGGCCTGATCGCCGCCGCCATAGGTTTGGTGGTGGCTCTCACGCTCCTCATGTCGGCGATGTCGGAAGGGCTCATCACAGGCATGACCGGCGCCAAAGGCTCCCTCGCCGGCGACGTCCTCGTATTCCAGCGCGACACCCAGCTGTCCCTCGAGCGCAGCCTCCTCACCAAGGACGACCTCGCGGCCATCTCTGCCACTCCTGGAGTGACGAAGGCCTATGGGGTCGGTCACGCCATGATCTCGGTGGACGCGGGTGGTTCGGTGTTCGACGCACGCATCCTCGGATTGAGCGACGCCTTCGACCAACTCCCCCTCCTGGAAGGCCGCCTCCCGCAGGCGCCTCACGAGGCGGTAGTGGATGCCACCGCCAAGGCAGACGGCATCTCCCTGGGCGATTCCGTCCAGTTGTCCCCTGTGGGCGGCGCCCTCACGGTGGTGGGATTCACCCACGACCGGCGCTACATCATGACTCCCGTCTTCTACGTGGACATGCCAACGTGGCTTGAGGTGTACTCCGCAACTCTCCTCGGTCGCACGGCAGGGACCGAAGGGGCAGGCGCGGGAGACACCGCCGTGGGTACCGCCCCCTCCCCGCTTTCCGAACAACTCTCCGGCGGAGCCTCGATCGCCGCCGTCTACCTCGACGACGGGGTGACCGCCGACGACCTGGCCGCCCGCTTCGGCGGCCGCTACGAGGTGGCCACGCCCCAGGCGGCCGCCCGTGCGGGCAACGGTATGCCGGTCATGGTCTTGGCGGTGGACGGGATACAGGTGGTCTCCCTCCTGATCGGCGCCCTGGTCATAGGGATCTTCTTTTACATCACTACGCTCCACAAGACCGCGCAGATCGCGGCGATCAAGGCACTTGGGGCCTCTAACGGCTACCTCTACCGCCAGTTGTGGCTGCAGATCGCCGTGCTGGTGACGATAGCCGTTGCGATGGGCATGGTTCTGGCGTTGGGGGCCGGTGCGTCTATGCCTCCTGCCATGGCCTTCGACCCGGGCGTGGCGAGGTGGGGCGTGTCCCTCGTCGCCGTGTACGTGATGGCTCTGCTCGGGAGTCTGTTCTCGCTGCGGAACATCCTTGGGATCGACCCCGCCACCGCGCTCGACCGCGCGGAACACTAGGAGACAGTCATCAACGTACTCGAGGTACGCAACGTATCGAAGCACTACGGCAGCGGCCACACCATGGTGACCGCGCTCGACGACGTCTCGCTCGCGCTCGCCGCTGGACGTCTCCTTGCCGTGCTGGGCCCCTCGGGCTCCGGAAAGACCACCATGCTCTCGATCATCGCGGGTCTGCTGCAGCCGTCTTCCGGGGAGATCTTACTTGCGGGCGAGCCGATCCATCTGCGTGGAGCGGCGGAGGCGGCCTCCTTCCGCCGGGATAACGTGGGCCTGGTGTTCCAGGACCACCACCTCATCCCCTATCTGACCGCGCTGGAGAACCTGCTGCTGGTGCCGCACCTGGCCGGGCGTGTCCGGCGGGAGCACCGTCAGCGGGCCGAGAGACTCCTCCAAGAATTCGATCTGACCAAGCGGAAGTCGCACAAGCCCTCGGACCTCTCCGGCGGCGAGCGCCAGAGGGTATCCATCGCCCGGGCGCTCATGAACGACCCCACCATCATGCTGGTGGACGAACCCACAGCCAGTCTCGACACCGAGCGCGGGCAGCAGGTGCTCGAACTACTACGTGGGCAGATCCACTCGCGCGAGATGACCTGTGTCATGGTGACTCACGATCACCGCATGGCCGACCAGGCCGACCAGACCATGGAACTCGTGGACGGGCGAGTGGTCGCAGGCGCCTTCGCGGGCTAACGGACGGACGGCCGCCATGCCGCCACCCCAGGAGGACGACAGGTAGTGACCATCGCCATCACCATCTACTCGGATTACATCTGACCCTTCTGCTACGTCGGCGCGGGAATCGTCGACCGGTTGAAGGAAGAGTTCGAGATCGAGGACCGTTGGATCAGCTACGAGATCCATCCCGAGACTCCACCTGAGGGCCGCCGCCTAGACGAATTGTACCGAGGCGCAGACCTTGCCCCAATGCATGACATGCTCCGCGCCCGGTGTGCGGAGTTCGGACTGCCGTTCGCCCCACCTCCGCTGCTCGCCAACTCGCGCGCGGCCATCTTGGCCGCCGAGTACGCGCGTGACCACGCCGGGTTTCCGGAGTTCAGCCGCCGTGTCTTCTCGGCCTACTTCGCGGAAGGTCGTAACATCGGAGACCTCGAGGTGCTCCGGACCGCCGCTCAGGAAGTGGGCCTCGATCCCCAGGACCTCACTCGGTCGCTTCAAGCCGGGGAGCACCTGGATAGACTGCTCGCGGCCGAGGCGGGCGCCCGGAGGCTGGGCATCACCGGGGTTCCCACCTTCTTCATCCAAGGGCCGCCCGCCGATGACTCCGCCAGTCGCATCCGCGCCGGCGCAGCCCAAGACGTCCAGCCGGAGGATAGTGGGCGCCCAACCGCTCGAGGTCTTCCAGAGGGCTTTGCTGTGACTCCTGAGACTGTGCGTCACCGCGCCTAGGGTACCCGTCTCCTCGTCGCGCAGATCTTTGCGCACACAGCCGGCCCCGCGCTACGACTCGTGACCTCGATGCCATTCGCGTGACTCCACCACCGCCCCAGCTCAACACCACTACAGTCCACGGGCCAACCAACCGATAGGAGAATGCGCGATGATCGCGAATTTGGGCACGCGGTTTCTTATCCAGCGGGGGGACGAATACGTGCGAAGTGACTCAACGTACGAGGGCTGTATCCCAAGTGCGCTCCTATTATCCGCGTTTCCCATGGGCGCCATGATCCTTAGGCCAGGGAACCGATGTGAGTGGGTCAATGACCTAGCGACCGAATTGCTGGGTATCGAAGCAGCCGCGCTACTGCAGCATGACCTCGCCACTTTCGGTTGGTGGCGCGATTCCGGACTCCAGGCCGCGGCGAAGGAGGCGATATCCGGCCGACCCGCTGACGGCCACGCACGAATAGCAACCCCGTGCGACGAGGACCGATGCCTCGCTTGGCACATACGGCCCATCGACGTGCAGGCCGAGGCAGCCGTACTGCTGACACTGGAAGACACCACTCGGTGCATCGCCATCGGACAAGAACTCGAACTCACCCGTCTCTCCATCGACAAAGCGGCGGACCTCATCCACTGGATAGCCCCAGACGGACGACTACTCCACGCGAGCGACTCTACTTGCACGCGCCACGGCTATACGCGCGAGGAGTTCATCGCTCTAACGATCTTCGACCTCGACCCCGCTATGACTCCGGAAGTATGGGACGAACACTGGCAGAACCTGAAATGCCAGGGCACAGCCACGTTCGAGCGCACACACATCACCAAGACCGGAGACGTTTTCCCTCTCGAGGTCACCGCCAACTTCGTGGAACATGAAGGCAGCGAGTACAACTTCGCGTATGCACGCGACATCTCAGACCGCATCAAGCTGGAAGAGTCCCTCCGACGCACGCAGTTCTCGGTGGACCGAGCCGCCGACTACATCTTCTGGGTCGATTCTAGCGGGCGGCTGATCTACGCGAACGAATCGACGTGCAGACGCTTCGGATACTCACGCGCTGAACTGTTGAGTATGACCGTCTTCCAGCTCGACCCCGAAGCTCCCCAACCATGGGAGGAACACTGGGAGAAGGTCAAGAGACTTGGTTCGGTTACGTTCGAAACGGTGAACAAGACCAAGGCAGGAGAGGTCTTTCCCGTCGAGGTGTTTCTGGACTATCACGAGTTCGGCGGCCTTGAATACCACTTCGTCCACTCGCGCGACATCAGCGAGCGTAAGCGGGTGGAAAAACAGCTGCTTCTGGCCAAGGAAGCCGCAGAAGCGGCCAGCAGTCAGTTCGAATATGCCATGCACCTCGCCGACGAAGCGGCGGCCGAGGCTCGACTGGCCAACGAGACCAAGAGTCTGTTCCTCGCCAATATGAGCCACGAGATCCGCACTCCGATGAACGGCGTCCTCGGCATGGTGGAGCTGCTTCTCGGAACCGACCTCACCGCGGACCAGCGCGATTTCGCCGAGACCGTGAGATCTAGCGCCGCAGCCCTGCTCGCCGTCATAGGGGATATCCTTGATTTCTCCAGGGTCGAGGCCGGCAAACTGACCATAGAGATGCTCGACTTCGATCTTCGAACCACGCTCGAGGACATCACCGGCCTTCTCGCCTATCGGGCGAATGAAAAAGGGATAGAACTCGTTACCCTGGTCGACGCCAATGTTCCGCCGGTCCTCAGCGGGGATCCGGGCAGGTTACGGCAGGTGTTGACCAACCTCGCCGGAAACGCGATCAAGTTCACGGAACAGGGAGAAGTATCGATTCGCGTGGAGCTCGAGACCGAGAACGAGCACACCGCGCGGGTTCGGTTCAGCATCCGGGACACGGGTGTGGGCATCGACCCTAGAGACGCAGACCGCCTCTTTCAGCCCTTCACGCAGGCAGACATTTCCACCACGAGAAAATACGGGGGAACGGGCCTCGGTCTTTCCATAGCCAAGAGCCTGGTTGAGATGATGGATGGATCGATCGGGGTAGAGAGCACCCCGGGAACCGGCTCGACGTTCTGGTTTGCCGTCCCGTTCGCCAAGACGAGTTCGGGTGCCATTCAGGCTCCGCACTACAAGATGGTCGACGTCACCGGTCTCCGAGTGCTCTCAGTCGACGATAACGGCACCAACCGGAGCGTCCTGTCCGGATTCCTAGAGTCTTGGGGATGCCGCCACACCGAGGTGGAGTGCGCGCACGAAGCCATGAGAGTGCTGCGGGAATCCGTGGAGGAAGGGGATCCCTTCCGTATCGCGATTCTCGATATGCAAATGCCCGATGTTGACGGGGAGACCTTGGGCGCAACCATCCGCGCCAACCCGGAACTGCGGGATACCAGACTGGTGATGATGACCTCCGCCGCCGCCCGCGGCGACGCGCGCCGGATGCAAGACGTTGGCTTTTCAGCCTACCTGACGAAGCCCATAAGGCAGGCCCAGTTCCATGATTGTCTCGCGGCTGTGGCCGGACGAATGGAGACCGTCGAAGCCGATTCAGATACCCCCAGGCCGATCATCACCCGACATTCTCTTGCCGAACGTTCGAATCACCGGGTAAGGATCCTAATAGCCGAAGACAACGTCGTGAACCAGAAGGTCGCGCTCAAGACGCTAGAGAAACTGGGGTACGGAGCGGACGTGGTGTCAGACGGCGCCGAAGCCGTGGAAGCCATGCATTATGGGGAGTACGGCCTAGTGCTCATGGATGTGCAAATGCCGGGGATGGACGGTATGGAGGCCACTCAACGCATCCGCGATCCTCGCTCAGGCGCCTTGAATCCGAGAACTCCGATAATCGCACTCACAGCCCACGCGATGTTGGGAGATCGGCAGCGGTGCCTCGACGCGGGCATGGATGATTTCCTCTCCAAACCGCTCAGGTCGGACGAGCTGGCGGCAGTCGTGTCGCGATGGCTCGGTTCGACGCCTTTCGATGAGGAGAGAACCGCCGAACAGGAAGGCTCCAGCGAATCGTGGACACAGCCCCTGCCTGATGAAAACACGGGCCTCTCGCAACCGGTGATCGACGACATGGTCCTGCTTGCCCTCTTCGACGGCGATACCGACGCCGCCGCCGAGGTCGTCGCCGACTTCAGCGATCACGTTCCACGGCAGCTTGCCGAATTGCGCGCCGCCGCGATCGAGGGCGCTTTGGATCGTGTACGCGAGGGCGCTCACACGCTTAGGGGCGCTTCCGCCAGCGTGGGAGCCTCCACGCTGAGCGGTCTCTCTGGGACCTTAGAACGCTGCGCAGCAACCGGGGCCGGCGACGAAGTACTGCGACTTCTTGACTCGATCGAGGAACAGGTCCGACGTCTCGAACAACACGCCCTACAAAGCGGAGCGCCGCGATGAGGATTCTGATCGCCGACGACGATGCCACATGCCGGAACCTCCTGAGCAGAATCCTGACTAAATGGGGTTATCATGTGACGGTTACTTCAGATGGTGAAGCTGCCTGGAACGAACTCGAGAAGCAGGACCCTCCCCCTCTAGCCATTCTCGACTGGGAGATGCCCGGCTTCAGCGGAGTGGAGCTTTGCAGGCGGGTCCAGGATCGGAATTCTACTCACCCGCCGTACCTGCTTCTCCTCACCGCGCGCGAGGACAAGGGGGATATCGTCGCCGGACTCGATGCGGGGGCGAACGACTACCTGGCCAAGCCCTTCAACAAGGACGAGTTGCGCGCGCGCCTTGGAGTCGGACGTCGTCTCCTCGAACTCAACCAACAGCTGCTCGAGACACAGCGGTCCCTCGAAGTCCTCTCTCGAACCGATGCGCTCACCATGCGCATGAACCGCCGGGCAATCCTCGAGCGCCTAGACCAGGAGATCGCTAGGGCAGGGCGCACGCACTCCATGGTGGGCGTAGGGTTGGTCGACATCGATTACTTTAAGAACGTGAACGACGAGCACGGTCACTCCTGCGGAGACCGGGTGCTCCAAACCATGGCTCAGCGAACAGCTCGCGCGATGAGACCCTATGACGGGTTCGGCCGATTCGGCGGCGACGAGTTTCTGCTTGTCGTGCCGCTAACGGACGGCTCCGACCTCGGCGTGCTTCTCGATAGGGTGCGCAGCAGCGTCGAAAGCCCCATCGTATGCTCTGGCGAGCATACGATCGCGATCACTGTTAGCATCGGTGGGGCCGCGGGGGACGCGCGATGCGCAGACGAACTGATCGCTTCGGCGGACAAAGCCTTGTACCAAGCGAAGGCAGAGGGGCGGAACCGCGTGGTGGTGTCACAGGGTTGATGTCGTCCGCTGGGACATGAGTGATCCGCGCTTCGAATCCGCGGTGCGGCACGAACGACACATTCCGGTTCCCGACTCGCAACGCCCAACGCCGCCGCCCTGGAGGCTATCTGCCTCCAGGGCGAAAGCTGAATGAGCCGCCTACTCCTTCGGCGTCCCCATCACCTGTTCGAACGCATCGTCGTCCATGAGAGTCCCTTCGGCCAGCAGTTGGCGGAACTTCAGGAAATCGATGGTGTCGTCGCCGGTGATCTTGCGGGTGGAGAAGGCGGCGAAGCCCAGGAAAGCCTCGGCCATCATGTTCGTGGAGAGCCAGTGCCGATTGGATGTCTTGGCCAGATCCCAGAAGAAGCGCTTCTTCATGCGGATTGAGTCGATGGACATCTGCAGGGACTCGGGGAAGAGGTTGGCGAACCTCCACACCATCCCCTCGACCGTCTCATCCAGCTTGGTGAAGTCGACGCTGCAGTTCTTGACAAGCTCCTTGGCGGCGACGGCGGCCTCGCCGGTCTTCATCTCGCCGTAGACGATCTCTCCGTCCTCCACGTAGCTCGCTGTGTGCACGAGAGGATTCCGGATCAGCTCGCCTTCCGGCGTACGCAGCACCGGCACCACCTTCGAGATGAGGTTCTTGGCCTTCATCTTGTAGGCCGACCAGAGTTCGCAGGAGATGCAGTTCCACATGGCGTCTTCCATGGAGAGGAACCAGGGAAGGAAGTCGGTCGAGCCGCCTACCGGCGCGGAGCCGTGCTTGGGGCCGGCCTGACCGTAGACGGCCATGTCGGACGATATCGCGAGGTCGCAGGCCATGCCGATCTCCTGCCCGCCGCCCACACGCATGCCGTTGACCCTGGCGATCACCGGTTTCTTGCAGTTGAGGATGGAATCGACCATGGCGTTGAACAGGTCCATGTACTCGCCGTACTCCTGTGGACGCTTGGAGTAGTACTCGGCGTACTCGACCGTGTTGCCACCTGTGCAGAAAGCCTTGTCGCCCGCGCCGGTGAAGACCACCGCCACAACGCTGCGATCGAGGGAGGCGTTGGTGTAGGCGGCGATGACGCCCTTGACCATCTCCGTGGTGTAGCTGTTGAACTGCTTGGGGTTGTTCAAGGTGATGCGCGCCACGAACAGACCGGGCACCACCTCGCCCTCGGGGCTCGTGAGCGGGGTCTTCTCGTACACGACGCACGGTGCTTCCGTGCCCCAGTGCTCTGGACCGTGAAGGCTGTGATCCTTCAGCTCGTTGTTCCTCGGGATCCAATCCAGACTCATCTGCTCTCCTCTCGAATTCGCTGCGCCGCAGGCGGGGTCAGGACTCTCTCCGGATGATGGTGGCCATGGTGGCACCGCCCCCTCCGCAGATGGCTGCAACGCCGAGTTCGCCACCCGTGCGTTTGAGGGCATGGTACAAAGTCGTGATGATGCGGGCACCGGAGCAGCCGGTGGGATGTCCAAGCGCGATGGCTCCACCATGGATGTTGAGCTTGTCACGATCCCAGTTCAATACCCGTTCATTCGCCAAGATCTGGGCGGCGAAGGCCTCGTTGACCTCGATCAGGTCCATGTCCGAGAGGGTCATACCGGCGCGTGCGAGGGCCTTCGGAATGGCTACCCCCGGTCCTTCGCCCATGAAGCGGCCGTCGACCGCGGTCTGTGTGTAGTCCACGACTGAGAAGAGCGGCTGGAGACCGCGCTTCTCTGCCTCCTCGCGCGTCATAGCCACCAGGAACGAAGCCCCGTCGGTGAGCCCGCAGGAGTTACCGGCGGTCACCTGGCCGTCGCGCCGGAAGGCAGGCTTGAGCTTGCCCATGGCGGTGATGTCGGCGTCGTGACGTATCGATTCGTCCTTCTCGAAGACGACTTCGGGCTGCCTGCCCTGCGCGGGGATCGTCACCGGAGTGATCTCTTCGTCGAACCATCCGTTGCGCTGCGCCGCGGAGGCCTTCAGGTGGCTCGATACGGCGAACTCGTCGAGTTCCTGGCGGCTGATGGAATATTTGTCCACCAGGTTCTCAGCAGTCTCGCCCATGGCCATGTCCGCGATGGGGTCGTGCGCATCGCTCCAGCCGTCTTCCAGCTGGATGTTGCCCATGCGGAAGCCCTGCCAGCGGTAGCCTCGCACCAGGTGCGGGATGGTGGACATGCTCTCCATACCACCGCAGAGCGCGATCTCTGCCTGGCCCACCTGGATGAGTTGCGTGGCGAGGCTCACGGCCTTCATCCCCGCCGGGCAGGCCTTGTTGATGGTCACGGCCGGGACGGACACGCCGCAGCCGCCTTTGAGCGCAGCGGTGCGGGCGGGGTTCACGTAGTTACCGGCCTGGCGGCACGACGCGATGATGGCGTCGTCGATCTCCTCACCGCTGACGTTCGCCCTGCGCAGCGCTTCTTTGATGGCGAAAGACGCCACATCGTAGACCTTCACGTCCTTGAGAGTGCCCCCGAAACGCCCCATCGGCGTCCGGACCGCGCTCACGAAGACGACGTCGCTCAGCTCTCGCACCACCTGTGTACTCCCATCTGTTCGGCGCCCGCGCCGTAAGACCGGGCGTTGACCTCTGCGCTCGTCAGAGCGGGTACCCGTATGGATTGCCACCCGTCTCTACGCGCAATCCGGCCAGTCGACTGACTGGCCGTACGACCAAAAAGCTCGGGCTTGATGATAACAGAATCGCCCAGACCGGCATAGCCGGGTTGACTGAGGCACTGGGGTCGACTCAGGCACCCGCGACCGGCGGGACGTAGACCCTCATCGCCATCTCGTTGTCGAGTTGGAACAGTCCGCCTGGAGCGTCCTGAGTAAGGCGCAGCTTCTGGAGCATCGCCTCGGCCGATGCCTCCTCTTCCACCTGCTCGGATATGAACCATTGCAGCATGTTATGGGAGGCGTGATCCTTCAACTCCAGCGCTAGGTCGGCCAGTGCGTAAATCATCGCCGTGACCTTCTGCTCATGATTCAAGATGGCCTCGAACATGTCCGTCGCGGAGGTCCAGCCGCTGGGAGGCTGCTCGATCGCGGTCAACTCCACTTCGGCGTTCCTCTCGATCATGTAGTCGTAGAACTTGGACGCGTGGAACATCTCCTCTTGGACCTGGACCCGAGTCCAGTTGGCTCCGCCGGGCAGACCCAAGGCCGCGAAGCGCGCCGACATCGAAAGGTACAGATACGCCGAATACAGCTCGGCGTTGATCTGGCGGTTGAGCGCTTCTTGCATGCGTTCGTGCATCATCCCTCATCCTCCACTCCCTGATGGCCTCGCCAGAGCACCCTGATGACCGGCGGCTTTGTGCTGCTTACCGTGCCCGCGCAGGAGGCCTCCCAAACGCGCCTAGAGTGGCACAGACCGGGTATGCTTGGAACGTCAGTCCGTCAAAGCATCACTCCGGTCGCCTGTCTGCCAGCAGTCCTGCCGCCTGGGACGCGAGAAGGGATGAGTCCATGCGTATCGCCGTCGTCGGCCCCGGATCCTTGGGATCGGTCTACGCAGCCCTGCTTTTCCGAGCGGGCCACGAAGTCACGCTCATCGCTCGTACGGAGCGCCTGAAGACGCTCCGGGAACAAGGGGTGACCGTTCACGGTTTGGAGGATCTCAGCGTGAACGTCCCGGTCACGGACGAACCGGCGCAGGTGGGCCCCGTGGACCTGCTCCTGCTCTGCACCAAGGCCATCGATACGAGGACCACCTTGGCGGGGCTGCGAAGCATGCAGGTGGGTGCCGTAGCCAGCTTTCAGAATGGGATCGTCAAGGAAGGTCTGCTGAGCGAGGCATTCGGACGAGACCGAGTCCTGGGAGCCGCCACTCTCGTGGGCGCAGAACGGCAGCCGGACGGCACTGTGGATTTCACCGCCCGCGGGACGACCTACCTGGGAGAGTTCAACGGGCACTTGTCCGAGCGCGTGGGCGCCGCCGTCGCCGCCTTGGACGACGCCGGGCTGCCGGCTCAGGCCCTCCCCGACATCGAGTCTGTGATCTGGTCGAAAGCCTGTCTTTCGGCGGCCGCCTTCGCCGTGTCGGTGTTCTCCCGTCTCCCCATGGTCAAGGTCTTCGCCGATCCCAGCCTCGCCGGCGTGATGGCCGACCTCATCGCTGAGGCGGCCGCGATAGCCGAGGCCGCAGGGCACAAGGTGCACGACTACCCGGGCATGCACGTGGGCTCCTGGGCCCGCGATCATCGGCACGTCGTGGTGGAGGCCATGGCGCAGCGCGCCGCCGAGATGGCCGTTGCGCCCCGCGTAGTCAGGGTGTCGATGCTGCAGGACCTGCTGGCGGGCAGGCCCATGGAGGTGGACGAGGTCTACGGCGGCCTCCTGGCCGAGGGGCATCGCACGGGCACCTCCACGCCCAAGCTGGCCATGGCCCGCGACCTACTGATGGGCATAGACAACTCCAACCGTGGTGCTGCCCGGTAAGGAAGGACTGAGGAACTCGGTGCAGACAGCTCAGCACCCGCACTAGGGAATCAAGCCGGGAGGCGCGCGGGCTGCATGACAATCGAGCGGGCGGTCTGCGAGTCGCACGTGCGGCATGAGATTCACGCGTGTCGCATGAGAGTCGCGCGGGCGGCATATACGTGGGGTATCCTTCTCAGCCGCATGCGCCACAGCCTCAACAGACCCGACTCACTACCCGGCCCGCGGCCCCGCCGCTTCGCCCCCGAACAGCTGCAACTGGGGGTGATCTGTGCAGCCACCTTCGTGGTCTGGGCCGGCTTCGGAGCCATCCTCCCCTACCTCCCCGTGTTCCTCAAGGAGGAGGCGCACGCCTCGCTGCGCTACATAGGGCTGATCGCGGCCTCCTACTACGTGGGCACCTTCGCCTTCTCGGCGCTGCTCGGCGGCCTCAGCGACCGCATCGGGAGAAAGCCGGTGATCGTCGCCGGAGTCTTGACGTACGGTCTCAGCACCCTTCTGTTCGTCACCACCACGCACCCGGTCTGGTTCATCCTGTTCCGGTTCCTCGAGGGCGCGGGCGCCGCCGCCGTGTATCCGGCCGGCCAGGCTTTCGTGGCCGACATCACGCCCGCCCACCGGAGGAGTCAGGCATACGGATGGATGAACACCGCTCAGTTCGGGGGGCTCGTGGCCGGGCCCGCTCTGGCCTGGCCCCTCTACCAACTGGGCGGAGGCCACGGTCTCTGGTCCTTCTACTCGATCTTTCTCGCGGGCGCTGCGCTCGCCCTCGCCACCGGTCTCGCCCTCGTGCTCTTGCTGCGAGAGCCGCAGCGACGGTTCTCGACGGCAGAGCCCGCGAGCGCCAAACCGCCTTACCGCCGCCTCCTCACGCGGCCGGTCCTTGCCTTCATGGTGATCGCCTCGGCCATCCACCTGGCCATCGGATCGTGGGAGGTGCTGTGGAGTCTCTGGCTCCGGGAGCTCGGGGCCTCCATGTCGTTCGTGGGGCTCACCTGGATGCTCTTCAGCCTCCCCATGATCTTCTCGTTCGTCGGCGGCTACTTCGCTGATCGGCGCAGCCGGTTCCTGCTCATGTTCAGCGGCTACATGATCGCGGCGGGCACATGGATAGTCTACGGGACCACGCGCAGCCTCTCCGTGTTCCTCATCTTCTCTGTGGTCGAAGGCGTGGCTATGGCCTGGGCCAACCCGGCGAAACAGGCGTTCCTCGTGCAGGTGAGTCCGGCGCGCTGGGTGGGCACCGTGCAGGGCCTGGAGATAACCGCGGCCCACCTCGCCGCCATGGTAGGCACGCTCGCCGCGCCGTTCCTCTTCGAGGTCATGTCCGGCCGGGTCATAGCTCTTGGCGGGGTGGTCGCGCTCGCGGCTCTCGTGTCCGTGGCCCCGATACTGGGCCCCGAGTGGAAACGGCTCTCGACCGGACCTCCGGCCGGAGGTCCGGTCGTCGCTGGAGCCGAGGCTTCGGCGCCTGACTAACAGGCTGCTGAGAAATGGCGCTTCGCCGCCGGGGTGCACTGGGTACGCGCAAGGCTAGGACGCAGGGAGCGCTCGTAGCGGCGCTACGGGCGCGACTGAGGACAACGCATGGCGCCGCCCAGTGCGGTCCGCCGGCCGAGGTTTCGTTTTTCAGCAGCCTGCTACCGCTCGTAGGTGGCCACGAGTTCTCCTCGGGCCACCACGTGGCCCTCCATCGCGGCCAGCAACTCCTTCTTACCGGCCCCGGCTGCGAGTCCCACGGGTCCGTCGAGGGCGTACAACTTGAAATGGTAGTGATGAGCGCCGCGACCGCGAGGGGGCGCGGGGCCCGCATAGCCTACGGTGCCGGAATCGTTCGGCCCCTGCAGGGCTCCCTCCACCCCTGCCGGCTCCGCCGTGGCGGGGATCCCTTCAGGCAGACTCTCCAGAGTCGCCGGGATCTTGTAGATGACCCAGTGGACCCACGGATCGGCTCCCGAGGCATCCGGATCATCGATGATGAGCGCCAACTCCTCGGCCCCGGAGGGTACCCCGGTCCAGGCCAGCGGAGGCGACAGGCCCTCTCCGTCCGGCGTGTAGCGGCGAGGGATAGCGCCGCCTGCCTCGAACGCGTCGCTGTGAAGCTCGATACTCATAGGTGTGCTCCCTCCAGTGCTTTGGACAACTCCAGTGTCCCGGCCGCCGGAGCACCCCGCGAGAGCGCCGCACAGTCCTGTAGCCAGGAGCAGGGCGGCCGCAAACGGCAAGACCCGGGGGTAGCGGCCCCGTCGCTTCTCTCCATCCCAGATCATGACCCTTCTCTTCCCACGGGCGAATGCTTCAAAGCCTCGAACCCCACGACCGCGGGCCCGCCGCATCTAGTCATGGACCTCCGGCGAGACCTCGGGATCGAAGGGATTCATCCTGGCCGAGAGCGAGAACAGATACGGATACCGGTCCTTCAGATGGGTCACGTAACCCAACCACGCGGGCACGAGAAGCCCGTAGACTCGAGTCGCGTCGCCCATCAGATGAGCCCGATCCCTGTCCGAGAGTCTCTCGAGGTCGGGGCGCACTGCGAGTTCCTCGGTGAGATGGAAGGTGGCGCGCAGAAGATCGGTGAAACTCTCGTGCTCCTGCAACGTCGGATTCTCAAGCATGCGCACGAGGACGGGCCGCCTCTCGATCAATAGCCGAAAGAGGGCCGGGAGATCCACCTCCTGCCCGTCCAAGTGGTAGTGCCGGGCCCGCAGTCGGGAGGCGACTTCTGTGAACTGTGTCGGTTTCCATTGCGCCATGCCCGCCAGAGAGGTGGCCAACTCCGGTTGCTGCGGATCGGCGGCCGCGAAGCGCCGGAGGAGGGTATTGCCGATCTCGCTGAAGAAGACCCCTATGACCAAGTGGAGATTCTGGAGGCGGGCCTGCTTCTCGCGTCTGCTGAAGGTCGCTTCGGACACTCCGGTGAACACGCCCAGGAAGCTGCCGGCCCCGCCGAAGATGAGGACGATCGCAAGGATCTTCCCAGCGAGAGTCACAGGAGCAAGGTCTCCGTAGCCGACCGTGGCCACCGTCACTATGGTGAGGTAGAAAGAGTCGACCAGGGCCAGATGCTCTGTCAGCGTGAAGCCCACCGTGCCCACGACGACGACACTCACCAGCAGGAGGAAGAACACCCGCAGTCTGGTAGCGATCGGATTGGCCATGGTTCCACCTCCCCCTGGTTGGGTACCCGGCATTGTAGCGTGTCACCAACTCGGAGGGTCGCTGAATGAAAGCAGCACAACTGTTCGTGCGCTGTCTCGAGAACGAGGGAGTCACCACCGTCTATGGGATCCCCGGCGAGGAGAACCTCGACGTCATGGATGCCCTACTCGACAGCGGCATCGAGTTCGTGACCACCAGGCACGAGCAGGGCGCCGCCTTCATGGCCGACGTGCGCGGTCGGCTCACGGGCGCTGCGGGCGTGTGCCTGTCCACCTTGGGCCCGGGGGCCACGAACCTTGTCACCGGGGTCGCCGACGCCAACATGGACGGAGCCCCGGTGGTGGCCATCGCCGGTCAGGCGGCCACGACCCGCCTGCACAAGGAGAGCCACCAGGTGCTCGACCTGCAGACCCTCTTCTCGCCGATCACGAAGTACTCGGCCCAGATCCGCTCGCCCCACATAGTGGCCGAGGTCGTGCGCAAGGCTTTCAAAGTGGCTCAGGCCGAGAAACCCGGCGTGAGTTTTCTCGAATTCCCCGAGGACGTCGCCGGGATGGAGGTCGGCGACAAGTGGCCGCTCCGCCGCCAGGCCGCCATGCCCTGCCTACCTCCCCCGCAGAAGATCCAGCAGGCGGCCGACCTCATCGGCGGGGCCCGGACGCCCATCATCCTGGCAGGCAACGGCGTTGTACGGGCCGGCGCCGCCGAGGAGTTGGTGGCCTTCGCCGAGCGGGTGAATATACCCGTGGCCACGACGTTCATGGCCAAAGGCGTCATCTCCGGATCTCACCCTATGGCTTTGGGAACCGTGGGGCTCGGGGCGAACGACTACGTGGCCGGCGGCTTCGAAAGAGCCGACCTGGTCATCTGCGTGGGCTACGACCTGGTGGAGTATCACCCTTTCCTCTGGAACGCGGAGGGCCACCTCAAGCTGATCCACGTCCATGAGTCGCCGGCGGAGGTGGACGAGTGCTATATCGTGGAGGCGGGGGTGGTAGGTCGCATAGGAGCGGCACTCGAAGCCATCGGCGGTCTCTGCCGGCCGCATGACGCCCCCATGGTGCCTGCGCTCCATCAGGCCATCCTCGACGACATCGCGCGACACGCCGAAAGCGAGGCCTACCCGCTCAAACCGCAGAAGATCATCTGGGACCTACGCCGGGCGATGGGGGCCGATGACATCGTCGTAAGCGACGTGGGCGCCCACAAGCTATGGATGGCCCGCATGTACCAGGCGGAAAAGCCGAACACGTGCATCATCTCGAACGGCTTCGCAGCCATGGGCATCGCCGTGCCCGGTGCCATCGCCGCGCGCCACGTGCATCCCTCTCGCAAGGTGGTGGCCGTCACCGGCGACGCAGGCTTCCTGATGAACTCGCAGGAGATCGAGACGGCGCTCCGGCTGCACACGCCCTTGGTGATCCTCATCTGGAACGACTCGGCGTACGGGCTCATCCGCTGGAAGCAGATGGAACACTTCGACCGGGAGGCGGGCGTGGGCTTCACCAACCCTGATTTCGTGGCCTTCGCCCGTAGCTTCGGCGCCCAGGGATATCGCATCCAGAAGGCAGCCGATCTGGCTCCTACGCTGGCTGCGGCGCTCGCCGCAGACACGGTGTCGGTGATCGACTGTCCGGTGGACTACAGCGAGAACCTGCGCCTGCCACACCTGGCGGGCGAGAAGATCCGCCTGGAATAGCTCAGGTCGTAGCCGGCGCCGCAGGACGTGGCGGCGCGCGGAGTGGGCTGTTGCGCGGGGCGTGGCGGCAGCGCGGGGCGTGAGCGGCAGCGCGCAGGTCGTAGGTGGCGCCGCAGGACGCGGCCGGCAGCGCGCAGGCGCCGGCCGGTTCAGCCGTCCGCGACCTCTCCCGGGAACAACTCCGCGGCCACCTCCGCCATAGGCAATGCCTTGCCCGTAGCGGTGTCCACCATGACGAACACCACGTCGGCGTCGGCCACCAGGGTCCCGCCCTCTTTCAAACGCACCTCTTGACGCAACGTCCCACTGCGGTTGCCGATCCCGGCGAGCGCCGTGCTCACTTCCAGCACTTGGGGTGCCGTGGCCGCCTCCCGGTAGCTGATGTTTATGTTCACGACCATGAACACCCACCCACACTCCTCGAACACGGGGAACCCGCCGCGGGATTCCCAAAAAGCCCACCGCCCTTCCTCCAGGAACTCGAGGTAGCGCGCGTTGTTCACATGACCCAGCAGGTCGCAGTGATACGGCCTGATCTTGACCTCGAAGAGGTCGCTCACCCCTTCGCCGCCTTGATCTCGCGCCCCACGGAATGAGCCGTGGCGATGCGCGTCGCGCCACCGTAGTAGTGACCATCGAGGAACGCGTAGAAGAACGGCGCGACGCGACCGGCGTCGATGTCACCGGCCTCGTCGAAGCAGCTCTCTTCCACCTTCACGTCGAGGATCTCGCCGATGAACTGGGTATGCAGACCGAGTTCATGCACCTCGACGACCTTGCACTCCAACACGAGAGGAAACTCGGCGACGTAGGGGGCATCGACCAGCGTGCTGCGCGCTGCAGTCAGGCCGGTGGCCGCGAACTTGTCGGCGTCGCGTCCGGACACCACCCCGAAGTAGTCGGCCTCGCGCACGTGCTCGGTCGAGGGGACGCTCACCGTGAAGGCCTTGCGGGCCATTATGTTGCCGTGCGCCATCGTGGCCGCCCGAAAGGACACAGACACGCACGGCGGTTTCGAACAGCAGATGCCGCCCCAGGCGGCAGTACTGGCGTCCGGCCTGCCTTCGGCATCGTAGGTGCCCACCACAAGCACGGGCGCCGGGTAGAGTACGGTCTTCGCTCCGATGGATCGCTTCATGTCGAGACTCCCGAGTAGCTGATGCCGTGGACAAGGAATATCGGCCTATTCTCGCACAGAGCAGTGGCCGCTCTGCCGCGAAAATGGGGAAGAGCTGCCCATCGAGGGCCTCATTGCCTTGAGACTTCGGCCCTCTCGAATGGTAAAGTCGCCTCTCTCCCTGGAAACCCGCAGAGAACTGCGGGCGACGCTGAAAGGACCACCGCCCAAATGACACCCCTTCCTCTGATCGGGATCACGCAGCGTCGTCTCTCTGTCGCCCAGATCGCCGGGGCGCCACCGAGCTCGTACGATCAATGGATGAACTCCCAGTTCACCACCTACGCCCGCGCGATCTCCCTCTCGGGCGGTCTCCCCGTGTACGTGCCGAGAGAGGCCGACCCGGCCGAACTCGCACGCCGTCTGGACGGAGTGGTGCTCGCCGGCGGCCTGGACGTGGACCCGCGACTCTACGGGGGAGTCCCCAGCCCCAGATCCACCATGATCGACCCCGAGACGGATCGCTTCGAGATCCAGTTGGTGCACGCCGCCTTCCGTGCCGACATCCCGGTGCTGGGCGTGTGTCGCGGCCTGCATGTGCTGAACGTGGCCCTGGGCGGCACGCTCATCCGCGACCTACCGGTAGGGGAAGGCACGTCTCATTCGTTCTTGCTCTACCCACCTCATGAGCGGGTACACAGGGTCACGCTCGAGCCGGGCAGCACGCTCTATGCGCTCTACGGCTCGGAAGTGCTGGTGAACAGCCTGCACCACCAAGCGGTGGCGGAGTTGGGGCGCATAGTGTCGGCGGTGGGCCATGCCGACGACGGTGTCGTGGAGGCCATCGAGATCACCAAACAGCGGGCGCTCGGCGTGCAGTGGCACCCCGAGTTCTTTCCCGATCCGGACCCGGTGTTCGAATGGCTCATCGAGGAAGCTTCGTCCACCGAAGGCCGGGAGACAGCCAGGACGCGCGAGGGCCGCGCGGGCTAGTCGGCGTGTCCCCACGGGTAGCGGGCGCGTCGCCGCTCGGCTGGGCCGGCCGAGTTCACGGCACACCCGCCGCCCCCGGGATGGGATGGGGACGGCGGGATCCGGTGCTGTTCACCTTGCCTCAGGACGGTCGCTTATTCGTCCGCCAGGATCTTCGCGCTCTCGATGACCACGGGGGTCTGGGGGACGTCCTGGAATTGCCCGACAGTGGCCGTAGGCACGGCTGCAATGGCATCGACCACGTCCATGCCACTCACCACCTTCCCGAACACCGCATAGCCGAAGCCCTGAGGAGTGTTCGCGGTGTGGTCGAGGAAGCTGTTGTCCACCAGATTGATGAAGAACTGGGCGGTCGCGCTGTCCACCACGCCCGTCCGAGCCATGGCGACGGTGCCGCGCAGGTTCTTCAGCCCGTTACCCGCCTCGTTCTTGATAGGCGCATTGGTCGCCTTCTGCTTCATATCGGGTGTGAAGCCGCCGCCCTGAGCCATGAAGCCCGGCATCACCCGGTGGAATATGGTGCCGTCGTAGAAACCGGCCTCCACGTAGCTAACGAAATTCTCCGTGGTGATGGGCGCAGCGGCGCTATCGAGTTCAAGGACGATGGTGCCCAAAGACGTGACGAGTTCCACTC
This sequence comes from uncultured Actinomycetota bacterium, assembly GCA_963701105.1. Taxonomy (GTDB): domain Bacteria; phylum Actinomycetota; class Thermoleophilia; order RBG-16-64-13; family RBG-16-64-13; genus JAHJSA01. The sequence goes on from OY969565.1 coordinate 787,314, forward strand.
GAGGATTGTTACTGTTCACGCTTGCCTCTCCTGTAGTCTGTGCGGTTGTCACTGAGTCCGTCGCAGTTGCGTCGGTGTTGCCCTCGGAGCCGGAGCCGGAGCCACAGCCCGCGGCGGCCACAAGGGTTAGTGCGAGCAGGCCACCGAGGATCCAGACGACGGAGCGACGAAGCCGTCGATGGAAGGTGGTTACGCCATCGGCCAAAACTTTGCCTCCATGGTGGTTCGTGGTTGCGGAGTCCGATAGGTTCTCACATCAGCGCGGCGCGGGCGACCTCGACAGGTGGGATGCGTCGACTGGGTTCGGTGCAGCTACGCCCGGGTACCTGATGAAGAATGCGACTCAAAGGAGACAGGCATGGCCTCCGTGGACTGGACCATCGATACCTCTCACTCGAGCATCGGTTTCACCGTGCGTCACATGGTCTTTGCCAAGGTTCGCGGCACCTTCGATCGCTGGCAGGGAACGATCAGCGTGGACGAGGAAGATCCCGACAACGTCGACCTCGAGATCCACATCGAGACCTCCAGCGTCGACACGCACGACGATAAGCGTGACGCGCACCTCCGCTCGGCCGACTTCTTCGACGCCGAGAACTACCCCGAGATCACCTTCGTGAGCGCTTGGACCGAGAGCACGGGAGAGAACACCTTCCGCCTCGCCGGGAGCCTCACCATGCGGGGGGTCACCCGCGAGGTGATTCTGGACGCTGAGTTCCTGGGAGCGGCGAAGGACCCCTGGGGCCAAAACCGCATCGCCTACACTGCCAAGGCCGCCATCGACCGCACCAAATGGGGACTCGTGTGGAACGCCCCACTGGAGGCGGGCGGGTTCCTGGTGAGCGAGATCATCGAACTCGAATTCGACGTCCAGGCCGTCCGTGCCTGAGGCTCCTACCCGAGACTGCAGCCGGCTCCGTCACCCACTGTCTGAGATAGCCTGCCGTCTTTCGGCCGAGGTGGGCTCACTACGCTTCGCACTCCCCGTGACCCACGTGTACAACCCACTTGGAGTATGCCTGGGAGGCGCACGAAGCCTACCTCCGCCGCTACGGCTCCTTGCCGCGGGACGTCGTTCTCCTTGGCATGAACCCCGGGCCTTGGGGAATGGCGCAGACGGGAGTGCCTTTCGGCGAGACCGAGTCGGTGCGCGACTGGTTGGGCATCGTCGCACCGGTGAGGCACCCCCTCCACGAGCATCCCAAGCGGGCGGTCGAAGGCTTCGAGTGTCATCGCAGCGAGGTGAGCGGTCGTCGACTCTGGGGCTGGGCGCGATCGACCTTCAAGACGCCCGATGCGTTCTTCGAACGCTTCTTCGTGGCCAACTACTGCCCTCTCACCTTCATGGAGACGAGCGGCAAGAACCGCACCCCCGACCGGCTTCCGCCCATTGAGAGGACACCTCTCTTCGAAGCCTGCGACCGCGCCCTCCGCGCAACGGTCAGCGCCCTGGGCGCGGACACCGTCATCGGCGTTGGGCGTTTCGCCGAGCAGAGGGCGATAGCGGCACTCACGGGGACCGGGGTCGTTATCGGGCGTATCACCCACCCCAGCCCGGCCAACCCGGCCGCGAACGCCGGCTGGGAATCGCTGATAGAGGACGAGCTCCGGGCCCTGGGCATCAGTCTGCCGTCATCCGGCGCGTGAACCGCTAGGGGCGGGCGACTCCCAGGAACCCGGATCACCCTCCTACAGGCGGGCGACTCCCAGGAAGCCCGCGTGCAGGGCCACCACCAGCGTGATGAAGACCGCCCGCGCCCGCAACGGGTCGAGTTTGAAGAGGCGGTATCCCAGCCGGTCGGAGCGGCATCTTGTGACGCAGTCACCGCAGAGGGTGCACGACGGGCCCGGCTTCAGCGCGGCTATGTGCTCCGCGCGCAGCGCTCCGTAGCGGCAGGCGGCCGAACAGGCGCCGCACCCGTCGCAGCCTTGAGCTATGCGCACACGAAACGGGTTCAGCCGGCCCAATGTAGTGGACAGAATCCCGATGGGGCAGTAACTCGTGCAGTGCGTCATCGCCTTCAGGCGTCGTGACCAGAGGACCATGACCGCCACGCCGCCGATCCCGAAGACGGCCGCGACGGCGACGGCCGCCTGCCACGGCGCTCCCGCGAACTTGAGCCCCAGCGCCGTCGCGACCGTGCCCGCCAGGATGGCGGCCTGCAGTCTCCGGTGCCATCGAGGTAGTTGCCCGGGTCGAGGGGCTTTGGCCTTGAACCCTCGCGCGGCCACATCGTCCCAGGCCCCTATGTAGCAGAGGTGGCTGCACCACGCGGGTCCCACCAGCACCAGCGTGGCCGTGAACAGGATGGGCATGAAGAACCCCGCGCCCCTATAGAGCGGGCCACCTACGATCAGCGCGGGCACCGGCAGATGGAGCTTACCAGTCATCAAGAAGCTGTCGACACCGAGGAGCCCAATGATCAGCTGACCGAAGAAGACGGCCGAGAAGAGTCGCCACACCCGTCTGCGCCACACAGGGGACAGCGCGGGTTGGATCATGAGCTCTGCCAGCCAGCCGGCGTAGAGCGCGAGAGCGGCCAGTTCGAACCACCCGAACGTGGGCAGGAACCGTTCGAGCAACAACCCGGGCGGATCCACGACCAACTGCACCGGGACGAGCAGCACCAGAGCCAGCAAGGCCGCCCCCAGGCTCACGCGGGTGGAGCCTCGCTCGGTGCCGTAGCGGGCGCGCACCGGTCGCGTGCCAAGAAGGTAGGCCGCACCCAGCGTCACCACGGCGACGGCTCCGAGGATCACCACCAGTCGGACCCACGGCTCGCCCGCGGTCTGACGGTCACCCACGAGGACCACGGTGGTGCGCACCCATTCAGCAGCCGCCAGCACCAACAACACCTGTGCCAGGCGCAGCGACCAGCGCCTACCGAGGAGGAGCAGCACGGGGACGGCCACGACTGCGACCACGGCCGGACCTATCAACATAGCCCGCAGGAAATGAGCGCCCAGGACGAGGCCGGCCAGGACGCCGGGTGCCACCCGCAGACCGATCACCTCTCGCCGCCGCCAGGTTCGTCGCTGCCTCGCCGGGGTGAGGCCTCCTCCGCCAGGAGCTTCTCAGCCGCCTCGCCCACGAGCGCCTCGACCTCAGACGGATCGGCGGGCCTGCCGAACACCTCCCACTCTCGCACGCTCCCTCCACGATTGAGTGGCACCCGCGGCAATTCCTCCCAGCGGGTCACCACGTAGAGCACGCCGTCGTGGTCGACCAAAGAACCGACCGACCGAGCGGGGTCTTGGAACTCAGGCTGATGCGTTCGGAAGAGCCTGACCTCGTCCGAGAAACGCCTCTTGAAGCGATCGAGGAATCCCGCCATTTAAGGTGTGCCTCATTCCCGCGAGCGCCGCCCACCGATGTCCCGCCTCGTGCGTGCGGACAGTCGTCGTGGCAGCGGTTGAAGACCAAGGTTGAAGACCCACATAGTGTACAAGACATTCGACATGGCGGACCGCAGAGACTTCGCCGTCGCCGCCACTCCCGGTGCCTCGAGGGTGCCGCCGCCGACGGAGAAGATCACTCGTCGCGGGTGAACACGCGAGCGAACACCTGGGCGTCGGCGAGCATGTTCTCGACCACGCAATACTCGTTGGGCGAGTGCGCCGTCTCCTCCAGGGTGGCCCACACCACGGTGGGGATGCCGCGCCGCCTGAACACCGCTGCGACCGTGCCCCCGCCGATACCCACCGTGCGCACGTCCAGTCCGCGAGCGTCGCGTATGGCCCGGGAGAGCACCTGCACGACCCGGGCGTCCGTCGCTGTAGGCGGCGCGGCCGGCATGTCGACGGGATAGGTTACCTCCACCTGTACGCCCAGATCCCCCTCGACCTCACGGACCACCGCCTCGACCTCCGCCTTGACGTGGGCCAGGTCGTAACTCGGCAGGACCCGGCAATCGAAGAAGAACACGTCTTCCCCCGGGATGGTGTTGACGTTCTCAACGTTCGCCTGACGTTTGGTGGGCTCGAAGGTGGAAACGGGCGGTTCGAACGTGGGATCCAGGTGCGCGAAGACCTCGTGCAGCCTCTCGTCGAGGCGCACCACCAGGTGCGCCGCCGCACGGTGCGCGTTGACGCCCATCTGCGGGATGGAAGCGTGGACCTGCCTCCCCCTCACCACCAAACGCACCCACAGGGTGGACTTCTCGGCGATCTCCAGAACGGCTCCGTCGGCGGCCCCGGCGTCGGGCACTATCATGAGGTCGGCGGGGTCGAACAATCCCGGCACGGCGGTCAGAACATGTTCGACACCGTAGCTGTTGCCGGTCTCCTCATCGGCCACCAACAGTAGGCAGACGTCGGTGGTAGGCGTCACGCCCTCGTCGAGCAGAGCACGCAGCGCGAAGAGTCCGGCGGTGAGTCCCTGCTGGTTGTCTTCCACGCCGCGGCCCACGATGCGGCCCTCACGGACCTCGGCCACGAACGGATCTCCCTCCCAAAGCGAAAGCTCCCCGGGCGGAACGGTGTCCATATGCGCCATGACCCACACCACCGGCCGAGGCGACCTCCCGGGGACCCGCAGGATGAGGTTGGGGCGGCGGCCGGTGGGTACGCGTTCGTCGGTCGCGTCCACTTCCGTGATGTCACTGATACCGAAGCGTCTCGCCTGCTCTATGAGAAAGCGGGAACGCTCCCATTCGCCCTCCCCCCCGTTCTCGGGCCCCAGGGCGCGAACAGCGGTGAGGGACCGCTGGAAGGCCACCATGTCGTCCCGATAGGAGCGGATGCGCGCGGCAAGGAGGTCGGTGAACACGCGTTCAGAGCGCCATTGAGCGAACGTCGGCAAGCACTTGGTCGGCGTGTCCGGCGGCCGCCACGTTCTCATACGTACGTAGGATGACGCCGTCGCTGCCGATCACGAAAGTGGACCGCGCAGCGCTGCGAGAGGCGTTGTCCTTCAGTACCCCGTAAGCCTCCCCGATCTCCCTGGAGACATCGCTCACGAGCGGAAAGGCGAGGTCGTACTTCGCTGCAAACCCGTGCAGTGTCTTCAGAGTGTCCACCGACACGCCCACGACGCTGACGCCCGCCTCCGTGAAAGAAGCAAGCACGCGGTTGAACTCAACCGCTTCTGTGGTTCAGCCGGGGGTGTTGGCCTTGGGGAAGAAGTAGAGCACGAGGGGACCGCGACTGAGCAGATCGGCCAGACTGATCGTCCCATTCGTCGATTCCGCTTGGAAAGATGGAGCCGTTTGTCCGCTCGCGAGCATCCCTTCGACCTCCTCGGCCATGTATGTCGGACCGTCCCGGCCCCGCTTACCGCTTGGTTCCAGCAGCTACGGAGACGGTCCTCTGAACCTAGTCAGCATACCAAGAACCCACCGCCCCGCGCCCTAGCACCCACCGCATCTATGAGGTAGTGTCTCCGGCCATGACGCCACGCCTGCGGACACCAATGGCACAGATCGTCAGTCCGTTCCAGCAGTTCGCCAAGGCTCAGACCTCTCAAGGCCTACTCCTTCTGCTGTGTACAGTCGTTGCCTTGGGCTGGGCCAACTCACCCTGGGGACACTCCTACGATTCGCTGTGGCACACGGAGATCGCGCTGCGGGTGGGCTCTCGCGTGCTGGAGAAGAGCCTTCTTCATTGGATCAACGACGGTCTCATGGTGATCTTCTTCTTCGTCGTAGGACTGGAGATCAAGAGGGAGGTCCTGGCGGGAGAGTTGGCCTCGATCCGCAAGGCCGCGCTGCCCATCGCCGCTGCTATCGGGGGGATGATGGTCCCGGCCCTGATCTACGTGGCTTTCAACCTGGGAGGAGTAGGGGCCCGAGGCTGGGGGATCCCCATGGCCACCGACATCGCCTTCGCCCTCGGTGTGCTCACCCTGGTGGGCCCGCGGGTACCCACCGCTCTCAAGGTCTTCCTGGTGGCACTGGCGATCGTCGACGACATCGGAGCCGTGCTGGTGATCGCCATCTTCTACACCGAGGGCCTCTCGTTGCCCGCGCTCGGAATGGCCGCCGCCGTGCTCGCTCTGCTCGTCCTGATGAACTGGTCGGGAGTGCGGCACACGCTCGTCTACGGCGGGTTGGGGGTCGGCCTCTGGTTCTTCGTCTTGTTGAGCGGTGTCCACGCCACCATTGCCGGCGTCCTCCTGGCTTTGACCGTCCCCGCCCGCAGCCGCATGGGCACGGAACATTTCGTGGCTAAGGTCAAGGAACTGCTCACCGTGTTCGAGCGCGCCGGTGGACGCCACACCAGCTACCTGGACGACGAACGCCGCCAGGCTGCCGCCCTCGGCATCGAGCACGCCGTGGAGGGAGTCGGGGTCCCGCTCAGTCGCCTCGAGCACAGCCTTCAGCCGTTGGTAGCCTTCTTCATCATGCCGTTGTTCGCCTTGGCGAACGCCGGGGTCGCCGTCAAAGGTGACATTTGGACGCAGCTGGGGCACCCGGTGAGTCTGGGGATCATTCTAGGACTCGTCATCGGCAAGCAGACCGGCATCCTCGGCGGCTCGTACGCAGCCGTGCGCAGCGGTTTCTCCGAGAAGCCGGTCGGCGCGGGTTGGCTCCAGATCTACGGGACGGGCTGGCTCGGAGGCATAGGGTTCACGATGGCACTCTTCATCGCCGGTCTCGTGTTCGAGGGCACCGACCTGCTCGACACGGCAAAGACGGCGATACTCACCGCCTCCGCCCTCTCGGGGGTCGTGGGCTGGGCCATACTCCGGCTCCTCCCCCGCTTCCTGCCCGCGCGGTGAAGGAAGAAACACCCCTCCCCGCGCCCCGGCGGGCTACCCCTTCATGAGGTAGGCGCGCCCGGCGGGCTAGCCCTTCATGAGGTCCACGAACTGACGGAAGAGGTAGAGACTGTCGTGGGGTCCGGGGCCGGCTTCCGGATGGTACTGCACGCAGAACGCCGGCTGCTCGAGGAGCCGTAGACCTTCCACCGTGCCGTCGTTGAGGTTCAGGTGGCTCACCTGGACCTTGCCCATCTGCGTGTCAAGGAGCATCTCGGACGCGCGGATGGAGGAGAGATCACCGCCTTCCTCCCACACACGTACCACCGCCGGCGGCGGAGCAACGGCAAAACCATGGTTCTGGCTCGTGATCTCGATCGAATCCAGGAGGTAGTTCTTGACCGGGTGGTTGATGCCGCGATGGCCGAACTTGAGCTTGTAGGTGGGAAGCCCCAAGGCCAAAGCCATGAGTTGGTGTCCCAGGCAGATGCCGAACACCGGGACACGTCCCAAGAGGTCGCGGAGGGCCTCCACCGCGTAGGTCACCGGCTCCGGATCGCCGGGGCCGTTGGAGAGGAAGACTCCATCCGGCTCGAGTTCCATCACCTGGGCAGCCGTCCAATGCGCGGGCACCACCGTGACCCGACAGCCCACCTCCAGGAGGTTCTTGAGGATGGACCGTTTCATCCCGAAGTCGTACGCCACCACGTGGTACCGGCCGGCGGTGGTGGAGACCACGTAGGGCTCGGCGCAGGTCACCTCGCGCACGAGATCGCGCCCGGACAAGGCCGGGAAGGAGCGGACCTCCCGGAGAAGGTCGTTGACCCTGAATTCGCCCCCGGCCGCGACGCACGCGGTCATGGCTCCGGCCTCGCGGATACGGCGGGTGAGGGCCCGGGTGTCCACGCCGCCGACGCCCACCACCGACCGGGAATGCAGCCAATCCACCCACGCAGAAGGGCAGGTGCGGTTGTAGTTGGTGTTCTTCACTTCGCGCACCACTATCGCCCGCGAGTGCACCGCGTCGGACTCGAGCAGGTGATCTGCCGCTCCATAGTTACCTATCATGGGGTAGGTGAAGGTGACCATCTGACCGTGGTAGGAAGGGTCCGTGGCCACCTCCTGGTAGCCGGTCATGCCGGTGTTGAAGCAGATCTCTCCGAGGACGCGCCCTGGAGCACCGAATCCGAAGCCTTGAAACACGGTGCCGTCTTCGAGCACGACGTAGCCGGGAGTCTCCCCCCTATACATGGGACGCCCGCGTACGCTCGAAGCTGCGCGCGCCGCGGGCCACGGTGAGGAGCACGCGGCCCTGCACCCGCTCCCCGAGGAAGGCGCTGTTGCGGCTCTTGCTCTCCAGGTCCCCGGCACTCACCGACCACTCCTCCGCCAAGTCGATCGCGCACAGATCGGCAGGAGCCCCCACTTCAAGCCTGGGGGCTTCGATACCCAAGCAACGGCAGGGTCCTGTCGAGAGAGCGTCGATCAGCCGACCAAGACTCAGGCGGCCGGGCACCACGAGGCCGCCGTAGAGGGCTGCGAACGCCGTCTCCAGTCCAATGGTGCCGAAGGGGGCGTCCTCGAAGGGCACTTCTTTCTCGTGGGGAGCGTGCGGGGCGTGGTCTGTGGCCACGCAGTCGATGATCCCCTCTTCCAGAGCGGCCACCAACTCCGATCGGTCGCGTTCGGAGCGCAGGGGCGGGTTGATCTTCAGACTCTGTTCGAACGAGGCCACGCGCTCGTCGGTGAGCAGCAGGTGGTGGGGGGTCGCTTCCGCGGTCACGGGCAGACTCTCCGCCTTCGCCGCCCTCAGCAGGCGCACCGCCGCCGACGTGGAGACGTGCTGGAAGTGGAGACGCGGCGCGCAGGAGTGCCCGCGCCGCCGGACGTGTCTTCGGCGCATGACCCGCCCATCCCGCCTCCGCAGGACTTCCAGGTCGCGCGCCATCGGGCCTGCCTCAGCGGCGGCCGGGATGCCGCGGAGCCCCAGGCGGGCGCTCCACGCCCCCTCGTGCATGACCCCGTCCACCGATAGACTCGGGTCTTCCAGGTGCAGCAGCAGCGGGCGCCCCGTGGTCTGCACGTAACGCATCGCAGTCAGCAGTAGGTCCATGTCTTCGAGCGGACGCCCGTCGTCGGAGAAGGCGATCACGCCGGCGTCGGCGAGTTCCCGGAGCTCGGCCAAGGACTCACCCTTCAGACCCTTGCTCACGGCTCCGACTTGGGCCACGGCCACCGCCGCCACTTGCGCCGCCTGGTCGAGCACCCAACCGGCCAGCGGCCCCCCATCGACGGCAGGATGGGTGTTGGCCATGCCCACGACCAGCACGAAGCCGCCGGCGGCCGCCGCGCGGGCGCCGGACTCGATGTCCTCCTTGTACTCCTGACCCGGGGTGCGCAGGTGGGCGTGCATGTCCACGAAGCCCGGAAAGACGTGACAGCCGGTCACTTCCGACAGGACGACGGCCTCGGGCGGTGGATCAGAGATCTCGCCGAGTGCGGCGATGACTCCATCACGCACGAGCAGTGAGCCGAGCTCGTCCAGGCCACGCGAAGGATCGAACAGGTGCACATCAGGGAGGAGAAGACACTCGGGCGCAAGACTCTTACAGGCCAGTCGCGGGATCGCGCCGCCGGATAGCTGCATGAAGTTTCCTTTCGGTCTCACTGGACACGTTTAAAGGGCTCCCCTATGGTACCCTGCCGCCCGCCCGGCCGGTAGCCTCTGACGGCGGCTGCCTACGAAGACCGAGAATGGGTACACTGGGCGGAGTAGACTGAGGATGTCGGCCACCTTCAGCAGACGGAGGATGACACGTGAGCAAGACCTGCTACAACTGCGGCACGCAGAACGCCGAAGCCGAGACGTTCTGCCACAAGTGCGGAGCCTCTCTGGGTAAGCTCTCAGACCTGCAGAAGTCTGGGATCCAGGCCGGTTCGGCCGAGGAACGCGTGCTGTGGGACAACGGCGACATTCAACTCACGACCGACGCGGTCCTGATCGGCATGTCGAGCGATGCCCCCGACGTGGTGCCTCTCGAAACGGTGTACGACGTGATCGTCGAGGATCGCTGCGTGGTGCTGAAGGTCAAGGACGGCGACGACAAGTACTGCATGCTGGACGATCCCGCAGAATTGGCCTACCTCGTGAAGGACCAGATGGAAAGACCGCGTCTGGCCCACGAGCGCAGGGACATGGGCTTCATCCCGCCCGACTGACCTCCGGGGGCCGGCGGGGCCTGTTCCCCAGGCCCCGCAGCCCCCCGCACGTCCCGCCGCCCTGGGGACCCCGCAGCCGCCCCGCGCGCCCGCTCGATCGGCTCCTAGCGCGCACCTCCCGCCAGAGGGACGCGTGGCCTGTCGGGTCACATTCGACTGCTTAGGTCGGATGAACAGCCAGCCGACGACGGTGAGGTAGGTCCAGTACGCCACGACTTCGATCAACGAAGGGTTGCCGTTGTAGCCGAGGAGGGCCTTGAGGAAGGCACCGACCCCCACCTTCTCGTCCAGCACGCTGTTCGTGTCCCACAGATGCTCCATGATGGTCGGCACTACGCCAAGCTCCTGGAGTTCGTGAAGGCCGTACGCCAGCATCCCGGCAGATAGGACCACGATCACAGCTCCGGTGGCCTGGAACACGGTGCGGATGTTCAGCTTGAGGCTGCCCCGATACAAGGCGAAGCCAAGAGCCACAGCCACGCCAAGTCCGGCTAGGGCTCCCACGGTGGTGGTGAGCACGCCTGCAGAACTGTATGCGGCGGCCATGAAGAGCACCGTCTCCAGACCTTCCCGCGCAACGGCCGCGAAGGCAAGGAGTCCAAGCGCCATCCCGGAACCCAGACCGGCCGCCGCCGATACCTTCTCATCGACCTCCTGGGCCAGCCTGCTCCCACGAGTGCGCATCCAGAAGATCATGAAGGTGAGCACCCCCACGGCGACGAGGCTGGCGACTCCTTCGAACACAGCGGCGGCCTCGTCGGGCAGGTAGCCGACCGTCGCGACCAAGGCAGCGCCGGCCACAGCGCTCACGAGGACGGCGGCTGCGACTCCCAACCACACCGACTTCACCATGCCTACGACCCCCGCCTTGCCCACGGCCGCCAGAACGAGGCCTATGATCAGGGCGGCCTCTATGCCCTCTCTCAGCGTGATGACGAACCCAGACACAATACGACCTCCTGAGGATCCCCTACCGACGCCCCGCGCGGTCTCACGGTTGAACCGTTCGCAACCCGTCGGCGTGGAGAATTAGCGGTATCCAACATATGAGTTAGGGTACCCTACATAGAAGGTCGGTGCAAGGCTCAAATAGGACGCCTGCACGAGTGTGCCCGGGTGGGCTCCGGTGGGCCCCAGGTGGGCCCGAATGGACCCAGATCGGCCCGCATCAGTCCCAGTGGGCCCAGGTGGCCCGGACCGCTCGATCTAGACGGTCTCTGTTTCGGAGTGAGGAGCGAGGACGTGGTAGAGGATGGCCATGCGCATGGCCAAGCCGGATTCCACCTGTTGCAGGATGAGAGAGCGGTCGTCGTCGGCCAGGTCGCCGCTGAGTTCGACACCCCTGTTGATGGGGCCGGGGTGCATCACTCTCTGCCCAGGACGCAGGGTGGCCGGTTCCAGACCCCACACGCGGCTGTACTCACGAAGGCTGGGCACCGGGTCCACCCGACCCTTCGCCCGTTCGAGCTGCATGCGCAGCAGGTAGACCACGTCCACATCTTCAAGAGCGTCCAGAGACTCGAAGGTGGGCACACCCCAGTCCTGGATCCCGGGCGGCATGAGGGTCGGAGGGCCGACGAGTCGAACGTCGATCCCCATCTTCTTGAATCCGAAGATGTTGGACCGAGCCACGCGGCTTCGGAGCACGTCTCCCACGATGGCCACCTTGAGCCCGTCCAGACGCCCGAACTCCCTGTGCAGGCTGTAGAGGTCAAGAAGACACTGGGTGGGATGCTCGCCGGCTCCGTCGCCCGCGTTGACCACGGAGGCGTTGGTGTATCGAGTAGCCATGCGACACGCTCCCACGCGATCGTGTCTCATGACCAGGATATCGGGGCGGTAGCTCTCAAGGGTGAGTATGGTGTCCTTGAGACTCTCCCCTTTCGACACGCTGGAGCCCGACGCCTTGATGTTGACGACGTCGGCGGAGAGGCGCTTGCCGGCCAGCTCGAACGACGTGAGCGTGCGCGTGGAAGCCTCGAAGAACAGGTTGATCTGCGTGCGCCCGCGCAGTGTGGGGACCTTCTTGATGGGCCGTGACGCCACCTCGAGGAATCCGTCGCTCAGTCGGAACAGACCCTCGACATCGCTGACCGAGAGGTCATCTATGGAGATGAGGTGCATGCGTGAGTCTCCTTTCGGCCTCTCTGGGCGGCCCCGGTCGTTCAATCCCTCGGATGCTCCAACCTCACCTCGTCGTGCCCGTCGATCTCGGCCAGGCTCACGTTCACGCGCTCCGAGCGGCTGGTGGGCACGTTCTTCCCTACGAAGTCGGGTCGGATGGGCAACTCCCGGTGACCGCGATCCACCAGCACGGCGAGCTGGATGGCCGCCGGCCGGCCGTAGTCGAACAGGGCCTCTATCGCCGCCCGGATCGTCCGCCCGGTGAACAGCACGTCATCCACCAGTACGATGCGCCGTCCCTGGACGTCGAAAGGGAGCGACGTCGAGTGCACCACCGGCTGGTCGTACGCCGGCCCGCGGGTGTCGTAGTCGTCGCGGTAGAAGGTGATGTCGATGGCACCCGTGGACGGCCGCGCGCCGTAGAACTCCTCGAGGTGCGAGGCAAGACGCTCGGCGAGTTCCACCCCCCGGCGCTGGATGCCTACCAAGGCCATGGCGCCCACGTCGGGGTCCTGCTCGGCGATCTCGTGAGCCATGCGCACGAGGGTGCGCTGCAGTCGCTCGCCGTCGAGAAGGATCTTGCCGGCCGGACCGCCTGCGACAGCACTCTGATCGTCAGCCGACATAGCGGAGCCTCCCTTACGCGTTCCGGGTGGAGGTGCGAAAGGATTCTAACACCGGCGGCTGCTCAGGAGTCGAGTGTGGCTGACGAGACCAGAAGGTCGCCGCCGGGAAGGCGAAGGAGAGTCGCAGCCAGACGCAGGGTCTCCTCGAACACGCGGTCGGGGCCGAGCTGGTCCAGTTCTTCCGCAAGCAGGCGGTCCTCGGGAACGGGAGTGATGTCGACGGTGCGCGTGGCCACCTCCAACCCCGGCCGCTCCACCCGCGACTCACACATACACGATTCGCCCATCCTGCGGATGCTCACGCTACCCGTTTCACGACGGGGAGCCCGTCCCCCGTCCGGCCTGATCGAAGGTGATCTCCAACGAGACCAGCCCTCCCGGCACGGAGTCGGGTAGCACTTTGGACTCCAGGTCGATCTGCACCTCGGCATCGTCGCGGGCGGGGTCGCGGAACGCGACCCGCGCGTGGTCTCCCTCGACCACCCAGCCACCCCGTCCGGGCTCCCACCCGAGCCGCGATCCCAACCAACCCACCAGCAGGGCGGCGCGGGCGGCGGCCGGCCCTCGGGTCCGGTCGACCCGTTCGTACGTGTCCTCCGCCCCATACACGACCTTCACGGATGTCACGTTCTCCAGGAGCGGGAGCCGCTGGGGATCGTCGAACAGGTCGGCGAGCATCTCCCGCCATACTGTGAGACGGCCCCAGTTCAGATCGTTCACGTTGTAGTTGCGAGACTCGTTGCGCACCACGTCGGCCAAAGCGCACAAGCCCGCCACGGCATTGGTGAACCCGGCAGAGTCGACCACCAAGAGATTCGAGACGTCGCCGAGCCGACGGAATACGTCCCCTGAGAAGTTAGGCTGACCCGGCCACCAGAGCACCGTGGGGAGATGCGGCACCAGGACCGGCATGGCCGTCGTATCGAGCAGATTCGTCGCCTTGCCCCAGGCCGGGATCGTCACCTGCTCCCAGCAGACGTGGCGCTCACCTTGTGGTGTCAGGTAACAGGCGGCGCTCACCCACGCATCCGTGGCCCCCTCCCCGTGTCCCTCCGCCCCAACATCGAGAAGGATGATGGCCCGCGCCGGGTGTCTCTGTGCCAACCTCGCTATCACCAGGCTCACACGCTCCGCGATGGCGTCGCCCTTCGCGTAGACGACCAGATTGAACTCACGCAGCCGCAGGACTCCCTCCTGGCCCTTGCGTTCCGCCTCCCTCGATGCCGTCTCCCACAGATCGCGGAGTTCCTTCTCGGCGTCGCGCAGACGGATCCGGCGAGAACTCCCCAGAGTGTATTCGAGGTCGGCCAGGGTGCCCTCGGAATTGATCACAGACGTCTCCATTCCCGGTCGTCGGCGTCGATGAGTTGTTCCGCTGCTTCGGGGCCCCAGCTCCCAGACTCGTAGGTGTGGATAGGCGGAGCATCGGGGTCATGCCACCGGTCGATGATGCCGTCCACGAACGACCAGGCCACCTCCACCCCATCCGCGCGGGCGAACAGGGTGGAATCGCCCAAAAGGCTGTCGAGCAGCAAACGCTCGTATGCGTCGGCGCTCCGCGCGCCGAACGACGACCCGTAGTTGAAGTCCATGTTGACCGAGTGTACGTGTACTGTCGGCCCGGGCACCTTGGACGCGAATTTCAAGGTGAGCCCTTCGTCAGGCTGGATGTGGATGGCTAGGACGTTCGGATCGGTCTCCGCCGCCACCATCTCGCCGAAGAGGGGCAGCGGCGGCCGCTTGAACTGGATGGCCACTTCTGACGCCCTTTTCGGCAGACGCTTGCCGGTGCGCAAATAGAAGGGCACGCCCGCCCAGCGCCAGCTGTCCACGAACACCTTCATAGCAACGTAGGTCTCCGTGGTGGAATCGGGGGACACGTTCTTCTCCTCCAGATACCCGGGCACAGACTCACCGTGCGAAAGCCCGGCGGTGTACTGACCCCGCACGACGGCCTCGTCCACCTTGCGGCCCCTCAGCGGGCGCAGGGCCATCAGCGCCTTGACCTTCTCATCCCGGACCGGTCCGGCCGAGAAAGTGATGGGGGGCTCCATGGCGACCAACGCCAGCAGTTGCAGCACGTGATTCTGGATCATGTCTCTGACCGCGCCCGCCTCTTCGTAGTAGGCGCCCCGCTGCTCGATGCCGATCTCCTCGGCCACGGTGATCTGCACGTGATCCACGTAGCGGCTGTTCCACAGAGGCTCGAAGATGGCGTTAGCGAGCCTGAAGACCAGTATGTTCTGGACCGTCTCCTTGCCCAGATAGTGGTCGATCCTGAACACCTGCTCCTCGCTGGAACCACCTCGCGAGCGCCGTGTTAAGGACACGTGCGCTCTCCAGATCATGGCCGAAAGGTTTCTCCACTACGATGCGGGTCCACCCGCCGTGGCGCTCGGAGGAGCCCAGTTCTCCAAGACCGTAGATCACCTCTAGATACGTGCTCGGCGGCACGGCCAGGTAGTAGAGGCGGTTCCCGGTATGCACGTGTGACTTGTCGATGTCCTCTAGTTCGTTGTCCAAGCGGGCGTAGGCGTCTCCGCTGCCGAGATCGGCCGAGCAGAAGTACAGATTCTCAGCGAAGCCCTCCCACATGTGCTCGTCAACAGGCATACCCGCGTACTCATCCAGTGCCTCTCGGACCATCTTCTGGAACGCCGCTCTGTCCCAGTCCCGACGGGCCACTCCCACGATCGCGCAGCTCGCCGGCAGATGTCCCTGGGAGTAGAGCCTGTACAGGGAGGGCAAGAGCTTGCGTCGGGACAGGTCTCCGGCCACGCCCAGCACCACCATCGAAGCGGAGGGCGGCGTTCTACGCAGACGCATACCCGCCCTGAAGGGGTTCTCCACGAATCGCTGGGCGCTCATCAGCATGCGGTCAAGGCGGTCGGCCGGCCCGGCCTAGGCCCCCGCCACCAAGCCTTTCCGTTTCTCGCGGACGGTCTCGAGCACCGAGTCGAAGGAATCGGCGAAGGCCTTGACTCCCTCCACCTCGAGCTGCCGGGTCACGTCGGCCATGTCGATGCCGGCCTCAGCGAGCGCGTCCATGTGTTCTCGGGCCGCGTCCACGTCTCGGGTGATGGTCTCGGCCGGCGTGCCGTGATCCCGGAAGGCGTCCAGAGTGTTCTGAGGCATAGTGTTCACCGTGTCCGGACCGATGAGTTCATCGACGTAGAGCACGTCGCTGTATTCGGGGTTCTTGGTGCTGGTGCTCGCCCACAGAGGCCTCTGTACCAAGGCTCCCGCACTCGACAACCTCTCCCAGCGCGGGCCGGAGAACGTCTCGAGGAAGGCTTGGTAGGCCAGTTTGGCGTTGGCCACGGCCGCGCCGCCCCGCAGACCGAGCAGACGTTCCCGGCGCGGACCGTCGGCCGCCTCCGCCGCCTGCTCCAACTTCTTGTCCACCAGCGTGTCCACGCGGCTCACGAAGAAGCTGGCAACGCTCCTCACCGTTCGGGGCTCGGGCAACTCTTCCCCTCCCTCCCGGCGGGCGATGAGCTTCTCCAGGCCGCCGAAATACGCACCCATCACCTCGCGGTAGCGCTCGATCGAGAAGATAAGGGTCACGTTGATGCTCACCCCGTCGGCGATCAAACGTTCGATCGCAGGCACGCCCTCGGCCGTCGCCGGTACCTTCACCAGCACGTTGGGCCTGTCCACCAGCGCGCGGAGGCGGTGCGCCTCGGCGATCGTGCCCTCGGTGTCGCGGGCGAAGGAGGGAGCGACTTCGATGCTCACCCAGCCGTCCACCCCATGCGTGCGCTCGAAGGTAGAGTGCAGCAGGTCGGCCGCCATGGCCACATCCTCTGCCATGAGCGTATCGAGGATGTCTTCGGCACTCGTGCCGGCGGCCACCAGAGCCGCAACCGCTTCGTCGTAGTCGTCGCTCTCCGCGATGGCCTTCTGGAAGATACTGGGATTGGAGGTGAGACCTACCACCCCGTCCTCCTCCACCATCTTCTTCAGACCGCCCCCATGCAGCAGGTCGCGGCTGATGTTGTCGTACCACACGCTCTGGCCGAACTCCTGGAGTCGGGTCAGCGGGTTGCCTTTCATGCTGTGTGTTCTCCTGTCCGGGCGCTCCGCGCCCTCCGAACCGCTTCCACCACGTTCTCGCTCGTTATGCCCAGATTGGCCAACGCCACGGCTCCGGGCGCCGACGCGCCGAACCTGTCGATGCCGACCACCGACCCGCGGTCACCTACCCAACGCTCCCAGCCGAAGGATGCCGCCGCCTCGACGGCCACGCGCACCGGCACGTGGAGGGGGAGGACCTCTTCCCGATAGGATGCGTCCTGCTCCTCGAAGAGCTCCCAGCTGGGCATGGACACGACCCTCACTCCCAGCCCTTCCGCCTCCAACGTCTCGCGCGCAGCCAGGGCCACCTGCACCTCCGAGCCACTCGCCAGGAGGATCGCTTCCAGCGCTCCAGCACCGCCGGTGGCTTCGGCCAGCACGTAGGCCCCTCGTTCGAGTCCCGCCGCCGGAGCATACCGCCTGCGATCGAGGACCGGCAGGTTCTGCCGGCTCAAGATCAAGGCGACGGGGCCGTCACGGCGCTCCAGCGCGACCTTCCAGGCGGACACGGTCTCGTTGGCATCGGCCGGACGCAGGACCACCAGGTTCGGGATCGCCCGGAGAGCGGCCAGGTGCTCCACCGGCTGGTGGGTGGGCCCGTCCTCGCCCAGACCCACACTGTCGTGCGTGAAGACGTAGATGACGCGCGCCCGCGATAGGGCGGCCAGCCGGATCGCCGGGCGCATGTAGTCGGAGAAGATCAGGAAGGTGCCTCCGTACGGGAGTACGCCCCCGTGACGTGCCATCCCGGTGAGCATCGAACCCATGGCGTGTTCGCGCACCCCGAAGTGCATGTTGCGCCCTCCCCAGGAGCCCTCTTGGAAGTCG
Source organism: uncultured Actinomycetota bacterium (assembly GCA_963701105.1). Classification (GTDB taxonomy): domain Bacteria; phylum Actinomycetota; class Thermoleophilia; order RBG-16-64-13; family RBG-16-64-13; genus JAHJSA01. Next base: position 804,885 of record OY969565.1, read on the forward strand.
CCGCACGCCTCCTCGCCGCACTCCTTGAGCGCGGTGTTGTTGGAGGGCGCCAGGTCGGCCGAGCCGCCGATCAAGGTAGGTATGGCGGCGGCCACCGCGTTCAGCACTTTGCCCGAGGCCGCACGAGTGGCCATGGGCTCGGTGTCGGGTCCGAACGACGGGAGGCGATCCTCCCAACCGGCGGGAAGATCACCTGCCAACGCCCGCTCGAATCCGGCCGTCGCCTCCGGATCGCGCCCCCGGGCGTCCTCCAGGCGTGCCTTCCAGGCTTCGTGTGCCGCCACGCCTCGGGCCGCCACGCCGGCGTAGAAGTCGCGCACCTCATCAGGCACGAAGAAAGGCTCGTCGTAGGTCCAGCCCAGTGCCTTCTTGGTGAGCTCCACCTCTTCCGCGCCGAGCGGAGATCCGTGCGACTCCGCCGAATCCTGCTTGTGGGGGCTCCCGTAGCCGATATGAGTGCGCACGATGATCAGCGAAGGCTTGTCCTGCACCTCACGCGCGGCCCCCACGGCCCGGTCGATAGCCTCGAGGTCGTTCCCGTCGGGTAGCCGTTGCACGTGCCAACCGTACGCTTCGAAGCGGGCTCCTACGTCCTCGGTGAAAGCCAGATCGGTGGAACCCTCGATGGAGATGTGGTTGTCGTCGTAGAGGTAGATCAGCCGGCCGAGACCCAGGTGACCCGCCAGCGAAGCTGCTTCTGAGGCGACTCCCTCCATCATGTCGCCGTCGCTGACGATGGCGTAGACGTAGTGGTCCACGAGTTCGCGCCCGGGAGAGAACGTGGCCGCCAGAAAGGCCTCGGTCACAGCCATACCCACGCCGTTGGCGAAACCCTGGCCAAGAGGGCCGGTTGTCACTTCCACCCCGGGCGTGAGCCCGTTCTCCGGGTGGCCGGGCGTGCGGCTGCCCCATTGACGAAAATGCTTCAAGTCGTCTATCGAGAGGTCATAGCCGGCGAGATGCAGCAGGGAGTAGAGAAGCATGGAGCCATGACCGGCGCTCAGCACGAAGCGGTCTCTGTCCGGCCAATCGGGGTCCTGGGGGTCGAACTTGAGGTGGCGCGACCAGACCACGTGGGCCATGGGGGCCGATCCGAGCGGCATCCCCGGGTGACCAGACCCGGCCTTCTCGACCCCTTCGATTGCCAGTACGCGTATGGTTCGGACAGCCAGCTGGTCGATCTCGGTCATGAAGCCTTCACCTTTCGTCAGTGCGCTCTCTCTTACCCCACTCCGCCCATTCGCATGCCCCACCACCCTGTGGCGGCGACGCCTTCCACCACATATCCTCAGGGCATTACCCGCCAGCCGCGTTCCTTCGCGACCGCCGCAAGGCCGCGTCGCGGGTTCACCGCTACCGCATGCCCCACGAGTTCCAGGAGCTCCACGTCGGTCTCGTGATCTGCATAGGCCGAGCACGCCGCTGCATCCACACCCCGTTCCTCGAGGATCCGCCGCGCAGCCCGAGCCTTCTCCGGACCATACAGGGCCCTGCCGGACACCTCCCCCGTGAACACCCCGTCTCGCACAACCAGCCTGGTGCCTTCACAGGAGCGCACGCGCAGGTGGCGGGCCAGGCCTTCGACCACCGGCATGAGCGCCGCAGACACGATCACCACCTCGTCGCCCCGATCTTGGTGGGCCTGCAAGGCAGTCACCGCCCCGTCGTGAAGCCGAGGCACCAGCTCCTCCCTCGTGAACGTATCCATGAGTGCCGCCACCTCTTCCACGGAGCGCCCGCGCATCAATCCGGCCGCCCGCTCCCGCGCACCATCGGTGGCCTTCACCATGCCCAGCCGATACGCAGCGAACCAGAGCCCGACCGCCAACAAGAACCCTATGCCCACCAGGCCTCGACGGCGCATATACGACACCAGAAGGCGTTGTGTCTGCCCGACGACCAACGTACCATCAAGGTCGAAGAACGCGATGGCAGCGGGGTTCGGAGCGTTCCGTTCCATGGCGGCCGAGTCTATCACGTTGATATCGGCCCACTTCAGGGTAGAGAGCCCTGGGCGCCTTGAGGATTTCCCCGACGCTCGGGGCGCACGACGACGCGAGATATGGAGGCGGTCATGGTGCTCACGGCTCCGGAAGCTTCGGCCCAGGAGGTCCAGACCAAGGAGATCGGACGAGAGATATTCTCCAAGATCGCCGACCAGCGGCCCTCGATCTTCAGAGCGGATTGGTGGCAAGGCCAGGCCATGGAATGGGCCATGCGCGACGAGGCCTTCAAAGTGCAGCTCTTTCGCTTCGTCGACGTCTTCCCCACCCTGACGTCTGCCGACCAGGTGGCTCTGCACCTGCAGGACTACTTCGACGATCCAAGCGGTGAGCTACCGGCACCGCTGCGGTGGGGGTTGAAGGCCGCGTCACCCGGGCACCTGACCACCGCCATCGCTGCCAAGGCCATAGGTCACAACATCCACTTGATGGCCGAACGCTTCATCGCGGGCACGGACGCGCAGGCCGCCCTCCCCGTCCTGCTCAAGCTCAGGAAGGAGCGGATGGCCTTCACCCTCGATGTGCTCGGCGAGGCGTCACTCAGTGCCGACGAGGCGCGCGAGTACCAGCGCCGATACCTCGATCTCCTCCACACCCTCCCACGGGAGATCGCCGCCTGGCCGGCGGACCCGCTACTGGATGAGGCACCCTGGGGGCCTCTCCCCCGGGTGAACGTGTCCCTCAAGGCAACATCGCTCTACTCGCAGATCGACCCCATCGATTTCGAAGGTTCGAAGAAGGCCCTCATCGAGCAATTGAGACCACTCTTCGAGGTGGCGGTGGATGCGGGCGTGTTCCTCAACCTCGACCTCGAACAGTTCCGCTATCGCGACCTCACCTACGCCGTCTTCGAAGACCTCCTGATGGAAGAGGACTTCCGCGGATATCCTCACTTCGGGGTGGTCGTCCAATCGTACCTGCGTGATTCGGAACGAGACCTGCGCCGTTTGCTCGATCTTGCGCGTCGACGCGGCGCCCCCCTCACCGTGCGGCTGGTCAAGGGAGCCTACTGGGACTACGAGACCGTGATCGCAAAGCAGCAACATTGGCCCATACCGGTGTTCACGTCGAAAGACGACACGGACGCCCAGTTCGAACACCTCACCCGTCTCCTTGTAGGGGAACACGAGTCCGTCCACCTGGCCTTGGGGACGCACAACATACGGAGCATCGCCGCCGCATTGGCGGCCGTCAGGACCGCGGGACTGCCGGACTCCATCCTGGAACTCCAAATGCTGCACGGCATGGCCGAACCGGTCAAGCACGCGATCCTCTCCATGGGCCTGCGGCTCCGCGAGTACACCCCTGTCGGGCGGGTCGTCCCGGGGATGGCCTACCTGGTGCGTCGACTCCTTGAGAACACGGCCAACGAATCGTTCTTGCGTCGCACCTTCGTCGAGGGGGCCGATCGCGAACGTCTGCTCTCGGCCCCGCTGCCCACACCCGAGCTGGGGTCCATCCCTACGGTCAGACTGGACATACACGCGACCGACCCGGAGGCACCAGGGCCGTTCCAGAACGTGGCGAGCACGGACTTCTCCAGGGAGTTCAACCGCACGCAGATGGAGCGCGCCCTGGCCCGCGTTAGAACCTCGTTGGGCGTTCACCGGTCCCTACTCATTGACGATCGAGAGGTCCAGACCGATCGCGTCATAACCTCGGTCAACCCGGCCGATCCGTCGCAGGCTTTGGGCACCGCGGCCTCCGCAGGCATCGTCGAGGCCGAGGAGGCCGTGACCGTGGCGCGACGGGCGTTCCCCTCTTGGCGCGACACCCCACCCAAGCGTCGCGCCGAAGTGCTGTTCCGTGCGGCGGACCTCGCCCGGCGCCGCCGCTTCGAACTGGCTGCTCTAGAGATACTCGAAGCAGGCAAGACTTGGAGAGAGGCCGACGCCGACGTGGCGGAAGCCATCGATTTTCTCGAGTACTACGGCCGCGAGATGCACCGGCTCGGGGGCTTCCGCCGACTCTCCGACGTACCCGGCGAGACCGACGTGCTCTTCTACGAACCCCGGGGCGTGGCGGCGGTCATCGCTCCGTGGAACTTCCCGCTCGCTATTCTCACAGGCATGACCTCCGCGGCGCTCGTCGCCGGCAACACCGTGATCATGAAGCCGGCGAACGCCACCCCGCTGATCGCCTGGGAGTTGGCCGACATCTTCAGGGAAGCCGGTCTCCCCGCAGGGGTGCTCGCTTACCTGCCGGGCCCCGGATCCGAGGTGGGGGCCTTCCTGGTGAAGCACCCGGAGGTGGACCTGCTCGCCTTCACCGGGAGTCGCGAGACCGGACTCGACATCCTCCGCGAGGCGGCCGTCGTCAGGCCGGGACAGCGCAACATCAAACGCGTGGTGGCGGAGATGGGCGGCAAGAACGCCATCATCGTCGATGCCGACGCCGATGTCGACGCGGCCGTAGAAGGAGTGGTTGCCTCGGCCTTTGGTTTTTCAGGACAGAAGTGCTCGGCCTGCAGCCGGGTGGTGGTCGTCGGGGACCTCTATGATGAATTCGTCACTCGTCTCGTGGGAGCGGCGTCCAGTCTCAGCGTGGGAGACCCGGTAGATCCGGGCACCCGAGTCGGACCGTTGATCGACGAGGCGGCTCTACGCAAGGTCACGCGATACATCGAAGTGGGACGCTCCGAGGCGGAACCGGCGCTGGCCCCCTCGGCCCCGCCCGGCGACGGCTACTTCGTCGGGCCCCACATCTTCGTCGACGTCCCCGCGCGCAGCATCATCGCTCAAGAGGAGATCTTTGGGCCGGTGCTCTCGGTCATGCGCGCTCGCGATTTTGACGAGGCGCTGGGCGTGGCGCTCGACAGCGAATACGGACTCACCGGCGGACTCTACTCACGCACCCCCCGGAACATCAGTCATGCCTACCGTGACTTCCGAGTGGGCAATCTCTACGTCAATCGCGGCATCACCGGAGCCATGGTCGGCCGTCAACCCTTCGGCGGCTCCAGGATGAGCGGGGTGGGGTCCAAGGCGGGAGGACCAGACTACCTCCTGCAGTTCATGGAGCCTCGGGTCGTCACTGAGAACACCTTGCGCCGGGGCTTCGCCCCGGCGGAAGACGGCGGAGTGGCCAAGCAGCCGTAGCAGACATCGGACCCCCTCCACATATCCGCCTGGGCGACCCAGACCATGACCGAAGGAGAACCGACAGTGGAACAGCCGCAGCCCAGCGCTTCCAGGAGCCGCTTCCCTCGGGCTCTGGGACTCGAGAAACAGGTGCTGGCCGCACTCTCCCACCGCGCCGCGCGCAACACGAACGAGCTGCGCGAAGAGCGCCTCACGCTTGGCGAAAGGATGGCAGACCGTCTTGCGGCCGTCGCCGGCAGCTGGCGTTTCATCATCGGCTTCACGGTCGTACTGGGTGTCTGGATCGCGGTCAATACGGCGGCTCTCTCCCTCCGTTGGGATCCCTATCCTTTCATCCTCCTGAACCTCGTGCTCTCGTGCTTGGCCGCTATCCAGGCTCCTGTCATCATGATGAGCCAATCCCGGCTGGAGGCACGCGACCGTCTGCGCGCCGAGAATGATTACGCAGTGAATATGAAGGCCGAGGTGCTTCTTGAGCATCTCACCACCGAGGTGGAGACCCTGAAGGTCATGCTCCAGAGTCTTGGCTCGGGCCCGGAGCCGAAGTCGCCTTCGAGCTTCGAGTCGTCCGATACGGCATCCTGAACTCGCGCGCCGACGGCGTCCCAGTGCGCTGCGTCTCTTCAGCAGATATTCTTGTGCATAAGACACGAACGCAGGCCGAGTCCGTCGGGCAGAGAGGACACGAGTGACGCATCCAGATCGTCGGCCGACCACGGCCGCGATGTTCGTGAGCTTCCTACGTTTGGGCGTATCGGCCTTCGGTGGCCCCGCCATAGTCCCGTATATACGACTCTTGGCCGTCGAGAAAAGGCAATGGATCTCGGATAGAGAGTTCTCTCGCGGAGTGGCGCTTTGTCAGTCGATCCCGGGGACTACGGCGCTGCAGGTCGCTGCTTTCACCGGGCTGCGTGTGCGCGGGGCCCTGGCCGCGGTCGCCTGTTTCTTAGGGCTCGGCCTTCCTGCCTTCGTGCTCATGCTCGCACTCTCGATCGCCTACGGACGATTCGGCGGCGTGGGCACCGTGGTCTCGATCATGAGCGGCCTCAAGGTGGTAGTGGTGGCTTTGATCGCGTTCGCGGCGCTGGACTTCGGCCGCCGGACGATCGTAGGGGTCCGAGACCTCCTGCTCTCAGGCGCGATGGCCCTGTTCCTGGCCACAGGAGGCAGCCCCGCGCTCGGTATCCTTGCCTCCATGCTCGTGGCCCCGCTCCTCTACCGCGACCGTCCGCACCGGCCTCCTGACGTTGGCATCGGCCCGCGCCACGCACTGCGCCTCCAGACGCCGGCCCTCATCACCCTTGTGGCGTTGGCCGCGGGGCTCGCACTCCTCGCACTGTGGAAGGCCAAGCTATTCGCCCTCGGCATCGTCATGGCCAAAGTGGGGGCACTGGCCTTCGGAGGGGGATACGGCCTGATTCCGCTTCTTCTGCACGACATCGTGGGCACCCATGGCTGGATGTCAACTGCGACCCTCATGGACGGTATCGCTCTTGGACAGGTGACACCGGGGCCCATATTCATCACCGCCACGTTCATCGGCTACCACGTTCAAGGCCTCACGGGGGCGCTCGTGGCCACCATCGCCATCTTCACCCCTCCACTCGCGATCCTCTTCGCCACTGCCGGCTCACTCGACTGGCTGGAGAGTTCTCCGATCATACAGCGCGGTCTTCACGGCGCGCTGGTGTCGTTCGCGGGACTCTTGGTGGGCACCACCTATCTCTTTGCGCTCGCTGCGCCCTGGAGTCCCATCGCCGTGGCGCTTGCCCTCGCAGCCTTCGGCGCCCTGGTCGCCCGCATCGACATGCTGTGGGTCGTGCTCCTGGGCGGAGCGGCGGCCGCCTTTCTTCTGTGAGGGCGGTCGAGCGCTGGAGCGCGGGCAACAGCTACGCAGGCGGGGTGCGGCGCGGCGCCCCGGTACACTCTGCGCGGAGGCCTAGAGCGGACTCTCGTCCCGAAGCGAGGCGAGCCCTGCCGCCAGGTCGGGCGGCAACGGAGAGCTGAGGTCGAGTTCCAGACCGGTGCTCGGATGGCGGAACCTCAACCGGTGGCTGTGCAGGAACTGGCGACCAAGGCCGAGGGCGTCACGCCGGGCGTAGGTAGGGTCGCCCACCACGGGATGCCCGATCGCCAGGAAGTGCACCCGGATCTGGTGGGTCCGCCCCGTCTCCAGCCTTGCTTCTACGAGCGTGAACAGCCCGAAGCGCTCGATCATCGAGAAATGGGTCACTGCCTGGCGCGCCGCCGATCCACCCACCGCCATGTTCTTTCGCCGCTGGGGGTCGCGGCCGATGGGTGCCTCGATAGTGCCGGTAGGTGCGGAGATATCACCGTGCACCAAAGCCAGATAGCGTCTGTCGACCAAGCGCCGGCGGATCATCTGCTGCAATTCCCGGTGTATCGCAACGTCCTTGGCCACCACCAGCAGTCCGCTGGTGTTCTTGTCCAGACGGTGCACGATTCCGGGCCGGAACTCTTCTCCTCCGGCCAGGCCGTGGTCGCGTAGCGCATCGACCAAGGTGTCGGAGTCGTGGCCTCTGGCCGGGTGGACGACCATGTCCGCGGGTTTGTCGGCCACCAGGAGCCACTCATCCTCGTAGATGACGGGCACCGGACGAGCGGGCGCGTGCGACCGGGTAACTACTTCCGGGGCGATGATCAGGCGGACAATATCCCCCTCAGCCAGGCGGAAGCTCTTCGGACGCCTGCGCCCGTTCACTTCCACCGCCCCTTGATCGATCAGGATGGAGGCTTGAGAGCGGCTGCCGACGGGCTCCTTGCCGCCGAGGAACACGTCCAACCGCACTCCCTCCTCGGAGCCGGTGACCGCAAAGCCATGTTCATCTGAAGGTCTCCCGTTCATCCCTCGGGGGGAGTGTCCTGCCGAGGACCACCCGCGGAATCACGGATGAGGGTGGACGCCATGACCAGGATGCCCGCCACGATGAACATGTCGGCCACGTTGAACGTGGGCCAGTGGGGCAGCTGGAGGAAGTCGGTGACCCGGCCGTACGCCAGGCGTTCGACCAGATTGCCCAGACTCCCCCCGGCGAGCAGGCCGCCCCCGATTGCAGTCATAAGGCGGCGATCGAGGAAGATGAACACGAGGATAGCGATCAGGGCCAGCGCCACGCCGGCCAGAATGAACGTCTGCCTCCCGGAGAGGAGCCCGAACGCAGCACCGTCATTGACGTGGTACTGCAGCCCGAAGAAGGGGAGGATGTCCTTCTTTTCCCCGATGGCGAAGGCGCTCTGGACCATCCGCTTGGTAGCGAGGTCGAGGGCTAGCACAAGGACTGCCAGACCCGCGACCACCTCCCACCGCACCCTGCCAGACGCGATCACGGTCGCATCACGTTCGTCCATGACGGAGCTCTGCACGCCGTCGCTCACATCCCCCGATCTTCTCTACGCTGGCAATCGATGCACAAGCCCGCATACGGGGCCGCCTTCAACCTGCCCGCGTCGATATTCTTGCCGCAAGAATCGCAGATGCCGTAGGTGCCGTTCTCCAACTTCTCGAGCGCTCGGTCGATGTGGCCGAGCACATGACGTGCGTTCTCCTCGAGCGTCAGTTCCATCTGGCGGTCGAGGGTGAATGCGGCCGTCTCTGCCATATGCAACCGATGATGGTTCTCCTCGGAGATCTCGGGCACCGGGTCCGCCAGATCTCCTTCCAGCGATTCTATCTCCCGCAACAAACGCCCCCGCTCGTCGAGGAGCCTATCGCGTAACGCGTCTCTATCCATGGTCGCCACGCTCCTGTCGTCTTGACGTCGAGTCGACCAACCTCTCCAAGATCTCGCGCAGTTGAGCTTCTTCTACCCCTTTGAACGAAAGCAGCTTGTCCTGGCTCTTATGCCCAGAACGGATGCCGACGCAACCGGGAGGCAGGTCCAGCCAGCCCGACACCGCAGCCACGAGCTCGCTGTTGGCCTTGCCGTGCTCAGGCGGGGCGCTCACCTGCACTTTGATCCGCTCGCCGTAGCGCCCAAGGACCCGGGTCTTCTTCGCGGATGGGCTTACCCGGAATCCCACCAGGATCTCTCCATCGGCCTGCCGCATGCCTATGGAGTCCGCCTGGACCGCCTCCTCTGAAGCGTCGCGAAGCCGCGCGCTCCAATGCAGGCGCTGCGGAACCTCACCACTGGAAGTCTCGATCCTCCGGCCCATCAAAGAAATCGCTCTCATCGGACGGCCTGTCCTTACGCCCGAACAAGAAGCGTCGCACCGAGGAGTCTCTCTGCCCCGCTTCCGACTCTGCGGCTTCATCCTCTGCGCCCGCCGGCTCCCCGGCGGGCGCAGGGACCGGGGTGGCGTCATCGACTACCGCGGCTACTGCGCCTTCCGCCCTGTCGGCCCCGGATCCCTCAGCCTCTCCTTCAGGATGAGATTCTTCTTCAGACGTCGATACCTCTTCGACCTCAAGTTCTGGTTGAGATTCAGGCGCCTCTTCTGCCTCGAACGCCTGCTTCTCCTGTTCGGGCTCCACACCAGTCTCAAGCTCATTCAGACCCTGAGGCACGATCTCTGCTTCACGCCCTCCGGCCTCCCGCTCCAAGTCCTGCAGGAAGTCGGCCCTTGTCGGAGGCTCCTTGAGTCCGATGTACTCCACCTCATCACTCGGCGACGCTATCGCGGCCGCCGAATCCTGCCCTGATTCGCGGGCGGGGACCGGGCTGTGGGACTCTCGACGCCCCCCCGCCTCCGCTTCTTTCGAAAGCAGACCTATGTGGGCTTCCAAGAGGGAGCGGAACTTGAACTTGAAGTCTTCTTCGACCTGCTTGAGTTGAGTGAGGCTCTGCTGCACCCGCTGCTTCTCTACGTACGATTCGCCCAGTAGATCGCGGCCCTTGATCTCGGCGTCCTTGATGATCAACTCTGCCTCTTTGCGCGCATTGGCGCGCATCTCGTCGGACTGCTGCTGAGCGGACACGAGCGTCTTCTGGAGCGTCTCCTTCAGAAGCTCATACTGGTGCACCTGTTCTACGAGTTGCTCGACGCGCTCGCGGAGCTCCATGTTCTCCTGGAACAGGCGCTCGAATTCGTCGGCCACCTCGTCGAGGAAGACGTCGACCTCCTCATCAGAGTAGCCACGCATCGCGCGCCGGAACTCCTTATGCCGGATATCGAGGGGGGTAAGCTTCACGGCTCCTCCTGTGTCCACGCTACAGAGTCCTTCTCACCAGGTTCTCGATGATGTAGAGCACGAAGATGGCAAGGATGGGGCTGAAGTCGAAGCCCATGCCTCCCTTCCTGCCCAGGGACGGGATCAAACGCCTGAACAGACCCAAGTAGGGTTCGGTGGCATCGTATATGAATCGATAGAACATGCGCACGATATCGTTCTCGGGAAGGGGGATCCACGAGAGAAGGATCCGGACGATGATCAGCCAGTAGTAGACACGGATGAGGGCGACGACGAAGCTCATGACGCCCTTCCCACAGGCGCGGGCTGCGCCGTCACGGCCGCCATGCCCCTCATAGCTGCCTACCCCGTTCCGTGGCCGCTTCTACCGCCCGGAGAAGGGCACCCCGTACTCCTTGATCCTCCAAGACGGCAAGCCCGGCCATGGTGGTGCCCCCCGGGGACGACACCATGTCTTTGAGATCGGCTGCTGACCCAGGTGTGTCCATGAGCATGCGTGCGGTCCCCGTGGCCATCTGGCGCACGAACACCCGGGCAACGTCCCGGGGTAACCCGGAGCGCACCGCGCCGTCCTCGAGAGCTTCCAACACGACCGCCAGGAAAGCCGGTCCGCTGCCGGACACGGCGGTGACGACGTCGAAGTAGTGCTCGGCCAGCACCTGAGCACTCCCCAGGCAGGAGAAGAGCGACAGCAGTTCTGCGGTGGAAGCCTGGTCGGCATCGGCCTCGGCAGCGAGCGCTACCACGCCTTCGCGCACGGCAACGGCCAGATTCGGCATGATGCGGTACAGCGTGGCCTCCGGACCCAGGGCGGCGCGCAGTCTCTCCAAAGTGACGCCGGCCGCGGTCGAGACCACCATCGTTCCCGGCTCGGAGATGACCCGAGATCGCGCCCAAGACCGAGGCGATATCCTGCGGCTTCACCGACACGACTACCAGGTCGCAGGCGGAGACGAGTTCTTCCAGCCCGGCGGCGACGCTGACCCTGGATTCGTCCAGGGAGGCAAGGGATCGGGCGCGGCCAAAGTCTGCATCGAACACCCGGAACCCCAGGTGAGCGGGGGCTCCGGCAAGAAGCCCACGGACCAGGGCACCGCCCATGTTCCCCGTGCCGATGACACCGATGGTGTTGATCGCGGCGCTGTTGGTCACTCTCTTGGCGGTCTCCTTACCCGTGGGCGGCCATTGACCGGCTCCAGGGCGGCTCTCGAGGCTAGAACTGGTTGAAGAACCCCTTCTCCATAAGGCGCTGACGCTCCTCGGCGGACACTTCAACGTTCTTGGGCGTCAAGAGGAAGACTTTGTCTGCAACTCGCTGCATCCCTCCGTCGAGGGCATAGGTGAGTCCGCTGGCAAAGTCGATCAGTCGTTTCGACAGTTCGGTCTCGCAGCCCTGGAGATTCAGTATCACCGGGACTTCGGCCTTGAACTTGTCGGCGATCAGTTGTGCGTCGTTGAAATTCTTGGGCACCACCAGATGCACCTTCACCGCGGGCGCTTCCACCGGAGCCGGAACCGGACGGATGACGGCGGTCCGCTGGCTGCGGAAGGCGTCGTCCTTCGCGTAGATATCGTCGAAGTCGACCGAGGCGCTGGCGCGGCGACGGTTACCGCCTCGATTATCGCGTTCCACCCTCTTCACGTTGGGTCGCTCTCGGTAGGATTGCTCCAACTCCTCGTGCGGTGCGAGCGTCTCTTCATCGTAGTGGTCCTCCTCCTCGGCTATCCCGAAGTAGACCAGGGTCTTGTGCCATACATCACCCAAAGCCATTCCTCACCCTCCTTGCGTGCCGGCGAAGAGCGTGCCGCCGAGCCGCACGATCGTCGCGCCTTCCTCGACCGCTACCTCGTAATCGCTGCTCATCCCCATCGAAAGCTCATCGAGTGAGTACCGGGGGGTGAAAAGAGGAGCGAGTCGGTCCCGGAGTTCCCGCATCTGCCGGAACACCGGGCGGGCTTCCTCCGGATCCCGCACTAGCGGGGCCATGGTCATGAAGCCCCTGAACTGCACGGCTTCGAAAGCCTGAGCCTGCTCCAGAAAAGCCTCCGCATCGCTCGGAAGGATACCATACTTGCTCTCTTCCCCACTCACATTGACCTCCACCAGAGCGTCGATCGGCGCGGTCGCGCGCCGGTCCATCTCCTCCGCCAACCTGAGCGAATCCACCGAATGCACCATGGTGACGCGCCCGATGACGTCCCGTACTTTCCGCCTCTGCAGGTGTCCTATGAAGTGGAACTCGAACTGCTCAGCCCACACGCTCCACTTGGACTCGAGCTCTTCGGCCCGGTTCTCACCCACCAGGTGCACGCCGGCATCTGCCAACGCCGACATGTCACCGACCGACACGTACTTGGTGGCGGCCAACAGGCGGACGTGCTGCCCGCGGCCACCACGAGTCCGCGCAGCCTCTATCCGCGCCATCGCGTTCTCGACGTTCTTCCTGAGATGTTCGCTGTCGATGGGCATTTCCCCTCTGAAAGCGTCAGCTTCTTTCAGATCCGGCGCTCACTCCACCCCCGGGGCCTTCGTCCCTGTCAGGGCACCAGAGCACGGCGCCGTGCCGGCCCGCTCCGGCAGGGTCGGCCCGGTGCGAGAAGAAGAAGTCGCGATTGCACATCGTGCACAACCGTGGGTTGACCACCCGCTCCCGCGGCACACCCACCTCGCCGGCGGCACGCGTCGCGACCTCCCACAGATCGAGTCGCCGCCCAGGATGGACGACCCCCTCCCCGTATCGCGCCTCGAACTCGTGAGCCAGCTCCTCACCCACCTCGTAGCAGCAGGGGCCGATGCTGGGCCCTATCACCGCGAGTCCCGGTGGGGCCGTCATGGCAGCGGCCCCTTGCTGGACCACGCCTCCCAGCAGACCCTTCCAGCCCCCGTGCACCACCGCGCCGTCCACCTCGCCCAGAAGGACCACGGGCACACAGTCGGCGAAAAGCAGCAGTGCGGCAAGCCCACGGTCGAGGTGGGGCTGGACGGTAAGACCGTCGCAGCCGGAGTCCTGTTGTCCGCTCGAGTATTCGGCCGCCCCCACCACCCGCACGCCGTGGACCTGAGTGGGCGACACGAGCGTCGGCGGCGACGTGTTGGCCAGAGCAGCGAGGGCCGCACGCAACCGTGACCTATTGGCCCCTCCACCTGTATGCGGGGGTGTGCCCCGGTCGACCCGCAGATCGAACGGCGCCCCCGCCGCACCTGCCACGTCCACGGGCAGACTGGTCGTGAAGACCACCACGAACCGGTCGGGAGTCTTCGCGATGACCAGAGGGACCGACGCCGGGGCCGCGACCACGAACCGATCTCTGGCAGCCGGGTCGATTTGCTGCTCGAGGGCAGCCAGGTTGTCCCTCCCAGCGGCCGACGGCACCACCCCGGGGCTAGTCTTTATCCCGCAGGAACGCAGGTATCTCGAGTATGTCGTCGTCCATCTCGAACCGCGGTTTCTCGAGGCCGAGCGGGGATTCTTCTGCAGCCTCGGCGGCGGCGGGCTCCGATTGCTCGGCACCGGCCTGCATGACCGCGCGGGTGTCGAATCCGGTAGCGATCACGGTCACCCGCATCTGCTCACCCAGACTCTCGTCGATGACGGCGCCGAAGATCACGTTGGCCTCGCCGTGGGAGGCGCCCGCGATGACCTCGGCCGCCTCGTTGACCTCGAACAGGCCCATGTCCGTGCCGCCGGTGATGTTCAGGAGGATGCCGGTGGCCCCTTCGATCGACGATTCGAGGAGCGGAGAGGAGATGGCGGCGCGCGCCGCTTCTACGCCCCGGTTCTCGCCGCTCGCGACACCGATGCCCATGAGAGCCGAACCGGCGTTGCGCATGATGGTGCGCACATCGGCGAAGTCCAGGTTGATGAGCCCCGGCACGGTGATGAGGTCGGTGATGCCTTGGACGCCCTGCCGCAGCACGTCGTCAGCGACTTTGAAGGCCTCGATGATGGAAGTGCGTTTCTCCACCACCTGCAACAGGCGGTCGTTCGGGATGATGATCAGGGTGTCGACCTTGCGGCTCAGGTTCTCGATGCCCTGTTCCGCCTGCGAGGCCCGCTTGCGACCCTCGAAGGTGAAGGGCTTGGTGACCACCCCTACCGTGAGCGCTCCGAGTTCGCGGGCGAGTTCCGCAATGACCGGTGCGGCTCCGGTGCCGGTGCCGCCGCCCTTGCCTGCGGTGACGAACACCATGTCCGCACCTTTAAGTGCCTCTCTCAGCTCGTCACGGTTCTCCTCCGCCGCCTGACGGCCCACTTCAGGATTGGCCCCCGCGCCCAGTCCTCTGGTGATCTTGCCACCGATATGTATCTTCACGTCGGCGTCACACATGAGCAGAGCCTGCGCGTCGGTGTTGACCGCGATGAACTCGACGCCCTTCAGGCCGGCGTCGACCATGCGGTTCACGGCATTCGTGCCGCCACCGCCCACGCCCACGACCTTGATGACCGCAAGGTAGCTGGAGCCGGTATCCATCATCACTCACATACCTCCAAACCAGTCACGGACGTCCAGGTCCTTGAGTGATCTATCAGGGCCGGCTCGACCTCAACTCCAGTCATCAGCGCACCAGCCTCCAGTCATACTCTAACCTGAGACAGATTCCTGCCTCCATGCACAATATCACGCTCACCTGGCCTTAGCCACGACTCGAGTGGTCACGTGCACGTCCACGTAGTCGAGTTGCTTTCCATCCTTCGAGTACTGGTCGATGACCTCGAGGGCCACCTTCAACTTCTCCTGCAGCTTTCCCGGGTCGCCCAGGCGGATCTCTCCTCCCGCCTGCAGCACCATGACCAATTCCCCGGAGCGGAGCACAGACACCTGCTTCACCGGACGCTCGGATGACGGCCAGGCTGCAGCTTCTTCGAGCAGGATGACCAAAGGGATAGCGGCCGTCACCTGGGCTGAGGTCCGGGCTCCCGGCCGGGGTGACTCATCTGCCTCGGGCACCAGCAGGGACAACCCGTGCGACGACGCTCCTGCCTTCTCCAGGACCATCCCGTCGTCGGCCACGAGCCACTCGACCCCATCCTTGCCACGCACTCGAGCCACGGGCGCGTACTCCTCGAGATCGATCTGGATGCCGTGGGGGAAGCGAAGATATACCCGTGCCGATCTGACGTACGGGATCTTGCCGAGGTCCGCCTCCAATTCATCCGTAGGCAGTCGCAGCAGATTGACTCCCGCAAACTCTTCGACCACCGCCCGCACCTGGGCCTCAGTGACGCGCTCGACCACCGGGAACGAGACCTGGGTCACCGCGAAGACGTCGGTCGAGCGCAGCCAGTAGAAGCCAAGTACCCCTGCTATCGCGAGTGCGGCCAGGAGTGCGAAGGTGAGACGACGCCTGCCACGACTACGTCCCACCTCGCGACGGCGACCCCTGATGCGGGCGTCCATCAGACGGACGCCTCTCCCGAGGCTGCCGTCGGCTTGTCCGACCCGTCTTCTTTTCGCTCCCACGGGAAGCAGGCACCGAGCAGCCGCACCTCTGGTTCCAGGAGGACGTCCTGTTTCTCAGCCACGGTCCCGCGCATCATGGCCATCAGGCCGAGCACGTCGGCCGCGGTGGCGTCACCGAGGTTCGAGATGAAGTTGGCGTGCACGGTGGATATCTGAGCGCCACCGCGGCGCACCCCCTTAAGCCCCGAACTCTCGAGCAATCTGCCCGCGTAATCTCCCGGAGGGTTGCGGAAGGTACTGCCGAAGGTGCGCACTCCCCGTGGCTGAGTCTTACGTCGCGTGGCCAGCAAGCGGCGGTGATGCTCCAATACCTCGGCCCGCCGTGCATGGGTCAAGGTGAAGCTCGCCGCCGTCACCACGGCGTCCTCGGGGAGTCCGCTTCGCCGGTATCCCCACTCCAGATGCCGAGCGTCGATCCAGCCCCGACCTTCATGACTCACGACGTGCAGTGCGTCCACCACGTCGGCCATGCAGCCGGAGTGGGCCCCTGCGTTCATGCGGACCCCGCCGGCGACGCTCCCGGGGATCCCGCAGGCGAACTCCAGACCCGAGAGCCCCAGATCGGCCGCGTGCACGGCCAAGCGCGAGAGCGACAGTCCGGCGCCGGCCACCAGACGGACCCGCCCTGCCCTCTGCTCCTCCGGCTCCTGGACGTAGTGGAAATTCTCGTCGAGCTTGAGTACCACGCCCCGATAGCCGCCGTCGGGCACGAGCAGGTTCGAGCCCGCTCCGAGGGTAGCCCAAGGAAGGTCCGACCCCGACAAGACCTCGACCAGCGCCGCTACCGCCTCGACCGAGGCCACGGTGACAAGGAGGTCGGCCTTGCCCCCCACTCCGATCGAGGTGAAGGGAGCGAGCGGCGCGCGGCGCCACAGACCGCAGCCCCGTGATGCGGGAAAGTTCAGGTGTGAGTTCGGAGATCACGCCGCAAGCGGCAGGCCGTTCACGGGAGTTCGAGCAGCCGCTCGCCCACCCGGTGCACGTCGCCGGCTCCCATGGTCAACACCAGGTCCCCAGGGACGGTCGACCGCTCGAGATACTCCACCACCTGCGTGAGCCTGGGTAGGTAGACGACCTCGAATCGAGGAGAAAGGCGCAACAGGCTGTCGACGATGAGCTTGGCGCTCACGCCCGGCTGAGGTTCCTCCCGAGCCCCGTAGATCTCCGTAATCACGGCTACGTCGGCCTCGAGCAACGCCCGCGCGAAGTCCAGATGCAGGTAGCGGGTGCGCGAGTAGAGGTGGGGCTGGAACACCGCGACCACACGATCCCATCCTCCCGTACGGGCGGCACGCAGCGTGGCCTTGAGTTCGGTGGGGTGATGCGCGTAGTCATCGACCACGCATACCCCGGCCCTCTCGCCTTTCCACTGGAAGCGGCGCACGGCCCCGGTGAAACTCCTCAGAGAGTCGGCGATGGTGGTGGGATCCACCCCGATCTCGCCCAAAGACGCGAAGCAGGCGAGCGCGTTCAGGACGTTATGCTGCCCGGGTACCACGAGTTCGGCGTCCGCCAGGCGCCGACCGTGCGACCACACCTGGAAACGGCTCCCATGGCGGTGCAACTCCACCTCTTTGGCCTGGTAGTCGGCCCCCGGACTCGCGCCGTATGAGGTGGTGGGACACCCTGCCTCTCGAGCCAGTCTCGAGAGGCCGGCATCATCGCTCCAGTAGACCATGCGACCGTCAGCGGGGAGCAGGGAGACGAAACTCCCGAAGACGTCGGCTACGTCGTCGACGTGACGGTAGTGGCTATGGTGGTCAAGCTCAAGGTTCGTGAACACCGCCATCTCAGGACGCAAGAACAACAGGGTGCCGTCGGATTCGTCGGCCTCGCACACCATCAAGGAGCCTTCCCCGTGGCGCGCGTTCGACCCGAGATCGTTGAGTTCGCCTCCGACCAAGAACGAAGGGTCGCAGCCCGCATCCATGAGGCAGCGGCTGATCATCGAGGTGGTGGTGGTCTTGCCGTGTGTCCCGCAGACGGCGATGCCGCGGCGTCCCTCCATGACCCACGCCAGCGCCTGCGCTCTGCGCACCACCGGTAGATGCCGCCGATGGGCTTCCTGCAACTCACGATTGTGCTCGGGTATGGCCGAGGAGATGACGACCACGTCGGGATGATCGAGGTTGTCGGGATCGTGGCCCAAGCTGACGGTCATACCGGCCTCCTCGAGGAGGCCGGTATACCGCGAGGGCTTCAGGTCGGAGCCGGTCACTTCATAGCCCCGCCGGTGCAGCACGAGGGCTATGCCGCTCATGCCGGCACCGCCGATGCCGATGAAGTGGAGCCGACGCAGGCTCGAGAGCCGCAAGTCTGGCTGGAAGGGTGTTGGTGTCGTCATAGTGTTGGCGCCCGCGGAGGGCCTGCCAATTGTACTATCTCGTCGGCGATGCGTGTAGCGGCGTCGGGCCGGGCGAGCGCGAGCGCGCGCCGGCTCATCGCGGCGCGGGTCTCAGGTTCGAGGACCCGCGCCACCTCGGCAGCCAGTCTCTCGGCCGTGAGTTCCGCATCGGGCAAGAGGACGGCGGCCCCGTCGGCCTCGAGGCCTCGTGCGTTCTTAGTCTGATGATCTCCCGTCGCCGCCGGAAAGGGCACCAGCACCGAAGGTATGCCGCGCGCAAGGAGTTCAGCCACCGAGCCGCCCGCCCTCGCCACGGCGACGTCGGCCACGGCCAGAGCGAGTTCGAAGTCATTCAGGTACGCGTGCGCCTGATACCGAGGATTGGGTCGCGAGCCGAGGGTCGCAGTCGCTTCGTGTTCTGGCCCGAGTGAAGCCACGCGGTCGGCGTCGGCCTGCCCAGTCACGTGTATCACCGAAAAAGGTGTCTCCCCGCGGGCGAAGGCCTGGGCAGCGGCGGTGTTCATGCTCCGCGCTCCAAGGCTCCCCCCGAACACAAGCACCACCGGCAACTCCGGGTCCAGCCCGAAGCGGTCCAGACCTTCTGCACGCGTGGCTTTGAGGAGGGACGGCCTGATGGGACGACCGGTGTATACGAACTTGCCCCCGAGCCGCCCGGGGATCGGGAAGGAGAGGCACACCCGGTCGACCAGGAGGCTGAGGATACGGTTGGTCCATCCCAGATGCGCGTCCATTTCGAGGGCGACGCTGGGGATGCGGGCGACGGCGGCTTCGGCCACCACCGGGCCCGATGCGTAGGCGCCCACGCCTACCACGCATGACGGCCGTACGCGCCTTAGAGCCCTCCAGGCGTCCACCGCCGCCACAGGGAGCGACAACAGCGTGCGCAGGGTGGTCAGCCCGAGGCGGCGCTCGAACCCGCGAATGCGCACGACGGAGAAGGGATACCCCGCCCGCTGCACGAGATCGCGCTCCATGCCGCGCGGTCCGCCGCAGAAATGGACCTCGTATCCGCGCTCGCTAAGGACGTCAGCGATGGCTAGGGCGGGCACCACGTGGCCCGCCGTGCCTCCGCCTGCTATCAATATGCGTGACATTAGGCGGCTCCAGACGCTCGCCGTGAGCCGCCGCAGGAGTGACCACCGGCCCGAAACGGGCCACGGAGAGCATGATCCCTACAGCGACCAACACGACCAGCAGATTGGTTCGACCGTAACTGATGAAGGGGAGGGGTACCCCGGTGAGAGGTATGGCGCCCATGACGCCACCCATGTTGATGCCGGCCTGACCCACGACCAGGAAGGTGCAGCCCGCCACGAGGTATCGACCGAACGGGTCGGCGCAGCGGCGGGCAAGTGCCAGCCCACTCGCGCCAAAGATCAAGAACAGACCGATGACGACCCCCACTCCGATCAGTCCCAGTTCCTCGCCCAACACCGCCAGGATCATGTCCGTGTGGGCTTCCGGCAGGTAGCTGAACTTCTGCACGCTGAGCCCCGGGCCCACCCCGAACCAGCCACCGCTGCCCATGGCCAGGAACGATTGCACTATCTGAAAGCCAGAGTCCTTTGCCTGCCCAAAGGGGTCGAGAAAGGCCAGGAAGCGCTCCCGCCGGTAGTCCTCGGTGAAGATGGTCACCAAGACGAGCCCCACGCCACCGGTCGCTAGGCCCAGCCAGTCGCGCGCCCGCAGGCCCGCGACCCAGAGGAGACCCATGGTGATCGCCGCGACTACGAGCGCCGTGCCCAGGTCGCGCTGCCACACGATGAGGATGCAGACGACACCCACGACCGCTCCGAAGGGCCACAGCAACCCCTCGAACGATCCCGACCGCGCCCGCTTGGTTGCGAGGAGATGCGCCCCCACAAGGATCACGCTCAGCTTCGCAACCTCCGAAGGCTGAAGAGGGAACGGCCCCAGATCGAGCCAGCGTGAAGCTCCCCCCGCCGACCTGCCGATGCCGGGCACGTGCACCGCCAGCAGGAGGCCGCAGGCACCCACGACCGCGGGCAGAGACAACACCCGCAACCATCGGTAGTTGATCCGAGAGAGCACCACCAGGAACACCAGGCCGGCTAGGGCGACGAGCGCCTGCTGGCGCAGGTAGAAGTTCAGATCGCCGTCCTCACGGAAGAAGCCGACGGCCGACGATACCGAGAACACCATCACGAGTCCGAAAGCGAGCAGGCTGAGAGCAGAGGCCACCAGGACCTGATCGGCACGCGGGCGGAGAGCCCGGAGACCACGTGCCGGGGTGTTTGCGGCGGGGTTCTGTTCTCGGTCCGTCGTCGGAGGGAGGGCCGAGCGACCGTGCTCGGCTTCTCGACCGCCGGCCGGTATGGGGGACCGGTCCCCGTTCTTCAGCAGAGAGGAACGCCTGCCGTCGTGGCTCCGCAGACCCACTACTCCGCGGCCCTCAGCCTCTGGACGATCTCCACGAAATGTCTGCCCCTCTCTTCGAAGTCGGAGTACTGATCGAAGCTGGCACATGCGGGAGCCAGCAACACCGTCTCTCCCGGTTCGGCTGCGGCACCGGCAGTCGCGACCGCCCTCTCCATGTCTCCGGCATCCGCCGGGACGGGAACGCCTTCGAACCCCTCCTCCGCCCTGACCCGCTCGAACGCCTGGCGTATCAGGGGGGCGGCTTCTCCTATCAAGTAGACACCGCTGCACCCCACCCTGCACGCCCGAGCGATCGGCCGATAGTCCGAGGCCTTGTCCCTCCCACCGAGGATCAGATGGGTCCCCGTCGGATAGGCCTCGAGCGCTTTCAGTGTGGCCTCCACGTTCGTCGCCTTGCTGTCATTCACATACGCCACGCCCCGCACGACTCCTGCCGGCTGCAACCTATGCGGGACTCCCGGGAACGAGCGCAGCGATTGCACCACCGCATCGAACGGCACGCCCCGCGCCAGGGCCACGGTCGAGGCTCCGAGACAGTTCTCAATGTTGTGCCGACCCCGAAGCGGGATGGCGTCAGCCCGGATACAACCGCCCCCGAACAAGTGGAGTAGAGATCCGTCGAACCACGCCTCGGCGCCCCGGGAGTCGACACTCGAGAAGAAGACCACCTTGGGCCCGCCGTCTCGCGCAGCCACCTGACGCCCGAGGTCGGCCACCGCCGGGTCGTCGAGGTTGAACACCGCCCAGTCGTCCGGTCCTTGGCAGACGAACATGTTCGCCTTGCATGCCAAGTAGCGCTCCATGGTCCCGTGGCGATCGAGATGGTCGGGAGTGAGATTCAACAACACTCCCGCCGCGGGCCTGAATTCATGCACGTCCTCCAACTGGAAGCTGGACAATTCGACCACCAGTTCCCGTTGCCCGTCCAGGTCGCGCACGGCCGAGGTGATGGCCGTGCCTATGTTCCCGAGCACGAGGGCCGGACGGCCTGCCGTCTCGAACATGTGGCCCAGAAGAGCGGTCGTCGTGGTCTTTCCGTTCGTGCCCGTCACGGCGCTGAAGGGGGCGGAGACGAGGGCGTAGGCAAGCTCCACCTCACTCCACACCGGGATGCCGGCCTGCCTGGCGGCGGCCACCAGTGGGGTCTCTCCGGGAACGCCCGGACTCTTGACGAGGAGGTCTACGCCCGCGAGGTGCTCGGCCGACTGCGGAGTCGGGAGCAGCTTGGCTCCCGCCCGCAGCGCCGGCTCCAGGCCCACGAGATCCTCGGAGTTCCTGCTGTCCGAAAGGAGCACCACTCGTCCCAATCCGGACAGGAG
This sequence comes from uncultured Actinomycetota bacterium, assembly GCA_963701105.1. GTDB lineage: Bacteria > Actinomycetota > Thermoleophilia > RBG-16-64-13 > RBG-16-64-13 > JAHJSA01. The sequence continues at coordinate 826,688 of OY969565.1, forward strand.
TTCGGCCGCGGCAACACCGGAGCGGCCCGCCCCCACCACGAGCACCGTATGGACGTCGGGGCTCAATCCCGTCCGGTGTTCGCCCGCATGTACCTGCTCTGCATGTATCTGCCTCATCACAGGGTGTCCACGTAGAAGATGGTGAAGCCCGCCGCGGCGAAGATGGCCGCGACGATCCAGAAACGGACGATGATCTTGGTCTCCGACCAGTCCTTCAGCTCGAAGTGGTGGTGGATCGGAGCCATCAAGAAGACTCGGCGTTTGAACACACGGAAGCTGATGACCTGGATGATCACGCTCAGCCCCTCCACCACGAAGATGCCACCGATCACGATCAATAGCAGTTCGGTGCCGGTGACCACCGCCAGTCCTGCCAACGCCGCCCCCAGGGCCAATGATCCCGTATCTCCCATGAACACGTCGGCCGGCACGGAGTTGTACCACAAGAACCCGACGCAGGCTCCCATAAGGCTGGCCGAGAGGATGGCCAGGTCGGGTTCGTGGAGCAGGAAGGTGATGCCCGTGTAGGCCAGAAGACAGGTAGCCACGGTCCCCGCCGCCAGGCCGTCGAGACCGTCCGTGATGTTGACCGTGTTGGCGGTTCCCGAGATGACGAAGAAGACGACCAGGAAGTACACGCCCCCGAACGGGAGTTCCACGTTCAATAGCGGCACGTGCACGTTGCTGTCGACCCCGGCGAACCGGATGGCGACCCAACCCACCACAAGGATCAGCACGAGTTGCAGCAACATCTTAGTCTTGCCGCTGATGCCCAGGGACCGTTTGCGCCTGACTTTGGCCAGATCGTCAAAGAAACCGATGGCGCCCGAGCCGAAGGTGAGAACGAAGACGACCAGGCTGGGAACGGTCTTACCGGCCAAGATAAGGTAGGGGACGGCCGCTGCCGCCAGGATGAGCAGACCGCCCATGGTGGGGGTGCCCTGTTTCACCTGGTGGCTCTCTGGGCCTAGATCGCGGATGTTCTGGCCGATCCCGTGGGTGCGTAGCCAACCGATGAATCGCGGCCCCGTGACGACGGCCAAGACCATCGCCAACAGTCCCGCCGCCAGGATGCGGATCACGGCCTGCCCGCTCCATCAAGGGTCGCGGCGGCCTCTAAACGCCCCAGCACCTGCTCGACCAACCGATCGAGCTTCAACCCGCGCGATCCTTTGACCAGCACGACGTCCCCGGGGCGGATCACAGCCAGGATCTCGTCGGCCGCCGTGTCCGCGTTCTCTATCCACGTTGCCTCGCGCGCGGCGGTCCCGGAATGGGAAGAGCCGTTCGGAGGATCGTCCACCACCCGTCCCTCCGACTCCTCCAAGTAGCCTTCAGCGGTGCTCCGCGACAACGGTCCCACACCGACGAGGGCCGCGACTCCCGCCCGGGCAGCCTGGATCCCCACCTCGCGGTGGTAGCAGGGGGCTTGAGGCCCCAGTTCGAGCATGTCTCCCAGCACCGCGACCGGTCTTCGACCGTTCGACTCGGCCAAGACCAGCAGGTCATCCAGGGCCAGGAGGACCGCGGCCGGGTTGGCGTTGTAGGTGTCGTCCACGATGAGCACGTCACCGGCCAGCACCTCATCGCCGCGCAAGGGCGTGAAGGTAACGTCGGCAAGGCCGCGCGCGCACTCCTCTACCGGGAGGCCGGCCGCGTAACAGGCGGCGGTGGCAGCCACGGCGTTCCGGAGCCGATGAGCCGAACGGAAGGCCGTGTTCACGTCGGCCCCACCGCCCGGCCACGAGAGCCGGAGCGCGACCGTTCCGTCGCGGTCGCGCTCCGCCACCCCGGTGACGTCGGCGTCGGCAGTCTGGGGCAGCCCGGATCGGCCCGCCGACTCGGGTGCCGCCCGCCGCTCATCAGTGAAGCCGAAGGTCAGGACGCGGGCTCCCGAGCGCCGGGCCGCGGCGACCACTCCCGCGTCATCCACCGGCACCACCGCCGCGCCTCCCGGTCTCAGGCCTTCGAAGATCTCGATCTTGGCCGCAAGCACGTCTTCGACGCGGCCCAACAATTCCAGATGCACCGGTGCGATGGCGGTGACTACGGCGACGTCCGGTTCCGCGATGAGAGTGAGTGCCCGGATCTGTCCTTTGCCGCGCATCCCCATCTCCACCACCACCACCTCGGTGCTGGGGGTGATCTCGAGCAGGGTGAGCGGCACCCCGATCTCGTTGTTCTCGTTCGCCGCCGTGGCTATCACTTCGCACACAGTGGCAGCCATCCCGCGGATGAGGTCCTTCGTGCTGGTCTTGCCTACGCTCCCCGTGACGGCGATGACTCGGGCGTCCGATGATTGCCGCACCGCCCGGGCGAGGCCGGCGAGCGCTTCCAGGGTATCCGGCACTCGATAGAGGCTCTGTCCCCCGGGCGGCCGGTACTCTACCTCCCCGGCGATAGCCGCTCCGATCTCGACGACGGCCCCGCTCGCGCCCTCCGCGAGAGCGGCCGGGACGAACTGGTTGCCGTCGTAGTTGTCCCCGCGAAGCGCGACGAACAGGTCGCCCTGCGCCAGCGTGCGCGTGTCCGTGGACACACCGGTCACCGGCCCACCGACGGCGGGCAAACCGAGGGCGCGGGCCGCGACGTCGGCCGGCAGGCGGATCATCCTGCCTCCCCTACGAGGACGCGCAGCAACGTGCGGGCAACTTCCCGATCGTCGAAGGGGATGACCCGGTCCGCGAACTCCTGTCCGCTCTCGTGACCTTTGCCCAGGATGAGCACCAGATCTCCGGGGGCCGCCTGCCGCAGGGCCGTCTCGATAGCCTTGGCCCGATCCACCTCCACGATGGCCCCCGCTGGACGCTCGAGACCCTCGAGGATATCAGCGAGGATCGCGGCCGGATCTTCACTCCGCGGGTTGTCCGAGGTGATGACGGCCACGTCGCACCGTGATTCCAATGCCCGGCCCATAAGTGGACGCTTCGCCCTGTCCCGGTCTCCCCCACATCCAAGCACGCCGATGACCCGGCCGTTCGCGACGGAGCGCGCCATGTCGAGCACCCTCTCGACGGAATCGGGCGTGTGCGCGTAATCCACGGCGACGGTGAAGGCCTGACCCTCGTCGATACGCTCGAGCCGGCCGGGTACCCCGGGAAAGTACGGCAGCGCGTCGACCATAGCCTGAGGATCAGCCCCCACCGAAAGACAGGCTCCCAAGGCCACGGCTATGTTCTCCAGGTTGTAGCTGCCCAGTAGCCTCGTTCTCAGCTCGAGGGTGAGGGTTTCACCCTTGACCACGGGTTCACCCCTGCCTCTTCTCACGGCCTCAAGAGCACGGTTCCGCAGGACCACCAGCCCGGTGGCGCCGTCACTGCTCAGGCGGACGTCGTTTATCTCAAGATCGGGGGCGCGCTGCCCACCCTCGATCGTCTGCTCGGGCAGCCCTGCCATGACGGTGAGGGTCCGGTCGGAGGCCAGGCGTTCGGCCAGAAGACGGCCGAAGGCATCGCCCACGTTGATGACGGCCGACGGACGATTGCGCGCGTAGTCGCTGTCGAGGAAGAGTCTGGCCTTGGACGAGAAGTAGGCATCCAGAGTCCCGTGGTAGTCGAGATGATCCTGGGTGAGGTTGGTGAACGCCACTGCCGAGAAGTGCACCCCGAGCGTCCGCTCCAATGCGAGGGCGTGTGAAGACACCTCCATGACGGCCGCTTGATCTCCGGCATCCACCATGAGGGCCAGGTCCTGCTGTATGTCTATCGCTTCCGGAGTAGTCCGCTCGGCAGGGAAGACCTCTCCTCCAATCCTCCGCTCCACCGTCCCGAGCAGACCGGCGCGTCGACCGGTCTCCCCCAGGAAGAAGGCACACAAGAATCCTGTGGTCGTCTTACCATTGGTCCCGGTGATGCCTATAGTGGCCAGGCGTGCACTCGGATGTTCGTAGAGAGTGGATGCGACCGGACCCATAGCGCGCCGCACCGACGGCACCACCACCTGGGTCACGGGGAGATCGAGGAGCCGTTCGACGCATAGCGCAACCGCGCCCCGCGAAACCGCTTCGGGGGCGAACTCGTGCCCATCACGCACGAACCCGGGGACACAGAAGAACAGATGGCCGGGGCCGGCGAGAGAGCTGCGGTAGGAGAGATGGGAGACCTGGACGGATGGGTCGCCCTTTACCTCGAAACCCCCTACCTCACGGAAAAGGTCTGCGAGTCTCACGGGTCCCGATTCTACCACAGGGCCTTGGGCCGACTGCGGCGCACGGCTCACTGCTGCCCGGATGGAGGTATCCCGAAGCGCCGCAAGGCGAAGTCCGCGATCTGAGCGAAAGCCGGGGCCGCGACCAGAGACCCGTAGTACTCGACAGTCGGCTCGTCGATGGACACAAGGATCACCAACGCCGGGTCGTCCGCGGGTACCATACCTATGAACGAAGCTATGAAGGTGTCGTTCGAGTAGCCTCCGTTCGGCAGCACCTTCTGAGCCGTCCCGGTCTTTCCGGCCACAACGTAGCCCTCTATCTGGGCTTCCTGACCCGTTCCTGTAGACACGGTCACGCGTAACATGTCCCTCAGCTGTCGGGCTACCTCCTCGCTGATCACGCGGTGGGAGGGCATGGTCGCCGCTCCTTTTGCGAGGTGAGGCTGCACGTAGACGCCCCCGTTGGCGATGGCGCCGTAGGCGGCTGCCAGTTGGATCGGGGTCACCGAGATGCCCTGACCCATAGGCACGTTGGCGATGGTGGTGCCGGACCATTTGTCCGGCGACAGCATGGATCCCAGGGCCTCACCGGGAAAGTCTATTCCCGTGCGGGCGGTGAAGCCGAAGTCTCGGATTGCGTCGACAAGTCGCTGCTTGCCCACCTCCAACCCCAAGGTCACAGCGCCCACGTTCGATGATTGCGCCAGTATCTCGGTGACCGTCAGAGAGCGGACGGCGGGGATGTCTTCGTGTGCCTCGTGTACAGTCCGATCGTAGATGGTGATGGTGGGGGCGAGATCGAAGGACGTATTCGGCTGGACGACGCCCGCCTCGAGCGCAGCCGCGGCTACCACCATCTTGAACGTCGAACCGGGCTCATATTGGTCGGTGACCGCCGCGTTCCTACGCTCTTCTTCTTTTTGAATGCCGAACTCGTTGGCATCGAAGTAGGGGACGTTCGCCATGGCCAGGACTTCTCCGCTGCGGGGGTCCAGGACTATGGCCGTGCCCTTCAAGGCACCGAACTTCTCAACCGCGCCGGCGACGGCCTGCTCGGCCACGAACTGGATCTTCTCGTCGATGGTGAGCACCACCGACCGGCCTTCTCTCCCCTCTTTGTCGAAGATCACGCCAAGGGTGCGTCCGAACGGGTCTCCCACTACCGCGCGCGTACCGCTGACGCCGGTGAGTTGCTCGTCGTACTGCTTCTCTATCCCCGCGAGGCCGACGTTGTCGGTGCCCACAAACCCGAGCACTTGGGGCGCAAGAGCGCCTTTGGGGTAGACCCTCTTCTCTTCGGGCTGGACTGATATGCCTCGCAGCCCCAGATCGAGCACCTGCCGGCCGAGAGCCGGATCTACCTTGCGGGCAAGGAAGGCAAAACGATTGTCTCCTGCCAGCTTGTCCGCCAACGTGGAGGCTTCCAGGCCGAGGATAGGAGCCAAGGCTTCGGCCGCTGCCGCGGGATCCTGGACGAGGAGCGGGTCCGCGACGATACTCGCCATGCGTCGGCTGACCGCGAGTTCCTCCCCGTTCCGATCATAGATGACGCCACGCTTCGAGCTCGTGGTGAACTCGCGCACCTGTTGCCTCTGGGCTAACGCCTCGTATTCGGCCCCGTGGACCACCTGTATCTGCACGGCCTTCACGGCAAGGATGGCGAACAGGACCACGAGGAAGACGAGAGAGCTTCGCAGGCGCATGTTCGACCTGCGTAGGTTCATCGGCCGGAGCCGGGCTCCCTTGATGCCACGACTACAGCGTCGCCGACATGATCGCCCTCAGTGCCGGTGCCGGCGACCGCCGACGGGGTCTCCTGCCCGCCGGCCGTTCCCTCCAAGGCGATGAAACCTACCTCGGGCGGAGTGACCATGCCCAGACGGTCGGCGGTCTCCTTCACCCGTTGGGTCGAGGAGAGGGCGGCGTGCTCGGCCTTGAGCGCCGAGCGCTCCGCGACGAGATCGTCAACACGCTGTTGCAGCTGCGCGACCTGGAATTGAGAACGGACGCCGGCCAGGTTGAGACCCACGGGAGCGAGCAACGCGGCCCCCAGAAGGGCGACCAATGCGACGATCGGCCCGAAGCGGACCCTTGGCTGCCGCACGACCCGCAGGGCCGGTCGGGCGGACGGTGCAGCCTCTGTGACCGGTCTCCGCCGGCTCTTGGGGTATGCCTCCGCTCTATCTGGGTCCCGGTGTATGCGGGGTCCGGGCCGGGACGGCACGGCGACGGTGCGTTCCGCCATGCGCGCGGCGCTCCTTCGTGCCGCGGCGGATCCCGTCTCGTCGTATCTCCAGCGAGGGTGGTCCCATGACCGGGCCGCGGCACCCATCAGATCTTCCTTGCCGCGCGCAGCTTGGCAGAACTCGAGCGAGGATTGACGCTGATCTCGCGCGCGGAGGGCGTGATGGGCTTGCCTGTGATCATCTCCATGGTCGCCTCCTTGTTGCACACGCAGATGGGGAAATCAGGCGGGCATGTGCACGGATTGACCTGGGATGTGAAGAATTCTTTGACTATGCGATCTTCAAGCGAATGGAAGCTGATGACCGCCAACACGCCTCTTGGCTCGAGTAGAGCAAGTGCCTGCGGCAGCGCGCGTCTCAGGCTTTCGAGTTCGTCGTTCACGGCTATGCGCAGGGCCTGGAACACTCTCCGGGCCGGGTTGCGCGAACCGAAGCGGGCCGGCGCCGGGATAGAGGCCTTCACCGTGTCAACCAACTCGCTCGTGCGGGAGTACGGCACCTGCGCGCGGCGACGCACGATGGAGCGCGCTATGCGTGAGGCGAACCGCTCCTCCCCGAACTCCCGGAGCACCCAGGTGATCCGCTCCGCGTCCCACGTCGTTCAGGATGTCGGCCGCGGTCAACTCAAGGTCCGGGTCCATCCGCATGTCGAGAGGCGCGTCATAGCTGTAGGAGAACCCGCGCTCTTCCGTATCGATCTGCATGCTGCTGACGCCGAGGTCCATGTAGACGTGAGTGGCAGACTGGCCGGCGCGCCGCAGCTGTTGGAGCGTATCGGCGAAGTCGGCGCGGTAGAAGCGGGTGGCGGCCTGGACTGTGTGCTTCCACTCCTCGTAGTAGTTCTGAGCCAGCGGATCTCGATCGCACGCCATGAGGAGCCCCGAAGGACCGATCCTCTGCGCCACTGCGGACGCGTGTCCGCCCTCTCCGAAGGTGCAATCCACCACCCGGCTGCCCGGTCTCAGCTCTAGAACCTCAAGGAGCTCGTCAGTGAGGACGGGTACGTGAGCCATGGCCATCTCCGCCTCGAATTCCAGGGAGTACGCAACCGCGGTCATCATCAAGACTCATCTCCCTCGCCCTCGGACCTCATGAACTCCTCGAACGCTTGAGGGTCCCATATCTCGAAATGGTCGCGGTGGCCGGCCATGAGAATCCTGCCTGACAGACCCAAACTGCTGACGAAGTCGTCGGGCAGAAGCACCCGCCCCGCCTTGTCCACCGTTACCTTCTTGATGCGGTAATAGAGGTTGCGGATCATCCGTGACACGTCTTTGGCGGCGAACTCGTTCAGCTGCTCGAGGTACTTCTGGTCGTACTGAGTCCAGGTGGCGAGCGGGAACACACGTACACAGGGTTCACCGTGGGCCGAGGGGACGAAGTACGCGGTGGAGTCTGTGGGGAGGTACCGCCGATACTGCGCAGGCAGCGTGACCCTGCCCTTATCGTCCACGCTGTGCTCGTACCGGTCGGTGAAGAATATGTGGGCCGCGTCAGGCATTGCGTCTGGTGTGGCATCCGCCGGTTGCATAGTGTGCCCAGACTAATCCCATTTGCTCCTAAATGCAACCCCCTTGCCACATTTCGTTATCCTTTTCTCCCACTTGCTCCCATGTGCAGGATGTTTAGCCGCTGGCGGACGGGAGACCGAATCTCATGAGGATCTGGAGTGGGGACTTCAAAGAGGGACGTTCATTGCATGCGATGACATACGCAATACACGGTGCACCGAGTCGTTGGGATTCGGGCTGTGAGCGGAGGATCTGCAGATCCGGCCCAGCCGCGCGCTCCGGGCCCTGGGCTCTGGGCCCAGGGCCGAGCCCGGGCCGAAGTCAGACCTTCTTGAGCGGGGCGTAGTCGATCAGAAGCTTCTTCTGCTCGCCGATGTCGGCGAAGAACACGCGGACGACTCCGCCCGCTTCGACTCCGAGCACGACCCCGTCGCCGAACTTGGCGTGCCTCACATGATCGCCCACTGCGAAACCCGCTTCGGCGGCCGCCGCGGGCGCTTCCGCGCCGTGCGGAGCACCGGATGCGGGCTTGACCCCGCGGCCGGCGTCCCCGGCCCGATACCGGTAAGGGGGAGCATAGCCCCCACCGGAACGCCGCGCGGCGCTGGGTGCGGCGCCGCGCGGTTCCACCAACTCCTTGGGGATCTCGGCAAGAAAGCGGCTCGGCAGCTGATAGGCGCCGGCGCCGTAGAGCGAGCGCATGCGCGCATAGGAGAGGTGGACGCGCTCCATGGCGCGCGTGATCCCCACGTAGCAGAGCCTGCGCTCCTCCTCCAGATTCTGCTCGTCCAGAGCCCGGCTGTGAGGGAACATGCCCTCCTCCATGCCGGTGATGAACACGAACGGATACTCCAGCCCCTTGGCGTTGTGCAGGGTCATGAGGGTCACCAGTTCGGCCTGGTCGCGCATGGAGTCGATGTCCGCGTAGAGGCTGATCTCTTCCAGGAAGTCTATGAGACCGCCGCCGGGGTTGTGCCGGTCGAACTCCTGGGTGACGCCGAGGAACTCTTGAAGGTTCTCCAACCGACCCTCTGCCTCCAGTGTGCGCGCGGCCCGCAGGCTGGACAGAGTGCCGCTCTCCTCGAGGACCGCACGCGTTTGATCGGCGACCGAGGCGTCCTGCCGCAGCCTCTCCTCCCAGCCTGAGATGAGCACGTCGAGTTCGCCGAAGCCGGAGCGGGCCGCGGGAGACAGATCGTCGCATTCGGCCGCGAGCGGGAGGGCATTCCGAAGAGAAAGGCCCTCTGCCCCGGCCAACAGCTGCAGACGTCCTTGAGCCACTGCGCCCAACCCTCGTTTGGGCGAGTTGACCATACGTTGGAAGGAGATGTCGTCCGAGGGGTTCACGATCACCCTCAGGTAGGCCAGCAGGTCCTTGATCTCGGCGCGTTCGTAGAAGCGCGTGCCGCCCAGCACCTGGTAGGGGATGTTGTAGCGCACCAGGATGTCTTCCAGCACTCGCGATTGGGCGTTCACTCGGTAGAACACGGCCATCTCGCCGGCCCGCCTACCACTGCGCAGTAGGGTCTGGATCTCGCCCGCCACCAGCCGCGCCTCTTCGTGCTCGTCACGACATTCTTGCACCACGACCTTCTCCCCCGCTCCCCGTTCGCTCCACAGGTGCTTGGGTTTACGGCCGCGGTTATGGCGCACCACGGCGTTGGCCGCGTCGAGGATGGTGGTCGTTGACCGGTAGTTCTGCTCCAGCTTGATGACCGTGCTCTCGCCGAAGTCCTTCTCGAACTCGAGGATGTTCCGGATGTCTGCTCCGCGCCACGAGTAGACCGATTGGTCGTCGTCGCCCACCACGGTGATGCGGCGGTGTTCCTCGGCGAGGAGCTTCACTAGCACATACTGCGCGTGATTCGTGTCCTGATACTCGTCCACGAGTACGTGCCGGAAGGCGTTGCGATAGTGGGCCAGGCGATGTTCGAAGAGACGGAACACGTCCACCGTGCGCATGATGAGGTCGTCGAAGTCCATCGCGTTCAGCTCGTACAGCCGCTTCTGATAGAGGCGGTAGGCCTCCGCGGTGACCTCGAGGTAATCCACACTCGTACTGCCGGCCTCCCACGAACCCCGTGCCGCAGTACCCGTGCTCTGGAACTCGTCCACGTCGATGAGACGGTTCTTGGCGTCAGAGACGCGCGCGTGCACGGCGCGGGGCGGGAAGCGCTTGATGTCGTGCCCAAGATCCTCCAGGCAGCGACGCATGAGCCTCACCTGATCGTCTTGGTCATAGATGGTGTAGCCCGAACGGTAGCCCAGGAGTTGCGCCTCTTTGCGCAGGATACGGGCGCACGCGGAGTGGAAGGTGGACACCCACATGTTCTGCGCCACCGGCCCCACCAATTCCACCACTCGATTACGCATCTCGCCCGCCGCCTTGTTGGTGAAGGTGATGGCGAGGATCTCGTAAGGGTTGGCCTGGCCGCTCTCGACGAGGTGGGCGACGCGATGGGTGAGAACCCGGGTCTTGCCCGAACCGGCCCCTGCCAGTATGAGGAGAGGCCCTCCCTCGTGGAACACCGCGTCGGCCTGGGGACCGTTCAACCCCTCGCCCACCTGAGCCGGGCCGTGCGGCGTCAAGGCAGGCCCGGACGCATACCGGAGGTGGGCCGCGGATGTCTCGGAGGGACGGGGGTTCGCCAATTCAGATGCCCAAACCGTGGGAGAAGCCAAGCAGGCTGGAAATCTGCTCGTCGAGTTCCCCACGCTGTTCTATCCTGCGCTTCTGGTGGGGAGGACAGATCTCATCGAGTTCGTTCTCCATCTGCACCATGCGCCGCACGATGCACTGCATCGCCTGGGCCACGGGGTCGGGCAGGTGAGTATAGTCGATGTCGGGGATCCCCACCTTGGTGCCGTCGGTGATGACAGCGCGGCCCGGATTGCCCACGACCGTGGTGTTGGCCGGTACCGGCTGGACCACGACGCTCCCCGCACCGATCTTGGCGTTGTCGCCGACCGAGAGCGACCCGAGGACCTTCGCCCCCGTTCCGATGACCACGTTGTTGCCCACCGTCGGATGCCGCTTGCCCGTCTCCTTACCCGTGCCCCCGAGAGTGACCCCCTGATAGATGGTCACGTTGTCGCCGATCTCGGCGGTCTCGCCTATGACCACGCCCGAACCGTGGTCTATGAAGAACCCTTCACCTATCTGGGCCCCGGGATGTATCTCTATCTGCGTGAGGAAGCGGCTTAACTGGGAGATCAGGCGTGGCGCCAAGGGGACGTCGCGCACCCACAGCGAGTGTGCCACGCGGTGCAGCAGTATCGCGTGCAACCCCGAGTAGCAGGTCACGATCTCCACGAAGCTGCGCGCGGCCGGGTCGCGCTCGCGGATGACTTGGATGTCCCGGCGCACCGACCCCCGCACCTCGGAGCCGGTCTTGGTGAGGTAGAGGAACGCCATGGCGCCCAGCCCGGTGGTCGCCTTGAGGAACGATCCGCCCCGTCGTGGCCCCCCGTCGGCACTCCCGTTGCGACTCATAGCCTCTCCCCTTCGAGTACTTCGTTCATGCTCCCGCTTCGGAAGCCTTCGAGATCCAACGTCACGTACCGGTATCCGATGTCTTTGAACTCGGCGACTATCCGCGTGCGGAGCGGCAGGTTCGCCGCCAGTCCCGCCAGCTCGTCGGCCGGGAGCTCTATGCGTGCAGTCACCCCGTGGTGGCGGACCCGCAGCTGCGAGTAACCGGCCTCACGTAGCGCGGCTTCCGCCCGGGCCACCATCGTGAGCTTCTGCCGCGTGATCGTCTCCCCGTAGGGGAATCGAGAGGAGAGACAGGCCATCGCCGGCTTCGACCAGTTGGGCAGGCCGAGATCACGGGCGAGGGCGCGGACGGCAGCCTTGTCGAGCCCGGCCTCCATGAGGGGATGCCGCACTCCCAGTTCGTCGGCGGCACGGATGCCGGGCCGGAAATCACCCCGATCGTCCAGGTTGGCACCGTCGGCCACGGCAGCGAAGCCCCGCTCGGCCGCGAGTCCGATCAGCTCTCCGAAGAGCTCGCCCTTGCAGTGATAGCAGCGATCGGGCGGGTTGGACGAGAAGCCCGGGATCTCCAACTCTCTGGTCTCGATCACGTGGTGCGCCGCGCCCAGGTGGGCGGCGACGTCCACGGCCACCTGGTACTCCTCGTCCAGGTACGTCTCGCTCCGGGAGGTCACCGCAAGCACCTTCTCGGCTCCCAGTTTCTGCACGGCGAGCGCTAAGACCACCGAAGAATCCACGCCGCCGGAGAAGGCGACGACTACCGACCCGAGAGAGTCGATGAGGGAACGGACTCGACCCTCGAGCAGGGTGCGGGCGACGCCCCCAGGCTCCCCTGTGATCGATCCTAGGCCGGACGTGATATCGGTGACGGACACTCCATTCCTCCGCAGGTCAGATGTAGTACATGCTGCCGGTGAGAGACGACTCTCGCTCGGCAAGATCCTGGATCGTGACTCCGCCCAGCACCTCTTCGACCGAGAGCTTGGCCTGAACCCAGACGTCACCGACCGAGCAGATCGGGCGACGGCGGCACGTGTCTTCGGTGGTGCACAGCGCCGGTTCGATGGGCCCGTCGAGGATCTCGACCACGTCGAGCACGGTTATCTGATCGGGCGGACGGTTGAAAGAGAAGCCTCCGTGCACGCCCCGAAACGACTGGAGGAGGCCCGCGCGCCGCAGCGACGCGAAAAGCTGCTCGAGGAACTGTCCGGGTATGCCCCGTGCCTCCGCGATGAGCATCAGAGGCACCGGCGCATCGGGGTTACGGCGCGCCAGTTCGACCAATGCCCGGACGGCGTACTTGCTCTTCGTGGTGATGTTCATAGGCGGAGGGCTGAATCCTGAGTAGTCGTGTATGAATTACGATTCTACCAGCGGGGTCGGATACTTCAAGGGAGGGACTACTGGCCCACGTACCGCGCGTAGAGCACGCGCGCCTCAGACACGTCATCGGTTCCCTTGATGATCGCCCTGCCGTCGGGGAACACGGTCACGGTCTTGCCCTCGACCTCGAGTTCCAGGAGAAAGGGGTTGATCCGGACCGGCCCCACCGCCTGTAGGCGGTCCCTCAGCGCAGCCAAGTCGACATGTGAGCGGGAGGCCGGCACGATCTGGACAGCGTCCCGTCCGCACAGGGACACAGCCGATCCTTCGTGCGAACCTTCCAGGAAAGGGAACTCCCGCTGGACGCACGCCGGACACTCCGGATCCCGGCTCACCTCCACCGTCTCGAATGCAAGGTTCCACAGATCGACGGTCAAGAGCCCCCTGTTTCTCGCTTCGGGGTCAAGGATGAGTTTGAACACCTCGTTCGCTTCCAGGCTGCCGATCACGGCCACTGCGGTGTTCAGAACCCCGACCGTATCGCACGTGGGTGACGACCCCGGCGCCGGCACCTCGGGGAAGACGCAGCGCAGACAGTGGCCGTCGCCCGGGACGAAAGTCATGGTCATACCGCTCGCCATGATGACCCCGCCATAGACCCAGGGGATGCCGCGGCTGAAGCAGTAGTCGTTCACCAGGAAGCGCGTGGCGAAATTGTCGGTGCCGTCCACAAGGAGGTCGAGCCCCTCGGCGAAATCCAGGATAGAGAACGGGTTCACGTCGGCGACGACCGGCTCCACCGTCACTTCACTGTTGAACTCCCTGAGGTGACGGGCCGCCGCCTCCGCCTTCGGTATCCTCTTGCGGACGTCGGCCTCCGTGTAGAGCATCTGGCGCTGAAGGTTGTTCAGCTCGAGAAAGTCGCGGTCCACCAGCCGCAGATGACCCACTCCGGCCCGCACGAGGTGACTGGCGATCACCGAACCCAGCGCGCCACACCCCACCAGACCCACGCGCGCCGCTGCCAGCTTGTCCTGCCCCTCCGCACCGAACGGGGCGAAGAGCATCTGTCGATGGTAGCGCGAGAGTCTGGGGTCGTCGCCTGGAGCCACCATCACCCTCCGGGGACCGGGAGCGCGTCCACGTCGAGGTCCTTGCCCACCACGATGATCACGCGGCCTGCGGGCAGCGCGTCCTGCTGCACGACCGTCCCCTGGCCAAGGAGTCCGCGCAGGCGATTCGCCTCCGCCAGCACGTCGGGCGCGGCGAGGAGCTGCGTGGCCTGGACATCGGGGAAGCCCTCGGCGTTCTTCGGCGGCAGCACCGTGTAACCCAAGGGTGCGATGGCCTCCGAGATCTTCTGTGCCGCTCCCACGACGCCCGATCCGTTCTGCACCTCTACCGACACCGCCGACTCCGGTGCCTCGCCACCGAGCATCGTCTGCAGCCCGGGGACGTCGGGTTCGAAGTAGGAGAAACCGCTGCCTTCCACTGGCCGCCCGGGAATCGCGCTGGTCAGAGCGGTCCGCACGTCCAAAGAACGGAGCGCCGCGCGGGCGGACTCTTCGCCTCCTGCCACCGGCACATGCAGCGAGCGCCGCGTCTCCTTCAGTGGTGCCCGCGGCGCCCAAGAGCGCCTTAAGCACGGTGAGAACGGCTGTCGCTGATTTGGCGTCGTCGGGCGCCAGTTCTTCGGGAGCCGTGGCGCCCGCGCCGATGGCCGACGCCGCCTTCAACAAATCCGTCCACAGCACCTGCGCGCGGGCGACCGGCCGCACGCCGAGCAGGGCCTCTATCCCCCCGGCCGCCTCCTCGAAGCCGGCCTCCTCGTCCTGCGGGGCATCGAGGAACGTGCGCAGAGGGTCGAATCCGGTAGAAGCACGGATGAGGACATCCGCGGGCAATCCGATCAGCAGGGCTGGCTCCGCCGCAGGCGCCATGAGGACGGCTACCCTGGTCTCCTCACCCTGCATCACCCGCAGCAGGACGGCACCACCGTGCGCGGTCGCGACCGTAGTCGTGCTCTGCGCGGGCGAACCATCTCCACCCCAACGGATCCTACTGACACCCAGATAGGCTGCGGCCGCGAGCGCGATCAGACTGAAGAGGACCACCGTGCGCTGCACCCTGCGCCGTCGCACCCGGGCTCGTTCCACGGCGCGCCGATGCTGCCGAGAGTCGGCCCCACCCGTGCGCATCCTCCCACTGCGCGAGCGCCGCGGCGCCGCAAGGGGATCGTTCGACCGGTCTCCGTAGAAGTCGTCAGCCACGGAGGTCGGCCTCGTGGGGGCGGTGATGCTCGGTCGCCTCATCCGCCGGACGAGAGTAGATGCCGCTCTTCTCGATCAGGACGTCCACGCCTTCCGGCACCAGATACCGGACTCCCCTCCCCTCCCGCAGCCGCTCGCGGATCATGCTGGACGACACGGCGATGGAGGGTATCTCCATGACGTGCACGTGGTCCCGCCGAGCCAACCCGCTCAGTACATCGGCCAACCGGGCCAGATCGTAGCCGGGACGCGTGGCGGCTATGACATCACACAAGGCGAGCACCCGTTCCGGATCCTTCCAGGTGAGGATGTCGAGCACGGCGTCCGCGCCCGTGATGAAATAGAACTCGACGTCGGAGGCGAATATCTCCCCGAGAGCGGCGAGGGTATCGGCGGTGTAGTCCATGCCGGGGGAGTCCAGCTCGAGCCTCGACACCCAGAACTGCGGATTCGAGGCCGTGGCCACGCAGGTCATGGCGTACCTCTCCTCCGCGGACGCCACCTGGCGGGACTTGTGCGGCGGATGCCCGGTGGGTATGAACACGATCTCATCAAGCGAGAACTGCCGCAGGGCTTCTTCGGCCGTGACGAGATGGCCGATGTGAATGGGATCGAAGGTGCCCCCCATGAGGCCGAGTCGCAGACCGCGCCTAGTGCGAAGAGCGATGAAGGGATCCATCTAGTCCACCAACACGAGGTAGTCGCGGTGGATGGCCTCGGGCGAGGCCTGCGGCAGTAGGGCGGCGACTTCGTGGCTGTGGAGGCCCTTCACCTTCTCGAGTTCGGCCCGCGAGTAGTTGACGATGCCCTTGCCGAGTTCCACCCCGGCCTCGTCGATCACGGTGACCGCCTCGCCCGCGTCGAAATCCCCGTCGGTTGACACGATCCCCACGGGCAAGAGGCTGCCACGCCCTTTGAGCGCCCGGGCCGCGCCCGCGTCCACGACGACCCTCCCGGTGACGCGCTTACCGTAGAGCAACCACAGCTTGAACGCACCCAACCCGAGGTCTCGCGGAGCGAAACGCGTGCCTACCGGCTCGCCGCCGACACATGCTCCTATCACTCCGGGCCGATTGCCCCGGGCGATGATCGTGGACACGCCGCCGCTCGTAGCCATCCTGGCCGCCTCCACCTTACTGCGCATGCCGCCCAAGCCCAGAGTGCTCTTGGTGCTGAGGTCCACCGCGGCGATCTCCGAGAAATCGTGCACCTCCGGGACGAAGGTGGCATCCTGGTCCGTGTTCGGATTGGAGGTGTAGAGGCCGTCGGTATCGGTGAGCAAGATGAGCAGATCAGCTCCCACCAGCAGCGCCACCTGTGCCGCCAACGTGTCGTTGTCACCGAAGCAGAGTTCGTCGGTGCTGGTGGTGTCGTTCTCGTTGATGATCGGCACGCAACCCCACTCCAGGAGCCTCTTCAGAGTGTTGCGGGCATTCAGGAATTGCGTGCGTGCCGCGATGTCCATGGTGGTGAGCAGGATCTGCGCGGTGACGACTTCCTCGTGACCGAACAACTGACTGTAGGTGTGGTAGAGGCGGCCCTGTCCCACGGCGGCCACGGCTTGAAGGTCGACGACTTCCGTGGGACGCCTGCTCAAACGCAGTGGACCGACGCCGGAGGATACCGCCCCCGACGATACCAGCACCATCTTGTGACCCTTCGCCTGCAGGTCACAGATCTCGGCCACCCGACCGGCCATCGGCCCCAGACGGAACTTGCCCCGTTCGTCCGTGAGCGTACTCGAACCGATCTTGACCACTACGGTCAACGTGCCTTGCTGCGTCACCCCGGTCGCTCCTTCCTACTGGAACTCGAACGTGAAGCCCTCGATATCGACCTCGTCTCCCGGGCGGGCGCCTTCCGCCCGCAGCGCCTCGTTGACGCCGAGACGTTCCAACCGCTCCCCAAGATAGCGGACTGCCTGATCGTTCTCCAGGTCGTAGCGTCGCACCAGGCGACCCAGCCACTCGCCTTCGATGACAAAACGGTCGTCTTCGCGATGCAGGGTGAAGCGGTCGGGCGCATCGGAGCCGGGTCGGTAGACCACGTGGCCCTCCCCCTCGGTCCAGCGGTCGACCGTCCCGTCCGCCGAGGGCACGGCCGGCTCTGCCATGCCCAGCGGAGAGACCCCTGCCTCTCCCCTCGCCTCGAGCTCGGCTCTCAGCACGGTGACTGCCGACCCCACGAACGTGAGCAGCGGCGCCAGCCCTTCTCCGGTGGCCGTCGAGACGGCCCACACGAGATCCTCCGGTGCCGGCGGCTCAGCGGAGAGCCTCCACGAGAAAGCAGGGTGACCCTCATCGCGCAGGATTCTGACCCGCTCGGCAAAGTCCTGTGTGAGTGCCGCGACTTCCACGGCGGAGAGGAGGTCGATCTTGTTCAACACCAACACCTGGGGCTTGGCCGCCAGACCGGAGCCGCCGCTCTGGAGTTCCCGAAGGATGATTTCGAAGTTCTCCCGCGGGTCGTCGCCGAAATAGCCGGCCGCATCGACCAGGTGCAGCAGCATGTGGCAGCGCTCGAGATGGGCCAGGAACTCCGTGCCCATGCCCACTCCCTCGCCCGCCCCCTCCAGCAGTCCGGGGACGTCGGTGACGGTGAAGGGCTCCTCGATGCCGGGGACCTGTACCACCCCCAACATCGGTTCGACCGTCGTGAAGGGGTAGTCGGCCACCTTGGGGGTAGCGTTGGAGATGCGGCGGAGGAGGGATGACTTACCGGCGTTGGGGAGCCCCGCCAACCCCACATCGGACATCAGTCTCAGGGAGAGCTCGATCCACGACTCCTCCCCCTCGTCGCCGAACTCCGAGAAATGGGGAGCCTGCCTGGTGGAACTGACGAAACGGGCGTTGCCGCGACCGCCGCTGCCACCCGCGGCCACCCGCACCCGCTGACCGCGTCTGGTCAGATCGGCAAGAAGGCGGCCGTCGCGACGCACCTGCGTGCCCAGGGGCACGGACACCTCGCGATCGGGCCCGGCGGCGCCGATCCGGCGCGCGCCCTCCCCGTGCCGGCCCGACTGCGCCTTGAAGTGCACTTTGCGGGCGAACGCACTCAGATCCCTGAGCTGTGGATCGGCCACGAGCCACACGTCGCCTCCCGCACCCCCGTCTCCACCATCGGGGCCGCCTCGAGGAACGTGCTTCTCCCTGCGGAAGGAGGTGCAGCCATTGCCCCCTCGGCCGGCCGCAACGTGGATCTTAGCGTGATCTCTAAACATATGCGACCGGCTCCCTCGGGCGGCTCAGCCGCCGCCCGGTGAGACGGAGACTACTCTTGAGGAACGACGCTGACCGTGCGCCCGGCCTTGCCCCTGGCGAAGACCACCCGCCCGGCGATCTTGGCGAAAAGCGTGTAGTCGGTGCCGAGACCCACGTTGACACCCGGGTGAAAGCGGGTGCCACGCTGACGAACGATGATGGAACCGGCGGTGACGATCTGCCCGCCGAAGGCTTTCACGCCCAGTCTCTTGGCGTTCGAGTCGCGACCGTTCCTGGAACTGCCGCCACCTTTCTTATGAGCCATACCTCGACCCCTCCCTAACCGATCTTGTCCACAGACAGGCGCGTGAGCGCGCTGCGGAAGCCGTTCTTACGCTTGAAGCCCCGTTTGGGCTTGAACTTGAAGACGATGAGCTTGGGCCCGCGCAGGTGCTCCAGCACCGTGGCCGTGACAGCCGCCGGCTTCACACTGTCGAACTCGGCTCCTTCGTCGCCTGACACCAGGACGGCGTCGAGTTCCACAGACGCACCTTCCTCGGCGGCCAGACGGTCGACGACAAGCTCGCGGCCGACCTCGGCCCGATACTGCTTTCCGCCTATGTCAACGATGGCAAACATCCATTCTCCTAAGACTCGACAAATCCACCTGCACCCGAGGACCGGACCAACCTGAGGCCGCAAACGCTGTAGTATAGCAAGGCCTGCGGCTGCCGACCACTTCCGGGGAGCCCGACCCTCCGGGCCGCCCCTACCGCCCCTTCATCGTACCTCTTACGACTCCTCAAGCCTGGCGTAGGCGCAATACCGGGTAGCCTCTTCCACCACGATCTTGGCCTTCCGACCCACGACTCCCGCGCCGCCCAGCACACACACGGTGTAGCCGTCCAGCCGCGCGATCCCGTGGCGTCGGTCGTAGGCGTTCTCCTCCTCCACCAGGAGTTCGAGCGTCTGTCCGGCGACCACGGGTAGAGACGCCCGCGTGATCACCTCGCGGGAACCTTCCGCGCTGACGTTGAACTCTTCGAGGTCGAGGTAGCCTACACCCTCGATGACGAAGAGTTTGCCCGTATGTTGCTCGAGTTCGCGCAGGCGACACCCGTCGTCGCGCAGGAGCACACCGGCCACCCGGGGGTGCACTTCCACCAGGAACGCCTCCGAAGCTTGAGACTCCGCCAGACGACGCAGACTGACGTTCGACGGAGATGGCCAGACTCTCGTCGCCCAAGACGACACCCTCACCCCGGCACGTCGGGCAGGTGTCGGTCATGATCCCGCGCAGGCCGTCCGTGATGTTCTGGCGGGTCATCTCCACCAGCCCCAGCGGCGACAGTTCCACCACGTAGGTCTTGGTGCGGTCCTTGGCCAGTTCTGCCTCCAGCGAAGCCAGCACCTGCTCCCGACTCTCGCGCGTGGAGAGGTCGATGAAGTCGATGACGATGATGCCGCCCACGTCGCGGATGCGCAGTTGGCGAACGACTTCCGCGCACGCCTCCAGGTTGGTCTTGAGGATGGTGTCTTCCAAGAACTTCTTGCCCACGTAGCGCCCGGTGTTCACGTCTATGACCGTGAGCGCCTCGGCCTTGTCGATCACCAGATAGCCCCCGGAGGGCAGATCGACCCTGCGCTTGAGTGCGGCCCGCACCTCGGCCTCCACTCCATGACTCTCGAACAGCGGGGTGCGTCCCTTGTAGAGTTCCACGCGGTCGGCCAGTTCGGGGGCGGTGGCGTGGAGCAATCCCACCATGCGCTTCATCAGGTCTTCGTCATCGACGAGGATCTGCGAGAAGTCCTCGGTGAACATGTCCCGCACGAGGCGCAAGGGGAGCTCCGCCTCCGAGTAGACGATGCCCGGAGCCGCCGTGGACTCCAAACGGCGCTCCACCGTTTGCCAGAGCTTCGTGAGGAACTTGAGGTCACGCGCGATCGCCTTGTCGCTCACGCCCTCTGCGGCCGTGCGGATGATGACGCCGGCGTCATCGGGCTTGAGATCGCGGCATAACGCCCGCAGGCGCATGCGCTCCGCATCGGGCAGCCGCCTCGACACGCCACACAGAGAACCGCCGGGCAAGAACACCAGGTAACGGCCGGCAAGGCTGAGTTGAGTGGTGAGGCGCGCTCCCTTGGTGCCCATAGGGTCCTTCAGCACCTGGACCGTTATCTCCTGACCGGCGCGGAGGAGTTGAGTGATCTTGCGCGGACGTGCGTCGGTCTCCTCCGGGAGCTGCACCTCGTCCACGTAGAGGAAGCCGTTCTTGCTCAGTCCGATGTCCACAAAGGCGGCGTCCATCCCGGCCAGGACGTTCTCGACCCGGGCCCGGTAGATGTCCCCTACGAGCGACCGGCGCGAGCGCCGCTCCACGAAGAGTTCGGCCAACCGGTTGGCCTCGTACACAGCCACCCGGCTCTCGCGCGGGTCCGACGATACGATCAGTTGTTTCACACTTCACCACGACCTTTCGCACGGCGTACTGCCGTCCGGCACAGCCCGGGCGCGAAGAGCCCGCGGCTGGGCCGTCCTTGGGCGGCCGATCCGGCCGACCCCCGGCTACGCCGTTTCATCAAGTTCCAGAGAGAGGCGCTCGATCCGTCTTACCGTCAGCGATACGCCGGCAAGGCGAGAGAGCGCGGCAACGACCTCTTCACATCGGACCGTGCCGTAAGGAGTCACTGCGGCCACGAAACCGAGGACGATCGTGTCTTCCTCCACCACAGCCATCACCCGTTCAACGAGCGCCCGCACATCGATCTGCCGGGTGCCGTCGGGACGATGGCGGTCGACCATGATTTCCGAAGCGCAAGTATACAGACTGACCGCCTCGCGCAACACGTCGGCCAGCGGCCGCGACGCCGATCCGCCGTTCTCCTCATGTTCCAGGACGGCGACCACGCGATAGTGTGCGGCGACCACCCGAGCGGCGGCGCTGCGCTTGTGGTGATAGGGCTCGAGTCCCCGTAGCCTGAAACCCTCGGGCAGCGCCTCCTGAAGGCGCTCGATGAAGTCCGGCTCAGGGGCGCCCTGTAGCGTGAACTCCGCGAGTTCGGCGCGCCCTTCGACCCCTACACCCCGAGGCATGGCCAGCGACAGGAGCGGCTTGGGTCGCATGCCTCCGGAGAGCGCCAGGCGACCGCCGGCACGGCGGATCGCCCTGCGAAACAGTTCCACGGTATCGAGGTGGCCCAGGTAGCGCGCCCTCCCGGTGGCTGAGAAGGTCAGGAGGTACCGGCGGGAAGGCCCTCGTGACCCGGAGCTCGGGCGCACGGAGGACTCTTCAACCGACGGGACGCCGGATGCGGTAGACCCCGGCTCCTGGATCCGGAGGCCGTTCACGCACACCCCGCAATCCCGGCAGTCCTCGACACGACAGTCGGGAGTGCTCACGCCCGACAGGGCCCGCTGCCACTCTTCCAGCAAGAACTCCTTGGAGACTACCCCCTCGATGACGTCCCACGGCAAGGTCTCTTCCGTCGGTATCGCGCGCGTCGCCAGCGCCTCGGCAGTGGTTCCCGCCTGTGCGAATGCCGCCTCCCAGGCGGCCGGCCGCGCCTGCTCGGTCCACGAGTCGAAACGGGCGCCCGCTCTCCAGGCTGCCTCGATGACCGCGGCACACTCCTCGCCCCCGCGCGCCAGCGCGGCCTCCACGTAACTCGAATCGATGTCGTGGAGGGAGAGCTTCACCCCTTTGACCGCCAATCTCTCCCGCAGGAGTCGCTGACGCCGCTCGAGCGTTTCCCGCTCGGCCATGCCCGCCCATTGAAGTGGAGTAAAGGCTTTGGGGATGAAGTTGGTGACACTCACGTTCAACTTCAACCTGGATCCGCGGGACCCGAGCTGCTCTTTGCCGAGCCTCCGAAGCCTAAGGCAGAGATCGGCGATCGCCTCGACGTCCTCATCGGTCTCGGTAGGCAGACCCATCATGAAGTAGAGCTTCAGCGTGGTGTGCCCCAAGCTGAAGGCCTCCCTGGCGGCGCTCAAGATGTCGGCCTCGTCTACGTTCTTGTTGACGAAGTCGCGCATGCGCTGGCTTCCGGCCTCGGGGGCAAGCGTGATTGAAGGACTGGTGGGCGAGGTGAGGTGACCCAACCGGACGGCGGCACTGTCCACCCGCAGGGAAGGCAAGGCCACCCGCACCTCAGGCTCGTCGGCGGCCAGCGCACTCAGCACCTCTCGGAGCTGGGAGTGGTCGGTGACGGAGAGGGATCCGAGGCTCAACTCCTGATAACCACCGGCGTGCAGCTGAGCTTCGGCCAACTCCAGGATCCGCTCACGACTCCGCTCGCGTACCGGCCGATACCACATACCGGCCTGACAGAAGCGACAGCCACGCGAGCAGCCGCGGGCCACCTCCACCCACGAGCGATCGTGCACCCCTGCCGTGAGTGGCACCAAGCAGTGCTCCGGATAGGGGGCGTCTTCCAGTCTCTCAAGCGCGACCCGCTGCACGGAAGTGCTGAGGCCGGGGACGAACACGCCCCTGATACCCGCCAGACGGCTGAGACGGTCTCGACGCGATTCGCCGCGCTCCTCTGCCTCGAGAAGACCGGTGAGGACTTCGACGAACACCTCCTCCCCGTCGCCGACCACGAATGCGTCGAAGAAGGGGCTCATGGGCAGGAAGTCGGCCGTCGCGGGGCCACCCGCCACTACCAGCGGATCCTCCTCCGAGCGGTCCGCCGCGTGGAGGGGCAGCCCCGCCAGATCGACGAGTTCCAAGACGTTGGTGTAGTTCAGCTCGTGTTGGAGGGTGATACCCAACAGGTGGGCCGTACTGACGGGGCTCCAGGTCTCCTGGGTCAGGAGCGGCACGGCCTCGCGCCGCAGCTCTGCTATGGCGTCCACCCAGGGGAGGTACGTTCTCTCCACCGCGACGCCGGGCACCGATCCCGCCACGTGGTAGAGGATCTGCAGAGCCTGGTTGGAGATACCGATCTCGTACGCATCGGGAAAGGCGAGAACCACCCGCAACTCGCCTTCCTGCCAGGCGAAGCCCGCACCGGCTCCGATCTCGCCACCCACCAGGCGCGCCGGATTCTGGATGCGACCCAGGATTCCCTCGAAGCGCCGATGGATGCCGCCCAACTCCGGCGGCACCACCACGCGCGTCACCTCTTGATCCGCCGCGCCAAGGACGAGAGACGCCCCGGCGTCGCCGGAGCTCCGAGCGCGAAGTAGCGGAGCGCGGCTTCGCCGAGGGCGCGGGTGCCGGTGTACCCGATGACTCCCTTGAACGCCCACCCGGGACCGGGGACGAAATCAAGAGCCTGGCGGGCGACGGCGCGGAGGCCGAAGCCGGAGCCTACGACGCCCAGCAATTCGACCGCGCGTTCCGTGGTTATCTCCTCGCCGTGGATGGCGGCGATCGACAAGACCATCTTGATCTGGTTGAGGGTCATCACCGGCATGTCCGTGCCTGGCACGATGAAGGCCGCGCCCACCAGTCCGTTCTGACGAGCGGTGCGCTTGATGACCTTGCGAGAGGCCCACGCGCGGAGCACCGGGAACCGCCGTCCCAAGGCTACGACGCGGTCACCCCCGACCTCGATCACCGCGCCCCACACGGCTTTCCAGCCGTCGGGGGTGGATGAGAACGAGACCCGGGCCCTGCCTTTGTCGTACCAGGTGACGCGCTGGGTGGCCGCCGCCCCGTCGTCCACCGCGACGACCGCACCGAGAGGCAGCGCCGCGGCGCGTACCGCACCCGTCCAGGCATCTTCCTGGTTCGGTTGCACCAGCACCACGAGTACGTCGCCGCCGCCGAGGTTCAAGGTGGCCAAGGCTTCCGGACTCCCGTCCCACACCCGCGCGTGCCACCCGTCGGGGGACAACGCCTCCTGCGCCCGGGCGGCGAGCACAGGGTCACCCACGAACACGATGCCCGCGTCCTCCGTGGTGGCGGCGGCGATCTCCTTGAACGCGCCCCAGATCTTGCCGGGGTCAAGCGGCCATTTGGCCATACGGGTCTCCTTTGAGACGCCCTCCGTAGAGCGCGGTTCGCGAGTGTAGGTGAACACTCTGCAGTAAGCCTATGAGAATCAAGAATACCATCACGCTATTGCTGCCGAAGCTAACGAAAGGCAGGGGGATGCCGGTGATGGGCATGATCCCGAGGGTCATGCCCACGTTCACGAACACCTGGAACACGAGGACTCCGACGACACCGGTGGCTATCAAGGCTCCGAGCAGCGACTTGGAGGAGCCCGCGATACGGAACGCCCTCCAGATGATCACCAAGAAGAGCGACAGCAGCACCAGGGCTCCCAGAAAGCCGAACTCCTCCGCGATGACCGAGAATATGAAATCGGTGTGGTGCGCGGGAAGGAAGTTGAGGTGGGTCTGCGTGCCCTCCATGAACCCTTTCCCACTGAACATCCCGCTGGCCACAGCTATCTTGCTCTGGGTGAGCTGGTAGGCCGCGCCCGAGGTGTCCTGCCCCGGGTTCAAGAACACGGTGAGCCTCTCCGTCTGGTAGGGCTTCAGCAGTTCCACGCCCAGGGTGCGCGGCAATACGCGCAACACCAGGGTCATGACCCCGATAGCCGAACCGCCCAGGAGGGCCATATGTGACCAGCGCGCACCCCACACCAGTAGCATCGAGGCGAAGATGGCGCCGAACACCAGAGCCGTGCCGAGGTCGGGCTGCAGGAAGATCAGTACGGTCGGGAGTGCTACGTAGATCACCGACTTCAGCACGAAACGCAGACTCCCACGTAGCTCCACGCCCTCGGCCAAGAATGCTGCCAAGGCCAGGATGAGCAACACCTTCCCTATCTCCGACGTCTGCACGTCGAAGAAGGGGAGGGCTATCCAGCGGCGTGCACCCATGCGCTCCGCCCCGATCACAAGCGTAAGCCCCAGTAGTGCCACGTTCACCCAGTAGAGGTACTTGCCCAAACGCGAGAACCAGCTGAAGTCGATGAGAGTGAGACCTATCAGCGCCAACGAGCCAAGGATCAACCCGAGACTCTGCGACCGGACGTACTGAGTAGGCGTCGTCAGCCCGGGGTCGGCGTGGGTGGCCGAGTAGATCATGGCCAGCCCGAAACCTACCAAGCCCATGGTGGCGGCGAGGAGGATCCAATCCATGTTCGCGAGGTACCGACGCATGCTGAACCCTTGGCCTGCGCCCGTGCGGCTGTGCTGCAACACGCTCACTCTGTCACCTCCACCTGCGTTGGAGCGGAGGATTCCGTGTTGAAGTAGGCTTCCAGGACCTTTCGCACCGCGGGAGCCGCGATGGAACTGCCGTGCCCTCCCTGCTCGATGAGGGCCACTACCAGGATCTCGGGATCCTTCGCCGGTGCGTAGCCCATGAACCAGGCATAATCGTCGCCTGGTTTCTTCTCCGCCGTCCCCGTCTTGCCCACGACCGCGATGGGGAAGCCCCGGAACGCGCCGTAGGCCGTCCCGGTCGGATCGCTCGTGACCATCCTGAGCCCGCGCCGGATGGCGTCCAGATCCTCCGACTCGAAGTCCACGTGCGAGCGCACTTCCGCTTCGAACTGCTTGGTGACGTTCCCTGAGGCATCGGTGATCTGCCGCGCCACCCGGGGCACCAGGATATCGCCGCCGTTCGCTATCCCGGCGAAGGCAACGGCGAGTTGCAGCGGGGTCACAAGCAGATCCCCCTGGCCGATGGCAAGGTTCACGTCGTCGCCCGGCTTCCAGATACGGTCCACGTCGGTCTTGCCGTTCTTCTTCTTCCATTCGCTGTCCGGCACTTGGCCGGCATACTCGTCGGGCAGATCGATGCCGGTGCGTCGTCCGAAGCCGAACTCCCTCAAGCCGTCCTGCAGAACGGGGCCTTTCTGGTCGTAGAACTTAGAACCCAAGTTGTAGAAGTAGACGTCACAGGATTCTGCCAGAGCCTCCACCAGGTTGACGTCGCCGTGACCCTTGGGCAACCAGTCGCGCCACACGTGTTGGTCCCGTTTGAAGGTACCCGGGTCGGAGTAGATCTGCGTCCAATCGATCAGGTTCTTCCGGAGAGCGGTGGCGGCGACGAACGGCTTGAAGGTGGAGGCGGCCGGATAGAGACCCTTCGTCGCCCTGTCGAACAGAGGGTTGTGTCGTTGCGGGTCTTGAAGCGTCTGGTAGGCCTCGGTGCTGATGCCGCCCACCCAGAGCGTAGGATCGTAGTCCGGGTAGGAGGACATGGCGAGCACCTCTCCGTTACGAGGATCGAGAGCCACGATGACTCCGGCGGCGGAGTTCACGAACCCATCGGTGCGTGCCTGTTTGATAGCGTCGATGACGGCTTCTCGGGCGACGGCCTGCAGACGGTTGTCGATGGTGAGCACCAGGTTGCTGCCCGGGAGCGGTTGGATCTCCTTGATCATCCGCTTCGGCACTCCGGCCGCATCCACCTCCACGGTGCGCGTGCCGTCTACCCCCCGCAGCATGGAGTCGTATACCGCCTCCACCCCGTCCTTGCCCACGACGGCGCCGCCTTTCAGGGTCTGGAACTGCTCCTTCTCCAGATCCTTCGCCGAGGCCTCGCCCACGTAGCCCAAGATGTGCGTGGCTAGAGCCTTACGCGGATACTCTCGCAGGTACGACTTCTCCACGCGCACCCCGGGAAACTCTAGGCTGTGCTCCAGCAGGTAGCTGACCACCGGATTCTCGGGCACATCCTCCTTGATGATGACGACTCGATACTTGTCCTGCCCTGCCTTGTCCAGCTTGCTCCGGATGTCCTCCGCAGGGATGCCGAGGACTGCAGCCAGGCGGGGGATGACGGTCTCCGGCGAACGCAGGTCCATGGGCAGGATGCCTACGCTCAAGCCGGCCCTGTTCACAACCAGCGGGTCGAGGTTCCGGTCGTAGATGACCCCACGGGGCGCCTGCACAAGAACGGTGCGCAGTCGCTGGTCATTGGCTTGAGCAGTGAACTCGTCACCGGAGAGGATCTGAAGAAACCATAGGCGGAACACCAAGACCCCGAAGAGGAGGAGCACGCCAACGGCGAGGACCGCCAACCGCATCCTCGTGGATGGGTCCTCACCGGGAGGGCGCCGCTTGCGGATAGGCTCCAAATACACGCCGGCCTACCCGAACATGGGCCCGGCAGGCTGCGGCTGCGACAGCAGCCGGGCCCGGACGAGTCCGAGATAGAAGGGTGCCGAGAGCAATCCATCGAAAAGTGCTGCCGGCAGCACTTGAGATACGAACATCGTCAAGAACGACCCTTCGTTTCCGGTGATGATCTGCAGGATGCCGTAGGTGGTCTGGGAAGCTAGAGACACCATGGCCACCAGCACGACCACCACCCACGCACTGCCCAGTCCGAACTCCTCCACGTACCTCCCCACCAAGTAGCCGATGATGAGATACATGAAGGTACGCATGCCTATCGGATCGAGGAAGATCACATCGGCCGTAAGACCGGCCACAAAACCGAATACGAGTCCGGTGGTGGACCCGGAGCCAACCGCCACCAGGACGACCAAGATGAGGAAGACGTCGGCCGTGACCCCCAAGAACGAGAGCTGCGAGGCCGCCACGGTCTGCATGACCACCGCGAACACGAGGAGAAGCGCCAGCCTCCCCCATGCGATCAGATGTTCGCGATCCAAGCCCTCACCTCCCTCCGGTCCCCACGTCTTGGTGCGGCGCCACGCTGCTCATGTTCTCCTCGCCCTCCATGGGCACAGCGGGGCTCGTCACCACCATGACCTCTTCCAGGGTGTTGAAATCAACGAAAGGCCGCACTTCGATCTGCTTGTATATGTTGACATCCACCTCACCTACACTCTGGACGATGCCGATGGGGATGCCTTTGGGAAAGATCTGGCCGAAGCCGGATGTGATCACGATGAGCTTCGGTTCCACGGGCTGGTCGCGCTCGACGAAGTCCATCACCAGGCGGCCCGAGAGAGACCCCCCCACGATGCCCTGCGCCCGAGTGCCCTGCACCAACGCGGCTACGTTGGACGCCTGATCGACCATGAGTTGGACGCGGGCGCTGCGGTTGCCCACAGCGATGACCTTGCCCACGAGCCCCTTACCCGAGAGTGATCGGTCGGCGGGCAAGGTGGCCCCGACTACAGGCTGGTTGAGGGCGATGCCGTCATCGGATCCCTTATCGATCTGGATCCACGCCTCCCACTTCGTCGGCGACTTCCCGATCACCCGGGCCACCTCGAAGGTGGATCCCGCCGGGAATATGCCGGCATCTCTGAAATCGAGGAGTTCCTTCAGCCGCTGATTCTCCTCGCTCGACTCATTGAGCCTCACCAGTTCGCCGCGAAGCGACTCGAGTTGGCCCTCGAGCTGCTGGTTACGCGCGTTCGCCCCGAGGACGTCACCCACCCAGCGGTAGCCGTCGCGGAAGGGCTGCACGGCGCGGGCCGCCAGGGACTGCACCGGAGACATGGCGTCAGACCCGTTATTCTGGACGTTGTGCAGCAGCCCGGCCGCCGGCTCACGAAAATAGGCGGTCAGCAGGACTAGGGAGATCACTATGAGGACCGCAAAAAGGATCCGCCGCTTGAGCACGGCATTTCGTCGCATCAGAAGCCCTCCGCTAGACTAGTAGCGGCGCCTTCTCGTTCTCTGAGAACTCCGGTGTAGCGCCTCGAACTCTTCGAGAGAGCGGCCGGAACCCACCGCCACACAGGTGAGTGGCGATTCCGCCAGATGCACCGGCATCTGGGTCTCCTGCCGGATCCGTTCGTCGAGCCCTTTGAGTAGGGATCCGCCGCCCGCGAGCATGATCCCACGATCCATTATGTCGGAGGCGAGCTCAGGCGGTGTTTTGTCGAGCGTCGCCTTGATGGCGTCGACTATCGCAGCCACCGGCTCGGCTATCGCGTCGCGCACCTCTTCCGACGAGATGATGAGCGTCTTCGGCAATCCGGTCACGAGGTCGCGGCCGCGGATCTCCGCGTGTTCGTCCTCGCCGGTGGGATATGCAGAACCTATCTCCAACTTCAGTTCTTCGGCGGTCTGGTTGCCGATCATCAACTTATATTCCTTCTTGACGTAGGCGATGATCGCCTCGTCGAGTTCGTCCCCGCCGATCCTCACGGACTGCGCCGTGACGATGCCTCCGAGAGAGATGATCGCCACCTCACTGGTGCCGCCCCCGATATCCACGATCATGCTGCCGGTAGGCTCGCTCACAGGGAGACCGGCGCCGATAGCCGCCGCCATGGGTTCTTCGATGAGATACACGGCGCGGGCCCCGGCAGTGATGGTGGCTTCCTCCACGGCCCTGCGCTCCACCCCGGTGACTCCGGACGGCACGCACACTACTACCCGCGGATGGGCCCAGCGGTTCTGGTGGACCTTCTGAATGAAGTGACGGAGCATCTGCTCGGTGACGTCGAAGTCGGCGATGACCCCGTCTTTGAGAGGGCGGATGGCCGTGATCGTGCCGGGAGTACGACCCAACATACGCTTGGCTTCAGCACCCACGGCGTGAACCTCGCCGCTACGGGAATCGATCGCCACGACCGAGGGTTCCGAGAGGACGATGCCGCGGCCCCGGACATATACCAGCGTGTTCGCCGTGCCTAGATCGACCGCCATGTCGCGACCGCCAAAGCCGGTTATGACACTGAAAAAACCTATCGGACCTCTCCTCTTCGATTCACCACTACCGGGACGGCCTTTCCCCAAGCCTTGGATTATACCCGTAAACCATCAGAACACCATTCTGACCCGGGCCTGCTCCGTTGCCGTCCCTCTCAGGACACCCACACCCGCCGCACCGGGTCGTAGCCGGCCGCCCGTAACAGTTCGCCCACGAGACTGAGCGGCAATCCCACGACGTTCGAATAGTCCCCCTCTATCCCCTGCACGAAGAGCGAAGCCAACCCCTGGATCGCGTAGGCACCGGCTTTGCCCCGCCATTCGTCGGAGGCGAGATAGGCTCCGATCTCAGCGTCGCTGAGCGGCCGAAACCGCACAGCGGTCACCGACGCACCCACGAGTTGCCGTGCGGTCGCCGACCCACCCAGGAGTTCCCGTGCGGTCGCCGACGCAGCAACAAGTCCCCGCGCCGTCCCCCCGGGCCCACACTCAGTAATGCGACCCCGCTCACCACGTGGTGCTCCGCACCGGACAAGCGGTGGAGCATCCCTGCCGCCTCATCCGCGTCGGAGGGCTTCCCCAGGATGGAGCCGCCCTCCGCGACGACCGTGTCGGCCCCCAGCACGAACGTGCCCGCGCTCGTTCCGACGGGCAGGAGCGCGCCGCGGGCCTTTGTCAAAGCATTGTGTTCCACCAGGCCCCGCGGGTCCGAGCCGCCGGTGGCTTCCTGCGCCTCTGAAGGCACCGCCTCGAACGGTATCCCTGCGGCCGTCAACAGGTCGCGTCGGCGCGGGGAACTCGAGGCCAACAGGAGCTTGAAGTCACTGGGGGGGTTCGGGAACACGGTGGCTCGCCCGGTGGGGCGTGGCGGCCGCTGCCTGCCGGGCTACGGCAGCAGTTCCTCTGGCGAGAAGTAGAGGGCGATCTCACGGCGACCGCTCTCGACGGAATCCGACCCGTGAACGACATTCTGCCCGATCTCCAGGGCGAAGTCGCCCCGAATGGTCCCGGGGGCGGCCTTTGTTGGGTCGGTGGCGCCCATCATGTCACGCGCCACCTTGACCGCGGAGACACCCTCGACGGCCATCGCCACCACGGGGCCCGAAGTCAAGAAGGTCACCAACTCGCCGAAGAAGTCCTTCTCGCGATGCTCCTCGTAGTGCTCCTCGGCGAGATCCCGGCTCACCTGCACCAACTTCAACCCCTTCAACGCGAACCCTCTGCGCTCGAAGCGGGCGATGATCTCGCCTGAGAGACCGCGGGCCACTCCGTTGGGTTTGACCAGCACGAGAGTACGTTCAATGCTCAAGATATCCTCCAATCAGGACGTGCGCAGGCCGGGAAGGTGTCCCACCTGAGGTGGGTATCAACCGTGAGCGACTCCGCTGACGGGTAAGGTCGCGGCGGTGGGTTCGACGTCGGCGCCGCAGTACGGGCACACCTTCCACGAGCGCTCCAGCGGGCGATCGCAGGTGGTGCAGAGGGTCCTCAGGTTCTTGCGGCACTTGGGGCACACGATGTAGTCGTCGCGCACCGGCTCCCGACAGTTCGGGCACACGCGCGCTTCCTGCATCTCCTGCTCGATCGCGCGCATCTCCAACTCACGCTCACGTACGTCGGCAAGGTACTCGGGGGGACGCAGGATGGAATACACCAGCGTGCCTATGAAGGGGAACACCAAGGAGGTCGCCACCGCCACGGCCGTGATCAGACCATCATCGATGCGCTTGCGGGCATCCTTCAATGTCCAGAAGACCAGGGCCAGCCAAAGGACCACCACCGAGAACCAGATCAGATACCAGACCAAGGTCCACCCCGGCCAGCTTAAGATCTCCTGAATCGTCTGGATAGCGTTGTCCAACATGCTCTCCTAGAGAAGGCGGGTTCCTATGAAGTATCCAGCCAAAAAGGATATCACGACGATCAACAACAGCACGAAGACCGTGAACAGGAACACGTCCCGCCCATCTCTCTTCTTCGCCGTCACCTGTCAAACGCCTTGCATAGAGCGCTTGAGGTCGGAGATCAGATAGAGGGAGCCGGTGACGATCACCACCTGGTTCGACGTAGCGAGCTTGAATGCGCTCCGCACCGCCGACTCGGGGTCGGGGTCCACGAACACCTCGGGAGCGTCGTCCAGCCCTTCAAGGATCGCTGCCAGCTCTTCGGCCGGGTACGAACGCGGATTGCTGTTCTGAGTGACGAAGACGATGTCGCAGCGGGGCGCCAGGTCGCGCAGCATCTCCAGAGCCCCTTTGTCTCTGAGGATCGAGACCACCGCAAGGAGCCGGCGACGGGCAAGGAGCGGATCGAGGGAGCGGAGCATCTCCGCCATGCCCGCGGGGTTGTGGGCGCCGTCGAGCACGCAGAACGGTTGTTCGCTTATCACCTCGAGACGTCCGGGGACGGCCGTACGCACGAGACCCTTGCGCGTCTTCGCGGCATCGAGTTCGGCGCCGATGAAGAGTTCGGCCGCCCCGATCGCCACAGCCGCGTTGGACCGTTGGTAGTTACCCAGAACACTCAAGCGGAGGTTCGTGTAGAGCCCGTGCACTCCGAACACGTCGAACGAGTCCTGCCGAACGTCGGCGAGCAGGGAGATCTCCTCGCCCAGGGCATGGAGGGCGGCCCCCCGTTCCGCGCAGATGGCCCGGAGGCGGGCGGCCACGTCATCGTCCAGCGTGCCTGCGACCACCACACCGCCGTCCGGTATGACCGCGGCCTTCTCTTCGAGTATGGCCAGCGTGGTCTCTCCCAGGTGCTCTGTGTGCTCCAGTGCCACGCTGGTGATCACCTGCACGTCGGATTCGATGATGCTGGTGGCGTCCCAACGACCCCCAAGACCCGCCTCGACCACAGCCACGTCTACCTTGCTCTGCTTGAAATGCAGGTAGGCGGCCACGGTGAGCACCTCGAACTGCGTGAGTACCTCACCCTTCTTGAAGCCGGCCTCCACCTCCGCCGCCACGGGCATGATCTTGGCGACCAGAGAATAGAACTCCTCGTCGGTGGAGGCGACGCCGTCGACGAGTTGGCGCTCGGCGAGACTCACCAGGTGGGGGCTCACGTAGGTGCCCACGCGAAGCCCGTGTTCCTGCAGGATCGACGAGATGAAGCGGGCGGTGGAGGACTTGCCGTTCGTGCCCACGACGTGCACGGTGCGATAGGACTTCTGAGGGTCACCGAGCCGGGCGGCGAGGGCTCGGACCCTGTCGAGGCCCAGGCGCATACCGAACATCTCGAGGCCGGCTACGTACTCCCGCGCTTGTTCCAGCGATATCTTGGCGCTCATAGGGGCAGATCCTCTCCGAGTCGCTCCCGGTACTGTCGGGCGATGTCCGCCAACAGCCCTTGCGCGACAGCCAGCCTCTCCTGCTCCTGCGCCACCACGTCGGCGGGAGCCTTCTCCGTGAAGCGTTCGTTGGTCAGTTTGGCGTTCGCCCGGTCCGCATCCGCCGCGGCCTTCCGGGCGCGCCCCAGCAGCCTGGCGCGCTCCTTCTCGATGTCCACCAACCCCTCGAGCGGCAAGAGCACCGTCAAGCCCGGCGCCGCCACCGTGGTGAAGCGGCCGGGGGGTACCTCCTCTTCCTGGGCGACCACGCCCGCGATCTCGCAGCCACAGAGCTGTCGAAGGGCGCCCGGCTGCCCCGTCAGGGCCGACGCCCGCTCGGGGTAGGCCGCCACGATCCACAGGCGGCCGACGGCGTCTCGGGGCACGTCGAGTTCCTCGCGCGCAGACCTGATCCCCGCCACCGCGGCGATGAAGGACACCATGGCCCGCTCAGCGGACTCGTCCGCCCAGCCCGGGTCGGCCGTGGGGAAGCGGGCATTCAGGAGATCAGCCTCAGTCTGTACGCCGATGCCGGCCGCCGCCCGCGGGAGGTTGCGGTACACCTCCGCCGTGACGAAGGGCATCATCGGATGTAATAGACCCATGATCCGCTCCAGGAGGGCGAGAAGGTTGCCGCTCACCTGCAGCCGTTCCGTCTCGTCATCACCGTAGAGTCGCGCCTTCGCTATCTCCAGATACCAGTCGCACACTTCGTTCCACACGAACCGGTAGGCCACCCGTGCAGCTTCGGCGAAGTCGAACGACTCGTAGAGTCCGGCCATCTCGTCGCACACCGAGCCCAGCCTGCTGAAGATCCACCGATCGGCGGGAGTGACCGGTTCAACGGCCGGCGTCGCCGCCGGATGCGCGCCCTGCAGGACGAGGCGGGAAGCGTTCCACAGCTTGTTGGCGAAGTTGCGCCCCATCTCGATGCGCTCGGCGCTGAAACGCACGTCTTGGACGGAGCTCATGTAGAGCAGGCCGAACCGCGTCGCATCGGCGCCGTACTCATCGATCAGCTCGAGTGGGTCGATGCCGGTGCCCAGGCTCTTGCTCATGCGGCGCCCGTCGGCGGCCAGGATGGTGGGGTGCACGATGACCGAGCTGAAGGGGACGTCGCCCATGTACTCCAACCCCATCATGATCATGCGCGCCACCCAGAGGTAGATGATGTCCCGCGCAGTCGACAACGTGGACGTCGGATAGTAGGACTTCAGTTCGGGGGTGCTCTCGGGCCAGCCCAGCGTGGCGAAGGGCCACAGCGCCGAACTGAACCAGGTGTCGAGCACGTCTTCGTCGCGCCTTACGGGCCCCCCGCACTGTGGGCAGACAGCGGGGGCCTCCAGAGCCACCACCACCTCGTTACAGTCGTCGCAGTACCACACAGGGAGCCGATGGCCCCACCACAGTTGACGGCTCAGGCACCAGGGGCGGATGCCGCGCATCCACTCCACATACACCTCGCCCCAGCGGGGAGGGACGAAGTCGATGCGACCATCTTCGACGCACTCGATGGCAGGCGCCGCGAGCCGCTTCATGTCCATGAACCACTGCAGTGAGAGCAGGGGCTGGATCACGGTGCCACAGCGGTAACACGTGCCCACCGAGTGGGCGTAGTCCTCGGAGCGCTCGAACAGGCCGAGTCCGGTGAGCCTATCCACGATGGCCGGCCGCGCTTCGTCGGCGTCGCGCCCGGCGAAGTCTCCGGCCTGCTCGTTGAGACGCCCGGCGAAATCGATGGCCGATATGCCGGGCAGGTCGTGACGCCGGGCGATCTCGGCGTCGTTCGGGTCATGTCCCGGCGTGATCTTCAGCGCGCCGGTGCCGAACTCCGGGTCGACGTGCTCGTCGGCGATGATGGGTACCTCGCGGTCGACCAGAGGGACGACCGCCTTCATGCCCACGTAGCGGCCGTAGCGCGGGTCGTCGGGGTTCACGGCTACGGCGGTGTCGCCGAACATGGTCTCGGGGCGAGTGGTGGCAACAGTCAGGTGGTCGTCGGTGCCCAGTATGGGGTAGCGCACGTAGTACAGCTTGTCTGTGCGCTCCACGTGTTCCACCTCGAGGTCGGAGATGGCCGACCCGCAGCGGGGGCACCAGTTGACCAGGTAGAGGTCGCGGTAGATATCGCCCTTCTCGTACAGATCGACGAACGCCCTGAGGACGGCATCGTGGTAGGCCTCGTCCATGGTGAAGCGCTCGCGCTCGTAGTCGCACGCGCAACCCAGCCGCTTCAACTGTTCGATGATGGTGGATCCGTACTGCTCCCGCCACTCCCAGACCCGGCGCTCGAAATCATCGCGCCCGATGTCTTCCTTGCGCAGACCCTCGGCCGCCAACTGACCCTCGACCTTGTTCTGGGTGGCGATGCCGGCGTGATCGGTGCCTACGAGCCAGAGCGTGGACGCGCCGAGCATGTGGTGGTAGCGCACGAGCACGTCTTGGATGGTGCCGTTGAGTGCGTGGCCCATGTGCAACGAGCCGGTGACGTTGGGAGGAGGGATGACGATGGAGTAGGTGGGTCCCACGGGCTCCGACTCGCCGTGAAAGGCTCCACTCTCCAGCCACTGCCTCATGAGACGCTCTTCCACCTCGTGGGGGGAGTAGCGCGCGGGCATCGAAACGTCAGCCACCCTTCCTCCTCTCGACCGGCCCCGCGACGGGCCCGTTCGCCTGCGCGTCGGCGACCGGAGGTACGCACTCCTCACACAGCACGTGGGGGAGCACGTCCTTGAACTCGGACACGTACACGATCTCCAATCCCCGCGTCAACTCCCGGGGCACCTCTTGGATCTGGGGGCGCACGTCTGCAGGGAGCACGACTTTCCGCACGCCCTCCCTCAGCGCAGCCAGCAACTTCTCCTTCAGTCCACCCACGGCCAGCACCTGGCCTGTGAGCGTGATCTCGCCCGAGAGCGCCACCCGCGGCGCCAGTGGGATCAGGGTGAGAGCGGACAGAAGCGACACCGCCACCGCCACTCCGGCGGAGGGCCCTTCCTTCGGCACTCCCCCCTCGGGCAGGTGCATGCGCACCTCGAGTGAAGAGAGGATCTCGTGGTCCGTGGGCCCCACAACGTCCGGCTCCTGCTCTTCGGGTGTACCGATCTCCACCACGAACGGCGCGACGCCCTCTTCCAATAGAGTGGTCCCGTCGCCGGGCGATCGCGGCTCCAGGTTGAAGCCGGGCTCTCCGGTCCCCTCCGTCGCCCCCTGCTCCACTTGGTTGAGGTGTTCGGCAAGGTAGGCGCGGCCGGCTGATTCCCGCCACACGTCTGAGAGCACGGGGTCTCGAGAGATCGCGGTCTTCAGGTATCCCCAGGCCGCGGTGACGCTCTCCTGCATGACCTCGCCGAGCTGGCCGGTGAGGTGGAAGTCGCCCTTGCCGGGTGCCACCACCGTCTCGATGCGCAGGATGTCTCCGCCGGCGCCTGTGTACGCGAGACCGGTGCTCACGCCCACCATGGGTTCGCTCTCCACCCGCGCCCGCAGGAACGGGGGCGCTCCCAGCAGTCGCTCCACGTCGTGAGGTCCCACGCGGGTGGGCACCGGCCGGCCCTCCACCCGCATGCGCGCGAGCTTGCGATACACCTTGCTGGTGAGGCGCGCCAACTCTCGCACTCCCGCTTCGCGCGTGTACGAACTGATGAGGACACGGCGGGCGGCGGGGGTGAAGACGTCTCCCACGTCTCCCAGGCCGCTCTCCTCAGCGAGCCTCGGCGCGAGGTGCCGGCGCGCGATCTCTTCCTTCTCCCGATCGGTGTAGCCGGGGAGACGGATCATCTCCAGCCGGTCGTGCAGCGTCTCCGGGATGTCTTCTTCATAGTTGGCCGTGGCCACGAACAGCACGCGCGACAGATCGTACTCGAGTTCAAGGTAGGTGTCCCTGAAGGCCTGGTTCTGCACTGGGTCCAAGACCTCGTTGAGGGCGGCCGCGGGGTCACCGCGCCAGTCGCTCTCCACCTTGTCCAACTCGTCGAGGAGGATCACGGGATCGTCCACTGCCGCGCGCTTCAGGGCGTCTACGATGCGGCCGGGCATGGCCCCCACGTAGGTCTTCCGGTGGCCGCGGATCTCTGCTTCATCGCGCACTCCGCCCAGACTGATGCGCTGGAGCGGCCGCTCCAACCCCTTGGCGATGGCCATGGCCACGGAGGTCTTGCCCACACCGGGAGGCCCGATGAGGCAGAGCGTCGTGTTGGGCGGCGTCCCGCCCCGCAGGCGCGCGACCGCGAGATACTCCACGATGCGGTCCTTGACGTCCTTCAGGCCGTAGTGAGTCTCGTCGAGTACCCGCGCCACCTTCTCCACGTCCGGTAGCTCCGCGCCCGACAGTTTGCCCCAGGGAAGACCCAGGACGTGGTCGAGATAGGTCTTGGCCACCGCCACTTCGGCGGAGAAAGGCGGCAACTCGCCCAGGCGGCGGATCTCCTTGGTCAAGGCGGCGGCAGCGGCGTCGGGCAACTGCTTCTCCTGCATCAGCTTCGAGTACTCGCCCTCCTCGCCGCCCTCGTCTTCTTCGTCGCCCAATTCTTCGCGGAGCACACGGAGGCGCTCCCGCAGGAACACTTTGCGCTGGTGCCGCTCCAGGTTCTCGTGCACCTGATCGGCGATCTCGTTCTCGATGGCCAAGAACTCGTTCTCGCGTATCAACACTTCGAGGAGGTGGAGGAGACGCTCTTCCGCCTCCTCGCCCTCGAGCAGCAGTTGCTTACGGTCGGGCGCGATGTCGAGGTGAGGGGCCACCACGTCGACCACCGTCTCGGGGTCGGTCACGTCATCGAGAACCGTCTCCGCTTCCTCGGGCAGTTGCGGAGACTGGCTCACGTACACGGCGAATTCGCGCGCGACCGAGTCGACCAGGGCACGGGTCCTCGACCACTCCTTGCCCGGACGAGTGAGGAGGTCCCGGAAGGTCACGGTGAAAACCGGAGATTCGGACACGTACGACTCTATCTCGACCCGACGTTGACCCTCGATCACCGCTTTGACGGTGCCGTCGGCCAAGCGGTGCAGCTGTACGACTTTGCAGAGCGTACCCACGGAGAAGATGTCACCCGGCCCGGGATCCTCGGCCGACCCCACCCTCTGTGCCGCAAGGATGAGGGGCTCACCCGTCGCGTAGGCCTGTTCGAGCGCGCGCGTGGAACGCTCGCGCACCTCGAAGATGGGAGTGAGCATGCGGGGAAAGACGATGAGGTCGCGCGTCGCAAGAAGGGGCAGCGCACGCTGCACGACTGCCGCCATCAGAGCTCCAGGACTAGCAGGCTGCTGCAAAACGAAGCCTCGGCCGGCGGACCGCACTGGGCGGCCCCATGCGTTGTCCTCAGTCGCGCCCGTAGCGCCGCTACGACCGCTCCCTGCGTCCTAGCCTTGCGCGCACCCAGTGCACCCCGACGGCGAAGCGTCATTTCTCAGCAGCCTGTCAGGCCGATTCTTCGTTGAGATCGAGCACGTCCCGACCCGCGCTGGTGACCAGCGTAGGCTCGATGTTGCGCTCGATGACCTCCTTCGTGATCACGCACTTGATCACGTCCCGGCGGCTGGGCAGCTCGAACATGACGTTCATAAGAGCGCTCTCGATGATCGAACGCAGACCGCGGGCGCCCGTGTCACGGACCACAGCCTTCTCGGCGATGGCATCCAGGCTCTCCTTGGGAAAGATCAGCTCGACGCCGTCGTAGGCGAAGAACTTGCGGTACTGCCTGACCAGCGCGTTCTTCGGCTCGGTGAGGATGGCCACCAGGTCGTCCCGGCGCAGCTGGTGCACGTTGGAGATCACGGGTAAACGGCCGATGAATTCTGGGATCAATCCGAACTCAAGGAGGTCTTCCGGCAGCACCTGCGCGAACAGTTCGCCCAGATCCTTGTCCAGCTTGCTCTCGATCTGAGCACCGAAGCCAACACCCTTCTTTCCCATGCGCCGTTCGACGATCTTCTCCAGGCCCGCGAAAGCTCCACCGCAGATGAACAAGATGTTGGTAGTGTCGATGGTGAGGAACTCCTGGTGGGGGTGCTTGCGCCCACCCTGAGGCGGCACGCTCGCCGTGGTGCCTTCGAGGATCTTGAGTAGCGCCTGCTGGACACCCTCACCCGAGACGTCCCGCGTGATGGAAGGGTTGTCGGCCTTCCGAGCGATCTTATCGACCTCGTCGATGTAGATGATGCCGGTCTCGGCCTTCTTGACGTCGTAGTCGGCGGCTTGGATGAGCTTCAGAAGGATGTTCTCGACGTCTTCGCCCACGTAGCCCGCCTCGGTGAGGGCCGTGGCGTCTGCGATGGCGAAGGGCACGTTGAGGATGCGGGCCAGCGTCTGGGCCAGGAGCGTCTTGCCACAACCGGTGGGGCCCACCATCA
This sequence comes from uncultured Actinomycetota bacterium, assembly GCA_963701105.1. Classification (GTDB taxonomy): domain Bacteria; phylum Actinomycetota; class Thermoleophilia; order RBG-16-64-13; family RBG-16-64-13; genus JAHJSA01. The sequence continues at coordinate 866,119 of OY969565.1, forward strand.
GGATGTTCGACTTAGACAGCTCGATATCGTCTTCAGCGGAGCTCATCTGCACGCGCTTGTAGTGGTTGTACACCGCTACGGACAGCGTGCGCTTGGCCTCTTCCTGGCCGATGACGTACTCCGACAGGACCGTGTAGATCTCCTGCGGCTTTGGAAGGTTGTCCAGGTCGAGCGTGGCCGGTGCGGTCAGCTCCTCATCTATGATCTCGTTACAGAGGTCGATGCACTCGTCGCAGATGTACACACCTGGACCCGCGATGAGCTTCTTGACCTGACGCTGACTCTTCCCGCAGAAGCTGCAGAGCAGCTGTTCCGAACCACCCGACGGCTTGGGCACTTAATACTCCCTACCTGTGCTCGATGATCTTGTCCACTATGCCGTAGTCGAGAGCCTCTTGCGCAGTCATGAAGTAGTCCCTTTCGGTATCTTTCTCCACCTTCTCGAGCTCTTGGCCCGAGTGCTTCGCGAGGATCTCGTCCAGGCGCTTCCGCAGGCTCAGCGCTTCCCGGGCATGGATCTCGATATCACTGGCCGGGCCCTGGAATCCGCCAGACACCTGATGGATCAGCACCTTTGAGTTCGGCAACACGTAGCGCTTTCCCTTCGCGCCGCCGGCGAGAAGCAGGGCTCCCATCGACATGGCCACGCCTATGCAGATGGTCGAGACATCGGGCTTGATGAACTGGATGGTGTCGTAGATAGCGAGGCCGGCGTACACACTTCCGCCCGGGCTGTTGATGTACAGGGCGATGTCCTTGTCGGGATCTTCCGACTCCAGATGTAGGAGCTGTGCCACGATCAAGTTCGCCACCTGGTCGTTCACCGGGGTGCCCAGGAAGACGATGCGCTCGCTCAAGAGGCGCGAGTAGATATCGAAGGCACGCTCGCCTCTGCTGGTCTGCTCGACCACCATGGGGATCAGTGGGCTCACTCTGCAATCCTTTCGCTTTCGGAAAACGTCGCCGAGGTGGTGACTACTCGGTCTCCGGCTTCACGTCTGAGTCGTCCGCAACTTCGTCCTCGGCCGCCGCTTGAGGCTGGTCGCCGGCGGCCGATCCTTCCGACTGATCGTCCGTCGACACCGCTTCAGGTTGGTCGTCCGCGGATTCCACCGGGGCCACAGCCACTGCGTTCTCTGCGATGAAGTCGGCCGCACGCTCCCGTAGTATCTGCTGCCGTATCTCTGAGATTCTACCAGACTGCTCCAGGCGCGAACGCAACTCGGAAGCCTCGACCTTGCCGGCCGTGGCCAGTCTCTCCAGACGAGAGTCGAGCTCTTCTTCGCTGACTGCGAGATCCTCCGCCTCAGCGACGGCGTCCAGGGCAAGAGCCGTCCGGAGCGCGGTCTCGGCTTCCGGGAGCATCTGCTGCACCAATTCCTCCACCCCAGAACCGGTAGCCTGGAGGTAGCCCCTGATGTCGCCTCCCTGCATGGAAAGCGAACGCGCGAAGTCGTCCACCATCTCCCGCGCCTGCCGGTCGATCGCAGCCGGGGGAAGGTCCACGGTGATGCCCGCAGCCACGGCGTCGATGACGGCGGCGCGGAATTGCCTGTCGGCAGCCGAATCCTTGGCGGCCTGCAACTTGTTCCTGATGTCCAGACGGAGCTCGAGCAGCGTCTCGAACTCGCTCACGTCTTTTGCGAACTCGTCGTTGAGCGGAGGTAGGGACTTCGTCTTTATGTCTTTGACGGTGACCTTGAAGTCGAGACGGGCGCCCTGGAGTTCCTCGGCATGGTAGTCATCGGGGAAGGTCACCGGTATCACGGCTTCCTCTCCGATATTCATCCCCACCACACCCTGTTCGAGGTCCGGCAGCAGATACCCACCCCCCACCTCGAACATGTAGTCGTCGAGCTGGGTGTTGGCAACGACTTCGCCGTCACGGTAACCCTCGGCACTCACCGTCACGAAATCGCCCTCGGCGGCGGGACGGTCGCCCACGGCCTTCAGTTCAGCGAACTCCTCCCGCAGACGCTCCACACGCTCGTCCACCTCGGAGTCGAGGACCGTTGCGTCCGGACGCGGCGCTTCGACGTCCTTGTACTCTCCGAGTTCGGCGGTGGGCATGACCGTCACGACCGCGGTGAACGAGAAGGGTTTACCTTCCTCGGGGGCTTCGTCGAAGTCCACCTGGGGTCGGTCCACCGGGTCCAGGCCGGCCTCGGTGAGCGCTTCAAGGAGCCAGGGCGAGAGTCGATCGTCGAGCATCTGTTGGGAGATCGCCTCCATGCCGAAGCGCTGCACGATCATCCCCGTGGGCACCTTACCCTTGCGGAATCCCGGGATACGCACCTCGCGCGAGAGTTGCTTCACTGTGGCGGCGATGCCGTCCTGCACCTCTTCGGGTGAAACCTCGATCTCCAGCTTGACGTCGTTGCCGACTTTCTCGCCTACGGTGGTCTTCAACTCGGTCCTTCCTTCCATGTGCCGGCCGCGCTCCGCGCGGCCGGCCCGGGTCATGATCGTGGTGCGGGTGAGAGGACTCGAACCTCCACGTCAAAGACACATGATCCTAAATCATGCGCGTCTGCCATTCCGCCACACCCGCACGCCAAGAGGCGGCGTCGGGCGGCCGTGCCGCTCATCGGCTGCTCGCCGACGTACCGCCGGCAACAGACGACCCCCCACCTGCCCGGCCGTAGCCGAGTGCGGTGGAGGGTCACCATATGCGAGGGGTGAACGACGGGACTTGAACCCGCGACCGCTGGAGCCACAATCCAGAGCTCTACCGACTGAGCTACGTTCACCACGTATCGCCGCACGGTGTCCCGCCGACGACTCTCCCACCTCCAGCGCGCCTGGGAGGATTCGAACCCCCGGCCCACGGATTAGAAGTCCGTTGCTCTATCCACCTGAGCTACAGGCGCCTATCGCCTAACGCCGAGACGGGACCGGACCGGCCCCGAAGAGCGGGCGACGGGATTCGAACCCGCGGCCGACGGCTTGGAAGGCCGACGCTCTACCAACTGAGCTACACCCGCCCGTTGCATCGCTCGCCACAGCCGCATACAAGTCGGGACGAGAGGATTTGAACCTCCGACCCTCTGCTCCCAAAGCAGATGCGCTACCAGGCTGCGCCACGTCCCGAGGTCCATGACCGACATCGGAGGCGAAAGTATAGCGTATCCCGAAGCTGTTTCCAGCACTCCCCACCCTACACAGCCGACCTCAGAGTAGAATGGAGGCGATGCACAGGCACTAGTACAACGTCGCGGAAGGGGTGGTCATGGTCCGAGCATACGTACTCGTGAAGATAGAAGCCGGACGAGCCAAGGAGATCCTCGACGGTCTCCGATCCATCAGCGCAGTCCAGCGGGCCGACGCCGTGACCGGCCCCGTCGATCTGATCGTGCAGGTGGAGGCGGAGGACGCGCGGGCTTTGGCCGAGTTGATATTCCGCTCCATCCAGACCGTGTCTGGAGTCAAAGAGACCGACACGCGCATCGTGATCGAGGATTGACCCGGTCCAGCAGCCGCCAGATCGAAACGGACGCCGGTCCGGTGGGGGCGCGGAGCCCCGCCTGATACAATCAAGACCGAATCCAGACCGCGGATGACGCGGGCATAGTCCCCCCAACCGCGCCGCGGGTCGACCCCCATACGTCGCGACGCCCATGGGGCCAAGACGGCGCCGGCCCGAGTCCCGTTGCCACTGCAATCAAGGAGAGAGACGATAGTGCGAGCACTCGTCACGGGTGGAGCCGGCTTCATCGCGTCACACGTGTCCGATGGGCTACTCGAGCGCGGACACGAGGTGGCCATCGTCGACAACCTGGTGACGGGCAAGCCGGAGAACGTCCCGAGCGGCGCCCGGTTCCACGAGGTCGACGTGCGGGACCCCGGATTGGCCGACGTCTTCGCGGCGGAGCGTCCGGACATCGTCTACCACCTGGCCGCGCAGATGGACGTGCGCAAGTCGGTGGCCGACCCCCGCTACGACGCCGACGTCAACCTGCTGGGCACGCTGAACCTGCTCGAATGCTGCCGCACGTACGGCACGCGGAAGCTCGTGTATGCGGGCACCGGCGGGGCCATGTTCGGCGAGGCCGCCTATCTCCCGGTGGACGAGAAACACCCGGTGCTACCCATCTCTCCGTACGGGGTGAGCAAGCACACGGTGGAGCACTACCTCTACGCGTACCGCGAGAACTTCGGGCTCGACTTCACGGTGCTGCGCTATCCCAACGTGTACGGCCCGCGCCAGGATCCTCACGGGGAAGCCGGAGTGGTGGCCATCTTTTCTCTCCAGCTGCTGAACGGAGAGACTCCCCGTATCTTCGGAGACGGGACGAAGACCCGAGATTACTGCTTCGTCGGGGACATCGTCGAAGCCAACATGCTCGCCATCGAGCGGGGTTCCGGGGGCCTGTTCAACATAGGGCGCGGCATCGAGGTCTCCGACAGGCAGGTGTTCGAGACCGTGCGGAACGCCGTGGGCGTCGACGTGGAGCCCGAGTATGCACCCACGCGGCCCGGCGAGGTGGAACACATCGCGCTCGACGCCACCCTGGCCCGGGACACCCTGGGCTGGGAGTGGAAGGTGGACCTACCCGATGGCGTGGGCCGAGCGGTCGATTTCTACAGAGAACGACGAAAGAGGGACTGAACGTGGCACGACGCGAACGCAGAGACGGACGCGGTGAGACCCGCGACGACTACGAAAGCCAACCGGATCGAAACGGTCCTCAGCGGGCTCCGCACGAACCTGAGCGCGAGACTCTGACCGCCCTGAAGGCCATCCTCGTGAAAGTGGCGGGCGTGGTGAAGCCGCTCGGCTTGACGGCCGACGAGTCGACAGACCTCGTGCAGCGCATGTACGGGAGCGTGCTCGAGCTGGACGCGGCCATGGCCGGCGAGAGCGACGAGGCCCGCAAGGCCTCCATGGTGGCCTACGTGAACGGCGCCGTCATCCGGCGAGAGGACGACGTCCTCGTGGTGGATCACCCCGCCAAGGCTGACTGATCCCGGGCCGGCCAACCGGCCGGAAACGCCGCTCCCCGGCGCGCGCCGACGCCCCGCCCGCCCCGCTAGAGGCGGGCCGAAGCGAGAGCGGTGGCGCACACACAGTCGCGCGGCCCCTCAAGGGTGGGGATCACCGCGAACAGCAACTCACGCAACCGGGCGTTGTTCTCCTCGAACACTGCCACCACGTCTGCGTGAGAGACGGCTGGGATCGACGGATCGTCACCCACGCCCACGTCATAGTCGGTTATGAGAGACACGTTGGCGTAGCAGATCTCCAACTCACGCGCCAGGTAGCCCTCCGGATAGGCGGTCATGTTGATGACCTCCCAGCCGGCTGAGCTGAACCATCTGCTCTCAGCGCGGGTCGAGAACCGCGGCCCTTGGATCGTCACCACCGTGCCTCCGTCGTGCATGGTGATGCCGAGTTCGCGACCCCGCTCCACCAGCGACGCACGGATGGTGGGGCAATAGGGGTCGGCGGCTGAGACGTGCGTGGAGACGGGCCCGTCGTAGAAGGTGTCCTTCCGGCCGGTGGTCCTGTCGACGAACTGGTCGCACACCACGAAATGGCCGAGCCCCACTTCGCGCTTCAGGCTACCCGAGGCGCAGGGGCCGATGATACGGGTCACACCCAGCGACTTCATGCCCCACACGTTCGCGCGGTAATTGATCATGTGCGGCGGATACTGGTGCCGACGACCGTGCCGGGGAAGAAAAGCCACCCGCTTGTCTCCCACCTGTCCGATGAAGTAGCTGTCGCTCGGAGCTCCGTAGGGAGTCTCCACCACGACCTCCTCCACGTCCTCGAGGAAGGAGTAGAAGCCCGACCCTCCGAACACCCCGATATCAGCCTTCGTCATGAGTCTCGCCCTCCTCGGCACCTTGGGCTCCGCCGTCGCCGGCGTCCTCCGGCCCTTGATCCTCGGTCTTCTCGGGACCCGTCTCCGGGCTCTCCCCCTCACCGGGTCCCGCAGCCGCGCCCTCCTTCGAGCCCGACGCTCGGACGAAGCCCATCCTCATCTCGTGCAGGGCAGAGCGGAACAGCGCCTCCTCGTCTTTGGACAAAGAAGGCGACAGCACATCGACCAGTGCTTCGAACGCATCGATCGCCATGCGAGACTGCGTGAGATCGCGGTCGTCGACGCTTTCGGGGGTGAGTCCGAGGCGCTGGAAGGCCATGCTGGAGAGCGAGACGAGCAGGTGCCGCAGGTAGTCGGGCACCGTGATGCGACGCATCTCCTCCTGGAGCTGTTCCATCAACTCGCTCTCGGTACTGGGTTCACGTTCTTCTGCCATGTTCCTGGGACCTCCTCCAGGTTACGGACCGGATCGTCTGTGCCAAGGTGGGTGATAGTATCGCGTCAGGGCACGGTGGGGTCAACGCCGAAGGAGGGCACGTGGACTACAGCGACCTGTTGCGCGGAGCTTGGCAGGTGGCCCGCCGGCACAAGTACCTCTGGCTCCTCGGTCTCTTTGCGACCGAAGGTGGATGCGGCCTCTCCGGAGGGTCCTCGAACATCCGCGGCAGTTTCGGTGGCGGCGACGGCTCTCTGACGCCCGACGCCTCGGGGTTCGGAGATTGGATCACGCACAACTGGGCCCTCCTCGCAGCCCTCCTTTTGGGGCTTCTGGCCTTGGGCATCGCCCTTTGGGTGATCTCCATCATATCCACGGGCGGCCTGATCGCAGGTTCCGACGCGGCGCATGCCGGGGTGCCTTCGGGACTGGGTGCGGCTTGGAGCGCGGGTGTCCGCAACTTCTGGCGACTGTTCGGGATGTGGTTGTTGGTCTTCGCGGTCGCTCTGGTGGTGGTCCTCGTGATCCTGCTGGCGATCGGCCTGCCGTTGGGTCTTGCCCTGGCCAGGGGAGTCCACCTGGGCACGGGTGCGATCATCGCGATCGTCCTCGCGGTCCTTGCATTCATTGTCCTTGCGATCCCGGTGGCGATCGTCGCGCAGGTGGTGCTCACCTGGGCCAGCCGCTCCCTGGTGTTGGAGGGCACCGGCCCCGTGAACTCTATCCGTGCGGGCTGGCGGGTGTTCCGTTCGAACGTGGGAAAGAGCCTCATGGTGTGGCTGATCAACGTGGGCATCTCCATCGCTGCCGGCATAGCCCTGCTCGTGCCGTTGGCTCTTATCGCCATCCCTGTGGGCGTCGTGGTCTACCGCGCCGGGAGCGACGGAGGGAGCGGCGCCATGTGGGCGACCATCGCCGTCGGGGGTCTGGTGTTGTTGGCGATCCTCGCCCTCTTCAAGGCGGCGTTCACCACTTTCTCCACCGCCTACTGGACCATCGCCTACCGAAGGTTGACCTCATCCCCCGGCCCGCCGGCAGCTCCTCTCGGCCCCCAATCGCCGGGCCTCGTGTCCTGATCCGGCGCCGAAAGGCGGCCGGCCAGTCATGAGCTAGCCTTCGGCGCCCGCCATGGTCTCCTGGACCATCCGGCGGTGGATCTCTTCTAGGCTCACCCCGTCGCGCCGCATGCGCAGCTGCCTCTGAGCGGAGTTGCCCTCCGCGAGCATGCGCTCGACCACCCCCAGCTCATCTTCAAGATGGAGACTCCCGGCCAGGGGCTCGACCAGGGCCACGAGTGACCGGACGGCGTCGACGGCGGGTATCTCCACCCTCCGCTCCAAGTCGATCAGACGGCCGTCGAGGCCGTCGCGCACGGCCCTCCAGCGGTTCTCCTCGATGAAACGGCCTTCGTGCACCGGCAGGTAGCCGTCGCGATCGAACCGAGCCATGAGAGCGGCCACCAGACCCACGATCAGACCGGCGATGGCCATCGACTCCTCCAGTCGGGGCTGGGCGTCGGCGATGCGCACCTCCAGAGTGCCGTAGGTGTGATGAGTCCTCACCGTCCACCAGATCTGCGTGGGCTCGCTCACGCTTTGCGTGTCGTAGAGGAACTGGGCATAGTCCGCGTACCCCGCCCAATCGCCGTAGGCGTCTGGTATGCCGCACCGCGGGAAATTACGCAGGAACACCTGCGCCCGAGTCGAGTGCAGCCCTGTCTCTCTACCGCGGTAAAAGGGCGAACTCGCTGAGAGGGCAAGCAGCGGCGGCAACAGAGAGCGGAAGGCGTCACAGAGGGCCACGGCTCGGTCCGCCCCCCGCACGCCCACGTGCACGTGCATGCCGAACGTGTTGTTGGTCCAGGCCACGTAGCGCAAAGCCTCCACCACCCTACGGTAGTGGGGAGACTGGACGAAGCGCTGATCCTCCCAGAGGCTGAAGGGGTGCACTCCCGTAGAGCACAAGGCAAGGCCGATGGATTCCGCGCTCGAGGTCAAGACGGCTCTGCGACGCGCCACGTCGGCGCGCGCATCAGGGAAGGTGACGGCGACTCCGGTGTTGATCTCCGCCTCGGACTGGATCAACTCACCCACCACCAGAGGGCCGCCGAAGCGCTCGTCGGCCACAGCTTTCAGTTCTTCGAACCGGTTGACCAAGGCCAGAGTCGAGGAGTCCAGGATCTGGAACTCCTCCTCGATGCCGATGGTGAGGTCCCGACCTTCATCGAAGATCCGTCCGACATCCTCGAGTATGCGCACAGCGCCCTCCATACGTGTTGGCGCGGAGATCGTCCCGACGGACGGCTCTATCCGCTACCACGGACTTCGGCGATACCGGGCGATCGCTCCGCGACGACATTGCGTCGAGGGCCTGGTGGTTGCACGGATCCCCCGGACGCTTTAGTCTACCAGGTGCCCCGACACGCGAAGACCCGAGACCGGAGAGTCCTTGCCGCCCTCGCCCACTGCGCCGGACCCTGACGCCGAACTCGTAGCCCGCGCTCGCGGGGGCGACCAGGAGGCCGTGACGGAGCTTTACCGGAGACACTCCCAGAGAGGATACAACCTCGCGCTGCGCATGACCGGTGACCCTTGGGATGCGGCGGACGCCACGCAAGAAGCGTTCATCAAAGCCTTCACCCACCTGGGATCTTTCAAGGGACAGGCCCGGTTCAGCACGTGGCTCTACCGGATCGTGGTCAACTCCGTCAATGACCAACTCCGGCGCCGCCGACCGGCGCCGATGGAAGACGAAGTGCTCGATCGCCTGGCTTCTGATCCCCCCGGGCGCGGCTCCGCACGTGTAGGCTCCTCCGCTGTGCAGGTCGAGGACAAGCTCTCGCCTGAGATGAAGGCGGCCTTGGCAGCCCTTCCGGAAGGCTTCCGACTGGCCGTGGTCCTCTGTGATCTCCTCGGCTACGCGTACGCCGAGGCCGCGGAGATCCTCGAGGTGCAGGAAGGCACCATCAAATCGCGTGTGTTCCGCGCCCGGGCTCAGTTAGCCGCGTCCTTGCGCGAGATGGGGTTCACGCCTGTCAACGACGGGAACCGCGGGCCCACCCGCACCGTCTCATCCAACGAGACCACGAAGACTGGACACGGCCTTCCGTCACGAGAGCGGCACGACGACCGGCTGGAGAAGCACCAGAATGACAACTGAGCAGAACCCTGATTTCGATCGATCTGCCGCGTCAGGCGGCGCCCAGCCGCAGGAGGTGGGCCACGTCGACAGCTGGGACAGCCTGGCGATCGACCTGCTGGAGGGCACTCTGCCGGCGCACGTGGCTGCGCCGCTCGAGGCTCATTTGGCCGGTTGTGCGGACTGCCGTCGAATCCTGGCGGAGCAGCGCTCGATGGCGACTCTGCTGGCAGAGGTACCGGAAGTCACCGTGCCCCCGGCGTTGGGGCGGGCGGTCCTCGAAGGATCGGCGGGCTTCGTGGCATCCGAGCCGGCCGCGACCACCCGCAGGGAGACGTCTCGCGGCCGCATGACCGGAACGCTGCAATCCCTTCGCCGCATGCTGAACCTGCGCGTATTGCTCCCCGCAGCCGCTGTGATCCTCGTCGCGGGCGTCGCGCTCTCTGCCTACGACCGGGTTGGCCTGGGCGCCCGCCAAGAGGGCGCGGATACCCTGGCGACGGAGGCCGCACAGAAGGATACCTCCGACGCGACCGCCGCGGCTCTTGGAAGTGAGGCCGGCGAATATGGCGCTATGCAGGCCGCGCCGGACGGCTCACGCGAATCCGCGGGCGGGGCCCCAGAGACCTCCACAACCACAGCCGGAGCGACCTCGACGACCACGGCTGGAGCCGCGATCATGGCCGCCCCCACCCCAGTCGTGATCATGACCGTGGGCGATGCAGGTGAAGACGCGCACTCACTGGCACAGCGGGTGAAAGACCTCACGGGGCTGGAACCCCTGCCCAGGGATTCCTGGGTGGAGGGGCGTACTACCTACGCCGCGCTGATCGCGGCCGACCAGAGCACTGTGTTGGCCGCAGAGCTCGGCGTGACGGTCTCGGAGTCCTTGCCGTCCGCGGAATACGCAGTGAACATACCCCCTGCCTTGGCCGATTCACTTGGCCCGGAGGCCCTCACCACCCTGCCCTTGTTGACCCCCCAGGCGGCCGATACCTCTTCAACGGGACAGACCTGGCGGCCCAGCCGCGACGCCGCACAGCGTGCCGGCGACGCAGACCTTACCATCGTCGTGATAACGCTTGGTGCCGGCCCCGTCAGGTGAGGTAGAAGTACAACGCGTAGAGCATCTCTTCGGCGGGATTGATCGTGTGCACCGTCACCGTATCGGGCACGTCGAGCAGGGCCTCGGTGTAATTGAAGAGGATATCCACCCCGCCGGCGACCAGTGCGTCGGCCGCACGTTGAGCCGACTCCGGGGGAACGGCGATCACACCCAAGACCACGCCGAGTTCACGACAGCGCTCGCTGATGGTCTCGGACGATTCGACCACGAGATCGCCGAGCCGAGCGCCGACCCTCTCCTTGTCGTTGTCGAACGCCGCCACTATCTGAAAGCCGTGTTCGCGGAAGATGGAAGAAGTGCCGATGGCGCTGCCGAGATTCCCCGCCCCCACCAGAGCGATCCTATGCGTCCCCCCAGTGTGCAGGATCTCCTGGATCTCCTCGATCAGAGAATCCACGTTGTATCCCACTCCGCGCTTGCCGAACTTGCCGAAAGACGATAGATCCCTGCGGACCTGGGTGGGATTCACGTTGGCGTACTCACTGATCTCTTGCGATGAGATGCTCGCCAGCCCTTGTTTACGTGATTGCGTCAGCACTCTGAGGTAGGTTGAGAGCCGGGCCGCCACACCCAGGGTCAACTTGTCAGCCACCGCGGATCCTCCTCGCCGCTCGAGCGTACCGAACCTGCGTCCGCACCGCCACGTCCCGGACGTCACATTGTGAACACTTTCCCATAAATGGACATTCGGCACAAGCAGACGACGGCCAGACGTAGAGCCGGCCCATGCGGCCGTTGGTGAGGAGGAACAGGACATGCGGGAATGCGCTCGTGTCCAGTGCATTCCATGAAGATGAGAGGTCGGGGCGCCGGGATTTGAACCCGGGACCTCATCGTCCCGAACGATGCGCGCTACCAGGCTGCGCTACGCCCCGCGGAGCCGTATGTTACACCATCCCGCCGAAGCCCGTGCACCGCCCTGCGACGCTATTCCAGGAGGCCTCCACACAGCACTTCGAGACCGCATCCGTCACAGTCGGCCGGACGTCGAGAGAAGTCCCCGCTCGAGAGCTCGCGTAGGCGGGCGCCCAGAGCGTCCCTCAGCATGGGCACGTCATCAGCTCGATAGACATCGACCACGGGTTCATCCGGGACCTCGAGGAAGAGGAAGGCCACACGCACCTCGTGCGCGCCCGCGAGCAGACAGGCGAGGGCGTAGAGCCGGCCTTGCAGATGGTAGCGGGCGGCCGCCTCCCCAGGGTGACGGCCGTCGAGATGCGTGGTCTTGTAGTCCACCACGGTCCAGGCGCTTCCGCTCTCGATGATCAAGTCTAGGTAGCCCGATACCACCACGCCGTCCTGCTCGAACAGGAATGGGCGCTCTTTGGATACGACGCCTGCAGCGGTCGCCTCAGCCAAGTCGGAATCCCAGAAGGCTGACACCAGCGCAGCCGCACGTTGGATGTGCTCCACGCCGAGGTCCATCCCCTCCCTGGCAGCCAGTTGGGTCACCAGTCTATGCACGGACCCGGGGTCGGGCCTGCCGGCCAAATCCGATTCCTGGAGCGCCAGGTGGACCATCGTCCCGACGGCCCGCGCGGCCGCGCCCCCTCCCCCCTCTAGACTCGCCTCGAGCGACCGCTCTGCTCCTGCCGGGACGTCCGCGAACATCTCCGGCTCGAACTTGAGTACGCGCTCCAAGTAGTAACTCCGCGGGCAGCGTTCGTAGTGCTCCAACGAGGAGAAGCTCACCCGACGGACCCCGGCGCGCCGCCCTCGGACGCTTGGAAATGACGGCGCCTCGTAGCCGGCGGCTACGGACGGCCTGACAGGACTGACGACTGGTAGGACCGCCGGCGCACGGACGCCCCGCACCGAGACCGAGAGGTCGGCGTGGGTTAGGGACAGAGCAGGATCCGAGACATCGACATCCCCCACTCCCAGTGCCTCCAAGACCCTCTCGATGGGCGCCCCGGCGGCAGGCGTACAGCCCGATTTGCCCAGCCCCACGAGGACCAAGCGGCTCTCCGCCCGCGTGCACGCCACGTAGTAGAGGCGCATCTCTTCCTCGGCGGCGAGTTCGCGGGCGGCTTCGCAGATGCGTTCGTAGGGGCCCGACACCAGAGCTTCGCCAGGCTGGGCCGCGACCCGCAGCGAGACTCCTTCACGGGAGACCCGCAGACAGCTCCTATCCGAACTCGAGACAGTCGCGCCCATGCCGGGGACGATGACCACCGGGAACTCAAGTCCCTTGGCCTTGTGGACGGTCATGATCCGGACCACGTCCTCTTCTTCCGACAGGGTGGGCGCGTTGCTCTCCCGGTCGCCGCTGACGTCGCCCCGCCGCTCAAGGTAGTCCAGGAACGCCGACAGGTCAGGGCCTTCCACGCTCTCGAACTCGTCGGCCAAACGCATGAGCTTTCGCAGGTTGGCCAGTCGTCGGCGGCCGTGAGGGGCACGGAGCACGACCAAGTCGTAGTCGAACGCCTCGACGGCGTCCTCGATGAGCGAGGCCAACCCGGGAGCCCCGAGCCTCTCACGCAAGACTCCCAGATCGGTGGCCAGGCGCTCGACGCGCGGCAGGTGAGCCGCCGGGATCGAGGCGAAGCTCCGAGCGCGCACCGCCTCCCACAGGAAGCGGAGCTTAGCCTGCTTGGCCTCCTCGCGGAGGAGGAAGGCTACGTCGTCGGGTAGGCCCATCAACGGAGAGCGCAGCACGGCTACCAGCGCCGGGTCATCGTGAGGATTCACCACGATGCGGAGCAGGGACATGACGTCTGAGAGTTCTTCGCTGCGGAAGAACCCACGACCCTGTACCACGTAGGTCTCGATCCCTGCGCGGGCCAAGGCCTGCTCGAACTCGTTCACGTGCGTGAACGCCCGCAGCAGGATAACCACGTCTCGCTTCTTCCAACCTTCCGCCAGCAACCCATGGACGTGGCCCGCCACAGCAGCCGCCTCCATCTCGAATCGAGTCCTCTCCGGCGACGGAGAAGCGGCGTCTTCTGCGCAGGCGGGCGCGTCGTCTGGGTCGACGACGATCACCTCGACCGCGGGAGTACCCTCGGGAAGCGCGTTCATCTGTGCCGAGACATGTACCGGGAGATCGGGGGCAACGAGCACCGCGAAGTCCGCTCCGAACCAGAGCGGATGACCGAAGATGTGGTTGATCACTTCGAGGATCTCGGGGCGACTGCGGAAGTTCATGGTGAGCGACGCGCTCCCGGCCGTCCCATCGGTGGCTCCAGAGACCGCGGCAAGACGCTCGCGGAAGACGGCCACCTCGGCGCCCCGAAAGCTGTAGATACTCTGAAAGGGATCACCGACCGTGAGCGTACCGCCTACACCCAATCTATCCAGGATGGCGCACTGCAAGGAGTTGGTGTCCTGGAACTCATCGACCATGAGCCTCGCCTCTGAATCGAAGGGGAGCTCACCACGACACAGGAGGGCAAGGGCCTCGAGCTCCAGATCCGCAAAGTCCAGCGCGCCCAGATCGCGCTTCGCCTCCTGGAATGCTTCATGGTAGGTGGTGAGCAGGCGATCGGCGAGCGAGTGGGCGCCGGCCAGGTACTCGCGCCCCAGGGCCGCCCTGAACTGGAGCAGAGCCTGCTTGAAGAACTCGAAGGCAGGCTTGGTCTGGGCCGAGCAGCCCAGGTGGGGCGTGAACCGGGTGCAGGACAGGATGGCGTCCCAGGTGGCCGGGGAGTCGGCGAGCCATTCGCGGCATTGCAGCATCGCGTCCCGATTGGCGGCGGCTCGTCCGGACAGGTTGGCGTCCCCGAGCATGGCGACCGTTTGGCCTATCGCCTCTCTCAGCCTTTGCCTCTCTCGCGGGAGGTCTTCCTGCTGCGGCGGGTCCAGTCGCGGCTCGGCCATGCCGGTTTGACGCAGGTAGGCGTAGACCGCCGGAACATCGGACCGCAGAGCAGCCCCATGACGGGCGAGGAGCTCAAGCTCGGTCTCGTCCGCATCCAGCACCACGGTGCTCCAAGTCCGGTTCATCGCTTCATTGGACAGGATCTTCGCCTGCTCCTCATCCAGCACTCGGAAACCTGGGTCGACACCGGCCTCGATGACGCGGGCGCGGAGAAGGCGCGAGCATAGTGAATGGATGGTGCCGATGGGCGCCTCGTCGATGCCCCAGGCGAGTTCGGGCCGCCCACGATCGAGCAACCCCTGCCTGATGCGCTTGCGCATCTCGGCCGCCGCCTTGCGCGTGAAGGTCACAGTGGGTAGGTGCTCCATGGGGACGGCGTCGTCCAAAACGGCTCGTAGATACCGCTCAACCAGCAGGGTGGTCTTGCCGCTGCCGGCCGCCGCGGACACGAACAGCTGGGAGGCTCGGCACCCCAGCACGGCCTCTTGCTCTCCGGTCAGGGCTACCACGCCGGCCCGCTCGGTACTCGACACAAGGAGCGGAGTGCGCAGAAGCTCGGGCACTCCTTCAGCGGTTCCGCCTCGATCCGGCCCGCGCGAATACCCTCGACGGCTCGTCCCGCCATGGCCAGGACCGCCTGGAGCTCGTCTTCGAGGACGGCCTCGTCCACGCACGAATTGCGCCGCGACCAATCGCCGGCGCACTCCGAGACCGTGGACGACAGCACCCCTCCTACCTGCCTGCCGCCGAGTGCGACGTAGACCCCTCCGGAGACCGTCAACTCAGGCCTGGACTCCCGCAGGGCAAGCATGTAGAGCGGGACCTGTAGAGCCCCTCTCTTCGCGAGACCGGGACCGTTCGCGTCGGAGCCGTACTTGTAGTCGATGACCACGGTAGCTCCCGTGGCCCGATCCACATCGATGCGATCGATGCGACCGGTCAACTTGAACGCCTCCAGATCGACTCCCAGCGCCGGGAGTGATGATTCGAGCTCGAGGACGGAGAGTCCGCTCCCGGAACCGGCATCGAAGGCGAGGAACCAGCGGACGCGCCGGCCGACCTCCGACAGGAGCAGCCGCGTCTCGGACTCGTCGAAGCCCTCCCTCATCTCGCAGGCAGCACTCTCCAGCACACCCGGAACGGACGCGAGCGCCCCCTCGAGCAGGGCGGGCGTGAGCCTCTCGGCGCCACCCTCAAGGAGTCTTCCGTAGATCTCGCGCAAGACTCGATGGGCGACGCTACCCGCCTGCAGGCCGCCCAGGGACTCCTCCATCGTGTTCAAACCGACCACTCGTTCGGCGAACCAGCGGTACGGACAGCCGGCGTAGGCTTCGATCTCCGTTGCGGAGAACGTCTCCCGGGAAGACAGCCTCGCAAGGACGCCTGGCTCCGTGAGGGCCACGGGACGGCACTCCCACGGGGGGAGCGACCGGAAGAGCCCGGCCCCGGCTGGGTCGGACGGAAAGGCACCCAGCGCGGCGCAGGCACGGAGGAACTCTCGGGGCGTGGGCGCGTCGGCGGGAGTGAACACCACGTCCTGCAATCCCCGGCGGAGCTCGGCGCCGGCTCCGCCCAGCAGGCGCCGCGCCTCCGTCCAGAACGGGGAAGGCAGGACCTCCGTGCCGTCGTCCTCCGAGTCCCGGGCGCTCAGGTAGAGGAGTTGCCAGGCCCGCGATACCGCGAGCGCGAACAGGGAGGCGTCGTCGGAGGAGTTCGTCGCCGGCAAGAGCGGCCTCCCCTCGCCATCCAGGAGCGCCGGCCGCGCCCGCAAGCCGAGCAGGCCGGGCGCCCGCGACGGCCCGGGAAACTCCCCATCGACCAGACCGAGCAGGAAGACGACCTGAAAGCGACGGGCCCTCGCCCGGCGCACACTGGTGACTTGAACGACCCCGACCTCGTCTCCAGACCCCATCGTCACCGGAAGCGACCGCAGGATCGAGAGAGCCCGCTCGAGCGATCGTCCCCACGGTGAGGGCTCGGCATCGTCCTCGACTGGACCGTTGCCGTGACTGCCTTCCGCCGGCTCCCTCAAGGCCCGCATCAAGGCGCTCAGTGCCCGTGCCTCCTCAACGAGGGCCGGAGAGTCGAGGGGGCGCCGAAGCGTGACCGCTGACACCATCGCAACAGCCAGCGTGGCGAGACCACCCTCGTCGATGCCCACAGCGTCTCCGTCTTGCCAAACAATGGCGCCTTTGACGAGATCGAGAGCCCCAGGAAGCAGCACCTCGAGCTCTTCCACGACGCGCGACCCCGACGTGATACCGCGCCTGCGCAGGCGCACCTCGGCGTCGTCTACCCCGGACACGGGCAGCGGATGGTAAGGGGTGCGGAGATAGGAGAGCAGGTCGGCGAGGTCGTGTGCGGCCATGCCGCGCAGGGCCCTCAGCATGGCGTGGCCCAGACCGGTGGCGCCGAATTCCGTCAGACCGTCGACGCGGTGAGGCACGCCGAAACGGGTGAACACTTCTCGCACCAGTCTCTGCCACGGAGCCACCTCGCGCAGGAGGACCCCGATGTCGTCGGGCTCTACCCCCTCTCGCAACAGAGTGACGATCTCCGCCGCCACCGATTCCACCTCACTGCGTCTGCCGCTTGACACGAGAAAGCGCACGCCTTCGTGCTGAGGACCGGTGCCGTATCCCCCGCCTGCGCCGTCGACACCCGGCCGAGGCTCAGCACCGAGGGTCAAGAACGACCGATCGAGGTAGGCGATAGCCGGCGAAGCGAAGGCCAACTCCTGACGTGGCATCTGCACCACGGTGTCGGCTGAGGCCCGCAGTCGTTCAGCCTCTTCGACGGCGTATCCGGCTACGTCTCGCTCGAAGCTCACCATGAGCGTCACGAGAACCGGGGCCCGCTCGGCCAAAGCGAGCACCAACCTGCGTTGGGCCGAGGTGAACGAGAGAAAACCATGGAACGCCACCGGCCGCCTCCAGCCGGTGCAGGCGGAGGCTGCTGCCAGCAGTGCCAGGTGACGATCGAGACTGTTGCTGGAGACCAGAGCCTCGCGATACTCGCTGAACAGGATCGACAGGTCGGCGAACAGCCCGGTGTCGTCCGTGGACTCCGCTCTTCTCAGCGCGGCGAGGATGCTCTCAGAGGAGTGCCCGTTCTCGCCGAGTTCATCGATAAGAGCCGTTGCTGCGCCAAGGGTGCCGGGAAAGTCGGCCAAAGCTCCCAGGGGACCGGGCAGTCCCTTGGCCAAGATCTCGGCGAGGATGAACGAACGCCGCACGTCACCCATGGGCCGGGGAGCGTCGGGCGTAAGTAGGGCCACCAGGCGATCGATGGTGCAGACCGGGCGGTCGTCAAAGATCACCGGGACGCGTTCGAGCAGCTCGGATTCGACCTCGGCCACATCGGCCAACGAGGGGACTACGATCAAAGGCCGGGCGTCCTCAAGCTCAGACCACCAACTCAACGCGAACCCGAGCTTCCCCGCATTGGGTGGACCGAGCGTCAGGTGGAGTCCTGGGCTGTAGACGGTGGCTGGAGGCGTATCGATCACATGCCGATTGTAGCCCACCGCTCGGACGGAACTTCCAGGTGCCCGGGCGGCCTGCGGCGACGCGCCACGACGGCGGTGGGCGGTCATTGGAAGCGTGCGGTACTCTAGTCTCATGCCCAAGGACGACGACAAACTGATACGCCAGCTCTCCCTCGTCTCGTTCCTTCTCGCGCAGCGCCACCCAGTGACCCCTCGCCACATCCACGATCGAGTCGAGGGGTACGCCGGCATGTCCGAACACACCTTCGCCCGCCGCTTCTACGATGACCGCTCCGACCTGGCCCAGGTAGGCATCGTCATCGAAGGAGCAGACGTGGAGGACGAAGGCGAGGCCTACTACCTGCCCGAGGAGAACTACAGGCTGTCGAGCCTCGATCTGACGGCTGAAGAACTGCGTGCTCTGGCGGTAGCCCTGACGCTACTCGAGGGTCGGTTCGCATACGCACGCCCCCTGCGCCTGGCTCTGGTCAACCTCACGCACGGGCACCCCGATCCCGAGAGTGCTGAACTGGAACGCATCGCGGTGAGCCTGGCCCCAGACGAGGAGGCCCGGACGCTCGGACCCACGCTCGCCCGGCTGGACAACGCCATAGCGCGGGGTAAGGCCGTCCGCTTCCTCTACCCCACGGGACCGGACCTCCAGCCCCAAGAGCGCATCGTAGACCCCTACGGCCTCTCGCGCATCGGCGGGCATTGGTACATGGGCGGCCGTGACCACCAGCGGGACGCGCTCCGCACCTTCCGCCTGAGCCGCATGGCCGGACCCATCAGGTTCGCCACGAAGCGGCCGCGCGACTTCTCGCCGCCCTCGGGCATCGATCCGGCCGAGTTCCGGGCGCGCCCTCCCTGGCAGTTGGGCGAGCCTGTAGGCACCGCCACCGTGAGGGTCGACGACGATCTGGCCTGGTGGGTGACTCGGGCTTACCCTGACGTGGAGACCGAACCGTGCCCGGCGGCACCGAGCCACACCGCGACCGATGACCCGGGCCCGCCGTGCACTTTGTTCACCACCTCCTACGCCGACGCCGACGCTCTGATCACCTGGGTCTTGAGCCTTGGACGCAAGGCAGAACTCTTGAGCCCCCCAGAGCTCCGCCGACTCATACGGGAGAAGCTCGAAGCGTTGGAAGAGGCGCATGCCTGACGCACCCATCCACCCGGAGCGGATCGCCCGAGCGCTGACCTTGCTCAGCTACCTCCTCGCCGAGGAACGAGGGGATCGCGTACCCCTCTCCGCCGTCGTGCGCGACTTGGGCGTCACCCGTGCTCAGGTGCGCGAGGACCTCTCCCTCCTCAACCTGGTGAACCACGGTGGCGGGACCTACGTGATCTATGGGGAACTGATCGGTGACTCCATATCGGTGACCAGGGAACCCTCTGGAGAAGCCATGGCCTCGCCCGCCCGCCTCTCGCCGCTCATGGCCCGGGCGCTCCTGCTCGCCGTGGACCTGGTGGGTGACAAACTCCCGCTGGACGATCGACGCACTCTGGCCTCGATACGCGACAAGGTCGAACAGGCCATGCGCGGCACGGCGCTCCCAGGGTTGGTGGAGATCGAGACCACCTCGGCGGAGGAAGCGGATGTCATCGGAGTGCTCAATCGCGCCCTGCGCGAGCACCTGGTCGTGAACTTGGAGTACTACACATCCTCCCGCGAGGAACTCGCCCTGCGTCCGGTGGAACCTTACCTGCTCTTCGATTGGCGCGACACCTGGTACCTGGAGGCGTACTGCCGACGTGCCGAGGGCCAGCGTACCTTCCGCCTGGATCTCATCCGGTCCGCAGAACTCACCGAGGAACACTTCGAGCCTCGTGCATCCGTCGACCTTGGAGCCCGGCGGGCGCGGGCCCTCTCCGTGACCCCGCAGCATCCACGGTGGGCTCGGGTCCGCTTTCCCGCCGCGCGCGCTCGGTCCCTGGAAGAGCAGGGGTTCGAGGTGCGACTCATGCAGGACGGCGCGGTCGAAGCACGAATCCCTTACCTGGACGAACGCTGGTTGGTGCGCGAGATCCTCCGCTACGCCGGAGAAGCCGTGATCGTCGCACCCGAGGAAGTGCGGCGGATGGTGGCGGAAGAAACCCATGCCATCCGTTCGTCGTACGAGTCGTTAGACGAATAGCCCCGGAAACATCGGGCACGAGCATCGACAAGGCGCGACACGGTAAGGAGAGGGTCCCATGCGACTGCTGATCCGTTGGGCTGTGAACACGGTAGCCATCGTCGTGGCCGCCTACCTGCTGCCTCAGGTTACCCTCACCGGCTGGAAGGCCGCGCTCGTGGCCGGACTCCTACTGGGCTTCCTCAACACCTTCGTGAGACCGATCTTCCGGCTGCTCGCTTTGCCGCTCTCCATCCTGACGCTCGGCCTCTTCATTCTGGTGGTGAACGGGTTCGTGCTCTGGATATTGGATTGGCTGATGACCGGTCTCGAGATCAAGGGTTTCCTGTGGGCCATCGTGGCCGCCCTGATCGTCTCGATCGTCACCACCATCGTCAACGTCGCTCTCGGCTCCAAGGCCGGCAAGAGGTAACGCCGGCGGGCCGGCGCTGGCCGGCGCGCCCGACCGTGCCCGATCAATGCCGGGTCGGCCCGGGCTCCTTCCACGTGTACAGCCCCACGCAGCGGTCGTCGCCGCGACTCCGTTTGCATTCGTAACGCACCCGCACCGACGGGTTCAGTCCCTCCACCAGCCCTAACTCGTAGCGCGAGAAGGCCCCACACGGGGCCGGACCCCACCAGGGCTCTCGTGACCAAGGACATCCAGGCGTGACCACCCGCGCCTCGTCCGGTCCGGCAGCCACGACCGAAGCGTCGATATCGAAGAGCCGGTTGGCCAGGCTTACGGCCCGCGCACACTCACGCGGGTCACGCCCATATCCGAGCTGAACTCGTATGGCCCTCCCCTGCTCTGCGCCAATGGACTGCAGCCCGGCACCCACGCCGCGGGCCGTCTCAGCGAGCGAAGGATCCAAATCTGCGGCCACGAGTCGCGCTATCACCAGGCCGAGTCCGCGGGAAGCGGCCTTCCAGCGAACGATGTGGGGAACCAAACGAGGGTGGCTGAGCGCGATCAAGCCCACGAAACGGGGCACGGTGGGCATGCCGGGCACGCGGAGAGGGCGCACCAAGCCCAGGACCTTCAAGAGGACGCCTACGGGATTCGAAGGCACGCAGCGTCTCCGCGCCCGTTCTTCAATTGGTCATGGAGATATCGTGTCCGCGAGACTGCACCAACAACTTGAAGTCCTGCCGGCTGGTCGCTGCTGCGACCGCGTCGTGGAGAGTAACCAGGCCCTGCTCGTAGAGGGACAGCAGACTCTGGTCGAACGTCTGCATGCCGTAGTATTCGCCCTCCTTGATCGCCACCTCGATGTTGTGAGTCTGCTCCGGATCGAGGATGAAGTCGCGGATGCGCCCGGTCATGACCATGATCTCCACCGCGGGCACCCTCCCCACGCCGTCCGTGTGGGGCAGGAGGCGTTGCGAGATGATGCCCCGCAGCGAACCCGCAAGCATGATGCGCACCTGCTTCTGCTGATAGAGAGGGAAGAAGTCGATGATCCTGTTCACCGTCTCGGTGGCGTCGATAGTGTGAAGCGTGCTCATCACGAAGTGGCCCGTCTGGGCGGCGGTCAGAGCGGTGCGGACGGTCTCAAGGTCGCGCATCTCACCGATCAGGATGTTATCGGGATCCTGACGCAGAACGTATTTTAGGGCGGAAGAGTAGGACTCGGTGTCCAGGCCCACCTCGCGCTGGTTCACGATGGACCGCTTATCGTGGTGGAGGATCTCGATGGGGTCCTCGATCGTGACGATATGCCTCAGAAGCGAAGAGTTGATGTGGTCGATCATGGCGGCCAGGGTCGTGGTCTTGCCCGATCCGGTCGTGCCTGTGACGAGGAGTAGACCCCGAGGTTCGAGTGCCATCTTCTCCACGATCGCCGGAAGGCGGAGATCCTCGAAGGTGGGTATCTCGACGGCCACCTGGCGTAACGCAATGGAGATACTGCCCCGCTGCCGGTAGACGTTCACCCGGAAGCGGCCGATGTCGGGGGCGCTGTAGGCGAAATCGAGTTCGTTCGTCTCGCTGAAGCGGCGGATCTGCTTGTCGCTCATGAGCGACGCAGCGTAATCCTTGGTGTCTTCCGGGTTCAGGACCGGCAGGTCGAAGGGCCGCAACTCTCCGTCCACGCGCAAGACCGGCGGACTCCCGGCCTTCACGTGAAGATCCGACGCACCCGCTTCCACCACGATCCGCAACAGCTCGTCAATATGTTTCATGTCAATCCCTCCGACCCATTGAACGCGCAAGCATCGGTTCGGTTTCGCACCACTGCCGTGGGCTTCACATCGGCTCGAGGGCCCAGTATGGCGACAGCCTGCGGACCAGCACGTCGATCGCGGCCGTCTCAGCCACAGACGGTTGCGCCCACATCGTTCCCGACCCGGAGGTCAACCCCTCTATAGTGGCCTCGATCCCGTCTGCCAACACGCTGGGATCGTACCCCCCCTCTAGGAAGCACACCGGGCCCGCGGCTCGATGTCTCACGCAGATCTCACTGAGAAAGTCGGCCATCCAACGAAATGCCTCCCTGGACA
The DNA here is from genome assembly GCA_963701105.1 of uncultured Actinomycetota bacterium. Lineage (GTDB taxonomy): Bacteria > Actinomycetota > Thermoleophilia > RBG-16-64-13 > RBG-16-64-13 > JAHJSA01. The sequence continues at coordinate 888,576 of OY969565.1, forward strand.
GCGACAGGCCACCCAACGGATCACCGTCGGCCGAATCATACCCGGCCGAGACCAGCACGAGTTGCGGCTGGAACGCTTCTGCCAGCGGCCGGATCACCCTCGAGAAGAAAGCGCCGACCGCTCCATCACCTGCCCTATACAGTAAGGGAAGGTTCGCGGTATAACCGATTCCCGGCCCATCTCCTATCTCCTCCAAAGACCCGGTGCCCGGGTAGTGGTTCCCCAGGTGAAGGCTGCAGTAGAGGACCCGAGGGTCGTCGTAGAAGATCTCTTGAGTGCCGTTCCCGTGGTGCACGTCCCAGTCCACGATGAGTACCCGTTTCAGGTCGAGTGTGTGGAGGGCGTGAGCGGCCGCGACCGCGACGTTGTTGAAGAGGCAGAAACCCATCCCCTGGCTGCGACGCGCATGATGCCCAGGAGGCCGCACCAGGAGGAACGCCCGCCGATCGAGACGGACGGCCCGCTCTACGGCCTGGACGCCTGCTCCCGCGGCGTGCATGGCGGCGCTGTAGGAGGCCGGCGACACGACCGTGTCCCAGTCGAGCCGACCCCCGCCTTCGTCCGCCATACGACGCACAGACTCGATGTAGTCAGGGGTGTGCACTCGGGAGACCGTCTCCACGTCAGCCGCGGCCGGTTCGATCCAGTCGATCCCTACTCGTCCCTCGAGAAGCTCTCGCCGCGAGACGACCAGGCGCTCGGCGCCTTCGGGATGGTTCCCCGTATCGTGCTCCAGGAAGATGGGATGAAAGTAGACGTCCGCCGTTGCCACGACAGACAGGACTCCCTAGAGGATCCGGCGGGCGCCGGTGTAATTGCTGCGGCTGATGGAGTTGATCCTCACGTTGGCTCCGGTGTAGGGAGCGTGAACCATGTTGCCGCCGCCCACGTAGATGCCGACGTGATGGATGGGAGAACCGAAGAAGACGAGATCGCCCGGCCGGAGATCGGCCCGCGCCACCGCCACACCTTCGTTGTACTGCGCACGACTCGAATGAGGCAGAGATACGCCCAGTTTGGCGAAGGAGTACACGACCAGGCCCGAGCAGTCGAAGCCGCTCGGAGACGCACCGCCCCACACATACGGGGCCCCGATATAACGCATAGCCACTTCCACGACCGCGTCGCCGAGCGCGGAGGCGGGAACGTTGCGGGACGGAGTAGTGACAGCCGTCTTGGTGGCGGTCCTAGTCTTCGAGGCGGTGGTCGTCCGAGCCTTGGCCGCTGCCGCCTCCTGCCGGGCGCGCTCCGCAGCGAGCCGGGCAGCCTTGGCCGCCTCTTCGGCGATCCTCTTCTGCCGCGCCTCTTCCTCCCGCTCCAGCTGCGCCACCTGCTGTTCTTTTCCGGCGAGCAGGCGCTTGCGCTCTGCGAGTCTGTTCTCGACGTCGGCACTCGCTGCTGCCGTCTCGGCTACGAGTTCCTTCTGACGGGCTTGGTCGGCAGCGAGCTTGACCTTGCGGGCGGCCACGTCGTCACGGTAGGCCTCCACCTGCGTAAGTACGTCTTTGTCGTTCGTGCCCAGCAGGGTGAGCAGGTGCAGCCGGTTCATGAAATCGCTGAACGATTCGGCCCCCAGCAGGGTCTCCAGCAGGCCCACGCTTCCGTTCTGATAGATGTTGACGACCCGCGTGTTCAGACGCTCGTAGGCCACTTTGAGGTCGCTCTGCGACTTGTCTAGGCGCTCCTGGTTGGTGCTGATCTCGCCCTCGATATCAGCCAGTTGGAGCTTGGCGTACTGGTAGTCCTCGCGGGCCGCCTCGAGCCGATCGTCCAGCGCCTGGACCTGTTCGCGGAGCTTCTCGGCCTCGACCTTGGCCTGCGCGACCGCAGTGGGATCGGCAGCTGCATGAGGGGCCGAAATGAGTGAAGCGGAGAGGAATATGAAGAGTAAGACGAGAAGACGTTTGCCGGCATTGTCGGTGTGAGCGCTTATTGAAGCCTCCAGTATCGTTCACCCGTGCAGGCGCCGAGCGGCCCGCAGTTCGAGAGGACTTTACCACGGGCCCGACCGAACCACCAAACGCCCGACCCAACACCCGCCCTCGACGCCGTTTCTTAGAGACGCTCCAGGTAGGAGCGGATGCCGCTCAGGATGGCCTGTGCTTCCCGGCGCACGCCGGCGGGGGTAGCCAACTCGGCGCCCTCTTCGGGATGCGTGATGATGCCGGGCTCGACCATGACGGTGATTCCCTGCGGTTCACGGAGGCAGGCGTAGTTACAGCCGTGGGGGTGCAAGTCGACTCTGTCCATCTCCTTGACGAGACTCCCCACTATGTAGCCCGAGAGTCGCTTGCCCGCCTCACTGAAATAGGAACCGTTCGCAAAGTAGAAGGCAGCCGCACCCCGCGCCTCCGGATTCGAGTGATGACCGTGGTGCAGAGTGACCTGCAGATCGGCACCCAGGGAGTCGGCCAGCCCGGTGCGTTCGTAGAGCCCCAGAGTGCCGTCGTCCCGCCTCACTAGGTGCACTTCGGCCCGCTCGCCCTCCAGTAGTCCGGCCAGCTCCAGGGCCAGTGCCAGGTTCACGTCTTTCTCCAGGAGCCCGCCCCAGCCCACGCCGCCCGGGTCTTCTCCCCCATGTGCGGGGTCGATGCTCACCGTCAGGCCGGAGAGGGCGGCCCGCCGCACGTAGCCGTTCATGCGGTCGGGTATCTTCTTGTCGCCCCTACCCACTGCGGTCATCCGGATGCGCCGCAGATGGGCCAGGGTCGACTCACCGACGATGCCGTCCATGTTGATACCGGCGTTGCGCTGGAACTCGGTGAGACCGCTCTCGGTGAGCGGCCCGAATATGCCGTCCTCCGGGCCCGTATCGAACCCGAGTTCGTTCAGCTGTCGCTGGAGCGCAAGCACGTCGTCGCCGCGCGCGTACGGCACCCTGAGATAGAGGAGTCGCTCGCCCACCTGATGGCCGGCCTCCACCAACTCCGTCCACGTGTTCTCACCCACCACGCCGTCGGCGAGCAGGAGGCGAAGTTGTTGGAACTCGCGTACGGCACGTTCGGTGTGGGGGCCGAAGTGCCCGTCGGCGCCCTCGCGACCCAGAAAGAAGCCTTGGGCCCGTAGACGCGTCTGCACGTCCACGACTTCCTTGCCTCTATCGCCATATACGACCGGTCTCATAGTACGGGGTATTATACCGACGGCTCGGGCGCGCGATGGGCGTTGCGCTCGACCAGGCCAGGAACGCGAGCGACGCCGGCCGCCTGCGCGGCCGCAAGGAGCGACGCAGTAGGATGCCCCGACACTCGAGACGCGTGACCGATCTGCTCATAGCGGGCATCTGGGTGGTGGCGCTTGTCCTGGTGGGCGTCGTGGTGGCCGACGCGCGAGGGAGCGGCCGCGAGAGCAGTCTTGCCGCCGGACCTCCCGTCTCCTCGGCCGTCCCGGCCGTGACGGGCACCTCACCTTCGACGGCTCCGGCGGCCTCCGAGCCGGTCGATCCAACCACTACCACGGCCACGGCAACCACCACCCTGCCCCCGCTCCTGGTGGCCGCCGGCGGCGACGTGATCGGCGATCGTCAGGTGGGCACCTTCATCGATTCCAATGGAGGCGAGGCGGTCTTCGCCGGTGTCTCCGAGTACCTCTCAGACGCACACGTGACCTTCGTGAACCTCGAGTCGCCGTTGTCTGACAAGGGCTCGCGCAACACGGAGAAGGACGTGACCTTCCGTGGCCGGCCGGCCCTTGTGCGGGGCCTCACCTCGGCCGGCGTGGACGTGGTCAGCCTCGCGAACAACCATGCTCTCGACTGGGGATCTGGAGCACTGCTCGATACCATCGACCGTCTGTCCACTGCCGGGGTGGCGGTGGCGGGAGCGGGCCGCGATCTTGATGCGGCCAGGGCGCCGGCCATGTTGGATACCGCGGCCGGGACCGTGGCGGTGCTCGCCTTCAGCGACATCCTCCCCGCAGGATTCCCGGCCGGCGCCGAACGCACCGGGGTGAACCCGGTGCGCCCTGACCGCCAGAGGTTACTGGACGATATCGCGGCTGCGTCGGACCGCGCGGACTACGTCCTGGTGAGCTTCCATTGGGGCGTGGAGTACGAAGGGTACGCCGGCGAGGGGCAGCGCGCTTTGGCCCACGACGCCATCGATGCAGGCGCCGACCTGGTCATCGGCCACCATCCGCACGTGTTACAGGGCCTGGAGATCTACAAGGACAGGCTGATCGCGTACAGTCTCGGCGACTTCGTCTTCGACCACTACTCCCGGGCCACCGGCGAGGCCGTCGTCCTCCGCGTCTCGATGCATGCCGAGGGACCGCCCGCCGTCACCGTGGTGCCCGTGTATCTCGCCGATCCCCATGGGATCCCGCGACCGGTACATGGGGATGAAGCCGGCGCGATACTGGACCGTCTCGCCGGTTTCAGTGAACGGCTCGGGCTTGCCTTGACGCGCGACGGGGACGTGTCGAGCTACTCTCCTCGCTGATCCGCACAAGCATCACGACGCAATCGTCTGCCAGCCGGCCTCCGGCGAACTTGCGCGCCTGGGCAACCAGCCGTTCGGCCGAGCCGTCTAACGCACCTTGCGAGCACTCCTCGACAGCCCGAATCAGGCCGGCCTCGCCGAAGAAGACGTCTCCCCGTCGGGCCTCGTAGAGACCGTCCGTGTACATACACAGGGTGTGACCTGGCTCCAAGCGGAACGAGGTCGTCCCGTAGCGCACCCCGACGTTCACCCCGAGTGGGAGTCCAGGAACGCCGTGAGGCTGAATGACACCGGACGGCGTCGCGATCAGCGGACTCGGATGTCCCGCAAGCGCCAGTTCGGCGGCCCCGGACGTGGTGTCGATGACAGCCAGTGCCACCGTGACAAACGAACCGGCCTCAGGATCTGAAGCCAGTGCCACGTTCACGCTGTCCAACCACGGCCCAGGAGACAGATCCATCGCGGCCTGCGCCCTCAGGGTGTGGCGCACGAAGCTCATGAACGTCGCTGCCGAGAGACCCTTTCCACATACGTCACCCACGACCACCGCGACCCTATCTCCCGAGACCGGGATGACGTCATAGAAATCTCCCCCCACCAGTGCCGCGTCGGTGGCGCTCTGGTACACATGGTCCACACGCAACCCCGGCACTCGGATGTCGCCCGGAAGCATCGCCCGTTGCAGGTAGAGGGCGATGTCGTGCTCCCCGGCCAGCCGCTGCAGGTTCTCGAGAGCCACACCGGCGTGGGCCGCCAATGTGGTGACGACCACCTCGTCCTCTGCGGTGAACCCGAAGGGATCCGGCGAACCGGCAAGTACGATACAGGCAAGGATCCCGCCTTCGCGGGCGATGAGGGGCACGCCCAGGTACCCGAGGAACCTTCCGCCCGACCTGTCCATCTCCTCGGCCATGCGGAGGATCCTACGGACGTCGATCGAGCGTTGAGCCACCTCCTTGAGATCGATCCGGCCCAGTGCGTACCGGTGACGGTCCTCGCCCGGATCGGACGCCGTGACGAACGCCTCGAGGCGGAGCCCCGTCGGAGAAGGGAGGTAGGCGGCGCCGACAGCGGCACGCGTGAGTCGTAGGGCCCCTCCGAGGACCTCGTCCAGGATGCGTCCGGGTTCGGTCTCGCTGTTCACGGCCACGGCCAGGTGATTGAGTGATCGCAACTGTGACGATCTGCGCCGCTCGATCTCCACCGCTCTCTCGAGGCGCTCTTGCGCTCGGCGCAGCGCACTGAGGTCGTGGAAGGCCAGGACGGCTCCATTCAGCCCTCCCCCGGCATCGACCACCGGTGAGGTGCGCAGGCGCAGATGTCGTTCCGGCCGGACTCCCACTTCACGCAACTCGCGTGCCTCGGGCTGCGTGCCCGACAAAGCCCACGACAGTGGCCCCTTCATCCAGGTGCAGGCTTCGCCCTGCTCGTCTACGAAGCGGAGTAAGTGGAGCCGGTCTTCCACGTGTTGCAGCGCCGCCTCCGCGGTCAACGGCTCAGGTTTGATGCCGAGGAACTCGCAGGAGGCCTGGTTGGCGAAGATCACGCGCCCGCCGCGGTCCACAACCAACAGGCAGTCGCCCACGCACGAAGCCACGGCGGCGATTACGGCGTCGCCACGCGACATGAGATCCGACTGGTGAGTCTTGTCCGGCAAATCGAACCTCTTGCAGGCACGAGTGTCCCCGTGAAGCCGGGGGCCCCATGGTACCACCAGTGGTAAGGTAAACGAAGCTTCCGCTAAGCTTCCGAGAGCGATGGAGACCGGCAGCTACTCCCCCGGGTAGCCCGGCTCGGTCAGGGGCAGAGGGTCGAGCAGGCGATCGAGTGTCCCTTCGTCGAGCACGCCTTCGGCGAGGGCCGCTTCTTTGATGGTGAGCCCCTCGGCTACCGCACGTTCGGCCACATCCGCGGCACGCTGGTAGCCGATGGTGGGTGCCAGGGCGGTTGCCAGGGCGGTATTGCGGATAAGGACTCTATCCATGCGCATGGAGTCGGCCCGGATCCCCCGTACGCACCGTTCGGTGAAGACGTCCACTCCGTTCGTGAGGATGGTCAACGACGTAGGGACGAGATCGGCTGCGACGGGAGCGAACACGTTGAGGTCTACCTGACCGTGCAGCCCGGCGAGCGACACGGAGAGATCGGCCCCGATCACCTTGAACGCCACCATGTCGAGCATCTCGGCCATGACCGGGTTGACCTTCCCCGGCATTATCGACGAGCCGGGCTGTACGGCGGGCAGAAGGATGTCCCCGAAGCCGGCGTCGGGGCCTGAGCTGAGAAGCCGGAGGTCGTTGGCGATCTTTGCCAACTCCACAGCCAACCCCCGGAGGGCGCCTGAGAAGCGCACGAAGTCGTCGTGGCTCTGGGTGATCTGGAAGTAGTCGGCGGGGGCCCGCACCTCCCACCCCGTCAACCCTCTCAACTCCTCGATGACGAGCACGCGATAGTCGGGGTCGGAGTTGGTGCCCGTGCCCAGAGCCGTAGCCCCGAGGTTCATGGCCAGAAGAGGATCAGCGGCGGCCGAAAGCGCGTCAATCGCCTTCAGCACCGTTACACGGTAGGCCCCGAACTCCTGACCCAGGCGTATGGGGACTGCGTCCTGAAGATGCGTGCGCCCCGACTTCACGATGCCGTCGAACTCACGCCTCTTCACCTCGAACGCGTCGGCCAGGCGCTCCAGCGCGGGCCTCAACCGCTCCCACCCCGAGAATACCGCCAGCCTCACCATGGCAGGCACCGCGTCATTCGACGACATAGACATGTTCACGTGGTCGTTGGGGTGCACGGGACGGTAGTCGCCACGGACCCCGCCGAGCAGTTCGTTGGCCCGATTGGCGAGTACCTCGTTGGCGTTCATGTTGTGCGACGTGCCCGCGCCGGCTTGGAGGCGATCCACCACGAACTGATCCAGCCACAGCCCCCCGGTCAGCACCTCGTCTGCGGCGGCGATGATGGCACGACCGGGTTCATCCCCCAGCCGCCCGGTGCGCATGTTGGCGAGCGCCGCCGCCTTCTTCACCACGACTGTGGCCCACACGAAGTCGGGATGCGGTCCCTGGCCGCTCACGGGAAAATTCTCCCGGGCCCGCTGCGTCTGCGCCCCGTAGAGGGCATCGTCCGGTACGACGACCTCCCCAAGGCTGTCCCTCTCGATCCTTCCCGCCACTCGAGCCTCCTCATGGATGCCTGATCGTCGTCCGGCGCCTCAATCTGTGTTACCAGGCGTCCTCAGCCCCCGCGCCTTCTGCGCGCCCTCTGCTCCCCCCATGCGTATACCCGAGCAGGCCCGAGAGAAGACGCCCCAGACATAAGCGCTTGTCAGAAGTAGTCCGGACGGAACATGTACGGAGGTCCACCGGGAGCAGCGCCGCTCAGGAGGGCGTCGAGTGCCTGGGCGTGCGCTCTTGCCGGACGCACGAGAAAGGTCTCATAGACGGTGGTGCGCAGGGTCAGACCCTGCGGAGGAGCGATTCCTGGGTGGAGATGCAGTACGCGGCGCAAACAGCCCTGGCGGGCGGCGCGAGACAACTCCGACTCCATTAGGGCCTCGAGGACGTCCTCCTCCCCGGGCGCGCACACGGCCTCAAGGACGGTGAAGATGTCGCCATCGCTGCGCGAGCGCATGTAGGCTGCAGCACCCCCATCCGCCAGCAAGAAGTCCCGGGTGTCGGGGACGTCCGAACGCAGATCCTCCACAAAGCGGCTGTGTTCCAAGTGGTAGGCCCAGTAGCCGAGATCACGTGCCACCGAAAGCGGGCAACGCGTCGCCACCGACGAGTAGGCATACGCTACCCGTTCAAGATCAGCCGAGTTGTACGGGGATCCCAGAGTTCGAGGACCCGCGACGCCTGAGGCCTGAATCGTGCCGGGCACAGAAGGCAACGGCCCCCGAAGAAAGGGTAAGGGCACAAGACGGTAACCCCGCTCCCGGTAGTAGGCGGGTCCGATCTCCGAGAAGAGAGCCGTCGCGACAAGACCCTCCTCCTCCGCCCACTCGTTCACCCATTCCAGGAGGAGCCCGGCGAACCCCTGCCTCCGGTGACGCACAGGTGTGACCAACGCCTCCACCCCCGCGACCACGCGCACCTCGGTCCTCCCCTGCGCGGTCGGCCAGTTCAGGGGGAGCTCCAGCACAAACGTGGACGACACGACTTCGACTCCTCGCCGAACGACGAAGCAGTGGGTGCGCGTCGCCGCCCACCCGTGACGCCAGCGCAGCGCCAGGAAGCCGACCAATGCTTCGGTGGCCCTGCGTTCCGCGAGGCGCCATTCTTCGGGCGTCGCCGGCCCGATCTGGATCCCTCCCGGCACCTCAGTCCTCGCTCGGGTCGCGCACCTGCAGCATGACTTTGAAGAGGCCCCCCAGACCGTCCTCATCGAGCAGCGACGCCAACGGTGCCGCCCGGATATCCGCCTCGAGCGAGTAGGGCTCCTCTCGGCCGCCGGCCCCGGGCAACTCCTCGGCCGCGCCGGCGGCGCGCAGAAACGAGGCGAGCGGCGCGTAGAAGACGCATTCGAACCCCAGGGCGGCGCCGTGCAGGGCCAGCGCCCGGAAGTCCACATCTGCGGTGAGGTCCTGCCGACCCACGTTGTGCAGTACGTCGCTGGTGACCTGATGATGCAGGTATCCCCGCAGCGAACGTCGGTGGAGGTCGGTGGACGCGCTCGGGGAGACGCCCGCCGCTCCCGGTGCGGGCGGAGGGCTCTCGTCCCCGGGCCCGGCCATCCAATCCCCGTAGTCCACGGTGAACACCGCCAGTTCCTCGAAGCGGCTCGACCACTCCTCGAGGAGCCCGCGGACGGCCGGGCGCAACTCCATGTAGCCGTCGGCGGAAACGGCCCGAAGATCGGCCGCGGAGAGGCCGCGTGCGACCAGAGCGAGTTCCTCTGCCGCCACCGCGGAGAGGTTCCGCCACTCCTCGACCGGCTTGGCGCCTTCGCCGCCGTCCTCTGCGCCCAGGGTCACCCAGGCTTCGCGCGGCGCCGGGCCGCGAACATCCAGCAGGTGCACGGGAAGGGCGTCGAGCAGCTCGTTACTCACCACCAGGCCGACGGCATCGTTGAAGGAGGTGGCGCCGTGCTCCCAGACCCCCGCGTCCCAACCGGCCTCGATCGCAGTCCCGAGGGCGCCCATCTGCCGCCGCAGCAGCCCCTCACCCACATCCTCCACGCGGTACGCGACGCGTGCCCGCAGGTCGGGACGCGTGTCCCTCCAGTGGCGGAGTACGCCCTCCGCCAGGTCGCCCTCACCCGCGCCCACCTCCACAAGTACCACCCGCTCATGAGGGATGGTATCGACAAGGTCGGCGAGGAAACGGGCCACCGCCCTGTTGAAAGCCGGCGCCTTGCGGGGGGCCGTCGTGAAGTCTCCGCTCTCACCGAGAAAGCGGTCTGCCCGTGTGTAGTAGCCTGCCTCTGGATCGGTCAAGGCGAGCTCCATGAAGCGTGCCATGGTCACCGACCCGCCTTCCTCCTGCATGCGGCGCCGGATGGGAGGCGGTAGAGAAGGCATCCTATTCCGCCGACCCGTCGGCGGCGACGGGCACCTGCAACCCCACCTCCCACTCGGCAGGGCGCCCCTTCGGGGCACTGCGATACACCTGCCTGTGGGTGGCGGTGGTGCGCCGCAGTCCCTGGGACTCTATCCAGGAGAACAGCAACGCCAAGGTCTCGCCCACCGCGTCCGGGTAGCCACGGTGCACGCAGGCAGCCACGGTTTCGGGCTCCTGAGCACGCACCACGATGTCGGCACCAGCCGGGCCCGCCCCCAGGATCGCAGGCGGAAGCGGGAGCCACGCCTCCGCGTCGATCTCATCGCTGCCGCTCGGTGCATCTGCGTACACGCCGATCAAAGGGCCCCACTGTTCTAGGTGGTGTACGTCGGCCCACGACAGCAGCCTATCGAAGGCTTCGCCGACACCTCGCGGCGGCCCTCGATAGGCGGCGACGGCCACCACCAGAGACTCGGTGTGTCGCACGGCGCAGTCACTCATCACGCCTCGCGGTGCACTCCGACGGCATCGAGGAACGCGCGATAGCGCGCCATCTTAGCTATCACCCGCACGGAACGGAGGGGTGAGGGCAGGATCACGGCCGAGTAGGGACCGTCGGCTGTGTACACCGCTTGGTCCATCGGAGTGAACGACACGTTGACGATTGGCTTGCGGTAGCGGTTCATCAACTCCCCGGCCTTGCGGATGAAGGCCGCTTCACGGCTCTCGAAATCTTCGAACTCCCCAAGCTCACGCAGCGCGGTATCCTCCGAGGCGGCAGCATGGATGCGCTGCGCCGTCTCGATGGTCCTCTGCCGACCGGCTCCGTTCCCCACGATCCCCAGCACGATGACGGCGTCGACCGCATCGCTGCGCACCACCGACTCCACCGCCCGTTCCGGGGCATGATCGCTCATGGTGCCCACCAGGTCCACGGGGTTGCCATGGCTCCAAAACGGCGGGAGCACCTCATCGATCTCAGCGATGACCTCCGGAGGCAGTTCCGCCAGCGTAAGCCCGGTGCGCGAGATCTCGTCGGCGCTCAGGACCCCCCATCCGCCGCCCATGGTGACCACCGCCACCCGCCGCCCTTTCGGAAGCGGCATGTACGAGAGGGAGAAGGCCAGATCAAGGAACTCGTCGGGATCGTTGGTGGAGATGATGCCGCTCTGGCGGACGACGGCCTCGTATACCCGGGCCGAACCCGCCATCGTGCCGGTATGCGACAACGCGGCTTTCATCCCGTAGTCGCTGATAGCCGCCCGCAGTACGATCACCGGCTTCTCGGTGGTGGCCTTGCGCGCCTCCTCCATGAACCTGCGGCCGTCGTTGAACCCCTCCAGGTAGGCGAGGATCACGCCTGTCTGCGGGTCGGTGCGGAAGTACTCGAACAGGTCGGTGGCGTCGAACAGAGCCTCGTTCCCGATGCCCACGAACTTGCCGATGCCGCCCTTGCGATCTTCGGCCGCCGCCATTAGTTGCACGCCCATGTTGCCCGACTGCGAGAGGAAGCTGGCGGGCCCTATGACCGGGTGCAGGATGATGGCGCCGGTCGCGTAGAAATGACTCCACGACGAGATGACGCCCATGCAGTTGGGCCCGATCATCGCCATTCCGTGGCTGGCAGCCGTCTCCGCGATCTGGCGCTCGAGCGCCGCCCCCTCCGCTCCGACCTCCGAGAAGCCGGAAGTGATCACGACCACCGCCTTGACACCCAGGGTCCCGCTCTCTTCGACCACCGCCAGAACCAGGTTAGCGGGCACCGCGATCAGCACGAGGTCGGGGACCTCAGGCAGCTCCGACAGCGATGCGTAGGCCTTCAGCCCGAAGATGTGATCGGATCGGGGGTTGATCGGATAGAGTGTGCCTTCGAACTCTCCGGAGATGATGTTGTTGATGATCGTGCCGCCCCACTTGGTGGGGTCGTTCGAGGCCCCCACCACGGCCACGGTCTTGGGGCTGAACACGGCATCCAGATTGCGTAGCCTGGCCGCGAACTCTTTCTTGGGAGGCGCGACCGGCGACCCCAAGGTCACCAGAGCATCGACAGCCACGGGACGAGTGCCATCGATGAGCACCGGGTTCACATCGATCTCTTGGATCTCGGGATGGTCGAACGCGATGCGACCCACGGCGCAGATCAGATCCACAAACGCATGCCTATCGACGGCGGGCGAGCCCCGGAACTCCCCCAGTAGCCGCGAAGCCCGGATGGCCCCCAGAAGTTCGTCGGCCTCGCGCTCGTCGAGGGGAGCGACTCCGAAAGCCACGTCGTCGAGGGCTTCCGTCAATATGCCCCCCACGCCGAACATGACCACCGGGCCGAACTGCGGGTCTCGCGTAAGGCCTACCACGAACTCGCGGCCTCGAGGCAGCATCTTCTCCACCAGGATGCCGTCGAGACCCCCTTCCCCACGCCGCTCAAGAACATGGAAGGCCGAACGGACGGCCTCCTCGTCGTCGACGTCGAGGACCACGAGTCCCGCGTCGGTCTTGTGCAACACCTCTCGCGATAGCCCCTTCATCACCACGGGGTAGCCGAGTTCTGATGCCACCTTGACCGCGGCGTCTTCCGTGCCCACCACCCGCCCGGGAGTGACCGGTATGCCGTAGGCGGCGAACAGGGCTTTGCCGGCGGACTCGTCGAGGGCGGTGTGACCTGCGGCGAGCGCCGCCGCCACGATGTCGCGACCGGGGGGCGTCACCTGCCCCGAATCCCCAACCAACGCGTCGGCACCGGCCGTTTCGGGCGACATACTGGTCCTCCTTGTCGGGCAATCTTCACTGACGACGGCAGGCCTCGAGGCTGCCGCGAAAGAGCTTCAGATCACGACATCCGACAATAGCACAGGGTACGGGGGCGCCGTGACGCAAGGCCACACTGCGGTTCCGCGCCGACGACTCAAACCACCAGCGACAGCAGGGCCACGGAGCACACCGACACTGCGACCGCCACCGACTTGCGCCACGTCAACCGTTCCATGCCCAGTCCTACCGAGAGCAGCAAGGCCACGACGAAACTCATGTTCGCGATGGGGATCACGATGCTCGCCTGCCCGTGCTCCACCGCCAGCAGTAGAGAGTTGACGATCAAGAACACCAAGACCCCGGACAGGAGCGAATACACGGCCTTCTTGGGAGTCATCCGCAGGCGACCTTCGCGGAGCAAGGCGTAGACGGCGCCGCCCACGATCCAGCATATCGCGCCGATCACCAGCACAGACTGAAGCGCCGCCCCGTGCGCGAGACCGGCCTTGGATACGACCCCGTAGGCAGCGCGGAAGGAGGAAGCGGTGACGGCCAGGGTGAAGAACAGTGCGAAACGCCGGCCGGTCACCTCTCCCCGGCCACCCCGGCGGTAGAGCAGGATCACGGCTGTGAGTCCCAGGGCGACACCCACGCCTTTGCGCCAACCCATTCCCTCGCCTAGGAACACCAGGGACAATACGACTACGCCCACCGTGTTCAGTCTGTAGATGGTCGAGCCGAGGCTCACATCGATATGAGAGAGACTCTCGAGGAGAAGGATGTTGGAAGCCGTGAGCAGCGCGCCGGCTACCAACCCCCAGACCAGCGTCGTCTCCCCGAGTTCGAGCCCCACGCCCCGCGAGCCAACCGTGGCGACCTGCAGTACCGCCCAGACCATCCCGATCCCGAAGACGTAGGCCCCCCGAGACCTGTCCTTGACCGCGTACCGCTTGAACACCACGTCGTTGAGTCCTGCGCAGACCAGGCTGACGAGCGCGTAGAGTACCGAAGAAGTCAATCCCCAGTCACCGAGTTCGCCACCCCCCGAGGGAACGCCGCCGGCAATCGTCAACCCGGTCACGGTGACGACCTGCCCGCCGGGAACGCGAAGCGCGTTCGGGAGGAACAGGTCGCTTGTCTGAAGGTGGAGGCGGGGGGAATCGAACCCCCGTCCGAAACTCGTCTGGAAAAGGCTTCTACGAGCGTAGCCCCTACTATATTTTCTCGCCTCGCGCCCCCGTAGGAGCAGGGTGTGCTCGGCCAGCCACCTTAGTGTCCCCTCTGGCGCCGGCGGCATTCGCCGAGGGTAAGCCCGCCTGAATGATGCCGTCTCACTCCCCGGCAGGCGCGGGAGGGACGACAGGTCACTTTAGCTAGTTAAAGCTAAGCGGCCAGTGCCAATTGGGAATCGGCAGTTGTGTTTTTCCAACCCGTTTATCGAGAATGGTTGGAATCTCGGCTCGCTACCTTGACTCAGACCTGAGCCCCGTCGAAACCATGTCGCCCCCATGCGCATGAGAGGCAGACGGCCCCTGTGGACCTGGATCTGCGTACCGGTTAAGTATACCACCGCGCATCGGTCGACTCCGGCATGCACTCGCAATGCTGTCGCGGCTAGACCCCACGCCGAGCCCCCAAGGCTCAGTCATCCGCAACAATCCGGCGGTGGGCGTCTCGTGCGGTCGCGCGGTGGAGTCGGAATTTCCGAGGCACCGGCACCGACCGCGCTATTATTAGGCCACCGTGAGCGACCATCGATCAACTACCGACCGCCCCGACGAGGCCTCCCTCTCCCCCATGCGCGCCGCACAGAGGAGCCGGCACCCGCCGAGCGACACATCGCTCGAAGCGGCAGAGGTGCGGCGGGCTGTCCTGCGACGCATGACCCTCGACCAAAAAGCCGCCCTGATCTCCGAGCTCAGCGAAGCGCTGCGCGACACCATGATCGCCGGCGTGAGATCCCGCCACCCCGAATACACCGAGGCTGAGGGACGCTGGGCCACCGTCCGACACCTCCTGGGCGATGAGCTGTTCGCCGCGGCCTATCCCGACGCGCCGCGCCGGGGGTTCGCATGGGAGGCGCACCGCACGTGACCCAGATCCGCATTCTGGGTGAGATCCTCGATATCTTCACCGAACTGCACATCCCACACATGATCGTAGGCTCGTTTGCGAGCGGCTTTCACGGAGAGTTCAGAGCCACGCAGGACGCCGATCTGGTCATCGATCCAACACCGGAGCAGCTGGACACGCTTCTGGAGCGCGTAAGTAGCGACTTCTACGTCTCGCCCGAGGCTGCGAGGGACGCGCTCTCACGACGCGGCCAGTTCAACTTGGTGCACTTCGAAACAGCATGGAAGATCGACCTCATCATCCGGAAGGAACGCGCTTTCAGCCGAGAAGAGTTCGCCCGCAGGCGGGAGGAGAACCTCGGCGGCCACCAGGCCTGGGTCAATTCCCCCGAGGACGTCATCCTGGCCAAGCTGGAGTGGGCCAAGAACTCCGGCTCAACGCGGCAGATCGAGGACGCAGCCGGAGTGATCGCGGCTTGGGGCGGCGCACTCGACTGGGACTACCTCGATCACTGGGCGCGCGAGCTGTCAGTGGAAGATCAACTTGCTCAGATGCGACCACCGGACACTCGCTCCAGAGAGTAGGCGGTCGCTGTGGGCTGACGCCGGCGGCCATATGGCGAGCCTTCCCTGCCGACCGGCCCCCGCACATCTCTCACGCTTCCAACCAGGAGTCGGGAGATACCCCCTCCCCTCGCGATAGGTGTTCGGCATCCCACGAGACAAGCGTGCTTCCCGTGCCATCCGCCGCCGCCACGTAAAGGGCGTCGGCGCCACGGAGGAATCTCTCTGTGCCAGCTTCGAAGGAGCGAGCGAGAAGTGGGCCATCCACGGGGACGTAACTCACGAAGTCAGGAGCAAGCATCGCTTTGGTTAGTCGCCTCGCACTCACGGCGTCCCTGCTCCTGCGGGCCAACGCGCATCCAACCTCGACGAGAACGATGGCGGGGACCGTCAGTCGGAAACCGCGGCGACCGACCTCGGCGAGGAAGAATCGACTCACGTCACACCGCGGGTCGGAGGCGTCAGCGGCGGCAACCCACACGCTGGCATCAACCGTGACCGCACTCATCGCGGCTCTAGCCGGCCTCGGGCTTCTTCCAGGAGAGAGCGCGCCGTGGATTCTGACGGAGCGTCCTTCATGGTCTTGTCAGCCAGGCGAACCCAGTCCGTGAGCCACTGATCTGCGGTAGCGTCTGGAACGGGTAGCCCGCCCTCCAGCCATCGGCTGTACAGCTCTATGGTCACTTCTCGAACGGGGCGACCCTCAAGCGCACTCTTAGCCTTGACCCGGCGATACAGATCTTCTGGGATGTCCAAGGTCGCCTTCATGCCTTTAGGATAGCAGGTTAACCGTATTCCTGGTAATGTTGGCCCCCGGCGCGTCATCCCGCCTTCTCCTCTCCGACCCCCATACCGCGGCCGGTGAGAACGCGTGCTTACACCTTGTGGCGCTCGCGGAAGGCCCGCTCGATGTCTCGCTGCGCGTCCTTCTTGGCGAGGTCCTGGCGCTTGTCGTACGTAGCCTTGCCTTTGGCCAGGGCGATCTCCACCTTGGCCCGGCCGTCCTTGAAGTACATCTTCGTGGGCACGAGGGTGTAGCCGGCACGCTGGATCTTGCCGACCAGGCGCTTGAGCTCGTGACGATGCACCAGCAGCTTGCGGATGCGCAGGGGATCGTGGTTGAAGATATTGCCCTGGTCGTAGGGGCTGATGTGGACTCCGATCAGCCACAGCTCGTTGTCTTTGACCGAGGCATATGAGTCGCGCAGGTTCGCCTTGCCGACGCGGAGCGACTTGACCTCGGTGCCCGTAAGCACGATGCCCGCTTCGAAGCTCTCCTCGATATGGTAGTCGTGAAAAGCCTTCTTGTTCTGCGCGATGAGTTTGAAGCCGTTCTGTCTCATGGGACACGGAGTATAGCAGCGGCCGCCGGGACTCCTCCGCGGCGCGGCTGAGACGGAGGCGCCAATCGGGGACGGAACACGCCCAGCGCCGCAAGGGCGGAGCCCGGTGCACCGGCGGACGCGCAAGGCCCGGGCCCCGCAGGGCCGCAGCCGGGTCAGTCCAGTGCCAACTCCAGGTCGACCTTGCCCCGAGTCTTGTCCACCGACGTCACCCTGACGGTGACGAGATCGGCCAGCCGGAAGGCCGCGCCCGTGCGCCGACCAACAAGCGCCGACTCCAGGTCGTCGAGTTCGTAGAAGTCACCCGGCAGCGCGCGGGCGGGCAGGAAGCCCTGGAACAGCCGCTCGAACAGCACGAAGGCCCCGGCGTGGACGAAGCTCACGATCTGACCCTCGAAGGTGGTGTCCCAACCGTCGCGGTCGAGGCGGTCCTTGAGCAAGAAGGCCAGCGCGATATCGTCGGCGGTGAGTTCGATACGGGACGCCTCCCGCTCCTTGACGGAACAGTGCTCCGCCCACGTTCCCAGACTTGAAGTGGTTGGCAGCGGGGCCACACCCAGAGCCGCCAAGAGGCCGCGGTGCACGAGGAGATCGGGATAACGGCGTATGGGTGAGGTGAAGTGACAGTAGGTGCTCAGCGACAGCCCGAAGTGTCCGATATTCTCGATCTGGTACACGGCCCGACTCTGGGCGCGCAGCACCTGCTGCTGCAGCGCCGCCTTGCCACGACCGGGAGGGGTCGACGAGTCGATCCATTCCGAGGTCTCGATCATGACCCGACGCACCTCGGCCGCGGTCGCCGTCATAGGGTCGAAGCGAGGCGTGGGTAGATTCAGCGACGCGAGTAGGTCGAGAAGATGGTCGAGCCGAAAGGGATCGGGCGAGTCGTGCACGCGGTACACCGTCGGTATTCCTCTCCGCTCCAGATACGTCGCGACCTGCTCGTTGGCGAGCACCATGTAGTCCTCGATGAAGCGGTGACTAGCCAGCTCTTCAGCGGGGTGAGCGTCCCGGACCCCTCCCTGTTCATCCCAGTGGAATTCCGGCTCGACGCTTGATATCCGCAGCGATCCGCGCCGGTTCCTACGATTCCTGATAGCCTCGGCCAGCGGTTGGCCCACGGTCAGAGCTTCCGCCAGGGCCGAGGACGGCTTACCAGCGCCTCCGAAGATCGCCTCGAGTTCATCGTAGTCGAGGCGTGCGTCGCTCATGATCTTGGACCGGTAGAAGCGCACCGACCGGACCTCGGCATCGCGGGACAGTGTCATCTCCACCGTGACGGCCTTGCGCTCCCGCCCGGGTTGAAGCGAGCATACGTCGGACGAGAGCACCGAAGGAAGCATCGGCTCCACTCCGGTGGCCACGTACACCGAGGTCGTGCGGCGGAGGGCCTCCTGATCCACAAGGCCGCCCTCCGGGACGTAGTAAGCTACGTCGGCGATATGGACGTAGACCACCACGTCGTCCCCGGCGGTCTCGAACGAAAGCGCGTCGTCGAAATCCTGCGCCGTGGCGGGGTCCACGGTGAACGTGAATAGACTTGTCAGGTCCACCCTGTCGGCGTCCTCAACGGTGCGCGCCGCAGTGCTGTCCGAGGCGGCCGCCAGGACTTCTGAGGAGAACCCCCGCTGCTGCAGGCGCTCGAAGAGGAGTCCGTCGAGGACATCGCGCAAGACCTCGACGCTGCCGATGACCTTGGTGATACGGGCGCGTCTTCCGTGCGAGTAGGCGAAGACCACGAGGTCGCCGGAACGCGGCTTGATGCCCTCACGGCCCACGAGCATGCTCGGCACCGGCTGAAAGAGCGGTTCGATCTCCATGTGCTTCCCGCGACGCACCACCGCCCCCACCGTGGCGACCCGCTGCTCAGCACCCTGCGCTTTTGCCTTGGAGGCGGCGCGGGCGGAGCCGCGCGCGATGCCTCCGCCGATCTTCCGCCCGCGGGTCGCCGCCGCTGACCTCTGTGCTTTGGCGTGTCGAGCGCTGCGGCTCAGTTTCTTGGGCTTCGGCATCACGGTCTCCCTTGTTTGGACCGACCGCTAGTCCTGCGGGTCGAGATCTGGGCGCGGATCGGTGGGGCGCAGCTCCATGCTGACCCACTCCGTCTCGTGGATGCGGCGTCCGACGACCAGGCCCAGCCGGGCGGCTTCGGCCGCCACTGCCGTCTCCTGCTCGCCCGCCAGGATGCCGGACACCAGCAGTCGACGGAAAACCACGCCCGCGTTCTCCACGCGGGACAAGAGGGCGAGCACGGGCTCGAGCGTCAAGTTGGCCAGGACGGTCGCGCCATCGAACCAGGTTGGCGGCGCCTCCTCCAGACCGGCTAGTTCCGCGCGCACCTCGACCCGGTTCCCGGCGGCGTTCGAGCGCGCGGCCGTCACGGCCAGAGGATCGTTGTCGAAGGCCACGACGGGCCCGAAACCGAGCTTGGCCGCGCAGATCGCAAGGATGCCGGATCCGGTACCCACGTCCACCAGGGGCCCCGACGGTGGTTCATCCTGCATAAGAGACAGCACCCCTCTCGTGGTGGGATGGAGCCCGGTTCCGAAAGCAAGCCCGGGGGTGAGCACCACATCCAGCAGATCCCCATCGAGGGAGGGCCCGAGAGAACCCGCGGCGGCAGCGGTCCCGGCCACGGTGGCGACTCCCCGGGTGTCCGAGTCCGGGGGTGGCGGTGGTTCTTCCCACGGAGGGCGGATGTAGAGCCGGCCGATGGCTATGGGCTTGAAGTGGTCTTTCCACCCTTCCTCCCAGCCTGCCGGCACCAGCAGTCGCTCAATAGAGACGGACTCTAGCAAAGAGGGATCGTCGGGCAACTGGGCGATGATCTTCTCGTCTTCCACGAACCCGGTGCCGTAGCGGAACGGGTAGAAGATCATGTGGCGGCGCCCGCCCTCATCGAGTTCCTGGAACGGACCGAGAACATCCACCAACACCGCTCCTACGATCTCGGCCCATTCTTCGGGCACCGAGACGCGGACGGCGGGATCGGCGCCCATCAGCCGGTGAAGAAGGTCTTCAGCCGGTCGAGGACGCCGTCGTGCTTGGGCGAGTAGTGCATCATCGCCGCAGCAGTCTTCGAGTTCTCGCAACAGGTCTTTCTGCTCGGAAGTCAGATTCCGGGGGATCATGACGTTGACGATCACGTGCTGGTCACCGCGGCCGCTCCTGCGGAGGCGGGGAACCCCACGTCCGCGCAGGACCTTGACTTCGTTGGGCTGAGTGCCCGGTGCCAAAACCATCTCTTCTTCACCGTCAAGGGTCGGCACCGTGACTTTGGTGCCCAAGGCGGCTTGGGTCATCGTGACGTCGAGGTTGTAGATGATGTCGTCGCCTTGGCGCACGAACTCCGGATGCTCCGCCACCGAGACCTGCACGTAGAGGTCGCCCGGCGGGCCCCCACGCGAGCCGACACCGCCTTGCCCGGTCAGCCGGATGCGCTGGCCGTCGGCGATGCCGGCGGGGATCTCCACAGACACGGTCTTGGTGCTCCGGACGCGACCCCGGCCACCGCATTTCGGACAGGGGCGCTCGATTATGCGCCCTTCTCCCCGACACCGCGGACAGGTGCCGGACTGTACGAACTGACCAAACGCCGTGCGACGCACGCTGCGCACCTGACCGGAGCCACCGCAATCCGGACACGAGGAGATCGCATCCGCGTCTTCCGCCCCCGACCCGCCGCACTCAGGGCAGGTGTCCAGGAGTTGGAACTCCACCTCGCGAGAGACCCCGAAAGCCGCCTCGGTCAGGTCGAGTTCAACGGCCACGCCGATGTCGTCCCCCCTGACCGCGGCGCTGCGCCGGGCGCCGCCTCCGCCGAAGATGTCGCCGCCGAAAAACGACTCGAAGATGTCGGATAGGTCGGTGAAACCTCCGCCGCGGGCTCCCCCGCCGCGTAGGCCCTCGTGCCCGTAGGCGTCGTAGGTGCGGCGCGTATCGGCGTCGCTCAACACTTCATAGGCTTCCGTCGCCTCTTTGAACTTGCTCTCCGCCTCGGGGTCGTGGCCGTTGACGTCGGGGTGCAGGGCCCGCGCCAGAGAACGGTAAGCCTTCTTGATCTGCTGGATATCTGCGTTCCGCGGGATGCCCAGGACTTCGTAGTAGTCACGTTTCATTCGTAGCGCCCTTCAAGGAGTTCGGAGAGGAGTTGGGCCGCGCCGCGCACCGTGCTGATGGCATTCTGGTAATCCATCCTCACCGGCCCGATCAGACTGACGGATCCTACGTTCCGCTGGGGCAGGCCATAGGATGATGCGACCATGCTGAAGCCGCGGAGAGCTTCGGTCGGATGCTCGTCCCCTATGCGCACCACCACCCGCCCGGAAGCGAGCACGGAGCGCAAAGAATGCAGGAGTTGGAAACGTTCCTCGAGCAGGAGGAGCAACTCACGAAGGTTCTCGAAGTCCTGACCCGGTTGATCGGAGAGGAGGCGGGAGGCTCCCCCCACGTAAAGACCCTCGCCGGCCTGCTCATCTAAGAGGCGTTCGAACGCCGGGACGAGAGTGCCCAGGAACTGCGTCTCCCTACTCTTCAGTTCGGGATTATCGAGCGTGCGACGCACGAGCCGGTCGGTGATGATGCGCTGCCCCAGAGACTCGTTCAGATACGTGCGCGCCCACTCGACCATGCCGGGGTCTACCGCCTCGGGGTAGTCGACGACCCATTTCGCTACGCGCCCGGTGGACACGATGATGACCACCATGACCAAGCGGGGTTGGAGAAGCAGCAGCTCGATGTGTCGCACGGTCGCTCCGCTCGTGCGTGGAGCAAGGACCAGCGCCAACAGGTTCGTGGCTTCCGCCATCGCTTCACTGATCTGGCGTAGGGCGACGTCCACTTCTTTCTCGAGGAGGTCGAATCCCAGCGGCGCCACCTCGGTCTCCCGCCCCCCCACCACGGCCATCAACCCATCGACGAAGGATCGGTAGCCCATCTGTGTGGGGAGTCTCCCGGCCGACGTGTGGGGGTGTGTGAGGTACCCCTGCTCCTCGAGCACGGCGAAATCGTTGCGGACGGTGGAAGCAGACACTCGGACGCTCACTCCCTGGGCCACCTCACGCGAGGAAACCGGCTGACCGGAGCGGATGTACCGCTCGGTCACGAGCTTCAGGATCTCGTTCTGTCTGTGTGTGAGGCTCATCTCATATCCTCAGAGCATAGTTCCAAACCGCTGATCGGCCGCAGAGCGCGGAAAGTGAGCATCTGCGTCCGCGGTGGGCCCACAGCTCTGGTAGGGGACCGCCCGGCGCCGGAAGCACTACTCCGGCGAGCGCAGGATGGCCGCCAGAACGGCGTTGCCAAGATCCAGGCCCCGCGGGCTCAGCCGAATTGTAGCACAGCCCTTCTCCACCAGACCCAGTTCGACACAGCGCGCCAGCTCCTCCTCGTCGACCACTCCTGCCAGGACTTCCTCGGATATCCCATCAGCCGTGCGCAGTCCCAGCATGACGCGTTCGAAGCGACGCACCGCCGGCCCGAGGAACTCCACTTCGGCCGGCTCGCCCGCCAGATAGGCGGCTACCGAGCGCGGCTGAGTCCAACGAGTGTCCCCTACGGTGCTCACAGCCGCAGTCCCCAGCCCCACGTAATCCTCGCCGCGCCAGTAGCCCAGGTTGTGACGCGACTCGTGGCCGGTCAATGCGTAGTTGGACACCTCATAGCGTCGGTAACCGGCGGCACACAACCGATCGGTCACGGTCGCGTAGTGGGCATCTGCGAACTCTTCGGCCGCCGCGCGCGCGGGCGGCCCCTGCACCGACTCCAGACGTCGCGCGAAGCGGTCGGTGTAGGTGAGGTCGTACACGGAGATGTGCGGCGGTCGCGCAGCGACCGCCGCCGCAAGGTCGTCCTCGAGCGCCGAGAGATCCTGCCCGGGTATGCCGAACACCAGATCGAGGCTCCACTCGTCCCATCCGTTACGGGCGATGGCGGCAAGTGCGCCCGCCGCCGCCCCGGGAGGCGTCCTACGGCCAAGCGCGGCGAGACCCGAAGGCAGGAAGCTCTGCACGCCCACCGATATCCGCGTGACTCGGTGAAGCCTGAAGAGACCCAGGGTATCGTCGTTGAGGGACTCGGGATTCGCCTCCACCGTGAACTCCGAGTCGCTCCCCACGAGCCGGTCCAGGTCGGTAAGGAGTTCGTCGAGCAGGCGTGGGGGCAGAGCCGTGGGGGTCCCTCCACCCACGTAGACCGTGTCCAGGGGGCGTTCGAGTAGGGGCTCCAGCAAAGCAAGCTCCCGCCTGAGAGCCTTGACGTAGGAATCGAGCGCGCCGGAACGGAGGTGGGGACCGATCGTCTCCGAGGCGAAATCGCAGTATGCACAGCGGGTGCGACAGAAGGGCAGGTGCACGTAGAGATGCCTCGCCCGGTGCGACGCCGCCGACGAGGCAAAGCGCAGCCCCGGGTGATCAGCGGTCGCCATGTCCGCCCTGGTCGCCATGTCCGCGGTGGTCGCCATGTCCGCGGTGGTCGCCATGTGCGCCCTGGTCGCCATGTGCGCCGCCGCGGTCCGAGTCTATGAGGTACCGCCTGAGGCGATACGCACTCCACCCGGCCAGCACCGCCGCTAAGACGACGGGCGCGGCGCGCTCGTCCAGGAACGAAACCATGGTCGCGAGTGAGTAGAGCACGAGACCCCATCCCGCCAGCCACGCCGCCACGCTCCCCGCGTTCTCAGTCCCTGCGGTGAGCCTATAGATGACCGAGATCCCCAGCAGGACCAGCCCCCAGGTGAGCCGCAGGGCATCTTGAACCGGGCCAAAACCATCCTGGGAGAACAGCCCCAAACGTACCAGGGTGCGGGCCCCGGCTTCGGCAGCCACTACACCGAACGCCACGAACGCGGCACAGGCGAGGACGGTCCACACCAGGGCCGTCACCACCTGCTCCGCCCGCTTCATCGTTCCTCCAGCCGCATCGGGCTACCGGCCCAGGACCCCCGCCACCAACAAGACCACGCCGAGACCCATGGCTACGTAGCCCAACATCCCGCTCCACGCGCCGGCCATCCCTCCACGACTCTGCTGTTCTGAAGGCAGATAGCGCCGCATCCTGCGCTGCACCAGCCCGCCGACGATCAAGACGGCCCCCACGATGAGGTACTCGACGGTCATCAGCGCTTCTCGTCGAGATCGAGAACGGCGAGGAAGGCTTCCTGCGGGATCTCGACACTGCCCACCGTCTTCATCCGCTTCTTGCCCGCCTTCTGTTTCTCGAGCAGTTTCCTCTTACGGGTTATGTCCCCCCCGTAGCACTTCGCCAGCACGTCTTTGCGCAGGGCCCGCACCGTCTCTCGGGCGACGATGCGGCTCCCCACCGCAGCCTGGATGGCCACCTCGTACATCTGGCGAGGTATCTGCTTGCGCAGCCGTTCGACCAGGGCCCGGCCCACCGGGTAGGCTTTGTCCTTGTGGACGATGAGGCTGAGCGCATCCACGGGTTCGCCGGCGATGAGGATATCGAGGCGCACCATATCCCCGGGCTCGAAATCCTTCATCTCGTAGTCGAGCGAGGCGTAGCCCTTGGTGCGAGTCTTGAGCAGGTCGAAGAAGTCGAGAACTATCTCCGCCAGCGGAAGGTCATAGACGAGCCGGACACGGTCGGCGGACAGGTATTCCATGTCCCGGAAGGTGCCACGCTTCTCCTGGCAGAGCTCCATGACACTCCCCACGTACTCGCTGGGGGTCAGGACCGAGGCCGAGATGTAGGGCTCGCGCACCTCGGCGATGAGTCCGGCGTCCGGAAAATCGACAGGGTTACTCACGCCTACCACAGCCCCGGTGACCAGTTCCACCTCGTACTTCACGTTAGGAGTGGTCGCGAGCAGCTCCAGCCCGAACTCACGTTCGAGACGCTCGCGCACGATCTCCATGTGGAGCAGGCCGAGAAAACCGCAGCGGAAGCCGAAGCCCAGGGCTCGAGACGTCTCCGGTTCCCAGTGCAGAGAGGCATCGTTCAGCGTGAGCTTTTCCAGGGCCTCCTTGAGCTCGGGGTAGTCGTCACCCTCGATAGGAAAGAGGCCGCAGAACACCATGGGCACCGCCTCGCGATACCCAGGCAGGGGCTCCCGGGCCGGATGGTCGGAGTGTGTGAGCGTATCGCCCACGCGCAGGTGGGCCACCTCCTTCACCCCGGTGATTATGTAGCCCACCTCTCCGGCGCTCAGCAGGTCGGTCTTGAGCATATCGGGACTGAATATGCCCACCTCCTCCACCTCGCTCTTGCGCTGGGTGGCGAAGGTGCGGATGACGTCGTTGCGCTTGAAGGTCCCGTCCACGACGCGCACGAAGGCCACGACCCCGCGATACTGGTCGTAGAAAGAATCGAAGATCAGCGCACGGGCCGGACCGCCTGTGTTCCCGCTCGGGGGCGGAACCCGCCGCACCACGGCCTCCATGACCTCCGTCACTCCCTGACCCGTCTTCGCTGAGATATGCAGGATGTCGTCGATGTCGCAGCCGATGAGCGCGACGATCTCCTCGGCCCGCAACGCCGGCTCGGCCCCAGGCAGATCGATCTTGTTCAGCACCGGGATGATCTCGAGGTCGTTCTCGAGAGCCAGATAGGTATTCGCCAAGGTCTGGGCCTCGATGCCCTGGCTCGCATCGACCACCAGGATCGCTCCTTCGCACGCGGCCAGACTGCGCGACACCTCATAGCTGAAATCCACGTGCCCGGGGGTGTCTATGAGGTTGAACTGGTACTCGCGTCCGTCGAGAGCCCGATAGTAGACGCGGACCGCCTGAGCCTTGATGGTGATCCCCCGCTCGCGCTCGATATCCATACGGTCGAGCACCTGCTCACGCATCTCCCGCTCGGCGACGGTATGGGTGAGTTGCAGGATGCGGTCGGCCAGGGTGGATTTACCGTGGTCGATGTGGGCGATGATGGAGAAATTGCGGATGTGGTCGAAACCTGGCATGGCGACGTATTGTACCCCAGCCGGAATCCACTCAGCGTGGACCAGGCTAAGCAGGCGCGGCGACCGGTGCGGCTACGGCCGGTCGGCCGGCCGGCGGGTGGGAGCGCTACGGTCTGCCGCGGCTACGGCCGGCGGGAGCGGCGGGAGCAGCGCGACCCGCTACGGGAGATCTTCGCGCTCCTGGCTGATGACCTCCTGCGTTGAAGACGCCTCACGCCTGCGCCGCACGACCGCCAGCACCTCGCGCAACTCGTCCATGCGCATGATGCGCGCCATCACCGCATATGCCAGGAAACCGGAGGCGTAGGCCGCCCCCACGGATACGAGCTGCGCCGGCACTGACCGGCCGAGCCAGCCGTCCAAGGACCACCAGACGGCATACGAGGCGATGCACAAGGGCGCGAGAGCCAGGAGGGATTTGACTCCCGAGGCCGCGACCCGCCGTCCGTCGACCGACCCGATCTGCCGTCGCAGCAAGAACATGAGTCCGAAGAAATTGAACGTCGAGACGATGGCGGTGGCCAGGGTCACGCCGCCCACGCCGAGCGGCTTGTAGAGCAGCAGACTCATTCCCGTGTAGAGCACGAGGTTGGCGACGCCCACGATAAGGGGCAGCCAAGCCTTCTGGATGCCGTAGAAGGCCCGGTTGAGAAGGGTATTGGCGCTGACGAAGGCCATTCCCAAGCTGAAGAAGGCCAAAGCCCAGGCCACGTCGGTCGTGTCGCCGGACTTGGAACTTACCGTGCTCGAACACCAGGCGCACAGTGGGAACCCCGAGGACCACGAAGAACGCGGCAAAAGGCAGTGTGACGAAGAAGATCTGGCGGAGTCCGCTCGACAGGGCCACTCGGAAGTCGTCCATCCTGCCGGCGTTGGCGAACCGCGAAAGTGCGGGGAACAGCACGGTGCCGATGGCCACGGCGAACATCCCCTGGGGCAATTGGAAGAGACGAAAGGCCTTGTCGATGACAGCCGGGGCGGGCTCGCTGATGTAGCTCGCTACGATAGTGCCCACGAGGGCGTTGAAGTTCACAATGCCCAGCGTGAGCATGACCGGCCCCAGCAGACGACCTACCTGCCGCACCGCCGGGTCGCGAAAGTCAAGACGCAGACCGAGGGAATCCCGGCGTCTCCACACCGCCGGCATCTGGATCACCAGTTGTGCCACGGTCCCCGCGACGGTCCCCCACGCAAGTATGTAGAAGGCGCGATCGCCGCCGGTGTCGGCTGCGAAGAAGACCACCGACCCGATGATAATCAGGTTCCACACGATGGGCGCGAGCGCGGGCAAGGTGAAATGGTCGTAGGAGTTCAGCACTCCCATGAAGATGCCGGTGACCCCCAACAGAACCACCGTCGGGAACATGACCCGGGTGAGACCGATGGCCAGATCGATGGTGGCTGGGTCCCGATAACCGGGGGCGGCGACGCTGATGACCTCCGGGGCGAACACCATGCCGAGGGCGCTGATGGCCCCTAAGAGCACCACAGCAAGGAAGGTGACGGTCGTCACCAGTTGCCACGCCTCCCGGCGACGGTCCTCGGACAACAGGCCGGAGAATACCGGGATGAAGGCTGCGCTCAACGCCGTGTCCGCCACGAGGGTGCGGATCAGACTGGGCACCTTGAAGGCCACCGTGAAGGCGCCCATCTGGGGACCGAGTCCCAGGTAGCTCAGCATCACCTGCTCGCGGACGAGGCCGAGCACCCGCGAACCGGCGGTCGCGGCCATCAGGAAGGCGGCGGCCACCGCCAGACGACGTGTACCCTCTTTGCCCATGGATGGAGGCTATGCTAAACTCCTGCGGCCCCGAAGGGAAGAAGGTACCAAGGATGAGGAGGTGATCAATGGCCAACAGCCCGCAGCAACGTAAACGTGTCCGCATCGCCGAGCGGCAGCGCTTGGAGAACCTGCGGTACAAATCGTCTGTGAAGACGCTGTTCCGCAGCCTCAAAGCCTCCGTCTCCTCAGGCGACGAAGAGTCAGCCAAACAGGTAGCCACCAAGCTGACTTCGACGATCGACAAGGCCGCCGCCCACAACGCGCTGCACAAGAACAACGCCGCCCGCAAGAAGGCGCAGGTCAGCCGCCTCATCGCCCAGCTCTAAGGCGGACCCGCTCTCCCGCTCCAAACCAGCCGCACCAGATCGCTGTGGTCTGAGCCCATGAGACCCATGTGGTCCGAGAGATTATTCGAAACGCCCCGATACCGGGGCGTTTCTGCGTTCCGGACGCGAAGCCGGCCGGCCGAGCATCGCTCCGGGCATGCGGTCGGACGGCGAGAACGGCGCGGCGCCGGCATCGGGCCGGGAGCGCTACCCCGCCACGAGCCGACCGAGGCACATCTCCAACTCCAGCTCCGCCGGCAGATTACCCTTGCCTTTCATCCTGGCGTCGGTCTCGGCCAGGAGAACGACGGCGCGTCCGATGGAATCGACGCCGTAGCTGTCTGCCTGTTGGACCACCTTCTTGGCCGGATACGGCTTCAGACCTAATTCCGCCTGGATCTGCGAAGGCGAAAACCCCTCCTCACGCAGCGCGACCGCCTTGCTGAGGTGCTGGAAATGCCGGAGCACGCGGAACAACAGCCCAGTGGGCTTCTCTCCAGCCGCATAGAGCTCTTCCAGGCTCACGAAGACAAAGGCCGGGCGCCGCGAGGCCACCGCGTCGACCATGTCGAACACCTTGGCCTCCACAGTGCGGTTGCACATGAGCTCGATGTCCTCGACCCGGATCTGCCCGCGCCCGCGGAACGTGGTGAGCTTCTCGATCTCCCTCATGAGGAGGCGCTGATCGTCGCCCACCCTCTGCACGAGCGAGCGTGCCGCCGCCGCCTCTATCTGCCCCCCGAGCTTCCGTGTCTCCCGAACGACCCAGTTCGGCAACTCGGCCGCCTTCGGAGCCTGGAACTCGAGCACATCACCCACCACCGTGACGGCCTTCCGCAGAGGATCGTTCGACGGGAGCTTCTCCCCTACGAGCGCGAGACATGAGTCGGGAGCCGGGGAGCGCAGGTATTCCGCGATGAGATCCTTGTCGGCCTTGCGCCACTGATCCACGCCGTGCACCAGAACCAGTCGTATCCCCGAAAGAAACGCAAGGGTGTTGGCCGCGCCGATCGCCTCCCGCGCTCCGTGCTGGCCGGCGACGAATTCGTCGATGTTGAGTTCGGTGCCGGATTCGGCCACGATGCGGGCCCGCAGTCTCTTCAGGGCGGTCTCGACTTTGGGACGATCGTCGCCGAGAATCAAGTAGGCAGGCTTCAGAGGCTGCGATTTGGCGCCGCTGGCATCGCTCGGTGTTCCGGCTTTCATCGTCTCGACCTCCCCGCTGCGACTCCGACACCGCCGTCCGCGACCTTCTCCACGCCGACCCTCATTCCGGACTCACCGCCCGCCGATGGAGAGATGGCGACCGAGCCAGACAAGTCGGTCCGGAAGAGCCTCACGCCCGCGTTCCCGATGGTCTCGACTGTTCCGCTCTCAGGGTGGCCAAACGGATTGTCAGCTCCCACCGAGATGACGGCGACCTCCGGCGACAACGCTCCGAGCAGAGTCGAGGTCACCGCTCCCCTACTTCCGTGATGCGGCACCACGACACAGTCCACGTCGCCGAGCGTGTACCCTGCGAGGGCCGTCGCCTCCGCGTCTCCGGGAACGAGTATAGCAAGGCCTCCGAGCCGGACGACGACCACCACGGACGAGGCGTTCAGGCCCTCGCTACTCAACGCAGGCCCATCTCGAATCGAGGGCGCGCGCGCACGCGCCCAGCCCCCATCTGCCCGCATCTTCAGTGGAGCCTCGGGAGCATCGAACTCGAGGGATACGTCACCCAGAGTCAGCGTCGCACCCTTACCGACCAAGACGTGCTGCGCTCCGGCTGCCAACGCGGCTTCCCGCACCGCCAGGAAGGCCGCGGCTTCGCTGATCGCGGCACTCGTCTCGCCTGAATTCGAGGGAGACTGGTCGTCGGAGGCGCTGGTCCCCGGCCCCTCCTCCACCTGGTCCACGAACAGCCCCACCGGGATGTGGCGCACCACTTCTGCCAGTCCTCCGAAATGGTCGGCATGAGGGTGGCTGACCACCACGACGTCCAGCCGATCGACTCCCAGGTGCCACAGATCGTCGAGAACATCCGCCTGAGCGGGTCCGCCGTCTATCAGCACCGCTGAACCTTCGGCAGACCTCACCAGGACCGCGTTGCCCTCCCCCACGTCCAACACCCGCACTTCGCCCGTCTCGGGCCAATCGCGCGCGGCCCACCATACCTCGCCTTTTGAATACGCCGACGAGACACCGAGAGGCACGATGCCCAGGAGCACTCCCCCGATCAAGGCGGCCGCCACCCGGGCCACGGGGTGCGGCCCGACTCGCCTGCGCGGCGACGACCCGGAGCGACCACGGAACCGGGCCGTCGCCACATGCGAACCGAGGAAGGCACCCGCCACGCCCAAGAGCACTGAGGCCGCGTTGGCCATGGTCATGACCGGAGCCTTGGCGAGGAACGCAGCCACGGCGGACACCCACCCAACGAGCACGCCCGCCGCAGTGTTCAGTGCCGCGGAGGGCAGCGGGCTCACAAAACCCAAGGCCACGCTGCCAAGACCAAGAGCCATTATCAAGGGCACGAGCGGGACGACCAGAGGGTTGGCCAGCACCCCCACGAGCGACACCTGCCCAAAGGTGAGGAGCGAGACCGGAGCGGTGCCGACCGTGGCAGCAAGGGATACCGCCACCGCCTGAGCTATGCGCGGCGGCAGCCGAGGGGTGAGTCGCTGCTCCAGTGGTCGAGTGAGCAGCAGCAACGCTGCCACCGCGCTGAACGAGAGCTGGAACCCCGGGGCCGTCGCTGCCCCGGGCTCGCGGGCCAACACCACCACGGCGGCCAACCCGAGTGCCGCCCAGGTATCCCGTCCTCGGCCGACGAGCCGGGCCACCAACATCGTGATCACCATGACCGACGCGCGCGTCACCGAGGGGCCGGCCCCGGTGAGCAACGCAAAGAGAACGACGGTCACCGAGCCGGCGAGTGTACGCACCGAGGGCGCGGCCCTTGCCAACTGCAGGATCAACATGACGAATGCGGCCAGCGCGCCCACGTGAAGCCCGCTCACGGCCAGTATGTGGGCGGTGCCGGAGCGACGGAAGGCGTCGAGCGTAGAGTCCGGGATATCCGCTTTGTCTCCGAGCAGGATGCCACGAAGCATCGAACTCGTGACCGGATCGATGCCCACGGCAAGATGGGCGCGGGCCCCGGTGCGCATACGATCGAGCGCTCCGGCGAGGCCGTCCCTGCGGCCGAGGAGCCGCACGCCCGTGGGCTCCGCCGCCATCACCGCGCCGATGCCCTCGCGGGCCAGCCAGGCGCGCTCGTCAAAATCGCTCCCGCCACCCTTGCCGGGCGACTCCGGAGCCCGCAGCAGCCCGCGCAGTTCAAGGATGGCGCCCTCCTGGATGAAGAGGTCGCCGCCCGCACCCGATCCCTTGGCGACCCCGTCAGTATTCCAGGCGGTACCCGACGCGCCACGCGCCAACTCGACGAGTAGATGCTCCCCCACACCCCGAGGTCCGAGAGAGCGTGCCGAGAACGACACACCCTTTCCTCGTTCGCGCGGAGTATCGATGACCTCAACGACGATCTCCGAGCGCGCGCCCACCATGGACGCAAGCTCTCCCCGCAGTTGCGCGTCCACGCGCACGGCTCCCCAGGAGGCTCCGACCATCAACGAGAGGATCACCAACATGAAGGGAGCACCGTGCGAAGAGAAGGCGCCGCTGTGACCGAGACCGGAGAGGATCAAAGACACCAACAGGGCGCCCAGAACGAGACCAGTGGCCGCGATCACGGTTCTCACCGGGGGACACTCCACGCCCGCGAAGGCCAAGCCGACCGCCGCCGCCAACCACGCGCACCGCGAGACCCCTGCCCGTAGGGTGAGCCAGCGCGAACACCGAACGAACCACGACGAGGCTCGGCTCACGGGACGACGAGATCGCGCAGGCGCTCCACAGTAGCCGCCCCGATCCCCGGCACCTCTTCAAGTTGGTCCACCGAAGCAAACGGGCCGTTCTCTTCCCGGTAGGCGATGATGCGCTGTGCCGTCTTCGGCCCGACGCCCGGCAAGGTGTCGAGTTCTGCTTCGGTACCCGTACTCAAAGAGACGGGTCCTGCAGAAGGCGGGCCCGCCGGCCCGGCCGCCCCGGGGGCGACGGGCACCTGCAGGCTTGGGCCCGCCATGACCTCCCCCACCCGGGGCACGCGGATGCAGGCCCCGTCTGCTACCTCGGCCGCCAGCGGCACCGCCTCGCTGTCGGCCTCGGCCGTCATGCCGCCCGCCATCAACAACACCTGGAAGACGCGGGCCCCCGGCTGCACCTCGTACACCCCCGGGCGGTGCACGGCTCCCGCCACCTGTACGAAGAGAGGCGGCGGCGCGGTGGTGGTTGAGGTAGACGAGGAGGGAACGAGAGAGGATGCGCCGGGCGCGTCGGAGAGAGCCGCGTCGGCCGAGGCCGACGCGGCGGAATCATCGGGTCCGAACGTCCAGGTGGGCGCCGGGGTGCCGTCCCCGGCGCTCGAGGCGCCGCGTAGACTCCAGACTCCGACGACCACCACCACGAGGGCCGCGACCACGTATGGGATGATCCTTTTTCGCGGCAGGGCAGGCATGGGCCCAGCGTAGCCGCCCGAACGGGAGCCGCGTATACGACCTAAGCCTCAGTGAGGCTCAGCGAGCCTCAGTCCTCTGCTAGTACGCCTCCACCCAGAGCTCGAAATGCTCCTGCGGATGATCGCAAGCAGGGCAGGTCTTGGGCGCGCTCGTGCCGGAATGCACGTAACCGCAGTTGTTGCACTTCCAGTGCACCACTTCAGACCGGGAGAACACCGTGTCTGCTTCGACGTTCGCCAAGAGCTTGCGGAAGCGTCGCTCGTGGTAACTCTCTACCTCCGCGATCTTGCGAAAGGAGGCGGCCACCTTCTTGAAGCCCTCTTCCTCTGCCACCTGGCCGAAATCCGGGTACAGCGTGCCCCACTCCAGTTTTTCGCCCTCGGCCGCGGCCAATAGGTTCTCGGCGGTATCGCCGGTGGGCCCGGCGGGGTACTCGGCTGTGAACTCCACCGTGCCGCCTTCGAGTAGCTTGAAGAACACCTGGGCGTGCTCCCTCTCGTTGCCGGCGGTCTCTTCGAAGAGGTTACTGATCTGCACGTAGCCCTCGTCGCGCGCCACCGCAGCGGCGTAGGTATAGCGGTTGCGGGCCTGAGATTCGCCGGCGAACGCCTTCATCAGGTTCTGTTCTGTTCGAGACCCCTTGAGCTCCATCTGCATCCTCCTCGTATGTTCTTACTCGTCCTTAGCGCTCGACTTCGCCGGTTCTACCGATATCTCGCGCCCCTTGAACATGGTCTCGTGCATGCCTTCGATCACTCGGCCGGCCACGGCCTTGCGCACCTCGATAAAGGCGAAGTTGTGTAGGAGGTCTATGCGACCGATGTCGTCTTCCTCGAGTTGCGCGGCCTCGCGCACCAGGCGCTCGAGCGCCTCCCGGTTGACGCGGGCCCTACGGCCGATGGATATGAAGAGTCTGGTCATCTCGTCGCCGTCGGCGGCCCGGCCTTCGCCGTTACCGACCGCCGCCGTTGTTTCTTCTTCTTCTCCCTCGGCCTCGGAGGGGGGCGCCGCGGGCACCAATGCGTCGCTCCCGGTCTGCTCACTTCCGGCCAAGGCCTTGATGAGAGCCGCGGTGATCCGACGAAGATCGTGATCGCGCTCGAGCCGGTCGAGGATGGCCTCGTAGTCGGCCAGATCGTTGAGATCCAGTCCGGCCACCAGGCCCGACACACGGTCCCGCAGTTCCATGGCCCGCCGCAGGCGGGCCTCTTCCGCGGGTTCGATGAGCGGGGCGGCGGCCGCTTCGACGGTCTTCTCACCGGGTGCCACACCCGCTGGGACTTCGACGGAGGCGGCTTCGGCCGTCGCCTCGGCGGGCCCCGCCTGCAGCTGCGCCTCTCGTTCGGCCGAGATGGCGGCCTCGGCCTCTCGGAGCCGCGCGAGCACATCGGCTCGGCGGGCGTCCTCGGCGGCGCTGCGGCTCGAGGCATCCTCGGCGACCGTGGCCCGGTCGGACACAGCGGCTTCGCCCTCCAGCGCAGCCGCGTGCGCTACGCCCACCCGCTCCTCATGTTCGATCCGGGACGCCTCTTTGAGCGCTTCGCCCGCGTCTACCCAGCCTATGCGCTTGCGCGCGTCCCGCAACGCGTATCGGCGCTGGACCCTCTCGGCCTCGGTCGTCGGCTCCTCTGTCTGACGCAGGAGACCGGACAGCGACGCCTCCGCGGGTTCCTTGCGGCCGCGCCGGCGCTTCTCTGCCGGCGCCGTCTCTGCCTCGGCTGCGGGGGCCACGTCTGCGTCTGCCTCCAGACCGGCGACTGCCTCCTCCTCGGCGCGCCGCACCGGCAGGCCCACACTCCTGTCCACCGCTTCCACGCGGCGCCGGGCTTTGGCGTCGCCCCGGGCGGCGCGTCGCCGCTCGTCCACCTCGGCGGAGGTGGGCAGCTCGCCCTCTTCGATGGTCGCCATCGAGAACTCCTGGATACGCAGGAGATCCCAGTATTCGGCGGGCGTGACGAAGGTGATGGCGACCCCCGAGCGCCCCATGCGGCCGGTCCGACCGATGCGATGGACGTACGATTCCGGGTCCTGAGGCACGTGGAAATTGATCACGTGAGTCACGTGGCTGATGTCGAGTCCGCGGGAGGCGACGTCGGTGGCCACCAGGTAGGAGAAGCGCTGGTCACGGAAACCCTGCATGATCTGGTCGCGCTGTGCCTGCGTGAGGTCGCCGTGGAGTCCCTCGACGTCATAGCCTCGGGCCTTGAGCTTCCGGGCGAGCCTATCCACGTTGCGCTTGGTGCGGCAGAAGATGATGGCGCTTGCCCCTTCCTCTTCGAAATCGAGGAGGCGCATCAGGGCGTCTATCTTCTCGTCCTCCGGGACCTCGTAGAAGATCTGCTCGGTCTCTTCGAGCGTCATCGTCTCCGGGACCACCGACACCTTCTCCGGGTTCTTCATGTACTCCCGGGCGATGCGTTCGATGTCGGAGGGGATGGTGGCCGAGAACAACAGAGTCTGTCGTTCTTTCGGACACTGTCGCAGTATTCGGCGGATGTCGGGGATGAAACCCATATCCAGCATCATGTCCGCCTCGTCGAGCACCAACATCTTGATCTGAGAGAGATCGAGTGTGCCCCGCCCCAGGTGATCGAGGATGCGCCCGGGAGTGCCCACGACCACCTGGACGCCTTTCTTGAGCGCGGTGATCTGGCGGTCGATCCGTTGCCCACCGTAAACAGGCAGTACCTTGTGGCCGCTGAAGAGGGTGATCTCGTGCACCTCTTCTGCGATCTGCACCGCCAACTCACGGGTGGGAGACAAGACCAAGGCCTGCACTGCCTGCGAGTCGGCGGGCAGTTTCTGCGCTATGGGGATACCGAATGCGGCGGTCTTGCCGGTCCCCGTCTGCGCCTGGCCAAGGAGGTCGCGACCCTCCATGATCAACGGGATACCCTTCTTCTGGATGGGTGTTGCTTCGACGAAACCCATCTTGTTTATCGCTTCCAGTACCGGTCCGCTGAGACCGAAGCTCTCAAAGTCAGTCATGTCGTGCCACGTTTCCTGGGGTCGGAGTGATCGATAGCCCGGGGACAGGCCGCGGGCGTGCTGCGAGAGAAACTATAGCCCACTATAGCCCAAAGCGGCGCCCTATCCGGAGAGGCCGGCCACGCGCCGCAAGAATGCCCGCAGGTACAGATTGGTCTCGTGCGGATTCTCGAGCATGGGAAAGTGGCCTACTCCCATCAGTGACTTCTGCATGGCCCCCGGGATCCAGTAGGCGAGGATGTTCGCTATCTCCACGAAATCGTGCAGGTCCTCCTGCCCCGACAACACGAAGGTGGGAACCGAGATCTCCTGGAGACGATCGATGTCCGCCACTTCTTGTTTGGCGTAGCGGGCGAGGTCGAGCCACTCGGCTCCCGACCAGTCTCCGCTCAGACTCACTATGCGCTCGTAAACATCGGGACGCTTGCGCCGTACCCAGCTGAAGATACCGGCCTCCGCCCACACCTCGTCGAACGCCGCCCGCGGCCCGCGTTCGCGGGCCACCTGAGCCGCGCGACGCATGATCGAAGTGAACTCGTCCGACCAGGGGAATCCCCGCAACACGGTATCGATGAAGAAGAGAGACGCGACGCGCGCCGAGTTCTGCAACGCGGTCTCCATGATCACGCCGCCGCCTCGAGAGTGGCCCACGAGGTGCGCCCGCTCGATGTCCAGGAGATCGAGCAGCCCGAGCAACTCCTTGGAGACATGGGGGTAGTCGTAACCCGTAGGAGGCACACGCGAGGACCCGCAGCCGCGCGCGTCGTAGGTGATCATGCGGAATTCCGTGGCAAGAGGCGCCTGCTCCGCCCAGAGGCCATGCCCGAGCCCTAAGCCGTGGACGAAGACAACGGGCGGTCCGCTCCCCTCGTCGGTATAGAACACTCCGAGTGTCTCGTCGAAGGGCATCGTCGGCTTACGGACGCGACGCGTCAGATAGGAATCGTGCGACAGGCTCGCTTACACTGTCACGCTCGCCACCGAAGAAGTGATCCGCTCCGGGCACGACCACCATAGTGGGATCCAAGCCCACTCCGCGCAGGAACTCCTCCACCGCCGCCGGAGGAGCGATCAGATCGTGCTCCCCGCACACGGCTATGACCGGCCCGGCGTACTTCCCGAAACGCTCGAACCAGCGACCCACGAACTCGTCCCAACTCAGGGGGAAAGCCACCAGGGCGAGCCCCGCTGCGGGTTCGCCATCGATGACGGCCAAAGACGCCATCACGGCGCCGAAGGAGTAGCCCGCGAGCGAGACGGGCAGGCCCTGTGGCAGCTGGGCCCGCAGGAAGGCGGCGGCGGCCCTCACATCTCTGAACTCCTCAAAGCCGCTGTAGACGCCACCACTGGCTCCGACGCCGCGGAAGTTGAACCGGAAGGTGGCCAGGCCCTTCTGCCGACAGGCCTTGGCCACGTAGTGCACCACCGGCTGCTGCATGGTGCTGCCGTGCAGAGGATGCGGGTGAGCCACCACCACGCCGCCCAGGAGCGGTCCGTCCTCGGGGAACTCCAGCAGGCCCTCGAGGGTCACGTCACCCGGGATCGTCACTTCCCGGCGCGGCGCGGCGCGAGTCGACGCCGAAGCCTCCACATGCTGGTCGGAAGAACCGGTCACCAAGCTACTCCCTCATGTTGACGTACTGCAACGGCACTCCCAGATCGGCCTCCTTGAGGAGGGCGATGACTTCCTGCAGGTCGTCGCGCTTCTTCGCGGTCATGCGGACTTCATCGCCTTGAATGGAAGCCTGCACCTTGAGCTTGGCGTCTTTCACCAACTTGACCACCTTGCGGGCGACCTCGATATCGATGCCGTTGACGATCTTGACCTCCTGCCGGAGCATGTCGCCTCCGGCCCGCTCGGACGCGCCGAACTCGAAGGCCTTGGTGTCGATGCCGCGCTTCACGGCCTTGGCGATGAGGATGTCTCTGAGGGCGCGGAGCTTCATGTCGTCCTCAGTGAGAAAGCGGATGAGGTCGTCCTTCTTCACCAACTCCACCTCGGTCTTCGACCCGCGGAAGTCGTACCGGGTGGCCACTTCCTTCTTCAGCATGTTGACCGTGTTGTCCATCTCCTGCATGTCTACACGGCTGACGACGTCGAAAGACGGCATGACCCCTCACTCTCGCTCTCACTGGCGGTACGGCGCGTCCCCTGGAGTGGAACGCGGGATAGACCTATCTCTGATGATACCAGCCCCTCCCGCAGAGGACCGCGCGGGTGCGCGCCACCGGCCGCGCGAATCAGCCGGCGGTGCGTCGCACCATGCTCCACAGTCGTCCGTCGCGCTCGACGACCTCAAGGTGCAATCCCATCGCTTCGGAGACTAGTGGGGCCGTGAGCGCCTCCTCCCGCGGGCCGCCTACCAGGACGCGACCGCCACACAGGAGGAGGGCATGGGAGAAACCGGGGACGATCTCCTCCAGATGATGCGTGATCATGAGGACGGTGGGACCCCCGACGGCCGAGGTGAGCACCTCGAGAGACTCCAGCAGATCTTCGCGTGCCCCAACGTCCAGCCCGGCGGCGGGTTCGTCCAACACCAGCAGTGAGGGATCGCACATGAGCGCGCGCGCCAGGAGCACCCGCTGGCGCTCCCCCTGCGAGAGCACTCCGAACCTGCGGCCGATGAGGTGCCCGCAGCCCACAGCCTCGAGGAGACCGGCGGCTTTCGCGCGATCATCGTCCGTTGGGTGCTCGTAGAACAGCCCCACGGACGCGAACATCCCACCGATCACCACATCCAGCGCAGCATCGCCCGGATGCAGGCGATCGGCCATAGCGGGGCTCACCCACCCGATGCGGCGGCGCAAGTCGCGAAGGTCCACCTGGCCGAAAGTGCTGCCAAAGACCCGCACCGTGCCTTCCGAAGGCTGGACGTAGCCGGCCACGAGGCGCAGCAGAGTGGTCTTGCCCGAGCCGTTCGGGCCGAGTACGGCCCAGTGCTGTCCGCGAACGACCTGCCAGTCGATCCCGAAGAGGAGGGGGACGCCGTCACGGACCAGCGAGACCTCCTGAAGACTGATGACCACATCCTGATCTATCGGACTCACGACCGGTGGGAACCTCCTTGAATGCGCCGCTGTGTGTGGCCTAGGTTGAGGATAGCAGAGCGGCAGGACACCCCCTTGTGCGCAGCCGCGAGACCCGCTAGGGTTGGTTCCCGCAGCGAGGACTGGTAGACTGCCGCCTCATGTTGCTTCGGAACCTTTCCGCGGCGTCCCGGCGGGCATGGCCCCGTTCTCTCGGGAGCACGCGTCCCACACAAACAGCCGGACGCCTCGCGGGGCGCCGAGTCCTTTTTCACACCACGCTTGCGGTCGCGGCTCTCGTTGCGCTCACCGTACTGAGTGCGGCGACGTTCGGCGCCCAGCCCGCGGTCGCCGCCACCACGCTCGCGCAGACGCAGGCCGAACTCAAGGCCGCAAAGGCCGAACTCAGTGCACGCCAAAGAGAGCTGGACAAGCTTGCCGAGCGGTATGGCGCTGCCCAGCACGACTTCGCCCGGACCGGAGATCGGCTCACCGAGGTCAAGGCCGAAGCCGATCGCGCCGCAGCTGACCTTGACACCATGCGGGCGCGTCTGAGCGATCGCCTGCGAGGCATCTACATGGACGGCGGAGCAGGCGGTCTTGCCGTTCTCGGCGTCTTCTTCGAAGGCGACTCTCTCTCGGGCATCTTCAATCGCCTGGACATGCTGAGCCGTGTGCTCACCGGCGACGAGGACGTATTCGCGCAGGTCGAGACGCAGTTGGCCAAATTGGACGCTCTGCAGGCTGATCTGACGAGCACACAGAATCTGCAGGCCCAGCAGTTGGCAGAGATCGAGCAGGCGAACGAAGCCGCGATGAAGGCGCTCGAGGATAGTAAGGATGAGTACAACTCCCTCCGGGAGCGGGTCCGCCGACTGGAGGAAGAGGCTCGAAAACAGGAGGAAGCCAAACGCCTGGCAGCCGAGCGCGCCCGCACGCAGGCGGCGGCACTGTCAGCCTCACGTAGTAGCTCATCCTCGGGCTCGTCGGGCTCCTCGAACTCCTCGGGCTCGTCGAGCGGGCGCGCGGTGAGCGGTTCCGGCTGGGTCTTCCCGGTACAGGGGCCGAACAGCTTCATCAATGACTGGGGCTTCAGTCGTTCTGGGGGCCGAACTCACAAAGGCACCGACATCATGACGGCGCGCAACACCCCTGTCGTAGCCGTCGTCAACGGCGTGGTCTCACGGACCACTCCCACGGAGAGCGGCCTGGGCGGCATAACCATCTGGCTCCGGGGCAACGACGGCAACTCCTACTACTACGCGCACCTCACTTCGATCGCGTCCGGCATCAGAAGCGGCACGCGCGTCTCCGCCGGTCAGGTGATCGGCTACGCCGGGAACACCGGGAACGCCCGCGGAGGCGAGGTACATCTGCACTTCGAGATACACCCCGGTGGCGGCAGCGCCATCAATCCCTACCCCACGTTGATCGCCAACCGGTAAGGCACCAGGCGGCGCCGCGCACGGAAGCGACAGCCGCCGCCGCCGATCGCGGGGCAGGCACCACGCGCCACCCGCGGGTCCGCCGAAGCTACGGCCGCGGCCCGCCCTTCCACACTTCAATCCCAGGCGGCCACCGTCTCGCTCAACGACTCCCACTCGGGATTCAGCTCGGCCAGCTCATCCTTGATGGCAGTAGCCTCCTCGCTCGCACTCATGAGAAGTTCGTAGTCGGTGGCGTGGGCCGGGTCCGCCAGCAGCGCACCCAGTTCGAGTTGGCGCTCCTCCAGCGACATGATCCGCTTCTCCAACTGCCGATGGCGCCGCTGGATCTCCTTGCGCTCCCTGTAAGAGGGCGAACCCACACCTGGTTTGGTGGTGACCGACGACGATCCCCCGCCTCCCCCGTTCCCGGCGTTCTCGGTCCCGGCGTTCTCAATGCCGGCGGCCTCGATGCCGGCGGCCTCGTCCCGGCTGCCCAGGCGGGCGGTAGGGGCAGCCGTGCCCGCGCGACCCGACTTCCACTGGTAGTACTCCCAGTCGCCCAAGTAATGAGTGAGTTGCCCGGCCTTCACTTCGATGACTTCAGTGGCGATGGCGTTGATGAGGTGCCGGTCATGGCTGATGAAGATCACGCTGCCCTCGAACTGGCGTAGAGCTTCGATCAGGACCTCCCGAGAAGCCATGTCCAGGTGGTTGGTGGGCTCGTCCAGGAGTAGAAGCCCTGCCGGGTCGAGGAGCATGGAGGCAAGGGCCAAGCGGGCCTTCTCCCCACCGGACAGCACCCCCACCTTCTTGTCCACGTCGTCGCCGGTAAAGAGGAAGGCGCCAAGGAAACCACGCACCATGAGCAGTTTGTCGACCGGCGCGGCCACATCCTCCATGGTCTTCAGTACGCTCCGGTCCGGATCGAAGACTTCCAGCTGGTGTTGCGCGAAGTACTCGCGGCGCACGTTGTGGCCAAGTGTCAACGTCCCTCCGTCGGGTTTGATGACCCCGGCCAGCAGCTTGAGCAGCGTGGACTTGCCGGCGCCGTTCGGCCCCACAAGGGCGATCTTCTGTCCCCGCTCCACGACCAGATCGAGCTTCTTGTAGACGACCGTGTCTCCGTACGCCTTGCGCACGTGCCTCAACTCCACCACCACGCGACCGGTCCGTCCCGGCTGCGGGAAGCGGAACTTGATCTTCTTGCGATCCAGGTTGGGCGCGTCGATGCGCTCCATCTTGTCCAGCTGCCGGATCTTCTGTTGCACCTGCTTGGCCTTGGTGTTCTTCGCCCGGAAGCGGCGCACGAAGCTCTCCGCCGACTCGATCTCCCGCTGCTGGTTCTTAGCGGCATTGGCCAGGGCCTCGTAGCGTTGTTGCTTCTCCACCTCGAAATGGTCGTAGTCGCCGGCGTAGAGGTCCATGACACCCCGGTCGAGTTCCACTATGTGCGTCACCATGCGGTTCAGGAAGTACCTGTCGTGGCTCACGATCACCAACGCTCCCGGCCATTCCAAGAGGAACTCCTCCAGCCAGAGCAGACTCTCGAGGTCCAGGTGGTTGGTGGGCTCGTCGAGGAGGAGGAGGTCGGGTGTCTCCATGAGTAGGCGAGCCAGCGCCACGCGCATGCGCCATCCTCCGGAGAGCTCGCGGATGGGACGCAGGAAGTCGTCGTCGCGGAAGCCCATGCCGCGCAGGATGCTCTGAGCGCGGGACTCGAGTTCG
This sequence comes from uncultured Actinomycetota bacterium, assembly GCA_963701105.1. Lineage (GTDB taxonomy): Bacteria > Actinomycetota > Thermoleophilia > RBG-16-64-13 > RBG-16-64-13 > JAHJSA01. Next base: position 930,004 of record OY969565.1, read on the forward strand.
TACCCGTTGGCGTGCTCGAAGGCCGTCTGGAGCGTGCCCAGTTCGTGCATGAGGGCGTCGGCGTCTTCGGTGGAGCCACCGGTGTAGGCGGCGCCGATGCGGTCGCCCAGGTCTTTCAGTCGATGCTCCATGTCCAGGATGTCGGCGTAGGAGGTGAGCACCTCGTCGAGCACGGCATGGTCGGCGATCTCCTCGATCTCCTGGGGCAGAAAGCCGATGCGCAGGCCTTTGCGGGCGTTTATCTCTCCCTCGTCCAGGGACATCTCCCCCGCCAAGATGCGGAGCAGCGTGGTCTTGCCGGCGCCGTTCGGGCCCACCAGACCGATGCGCATGCCGGGACGGATGTGCAGGCTCGCCTGGTCGAGGATGACCTGGGTGCCAAATGACTTGGTGATCTCAGTGATGTGAATCATGACCCGGGAAGGATAGCAGGATGACGGCGCCCCGCCCGCAGATGGGCTTCGACGATATGGGCGCGTGGTGCTGCGGGCCGCGATCGCGCGCGTGAGCCCGGTGCCTCGAGCGCCGACGAGTGAGGATGGCTGCCCGGGACTCTAGGAGCGGGCTCCGCCCGGCGCAGATTCCTCGGGGCTGTCGTCCCAGAACAAGGGGCGGCCGGCCGACTCAGGGATGGCCCCCAATTCCTCGGCGCGGCTTAGAAGGTGGCGGATGGCCGCCTCGCCTTCGCGCCCGTAGTCCAGCGAGAAGTCGTTCACGTAGAGGTCGATGTGCTCGCGACACACATCCGGGTCCATCTCCTGCGCATGGCGACGGATGTAAGCGCTCGAAGCGTCAGGGTCGACGCGCGCGGCTTCAAGACTGCGCCGCACGGCGTCGTCCACGCCCCGCGCCAGGTCCTGCCCTAGATCGCGCCGCACGACGATACATCCGAGGGGGATCGGGTGACCGGTGATCCGCTCCCACCAATCTCCCAGGTCGAGCAGACTGCGCAACCCCTGCTGCGCGTAGGTGAAGCGACCCTCGTGGATGATCACGCCGGCGTCGACCTCTTCCCTCCGCACGGCCCCCATGATGCGATCGAACGGCATCGGAACCAACTCGCCGACGTCGGGCGCGTAGAGTCGCAACAGCAGGGCGGCGGTGGTCAGCTCCCCGGGTATGGCCACCCTGCGGCCCGCCATGACCCGCGACGGGCCGCCGCCGTTGGTCAGTCTAAGAGGAGATTCCGGTCTCACAAGAACGATTGGTCCACACCCCCGCCCGAGGGCCCCGCCCGCGTGCAGCAGGGCATATCGAGCCCGTAGGTGAGCCAAGGCGTGGAAGGAGACCTTGGCTACGTCCGGCTCGCCCCGGAGCGCCATGGCATTCAGTTCGTCTATGTCGGCGAGCACCTCTCGCACCGCGGGGGCTCCCGCCACCAGCCCGTGGACCCAGGCGTGGAAGATGTAGGTGTCGTTGGGACACGGCGAGTAGCACAGGGTCAGGGCATCCACGTGGTCCCTCCTTCCGCCAAGTCGCCCTCCGCGCCCTCGTCGTCTCCGTCGGCCCCGCTCGCCACCAACACCTCGTCCAGTCGTGCGCAGACCATGAGCGTCGCCTCAGCGGCGCGAGCGGCCGCCTCCTCCACCTTCCAGGAGTCACGATCCCGATCCACCAGGAGGTTGCTGATCCCCCGCACCTCGAGGAAGGGCACGCCGTAGAGAGCGCAGATGTGTGCAGCGGCAGCACCTTCCATCGACTCTGCTATTCCGCCCCAGCGGGCCTCAAGAAGAGCCGCCGCCGCGCTGGTTCCTGTCACCTGCGACGCCGTCAGGAAAGGTCCGGTCATGACGCGGGGTGTCTCTCCGTCCCATGGCCCGGCTCTAAAGACGCGGGCTGCCGCCTCGACCAGGCCCGGGTCCAACGGGAAGGTGTTGTGCCGTGGGACTCCACCTACGACAGCCAGTGGTTCGGCGAACGCCTCGGCCGACTGCGAGCCCTCAGGAGAGACGACTCCCAGGTCGGCATACGTATCAGACGTGGCCACCGCCAGATCTCCCACCCGGAGCCCCGAGGACGGGAGAGCTCCCGCCACTCCCGTCTGAACGACGAGTCTCGGGCAGCCTGCCTCCAGCAAGCACGTGAGCGCATGCGCGGCGTTGACTTTGTCGTAGCCTGACACGAGGAGCACCGTCCGGATCGTCCGAGCAGACGAGGCCAGATTACCCACCCACCAAGGTCTACCCGCCACTTCCAGGCGCTGGGTACCGGTCAATCGGTCGACCAGAGGCCCCATCTCGATCTGCGTTGCGGCCACCGCCGCCAGTTCGATGCCCTCGAGGAAAGCATGCAACTCGCGTGCATCCGGTTGTCTACAAGGCACCGCCTCATCCACGATCTGCCTCTACCCCCCGGTCAGGCGCCCTCTAGGAGCAGCAGATCCGGATCTTCCAGGTAGCTGATCACCAGATTCAGGAAGCGCGTCGCCTCGGCTCCGTCGACCACCTGGTGGTCGTAGGTGAGGGACAGCGGCAGCATCTGGCGTATGACCACCTCTCCCTTGTGCACCACGGGCGTATCGCGCACCCTCCCCATCCCCAGGACGGAGATCTCTGGGTAATTGGTAACAGGCGTGGCATACAAGCCGCCGATGGCGCCGTAATTGGTCACCGTGAAGGTGCCTCCGCGCAACTCGGCGAGCTCGACACGCCTGTCCTGTGCCCGTTCCACCAGGTCCACGATCTCTTCGGCGAGTTGGAATATGCCCTTCGAGTCGGCGTCCTTGATGTTCGGAACCACCAGGCCCGCCTTCGTGTCGATGGCGATGCCGATGTTGTAGTAGCGCTTCAGCACGAGCTCCTCGCAATCCTCCCGTAGCACTGAGTTCAACCGGGGGAAGCGTCGCAGCGCTGCGGCCACCGACTTGATCACGAACGCCAGGTAGGTGAGGCGGACTCCCCGCTCGGCGGCCAGGGTCCTCTCCTTCTCGCGGATCCGGCGGATCACCGTGATATCGGCTTCCTCGGTCGTGGTCACCTGCGCCTGCTTCGCCAGGGACTCGGACATGCGCCGCGCCATCGTCCGGCGGATGCCGCGCATCGCCACGCGCTCAACGACCCCGTGCTCGTCCTGATCGATGGCGCCGTCCATCCAGGGCTCGGCCTGCGCGACTTCCCCGACCGCCACGGCCGGCGCCGAGACCGACGGGCGACCGTAGACCCCGGCCTCCGCGTGGTCTTCTACGTCCTGCCGCAGGATGCGGCCGCCGGGGCCGGTACCGTGGATAGTGCTGAGATCCACGTGGAGTTCCTTCGCCAGCGCGCGCACCGAGGGCATGGCCTCGACTCTTATGGTCGAATCCTCGTCGGCGGGCCGACCGCGCCCGGCGGGCGCTGCGCCGGCCTTCCCGGCCTCCGCGGGCTCCTCGGGCTCATCAGGCGCTTCTTCCAGATGACCTATGACCGAGCCTGTGTAGAACTCCTCCTCCTCCTGCACCTGGCTGGCCGGCGGCGGAGGCGGCACGGGTCGCGCTCGCTGCTCGGTGGGCGGCGCCGGAGTGGGCTCCTCCTTCGCGGGGGCCTTCTCCGAAGGGGCGCCGGCGGCGGCCTCCGTGGGCTCCTCGCCGGCGGCGGGCTCCTCGGGAGCCTCCGCCGGCGCCTTGGCTGCCTCAGTGGGCTTCGCCGCGGCCGGCGCCTCCGCCGCCGCGCCCTCCTCGATGGTCACGATCACCTGCCCCACCTCGATGGTCTCCCCTTCTTCGGCGTGGAGCTTCACGATGCGACCCGCGCGGGGAGAGGGCATCTCTACCACGGCCTTGTCGGTCTCCACCTCGGCGAGGGTCTGATCCTCGACCACCACGTCGCCCTCTTTCACCTTCCAGGCGAGGAGTTCCCCCTCGGTGATGCCTTCGCCTACGTCCGGGAACTTGAACTCGAATGCCATGATCAGAACTCCATCGTCGCGATGACCTCGTCGACCACCCGGTCGACGCTGGGCTGATAGTAGTCCTCCAACTTGGACAACGGCGGGACCGTATCGAACCCCGCCACTCTTCTCACCGGGGCCTCAAGATGCAGGATGGCCCGTTCCATCAGTTGTGCCGACACTTCCGAAGCGAACCCGCCCGAGAGCGGTGATTCCTGCACGACCACCGCCCTGCCGGTCTTGATCACGCTGCTGGTGACGGTCTCGAAATCGAAGGGAGAGAGCGTCCGCAGGTCGATCACCTCGATGTCGTAGCCCTTGTCGTCACTCAAGCGCTCCGCCGCCTCCTTGATCGTGCGCACGTGCGCCCCCCAGGAGATCAAGCTGAGGTCGGTCCCCTCGCGCACCACCCGGGCCTCCCCCAAAGGTATCGTGTATTGCTCCTCGGGCACGTCCATCTTGATAGCCCGGTAGACCCGCGCCGGCTCGAAGAACACCACCGGATCAGGGTCGCGGATAGCCGAGGTGAGCAGGCCTTTGGCTTCGTAGGGATCGGAGGGGATGACCACCTTTATCCCCGGGATGTGCGCGAACACCGCTTCCATGCTCTCGGAGTGGTGCTCCAATGCCCGGATACCCCCGCCGTAAGGCATGCGCACCACCATGGGCACCGTCCTCTGGCCGCGGCTCCGGTTACGCATCCGGGCGGCGTGGGAGATGATCTGATCGTAAGCCGGATAGGCGAAGCCCGAGAACTGGATCTCGGCGACGGGGCGGAAACCGCCGACGGCCATGCCGATAGCGAACCCCACGATGCCCGACTCGGCGAGCGGTGTGTCGATGACCCTGGATTCACCGTAGCGTTCGACCAGACCGTTCGTGACCCGGAACACGCCTCCGTCCTTGCCCACGTCTTCCCCGATCACCACTACCGTGGGGTCCTGCTCCATCTCTTGGGTGAGAGCTTGACCGATCGCATCCACCATGTTGAGACGGGCCACTCTAGCTGCCCTCCTTCAACCGAGCAAGGAGGCGGTCGCGCTGCTCCGCCAAGGGCGGTGTGATCTCAGCGAACACGTGGGCGAAGATCTCTTCCGGCGGCGGCGGATCGATGGCCTCGAAGGCGGTCACGGCTTCCGCGACTTTGGCTTCCGCGTCCGCCCAGGCCGCTTCTTCGGCCTTGTCGTCCAGTAAACCCTGCTTCTTCATGTAGGCGGCCAGCCGGGTGATGGGATCGCGTTCGCGCCACGCGGCCACCTCCTCTTCGTCGCGGTAGCGGCGCGCGTCGTCGGAAGTGGTGTGGTCGGTCATCCTGTACGTGTGTGCCTCGATCAGGGAGGGACCACCGCCGGAGCGGGCCCGCTCGAGAGCCTCGCTCACCGTCTTGTACACCGCGAACACGTCATTGCCGTCTACCTGCACGCCCGGCATGCCGTAGGCCACCGCTTTCTGCGCCACAGTGCACGACTGGGTCTGCTTGTAGTAGGGCAAGGAGATGGCCCACTGGTTGTTCTGGCACAGGAACACCACCGGCGATTGGAACACCGCGGCGAAGTTCATAGCCTCGCTGAAGTCCCCCTCGGAGGTCGCACCCTCGCCGAACACGGTGAGGACCGCTGAGCGCTCTTTCTTCTGTTTCATCGCCCAGCCGAGGCCGGCAGCATGCAACATGTGTGTGCCCACCGGTATCGACGCAGGCAGCATGCGCACGCCCTCGGGGAACGTATTACCGCGCTCGTCGCCCGCCCAGTACTGCAGCACTCCGGCCATTGCCACGCCCCGCACCAAGAAAGCGCCGGCTTCGCGGAAGGCGGGCACCATCCAGTCGTCGTCCTCCAGGGCGAAAGCGGCGCCCACATGCGCTCCCTCCTGACCCGCTACTCGGGCGAACGTGCCCATGCGCCCCTGGCGCTGCAGGTTGAGCATCCGCTCGTCGAAGCGCCGCGTAAGCACCATGAAGTCGTACAGCGTCCGGATCTGCTCGGCAGATAGGTCAGGCATGAGCGATTCGTCGACGTCGCCGGCCACATCCATGACCTCGATCCGATCGACGGAGTACGTCACCAACGTGGTTACCGGCACCTGCTACCTCCTCGAGTCGCTCACCAGTGGTATACTCTCCTCCGGCCATGCGGCTCTGCCCGCGATTTGTGGCCTGGAAGGAGGTGTGGGTTTATGCGCCACACTCAAACGTGCGACCATTGTCGCACCGAGATCCCCATCTTCGCCTGGGTTTGTCCCAGTTGTGAAGCGTGGGTCGGGGAAATCACCCGACACGACGCCCAGGGGTCTCGAGCGGAACAGATATCCGGATGATGATCCGGAATCGTTCCAGGACCTAGGGTCCGAACAAGGAGAGCCCCGCGGGGGCTTTTTTTGTTGGGTCGCTGATTCCAGCCTTCCTCCTCGGGACGCGCCCTAGCCGTGCGTTCAACCCTTCCCAACCTCAGGCGCCCGTAGTCCTCGCTTCGCCTCGTACCCGTTCCTCACGAAGACCGAGGGGTGCTTGAAGTGCCTGCCGACATACTCGTCGATCAGGCGATCCACCAGAGCCACGGGATCGGGGTCGTAGACGATGACCGCCCCCGTGTCTTTGTCTATGGTCTCGACCAACTGCGGGATGATGTCGGCGATCCCGCCGCTCCCTTCCAAGACCCCGATGAGTTTGGCCTCGTCGTAGGCGATGGCGAACTCCCCGAGCGTGCCGGAGTGCCCGTTGACGATGGCCACCATATCGCTCGAGCGGATGTTGACGATCTCGCGTCCCATGAGCCCGCTCCCCGTATAGATGATCACGTCGAAGTAGTCCGCGGGCGACTTGTAGTAGTCCTGGTGTTCGTCGAGGCTGAGGGCCGGTGAGATGCCCACCGAGAGACCGCCCTCGGACTGAACGCCGCGGGCCGACTCCCAAGGGAGTCCCGGCGCCGCCCCGGTCACGAGCACGAGACCCCGTCGCGCCGCGGCCGCCCCGAGTTCGAACGCCGCTGCGGCCACCTCCGGACCGAACGAACCCGAGGCGGCCCCCATCACGCCGAGTCGGAGCCGTGCCGTCTTGACCTTGGCCGCGTAGGCCTCCGGATCGGCGCAAAAAATGTCCCGATCGGTCTCGGAGCAGAAGTAGAAGATACGCCCGCCGTGAAAAGCGGCCGCCTTTGCCTCCTTCTCCTGGATCCGCCTGCCACACACCGGGTCGATGGTCATGCCCGCACCCTCTCCTCCAAGTCGATGATCTCAAGCAACTCGGGCACGATGACCTCGAACCCCAGATCTTCCTCGAGCGCCTTCGCCAGAGAGAACGCCGACTTCGGCTCGCCGTGCGTGAGGATGGTGATGGGAGTGGGCTTGAAGCTGGACGCCCAGGCGAGGAGTTGGTCCCGGTCCGCGTGAGCCGACAGACTGCTGATGTCGTGGATCTTCGCCTTGACGGCGATCTCCTCCCCCAGGATGCGCACCCGCTTCTCGCCCTCGAGCAACCGGCGTCCCAGGCTGCCTTCTGCCTGGTAGCCAACGAACACGATGTGCGCCTCCGGCCGCCACAGGTTGTGCTTCAGGTGATGCTTGACCCGACCGGCCTCTGCCATACCGCTCGCCGAGATGATCACTGCTCCCTTGACGTCGTTGAGCGCTCTGGACTCGTCGGACGACTCGGTGTAATGCAGTTGTGGGAAATTGAAGATCGACCCGTTATCGGCAAAGATCTCCTGCGCTGCCTGGTCGAACTCCGATCGGTGGGAACGGAACACCGAGGTGGCCTTGGTAGCCAGCGGGCTATCGACGTACACCTGAATACCCCGGCAATCGTCGGCACATATCTCCCGCAGGTAATACAGCACCTCCTGAGTACGCCCGACCGCGAACGCGGGGATTATCACGTTGCCGCCCGTCTGCTGGGCCTCCTTCACGATGGAGCGCAGTTCATCCACAGGATCGCCCTCATCGCCGTGATCGCGATCACCATAGGTGGACTCCATGACCAGATAATCGGCCTCCGTGAGCGTCTCCGGGTCGTTCAGCATCGGGCGATCAGGACGACCGATGTCGCCGCTGAACACCATCTTCACTGAGCCCGCCGCCGTTGTCAGCCAGATCTCCAGCGCGGCCGAACCGAGGATGTGGCCGGCATCGCGGAAGCGCACTCTGACCTCGCTCGACGGGTGCAAGTCCTTTCCATACTCAACCACTTGGAACAAACGGAGGGCGGCGGACGCATCATCCCGCGTGTAGAGCGGTTCTTGGGTACGTCGGCCGGCGCGTCGCCCCTTCCGGTGCTGCCACTCCGCCTCCATCTCCTGGATGTGAGCCGAGTCGAGCAGCATGATCTCGGAGAGATCGGCGGTGGAGGACGTGGCGTAGATCGGCCCCTTGAACCCTTCCTTGGCCAGTCTAGGGATCAGACCGGAATGATCGATGTGGGCGTGAGTGAGCAGCAGAAAATCGATCTCACGAGGATCGAAGGGGAAGGGGCGGCGGTTCTCGAGCTCCTCTTTGGCTCCTCCCTGGTGCATGCCGCAATCGACCAGACATTGGGTGCGCCCCGCCTCCACGAGGTAACACGATCCGGTGACCTCACGCGCCGCCCCGCACACCTGCAAGTGCATACTCCGACCCTCCATGACTCGTCGCCGGACTCCCAACGGCCGACCCTGGCGAGGTTCGGGTGGGACTGTGTCCACCAGAATACACTGTGGCGTCCGGGGGCGGGCGACGGTGGGCGCCTGGGGCAGCGGGCGCCGCCGCGGGCGCGTCGCCCGCCAGGGCGCCGGGGTGTCTGCCGCTGGGGGGGCAGTGAACGCCGGCAGTTGTCGCCGGGCGGCCGTGGACACCGTGGGGTCCGCCGACCGGGGTGCAGCGGGCGCCGCCGAGGCCAGCCGGCCGCCGGGGCGCGGGAGCGGGGGCGCGTCGCCCGACAGGGTCGCCGGCCGCTGTCGATGGCCGCCGCCGAGGGCCGTGGCCGACCCCGCGTCGCTCGCGAAGCTTTACATGAGCTTTGCACTCTCTTGCGAAACTCTCCACATACGAACCCCATAATGGGATGCAGCAGAAGCACTTCACCCATCTGCTAAGGAGACACTATGTCGAACTCATTACTGCTTAAAGGAGCCACACTGATAGCGGCAGGCGCCCTGGGCCTGGTAGGCCTGGGAGCCCTTGGCCCCGTCTTTAGCCCAGGCACCGCGGCGGCCGAACGACAGGCCCCGAGTTGGCAGGGCTCGGTGACCCCGGCCCCTCTCAGTGACCAGACCGCTCCCCCGGCCACCGACGGCACCGGCGATTTCACCGACAGCATCACCGAGATGATGCAGGACCACATGGGCATCACCGGCGATCAGGCCAAAGAGTGGGCCGGAACCATGGAAGACATGATGCGCTCCGTGCACGGTGACCAGGCCGACGAGATGTTGCAGCAGTGCACCGAGAACGGTGGTCCTGAAGGCATGATGGACGGTTGGAACGGCACCTCCGGCGGTGGCATGATGGGCGGCTGGAACGGCACCTCGGGCGGCGGCATGATGGGCGGCTGGGGCACGAACTAGCACCAACCCACGGCGACGCACCCGGTATGGGGGCGCCCCACCCGGCCGCGTCACCACGTGTCCGCGCCGTCGGGGCGCCGGCAGACCGCGCCGGCAGACCGCGCCGACGTCCGGCACGCCGCCAGGACGCGCCGGGCAGCACCCGCGTCGGCCGCGCCCGCCGCTTAGATGATCCGCGATCGGGGACCCGCGCACCGGGTCCCCGATCGCGTCTGTCCGTGCTACCCTCGCTGAGTGGTAGCGCCCAAAGAAACCGCAGCCGACTCCGCACTACCTGTCTTTGACGGAACCCGCAGCCCCGACCGAGTCGGCTGGGGCTCCGTCGCCATGCTGTTGGGGATGTGCGCGGTCTGGGGCCTGAACTTCGTCTCCATTCAGGTCGGCAACCGTGGTCTCCCTCCTCTTTTCGCCTCGGCGATCCGGTCCACCGGAGCCACGGTGCTCATTGCCATCTGGGCCGCTCTGTTCGGAAAACAGCTCCTGGTCGACCGCCGACGTCTGCTCGACGGCCTGATCATGGGGGGCATGTTCACCCTGGAGTTCCTGTTCCTCTACTGGGGATCATCCTTCACCTCCGCCTCCCGCTCCGTCCTCTTGGTTTACACAAGCCCGTTCTGGGTGGCGATCGGGGCGCATTTCCTCCTCCGCGACGACCGGCTCACCTGGGTCAAAGTCGCAGGGCTCGGCCTCTCCTTCGCCGGGGTGGCAGCAGTGTTTCGCGCACCGTCCGGCGGACTTCCGGCCAATCACCTGGTGGGGGACGGCATGGAGGTGTTGGCCGCGGTGTTCTGGGCCCTCACCACCCTTTTCGTGAAACACACCATGCGTGTGCGCCCCATGAGCACGTTCCAGGTGCTCTTCTACCAACTGGCCTTCTCGGTGCCGTTGCTGTGGTTGGGCGCTCTGGTCTTCGAACGTGGGGAACCGCTGACCTTCCGCCTGGACTCCTCGCTGGCGCTTCTCTACCAGACGGTCATCGTGGCGACGGTCAGCTACCTGTTGTGGTTCTGGCTCATGCGTACTCAAAAAGTGAGCAGTCTCCACTCCTTCACGTTCTTCACCCCGCTCTTCGGAGTGATCTTCGGCGGCCTGCTCTTAGGCGAACATCTCCCGCTCCTGCTCTGGCTCGGCCTGGGGTGCGTCGCGGGCGGCACCTACCTGGTCAACTCTCGTCAGGGGTCCACCCGCAGGCAGTGAGACCGCTCCCGGGCCGCTCGGGCCGGTCGCGGGACTCTATCGGCCGCTTGTGGAAACATCGACGACCGGATTGCCTCCTCCAAGAGCCGCCTGTATGGTTTCCATGAATCCGCCTGCCGTATCGACCTCCTGCGACCGAGGAGGGTGACCAGGACGGGTTGAGACGACGACCTGCGGAGGTGAACGTGGCGAACGAAGTGTCACTCGAGGGCAAAGTCTTCGACGTACCGCCGAGTTTCCAGCAGCACGCATGGATCTCGAGCATGGACCAATACAATGAGATGTACCGCCGCTCGCTCGAGGATTCGGACGCCTTCTGGGCCGAAGTGGCGGAGCGGATCACGTGGTTCAAGAAATGGGACTCGGTCCAGAACCACGACTTCGCCAACGCGAAGATCAAGTGGTTCGAGGGCGGCAAGCTCAACCTGAGCTACAACTGCCTCGACCGGCACATGGAGACCGACGTGGCCGACAAGGTCGCCTTCTACTGGGAGGGCGACTCCCCCGATGTGAGCCGCACCATCACCTACCGGCAATTGTGGGAAGACGTGACACGAGTTCGCGAACGTCCTCCGCAAGAAGGGCGTGAAGAAGGGCGACCGGGTCACCATCTACCTGCCGATGATCCCCGAACTGCCGGTGGCCATGTTGGCCTGCGCCCGCATCGGAGCCATCCACAGCGTGGTGTTCGGCGGCTTCTCCGCCGACGCGCTGCGCGACCGCATCCTCGACTGCGAATCCACCATCATGATCACCGCCGACGGAGGACTGCGCGGGTCGAAGAGCGTCCCCCTGAAGGCCGCCGCCGACGAGGCCATGGCGACCAGTCCCAGCATGACCTCGTGCATCGTCGTGCGTCACACCGGCCTGGGCGTCGACTGGGTCGAGGGCCGCGATGTCTGGTATCACGACGAGATGGCGGCCGACGACATCACCACCGATTCGCCCTGTGAGGAGATGGACGCCGAGGATCCGCTCTTCATCCTCTACACCTCCGGCTCCACCGGGAAGCCCAAGGGTGTCATGCACACCACCGGCGGCTACGCGGTCTACACCAGCTACACCCACGAACTGATCTTCGACTACCATCCCGAGGACGTCTTCTGGTGCACGGCCGACATCGGCTGGGTCACCGGCCACAGCTACATCGTCTACGGTCCGCTGCAGAACGGGGCCACCTCGGTCATGTTCGAGGGGGTGCCCAACTACCCGGCTCCCGACCGTTTCTGGGCGGTGGTGGAGAAGTACAAGGTCAACCAGTTCTACACCGCCCCCACTGCGCTGCGCGCCATCGCCCGCGAAGGCGACGAGTGGGTCACGAAGCACGACCGTTCCTCCCTGCGGCTCCTGGGCACCGTGGGCGAGCCCATCAACCCGGAAGTGTGGCTCTGGTACCACGGCCTGGTGGGCGAGGGGCGCTGCCCCATCGTGGACACCTGGTGGCAGACCGAGACCGGCGGCATCCTCATCACGCCGCTGCCTGGGGCCATGAAGATCAAGCCGGGCTCGGCCACACTGCCCTTCTTCGGCGTGGAGCCGGTGCTCATCGATGCCGACGGCATGGAAGTCGAAGGGCCCGGGGTGGGCAACCTCTGCATCCGCCGGCCCTGGCCCGGCCAGATGCGCGGCGTCTACGGCGACCCGGACCGCTTCTTCGACACCTACTTCAAGCAGTATCCCGGCCTCTACTTCACCGGCGACGGCTGCCGCCGCGACGAAGACGGCTACTACTGGATCACCGGTCGCGTGGACGACGTCATCAACGTCTCCGGACACCGCATGGGCACGGCAGAAGTGGAGTCGGCTCTGGTGAGCCACGACGCGGTGGCGGAAGCAGCCGTCGTGGGCATGCCCCATGACATAAAGGGCCAGGGCATCTACGCCTACATCACCCTGAACGTCGGTGTGGAGCCTTCGGATGAACTGAAGTCGGCCCTCATCCAGCACGTGCGCAAGGAGATCGGCCCCATCGCCACGCCCGACGTCATCCAGTGGGCCCCCGGTCTCCCCAAGACCCGCAGCGGCAAGATCATGCGGCGGATCCTGAAGAAGATCGCAGCGAACGACGTGACCGACCTGGGCGACACCTCCACCCTGGCCGACCCCACGGTGGTGGACAATCTGGTGACCAACCGCAGCGTCTGAGAGCCATACCGGGCGGAGCCCACCATCCGGCTTCGTCCGGCGGTTGCAGAAGGGGCGGCTTCGGCCGCCCTTTCTGTTGGGCGCGCCCACCCAGGATGTCGAGTCACGGGTGACCCATGGTGTATCTTCTGGCTGAGGAACACCCGTAAGGCTCCACGACGAACGGAGAGACGATGGCGGATTCGAGGTGGCGGGCGCGCTATGAGGCCAAACGGACCACCGTCCCCGGTGCCCTGTCTCACATCAGGAAGGGCGACCGTATCTTCATCGGCGCCGGGTGCGGTGAGCCCCAAGCGCTTATCCGCGGCCTTGCGGACATGGGCGGGCGTCTCGCCGATTCCGACGTGTACCATCTGCTCACCCTGGGCACCGCGCCCCACGAGGCTCCCCGCTTCAGCGACAGCTTCCGCCACAATTCCTTCTTCATCGGACACGATGTGCGCTCCGACGTAGCCGAGGGCCGAGCCGACTACACACCTGTGTTCCTGTCGGAGGTCTCCGACCTGTTCACGCAGCGACACATCCCTGTGGACGTGGCCCTGATCCAGGTGTCGCCTCCCGACGACCACGGCACCTGCTCATACGGTGTGGCCGTGGACATCACCAAACCCGCGGCCGAGAGCGCGCGCATCCGCATCGCCCAGGTGAACCGACACATGCCTCGCACGCTGGGCGACTCCTTCATCCACATCGACAGGCTGGATGTGGTGGTGGAGCACGACGAGCCCATCATGACGGTGCCGCTGCACGAGACCACCGACATCACCCGCGAGATCGGTCGACAGGTGGCCAAGCTGGTGGAAGACGGTTGCTGTCTCCAGGTGGGCATCGGTTCCGTGACGAGCGCCACGCTCGATCACCTTCACAGCCGGCGCGACTTGGGACTCCACACCGAGATGTTCACCGACGCCGTCATCGACCTGGTCGCAGAGGGCGTGATAAACAACTCGCGAAAGACCCTTCACCGCGGCAAGATCGTGGCCTCTTTCTGCATGGGCACGCCCCGCCTCTATGACTTCGTGCACGACAATCCCATGTGTGAATTCCGACCTGCCGACTACACCAACGATCCCTACATCATCGGTCAGAACGACCGGATGGTGGCGGTGAACGCCGCGCTCGAGATCGACCTGACCGGTCAGGTGTGCTCCGACTCGCTGGGCTACGACTTCTACAGCGGCATCGGCGGTCAGGTGGACTTCATGCGCGGAGCAGCCCGCTCTCGCGGGGGCAAGCCGGTCATCTGTCTGCCGTCCCAAGCTACGGGAGGCCGCAGTCGGATCGTCCCTCACCTATCGGAGGGCGCCGGCGTCGTCACCACCCGCGGCGGGGTCCACTACGTGGTCACCGAGTACGGCATCGCCTACCTCCACGGGAAGTCGATCCGCGAACGGGCCATGGCACTCATCCAGGTGGCCCATCCCGACCACCGCGCCGAGTTGCTGGCCCACGCGAAGGAGCGGCACTACGTCTTCATGGACCAGCAGCCCCCGCGCAGTGAACGATATCCGGACGAGCTGGAGCGTCACATCACCCTGGACGACGGGGGCAGGGTGGTCTTCCGCCCGCTGCGACCCACCGACGACGCCCTGGTGCGCGACCTGTTCTACGACACGAGCCAGAATGCTGTGTACAAACGATTCATGAACGCGAAGGCCACCTACCCTCGCGACGAGCGGGATGCCGTCGTTAACATCGACTACCGGACCACCATGAGCCTTGCCGCTGCCCGCTCGGGTCCGGGCGCCGACGAACTGGTAGCCCTTGCCGAGTGGCGACTCATCCCCGGCGACGACCGTGCCGAAGTAGCCTTCATGGTGCGTGACGATTGGCAGCACCGGGGCCTCGGCATCCGTCTCCTGAATTACCTCATCGAACTCGGGATCGAGAAGGGTCTGAGCGGCTTCAGGGCCGAGGTGCTGGCCGAGAACCAAGGCATGTTGCACGTGTTCCAACAGTGTTCTCAGCAGGTGAAGATCAAGCTGGTGGACGGCACCTACGAGGTTCTCATCGACTTCCCCCCACTCGCGCTTGCCGCCGACACGCGGCCGGTGTAGACTGTCGGCGACAGATACCCCTATGGGTATAGAGTACGTACGAGGAGCAGGCATGCCCGCTGCAGGTCGAAGGTCGGAGCGCCGAGTTGCCGGAGGACACCGCGTCTCGGGGAAGGACAAGCCGGTTGCACGCATCGATCGAGAGCGGTGCGACGGCGCTCCCGGGTGCCCCGTGAGCCGCATCTGCCCCCAGCGCGCAGTCGTGCCTGTCCCGGGAGTGCAGCAAGCGGAAGCACAGCCGGAGACCCCGAAGTCCTGGTTGCGCGGCCTACTCGCTCCCCCGACCTCCACCACCTGGACGGTCGACCAAGAACGCTGCACGGGGTGTCTCCTCTGCGCGCAGTACTGTCCCCACGCCGCCGTGGTCCCCGGCGAAAGGCGTAAGTCGGCCTAGCCGGTCCGGTCCGGATTGACTCCGGCGTCGGAGCGGACACACTCTTTCGCGACCAGCCTCTCCGATGCAGTCCCGACTCTCGTCGCTACCTGCACGGCAGCGAGCCACCTTGCAGCTTGTGCCGACCAATAAATGTCCGTATCGGCAGTTATTGCACCACAACTTGACATATTCGGCACGGATGCGGGTATACTAGTCTCTCCGACAGACCGGGGAGGCGCGTGAACATCAAGCTCGACCACATCGATAGGGAGATCATCTCCTGCCTTCTGCAGGACGGACGCATGTCCAGTACCGAGATCGCCCGCCGACTCGACGGAGTATCCGAGCGCACAGTCCGCTACCGAGTCGACAGGCTCGTCGAGCGCAACGTGATCCAGATCGGCGCTGTGGTCAACCCTCGGGCACTGGGCTACGAGGTCACCGCCGACGTATGGATCGAAGTGACCCCGAACAAGCTCCGCGAGGTGGCCGAGCGTCTGGCCGATCTGCAAGAAGTGAGCTACGTGGCCTACAGCACGGGTGACAGAGACCTGAGCATCCAGGTATACGCCCGCGACAACGAGGAACTCCACACCTTCGTGAGCGACGTTGTCGGATCCATCCCCGGAGTCACCCGCACCAGCATCATGCTGGTGCCGTGGAAAGTAAAAGACGTGCACCAGTGGCGCGTCCCCGACGACGCGCCGGTGAACCGGAGGTCCGCCGGCCAGAACGCGAGGAGAAGAGCATGACGGGTATCACGGAGAAAGCCTTAGCCATCACCGCTCGAGAGAAAGAGCGCTACGCCGACATGACGCCGGGCAGCCAGAAGGCCACCGACCGCGCCAAGAAGGTGCTCCCGCTGGGCGTCGCCAGCAACTTCCAGTACTTCGAACCCCACCCCATCGTGGCCGACCACGCCTCCGGCAGCAGGCTGTGGGACGTCGACGGCAACGAGTTCATAGACTTCAACGGCGGCTACGGTTCCCTGTTCGCGGGCCACTCTCACCCGCTCCTGGTGGAAGCGATCACCGCACAGGCCTCCCGGGGCACCCTCTTCACCACTCCCTCCGTGCTGATCGCCGAAGTGGCGGAAGCCCTCGTGGACCGTTTCCCCTTTGAGATGGTGCGTTTCACCAACTCCGGAACGGAAGCCACTATGGACGCTCTCAGGTTGGCCCGTGGCTACACCGGGCGGGAGAAGATCATCAAACTCGAGGGCTGCTACCACGGTCACCACGACCTGGTGATGATGTCGGTGCGGCCTCCACTCGAAAAAGCCGGCCCCGCCGACCACCCGAACACCGTCCCCTACTACGGCGGTATAGCCAAGGCCACTATCGACGAAGTGGTGGTCGTACCCTTCAACGACCTCTCCGGCCTGGAACGCGCCTTCACCGAGCACCCCGGTGAGATCGCCGCGTTCATCCTGGAACCGGTGCCGGAGAACATGGGCATCGTGCTACCCGACGATGGCTACCTCGCCGCGGCCAAGGAGATCTGCCACAAGCACGGCGCCCTCATCATCTTCGACGAGGTCAAGACGGGCATCACCTCCAATTGGGGAGGCGCCTCCGCCCTCTACTCCATCCAGCCCGACCTGATCTGCCTCGCCAAGTCGATCGGTGGGGGCGTGCCCATCGCCGCTTTCGGCGGGAGCCGCGAGATCATGGGCTACATCGCCAACGGGACGGTGGCTCACCAGGGGACCTTCAACGGCAACCCGCTGGTGACCGCGGCCTCCTTAGCCGTGCTCACGAAGATCTGCACCAAGGAGGCGTCGGAAGCAGCCGTTGCCCGCAACGCTCGGCTCATCGAGGGCTGTCAACGGGTGATCGACGAGACCGGCTTACCTGCGCACACGGTGAAGCTCGGAGCTAAGGGATGCATCACCTACGTGCCCGAACGCGTCCGCACCTTCCGCGACTACAAGAAGACCAACTTCGAACTGGCCTACGCACACTGGATCTACATGATGACCCACGGCATCTTCCTGCCCCCGGGCCTCGATGAACAGTGGTTGGTCTCGGTCGCCCACACCGATGCCGACATCGATACGCATCTCGGGATCTTCGAAGACTTCGTCCGAGAAGTCACCAGCTGAGAGACGGCTCGAGGCCGCCGGCCGATATACGCAGCACAGAGTAGAGCGATGCGCGGGGCGCCACACACGGCGCCCCGCACGCGTTCGGAAGAACGCAAACCGGTCTCAGCGCACCACCAGGTTCACCAGCTTACCCGGCACGACGATCTCCTTCACGATGGTGGCGTTCTCCAGGTACTTCTGCAGTCCGGGCAGGGCCTTCACCGCCGCGAGCACCTCGGTCTTCTCGGCATCGATGTCCACGGTCACGCGGTCGCGCAGCTTCCCGTTGACCTGGACCGCCAGCTCCACCGTCTCGTGCGTCAGGAAACGCTCGTCGGCGGTGGGCCAGGCGACGTCCCAGATGTTCTCTCGGCCCATCATCTCCCACAGTTCCGCCCCCATGTGCGGCGCGAAGGGTTCCAGCAGGCGCACGAGCGTCTCGACCGCCTCGGCCAGGACCCGCCGTCCCTCCGGCGAGGCGGTCGGTCCGGCTCCGTCGCCGCTCCCCGCAGTTCGCGCCGCCGAGATCTCGTTGTTGAGCTCCATGATGGCGGAAAGCGCGGTGTTGAAGTGGAAGCGGTCTTCGATGTCGCCGGTGACCTTGTCGATCACCTGGTTGGTCTTGACCAGCAGCGACCGGGCCTCGGGCCCGAGTGCCTCCGGATCCGCGATGGGAAGGGTGGCCGTGGTGAGCAGCCCTGCCTCGATGGCCTCCGTCACCTGGCGCCACACCCGGTTCAGGAATCGGTTGATGCCCTCGATGCCCTGGTCGTTCCACTCCACGTCGCTCTCGCCCGGACCCATGAACATGATGTAGGCGCGCAGTGAGTCCGCGCCATACGTCGCCACGTGTTCGTCGGGATTCACCACGTTGCCCTTGCTCTTGGACATCTTGGCGCCCTTGTAGTAGATCATCCCCTGGGTGAAGAGTCGCTTGAAAGGCTCCTCGAAGCTCACCAGCCCCAAGTCGTAAAGGACCTTGGTGAAGAACCGGGAGTACATCAGGTGAAGGATGGCGTGCTCCACTCCACCGATGTACTGATCCACCGGGAGCCAGTAATCCACTGCGGCCCGGTCGAAGGCCACGTCGTCCCGCCAGGGTGAGGCGTAGCGCAGGTAGTACCACGACGAATCGACGAAGGTGTCCATCGTGTCCGGGTCGCGGCGGGCGGGCCCGCCGCAGGTGGGACAGGTCGTGTTGATCCAGTGTTCCGCGGCGGCCAGGGGCGACTTGCCTTTCGGCGCGTAGTCGCTCACATCGGGCAGGAGAACCGGCAACTGGTCCTCGGGGACCGCCATCTCGCCGCACTCGTCGCAGTAGACGATGGGGATGGGGCAACCCCAGTACCGTTGCCGCGAAAGCAGCCAATCGCGCAGCTTGTAGTTGACGGCGGCTTTGGCCTTGCCCTTCTGCTCCAACCACTCGGTCACCTTGAGGATGGCTTCGGCTTTGGGAAGACCGTCGAACTCCCCGCTGTTCACGAGAACACCGTCTCCGGCGTAGGGTGCGGTGAGTTCCCCGTCGGCGTCTTTGAGGTCGTCCGGACTGCCGATGACTTCCACCACCGGGAGGTCGAAGGCGCGGGCGAACTCGAAGTCGCGCTCGTCGTGGGCCGGGACCGCCATGATGGCCCCGGTGCCGTACTCCATGAGCACGTAGTCGGCCACCCAAATGGGGATGAGTTCGCCGTTCACCGGGTTGATCGCGTGACGGCCGGTGAAGACCCCGGTCTTCTCCTTCTCGCTGCCGGCGCGCTCGATGGACGAGGTGGCCATGGCCTGCGCCACGTAGCGCTTGACCTCCGCCTCCTGCGGGGTGCCGCGCACCAGATCTTCCACCAACGGGTGCTCGGGCGCCAAGATGAAGAAGGTGGCGCCGAAGAGCGTGTCGGGACGGGTAGTGAAGACCACGATCTCCCGCCCGGCGACGGAGTCGCCGGCGGTCGGTTGCGGAGCGTCCGGATCAGCGGCGGCCGGTTGCGGTGCGGCCGGATCGCCGGCCGTCGACTGCGGTGCGGCCGGATCGGCGGCGGGCCCATCTTCCCCGGGACCGCCCGCAGTCTCCTGCCGCGGAGCCACGACGAACACCACCTCGGCTCCTTCGGAGCGCCCGATCCAGTTCCGCTGCATGGTGATCACCCGCTCCGGCCACGACTCGAGCTTGTCGAAATCGTCGAGCAGGCGCTCGGCGTAGTCGGTGATGCGGAAGAACCACTGCCGCAACTTCTTCGCTTCCACCACCGAGTCGCATCGCTCGCAGCGACCCTGGATCACCTGTTCATTGGCCAGCACGGTTTGACACGAGGGGCACCAGTTCACCGGCGCTTCCTTCTTGAACGCCAGTCCCTTGTTGTAGAACTGGATGAAGAGCCACTGGGTCCACTTGTAGTAGTCGGGTCGGCAGGTGGCCAACTCCCGGCTCCAATCGATGGACACGCCGAGACGCCGCAGTTGCCTGTTGATCGTGGAGATAGCGCGTTCGGTGAACTGGGCCGGATGCTCGCCCGTCTGGATGGCGACGTTCTCGGAGTTCAACCCGAACGCGTCGTAGCCCATGGGGTGCAGCACCCGCTGACCCTGGTGGCGGCGGAAGCGGGCGATCACGTCGCCCATGGTGTAGTTCTTCACGTGACCCATGTGGGCGCTGCCCGAAGGATAGGGGAACATCTCGAGCACGTAGGTCGATCCCGGACCCTTGCCCGACGCCACCTCCTCGTCGGTAGGATTGGGGATGACGAAGGTCTGTTCCCTATCCCAGACTTCCTGCCACTTGGTCTCGATGGCCTCTGGGTCGTACGGTACCGGCATGGGTTCGTGTTCCTTTCGCGCGCTCAGCCTGGCCTTGCTGTCCCGGACACTCCGGTGGCGCCCGGGTGCCGGTGACACTCGCTCCGGCCGGGCCAAGGCCCTATTCTAGTGGCTTCGGGCGCCCGCGCCAAACCTCAGCCACAGGAGAGCCTCGACGGCAGGACTCGCACCCGCGGCGAAGAACTCAGCCGCATCGCCGAAAGAGATCCTGGAGTGGCCAAGAGAAGGGACGGGTAAGGTGCTGGAAACGGAAGACGGGCGGTATGTCGAGGGAAACTGAGAGAGCGATCGGAGCACAGGTCGGCGATGCCGTTCCTTGCCGGAGACCCCACACGGGGATCTCAGCCGCCTCAGCCCCCTCCCCCGCCCCGCTTCAAGAACCAGGCGAGGTAGCCGAAGACCGCCACCACTATCAGTACATCCGCGACGCTACCCACGTGACTCCTCTCCGTCTAATACCCGCACGGGTATAGTAGCAGAATCCGGACCAGGCCCGACTCCCGCCAGAATCAGTCGTCGCCGACAGCGAAGGAGTCCCGGCCGATGACAACCGAAGGCCTCATCCTCAGGATCCTCCTCTCCGCGGTCCTCGGCGGGGCCATAGGGTTGGAGCGGGAACTCCGCGACCGGGCGGCCGGCTTCCGCACCCACATACTGGTCGCGGTAGGTGCCGCCGCCTTCACGATCGCTTCGGTCCACGGCTTCGATTCGTTCATCGCGGACACCGCCGCGAGCAACGTGCGCGTGGACCCCGGACGCATCGCGGCCCAAGTGGTGAGTGGGATCGGCTTCCTCGGGGCCGGCGCCATCATCCGTCACGGCGTATCCGTCCGTGGGTTGACGACCGCCGCCAGTCTGTGGGCGGCCGCAGCGGTGGGCCTGGCGGCCGGCCTCGGGCTCTACCCGTTGGCGCTCGTCACCTCCGTGACTGTGGTCACCAGCCTCTACGTGCTCCGCTTCGTCGAGGGGAGATTCATCTATCCGCGGGTGCGCGAACTGGTCGACCTGCACGTCACCTTCCGCAGTCACGGTTTCGGCCCTCTCACCCGCCTCATCGACGTGCTCGACCATAACCACGTGGCCGTGCAACACATGAGCGTCGACACCGGCACGGAGACCAACTCCATCCGACTGGTTCTCGAGTTGCCCCGCGGCATGACGACGACGGCGGCCACGCGCTTGGTGGGTCAGGTGCCGGACATCGAGTCAATCACCGTGAACTAGTCGCCCACGCGCCCGAGACTGCGCAGGCGGACGCCGGTCAGGCGCCGGTTAGCGCCGGGGACGACGCCGGTGCGCCGGGCGCGTGCTGGACATGCGCGCGTGCGCGGCACGCGCCGGGCGCTGGCTGAGCAGGCGCCCGCGTGCCCGGCTCGGCCGCCTAGCTGCGCAGGCGCTGCAGGTCGCGGGCGAGACCCTTGATCTCGTCGCGCAGCGAAGCCGCATACTCGAAACGGAGTTCCTCCGCCGCCGCGAACATCTCCTCCTCGAGCGACACCATCAGACGCTCGATCTCCTCCTCCGACAGCGCTTCCCCGGTGCGTCCCAGACGACGCTTCTCCTTGTAGGGCACGGTCTCCCCACCCAGCCCCAGAAGCTGGGTGATGTCGGACACTCCCTTGATTATGGAACGAGGCGTGATGCCGTGAGCCTCGTTGAAGGCCGTCTGCGCGGCCCTACGACGGTCGGTCTCCGAGATCGCCCGTTCCATGGCGGTAGTCACGCGATCGGCGTACATGATCACCCGCCCCTCGACGTTCCTGGCGGCCCGGCCGATGGTCTGCACCAGCGCCGTCTCGCCCCGCAGGAATCCTTCCTTGTCGGCGTCGAGAATGGCAACCAGCGTGACCTCGGGCAGATCCAGACCCTCCCGGAGCAGATTGATGCCCACGAGGACGTCGAAGTCACCGAGGCGCAGATCACGCACGATCTGGATGCGCTCGAGAGTGTCCACCTCAGAGTGCAGATAGCGCACCCGGAACCCCATCTCCAGCAGATAGTCGGTAAGGTCCTCCGCCATCTTCTTGGTAAGGGTGGTGACCAGCGCGCGTTCGCCCCGCTCGGCACGGACGCGCACCTCGTTCATGAGGTCGTCGATCTGGTTGCGTGTGGGACGCACTTCCACCACCGGATCGACCAGACCCGTGGGCCGCACCAGCTGCTCGACCACCTGGGAGGAAGCGGACACCTCCCACTCCGCCGGCGTCGCGGAGACGAAGATGCACTGCTGAACGCGCTCCAGGAATTCTTCGAAACGGAGCGGACGGTTGTCGAGGGCCGAAGGCAGACGGAATCCACCTTCGACGAGTGCGAGCTTGCGGCTCCGATCCCCGTGATACATGCCGTTCAGCTGCGGGATCGTGTTGTGCGACTCGTCGATCATGACCAGGAAATCATCGTTGAAGTAATCGAGCAGCGTGTGGGGCGGCGTCCCGGGCTCTCGACCGTCCAAGATGCGCGAGTAGTTCTCGATGCCGGAGCAGTAGCCCAATTCTCGCAGCATCTCCATGTCGTACTGCGTGCGCTGACGCAGACGGAAAGCCTCGAGCTGCTTGCCCCGGGCCTCCAGAGCGGCCACCTGCTGCTCGAGTTCTACCCCGATCTCGCGCACCGCGCGCTCGATGGCGCCCTCCCCCGTGACGAAGTGCGAAGCCGGGTAGACCGCCACGCTGGGCAGCCGACCGAGCACCTCTTGGGTCACGGGGTCGATCTTCAGGATCTCCTCGATCTCGTCGCCGAACAGGTTGACGCGTATCACCTCATCATCGTATGCGGGCCACACCTCGAAGCTGTCGCCGCGCACCCGGAAGCGCCCACGCTGAAAGCCCACGTCGTTCCGTTCGTATTGGATCGCAACCAACTTCGCCAGGACCTCGTCGCGTTCGATCTCTGCGCCCTCGCGCAGGAGAACGACTTGACGGAGGTACTCCTCGGGAGACCCGAGCCCGTAGATGCAGGAGACCGAGGCCACGATCACCACATCGTCGCGCATGAGGAGGTTGCTTGTGGCTGAATGCCGCAACCGGTCGATCTCCTCGTTGATGGCAGAGTCTTTCTCTATGTAGGTGTCGGTGGCGGCGAGATACGCTTCCGGCTGGTAGTAATCGTAGTAGGAGACGAAGTACTCGACGGCGTTGTCCGGCAGGAACTCACGGAACTCGTTGCAGAGCTGGGCAGCCAGCGTCTTGTTGTGCGCGATGATGAGCGTGGGCCGGCCCAGTCGGGCGATGATATTGGCCATGGTGAATGTCTTGCCCGAACCCGTGACGCCAAGGAGGGTCTGAAAACGGTCGCCCCGTTCCACGCCCTCGACCAGTCGGTCGATCGCCTCGGGCTGATCGCCCGTAGGAACATAGTCGGCCCGCAGCGTGAACGTACTCATCGCAGCGGCCCCCTGGAGGCCGCCCGCCTCACGTGAGGAACGCCTCCGGGTGCGCCTTCATGAAGAGCGCGCGGAGCTTCTCCACACGCCTCACGAACTCCCTCGTCTCGGTGAAGGGGATGTCGCCGGTCTCGAGCACACGTTCCCGGTCGGCCCCAGGCCGTGAGAGCCAGCCGATGACGGTGCCCTGCCCCGCGTTGTACGCGGCAAGCGTGGAGGGCACGTCGCCGTCGAAGAGTTCGGTGAGAAAGGCCAGGTAGTAGGCGCCCATCTGTAGATTCGCGGGTGGGTCGGTGAGGTCGGCTACCTCCCCACCCTTCCACTCCGGCTGGTCCTGGATCCACGCAGCCGTGTCGGGCATGATCTGCATGAGACCCACCGCACCGGCTGAAGACACAGCGCCCGCATCGAATCCGCTCTCCGCCTTAGCCACAGCTGCCACCAAGTAGGGATCCACCCCGTAGGCTTCGGCAGCGCGCAGGATGTCCGTCTCGTACTTCAAGGGGTACAGGCGACTCTGCACCTCAGCCCCGCACCCCCCTTGCGCAAGTGCGCCCACGACTGCGACCACGAGTAGCGCCAGCACGAGCAGGCTCCCGCCAAGCCGTACTCGTCGCCGGGAAGAACGTGATCGCCCCCGGCGGGTCGGACCTTCGGAGCGAGAATTCCTTCGTTCAGACATCTCTGACGAATCGTCCTGTGCGGTCCGTGGAGAGCAGGCGCGCCTGCTCGAAGGTGCGGGCCACGAACGCCGCCAATTCGGCGAGGGAGCCGGTGTTCACGTAGGTCACGTCCGCGGCACCCGATCGGGCCTCTTCGCCCGCCAGCCGCGCATCCAGACAGTCGAACACCTCCGGAGCCAGGCGGCCGGAGACCCGCTCCCGGCGCAGCTCCAGCGGGGCCTCGATCGTAACGACAAGGTCGAAGATCCCCTGAAGCCCGCCCTCGAAGAGGAGGGGCACCTCGCACACGTTCACGCTCCCCGCCGGCCCTTCGGTGACGAACGCCCTCAACTCCCGCATGACGTGCGGGTGCACGAGGGCCTCCAGGGCCCCGAGTCCGTTCTCGTCGTCGGCGACGAGCGAGGCGAGGGCCCGCCGGTCGGTGCCGCCGTCCGCATTGAAGATGCCATCGCCAAAACGCTCGCGGAGCAGCGGCTTGACGTCGGCCCGCTCGTAGAGCGCATGGACAAGGGTGTCGGCGGATATGGTGCGTGCACCCAGTTCGGCGAACATGGCCAGCGCCGTGCTCTTGCCCGACGCCAACCCACCCGTGAGCCCTACCGCCGCGACACCGGCGACCGCGGACCCGGGATCGGGCAGATCCTTCGGCAGGGCAGAGGCAGGCGGGCGCTCGGAAGTCATGTGTCTATTGTACCGCCGACCCCGGACAGAAACCTACCTCCATTATGAGAAAGGGCGTAGACGCGAAGAGGGCGCCCGGAGGCGCCCTCTGTCATCGAATCAGATCGGCTCGGGCTGGATCACTCCTTGTCGAACACCTCTTCTGAGAGCTTCAGGCTGTCTGCGTCTATTGAAGCAGCGTCGGACTCAGGCTCCACCTCGGTCACAGGCTCAGTCTCCGCGTCGGTGCCCGCTTCGACCTCCGGCTCGTCGACCGCCTCGGCGGCTGTGTCCTCAGCGGCCGTGTCCTCGGCGGCTTCGGCTTCCGGCTCTGCCTCGGCGGCTGCCTGCGCCTCGGGCTCGTCTTCTGTTTCAACGACGGCCTCGGCCTCATCGGCAGCGACTTCTGCTTCAGGCTCGGCTTCGACGACGGCCTCGGCGGCTGGTTCGGCGGCCTCTTCGGCTACCGCTTCGCCGGCCTCGGGCTCGGCTTCGACTTCGGCCGCTTCACCTTCTGCGGCCGCTTCGCCTTCTTCAGCCTCGGTGTCCGCCTCGGTCTCGGCTACCGCCTCCGCATCGATAACGGCTTCTTCGGCGCCTTCGCCGGCCTCGCCGGCAGCCGCAGCCGCTTCGGCCCTCTCGGCAGCCTTGGCCTCTTCAGCTTCGACCTCTTGAGCCATCGCGTCCTCGTGGATGCGATACTCGGGCTCGAGACGCTTCAGGCTGAGCGAGAGACGGCGACGGTCAGGGTCGATCTCGATGATCTTGACGTTGACTTCCATGCCGTTGCGGAGCACCTCAGACGGATCCTCCACGTGGTGCTGGGCCAACTCGGAGATGTGGATGAGTCCCTCGACGCCTTCTTCGATCTCCACGAAGGCACCGAACGACACCAGCTTCGTGACCCGGCCGTGCACGATCTCGTTCACCTGCCGGTTCTCGAACACCTCTTGCCACGGGTCCTTCTGGGTCTGCTTCAACCCGAGGGAGATCCTCTGGCGATCACGGTCGATGTCCAGGACCTTGACGGTGACCTCTTGGTTGATGGAGAGGGCCTCCGACGGATGATTGACATGGCTCCACGAGAGCTCCGAGATGTGTATCAGACCGTCGATGCCGTTCAGGTCGACGAACGCCCCGAAGTCCACGATATTCGAGATCGTGCCGGTGACGAAATCGCCCACGTTCATGCGGTCCAGGATCTGCTCGCGTACACCTCGCCGCTCTTCTTCCAGCACCGCGCGGCGACTCAGCACCACGTTGTTGCGGAAGCGGTTCAGCTCGATCACGCGGCACAGCAGCTTCTGGCCGACGAACTCGTCCAGATCGGCCACACGGCGGATATCCACCAGGGAGGCGGGCAGGAAGCCACGCACTCCGAGGTCGAGGATGAGTCCACCCTTGACCACCTCGATGACCGTGCCTTCGACCGGCGTGCCCTCTTCGGCGGCCTTCTCGATGCGCTGCCACGCCCGCTCGAACCGCGCGCGTTTCTTCGAAAGGATCAACCGACCGTCCGCGTCCTCTTTGGTGAGGACAAGGGCGTCGATCACATCCCCAACCGATACCTCGTCACTCGGGTCCACCGATTTCTTGATGGACAGCTCGTTGACGGGTACGACCCCTTCACTCTTGTAGCCGATGTCCACAAGGACCTCGTCCTTGTCGACCCGGACAACAGTGCCGGTGACGATGTCACCTTCCTCGAAAGTCACCATCGTCGCATCGTAGTTGGGAACCATCTCACCATCGACCTCGATCATGAGGTCTTGGCCGCCCTGCAGGGTTTCTACGTTTTCGTCGGTCAGTTGGTCTGGCATCGTAGTCTCTTTTTCCTCCTCGCAGAAAAAAATGCGCGCGCCATCAGAAGCCTGGCTATACGCTGGCCGCTAGTATACCTAGGGGGGCGGCAATTGCAACAGGCGCCCGGGCCGGTGGGGCTCGGGCTCCGACTCCGGCGTGGGCCGCTGCATGGGTGCCTTCCGTGGCCGCTTCCTGGCCAGCTTCCTCGGCGGCTTGCTGGGCCGCTTCCTACTTGGCCGACAACCAGTCGTTCCCGATGCCTACGTCCACTACCAGCGGTGGGTCGATAGACCAGGCGCCCACCATCTCCTCACGCACCACTTCCGCCACGCGACCCGCCTCATCCAGCGGACACTCGAAGATGAGTTCATCGTGTACCTGGAGCACCAGGTCGGTGTCCTTGCATTCCCAAGCCAGCCTGTCGTGGCAGCGGAGCATCGCCACCTTGATGATGTCGGCCGCGCTCCCCTGGATGACGGAGTTCACCGCCAGCCGCTCACCCAGCTGCCTGGTCTGGTGGTTATCGGAGCGGAGCTCGAGGATGGGTCGGCGGCGGCCCATGATGGTGGCCACGTAGCCCTTGGCGAGCGCATCGGCGATGGTCGCCTCGATGAAGGCCCTCACGTGGGGCATGCGCTCGAAGTATCGCTCGATGTACGCGCCCGCCACGTCTCGGCCTATGCACAGTTGCTGGGCCAATCCGAAAGCCGAGATGCCGTAGATGATGCCGAAGTTCACCGCCTTCGCGTAGCGGCGATGGGTCGAGTCCACGGCGTCCTCAGGCAGATCGAACACCTCGGCAGCCGTGCGCGTATGGATGTCCTCCCCCCGATGGAAGGCCTCGAGCAGCGTGGGCTCGCCGGACAGGCTGGCGACGATGCGCAACTCGATCTGCGAGTAGTCCGCCACCACGAGCGCCCGCTCCTCCTCCGCTGTGAAACACTCTCGTATGCGCGCCCCGAGATCGGAGCGGATGGGTATGTTCTGCAGATTGGGATCGCTGGAGGAAAGGCGTCCGGTCGAGGTCACCACCTGGTGGAAGGTGGTGTGGAGCCGCCCCGTCTTCGGGTCTACGGCGCTGGGCAGGGCCAACAGGTAGGTGGAGAGGAGTTTGGAGAGCTCGCGGTGGGTCTCGATCAACTCGATGATGGGATGAAGACCCCTCAGGGAGTCGAGTGTGCGGGCGTCGGTGGAGTAGCCGGTCTTCGTCTTGCGCTGCCGCGGCAGGTCGAGCTTCTCGAACAAGATGTGGGCCAACTGCTGGGGCGAGCCGAGATTGAACTCCTCGCCGGCGGCTTCGTACAACTGCGCCTCCAGCCCCTCCAACTGGTCCTCCACTTTGGCTGTGATCTCACCCAGCCGATAGCTGTCAAGATGGATGCCGGCCGTCTCCATGTCGAGAAGCACTCTGGAGAGAGGTAGCTCCACCGTACGGAACAGGTCCCACATGCCGGTGTCGCGCAAGGCCTTCTCTTGGACGCGGGCCACATCCAGGACCGCGAGGGCCCTGGTCGCGCGCGCGGGCGTGTCGCCGGGTGCGCCGCCGGAGGCGCCGCTGGACTTCGTCTCCTCCAGGATCTCGGCCAGGGGCGACCCCGCCGCCCTCGCCAGGTCGGCGAGGGCATAGGACCGTCTCCCCGGCACCAGGAGGTAGGCGGCCACCAGGGTGTCGTGACCGGCGGAGGTCATGAGGCGCGGCAGAAGGGGATCGCTCTTGAAATCGTGGCAGACTCCGCCCCCCCGTTCCAGGAGCGCCCTGAGAACGCCCCCGGCCACGGCCGCCGGCTCAGGGTCATCCAAAACGTACACGATCGCCTCACCCCGGGACTCGTCGGCGGCGTCGGCGGCCTCGGTCGTCCTCCTCGCGAGCCACAGTCGAGGCTTCCCGTCCTCCACTGAACCGGCCAGTCCGATCCGCTCCTCGGCCCCGAACGCACTCTCGAGTTGCCTGAGGTCACTGTGAACGATGCGGATGGCCGGACGCGGCCCGGCTTGCGCTGGCCGGCCGGCAGGTCTGGTCGCGTCGGCGGCTTGGATCGGACCGAGGGCGCCAGTAGCGTTGGCGGCCCCGGTCGCCTCCTGGCTTGTCCTACCCTCCGCCCCGGCCGGCGGGCCACCCTGCCGCCCAGCTCCGGTTCCGCCGCTCGGTCGGACGGAATCATCCTTCAGGACCTCTTCGGCCAGCCGGTCGAGAAGCGACGAGAACTCGAAATGGTGGAACAACTCGGTGAGTCGGACGCGATCCAAGCGGTGGGGGGCCACTTCAGCGGCGTGTATGTCGAGCGGCGCTTCTCGGTCGAGGCGGGCCAACTCCTTGGACATACGCGCGTCGTCGGCGTGACTCTGCAGGAGTTCCCTCCGCTTCGGTCCCTTCACCTCGGCTGCGTGCGCCAGCACTTCCTCGAGCGAGCCGTACTCCTGCAGGAGCAGCGCAGCGGTCTTCTCGCCGATGCCGGGGACTCCGGGGATGTTGTCGGAGACGTCGCCCTTCAGTCCGATGAAGTCGGGGATGAGGCGGGGCGGCACCCCGAAACGCTCCTCGACAGCTTGAGGGTCGTACAGCTTGACCTCGGTGATCCCCCGGGTGTTCGACATCACCGTGACGTTGGGCGTGACCAGTTGCAGCGCGTCCCGATCGCCGGTGACTATGACCACCTCTCTTGCCTCGGCGTCACCCTGGCGCGCGAGGGTCCCCAGGATGTCGTCGGCCTCGTACCCCGGGACGTTCAGATTGACGAACCCGAACGCCTCCGAGAGTTCCCTGAGATGCGGCCACTGGATACTGAGCAGGTCGGGCATGGGCTTGCGCTGCGCCTTGTACTCGGTGAACTCCTCGTGGCGGAAGGTCTTCTCTCGCGAATCCCAGGCTACGATGACCACCTCGGGCGTGAACTCCGTGAGCACCTTGATCATCATGGAGCAGAACCCGTACAGGGCGTTGGTGGGGAACCCGTCCGAGGTGGCGATGGTCTCGGGCAAGGCGAAGAAGGCCCGATAGGCCAGGTTGTTGCCGTCTATCAGGAAGAGTCGGCCGTGCTGGTGTGCTGTGGGGTCCGTGGAAGCCATGAGAGGGATTGTATCCCCCCCGCAGCTCGGGTGTGTCGTCCGGCTCGAGTGTGAGACCGGCTGGGGGCGCCAGTGTGGGCGGCGTGGGCCCGGGGTGGGCTCGGGGTTGTGGCCGCCGAGAGGCTCATAAGCGGCGCAGACGGCGCGGAGGGCCCCCGGAGAACGGCCCCTCCGCCATGCGGCCGGCCCGGCGATTGCCGCCGGGCCGGCCGCATGAAGTCTTCCGACAAGCCTAGAGAACGGCCAGGTAGCGGTCCAGCTCGTAGGGACTCACGATGGCCTTGTACTCGTCCCACTCAGCCTGCTTGTTCCGGATCAAGTACTCGAACACGTGGTCGCCCAGAGCCTCGCGCATGAGAGCCGAGTCCTTGAATTCCTGGATGGCCTCGTGCAGGTCCACAGGCAACGAATCGATGCCCGCCTTCGAGCGCTCGTCATCGGTCATCTCGTAGATGTTGTTGGTCGATTCGGGGGCCAGTTCATAACCCTCTTCGATACCCTTGAGGCCGGCCGCCAGCATCACCGCGAACGCAAGGTATGGGTTGCAGGCGGGATCGGGATTGCGCATCTCCACCCGGGTAGCCACTTCCTTGCCCGGCTTGTACATGGGCACCCGCACCATGGCCGAACGGTTGCGGCGCGCCCAGCAGCAGTAGATGGGAGCTTCGTAGCCCGGCACCAGCCGCTTGTAGGAGTTCACCCACTGGTTGGTCACCAGACACATCTCGCGCGAGTGCTTGAGCAGACCGGCGATGTACGACTTGCCTACGGCCGACAGGTGATACTCGTCGCTCGCTTCGAAGAACGCGTTCCTCGGGCCGGTGAAGAGCGACTGATGGGTATGCATGCCCGAGCCGTTCTCACCGTAGATGGGCTTCGGCATGAAGGTCGCGTACAACCCCCGCGCCTGCGCTACCTCTTTGACCGTCAGGCGGTAGGTCATGACCTGGTCGGCCATCGTCAAGGCGTCTTTGTACTTGAGGTCGATCTCGTGCTGGGAAGGCGCCACCTCGTGGTGCGAGTACTCCACATCGATGCCCAGGTCCTGCAGCGCCAAGATGGTGTCACGCCTGAGATCCGTTGCCACGTCGAGGGGTGTGAGGTCGAAGTAGCCGCCCCGGTCGAGCACCTCTGTGCCGGTGCTGTCCTTGAAGTAGAAGAACTCCAATTCCGGCCCCAGGTACATGGTGTAGCCCAGGTCGGTGGCTTTTTGCAGGAGCCGCTTCAGTATGTAGCGCGGATCGCCGGGGAAGGGACTGCCGTCGGGACGCTGCACGTCACAGAACATGCGGGCCGTACCGCCCGAGCCGCGACGCCAGGGCAGGACCGCGAAGGTGCCCGGATCGGGCATGGCCACCATGTCCGACTCCTGGATACGCGTGAAACCCTCGATGGAGGAACCGTCGAAACCCATGCCTTCCGAGAACGCGCCTTCGAGTTCCGAAGGCGTCACCGCGAAACTCTTGAGGAATCCGAGGACGTCGGTGAACCAGAAACGCACGAACTTGATGTCCTGATCACGCACGGTGCGCAGGACGTCGTCGCCAGTCATGCCGTTACCCATTGACTACCCTTCCTTGGGAGAGTGTATGAGGACGACCAAGAGACTACCTCTGATTCGCCACTGGAACAACACGCCGTGGGCCAAGGCTGGACCAGCATCCATTATCCATTTGTACATGGGTGGCCGACAGATCCATGGCGCCTACTTGCGTCATCCTAGAAGGCGTACGTCTTTGTGGGCCTAGTAGGCGTACATCTTGCCGTAGGGCCGGTGCGTGAAGGGCGAGATCTTGACGAAGGGACCGACCAGGGCCGCCTCAGGGTCCAGTCGGTGCACCCGGCAGAAGTCGGTGACGAGTTCCTCGATGCGCGCCTGCTCGGCGGCGGTCGGTTGCGTGACCCCCACTTCCTTGCCCAACTGGTGCGCAGCCACCTGCCCGCGGATGTAGATGACCCCGCCGTGCATGCCCGTGCCCACGTAGGAACCCACGACGTGCTCGTCGGCCACGCCCAGGCCCAGCAGGAGCATCTCGCCTCCGGCCATGTACTCGCCGAAGAAGTCGCGGGCCCGGCCGCCGATGACCAGGACTGGGTGCTGCTGTTCGTAGGCCTTCATGTGGATACCGACCCGGTAGCCCACGTCGCCCCGCACGTAGATGCGGCCGCCGCGCATGCCGTAGCCGAGCACGTCGCCCGCGTCGCCTTCCACCGCCACGAGACCGCGGTTCATGGTGTTGCCCACGCCGTCCTGGGCGTTGTCGGTGACCACCACGGTGGGACCGTCCATGAAGGTGGCCAGGTCGTTGCCGGGCACGCCGTTCACGATGATGGTGAGGTCGTCGGCACTGATGCCCGCGCCGATGTAGCGCTGGCCGTTCACGTTGTCCAAGATGACGGTGGTGACTCCCACGGCCACCTGCTCGCGGATCTGCTCGTTCAGCGTCTTGTAGTAGACGCCCGTGCGCATCGATGCGGGCCGTGGCCCCCTCGCGGGTGACGGCGCCCTTCTCCAAGCCGGGTTGGCCGGCGGTGATGCGCGCCGGCTCGATGCCCGTGGGCCCGCGCCGCGCGGGCCCCGTCGGGACGCTCCGCACTGTCTCGTACGACGGGCTCATGTTGGTTCTCCCCTCATCACCGCTACAG
Source organism: uncultured Actinomycetota bacterium (assembly GCA_963701105.1). Taxonomy (GTDB): domain Bacteria; phylum Actinomycetota; class Thermoleophilia; order RBG-16-64-13; family RBG-16-64-13; genus JAHJSA01. Next base: position 962,311 of record OY969565.1, read on the forward strand.
ACCCGCCGGCTTCACGCCGAGGATGTCCATCGTGGTCTGATCGAGCCCGAGCGCGCGCAGGCGCTCGCGGCTCCCCCGCATGCTCTCGATGGCGTTGACGCCCAAGGCACCGAGGATCTCGGCGATCTCGTGGCTCCAGGCCCGTATGAGGTTGGACACCCGCTCGGCGCCCCACTCCGGGTCGAGACGGCGCGTCAGCTCCGGACGCTGTGTACAGATGCCCCAAGAACAGCAGCCGGTGTGGCATTTCTGGCATACGTGACAGCCGAGGGCCACCAGGAGAGGCGTGCCGACGCCGCAGGCGTCGGCACCGAGGGCGATGGCCTTCGCCACGTCGGCCGAGCTGCGGATGCCGCCGGCCGCCACGATCGAGGCCCGGTTGCGGATGCCTTCGTCGCGCAGCCGCTGGTCGACCACGGCGATGGCGATCTCGATGGGGATGCCCACGTGGTCACGGATGACCGTGGGAGCGGCGCCGGTGCCGCCGCGGAACCCGTCCAGGTAGACGATGTCCGCCCCGGCCCGCACCACGCCCGAGGCGATGGCCGCCACGTTGTGGACGCAGGCTATCTTCACCGAGACCGGCTTGTAGCCCGTGGCTTCCTTGATGGCGTAGATGAGCTGGCGCAGGTCCTCGATGGAGTAGATGTCGTGGTGCGGCGCGGGCGACAACGCGTCCGTGCCCTGCGGGATCATCCTGGTGGTGGACACCTGCTCGTCGATCTTCTCGCCCGGCAGGTGGCCGCCGATGCCCGGCTTCGCCCCCTGGCCGATCTTGATCTCCACAGCGGCGCCCGCCTGCAGGTAGTCGGCGTGCACGCCGAAGCGGCCCGAGGCGCACTGGACGATGATGTTGTCCTGGTAGGGCTTGAGGTCGGCGTGGAGGCCGCCCTCGCCCGTGTTCATGAAGGTGCCGGACTCCTTGGCGGCCATGGCCAGGGCACGGTGCACGTTCAGCGACACCGAGCCGAAACTCATGCCCCCGAACACGATGGGCGTCTCGAGCGCCAACTGCGGGTCGAGTTCCGTGATCAGCCTCGGCTTCTTGCCGTTCCCGTTGCCCCATTCCACCTCGACGAAGTCGGGCTTGCGGCCCAGGAAGGTGCGGAGTTCCATGGGCTCGCGCAGCGGGTCGATGGAGGGGTTGGTCACCTGGCAGGCGTCGAGCAACAGGTGGTCGAAGATGCGCAGGTAGGGCTTGTCGTTGCCCATGCCGGTGAGCAGGATGCCGCCGGTCTCCGCCTGGCGCCAGATGGCCTTGCGGTGGGCCGAGGACATGCTGTCCGATTCCTTGTAGGCGAGCGGGTTCTTCTCGATGGTGATGGCGTCGGTGGGACAGAAGGTGACGCAGCGGTGGCAGGCGGCGCACTTGGAGTGGTCGGGTATGGGCCGGCCATCGTCGTCCAGGTGGTACACGCCCCAGCCGCACTGGTGCACGCAGCGCCCGCACTTGATGCACTCCTCGCGGTCTATCCGCACCCGGAACTCCGGTCTGGTGAAGGTCATCTCGGCCATGACGTCCCCCTACGCCGCCGCGCCGGCGGAGACCGCAGCCGCCTGAGCGACCGGGTTCACGCCGCCGTGGAGACGGGCAATGACGGGCTCGCCCGCACGCGGCATCCAGCTGCGGTCGGGCTTCGGGCAGATCTCGCGGATGGCCGACTCCTCGCTCGCCACGTACACCACGTTGTCGTGACGGGCGGCCGCCAGCGGCCGCAGCTTGATGCGATCGCTGAGGGCCACCATCCCCTCGCCCATACCGAGCACCACGGCGAAGGGGCCGTTCAGCAGGGCCGAACCGTAGACGGAGCGGAGCGCCGTGTAGAGCCGCCGATCCTCCTCTTCCATCAGATCGATGTCCTTCCAGAAGGGGCTGGCCAGGGCCTTGCAGGCGATCTCCACCGGCAGGCCGTGTCGGCGCAGCATGAGGTCGAAGAGGTAGGTGACCACCTCGGTGTCGGTCTGCATGCGAGCAGTTGTAGCCGAACATCTCCAGGTAGCGTCGGTTGATGCCGTAGGAGCTGATCTCGCCGTTGTGCACGATGCTGTAGTCGAGGAGACAGAAGGGATGCGCTCCCCCCCACCACCCGGGAGTGTTGGTGGGAAAACGGCCGTGGCCGGTCCACGTCCACCCCTTGTACTCGTCCAGCCGGTAGAACTCGCCGATCTCCTCGGGAAAGCCCACGCCCTTGAAGGCGCCCATGTTCCGTCCCGAGGAGGCCACGAAGGCACCGCGGATGTGGTTGTTGACGTCCATGACCGCGTGCACCACGTAGTCCTCGGCGCTCAACTGGGTCTCCGCCAACCGCTGGTCGCTGATCTCGAGGAAGTAGCGCCAGAGGATGGGTTCGTCCTGGATGCCCCGCACCGACTTGGACGGTATGGGTTCGTGATGCAGGATGGCGAAGTGACGGGCGAGGTAGTACTCGGTGTCGTCCTTGGCGGCATCGTCGTCGTAGAGCATGTGGAAGCAGAAGGCGTGAGGGAAGTCCGGGTAGATGCCGTATCCGGCGAAGCCTCCGCCCAGTCCGTTGCCGCGGTCGTGCATCGAGGCCATGCTGCGCACGGCGAGCTCGCCGCTCATCCGGGCGCCCGATTCGTCGCACACGCCCATGAGCCCGCATCCGCCCAGGATGCGCTGCTCGGCTTCGGCGGTGTAGGCCGGCCGGGGTGTGAGGTCGCTCGTGCGCGAGCCGGGTGACGGCAGGCCGCCGTAGGGGCGCACCGCACTCCGTCGGTCGGCTTCGCCGAGACGATTCAGGCCGCGGGCGTACGTGCCGTCCAAGCCGCGTGTCTTCATGCGGTCACTCGTCCGGTCACTCGCAGTGTCACTCATGCGGTCGTTCGTGCGGTCGCTCATTGTGGCTCCTCCCGACGAGACAAGATCTTCTCCAGATCCTCCCCACCGCGCGAGGGTAGAGGCGATAATCCCAGCTTGACCCGTGCGCTCTCCCGGGGCTCGCCCAGCGACCCGGTGGCCCGGAACATCTCGTAGGCAGAGCGTACGGCGGCGGGCACCTGTTCTTGATGGTTGGCCAATTCTTTGAGCTTGCGGAAGACCTCGGCCATACCCAAGCGGCTGTGACAGCGCTCGTAGCACGTGTAGCACTCGACGCACTTCCACAGGTCGCCGCGCTCGATGACGCCCTCCAGGTCGCCGGCGAGTATCTCGCCGATGATGCCGGTGGGACTGAAGCCGCCCGCCACTTTGGTCACCGGGCAATCGTCTTCACAGGCCCGGCAATCGGCGCACTTCTGCAACTCGGGGACGGAGAACTCCTTGGCTATCTCCTGACGGCGGCCCTCTCGCTCCGCCCACGCTGCGAGGAACGGGGCAGGACTCACGCGGTGCATGGACAGACCGATATCCTCGGGCGAGAAGCCCATGGTCATGGCCATCAGCTCCGAGTAGTAGAAGACGGGGATGGGGGTCCTCTCCTCGCCGCGCAGCAACGAGGCCTGGTTCAGGTCGAACTGCTGCAGGCAGGACGGGCAGACCACCACCAATCCGTCCACGCCGACGCCGGCGAGGTCGTCCAGCTTGGTGCGGCAGAACTCGAGAGCGCCGTCCCGCTCACCCACGCGATCGAGGGCGCCGCCGCAGCAGGCCATCTTGGTCTCGTAGTCGACGACGGTAGCCCCCAGCGCCCGCACCATGTCCTCGAGCTTGGTCGGGTTGGTGGCGCTGTCCCAGCGCACTGCCGGGCTGGGACGCAGATAGGTGGCAGCCGTAGTGCACCGCGAGTCTCATCCCCCACAGCGGCTTCACCACTCGCTTGGAGATAGCGGCAGGGCCGAGTTCGTCGTAGAGCCACTCCGCCAGGTGCTTCACGTCGGGCAGGTCGTCCAAGATACGCGAAGCCGACGGCCGGCCGGCCGCGCCTGTGGCGGCTGAAGCGACTGACCCCTCGGAGTCGCCGGAGCTATCGGAGCCGTCGACCGCCTCCGACCCGTCGCCCTCACCCGCGATCATGTCGGACACCCGGCTGGCCAGACGCCAATCCCCCCTCAAGCGTCGCCGAGACTGATTTGAAGGTGGAGTAGCAGCCGTTGCACGGCGTCACGATAGGTACGTCGGCCGCCCTCGCGAGCATGAGGTTACGGGCAGCCGTGACGTAGTAGGCCTCCTCGTCCACGGCCTTGACCAACGTGCCCTCAGGGCAACAGGTATAGCCCTCGACGTCGACCGGCTGACCGCCGGCTGCCTCGAGCACGAGTCTGGTTGACTTCTCTATGAAAGGGAAGCGGGCGGGGATGGTGCATCCCCAGAAGATGGAGAAAGGCTTAGACATGTCCCACCTGTCCTGCCGGAGTGTGCGGAACCCTCTGCGTGGGCCGATCGGTTCTCCTGCGGCCCTGCACGAAGGGGGTACGACAGGATAGCAGCCCTATCTTGTGGCTGTGCTATACCTTCGTATAAAACACAGGCTCAAACAACTGGACTTACGGCCATTCTGATACTTCATGTGTCTATATTGCGTAGGCCACTGTGGCACCGGCGGCGCTACAACGGGTACTCGGGCCACAGTAGCGTGCCGTCGCCGTGCCGCCTGGGCCGTCGTGATGGGCCGCCGCCCGGCCAGCGTCGTCGCCTAGATCAGGCAGGCACCTGAGCGTGACGACCCCAGCCGAATCCGACCCGTGGGCCCAGCTCCGGGGGGAGCGGGTTCGCGGGGAGTCCGGGACGTGGGTCCCCTTGGTTGTACTCTCGGGGCGCGACGTCGTTGGGGCTCTGCGGGTAGAAGAGCGAGGCCAGCTCCTGTATCTGCCCCCTCCCCACCCCAAGCTCGAATTGGCCGCCTCCGTACATCAGGATCCCCTGCGCCTCGCAGTGATCGAAGGCGTCGAAGAGTCGCTCGAGCGAGCCGAAGCGGCTGGGCTTCATATTGATGGCCGCGGGCCGCCACCGGAGGGCGCGGATGTCGGCCGCGCTGTGTATCGGGGCGTCCCAGCTGAGCCTGGCTCTGGCCGGCTCCACCAGGCTGAGAGATTCCTCTATGAGAGCGGGATCCTCGATGTAGGCGTCGGGAAACTCCTCCACGGTCAGCCGGTAGAGATCGGGGTCGAACTCCTGATCGACCGGAGTGTCCTTGTAGAAGCCCTTGAGGTCCAGCACGCGCACCCTGCCGGTCTGGGCGAGCGCCCGTGCCACTTCGCGGTCCCAGGAACTCTGGGGGTCCAACTTGAACTCGAGCGAGGGTTCCGCCCGCAGCCAGCCCAAGACCACCTCCGGGTCCGGCGGAGACCCAAGGCGGGTGGAGACCACGAAGCGCACCGGCTTCGACTGCCTGCCGGTGACCTCTGACAGAGTGGCTCCGGCCTGCGCGAGAGCCAGGTCGAGCGCAGCGCTCTCGAACCCCCACCGCGCGTGCGGCTCGTCCTCCGCCGGCAGGAGGGACTCCAGGAGCCCGCTGAAGCTGTCGATCGTGTGCTCTCCTGCCAGAGGGAAGCCCCGCCATTGGGGCAGCACCCGCTCGTGAGTGTCCGCGTCGTACGTGACGTCTTCGCCGAGCCCGGCCCGCCCGGCTCCCGCGAGCCGCACCACCGTCGTGACCCGCTCGAAACCGCTCGACACCTGTTGCTTCAGGATCTCGTACGAGTGCTCTTCGATCTTGAGTGGCAGGTGGGCTACCTTCGAGTACAGCGAGCCGCCGGCGCGCACGGGTGAGTCGGCGATGCCCGCAGGCCCGCCGGCGCGCACGGGTGAGTCCTCTGCGCTCGTGGGGCTGTCGGCGCCGGTGGAGCTGGCCGCGCCAGTGGGGCTGTCGGCGTCGGTCACAAGGCCCTCCATTCCTCGGGGCGGAGGCGGACGCGGTCGGGATCGTCCAGCGCCGCATCCAGGATCGCCAGCATGCGCGCTTTGTCCTCGGGCAGATGTCCGCCAACAGGCAGGTAGTTGGAAGCGTGGTTCGACCGGAAGAGGGCATCGGTGACGTCGGTGGCGGCGATGAGCTCCCGCAGTTCGCGCAGGAGGGCCATGGGTCCCGGCACGGTGAACTCGCCGCGTGCGATGCGCTCGTGGAGAGGGGTCCCCTCGATGACCATGAGGCTCAAGGCCCCGATGAACTCGGGATCGATGGCCGAGAGGGCCCGGCCTGTGGCGCGGGCGTGCTCCAGCGACCGCTCGGGGCCGGCCAGGCCCAGGATCACGGTGAGCGACAACTGGATGCCGGCGTCCGACGCCCGCTTGCAGCCTTCGATCTGCTCGGCCACGGTGATGCCTTTGGTGCACTCCGCCAGGGTGGCGTCATCGCCGGATTCGAGTCCCACGAACAGAAGGGTCAAACCCTCGTCCTTGAGTTCGGCGAGCTCCGCCACCTCCTTGCGGAGGAGCGAACGGGCGGTGGCGTACGAGCTCACCCGCTCCAACAAGGGAAACTCGGAATGCAGCAACTGCAGGATCTCGCGGAGCCGCCTCACAGGCAGCACCACGGCGTCGCCGTCGGCCAGGAAGACCCGGCGCACCGATGCCTTGACGGCGGCCGGGAGTCCCCTGACGTCCTCCTCTATCTCTGAGAACGGGCGCGCGCGGAACGGCTTGTCGAGGTAGGTGCCGCAGAAGGAGCAGCCGTTGTTCGGACATCCGTACACCACCTGCAGGATGAGGCTGTCGGCTTCGCTCGGGGGTCGGATCACATTGCCCAGATAACGCATCAGAGAACGATAGCACAGCCGCCCGTGAGGCCGTCCGAGGTGGGGGCGGCAGGGCAGTTACCGCCCGGCGCGCGTCGCCAGCCCGAGGTCGCCCGGCGCTCCCTCATTGCCGCGTGAAGTATACTGGTGACATGACTAAGCAGACCGAAAAAGACGCATGTCTCCCCCCCGGCATGCCGCCCGACGGCGGACCGACCGGCCGCGCCTCGAAAGGCCCGCGGGCGGCCTCCACCTTTGCGATCTTCGAAGAGGTGCAGCGCGATGTCGTGGGTCGCACGCACGAGGTGCGCGAGATCTTCGCGGCCATCCTGAGCCGCAAGCACATCCTGCTTGAGGGACCGCCCGGCACCAGTAAGTCGACCATCGTCCGCAGCATCGCCCGCTCCATGAACGTCCCCTTCTACTTCATCGAAGGTTCGATCGACCTCACGCCGAGCAAGCTGCTCGGGTTCTTCAATCCGGGCAAGGTCTTGAAAGACACCTACCTGCGCGACTACTTCGAGATGGGCCCGCTCACCCAGGCCATGGAGGAGGGCGGCGTCCTCTATCTCGAGGAGTTCAACCGCATGAGCTCCGAATCCGCCAATCTGCTCATCACGCCCATGGAAGAGGGCGTCATCAACATCCCCCGCTACGGACAGGTCGTCGCCAAGGACGGGTTCACCATCATCTGCTCCCAGAACCCCTACGACGACGTGGGCACCCTGCAGGTGAGTCGCGCCTTTCTCGACCGCGTGGTGCGCGTGCGCATGGACTACCAGAGCGAGGACGAAGAGATCGAGATCGTCCAGCTGCGTGCCTGCACTGAGGATCGACGGCTGGCGAAGACGGCCGTCCGTATCACCCGGCTCACTCGAGACACGTCCGAGATCAAGCTCGGAGCCTCGGTACGCGCGGCCATCGACATCGTCTCGCTCGTCAGCAACCTCACCTTCCTCTCCGACGGTGACCTACGCTCGGAAGACTTCTCGGCCGCCTGCAAGATGGCCCTCTCCAGCAAGGTCTGGCTCTCTGAGACCATCAACGCCACGCCCGAACAGATCATCGACCGGATCATCGACAAGGCCCGCAAGGAACTGGGCGGGGAATTCTACCTAGGCGCGGGCGAGGGTAAAAAAAAAGTCTCGTAGAGGCGACGGAAGCCTCGCGTCTTGAGGTCCTCAAGCAAAGACTCGATACGGGCGAGATCACCGAGTTCGAGATGGCCGAGGAGATCAACCTCGACCCCCAGTTGCAGCAGGAGTTCTTGAACGATGAGGAGTTCGTCAAGTACTTCTCCAAACTGAACCACCTGTTGCGCTCTCAATTGCGCGACAAAGCCTTCGAGTTGGCCAAAGCCCTCATCCTTAAGATAGCCGCCCAGCTGGTGGGGACGGGGGTGCGCAAAGGCACGCTGCACCTGCGACGCGGCGCCTTCACCGACGATATCGACCTGGACGCCACCCTCGAGAACCTGGTGACCAACCCGCTCGACGACCTCGAGGACAACCTCGCCACCTGGGACCGCAAACGGGAAGAGATCGGCTTCGTGATGATGTTCGATCACAGCTACTCCATGCGCGGCCCCAAGATCGTTCTGGCGGCGCTGTGCGCGGCCGCCATCGCCGTCTACTTCAAGACCAACTACGGCGTGATCGCCTTCAGCACCGAGGTCGAGACGGTCAAGGACGTGAACGACAGCGTCCACTACGAGGTGCTGCTGGACCGGATCTTCGACCTGCCCATCGAAGGCCTCACCAACACGTCCGGAGCCCTGGCGGCGGGGCTGCGCCAGCTCAACCCCTACGACAAGCGCTTCGGCCTGCTGCTCACCGACGGAGGCTGGACCACCGGCGAGGATCCGCTGACCGTGGCGGCGAAGTTCGATCGTCTGAACGTGATCGCCTTCCCCCCCGCCAACCCCGAGAAGGTGCGTCTGATCTCCGAGGCGGGACACGGGACGTTCCAGTTCGTGGAAGACGAGGAAGCCATCACCGGCGCCATCATCCGGGCGCTGCAGGCGCACTAGGGGCGCCGCCCGCCCGGCGCGGAGGCCGGGGACGGCGGCGCGGCGCCGGGCGCCGAGGCGGCGGCGGCGGCGCCCAAGGGCACGGTGGCGCGCGTGGGCGGCCGAGGGAGAGGCCGCGCCGCCCCCGGAGGCACGCGCCGCATCCGCTCGCGGAGCCCGCGCCGACGGGCAGGACACGTCAGAGGCCGACGGGGTCACGCACCGCAGAGGCCGCGCGCTACGCGTGGGCGGCACGGCGGCGGCCACTCACCGCGGCCGGCGGCGATCACCACCCCGCGTGATACCCGAGGGCGAAGGCCACGACCACGACCAGACCGAAGGCCATCTGCGACCAACCGAGGAACTTGGGGGTGGTCGGGGGTCGGGACACCTGCAGCCAGTTCCACAGCGACCACGGCCACCATCACCGCGGGCACGAGCCACGGGTACCCAGCCGACGATGGCCGCCGCAGCCAACACGACCAGCCCGGCGAGTCCCGCCACGTGCAGCGACGGCGTCGAATAGGGGCGGCCGCGAGTGCGCCGGATCTGCACGCGCACGAGCAGAATGGACGTGATCACCCGGGCCACCAACGTGAGCCACGCGCCGAAGGCGATGCCGGCGGCGACGCCCCCGCCCAGAATCATGGCGGGGGCGAAGGCTGCGAGGGCCATGGGGCCGAGCAACTCCGGGAGCAGTTCGCGCTGCCGATTGCGGAGGTCGTACGACTGCTGGATAGCTGCGAACGGAAGGGCGATGACGAGCGGCAGCCAGAAGGGGCCGTCGGCCGTGAGCGCGGCGACGGCCACGCCGGCGGCCACGATCACCGCGAGCGCAGCAAGGACCTGGATCGCGACGTTGGTGCGCGCCGTCCGCCGCCCCGCGCGGCGGTCCGCGGTCAGGAGCCGCAACGGCCGGCGCGCCAGAAAGACAGCCATGCCCACGATGACGAGCGCGACCGCCGTGAGGCCGGGCGCCACAAGCAGGCCCAAGACCAAGGGCTCAGTGGTGAACCCCCACCCGCCGTGCTCCGTCGGCACCACCACCTCGCGCACGGTCTTCCAGTTGGCCACTCGTCCTCCTTCGCTCGCGAGCCCGCGCCTCAGGTCGGGGCGGCTGCGAGGTTCCATTCCCTCCCGCCGCCGGGAGTAGGCATCGGCGTGCCGACCCGTTCCATCGGCTCCGGATTTTTACCATGAATCCAGTGAAAAAACTCTAATCGGATTCTAATAGTGGCTTAATGATCGGATCCGATGAGAGTTGTAACGTCGGATTTCTTGGGGGAGATGATTCACATGAAGCACGATCCTTCATCCATCTCGAGGGCGGACATTATCACCCTGAGCGCGCTGTTGCGTGAGGTCCTGACCGAGGAACGCGACCCGGCAGCGGGCACGAATCGGGCGGACGCGAACGTCGGCGACAACAGAGCGTGTCTCGCGTTCGAGACTCCGCGGGCGACCCGGAGAAGCCGCGAACGCGGAGCGCGACTCCGCGGCGGGCACCCCGCGGACACCCACCACGAGGCGGTTGCTTAGGGCGGCGATCAGCCCTTCACGAACCCTGCTGACGGAACCGCCGCCCTCTACTATAATGGTGGCCCGCCCTCGGGCGGTCGGCCGAAGTGGCGGAACTGGCAGACGCGCTGGACTCAAAATCCAGTGGGGCTAACACCTCGTGCGGGTTCGACCCCCGCCTTCGGCATTGATTCTGCGCGTCCGCGAAGCGGAGCCCGGAAAGCTGTAGGCCTCCGACGGCCCTCAGGCGCGCCGACCAAGCCTCGCTAGAGCCGGCAAGACACGGGTACTCGATGGAAGAGGCCCACACGGAAGATCCCTCGCCCAGCACCTATACCCCCGGAAGGCGCTACTGCAGGCTTGGGGAGCCGCGTGCAGGAGTATTTCGTCGAGGCCGACGCCTTCGATCTCGAGCTACCCGAGCACTCCGCTCCCCGACCCATCCCTGACTTCTTAGATCGTCGGCATGCGTGCTTCCAATCCAAGTAGCGTGGGTGGTATCGGAACTGGTACGGCGAAGCCGGAACGGTCGGTTCGAGCTATAATGTCTTACCTGTATCTTACCTGACGGTGGCGGAGGGAGGCCCATGGAGACCACGAGGCTATCCAGCAAAGGGCAGGTGATCCTGCCCAGCCGCATCCGGTCGGCGCATAAATGGCAACCGGGACTCGAGTTCTCTGTCGAGGACACTCCCGACGGAGTGCTTACTACGGCCTCTGAAGCCATTCAAGCCGACGAAGATTGGAGCGAAGTGTTCGGCTGTGCGGGTTATAGGGGCCCGGCGAAGACGATCGAGGAAATGGATGCCGCCATCGCGGCTGGGATCAGAGCATCACGATGATCGCGGTTGACACGAACGTCCTTGTCCGTCTGATCGTCCGTGATGACGATGTGCAGGCCAGAGCGCGCGTTCGAGTTGTTCGAGCAGAACGAGATCTACGTCTGCAAGACCGTGTTGCTCGAAACCGAGTGGGTGCTGCGTTTCAGCTATGAGCTTGATGAGACGAGGATTCTCGATGCGCTGAAAGGCGTGGTGGGGCTGCCGCGCGTGAGCGTCGATGACGGCCCTGCAGTCGCGGAGGCACTGGATCTCATGGAGGCCGGCATGGACTTTGCCGATGCACTGCATGCTGGCGTCCAGCGGGGACGCGGCAGAGTTCGCCACGTTCGACAAGCGTCTGAAGAAGCGCGCTGAGGCATCTGCCCGGGGCGTAACGTGCGAGAGGTGTAGCTTCAAGGACACCCGGGGCATACAATCGCCGGCATGGATACACGCCCCCCAACTCCGGACGACGCGCGGGCCGATACTCCTCTCGACGATGCGCGGGACGATGCCCCCCTGGCCGACCATGCGCCGCCAGATGCGTCCCCAGCCGACGACGCTTCCCAGGCCGTCATGGTCCCACTTGACGGCCTGCCCCGCGGAAGCAGGCGACGCGCCCCCGGTGATTCCCGCGCCCGCGCGCGAGACCGCCGTCTGGGCCATCCCGGTCGCGCTGCTGTTCGTAATCTGGCTCTGGCTCGCCTTCTCATCAGGGGGATACGTGCAGAGCCAGTGGCTGCTGCCCGGACTCGTGCTCGCCCTCTTCGCGCTGGTCACAGCTGTTCTGGGAGCGTATCCGCAACGGCCGCGACGGCTTTCTATGGTCCTCATCGCCCTTTTCGGTCTCTATGCCCTCTGGGTGATGCTCTCGGCCGCGTGGGCATCGTCGCTCGACAGCGTGTGGGACGAGGCCGGTCGCACGCTGCTGTACCTGATCGCGTTCATCCTCGCCCTTACCTTCTTCACCGACGCCCGGGCGCGTGACGCGGCCCGGTACCTGCTGCTGGCCGCCGCGGTCACCCTGGTGGCATTCGCGGTCTATCGGATCAACGGAGCGGGCTCCACCGTGGGCGGACTGGAGCAGCTGTTCGTGGAAGGCCGCTTCGCGTACCCAGCCAGCTACCCCAACAACGCCGCGGCGCTGTACATGGTCCTCTTCTGGCCCGTCTTGTGGATGGCCGCCGACCCCCACGAGCGGGCACCGGTTCGCGGCCTTTCGCTGGCGGTCTGTTGGGGACTCGCGGCCCTCGCAGTCCTCACCCAGTCGCGCGGGAGCTTCTGGGCCACCGTTTTGACGCTCATATTCCTGTTCATCCTCTCCCCCGCGCGGCTCCGCACCCTGGTCTTCCTGTTGGTGCCGGCCGCGCTGGTCGTGTGGGGTTTTTCCGACCTCAACTCCTATTGGCGACTCGGCCCCGAGCAGATGACCGGCGGCGTGGCCGTGCGGGTGATCCTGCTGGGCATGGTCGTGGCCGCCGTCGTCGGCTTCACGTTGGCGCTGCTCGAACACTGGGTGGTGGTCTCGCGCCGCATGAGGATGGTGTTCGGCGCAGTCGTGCTTGTCGCCGTCGCCTCTTCGGCCATCTACGGATCGGTGCTCTTCGAACGCCAGGTGGGCGACCCGGCACGGTGGCTGAGCGATTCCTGGGGCCGCTTCACCGCCGACATGCCCACGGTCCTCCCGGGATCGGGGAGTACCGATTCCCAGGGTGAGAGCGCTGCCTCCAGCCGCTTCCTCGTCTTCTCCACAAGTGGGCGCTGGGACATCTGGCGGGTCGCCTGGAAGGACTTCCGCGACTCCCCGGTGCTCGGACTGGGCGCGGGCAACTACGTCTTCAGCTACGACCGTGAGGGCCAGCGCGAGACGAGGGGACCCCAACAGCCCCACTCCTGGGAGTTGCGGGTGCTGAGCGAGACGGGAGCCGTAGGAGGCGTACTCTTTGCGGGAGTCCTCCTTCTGGGAATCGCAGTGACGCTCCGGCCTCGTCTTCGCTCCGGCTGGGACGGACTTCGACGCAGACGCATCCGAGTCAATGGGGCGCCGATCCTCGGCTCTACGCGTGGGAGACCATGCTGGTCGTAGCCGTGCTCTACTGGATGATCCACGGGAGCGCCGAATGGCTGTGGCACATGCCCGGTGTCAGCCTGCCCGCCGTGCTCATGCTCGCGCTCGGGGTGGCGTCGGTGGATGCCCGCGCCGACGCGCTCCGCCCCCGGACGCTCGGTTGGATGCATACCGCCCAGGCCAACCGTTGGTTCCAACGGATGCTGGTCGGGGCGGCGGCGGTCGCCTTGGTCGGACTCGCCCTGCCTTACTTGTCCCTGCGCTTCCAGGACTCCGCCCTCGGGCTGACGGCCGCGGACGACCAGGCGGCACTCCGCAGCGCGGCCATTGCGGCTCGGCTCCAACCCGTCGATCCGCAGCCCCTACTCACTGAGGCCGACATATACCGTCTTGCCGCCGCGGACGCCTCGCCAGAGGGAGCCCTCGACGACCTGGCGCTCTCCCTCGACGCCCACATCCGCGCCGTCGAACGCGATCCGACCTCGTGGACCGTTCACTACCGGGCGGGGGTGGCCGCCGTGCGTCTTCTGGAGGCGTCAACGGGGGATTCGGTCGGCTCTATCACTGGCGGCAACTCTACTGACGCGGGCGGAGGCGACGAACCCTCGTTAGCCACTCGGGAGACGGAGGCGCGGGCGCGGCAACTGCGGCTGCTCACCCCCGACGAACTCGTCCTGCTGGCCCGGTCGTATTTCGTTCAGGCGCGAGAACGTAACCCATTGAACCCTCAAGTTCGTGAGGCTCTGGCGGCGATAGAGGCCGGGTAGCGGGGCTTATGGGCATAGCCCTTAGCCAGTTTCCCGGCGGGAGCACGGAGACGGACGGCGAGCCGAATCTGAGCTTCGTGCACGTACTGCCCGCGTCATGGCTGACCGCCCGCGACTAACGCAGCTCGTGGTTCTGGAATCGACCACCTGCACCCCCGACATCGACGAAGAGGTGCGGCCGCTACTCGAAGCGTCAGTCCCATTTGGGCCACTACGAGTGCTTTGTGCTCTCCATGCCCCACCGCGAACTCGCATACCCGGCGCTCTTCGCCTAGACGCCTGGTAGTCGACACCCGGAACGTGGCAGGGCCCGATGAGGGGCCTCGGGTGGTGCGGGGATAAGAGCGCCCGGAGAGTAAAGGCTCGCCACAGACCGCTACCCTTCGGTCGAAACCTCCCGAGCCCACTCCCGGTTGGCCCGATACCAATCCGCCAAGCGGTTGACACCTTCCTCCATCATCACCCGGGGCTCCCACCCCAGCAGTGAGTGAGCCTTCTCGACATTCGCCCAAGTGGCGGGAACGTCTGCGGGCGCGCGCGGATAGAACTCAAGGCGGGCCGGCTTTCCGGCGGCGGCCTCGTTGATCCGGACGAGATCCATCAAGGCGCAAGGCGAATCGCTGCCTAGGTTGATTACTTCGAAACCCAAGGGCGCGAGCGCAGAAATGGTGCCTCGAGCGATGTCGTCGATGTAAGTGAAGTCACGGGTCTGGCTGCCGTCCCCGTAGACGCGCACAGGACGATCTTCGTGAATCCACTGGCAGAACCGGAAGGGACTCATATCGGGGCGTCCCGCCGGTCCGTAGACAGTGAAGTATCGCAGCACGGTCACGTCCAGGCCGTGAAGGTAGTGGTAGGTGTAACACAGAGCTTCGGCGGCCTTCTTCGATGCGGCGTAAGGGGACAGGGCCCTGTTGGTGTCATCGTCCTCGGCGTATGGCAGGGGGTTGCGCGCCCCATAAAGGCTGGAAGTGCTGGCCAGCACGAACTTGCGCACCCCGTCGCGGCGGCAGAGGTCGAGCAGGTTGAGACAGCCTGTCGCGTTGGTCTCGAGGTAGATCCAGGGGTTCTCGACGCTTGAGCGCACCCCAGCGCGGGCGGCCAAGTTGATCACAGCGTCGTATGCAGCACCCCCGGGTTCGCCCCCGCAGTGGGCGGCACCGATGATCCACGCTTGTTCAAGCGCGGGGCGGTCGATGATGTCAGCACGCAGGAAAAGGAAGAGGCCGGCGCCATCTCTTCCGGAGCGCTCTCCCCCGGCTGGGCCGCGGCCGTCGAGGCCGAAGCGCTCCTCAAGGCCCGCGAGGCGGTGCTGTTTCATGCGAACGTCGTAGGCATCGTTCAGGTTGTCGATGCCCACAACCATATGGCCGTCGGCTAGCAGCAACTCGGCAACCCGCGCACCGATGAAGCCGGCCGCGCCGGTCACTAGAATGTTCACAGGCAAGAGGTGTTCGAGCGACCACTCATCACAAACACGGAATATCCGTTGTAACCGGGGGCAGAGCGAGTATCGCGCCCGAAGCGCCCACGATAGTGGGGCGTCATTTTGTCGTGCGGCTTCAAATGCCTGTCCGAGTCACGGGAGTCGGTACTGTCTCCCCCTTCTGCGTCGACACACCGACGTCACCCCAATTCCGATCGATCCGGGACTCGCTGACGAAGTACCCATAGCCGTCGTAGCGGCGGCCACTTGCCGCCTTCACGCCACCGGCCACTACGCCAATCGTGCGGGCGCCGATCCTGTGCATTAGTGTACGCACCTGCCGGGCCTCTTCGATGGTGGTGCTGTTGATGCGCGCGCACACCACCACGGCATCCACCTGAGCCATGAGGCCCAGGGCATCTGCGACAACCAGCACGGGGGGCGTGTCGATCAGCACGTAGTCGGCAAGAGCGGCCGCATCCTCGATGAGTGTTTTCATCTGCTGTGAACCAATTAACTCCGCGGGGTTCGGGGGCAAAGGGCCCGAAGCGATGCACAACAAGTTGCGCTCAGTCTGTTTCTGCAGAGACGCACCTCTCCCCGCCTTATGGCCGACGGGAGCGAATTGGTCGATTTTGACCCGTTGCATCACCCTGGGCAGGTCGTGCATCCCGGCCAGGACTGTCGAGACGCCCGCCGCACTACTCACATGGAAATAGCGGTGGATCATGGGTCGACGAAGGTCCGCCTCGATCACCGCGACGCGAGCGCCCGAGAGAGCCAGGCTGACCGCCAGATTGACTGTCGTGGTGGTCTTGCCCTCGCGCGGGAGCCCGCTGGTGACCGCGATGGTGTGGATCTTGCGATCGAACTCGAAATACTCAAGGTTGGACCGCAAACTTCGAAACGCCTCGACGAACCGGGGCGAAGAATCGGAAAACCCCACAGGCGCGTCGGCACGCGCACCTGTGTCAGGAATCGGCAGGCGCCGGAGGCGAGGGATACTGGCCAGCACCGGAAGCCCGAACTCCTTCTCAATAGTATCCGTCGTCTTGATGCGTCGATCAAGTTGGTCGACTACGAACGCTATCAGAATGCCGAGTATCAGACTCGCGACCAGGGCAAACGCAGCGTTGCGCATCGGCAGTGGGGCAAACGGGGAAAGCGGCGCTACGGCGTCCTGAACAACCTCGAAGCCTCCGGTCTGCATGGTCTCGAGGATCCGGAGTTCCTCAGCCTTCTGAGTGAGCACCTTCCCTCTCTCAGAATCCCGCTGTGCCGCGGTCATTCCTGCCAGTTCCTGCTCCACCTGCTCCCGGGCCTGAGCTAGAACGTCGCGGTCCGCATCTTGCCTATAGAGGATGAACTGTCTGGCGAACGAATTGGCTACGGCAGCCGCTTCGGCGGCGTCTGGACTCACAGCACTGATATTGATGATGTCGGTGTTGGCAGCAGGGACCACAGTAACCATGTGAAGAAGGGACCCGGTGGAGCGCTGTGAACCCAGGTCCTCTTTCACCATACCGGCAACCGTGTCGAACTTGACCAAGCGTGAGCCTGTCTGAAGATCCCGTTGGGCATCGCGCAGGTCGAAGATGCTCGTGTTGAACAAGGCCTCGTCAAACGAGGTGGTCTGCCGCATCACTGCCGCTGTTGCTCTGTAGGTCGGGGTAACCAGCCTCAACGAGTAGACCAGGGCGGCCGCAACGAAAATGACCACCATCCCGATGATGATCCACTTGCGCTGTATCAGCACCCGAGCATAGCTGGCAAGCGAACCTGTGTCGGTATCTGATGTGTATGTCTGTGGCATCTTCACCGGTCTAGAGTCTACGCGAGAGCTCCTTCGCGGACAAGGCGACACGAGGCTTCGTCCGCCTGCTAAGGGCAGTATCGCCGTTCCCTGTCAAGTACTTGAGCCTTCTTTCTTCATCCTCCCCAGAAAATGCACGCAGCCACGCCGGGAACTCCAGGGCACAGGGCTTAGAAAGATCTAGGTGGCCGCTCAGGCCTCGCGGGGAGTGGGCTAGCCCATTACCGTGAGGTTACGGAGTATCTGCGCTACCTCGCCTCGGGTGGCGGCGATCCAGGGGTCCCAGGCCGACCCGTATCCGTAGAGCCCCTCAAGGAGACCGTTATACTCAGCGGTCCTCATCGCCGGTCCGTGACTCGTGTCAAAGGCACCCACGAACGACACAAAGTCCTCGGGCGGGGTCTCCAGCGCCTCCGGAGCGAGTGTTCCAAGAGCGCGCACCGCGATGCTGAGCAGTTGGGCTCTGCTGACGGAATTCCACGGAGAGAACCGGTCGAGGCTCGTGCCTTGCACTGCCCCGAGGGTGACGAGGGCAGCGATGTACTTATGCGGATAGAGATCCGCGTAGACAGGACCGAGATCGAGGAACGGGGTCCGGATGGATTCTCCGTCAGCTATCCCCAACGTCCCGGCTGCCATCTTGGCGAATTGCGCACGGGTGACCGCCTTGCCCTCTCCGAAGGTGCCATCTCCGAATCCCGAAACCACGCCCGCTTCAGCGAGCGCAAGCACCGCATCAACGTATGGCGAACCCTGAGCCAGGTCAGGGAAGATGTCGGTAGCGGCCAGTGTAGACGACGCGGCCGATTGCACCTTGGTTCCGGGGGAGCCAGCGATCTGCACTCGAATGGCGCCATCCGCTATCTGCGCACCGGAGGCAGTGAAGGCTCTGCCGGAGAGAGTGTGGGTACTTCCCGGCGCGGCGGAAGTGGTGGTCCATTTGAACGCATAGGGTGCACGATAATCGGTGGCGATCAACCGATCGTCCACGTAGAATCGTACCTTGCCGACTGCGTTGGCCGTCGAGACCTTCATCCCGACGCCAACCTTGCCCTGCACCACGCTCCCGTCACTCGGACTCGAGATGCTCAGTTGCGCCACGTCGCCAGATGCTGCCGGCGGCGTAGTCGGCGGCGCCGTGGTGGTGGTTGCTGGCGACGTGCTGGTGGTTGTCGACGCCGTGGTGGTGGTTGCTGGTGCCGTAGTGGTGGTTGCCGGCGCCGTAGTGGTGGTTGCCGGCGCCGTAGTGGTGGTTGCCGAAGCAGCACCCAGCCTTACGTTCGTGGTGGTGAGCCAAGGGAAGGAGGGCAAGGATGCGCCGTCGTAGGTACCGTTCTGAAAACGGATCACCTGGGGAGATGCGACTCGGGCCGAGATGAGTGCGTTTCCTCCCGCCGCTGCGAATCCGTCCACCGTGACATCGCGCGGGTCATACAGGCTGAACACGGGACTATCGGCAAGGGAGGCATGGGCGGTGACGTTACGGAAGGTGACACCCTGGAAGCCCGAACCGATGACTACAGCCCAGCGACCCTCGACCGTCAGCCCGTCGAAGCTGATGTTGTCGGACGGTAACGTCCACCCGCTGTCGGTGTAGAGTTGGAGGGTGAACCCGCTCCCGCCGGTCAGATTTATCGTGCGGAACGTGAGGTTGTGGTTGTTCGCCCCCATGTAGATGGCGTGGAAGGTCACAGCGGTCAGCTTCTGAGTGACCATCTCTAGGTCCAGACGCTCGAATAGCCCGCCCGTGAGATTGGAGATGTATATCTGTCCACTCGCACGCGCTGTGAAGTCGCGCACGGTCAGATTCTTGCCTTGAGTGTCCGCCTTGAGCGCATACTGGCAGCCGGTCACTTTCACTCGCTCGACGGTCACGTTGGAGTAATCATTGGTGAGACCAATGGCGAAGACAAAGCCGCTGGCGGCGGGAGAGGAGAGAGACAGATCCATAATCGAGACGTTGTTGACTCCGCTCCCGCGTAGCAGATTGGTCGGCGCACTCTGATTGGGCATGGAAAGGATGGTCCGGTCGATGCCAGCGCCTCGCACCGTAACCCCGCTCTTGAGACTGATGGTTGAGTTGACGGCGAAAGTTCCCGCAGGGACGGTGACTGTGCCACCAACGGCCGACGCCGCGTTGATGGCTGCTTGGATGGCCGCCGAGTCGTTGCTGACCCCGTCTCCTCTGGCCCCGTATGCGCGGACGTCGTAGACTCCGGTTTCTGAGGCCGCAGTCCCAACAAATCCAGTTCCGGCCAGCAGCGCCGTCAGAGCGATCAGGAAGCCTAACCGGAGAAGAGTTCTGGCGAAGAACCGCGCGCCCAAATGCCCTGGCTTGTTGTGCATCAAATGCCCTCCCAAACTAAGTGGTCGACCTGACACGGCACTGAAGCCTCTGGGTCGACCCCTTAGGACTTCGGCAACCCGGCTGACTCCCTTGGGAGTCCCGTGGCTTTGCGGCCTCACCTCGCGGCGAGTGTGCCTTTTCGTGTCGGGAGTTGTGGTCCTACACTCAACCCTATCGACAACTAACGCAATTGCTTGACCCAAGATGCGCACGCCTGTTGACTTGCGCGGATGGCCTGCCTGGCCACGTCCTGCCAAATGGGTGTACGAACTCTGATGCTCCATCCTTTCCTTCGTTACGTCAGCTCGCCATGAGCAACGGTTCCTCCTCCTCGAGTTCTTCGGCGGACAGCCGGGCGTTGCATGGCCTCGGCCGAGGATTCCTGGCTCATGCGGCGCCGGGCCACCCGCCACTTGTCGTGTTGTTCGGCCGAGACGGCATCGACCAGGCGCAGGATGGAAGCCCGATCGGGGAGATCCCGACCACGTCGCTTCGGCGCTGGATCTCCCGATTTACACGCTCCTGAGGGGTATTCGACCAGACCTGCCGTCCTTGCTCCACCGGGAAGGAGGCAAGGTGCTGATATCCGGAGCGGCTTCCTCCAGCATGCGGGCTACATCCGGGAACCGGTCGTCGAGTTGGGCTATGACCCTTTTCAATTGCGCCTGGACCTCTTCAACTGAGGGTTGAGCGAAGATGGTCCTGACCAGTGTGGCCACGAAGGGTGTGGGCGGATCGAGGGCACCCGACACAGCAGGTTCTTGGTGAAATGCGTGTGGGCACCTCTGCCACGGCATCTGGGAAGAACGGCGGCGATGGCGCCGGTGAGGCCCCCGTGCTCGTCGGAGATGACCGGCCGGACCCCGGAGACCGCCGGGCCGCAAGATCCGCAGGAACCTGGTCCAGGCGGCCCCGTCTTCCGCCGTGAAGATATCGAGCCCCAGGATCGCCCGGTGCCATCACATAAGACCGCGGTGGAGACGACGGTCGCCACGCCCGTCACCCGGCCCTCCTCGCGGGACCTGGACCGAAAGAGCGCCAGCCACACGTAGGGATAGGGGCCGGCATCCAAGGGTCCGGGAGCGGAAGACGGCCACCTTGGCCTCAAGAACCCGGATATTGATGGTGCTGGCCCGGGTATCGAAGTCGCGCTCCCGGTATCCGTTGCGACGCTTCAACCGGTACACGGTTGCCCCATGGGAGAATAGCCCTCGTGGGGGTACCCCAACTATTCCCGGGAGGCGGCGAGGCGACGTGGTTGTCTGGGTACAGTTCACCCGCACCACTCAGGCCTCGCAGGGAGTGGGCAGGCTAGCCCCTATGCGTTAGGTTACGGAGTGCCTGTGCCACCTCGCCTCGGGTGGCGGCGATCCAGGGGTCATAAGCCGACACGTATCCGTAGAACCCTTGAGAACAGCGTAGTGCTCAGCCATCCTCATCCGCCGGTCCGTGACTCGCATCAAGGGCTCCCATGAAGGATACTGAGTCCGCGGGCGGGGTCTCCAACGCCACCTAGAATCGCACCTTACCGACCGCGTTCGGCACCGAGACCTTCACTACGATGCCCACCTTGCCCTGCCTTACGCTCCCGCCAGTAGAGCTCAAGATGCTCAGTGGCGCGCTGAGACTCCAGGTGGGCGTCGGCGGCGGGGGTGGACGTAGCCGTAGAGACCATTCTCGTGGTGGGTGCAGTCCTGGTCTTTGGGCGCTACCGCGCTCGGTAGAGCAGGCGCACCATCTGCGACCGTAGAATCTCTTCATCAGTCCGTCCGCTATACCAGGTGAGTCCCGGGAACGCCTGCATCACTTCGCCCCGGGTGGCCAGGCTGTAATCGTCCAGCCACTGTGGACGCGATCCCACGCCTGCCCGTTCGAGAACCAGGGCGACGTGACGGTGGCTCATGGCCTCCCACGCTCCAAGCGCACCCGAAGCATAGCCTTCGAAATAGCCGAGGCGTTTGACGTATACGGCCGCGTCCCAGAGTTCTTGGTCGGTCTTATCGATGTCTGTAAAAGGGGCTCCAGGAACAGCCAACCCAACCTTGTTCAAGCTGGCGGTCGCATTCAGTGGCGCCGTAGTGGTGGTTGCCGAAGCAGCACCCAGCCTTACGTTCGTGGTGGTGAGCCAAGGGAAGGAGGGCAAGGATGCGCCGTCGTAGGTACCGTTCTGAAAACGGATCACCTGGGGAGATGCGACTCGGGCCGAGATGAGTGCGTTTCCTCCCGCCGCTGCGAATCCGTCCACCGTGACATCGCGCGGGTCATACAGGCTGAACACGGGACTATCGGCAAGGGAGGCATGGGCGGTGACGTTACGGAAGGTGACACCCTGGAAGCCCGAACCGATGACTACAGCCCAGCGACCCTCGACCGTCAGCCCGTCGAAGCTGATGTTGTCGGACGGTAACGTCCACCCGCTGTCGGTGTAGAGTTGGAGGGTGAACCCGCTCCCGCCGGTCAGATTTATCGTGCGGAACGTGAGGTTGTGGTTGTTCGCCCCCATGTAGATGGCGTGGAAGGTCACAGCGGTCAGCTTCTGAGTGACCATCTCTAGGTCCAGACGCTCGAATAGCCCGCCCGTGAGATTGGAGATGTATATCTGTCCACTCGCACGCGCTGTGAAGTCGCGCACGGTCAGATTCTTGCCTTGAGTGTCCGCCTTGAGCGCATACTGGCAGCCGGTCACTTTCACTCGCTCGACGGTCACGTTGGAGTAATCATTGGTGAGACCAATGGCGAAGACAAAGCCGCTGGCGGCGGGAGAGGAGAGAGACAGATCCATAATCGAGACGTTGTTGACTCCGCTCCCGCGTAGCAGATTGGTCGGCGCACTCTGATTGGGCATGGAAAGGATGGTCCGGTCGATGCCAGCGCCTCGCACCGTAACCCCGCTCTTGAGACTGATGGTTGAGTTGACGGCGAAAGTTCCCGCAGGGACGGTGACTGTGCCACCAACGGCCGACGCCGCGTTGATGGCTGCTTGGATGGCCGCCGAGTCGTTGCTGACCCCGTCTCCTCTGGCCCCGTATGCGCGGACGTCGTAGACTCCGGTTTCTGAGGCCGCAGTCCCAACAAATCCAGTTCCGGCCAGCAGCGCCGTCAGAGCGATCAGGAAGCCTAACCGGAGAAGAGTTCTGGCGAAGAACCGCGCGCCCAAATGCCCTGGCTTGTTGTGCATCAAATGCCCTCCCAAACTAAGTGGTCGACCTGACACGGCACTGAAGCCTCTGGGTCGACCCCTTAGGACTTCGGCAACCCGGCTGACTCCCTTGGGAGTCCCGTGGCTTTGCGGCCTCACCTCGCGGCGAGTGTGCCTTTTCGTGTCGGGAGTTGTGGTCCTACACTCAACCCTATCGACAACTAACGCAATTGCTTGACCCAAGATGCCCACGCCTGCTGACTTGCGCGGATGGCCTGCCTTTGCTCGGGCCGTTGCTCTTGAGAGGACAGGGCCGAGAACCGACAAGCTTTGCCGGTCGCAGCGAACGGTTGATCGCCCGCGTAGCGGCCGGCGCGTCCCGCACGTCTGACGTGTTTGCGAAGCTACCCTCAAACTCATTCACTCCTGACTGGGGAACTGGACGGGGCCAGTCTTGGTGAGGAGAATGAGAGTGCCATTAGAGTGCAGTGATAGTTTCCTCAGAAAGGCGCAACGGGAGTGCTCGGGAGGAGTCAGCCGAGAGCCATGGAGGAGCGAAGCGTGTGAGAAACGCGATTGTGTCTCACGGCATGGTCGTGAGAGCGGCTGGCAACGGCGGCGTAGCCGTTATGAAGGAAGGCTGGGGGAATGGGAATCGGCGTGGCAGGGGGCGGCGATCGGCAACAACCTGCCGGGTCGGTCAATCCTCAGCGGTAACGGTGCTCGTCGATGAACCTAGTGAATTCTTCCATTTGCGATCGGACCCGCCGGGCCATTCTTGATCTAGCATAATCAAAGAGAGGAGGCGGTTGCTCTTCAGAATATCGTTGGCGCGTCTAGGTTCACGATTATCCCGGCGGAGTTCGCACACGAACGGCTGGTTCTGGGCGGCGAACCCGTCCGCTGACCGCTACGACTCCAACTTTTCCAGAAACGGAACCTCCAGAAAAGGCGGAATCGATTCATCAATGTCGATTGTCCCAGAGATGGCCTTAGCGAGAGGTATTCAGTGGCGCCGTGGTAATAGCAGTCGACGAAGCAGCACCCAGC
Organism: uncultured Actinomycetota bacterium; assembly: GCA_963701105.1. Classification (GTDB taxonomy): domain Bacteria; phylum Actinomycetota; class Thermoleophilia; order RBG-16-64-13; family RBG-16-64-13; genus JAHJSA01. The sequence goes on from OY969565.1 coordinate 985,901, forward strand.
CTTACGTTCGTGGTGGTGAGCCAAGGGAAGGAGGGCAAGGATGCGCCGTCGTAGGTACCGTTCTGAAAACGGATCACCTGGGGAGATGCGACTCGGGCCGAGATGAGTGCGTTTCCTCCCGCCGCTGCGAATCCGTCCACCGTGACATCGCGCGGGTCATACAGGCTGAACACGGGACTATCGGCAAGGGAGGCATGGGCGGTGACGTTACGGAAGGTGACACCCTGGAAGCCCGAACCGATGACTACAGCCCAGCGACCCTCGACCGTCAGCCCGTCGAAGCTGATGTTGTCGGACGGTAACGTCCACCCGCTGTCGGTGTAGAGTTGGAGGGTGAACCCGCTCCCGCCGGTCAGATTTATCGTGCGGAACGTGAGGTTGTGGTTGTTCGCCCCCATGTAGATGGCGTGGAAGGTCACAGCGGTCAGCTTCTGAGTGACCATCTCTAGGTCCAGACGCTCGAATAGCCCGCCCGTGAGATTGGAGATGTATATCTGTCCACTCGCACGCGCTGTGAAGTCGCGCACGGTCAGATTAGACCCTTGCGTCTCCGCCTTGAGCGCATACTGAACGCCGGTTGTCTTCAGCCGCTCGAGGGTCACGTTGGAGTGTCGTGAGAACCACAGGGCAAAAACGAAACCAGAGGCGGTGGGCGACGACAGAGTCAGGTCAACGACAGAGACATCGTTGACGCCATTACCAACGAACAGGCCTGTCGGGGAAGTCTTGCTCGGCATGAAAAGGATGGTCCGGTCGATGCCAGCGCCTCGCACCGTAACCCCGCTCTTGAGACTGATGGTTGAGTTGACGGCGAAAGTTCCCGCAGGGACGGTGACTGTGCCACCAACGGCCGACGCCGCGTTGATGGCTGCTTGGATGGCCGCCGAGTCGTTGCTGACCCCGTCTCCTCTGGCCCCGTATGCGCGTACGTCGTATACGCTATTTTCCAAAACTTCCGTTCCAACGAAGCCGGCCCCGACCAGCACCAGCGTCAACAAGATCAGGAAGCCTGACCGGAGATGGCCTTGAGGAAACGACCGTTTGTCGAGATGTCCCACCTTTCCGCTCACCAAACGCCTCCCATACGGGGGGTGAACCGCCGGGGTTCGCCAGAGACTCGAATGCTTGAGTTCCTCGCCCGCCATATGGCACTGTTGACCACAGTTCATCTCCTCGAACTCCACTGGGGAAACCTAGCGATGGGTTCAAGTGGGGGTCATGCTCGTGTTCGACGCCAAATGGGCCAAGGGCCACCTGCTTGGGAGTCGTGCTACCCCTCGCATCCGGGGACCATCCGCACTACGCGCTCCTCGACTTCAGATGAACATCTCCGCCTGTCCTCGCGGCTGCGTGCTCTCGAGGGATGGAGCCTCCATCAAACCCGTGGCGGTTCGCGGTGGAACAATGCCGTCGGCTCCTCTCTGGCTCCCACCGACGCGGCGGACATTCAAAGAGATCTCTCATCCCGCTCCCGAAGCATGTCGCGCAGGACTTGCTCACACGATTCACTGTGAGACTCGCACGAGAAGAGGTTCCTCAACCGGGCAAGCCGTGCCTGCGTCAGTCGAAGTTTAGCCGTCGGAAGAAGTCCTTGGTCCAGAAGCCAGGACTCGGGCTTTGTGAGGCACAACAGCGAACCCAACAAGTGAGATCTTCGCCCCAGACAGAACGCCGACCAACTCTCTCGCAGTCGGTCTGGATCCTGGATGATCATATTTAGTCCGGCAATCGAAGAAAGCAGTTCCTCGCGCTCTGCCCCAGCCGTTAATGTGATGCTGGGAATCGCGGGGTCTTGGCGGTACGGCATCAATTCCATCCGCAACGTCTCGCGACAAGCCACGTGAAGGCGAACGATGCAACCGGTGAACCAGCTGTCCGTCGCCTCACCATGCGAGGCGAAGAGCAAGTTCCCAGTTCCATAGACAATGGGCCGATCTTTGTAGAACTCATGTCCGCCAATCACATGGCTGTGGTGGCAAACAACGGCGTCCGCCCCCTGGTCGACGAAGAACCGGCACGCCTTCTGCAGTCTAGGACTCGGCAAGGGGTAGTTCTCCGCTCCCCCGTGGAATAAAACCAGCACGAAATCGCTCGATTCCCGTACTTCCGCTATCTGTCTCGCGTTGTCAATCAGGTCCAGAGGCCACGCACCTGGATATGGGCCGGTCGTGGTTGAGAATTCGTTCTCAGCGAAAGCGAGCACGCTGAGCCTGAGGTCTCGAACGGTAGTTGTCAGAGGCGCGGTAGCTGACAAATAGTCCTTGCCTGCCCCCACGGACATGAGGCCGGCCGCCCCACACGCCCGGATCGTCCCGAGCAGTCCGGCTGGTCCTGCGTCGAGTATATGGTTGTTCGCGAGACACGCAGCAGTGAAGCCTGCGGCTCGGATACCCATGGCCGACTTCGCCGGTCCCCAGAGACGGGGCCCTGATTTGAGGATCCGTCCTGGATGGTCCGTTAGCGGGCATTCCACATTGACAATGGAGAAATCTCCAGTCTTGCCGATCCCGCGGAGGTCGCTCCACTGCGAGTTCGCTCCCGGTGAGGAAAGAGCGTCCCCTATTTGTCCCGAAGCACATAGGTCGCCGGCAACGACAATCGATGCACTAATCGAGTTCATCTGCTCCTGTTCGTCAACGGCCGGGTATCGACGGGCACAGGAAAGAGCTTACAGGATTCGGCAGCTGCGTTTGATATAGTCCCTGAGCAGAGATATCGAGGAAGAATCCCCGTGCGCACCGCGTGTGACATCTGCTTCATGCAGAGAACCAAGGGCAACAGGGCAGGGAGATTTCCGGTCGTCGGCGGCAGCGGCCTGGAGCGAATGAGGCTGGGCCCGCAAGCGGCTCTTCGGGACCAGCGGAAACGACAAACTGAGCGGCCGCCATGAGACTGTCCGTTGCCTGTGAGAATAGCCCTTGTATTGTAGCCGTTCGTTACTAAGACCTAGGCAGCCGACTTGGTCCATCGTGATTGTCAACGCCACGACGCCAAGCTCGAATTGGAGCAGAACCATGGGTTGGGCGAGGAAACGAATCTGGCGACTGAGGTTAGCTGCTCATGGACCTGTCATTCGTAATCTGGCCCTTTTGAATGAGAGCCAGCGTCTGCCGGAGCCGGAACTCAGGAAGTTACAGCAGGACGAACTGCAGGGACTCTTGCTTCACGCGTATCACTCTACCGACTATTATCACCGAATTGTTGGCCACTGCGGGGTAGTCTCTGCGGATGGAGAGGTCCATCTGGATCGCTTCGCGTCTTTACCCCTCATGGACAAGGCGCTGCTGCAAACGCATTTCGAGAACCTGAAGTCAGCGGATCTGAAACACCGCAAGTGGTATGTGAATTCAGGCAGCGGTTCCAGCGGAGAACCTGCCCGCTTTGTCCAGGACGCTCATTACCATGCTTGGACGATCGCTGTGAAGTTACACTTCGACGATTGGACCGGGTACCAGCTAGGCGATCGCAAGGTGGTTCTCTGGGGCTCAGTTCGCGATGTTGACGGATCGGCCAATCCTTTGCGCACTCGAGTCGGGCGATGGCTCTCCAATGAGACCTGGCTTGGAGCCTTTTGCCTCTCTGACGAGGACATGCTCGCTCATGCGCGAGCTATCAACAACTTCCGTCCGGTCCAACTGCTCGCTTATGCGGAGAGCGCCTACGAGTTGTCTCGGTTCATCGAACAAGCTGACATGAGAGTCTATTCGCCTCGGTCCATCATGACTTCTGCGGGAATGCTCTTCCCGAGCATGCGGGACACCATTGAGCGCGTGTTCCGAACTCCGGTGTTTGATCGGTATGGATCTCGGGAAGTGGGCGACATCGCGTGCCAATGCGAGCAGCACCAAGGCCAGCACATCGCTGTTCCGTATCAGCATGTTGAGATCCTGCGCCAAGACGGTAGCGCGACTGATCCCGGCGAGGAGGGAGAGATAGTCGTCACCAACCTTCGCAATTATGCCATGCCACTTATCCGCTATCGGATCGGGGATACCGGCCTGTGGGCCAATGAGCCCTGCAGTTGCGGACGAACCTGGCCGCTCATCGCTCGCGTGACTGGTCGCACAACCGACACCTTGGTCACCAAGAGCGGAGCCCGGGTCAGCGGGCTCTACTTCTTCCACCAGCTTCGCACCCAGGATTGGTTGAAGCGGTTTCGAATTATCCAGGAGGAGGCCGGCATCGTCGACGTCTATTTGGAGCCGGCTCGAGAGCTTGAGGGAGAGGACCTCAGACAGCTGGATGGAGTCAGCGCACTGGTCCGAGACGTCATGGGCGACGACTGCTTAGTGAATCTCAGGATAGTTTCAAAGATCGAGCCACTGCCCTCGGGCAAGCATCTTAGCGTCATCTCCAAAGTCAGGGGCCAGGAAAATCCAGAGCTCTGAGTTGCTATTATCGACTTCCATGTGGGGCGAGCCGTGGTACGGTGCGTAAAGTAAGGCGATGTCCAAGGGAGCGGGATTCTGCCGGGCAACTGCAACGCACAACCCCACCCTCCGGCCCCGAAACCCGGCCTTGGCGAAGAGGCTTCTGGACCTGCCACGGTGGCGTCGGTCCCCCCTGTTTTTACATGGAGTGGCTCGGCCTCGCAGAAGCGGAGGCTTGCGTGACGCAACTCTATCGGCAGGTGCAAGCGGACTATGCGAGGTGTACGATGCCCAGATGCTACCGGAGGCCACTCTACCGGAACTGAACATGAAACGAGACGTGTGCGTCTGAGCTCCACGCGCCGCATATCTCTGCGAAGCAGCTGACTTGAGCCTACACCGAATCGTCGCCCACGAGAGCCGACCCGAGAGTCCAATGCTGACGAACTTTACTCATGAAATGCCCATCCATGAGGGAACCCGCTCCCAACGTCTTGGGCGTCCCTCGCGCATGCCTCTGACCGGTACTCTTGTCGTTCTATACGTGGCGGCAGTCGTGCTATTCGCTGAAAGTCCTACGACCTCGACGATCGCCACCGTTATAGGGCTCACACTGGCGGTTGTGTTCGCGGTGGAATTGACTGGAAGAAGCCAACGAGTCTGCTTTCCCGTTCCTTTCGTTTGGTTCCTTCTCTTCCTATGCTTCTGCCTTCTTCAAGCGAACTGGTTACCAGGATCTGTTGCCAGAATTATGACCCTATTCCAGTTGCTTGTATTGTCATTCATTCTCATTAACTTTGTATCTTTTTACGGAGGTACTCGATACGTAGCTACTGCCATGTACGCAGTAGTACCACTGACATTCTTATATACTATATACTTTCATCCTGACCCAGTTGATGGAAGGGTAGCGTCTACTCTTCTCAATGCAAATTCATATGCTTATGTGTTAATGTTTGGAGCTATTTTTGCTATCAGAAGTATTCTGCTCAGCAGCGTGGCAGGTAAGTTTCGTTCTCCCAAGGGGGTACTACTGTTTGCATATATTGCTCTATGCCTATACGGAATTATCTTCCTCACCGGATCGCGAAAGGGAATCATGTTCACCCTCGCGGCAGGTGCGGGTCTGGCTCTTTACTGGGTCTGGAGACAGCCGATTCGTCGTCGGCCGCTCATCATTGCCGCTATGGCAGTCGTCTTTGTGCTAGTCGGTTATGCGCTGTACAGGTCACCTCAGTTTTCGCGTGTTATCGACCTGTCCAACTATTTTGCGGGACGAGATGTGGTCGACACCGGGTTGGTAAAACGATCACATCTCTACAAAGACGCAATCGCTCTTTGGCTTCAGCGCCCCTTCGGCGGTTGGGGTCTCGACCAGTTTAGCGCGGTGTCCGGATGGTCGACGTACTCACACAGTAACTATTTAGAATTGCTTGTGAATCATGGTGTTGTTGGCATTTTAACGTACTTTATGATCTACGTGTCAGCGTTTGTTTCTATACTGCGCTCATACCTTTCTTCGGGCGACCCTCTGGTTTCAACGGAGCTTTTCTGGGCAATGACAGTACTGGGAGTGCTAGTAGCCTGGGATGTGGCAGCGGTGAGCTACTACAGCAAGATGAGCTGGATCATTCTGAGTGTGGTGGTCGGCGTCTCTGCACGTTCAAGGATTGAAGGGTGGCGTGATGCCGCACAATGACGCCCTCTTCCGACGCGCTTCACCGGAATCTGCAACGCCGAGCGTCCCCGTCAGGCGACTCCCCAGCAACGGGCACAAGGGGCCCACAAGAGTTGGGCTCTTCGCACCGAGCATGGGCGGTGGTGGGGCAGAGAGGATGTTCAGGCGGCTTGCGAATGGTTTCGCCCAGTCGGGCCTTTCCGTCGATCTGGTTCTTACCGATGCTGGCGGTCCGAACCTCGATGGACTGTGCCCCGCTGTCCGTATAGTGGATCTCAAGTCCCGACGTCTCCTCAGAAGCGCTAGGCCGTTGACGCACTACTTGAATGCGGAGAAACCAGATGTCCTACTCGCCACGTTGGATCACGCCAATCTGATTGCTGTCTGGGCTCGCTCGTTGGCCCGGGCGTCACCTAAGCTGATACTCCGAGAGGCCAATACCCTCAGCGTTGCCGCCCGTCGTTCGGCAGATGTGCGAGATCTCGCCCTTCCTTTCGTGGCGCGGGCTCTTTATCCGCTCGCAGACGCAGTTGTGGCCGTTTCCAAAGGGGTAGCGACTGATCTTGTGGAGAAGATCGGCATCCCTCGAACGACGGTCCGCGTGATCTACAACCCAACGTTCGGGCATGACATTCTGCCCCTGATGCAGGAGTCGCTGAGCCACCCATGGTTCGCAGATGGCGGGCCTCCAATCGTCCTAGCTGCTGGACGTCTCACCAGCCAGAAGCGTTTTGACATCCTGGTCCACGCGGTTTCGCTGGTGAGTAAACTGCGACCTGTTCGATTGGTCATTCTGGGTGAGGGCGAAGAAAGAGGGAAGCTTGAGTCTCTGATTCATGAACTTGAGGCCGGGTCCTTCATTAGTCTCCCCGGATTTGTCACCAACCCATATTCGTACATGGCTCAAGCTGATCTAGGGGTTGTGTCGTCTGAGTGGGAAGGGTTTCCAAATACCATTGTCGAGGCGTTTGCCAGCGGTTTGCCCGTCGTCTCAACGGACTGCCCAAGTGGACCCCGCGAAATCCTCGAACTCCGCGGCCCCGGTACAGGAAAGTTCGGAACACTTGTCCCGGTCAACGACTCCCGGTCACTCGTGTCCGCGATAGTCCATGAACTCGGTCTGAAGCGGAATCAAGCCGACCTCAAGGCGCGAGCCCAACATTTCACCGATAGGCGCGCCATCAGAGCCTACGTGGACCTCATGAGTGCTGTCGTGGAAAGTCAGAGGTAACTGGACTTTGTCTATGGATCGCCCCAACTTCGTCATCACACACAGAGCGTCGTCGTCCTCTCAATTCGCCTTGGAATATGTGCGGCAGATGGGCCAATGACATCCTATTGGCGCTCACCGAAGAGATCGGCTCTCCTGCTGGTCTACTACGGCTTGCTTCAGTGGCTTCCGGTCTCTCGGAGAGTGAAGGGGCTACCCGGCCTGCTTCGTTACCGGTGCTGCAGGCACCTGTTTCTGCGCTGCGGGATCAACGTCAACATAGAACGCAAAGCGTATTTCGACACTGAACATACAATCTGTATCGGCAACAATTCCGGCATTGGCGTGGAGGCGAGATTGGACCCCACACGTCTCAATCGGCAGCAGCGTCATGATGGGCGAACAAGTTTTCTTTCTCACACAGGATAACGCTTACAAGAGCGCACCGGCAAACCATCGGAACCCAGGGCTAATCGGAGGCCGGCTGCAGTTGTCGGAGTTGGTTCCGTTGTAACCAAGACTGTGTAACCTTATACCGTCGCCGCCGGTAACCCCGTACGAGTGATTGGGCACCGATAGTAGGGCCGTTTTCAACAACCGAGGCCGGTGGTTTACCGCCCGTGCAGGGCCTGTGAAAGCGGCTACCCCCATCTCCGCAGGTAGGCGACGTTTTCCCAACTGTTCTCCGCCATCTCGTCGGCCCAGACGCGGAGTCGGTCCCTCAGACTGTTGCCTTGCTCCAAGTACGACAAGAGTCGTTCGCCGATTCCCCCGGCCTCACGATCAAGAGCCAGGGCATCGAACGTGGCCGACGACAACCCAGCCATGTCGGCCAGGGCGCGCATCTTGAATGTCTTCGACGAAAGGGCAATAAGGGGTGTGCCTCCGCGCAGCGCGAATATGCTCGGATGCCACCTGCCCCCGACGTAGGCGTCGGCGTTCCCGACAATGTCCACCGCTTGTTGAACCGGCGTCGCTGCCCCAATCAGAGGCAAGTCAAGCGTCTTGGCAATCGGGCGAAATACGGTTTGGTCGACATAGTCCGAAGCGGTTAGGACAATCTGTCCGGCATACACAGATTGAAGGTGTTCTATGAGTTGCAGATATTCTCTAACAATAGTCTCTCTTCTTTCCACCAAGCCAAAGACCGAGGAACCCCCCACACACAAGTAGGGTTCCGAAGGGTCAAAGGACGCCGTGTCCGGCCACACATCGAAGTAGGTCGGACGACAAGCCAGTCGCGCCCACGCAGCCCGCGGAGCCGGCTTGAACCAAAACGCTGTGTCCGCGGCGAACCTGCCCTCAAACAGCTTCCCATACCGTTCCGCCGAGACTGGGTCGCGGAACACGACGTCATCAAACAACGGATACACTTCCACTGCAACTCGCAGCAAGTCTTGGTGATCGAAGTCAGCCGTATGATTCACCATAATCACAGGTATATCGAAATACATCTTCGCCAAATATCCTAGGAAGAGAAGAGTGCGTGGAACGATATGATTTCCATACATGTCACCGTTACCGTAGATGACTACGACATCCACGTTAGATAGTGAGTACAAGAATCTTGGCCATGGAGTACTGCTAGCAACAACACTATCGACACATCGCTGGTATTCCTCCCAAGACATTGGTATTAAAGTGTCACCTCTATTCCTGAGAAGCCCTGGTGCGAACTTTCTTCTCAGTGATAAAATCTGCTTAGGCAATATGTACTTTATTAAGTCTCTATTTGATATTCCCTCTTCTTGGAATACATCGATTGATCTATCGATTGAGACTCTGGCAATATCGTTTATCGTCAGCGTCCTGGAAATCTCTCCTCCCAAACTGGAAATCATCGTTCTCAGGGAGATCGTGGCCGCCCGCCCACCCCAGTTGCGATTGGTCGTCGAATCATTTATGAACAGGACGTGCATGGCTGACCTCCTACGCTCGCTCTCGCAACTGGAGTGATCGAGCCTGTCTCATGGGCTCTTTAGGTTGAGCAACCCAAAACGTCACAAGGCCTTTCTGCTCCCACTTCCGCAGATAATCCAACACATCTTCTTCCGGCAGCAGAAAGCGTAAGGCGAGGCTTCGAGCCGTCACCGGTCGCTTCAGTGTGGGCAAGAAGTCCTGCAACATACGGAGCCGGCGCTGCTCCCCGCTGATCTGTTCACCGAAAGAGACCTGGCCAGGATCGACATACAGGTCGTAGCGCGGATTTGACAGGCAGATGTTTCCTTCGAACCGCTTCTCTACCAATGGAGTGGTTTCCAAATCCTCGATCGCGCCGAGCACGATGGTGACCGCCTCCTCCAGATGTTCCTCGCTCATGATCGAAATATCGTCGCGCGACGAATGGTACTCCGGGTAAGGGAAGCGGGACAACGAGCAGGTGGGAATGCCATAGGCTTCCCAGATGTACTCGTCGTTGATAATGATGCTCTCGAACTCGCCCCGCCGATGTGGTATTCCCCGATCGCCCATACTCTTGGCGAGCGCGTGCTCGATATTGGACCGTGACTCTCGTGAGTCCTGCAGGGCCAGCTCCGTCCGCGACCCGAGCATCCATAAGCAAAGGCATTCGATAATCTCTTGTCGCTCCCCGGGCGGGAGTCGGCCTAGATAGTACTCATTGCCGATAATGCCGGGTGCGAGCACCAACTTGTACGTGTACTGCGTTCGGTGGCCCTGTAGACGACGGAGCACCTCAGCGCCCACGACCACCCCGGCAAGCCCATCATTGGCGACACCAGGGTGATCGAGGTTTGCGCACAGAGCGATGGTGTGCGGAAGTGAGCCGACCTGCGTGTGCACAAGAACCTTGAGGGTGCTGGGTGATTCCTGAGTTACGATGCGGACGTCGTACTCGCCCGGTTCCAGAGCGTCATATAGATTCTTCGGGACGCAGAAACCCCAGTCTCGGTCCCAACTTCGAAACTGCTGCCGGAAGTGGAAGGTCAGGGAGTCGCCGTAGCGGTGGTCGTAGTAGAGGTGCTCCTTTAGCGCCTCCCCCGATACCCGGCCTTCGAAAGGCGCGGAGAGAGCGATAACCCCGAGCGGGTGCCATGTGCCGTCATAGACAAGCTTCCCCTGCTTGGAAATGGTCGCTTCCAAGACATCCCACTTGGGGGGGATGACCCAGCCGTTGTGGTCACCTGGAGCTGGATACTCTACAACCGAGAACGGAAGCACCGAGCGCATGTATTCCACGGTACGGTCGTAGTCCGCAGAGCACACGGTCCGGTTTAGCGGGGTCAGGTCCTCGAGGATCTTCATCATCACGCTCACGAAGCATCATCCTCGAATACCCGCATCGTCCACTCATTAAGTGCCGCGTCCCCTCGTTTGGGAAGATCGTTGGTGTCGAGTCGCGGCAAGGTCAACGGGTCATCACTGCCCGTGTTGGCGACCCGGACCTCGGTTGTGAACCCGGCTCCGCAGTTCCTGTTTCTAAGGATGCCTAGAAGCGAGTCATTGTAGGAGCCATAGGGGTAGCCGATCACCCACTTCCCTGTGTCACTCCCTATTGCACGGAGAAATGCCAGCGAGAGGTCTATCTCACGTGACTGATCCGGCTCATCCAGGGAATCGAGCCAGTAGTGATCGAAGCCATGACTGCCGACGTACATCCCCGCATCTCTCATCGTGCGCAATTCTCCGATGCCCATGTACAACTCCTGCGAGAAGGCACATTCGTCCTGGGTGACATACTGTCTAAAGAGTTCTCCGGTGATCCTCTTGCGCAGAGCCTCCGGCAGTTCCCGCTGCAGCAGTCGCTTGATGAGCATGACCTCAGCGGTGTCGAAACGGTTGGGATGCGCAAGCTCCCGATAGTATTCGTCACCATCCCGTAGGGTGAATTCTCCTCGCGCCCCGTCGAGCAGGGCGAAGAGCGAAGTAAGGACACGTGCCTTGTCAGGAACGGCGGCGAGGATGAAATGAATCTTGTTAACGTCAAGCACTTCATTTTCGGTCACTGCCTTTGCGGGCGGAAAGAAGCACGCCGTGAGGTCGTTTTCCCGCAGAATCGGCAAGACATAGTCGAAGTGATCGCGGTAGCCGTCATCAAAGGTCAGCAGCAGCGCGCGTGGTGGCAAGGATTGATCGGTTGAACCGAGCGCGGCAAGCAGGTCTTCCACGCCGATTACATTGTAGTACCGGCGGACGTACTCGATCTGGCCTCTGAAGTCTTCAAGGGGCAGCCCCTTGATATCGGGGTATCTGCTGCGCTTCAGGTCACGAACGAAATGGTACATGACGATCGTGACCCGGCGATCTGCCTGGGCGCTCATAACGTGCGCACTCCCGCTACCAAGCGCTCAACCCGCCATCGACAATGAGGTTCTGGCCGGTGACGTAGCTCGAGGCATCGGATGCCAGATAGATGAGAGCACCAACCATCTCATCGGCGTGGGCCATTCGGCCCATCGGGACCCGCGCCGAGTACCGCGCTTTGAAGGTTTCGTTCTGTCCACTTTCGACGCCGGCCGGCACCAGCGTATTGACCCGGATCCCCCGTTCCGCCCAATACGCGGCGAGGTGTCTGGTCAACCCCACCACCGCGGCTTTCGACGTGGAGTAGACGGCCGGGTTGTTGATCTGCCGGCCCATGTAGGAGGAGCCCTCATAGATCCTAGGGTCCGAGCCGACGATGCCGTATATCGAGGCTGTTTGGATGATGCTCCCGCCGGTTCCCTGTCTGATCATCTGCTGCCCCACGGCCTGCGCGACAAGAAACATGCCGTCGATGTTGACGGCCATGATCTTTCGCCACTCGTCCAGCGAATAGTCTTCGAAAGGCGCAAAAAAGGCGTCCAGGTTCGCCGACTTGGAAGCCGCATTGTTGTGCAGAATATGCACGCCGCCCAGTAGACTCACGACCCGCTGGACCATCGTCCGCACGGATTCTCGATCGGCGATGTCACAGGCCACTCCGACCGCCCGGACGCCAGTGTCCTCTGCGATCTCCAGAGCAAAGCGGGTGCAGGCATCCCCATCCAGATCGACGACAGCGACGTCCGCTCCGAATTCCGCCAGCCCGCGGCAGAAACCGCGGCCAAGGATACCCAGGCCGCCAGTGACGATCGCCACCTTTCCGCCTAGATAGAAGAGGTCCCTATACTGATACGTCACTGAGCAGCACCTTCTTTCCATCCTGCTTCGCGATCTTTCCTGCGATGAGCAGGCGCATCGCATCCAGGGTGTCTTGCACGGGCACCACCGGACGTCCCGTTTGGATCATCTCCGCAAAATGCCAGAGCGTTCGTCTGAACATGGAGAAGTTGTCGGTGAGATAATTTTTAAAAATAATATGTGCATATATATCCTCTGGATGAGTTATATGTATAATTTCTGCCGGTTTGCATTCCCTGAATAACCCTCGGCTATTTTTATTATAACAACTTAATTTTTCTGCTTTATTAAATCAATAGTTTGTGGAAAAGATACTTTAGATTTTGAAATCCCTGGTGACTTTCGGAGATTTCTCATGCTTCAACAATCTGCCTGCTCTTTTTATTAAAACGAAGAGTAAGCATAATTGCAGAGGCAGATAAGCCGAGAAAAAGTCCGATCCAGACCCCAACAATCCCATACTCAAAGACAAATCCTAACAGGTAGCCAATTGGTAAAGCAAGAATCCAGTAAGCAACAAAAGTTATAATGGTTGGTCCCTTTACATCTGTTAAACCGCGGAGAACACCAATTCCAACAGCCTGCACTCCGTCTGAGACCTGGAACAATGCCGCTATAACCAGGATTGATGAAGCAAATGAAATAACTGTTGTGTTATCAATATAAAATGCCGGTAAAATATTTCTGAGCAGAATAAATAAAATTCCGAACGTTCCCATAATGTAAGCAGAAACTATTATTGCAGTAAAGCCTGCCCGTCTTGTTTCGGAAATATTCTTCCTCCCTACTGCATTCCCTACTCTTATACTCCCTGCGGCAGAAACCCCGATAGCACACATAAAAGATATTGAAGCAAGATTTATAGCTATCTGGTGCGCCGCAAGCTGGTAAGTGCCGAGCCAGCCCACCATTACTACAGCGAATGAGAATGCCCCTACTTCAAAGAAATACTGCATTCCGCTTGGCAGACCAAGTGCAAGAATCTTCCTGATAATTTTTTTGTTAATGCTTTTAAAATGAAATGTTACATCATAATCTTTAAACAGTTTTGCCCGCATAACATAAAACATCAGCAGCAAAGCCATAAAAACTCTGGATGCAAAAGTTGCCCAGCCTGCACCATCAAGTCCTAATGCCGGGAAACCCAGTTTACCGAATATAAGCACCCAGTTAAAAAGGATATTAACAAGGTTAGCCAGAAGCACAACAACCATTGCGGGTCTCATAATAGAAAAACCTTCAATGAATTGTTTATAGGTAGCAAAAAGCATAGAAGGAATTACAGACAAGCCGAGAATTTTTGAGTAGGATTGCGCCTGTGCTACAACCGCACCAGGCTGATCAATATATATAAGAAGATCAGAACAAATTACGATAATGAGAGCAATTACCAGTCCGGCAATCATATTAACAAGCAGCGACTGCCGGAATAGTATTCCGCATTCTTCATACCGGTTTCCGCCAACTGCAATAGCAACAAGCGGAGTAACAGCCATTGATAAACCAAGTCCCACAATAAAGATGAGTATAAAAAGACTGTTGCCGACGGATGCACCTGCAAGAGGAACAGCACCAGTGCTGCCAACCATAATGCTGTCCACCACTCCCATCATTATAAATCCAAGCTGCCCGATAATAACAGGATATGCGAGCGACAACGTTTTTTTTATTTCCGTTTTATCAAGCTGCATAACTTTTTAATTAAGATACATCAATATAAATAATTTGGTTTGGTATTAGGGAATTGAATAAAAAAGCCGGGACATTACGCCCCGGCAGGAGGAGGATCTAAGTAAGAAGAAAATTTTACTTCAAAGCTACTTCACTATTGTCTGATGAAAATTCGATTGTACCGTATTTCTCTCTTAAAGTCTCGTTGTAAAAATTGGTACACATTTTCCGGACTCTTTCACTTTCATCAAACCTGGTTGCCTGTTTAACTGCAAAAAGACCCTTATCAGTATTGATCTTGTACAAAGCAAGTGCTGCAACAATTCTCGCATTCTCGCTTTCTTCAGTTCTCAGCATTTTCATCAAAGGTATTACTGCTTCTTCAGCTTCAATCTCACCCAGCACATATGCGGAACTGGTTCTTAAGCCAAAGTTATCAGAACTTAAACCGATTAAAAGATTTTTGATCGCAGCAGATCTGGTCTCAGAAGATTCTAAGGAAGACCTATTAATTCCGTACGCTGGCGTAAATGAATTCATCAGGAACAACATTATGCATAAACTAACTAACATTTTCATTGAGCCTCCTCATTAGATTAATTAACTTTATCTCTCAGTGGCAAAGGTAATTGTAATTTCAGGTGATGTATACTGATTTGGGATGGAAGGAAGAAGTTAAGGATCAGGAATGATAATACTAACCGAATGGCTGTACTGATTATGCTTTTATATGAATTAGATTAAAGTTTATTTGAGCAATATAAGTTTTCTTGATTCACTAAAGTTTCCAGCCTGCATTATGTAAAAATAAACTCCGCTGGAAAGATTTCCTGCATTAAATGTCACCCGGTAATCACCAGCCGCCTGATCTTCGTTTATTAAGGTCGTCACTTCTCTCCCAAGAAGATCATAAACTTTCAGGCTTACTTTTCCACTCTTTGCAATTGAATAGCTTATTGTTGTTGTCGGATTGAAAGGATTCGGATAATTCTGATTTAATTTAAAATGAACCGGTACTGTGTTTTGGTTAGCAACATAAACCGGGTTTGTTAATTCATAAGTCACTTTAAAATGTCCGCCAATACCGGAAGGCAGATTCAGTATTCTTGTGTCTGCTGAATAATCATTATAAGCAGTGCCATCTTTTTCAACTTCCTTAATTCTATACTTATCAGTTGAAAATGCAAGCGGATTCATAAGTAATTGCCTGTCATAATTCAGCGGAGAAAATTTATAATACAAAGTTACAGGCTGCCCTTTATAAAAAAGATTTCCATATAAGTAAGTGTAGTAACCGAGTTCAATTGAATGGTATCCTGCCTTTGAACTGCTTCCTTTTTCATCTCCCCATATCTGGGCACCGTATCGTGTTCTGTCCGAATAAACTTCACCGTATTGATGATCCACAAAATATGTCATAAAAAATTTTATCGTTTCATCAGCCATCTGAAGGTACTGAGATTCACCTGTAATTTCGTACATCATTAAACCGGCTGTTATTGCCTGTTCCATCTGCCACCATGCCTTTGCGGTATCTACCTGTCCCCACATCAGCATTTCTCCCGTCTGCCGGTTAAAATCTTTATAAGGTCCGCCTAATTCGTGATCATAACCATTATCCCATACATTTTGAATTAAATCTTTTGCAGCACTTACATATGAAGTATCAGGGAATAAGCTGGTTAATTCTTCCGAGACACCATCCTGATTTCAGAACATGCCCCATTATTGTCATCGTTTCATTATTGTTCCAGGACCAATCCGAATAATATTCTTCAACAAAACCAATTGCCTGCTGCGGCATACTTGCATAAAGATGATTTAAAATATTATCGGCTAATTGAAGAAGTTTGTCTTTATAACTATTGTCGTCTGTAAGTAAATAAAGTTCTAGAACATTAGTAGTAATTGCGTCAACCGTGGCATTAAAACTTTTACCGGAGACAGAAGACCAATCATAACTTCCGTTATCAAAATACCCGAAGGACTGGGCATCGGTATCCCAGAGATGATTTTCACTGCTTGAATATCCACTCATCAACCAGTTCCAGTCAACTGTATCTCTTGTGGCTTCAAAATAAGCTGCAATTCCAAGTAAAGCATAATGCTGATCGAAGGCACTTTTATTATCAGTCGGATTTATAGGATTCCCATACCTGTCAATGCTGTGGAACCATCCGTCGTTGGCAATATCCCATGCGTGAGCATACATAAAATCGAGTGCGTGTCTTGCCATTAAAAGAAAATTCTCATTCCCTGTAAGCATATAAGCTCTGACAAAACCGTAAGCATCCCTTGACTGAGTAATAAGATCTTTATTTGTTCCCCAGCTTGCTATAACATTTCCGTACCTGTCAACATTCGTATAAAACCCTCCGTCAATTGAATCATACACCTGTGTCCAGAATTGAGCACAGCTATCAACATAAGGAATTGCCATGGAAGGATTCTGAAGATAAGGAGATTGGGGTATATATTGTGCGTAGGAAACACTTATAAAACAAAATGAATATGTAAAAATATTTCATAACCCAACCCGCCTTACTAAATATTTACCGGTGATTAATACTATACTACTAATCGGTATAATGTTTAATAACTTTTTTAATACTTTCTTCACAGACTTTGCAGAACGGTTTTGCTCCTTTGGAAAACATAATACAATCGATCATCGGTCGGTAAATACCTTTGGATGAATAGCCAGCACCTTCAAATGCACCTACTTTTCCCCAATACCTGCTTTTGTGAAGCATACTATCTATAGCATCACTATGTTCTTTATCAAGCCTGTTATATTTATCTTTGAGTTCATTAACCCTTGATTGCGGAGCCATACTGCGCTGCGCATTTGCAATCTCCTGGTTTAACTCTCTTCTCTGTTTCTGCCAGGCAAGATCAAACTTATCAAAATCAGCTTTTTCCCACGGAGTTGGAATCTCGATCCCTGGTGTTATAAGATTTTTCCATTTTAAATTATTTTTATCCAGAAGCCGGGTTATATTCGGTTCAACGGGTTCAACACCTTTAGGGTAAAAATCATTGTAAGCTACATCTGAAGTGTAATATTCATCAGCTAACCCGGAAAATGAATGCCCGAATTCGTGTAAAAAGATATAATCACTAAACTGGTTATCTGTAATAAATGTACAATAAAAATTGTAAATGCCGCCACCGCCATAACGGGATTCGTTAATCATTATATAGATAGCATCGTAAGGAACATTTGCCGCAACATCCCTAAGTGCTTTATTATCCTCCGTGAGAATATATCTTTCTGATCCTAGAGAATAATAAGTTGTACTCAACAAAGTATTTTTATAAATACCTGCCCCGGGATTATCACATCCACTATCGATGGAAGCTTTAAATATTCCGTAAATGTTAAAATTATCTTTTAAAGATTTATAAGGTTCCTGGTTAATAAACAGATCTGTAAAATGTTTCAGGTCTTTTTCAAACTTTGATTTCTCATCCTTAGTGTACCCTTCTCCTATTATTACAACATCAACTTTTTTGTGCGGGTCACCCGAGTAAAATTGTTTGTATACATTTACTTCATTACTATTGACAGCTTCATCAGTTATATAAATATCATTGGGATCAATAATGGTTGAGTATATTTCGCTCAGGTG
This sequence comes from uncultured Actinomycetota bacterium, assembly GCA_963701105.1. GTDB lineage: Bacteria > Actinomycetota > Thermoleophilia > RBG-16-64-13 > RBG-16-64-13 > JAHJSA01. Next base: position 1,003,583 of record OY969565.1, read on the forward strand.
ATTCAGGCTGTCCCTTTTTTCAAGAGCGAATTTAATTTTCTTTTGTGGAAACGGAATTATTGCACTCTCCTGGAATGCTTTTTTTATTCCATTGATTGCATCTTCACTTGTCTGGTATTCCTTAAAGTAACTGTCGAACCCTTTTGAATAGATGAGCTTACCCGTAGCTTCATCATAAATTTTGTAGTAATAGGCACCGTTGTTAAAATTATCAATTAAATTATTCAGACTTCCAGCCCAAATACCATATTTGTAAATATGATCCAGCGTAACAAGCTCTGATTTTGCATCACCTGTGTGAGAGTAATCCACCCGCATTGTCTGATCGATGAAAAAATCCTTAAAATTAATTGATTGAGCAGTCAATTGAGTTAATCCGATTAAGAGAAAGAATAAAGTTTTCATAAGTCAAAATGATTTTATTAGTAATTATAAATTTATTAAAGTGAGAAGATACATAAAAGCATCCGGGAGAGATTAAAATATCACAATTAGAATTATAGAAAAGTAATTCAATATTTTTTCTAAACAAGCGGAGAGGCAGGGATTCTTCCGAAGGAATGGCTTTGCCAGAACCCTGAATTGTTAAAAAAAGAAGCGGAGAGAGAGATTCCTCCAAAGGAGTCGCTTCGCGAGAACTCAGCGGAGAGACAGGGATTCGAACCCTGGGTAGAACAAACGTCCCACAACGGTTTTCGAGACCGCCCCGTTCAACCACTCCGGCATCTCTCCATTAAGCAATTTCAATTAATAATTTTTGCGGAAAGGGAGGGATTCGAACCCTCGGTACGGTTGCCCGCACACACGCTTTCCAGGCGTGCCAGTTAAACCACTCCTGCACCTTTCCGAGGAATTTCTAACATTTTATCTAACCACGATCTTCCAATACCAGTTTTCAAAAACTTTTCTCTTTTTATTGCTTTTGTTTTCGTTGGATATTCCTCTTGATATAATTTTATCCACAGAATTCCACCCTTTGTAAATTTATTACTACCTCGATTATGCTCTTTCAGTCTCTTCTCAACATCCTCCGTTGAGCCAACATATCTCTTTTTTATTTTTGCACTCCACAATACATAAACATAGTACATATTTTTTATCCTGATGCCAGTTTCCGCCTTAGGCGGATCAGCCTTTGGCTGAAAACCACTCCTGCACCTTTCCGAGGAATTTCTAACATTTTATCTAACCACGATCTTCCAATACCAGTTTTCAAAAACTTTTCTCTTTTTATTGCTTCTGTTTTCGTTGGATATTCCTCTTGATATAATTTTATCCACGGAATTCCACCCTTTGTAAATTTATTACTACCTCGATTATGCTCTTTCAGTCTCTTCTCAACATCCTCCGTTGAGCCAACATATCTCTTTTTTATTTTTGCACTCCACAATACATAAACATAGTACATATTTTTTATCCTGATGCCAGTTTCCGCCTTAGGCGGATCAGCCTTTGGCTGAAAACCACTCCTGCACCTTTCCGAGAGAATTTCTAAACATTTTCATCTAACCAGAATCTTCCTATTCCAGTTTTCAAAAACTTTTCTCTTTTTATTGCTTCTGTCTTGTTCGCATATTCCTCTTGATATAATTTTATATAGGGAATTCCTCCCTTTGTAAATTTATTACTACCTCGATTATGTTCTTTTAGTCTCTTCTCAGGATTTTCCGTTGAGCCAATATATCTCTTTTTTATTTTTGCGCTCCACAATACATAAACATAGTACATATTTTTTAGCCTGATGCCAGTTTCCGCCTTAGGCGGATCAGCCTTTAGCTGAAAACCACTCCTGCACCTTTCCGAAAGAGAATGCAAATATAAAAAAAACAGTCAAGCTTTACTATAAATGAATAATATATCATTCTATTAATAAATCAGAGCAATAAAAAAGCCGGTTAAAAAACCGGCTTTGAGAGATTTATAAAATGAATATTTTATTCTCCAAAAACATCAATATGTCCATTTATATGCTTTGTCGAATCAACTATATTTCCTTCTGCATCAATAACTCCTGTATGACAGATTACACAACTTGATGGAAATGTTTGGAAACGATGTCCTATAGGTGGTAAACCATGACAGCTTCCGCATTTGGCCTGTGTACCATCTACCTGGTTCCAGACAACTGTTACATTATTTCCATACATAGAATCTGATGGCGCACCTGTACTATCTACATATATAAACTGATACTGAGATGTATCTCTTTTAGATACGAAATTACCGTGACAATAAGTATTTGCACAGGAGTGATTTGCATAATCGTAAGTTGAATTTATGCCATGATTGAATACCGCATTTCTACCAAAGGTTATTTCTGCAGGGAGCTGAGAATCTATATGGCCGGGTGCATCAAAACTTGTAGGGAATTTATGACAGTTAGAACATCTTATATCACCCATTAAATTATTTGTAACCAAATGTGCAACATGTGCACCAACTCCCGGAGCAGTAGTTGCAGTATTACCTTCAAGGTCCTGCGGCGGGAAAATATGGCCTCCATCAACAGGATCGCCGTGACAGGTGTTGCAGGCTTCAGGTCCGTTTTCCTGAGTATGACAAGATAAACAGGATGGTGAAGCAATGCCTCCTGAGAAATCTGCATTATGACAGCTTGCACATTTAAGAATATCCCAGTTTATACCTGCCATATATTTTCCATGAAAATTTGGAGACGTAGTATCAACTATCCCTGCTTGATGCACATCTATTGTAGGATGACAGTTTGAAGTTTTACAGCTAACCTTAGTTATTCCACCAGAAAAATCAACGCCATGACATTGCCGGCATTCATCCAATCCTTCCGGATTATCTGCAACAAGTTTACCGTGAAACTGTGATGATTGGGAATTTAATGACCCTTCACCATGAAAATGAGTCGAAGGTGCCTGGGGAAGATCAGATTGAAGTTCGCTACAACCTGCCCAAAAGATACCTGCAACAATCGTTAAAACTATATAGATAAATTTATACTTCATAACTTTTTCCGTTTTTATCAATGTGGATTAGAGTCATGGCAATATCCACAGAACCCAACGCCTGCAGGTGTTTGTGGAGATGCACCTAAATGGCAATTGAAACATACAGAACCTGAATTATCATGCCAATCACCGTGAGTATCCCGCATAAATCCCGAGGGATGAGTTTTAGGATTTGTTCCTTTAATTCCATCGTTATCAACATGACAAGTAATACACGTAGGATCGGCACCCTGAATATCATGACATGAAATACAGGATTCAATATCTCTTCTTGCAAGAATAGCATGTTCCCCACCACCAGTGCCAACTCCAATTGTGAAGAAACCAGGTTTTAAGTGAGAAGCAGGTGCAACCCCTCCCAATTCAAAATCATTATTATCCGCCTGATGACAGGTTGTACAAAATGTTTCAATATTATGACAAGTCTGGCATTCAGCAGTTTTTCCTTTCGCATCAATTCCGTGTGTAAACCTGTAATCTAATTGATGAACCCTGGTGATCTGTTGCTGTTTTGGACCATCAACAGAATTATTTGGAACGTACGGCTGATAAAAATCATCTGCTGTATTCTTTTCTGTTAACATAGTGGTACCGTCGTGGCATTCTTCACAACTATGGTTATCATGACACATTATACAATTAGCATCAAATTCACGTGCTGCAAATTTATGCGAATGAATAAAATCCGCACTCTTATGGGACTGTGGCAAAAGTCCGGCAGTAGAAATATGACAGGCTTCACATGCATTTGCTGCAACCTTAGTTGTGCCATGGCATGACCAACAGTCATTCATCTGTGGATATGGCTGCTCTGCTTTGAATGCATAATCTACATCAGTAATACCTTTATGACAGACTGAACATTCGACTTTTTTATCCCCGACATGAAAACTATGATTGAAAATTAATCCTGATTGTTTCTGCTGCAGAGGTTCATAAACATCATCGTAATGACACAATGTACAATTATTTTCATCCTCAACATCATGACATTGTGCACAATCATCCATTTTAGGGAGTAAATTATCTTTTAAGCTTGTGCTTTTAGAAACAGCAGTGTGACAAGAAGCGCAGTCAGTTATATCACTGTGAAACTTATGCGAGAACTTAATGATTTTATCATTTCCAGTTTGCCCGGTATCCGGAGCAGATGAAAATGCAGAAAGGATTATTGTTGTAATCAAACCTATTGCTAGTATTATATAGAAGAATTTTAATTTCATAAAGCATCTGCTAAAAATTTGTATTAAACCAGTAATTTAATTTTGCAAAAAGACGGATATCATCTTTGTAAATTTTATTATTTAAATACTGGCCCTGAAGATCAAGTGATAAAGTCCTGTAAGGTCTTATATTCACACCCGCCAGAAGTGTTGTCAAGTTATCAGTTTCGGCATTATCTGATAATTTATAATTAGTAAAAGAAAGTCCAAGCGAAGGCGTTAATAATCCTTCCAAAAATGTGTAAGCAGAATAAAGTGATACTGCATCCATTTCACCTGCGTAACCAAGATTTTTTCTATAGGTCAGGCTGCCGTAATTCGTAATAGCACCAACGGTTATTCTCTGAGAATTTTCATCAGTGTAAGTTACATTCGCAACTTTACCAGTAAAAGTAAAAATTTGATTTAATTTATAGTTAGCACCAGCTTCTATTTCCTGAGTGTTTCCATAATCAAAGACAGAAAAAATTGAATTGTATCTGATCTTAGGGCATCTGTAATTGTAGTAAAGATTAAAATCAATCTTCTCCGGTTTATCATAGGTTCCATAAACTTCAAATTTTGAAGTCTGCATAAAATTCAGATCATAATCATATCTTGTATCAACCGTAAATGTTTTTGGCATTTCATAAGAAACTTCTGCTGAAGCAAATTGGTACTGATTTGATTTGTTTTCAATTAAAACCTGGATTGGGTTAAGATCAGCATCCAGCCTGGTAGCCATATATTCCTGAGATTTAAAATTTTTGTTGATATAACTCAATCCAAACCGGAAATCCTGCAATGCAGTTGTAACAAATTTACCCCCCGCAATAAAATCATCATTCCAATTTTCAGTAACTTCAAGTTTTTGATAAGCAGGAACATTTCCACCGTAATAACCTGTAACTTTATAATCCTCTTTTTTGAAATCAACATTAATTCCGTCGAAAAGACCGCCAGCAACTGAATTGATTATTGGCTGTCTTCCTAATTTCAGAGTGAAGGCATCCAGAACTTTTCTTGCTTCAAAATAAAGGTTATAAAATCTTAGCCTGGGGTAATCTTTAAGATCTTGTGAAAGGTCACTTTCAAAGTTCAGGTAAGTTCTTAAAGAATAATTATCCTTATTTAAATTTAAAGCCAACATCTCATAGGCATGAAAATAAGTCTGCGAGGCATCAACAGAATCGAACCTCTCAAAAGAATAAATGGCAGATGAAAATCTGCCATTTAAATTCTGACCATATCCAGATGTTACAATAAAAAATAAGGAGATACTGTAAAAAATTATTTTTTTCATAAGTCTGTTTTGTTATTCAGGATCAAGTAAAACTAAATTATTATTTACCAGGTATTGGATGTTTAATTTTATCCCACATCTTAGCCAGATCCATATTTTTATCGAAAGTCGGGCTTTCGGAATTATGACACTTTACACAGAAAGTGTTAATATCAGATGGCAGTATTAATCCTTTTGCAACTGCCTGCTCTTTATCCTTCATAACTTTAATACTTTTATAATCTTCCCCTGGTCCGTGGCAGGTTTCACATTGTACACCATCTTCCATATTGAATTTTTTTCCAAGTAAGGAAGCATCAACATTATATCCTGAAACGTGACATTTAAGACATTCAGGTGTTTTTGCGGCTGCAGTACTGAAACCTTTTTCTTTAGCAATTTTATCTGCTTCTGCAGTTTGAAGTGTTTTATATGCCTGTGCATGAGGAGATTTTTCCCAAATACCAAGCTGATTTCCCTGTTTTTCAGTCTTATGACACATACCACAAGTTGCAGCACCAACAAATCCATGCTTCGGGGTTGTATCTTCCTGACATAGAACGAGTGTTGAAAAGAGGACAATTATAACAAATGATTTAAACATAACTACTCCCACGTTTTTTTGATTTTGTTTAAAATATTAACAAAATATTCCAGTTTCCAGTTAAATTTCATAAAAATTCTTTTATATATCTCAGTATAGATCATAAAATTTTCAATTTTCCGCATTCCTTCAACAAAAAGTAAACCAGAATTAGGGACAAGTATTCAAGCAATATTTGTTGTTAATATTTTCAATAGTGAGAAACAGGTAATTTATCTTCTCTTTAAAGAGAAGCAGATTCTTGAAAAAAATGTGTTCAATACTATTTCGGTTTAAAGAATTATTTTGTAATATGAATTAACTAATTCTGGTTGGGGTGGAGTAGCAGCCAAATTATTTGTGTCATTAACTATTTTAATACTATGCAAAAATTACATCTACTCTGGTGCAGAGCAGGTCTGCTAGTTTATTCCTGCCTACTTTTAATCTTTATTTTCTATTCCCTCAATACGAATACTCCCAAATCAACTGTTGCCACGGAAACCAATTATATTGTATTGAAGAATGGATTGATATGTACTATTGACGATGGAAAACCCTTTACAGGAAAAGTTCACGATGTTATAAATACTCAAATCATGGAATATGATGTGGTAAAGGGATTGAAGAACGGAGAATTCACAATTTTCTCTCCGAATGGAAAAACACTTATAAACGGACAGCTTAAGGACAATAAAAATGAGGGGTTATGGCAGTATTTTTATCCTGATGGACAACTTGAATCCAACGGATACTTCAAAGATGATTTAACAAATGATAAATGGTCATGGTATTATCCCGATGGTAAATTAAAAGCTACAGGTTACTATATTGATGGGAAGAAAAATGGGAAATGGACCACATATAGTGAATACGGGAAAGTAAAATCGGAAGAAGTTTTCCGCAATGACGTTAAGGTTGCCGGAATGCAGTACAAACTATCCTGAAGTATTTTTATCACTGGTTCCTTCACTTAAAATACCTTCTTCAGTATATTTCATAAATTTTGATGCCGGTTTTATTCCTTCACCATATTTGTTTGCATAAACCTGAGTGAACTCTGCTCCCAGGAATAAAATCTGTGCTGAATAATAAACCCACAAGAGAAAAATAACCAGAGAACCTGCAGCACCATATGTAGAACCAAGACTACTGGTACCAAGATAGAGACTAATCAGATATTTCCCAAGCACAAAGAAAACCGAAGTCACCAATGCCCCAACCCAGACATGTCTCCACCCTATATTAACATCAGGCAAAAAACGAAATATCATCATGAAAAGCAGAAAAGTTATAAACAAAGAAATAACAATATCTGAGAAATCAAGAATCGAGTTAGGGATATTAAAGAAACCTGAGCTGATAAAATTGTTCAGTCCGGAAATCACTGCACTGATAACCAATGAGACTAGAAGCAGGAAACCCGTAGCAATTACCATCACAAATGACTGCACTCTGTCTTTCAATAAACCTTTAATAACGCTGCTCCCCGGTTTTGGCTTTACTTTCCAAATAATATTTAACGAATCCTGAAGTTCTACAAATACAATAGTGGAACCGATTACAAGTGCTACAAAACTTATAGTAATTGCAATTACGCCTTGACTAGAGTACTGTGCGTTCTTCAAAGCAGTTTGAATTACCTTCGCTCCCTCATAACCAACAAGATCTTGAATCTGCACAATTATTTCACCTCTTGCTGCTTCTCTCCCGAAAATTAATCCGGCAACTGAGATGGAGATAACAATTATCGGTGCAAGAGAAAATATTGTATAAAAAGAAAGCGCTGCTCCCAGTTTTGGACATTTGTCGTCTATGAATTTATTAAACACGTCTTTTGTAAATTCCCAGATACTTTTTAACCTCTGTTTAATCATAATTTCCGATACTATTAATTTTATTTCATTAGAATAATAAAAAGATATAAGACTATAACATATTATATAAATCAAAATTCTAAATCATTTTTTTATAATCAGTACAAATTGTGTAAATTTATGGTTTGTAGAAAATTATTTCGGTTTTTCATTATTATGATTATTGAAGAACGATGCATTTTTAATAAGAAAGGATGAATTTTAGTTTGAGTGAAGAAAATTTGTTTTTTGAAAAAAATCTTTATGTTAATGGATCTGGAATACACGGAGCGGGTTTATTTACTTCGGTTAAAATCTCTGCCGGTAAAAAAATTATGATCATTAAGGGAGACGTAATTTCAGGTGATGAATGTGAACGAAGAGAAGAATTTGGAAACGTTTATATTTTCTGGAATGGGGAAACTTATATCGATACAGAAAAAACTGAGAAGATTAAATTTATTAATCATAATTGTGATTATAATTGTGAGATATACGACAGGGATGATGAAACATTATTCCTCGTGGCAGATCGGGATATTGAACCAGATGAGGAATTGACCATTGATTATGGTTATGAAGAAATCTATGACCTTTGTCAGTGTGAGATATGTGTAAATTATTCTGAGAAAGAATTTGAAATAAAACAGGCTATCTGAGTTTACAGATAGCCTTAGTTTTAATCTCACATTTTTTATTTCTGCTCAGCAACTCTTTTAAGAATTCCTTTTAACAAATCATAAAACTTTTCGACAGTATCAATATTAACTTTTTCATCTGGAGAATGCGCCCCTTGAATAGTAGGACCAAATGAGATCATATCCAAACCTGGTTTTTTAGCTCCCAGAATTCCACACTCAAGTCCGGCGTGGATAGCTTTTATTTCAGGTTCTTTATTAAAAAGTTTTTTAAAAACTTCCTTTGAAGTTTTAAGAATAGCCGAATCCATATCAGGTTTCCATCCGGGGTAACCATCACCCACAGAAACTTTTCCATCAGCCAGTTCCAGGATTGCTTTTACGTTTGATGCAATATAATCTTTAGCGCTATCAATAGAACTTCTTTGACTTGTACTGATACTCAACTTTCCAGTTTCTGTTGAAATAGTTGCAAAATTTGTTGAGGTTTCTACCAGATCCGGAATATCCTGACTCATAGCTATTACCCCATGAGGGAGAGCCAGTAAAAGATTAATAATATTAGTCTGGAATTCTGTAGTGAAGACTTTAGAAGGATTTTTATCAGATTTTTTGAAAATGATCTTTAACCCGCTATCTGATTTTTTAAATTCATTTAGAAGATTCTGTTGGAATCCGACAACTGACTTCTCAATTTTTGATTCTTCACCATTTTTTATCATCACGAGTGCTTCTGCTTCCCTGGGAATAGCATTTCTTAAACTTCCTCCGGAAAGTGAACTGATAAGTATATCTGCACCCGGAATTCTACTCAGAGTACGACCTAATAACTTTATGGCATTAGCTCTTCCTAAATTAATATCCAGTCCCGAGTGTCCTCCTTTTAAACCGGTAATCATTATTTCATATGCTGTATAACCGGAAGGTGCATCCATTGTTTTTAATTCAAAGGAAGCTACAGTATCAACTCCGCCTGAACATCCGACATAAAAGGCTCCATCTTCTTCTGAATCCATGTTCAACATTATGCTACCCGTAATCATCCCCGGCTCAAGATAGTTAGCACCTGTCATTCCGGTTTCCTCATCCACAGTTAGAAGAATCTCGATAGGACCGTGCACAGTTTCGGTATCATTAATTACGGCTAAAGCAGCAGCAACCCCTATTCCATTATCACTTCCAAGTGTTGTCCCTTCAGCTGTTATCCACCCGTCTTCTCTTTTTATTTTTATTGGATCATTTTCAAAATCATGATTGGTTCCTTTGTTTTTTTCACATACCATATCAACGTGACCCTGTAAGATAATGGTAGGGGAATTTTCCAATCCTTTTGTTGCCGGAACTTTGGCAACAATATTTCCAACTTTATCTTCTTTAAATGAAACATTCTGTTCTTTCAGGAATGAACGCAAATGTTCTCTTATTTTCTCTTCCTTTTTGGAAGGACGGGGAACCTGAGTAATTTCGTAGAATCTTTTCCAAATTAATTCGGGTTTCAGATTTTTAATCGCTGTTTCTGCCATAAATAATCTCCTTATTTAGTTTAACTTTATAATATTCATTCAATAAAAAAGACGCCCGATCAGGCGTCTACTAAAATTTTCTCAAACTGCTACTTCGGCTGCTTTTTGTTTCTCTGCAAGCCTTGCATTCTTCCTATCCATCTCAGTCAAATATCTTTTTCTGACCCGGATGCTATGAGGTGTTACTTCCACAAATTCATCATCTGTAATCCATTCAATAGCCTGTTCAAGGGTATGGATTGTTGGCGGTTCCAGCCTGATTGCCTCATCTGCTCCGGAAGAACGCATATTTGATAATTGTTTGGTTTTAGTGACATTAACATACATATCGTTATTACGAGAGTTTTCTCCAACTACCATTCCCTCATAAACTTTAGTTCCCGGTTCAATAAAGAAAACAGATCTTTCCTGCAATTTAAACATTGCATATGCAGATGCCGTACCAGCCTCCATTGCAGCAAGAGCTCCCCGCTGTCTATGAACTATTTCGCCTTTATAAGGTTAATGCCCATGAAAATTATGGTGAAGGATTCCCGTTCCTTTAGTATCAGTCATAAATTCCGATCTGTACCCGATTAATCCTCTCGATGGAATAATAAATTCTATTCGCGTGTTTTCGTTAAAGGTAAGCATATTCTTCATTTCAGCTTTGCGCTTACCAAGTTTTTCAATTACAATTCCAACAAATTCTTCCGGTACATCTATTATAACATGTTCCATCGGCTCGCATAATACATCATCAATTTTTTTCATAATTACTTCCGGTCGGGTAACCTGAAGTTCATATCCTTCTCTTCTCATATTTTCTATCAGAATTGATAAATGGAGTTCTCCCCTTCCGCTTACTTTAAATATCTCAGGAGAATCCGTCATCTCAACCCTTAAGCTTACATTCGATTTTAATTCCCTGGATAATCTTTCACTAATATTTCTTGTTGTAACGTATTTCCCATCCAGCCCTGCAAACGGTGAATTATTAACCATGAAATTCATGGTAATTGTGGGTTCATCTATTGCTACAAAAGGAAGCGGCACAGCATTTTTCGGACTGGTGATGGTGTCCCCAATATCTACATCTTCAAGACCTGCTATTCCTCCGATGTCACCGGAAGATAACTCATCAGCTTCAACTCGTTTGATACTTTCAAAGGAATAAAGTTTTGTGATTTTTGCTTCAATTCTCTTCCCTTCTTTTGTTATCAGGATCATGTTATCACCGTTTCGAAGAACGCCTTTATGAATTCTTCCAATTCCTATCCTGCCAAGGTAATCATTATAATCAATTGCAGAAATAAGCATCTGGAACGGTGACTCAAGATCAACAAATGGTTTGGGAACCTTTTCAATTATAACATCGAGCAACGGCAGAAGATTATCGCTTTCATCTTCAAGATTAAGCCTGGCAATTCCCTGTTTTGCAATGGTGTATATGTAAGGAAAATCAAGCTGATCATCTGAGGCTCCAAGATTTACAAACAAGTCGAACACTTCATTCAGTACCTCATTAGGTCTTGCATCTTTTCTGTCAATTTTATTAATCACCACGATAGGTTTTAATCCCAGATCGAGCGATTTTTTCAAAACAAACTTTGTTTGGGGTAATGGTCCTTCGGCTGCATCAACAAGCAACAGAACGCCATCCACCATTCTAAGAGTTCTCTCAACTTCACCACCAAAATCAGCATGACCGGGGGTATCAATTATGTTAATTTTACAATTTTTATAGTGTATGCTCAGATTTTTTGCAAGGATTGTAATTCCTCTTTCCTTTTCCAGGGCATTTGAATCCATTATTCGTTTCTCAACCTGCTGGTTTAATCTGAATGCCCCTGTTTGTTTTAACAGGTGATCTACAAGAGTGGTCTTACCATGATCAACATGAGCTATAATGGCTATATTACGTAAGTCATCTATACGACTAGTCATCGAATTCTTTCTTTTAAAAATTAGAAATGAAATATATAGATAAGTGGAGGTTTTTACAATGAATATTGCTTTACACTAAGTGATAATCTCACGTAATAATTTGTGTATTAAGCGCAATTTCTTCGAGTACTGAGGAAACTTTAAGACATTCTTTCATATCACCGTTAAACACAACACAACTACCTTTAACATGAACCTCAAAAGCACATGCTCTTGCTTTTTCATAAGTACAGCCAAGAGCTTTTATCAATTGAAATATAACTTCATCAAAAGTATGCCAGTCATCATTGTAAAGAATAACTTTACAGGAAAGACTAACTTTAACATCTTCTTTTTCTAAAATATCTAATCGCGATTCTTTTGAAGGTTTTAATTCCATGTTGCAAAAATATTAAATAAAAAATTGAAATTAAATGAAGTAAATAACAAATAAAAGAATTTATGTATCAGTTGATATCGAACGCACCATAGGTTTGATTTTATAGGAGGGTATGATTATTTTTTGTTCTAAATTAACTTAAATAACGGAGGATAGATGAAAATAGCAGTATGTGTAAGCCATGTACCGGACACTGCTACTAAAGTAAAAGTTGGGGCAGATGAAAAAACAATTGATCCCTCGGGAGTTACCTACGTTGTAAATCCATATGATGAGATTGCTATTGAAGAAGCGCTTAAAATGAAGGAAAAATTTGGCGGCGACTCTGAAGTAACCGCAATTAGTGTCGGCGGAGATTCCAATAAAGAAACAATAAGAAAAGCTCTTGCAATGGGAGTAGATAAAGGAATTTTATTAAAAGATGAAAATTCAAGAGATTCATTCGGAATTGCAAAAGCACTTGCAGAAGAAATTAAATCACTCGGTTGCGAGTTAGTATTTTGTGGCAAGCAATCTGTTGATTATGACAATTCCGCAGTACCACAGTTAACTGCAGAATTTTTATCGTATTCATGCATCACAGTAGTAGTCTCGCTGAATATTGATGGAAACAAAGTTACTGCCGAAAGAGAAATTGAGGGAGGACGAGAACTTGTTGAAACTGAACTACCGGTAGTTATCGGAGCTCAGAAAGGTCTCAACGAGCCAAGATATGCTTCACTGAAAGGAATAATGGGAGCAAAGAAAAAAACTATTGAGGAAAAACCGGCAGCACAGGTTGAACAACTTGCGGAGGTAATTAAAATGAATAAACCTCCTGAAAAACAAGCCGGAAGAATCCTTGGTACCGATTCATCGGCTGTACCGGAATTAGTAAAATTACTTAGAGAAGAAGCAAAAGTTATATAGGAGTTTAACAAAAAAATGGCAAATAAAATTTTAGCAATTCTTGAACAAAGAGAAAATAAATTAAAAAGATCATCATTTGAAGCTGTAAGCGTATCAGCAAAATTAGCCAGAGAATTGAACCTTGAGGCTGAAGCTGTTGTTATCGGAACCGAAATAGAAAATATTTCTGATATCGGAAAGTACGGAATTAAGAAAGTAATTCATTTTAAAAATGAAAACCTTAAGAATTATTCAACTTCTGCCTATACACAAATCATTTGTGATTATGCAAAAGAAACCGGAGCAAATTTTCTCATCTTATCGGGAACGTCTTTAGGTAAAGATCTTGCGCCTCATTTAAGCGCCCGGCTGCAGGCTGGCTGCCTGATGGACTGTATTAATCTTAGTACTTCATCCGGAGAAGTTATTGCAACACGACCCGTATATGCAGGTAAAGCATTGATTGACGTAAAACTCAAAAGTGAAATTAAAATATTGGTATTGAGACCAAATGTTTTTAAAACTGAAGTTAATGAAGACTCAGCAACTGTAGAAGTTGAAACAAAAAATATTGAAAATCCTGATCTTAAAACAAGGGTTACAGAGATAAAAAAATCTGAAGGTAAGATTGATGTTGCAGAAGCCGATATTATTGTTTCTGGAGGCAGAGGATTAAAAGCACCTGAAAATTTTCATCTGGTTGAGGAATTAGCAGATACACTCGGTGCTGCTGTAGGAGCATCAAGAGCTGTTGTTGATGCCGGATGGAGAGATCATCGTGAACAGGTTGGACAGACAGGTAAAACGGTATCCCCATCCCTTTATATCGCCTGTGGAATTTCCGGTGCAATTCAGCACCTTGCAGGAATGAGTTCATCAAAATATATTGTAGCTATTAATAAAGATAAAGAAGCTCCGATTTTTAGTGTTGCGGATTATGGAATTGCGGGTGATGTTTTTGAAATATTACCAGCTTTGACCGAAGAGATAAAAAAAATAAAATCATAGGAACGAGGAAAAAGTGCAAAAGGTACAATGTGAAATATTGGGATTATCGTCCAGTCCATCTACAGGCGGAGCCTATGCCATCTTGTTGAAGGAAACAGGAGCAAACAGAAGACTTCCAATTATAATCGGAGCCTTTGAAGCACAGGCCATAGCTTTGGAAATTGAAGGCATAAAACCCCCAAGACCTTTAACTCATGATCTCCTAAAACAAATGATTGATAATCTTGGGGCAACCATTATAGAAATAATAGTAGATGAATTAAGAGAAAATACTTTTTATGCAAAAATAATTATCGAAGTGTCGGGATTAACAAATGAAGTGGACGCCAGACCGAGTGATGCGATTGCGCTTGCAGTACGTGCACGTTCACCAATTTACGTTGCCGAATCTGTAATGGAAGCCGCTGCCTTTATTCCATCAGAGGAGACTGAAGGAGAGGTAGTTCAGCCTGAGCAACATGAGCAGCAGGATGTTCCGAAAACAAAGGAAGCCAGGTTGGCAGCGTTACAGGATAAACTTCGAAAAGCGATTGAAACCGAAGAGTATGAAAGGGCAGCAAAAATAAGAGATGATATACAGAAGCTGACTGGTAATAATTAATTAAAATGAATTCTAATTAATTTTCTAAGTTTGTAAACAATTGCCACGTTAACCAAAAACCTTTTTTCCTATTTTGCATTCAGCACAGTTGTCTTTGCTGCAATAATTTCGGAAAAGATCAATCAGTCCCTGGTATAGTACACTTCTCTTCCACGCATCATTAAGATTCAGTGTTTCCGAGACTTCATTAACCAGGCTGTTTTCACTTTGCTGATAATAGTTCAGATAAACTGAAAGTACTTTACGTGACAAATCCTTCATATTAAACAAATCAAAATAAACTGAAAATGCCGGAAGAATGACATTAATAATTATTTCATCTGCTCTTGAAACACCGACAAAATAATTAATATTTATATTCGCCTGCTGATCAAAAGTATAATGATTGTGCCAAAACCCGTCACCTTTTACAATCAATTTATTTCTTAGTGAATTGATAATTTGCCTGTTGCTGTTATAGGTTTCAAAGTCTTTTATTATGGAATGAATAAGTTTTCCCCTGATAATTTGACAAAGTATTCTTACACCGCCTGCTATCCTGACAGTCGGAAAATTATATGGACGTAATTTTCCAAAATTCCATTGAGTTTTGTGGAATACTTTTCCGTCATAATTATTTTTTTCTATTGACCAGAGTTCTACAAGTTTACGTACATACTCAGAAGTTTCTTCATCTTGTATTTCATCGGGCGATGGGAGTAAGCCACTTATATTAAAAAATATTGATTCAAGAATCAGCAAAAATGATTCATCCCGATTAAACTTTTTAAGTACACCTATCTCGATACTTGAAGCAAGTCTATGCATAATATCTTTATTTTTCGAAAAACCCAATGCTTCGAACATTGATTCATAAATCAGTTGTTCCCAGATTTCAGGATCTGAAAAATCATTGGCGGTAAATTCTCTTTTATAAAAATTATCGTCCGGTTCATAGTTAACAACAGGTTCTTTTAAGTTTATTTCTTTCAGATAAACCAATTCCTTTAATCTATCAAGTGCTTTATCGCATTTCTGTTTAAATCTTTCAATTCCCAGCTCATAAATAAAATCGAGTTTTTCCTTTTCGCTCATTTCGGTATTTACCTCTGCACATGGCATCTTATTTATTCTGCCGCTTCTTTCTGAGAGAATTGCCTCTTTAATTTTTTCACGGATATTTTGATTTAAAAAAGACTCGAGAGAGAATGACTGAACTTTTCTTCCCTCCTGCGTATATACAAATGAATCTCTTCGGGAATTACTGAAGACAACATGCAGGATTACACTGTTGTATTTTTTATTTAGATGATGACCGTGGGATTTCCAATCTGAATGTGTTCCGTCTATTTCAACATCACCAGTATACGTAAGGTTACCAATCTGTATTCTGGCATGCTTAAAATCCGGTCCCCCTGTTGCTTTATTTTCTGTCCCTGAATCAATTATTTTTACAAATTGTTCATCTGTTGTTCTAAGTTCACTTACAAAATCCTGTTTTTTCCAGATTTCATAGAGAAACTTTTCCAGAATTTTATTCTGTTTCATGATCTACCTGTTATATTGTCTGATCACCACGATTTTTTCTGATTGGGATCTTCTGCTGCCCAGGCGGTAAAAAAAGATAATGCTATTAACCGAATCATCAAGGAAAATATTGCGGAATTTATATTCCCCCGCATTGACCTGGCTGTACATATCTTTCTTTCTCCCATTATTAAAAAGAAAAATATCTGCACCGGAAATTTTTTTGGGAAGCTCAACTGACAAGGCTATTATGGCGGAAGTGGTAAAAACTGTATCGTAAACGGAATTTATCCTGAGTTCTGGAAGCTTTGAATCAACCTTTAAGGAGTTGAGCTCATAGATCTCGGGAGTTTGATAATCTTGTTTCTCGGACTCCCCAATGTAGTCTTCCGGAGGTTCTTTCACAGCAGATTCCTGCATTTTTCCCTCTTTTATCCAAGAGGATTGTTTAATGTTAAGAAAACTTACTAATATTAAAATTAATAGTAAAATTATGAAAAGGAATTTCTTCACATATTCAATTCTTTATTAATTTTTTGATTTAAAGTGTTTAATTCTTCAGCAGCAATCTCAGCAAAGTTTCTTTCACTACTTTTATATATGATTCCCCTGCTTACATTTATTATAAAATTTAATCGTCCTGCTTCCCTAAATGAGTTTATTACATCTTCCAAACTTCCACCTTGTGCACCAACACCGGGTAGAAGAACCGGCAAGTCTTCTATAAGCTTCATATTATTTTTAAGCTCTTCTATTTGAGTTGCCCCGAACACTATCCCGCAATTGTTATCTGTATTCCATGATTTAATTTTTCTTATAACTTCCTGGTATAAATAGTTTCCATTCTCTAGTTTTAATTTTTCAAAGTTTTCAGCACCGGGATTGGATGTGAGTGTAAGAATAAAATTTAATTTGTTTTTGAATTCTATAAATGGTTTCAGTGAGTCTTCGCCCATATAAGGATTAATTGTGGAAGCGTCGCAACCAAAATAATTAAAAATAGAATCCGCGTACATTTTAGCCGTATTCCCAATATCGCCCCTTTTAGCATCACCAATAATAAGAATATCCTCAGGGATTACATCAATTGTTTGTTTTAAAATTTCAAATCCGCGTGCCCCTGAATTTTCGTAGAATGCAAAATTTAGTTTATATGCTGCTGCAGTTTTGTAAGTCTTTTCAATAATCAGTTTATTAAACTCAATGACCTGATTTGGAGATGACTTTAAGTGGGCAGGAATTCTATTTATATCTGTATCCAGTCCTACACAAATAAATCTTCCTTCTGTATTTTTTCTGGTAAGTTTTTCAGTGGCTTTCATTATCATTTAAAGCTTTTAAACATCATTGATTCAACAGGAAATTCTGTTCGTTCAGTATACTTTGCATTTTTCTTTTTATTATATGGAATTTCCACTTCGCCTTTCATTTGAAAATAAATTATCTGACCAACAGGCATTCCCGCATAAATTCTAACAGGCTGTTTAACTGAAATTTCCAAGGTCCATGTGTTACAAAAACCGGCATCTCCCTTGCCAGCGGTGGAATGGATATCAATTCCAAGTCTGCCGACACTGGACTTCCCTTCAACAAAAGGGACATAATTGTATGTTTCGGTATACTCTTCTGTAACTCCAAGGTAAAGTTTTGATGGAAGCAGCAGGAAACCTTGTTCCGGTATTTCAAATCTGCTTATTTTATTGTGCAGTTTCGCATCAAGTATATCACTATTATAAACAGCAAGCCACTTACCCAGATGAACATCGTAACTGTTGCTACCCAGATTTTCTCTGCTGAAAGGTTCTATTACAATATTCTTATTATTAATTTCTTCCAGGATTTGTTTATCGGAAAGTATCAATCAAGCTCCATTTATTTTAGGTATAATTTTTTCTTGTACGGTAAATATTGGCTACAATACCCAGCATAAACATGTTAACCATCAGTGAACTGCCACCGTAACTGACAAATGGCAAAGGTATTCCTATAACAGGCATAATTCCTACTGTCATCCCGATATTTACCATTAAGTGAACAAAATATACAGCAAGTATTCCAATTGAAACAAGGCTCAGGAATTCATCCTTAGCTAATGATGCTATCTTGAGAATTTTTATAAATATAACCAGGAACAACATAAGTGTAATAAAGCTGCCAATGAATCCCAGCTCTTCCCCAATTACACAATAAATAAAATCTGTCCACTGTTCCGGAATAAACTGAAGCTGAGTCTGATTTCCGGCAAGAAATCCTTTTCCCCAGAAGCCTCCTGATCCGATAGCAACCCTGGCCTGAATAGCATTATAACCTGCACCCAGCGGATCAGCCATTGGGTCTATAAATGATCTTATTCTGTTTTGCTGATGAGGACTTAAAACATTATAAACATAATCTGCAAAAAATCCCGCTCCAAGATTTAATGCAAAAATAGATCCGCTAAAGAAAATATCTTTTTTAAAAACCAGTAACGCAACTGTTACAATTATTAAAGCGGCAATAAAATAGTACATTCCAAACAATGATGACAACGCAACAAATCCAGGGCTTAATACGATGAATAATCCGAACAGACTGATTCCTTTCCAGAAAATCATTGTTAAGATTATTCCAATGAATACAAGTGCAGTTCCCATATCCGGTTCCAGCAGTATTAGTCCAACAGGTATAAAACCGATAATAAGCGTAATTACAATATCCTTAAAAGATTCTATATCAGTATTATTCCGGCTGAGAAATGAAGCCAGCACAAGTATGGTTCCTATTTTTGCCATTTCGGATGGCTGAAAACCCACACTACCCAGGTCAAGCCAGCTTTTGGCTCCTGATATTTGCCTGCCCATAATCAGTACAGCTGCTAATAATGCAAGGGATAATAAATACAATGGGATTGCTACAAGCTTAAAGGAATTTATTGGAACAGAGTATGTAATAAAAAAAACAATGAATGCTCCAACTCCCCATATTAATTGTTTATCAAAATTACCTGAAGCCGTTGGATGATGGACCGTTGAACTATATATTGCTGCCAATCCTATCCCAAACAAAAGTAAGCAAGGAATAAAAATTCCGAAATCAAATTTATCCTGAAGTTTGTAATCAATTCTCAAAGGATGCGCCTATAATATTCTGATGTAACTTCTGTTCATACTTTCTCATCTCATCCTGTTTGGTCTTGTTCTTTAAAAGAAATGCTTCAATCATTTTCTTTGCAATAGGGGCAGCGTAAGTCGCACCGAATCCCACATTTTCCACAATGACAGCTACTGCTATCTGCGGATTATCGAAAGGGGCAAATGCTATAAATAAGGCGTGATCTTTTCCATGCGGATTCTGAGCAGTTCCGGTTTTCCCGGCAATTTTAATACTATCCATTTTGATATGGGTAGCAGTTCCGGCACCATTCACAACCAGAAACATCCCTTCTTTAACAATATCAAATACTTTTTTATTAATACCAAGATCTATTTTATCATATTTAAAAGGGACGAAATCTTTTGTTTTATTATCCAGGTATCCTTTAACCAAATGAGGAGTATACGTCACACCGTCATTAGCAATTAATGCAGTATACTGAGCGAGTTGAACAGGTGTAACACTAACTTCACCCTGTCCTATACCAAGGCTGGCCATTATGCTTCTCGGCCAGTTTGGACCGTATATTTTCTCATAATATTTTGTATCAGGTATGAATCCTTTTGCTTCATCACCAATGTCTATGCCTGTCCTTTTGGCAAACCCGAACCTGGAAGCATAATTGTACCAGTTATCAAGTCCAATCTTATAAATAAGGTTATAAAAAAAAGTATTGCAGGATTTTTCAATAGCATGAACAACATTTATACTGCCGTGTACACCGTGACACTTAAAAAACCTTCCGAAAGTAAATCCTCCTCCACAATAAAAAGTAGTACTGGGAGTAATTACCCCCATATCAAGAGCAGCAATTGCCTCCATAACTTTAAAGGTTG
Source organism: uncultured Actinomycetota bacterium (assembly GCA_963701105.1). GTDB lineage: Bacteria > Actinomycetota > Thermoleophilia > RBG-16-64-13 > RBG-16-64-13 > JAHJSA01. The sequence goes on from OY969565.1 coordinate 1,023,924, forward strand.
ATCCCGGGGGTTTGACCGACATAGTTGCCCGGTTAAAGAGAGGTTTTTCTTTATCAGAATAAAGATTACTAAGATATTCCCTGGAAGTAACATAGGAAAACCGGTTAAGATCATAATCCGGAAAACTGCCAAGTGCCAACACTTCACCTGTCTTTGGTTCGATAGCTACAAATGCTCCGCGCATCCCTTTGAATGCTTCTTCCCCTGCCTTTTGAACATCCGCATCAATAGAAAGAACAAGATCATTTCCTTTTACTGAAGGCAGATCAGCACTTCCGTTTTTAAACCTGCCTATTTCTTTTCTGCGTGAATCAACCAGGACGTAATTATATCCTTTTTCTCCCCTCAGATATTTTTCATAAGTTTTTTCAAGTCCATTGCTACCCACATAATCACCCGGATCATAATAATCATTATCTTTTTGTAATTGATCCGGTGAAATTTCTTTTGTGTATCCAAACATATGCGAACCCATAATTCCGGCAGGATAGCCCCTCTGCATTTCTACTACATAATCAACACCCGGTAAAAATTCCGAATTCTCTTCAAGCCACGAAACAGTTTTAAAATCTATTCCTCTCTTTATTCTGATCGGGATATATTTAGAGTATGCTCTGTTGTTAAAGAGAATTTTATTAATATAGCCGGAATCAACATCAAGAACATTTTCAAGAATTTTGTTCAGTTTACGATTGTAATCAGCAGGAGTAATTCGTAGTGTATAAGCGGGAAGATTACTTACAACTATCTCTCCATTGCGATCAAGGAAAACGCCTCTCAAAGGTATTTGTTCAATTGCTTTAATACTATTGCTTGCAGATTTCTCATCATATTCTTTATGATTAACAATCTGCATTTGGAATAATCTAAAAACGAGAAGAGCAAAACAGGCAGCAATAGTGAAGAAGATGACAGACTTTCTTTGAACCGATCCGAAATTTGAAGATCTCAACTAACCCAAACTCCTCTTAGGGTAAAAAATAGAAACGATTATACTTATTACAGCTGTGTAAAGCGCCGGCAGTAAAGCCTGTTCAAAAAATAATACAAATATACTTTTACTAAGATCAATTGTTGAGAAGAACGAGTAAACTATAGAATCAACAAGAGTACAGAGAAGAACTATAAGTGAAAATATATACGATTTAAGATAGACTTCTCTTTTATTTTCGTTTGAAAAATAACCGGCAATAAATCCAACTACGGTTTTAGAAAGTACCGCACTGCCAAGCAAACTACCGGTAATCATATCAAAAAGAAAACCATAAACAAATCCCAGGATAGTTCCGAATATCTGACCGTGTTTCACCGAATAAAATACAAGAAGAATTAAAATTAAGTCCGGTATCACTCCATTAATTGCAACAAGCGGAATTACCGTAGTCTGGATTACGAGTATAGGGAAGAACAATAGAATTGAAAATATATACTGAGAACGCATTTAGTTCCGATTATAAAAATTTAGTTCGAGATTATTTTTCTGTTTGCTTTCAACAATTCCTACCACAAAAACATTTTCCACACTGCTGAAGTCGACAAAAGGTTTTACCTTTGCTTCATTAAAAATACCGGTTTCAACTTTACTTAAACCTGTAATAACCCCAACCTGAATTGGAACAGGGATAATTGAACTAATTTCTGAAGTTACTATTCTGTCTCCTGCTTCAATATCGTAAGTTTTGGGTACATCTACTATCACAAGATCTTTACCGTTCCATTTCATCATCCCATCAATTCTGCTGCGTTCATCCTTTACAGTAATTTTAAGATCAATATTTTGAAGAGTTCTTGCAATTGCGTAATCCTGTGAAACTGATATAATTATACCAATTAATCCTTTGTCATTTATTACAGGCATTCCGGGTTTTACACTATCTTTAATACCGGCATTTATGGTAATGCTTCCCTGTGATTTTGTTGATAGCTTGGAAACTACAGATGCGGGAATTAAAGGATACTTTACCGAGTCCTTAAGTGCTAACAGATCTTTCAGTTCATGATTAACAATTCCATATTGCCTAAGCAGGTTTACCTGAAGCATAAGATCTGCATTAACTTTTCTTAACCTCGCATTTTCATCTTTATAATTGGAAATATTAATGATATCGCTTACAACGGAAGTGACAACAGCAAAACTGCCGAATGCAACAGCTCTGGCTTGTCGTACTTTTGGATTTTGATTTTGAGACAGGATGAATAAACTAATAACAAGAAGTATAACAAGGACAATGTATTCTTTAAAATTTTCCCATAAATTAGAAAAAAATCTAAACATTAATATCTGCGGTTACGAATTAATACTTTTGAATAATGATTTAAATTATCTATTACCTTGCCGGCACCACGAACAACTGCGGTTAAAGGATCCTCAGCTATATGTACAGGAAGATTTGTTTCCATCCTTATGCGTTCATCAAGTCCTTTTAACAACGCACCACCGCCGGTTATCATAACTCCGCGATCCAGAATATCAGCAGATAATTCAGGAGGGGTTCGTTCAAGTGATTGTCTTACAGCATCAACTATTTGTACAACTGCTTCATTTAGCGCTTCTCTTATTTCAACTGAACTAACTTCTGTAGTTTTTGGAATTCCTCCAACCAGGTCTCTTCCTTTAACCTGGATAGTAATTTCCTCTTTCAAAGGTACAGCTGATCCAACTTCACACTTAATCGCTTCAGCAGTTCTTTCACCAATCAGAATATTATGATTTTTTTTGAAGTACTGCATAATTGCATAATTCATTTCATCACCGGCTATTCGAATTGATTCTTCATTGACAATGCCGGATAAAGCGATAACTGCTATTTCTGTTGTTCCGCCTCCAATATCAATAATCATATTTCCAACAGGCGCCTCAACATCAATCCCGATTCCAATTGCTGCAGCCATCGGTTCAGCAATCAGATGAACTTCCTTTGCACCGGCATGTTCCGCACTATCTCTTACAGCCCTTTTTTCAACTTCAGTTACTCCGCTTGGAACAGCAACCACAACTCTTCTGGCAGAAAAAGCACCTGCCCTAACCCTTTTAATAAAAGCTCTGATCATTCCTTCTGCAATTTCAAAATCGGCAATCACACCATCACGCATCGGTCGGGTTACACGGATTTCTTTGTGCTCTCTTCCCTGCATTTCCTTTGCTTTATTTCCAAGGGCAATAATTCTTTTTGTATTTTTATCGAAAGCTACAATAGACGGTTCATTAAGAACAATACCCTTATTCTTTACATAAATAAGTGTATTGGCGGTTCCTAAATCTATTGCAATGTCTGCTGAGAAAAAATCAAATAAACCCATTGTTCCTCTTAATGTTTAAAATGTCTTATTCCGGTAAATACCATGGAAATATTATTTTGATTTGCGGCCTCTATTACTTCGCTATCCCGTATTGAACCACCAGGTTGAATAACTGAAGTAGCTCCGTATTTTATTATTTCAAGAAGTGTATCGGCAAAAGGGAAAAATGCATCTGATGCTGCAACTGTACCTGTTAAATCAAGTCCGTGTTCTTCTGCTTTTAATGAAGCGATCTTTGCTGAATCAAGTCGGGACATCTGGCCGGCTCCAACTCCGAGTGTAGCGTTGTTTTTTACAAACACAATTGCATTTGATTTTGTATGCTTTGAGACTATCCATGCAAACTTAAGGTCATTCAATTCTTTGTTATCCGGTTTTTTCTCTGTGACAATTTCAAGTTTCTCTTCATTCAGAGTTTCCCTATCAGAATTCTGAACGATTACACCACCAGGGATATTTTTATAATTAAATTTATCAACCCGGACTGATTTTAATTGTTTCAATAATCTTCTATCTCTTTTTTTCTTAAGAACCTGAATTGCTTCCTCAGTATAAGAAGGAGCACAGATTATCTCAAGAAAAATCTCATTTAATTTTTCAGCAAGTGTAGAATCAACCTCTTCTGTAAAAACAACAATACCGCCAAATGCAGAAACCGGATCACATCTTAACGCTTTTATATATGCCTCTAATACATCTTTGCCTTTAGCTGCTCCTGCAGGATTCTGATGTTTTATAATTACGCAGATTTTATCCCCAAGTTCTTCAGCAAGTTCAACTGCGGCAAGCAGATCGAGAATATTATTATACGAAAGTTCTTTGCCATGGAGAACATCAAAGTAAGAATGAAAATTACCGTATAATGCAGCTTGCTGATGAGGATTCTCCCCGTAACGTAAATTCTTTTCTTTTTCAAAATTTACCCTGATATGAGATGGAGGTAATGAAAAATTTTCTTCTAGATAGTTAGAGATATACGTATCATAGTAAGCTGTGTGCGAAAAAGCTTCGACTGCAAGTTTTATTTTTGTACTGTTGGATACTTCACCTTTTTTTATTTCACCAAGGAAAGAATCGTACTGAGCCGGATTTGTAAGAACGGAAACAAACTGATAATTCTTTGCAGCTGCTCTTATAAGACTTGGTCCGCCGATATCGATATTTTCAATTATATCTTCAAGAGTAGCATCAGGATTTGCAGCAGTCTTTACAAAAGGATAAAGATTTACGCAAACGATATCTATCGGATGGATATCATTCTTTTCAGCTTGTTTAATATCTTCCTCATTATTTCTCCGCATTAATATTCCACCAAATATTTTTGGATGAAGAGTTTTTACCCTGCCATCAAATATTTCAGGAAATCCGGTAATTGTGCTGATCTCTATAACTTTTATTTTTTCTGCTGAAAGTTTCCTGGCAGTATTGCCAGTTGCAAGGATCTCATATCCAAGGTCCACCAGATCTCTGGCCAGTTCTATAATACCTGTTTTATCTGAAACACTTAATAAAGCTGACTTTTTCAAATTACTCATAGTTTTTATTCAGAAATTTCTACCCGATTATTAATTATATGTACTTTTTTCTCCGCAATGCTCTTTATTACCGATGATAAAATCTGATGTTCGATTTTCAATACTCTTTCAGCTATTTCTTCAGGAGTTTTAACATCTCCAATATCTACACATCTCTGAGCAATTATTGTACCCGTATCGTAAGATTCATCAACAAAATGAACCGAAACACCGGATACTTTTGCAGATGACTTGTAAACCGCACGATGAACATTCATCCCGTACATTCCTTTTCCTCCGAATGCCGGAAGTAAAGCAGGATGAATATTAATAATTCGTCCTTTAAAATCTTTAATTACATTTTCAGGAATTAGTTTTAGAAAACCAGCGAGTACTATAAGATCGACTTTAAGCTGAGATAAAAAATTGGAGAGGTCCTTATAATTTATAAAACCGTCCTTTTCACCAAGAGTATAAGTAGGGACGGAATATTTTTTTGCAATTGCGAAGGCGCCACACTCAGACTTATCGCTTATTACAGCTTTTATTTCGATCAGGTCTGCTAATTCCCGGGACTGTAATATTGACAGAAGATTTGATCCTCTTCCCGAAACAAAAACAGCTAAATTCAAATCATATTCTTAATTAATATTGGTGAAAATTAGCTAAATAGTGAAAGATTGTCAATCAATATAAATCAGAATGGACTTTAAGGTTAATAGGATACAAAAATCAATTTTTTGTACTATCCGCCTGAAAAACATAAAGTAAATTTTTCAATTTGTTCTGATAATCGTAATTATTTTCTTCATCCGCTTTCTCAGCAAACGATTTTACCTCCTCAGGGTTACCAAGCTTTTTATATGCTCTTGCTAAATAATAATAAGAAAAAGGTATTACCCATTTTTCATTTGATGAATTCAGTCCAAGCGCCTGGTTAGCAAGATCAATTGATTCCTGGTAATTACCCATATAAAACGCCGCTTCACTTTTATAAAGAAATGCTTCGGCTTTTATTTTCTCAGATTGTATCTGAGGAAGAATGGACTGGAGGGAATCATAAGCTGCTTTATATTTCCCAGCTTCAATCATATTATAATCGAATATTAAATTGAGTTCTAGAGATGATAAAGTTCTTTTTGCATACATCTCACCTTTTCGTTTTGCATATATGTCATCGTCAAGATCCATATTACCATTCTGTGCTTTTTCAAAATACTTTACTGCTTCCTCTCTCTCCCCGGTAGCTTCATAGCATATTGCAAGCCGGTAGCTTGCAATTCCGGCATAGTCATTATTATCAGCCTGGTCGAGAAAATGGATATAGTATGTTTTAGCAGAATCCAGCTGATTATTGCGAAAATTAATATCTCCTTTCAAAAAATATGAGAAAGAAGTGATTTGATTGAATTGTTTGTCTCCAACTTTAATAACCTTCACCAGCAATTTATTAGCTTCTGTTAACTTTCTTTGTTTCATCAGTAGAACTGCATAAGAGTAATTGAAGAGGATATTTTCAGGGTATTTTCTGATAAGTTTTTTCAGAATAGCAGCAGAAGATTCATAGTCGATAAGAAAATCCATATCAATCTGGGCAAGATAATACTTCGCTTCAACTTTTGCGTACTTTCCTCCCTCGGCCACGGTTTCAAGGTACTTAACTCCAAGATCTTTTTCACCGCTTATACCAACAAGATTTAAAGCCCATTTGAAAGAGGCCGGAATTTGTGCAATCGCAAAATTGTAAAGTCCAAGTCCAAGATATGCATCTGTTCTTGCAGGATTTATTTCAAGAGATTGATTCAGATAAGTTTCAGATTTTTTTGTAGCCCATGCAGCATCAAGAAAATTACCGGCTTTACCGAATGCAATTGCCCTGTAGTTATAATTTGCCCCGAGAAAATAAAGAGCCATTTCGTTCTTTTCGTTTTTATCCAGAAGGGCATCTCCCTTTTCCAGTGCCATATCAGAATATTTTTCAAATGAGTCAAGATCATCTTTATTATTGCCACCAAGGTAATACCACAAATAAATGCTCGATTCGAAGTGATATCCGCGCGGATCATCTGGGTATTTTTCTATTATATTTTTAAAAGTTTGATCAGCCTGGTTCCAGTCGAAATTATAACAGGCCTCAAGTCCTTTTAATATTTGTTTTTCAATCTCCTGCTGACAAAAGAGAATTGAGTTAGATAATAAAAATATGGTTAATGCGGCTAGTATAAATTTAATTGAAGACATTTATCGATTTTTTCTGTATGGATGAATGTTAAGTACTTTCAGTTGCAACAGATTTGTTTTCAGAAAAAATCAGTGCGGCTTTAACAAATTCTCTGAATAAAGGATGCGCTTTTGTCGCTCTTGATTTTAATTCAGGATGGAACTGGCAGCCAACAAACCATGGATGATCAGCTAATTCGATCATCTCAACCAGTTCCCTGTCAGGAGAGAGACCGCTGAAAATTAATCCATTCTCTGAAAGTTTCGTCCTGAATTTATTATTTACTTCATAACGATGTCTGTGTCTTTCTGAAATAAATGATAATTTGTATGCTTTCATTACCTTGGAGCCTGACAAAAGATTACAGGGGTAAGATCCGAGTCTCATTGTTGCGCCCATATTTTTAACATTCTTCTGCTCAGGCATTAAATCGATTACACTATATTTATTTTTTTTGAACTCAGAACTGTTTGCGGTGGAGATTCCACAGACATTTCTTGCGAATTCAATTACAGCGCATTGCATTCCAAGACAAATTCCAAAGAAAGGTATATTATTTTCACGGGCATATTTTATTGCTTTTATTTTTCCTTCAATTCCTCTTTCGCCGAATCCACCGGGAACCAGGAGTCCATTAACACCATCAAGCAGTTTTTCCGGGTCCTCATTATCAAATCTTTCTGCACTTATAGATCTTACAATAACCTTCGCGTTGTTTTCAGCACCGGCGTGTATAAAAGATTCCATAATACTTTTATAAGCGTCAAGATGTTCAACGTACTTTCCGCAAAGTGCTATCTCAACTGTATTCTGCGGGTTTTTCACATTGCTGACTAATTCTTCCCATTCATCCAGCTTTATTTTTTTATCCGGAAGATGTAATCTTTTTAGAACTATCTGATCCATCTTTTCTTTGTAGAAGACAAGGGGAACTTCGTAAATTGATGAACAATCGTAAGCCGAGATAACAGATTTAGAGTCAACATTACAGAACAAAGCTATTTTGTCCCTGATATCCTTTGTAAGTTTCTTTTCCGAACGGCATATGAGAAGATCAGGCTGAATTCCAAGTTCAAGAAGATTTTTAACACTATGTTGTGTGGGTTTCGTTTTTACTTCACCTGCGGAGGCTATATAAGGTACGAGGGTAACATGAATGCTCATTGTATTTTTTCTGCCATACTGCATCATCAACTGGCGTATAGCTTCCATAAACGGAAGACTCTCAATATCACCCACTGTTCCGCCGATTTCAGTAATAATAAAATCGTATTCGCCAAGTTCAGCAAGTTTAACCATTCTATGCTTTATTTCGTCTGTTATATGAGGAATAACCTGAACCGTTGCACCTAAATAATCTCCGCGTCTTTCCTTTGTTAAAACCTCATAATAGACCTGACCTGTAGTCGTGTTGTTAGCCTGGGTCATGTTAACATCAAGAAATCTCTCATAATGTCCAAGATCCAGATCAGTTTCAGCACCATCATCCGTAACGTAAACTTCACCATGCTGAAAAGGATTCATTGTTCCGGGATCGACATTAATGTAGGGATCAAATTTTTGAATGGTAACTTTATATCCGCGTTGTTTTAGAAGAAGACCAAGTGAGGAGGCAGTGATACCTTTTCCGAGAGATGAAACAACTCCGCCTGTTACAAAAATAAACTTAACCTTGTTTCTTGAAGCCATATATTTTTTTTGTAATGCAATATAGAAGAACTAAGTTTTATTTACAATTTTTATTTAATAATTATTAAATAAAATATTTTATCAATTATAAGAAATGATTCCGTTTAGGGTCCACAAAAAATAAATATTAGTGATTTATTAAGATGAAATCCTAAATAGATTCTGAGGATACAATTTACAAGTAAATGATTAAACCTTATTAGTATATTAATTATTTGTTCTAATCATAAAAAACCATCGTATACGTTATTGGATATAACTTAACTTTAATAAAATGTAATGGGACACAAAATCTAATTTTGTTTTTTGAATCAATTTAATAATTCTGTTTAATTTTTATATTAAGATATCCATGAAATAATAATTTATTCTTATGAATCCAAAAAGAGTCGTAATAATCGGCGGCGGCTTTGGTGGAATTACAGCTGCACGTCATTTGAATACCACTGATCTTCAAATCACTTTAATTGACAGAACTAACTATCATTTATTTCAACCTCTTTTGTACCAGGTTGCAACGGCAGCACTTTCTCCGGGAGACATTGCCGTTCCTATTCGCGCTGTATTAAGCAAAAAGGAAAATACAGAAGTAATAATGTCAGAAGTTATTTCTATTGATAAGGATAAAAAACAAATTCATTTTAAAGACAGACGTATTGAGTTCGATTATTTAATAGTTGCACCGGGTGCAAGTCATTCATATTTCGGCAATAATGAATGGGAGAAATTTGCACCTGGGTTAAAAACTTTAAGCGATGCATTATCAATCAGAGAAAGAATTTTAATTTCTTTTGAAAAAGCTGAAATGATTTCCGACCCTGAAGGCAGGGTTAAGTACCTGACATTTGTAATAGTTGGAGGCGGACCAACCGGAGTTGAAATGGCCGGCGCAATTGCAGAAATAGCAAAAAAAACTATGCTGCGCAATTTCAAAAATATTCGTCCGGAAGAAACAAGGGTTATTTTGGTTGAAGGAGCACCGAGAGTATTAACTGCATATTCAGAAAAATTATCGGAAAGTGCAAAACAGGCCCTTACAGAACTTGGCGTTAAAGTTATTACTGATAAAATGGTTACAAACGTAAATTCTAATGGTGTTCAGCTTAAAGATGAATTAATTGAAACAGAAAATATAATCTGGGCTGCCGGAAATGAGGCTTCTCCACTGCTAAAATCTCTTAACGTTGATCTTGACAAGGCAGGAAGAGTTGTTGTTGAAAAAGATTTAAGTATAAAAAATCATTCCGAAATATTTGTAATCGGAGATGCAGCACAGGTTAAAGATGAACATGATGAACTGTTACCCGGAATAGCCCCGGTTGCAATGCAGCAGGCAAAGTATATTTCAAACCTCATTAATAATAATGTTTCACCGGAAAGAAGAAAACCTTTTCATTATTTTGATAAAGGAATGATGGCAACGATAGGTAAAGCTAAAGCAGTTGCAAGAATAAGGAAATTGGAATTTAAAGGATTTATTGCCTGGTTTCTCTGGTCGTTCATACACATCTTTTTTCTGATCACATTCAGAAACAGATTCAGAGTTATGGCGGAATGGATATGGCATTATATTACAGGCAGAAGAGGTGTAAGATTAATTACCAGAAAGAAAAACGATTAAATGAATATTATTTTTTTCAATTTATTTCGAACAACCTGAAAATAATTTTTCAGAATCAAAACTTTTATTATTTGTTTAAGTGCTTTAGATACCCTAAAAATCCCTGTTGGGAAATAAGATAATTATTCACTATTACTTTCAATAAATCCTATCAACTAATTGAATTTTATTTTAGTAAGTTATAAACAACATGATTAAGATCTTTTTATGAGCTTTAAGTCAGTATCATAGTACTTTATCAAACTATTATTTTCTGCTTATGTAGGATCAGTTGTTGGTGATTTGGTAAAATCTTTGGTATCCATAAAACTAGGTATTTCTTTAAGGCTCTCAAGTTTAAATCTTTACAATGAAATTATCACCTGAAAATCTGTGATTCTCCTTTTCGCAGCAATTGGTATTATTTTCTTCATTCTATTTAAATAATTAGGATAAACTAAATCGAAGAATAAAACGCGAATAAAAATCAAAGAATAAATCCGTTATTCCAAGGAATGGATTTATTTTGCTTTCAAATACTAATATAAAAATTTGTGATGGGGATTAATTATTCGCTCGGAAATATCTGATAACTTTATTTTATGCATTCAAAAATTACCGGAATGAATTAAGAAATATGGGAGAATTCTTTAATTCAATAAGTAAATTTTTTTCATCTCTTTTCTACTCGGGCTCGGATGAAGCCTATAATATAAATAATATGTTCCTGCAGTATATGATGCTTGCAGGCGTTATCGTATTAATTGTTGCGGGATCTATTACTGTTGCAGCTATAATTTACAGGTCTAAAAAAAGACCTGCTCAGCCCAGACAAATTTTCGGAAATAAAAAGCTTGAATTCACATGGACTGTTGTGCCGTTACTTGCTGTAACATTCTTTTTCTTTCTTGCAGTAAGAACTATGTCTGAAATAAACGCTCCTTTTAATAAAAAGTCGCAGCCGGATATTGTAATAATAGCACATCAGTGGTGGTGGGATATAAGATATCCAAAATATGATGTGATTACTGCTAACGAACTACACATCCCAGTTGGGAAAAAATTATTAATGCGCGTTGAATCTGCAGATGTAATTCACGACTGGTGGGTTCCAGAACTTGGAAGAAAAATAGATGCTGTACCGGGTCAGTTAAATTATAACTGGATAGAGGCTGATACTGCTGGAGTTTATGCAGGAACCTGCAGTGAGTACTGCGGAATGGAGCATGCCTGGATGAGGATTATGGTAGTGGCGCAGGATAAGAATAACTTTAATAACTGGATAAAGAACCAGCAGAAAATACCTGAAGTACCGGTAAACAAACCTTCCCGAATAGGTGCGATTCTATTTCAGAAAAAAACTTGTGCTAACTGCCATTCAATAAACGGAACTCCTGCAGATTCGCATATTGGACCAGACCTCACGCATCTTGGATCACGTGCAACCCTTCTCTCGGGAATGCTCAAAAATAACAGAGTGAATTTAGCAAGATGGCTGAAAAATCCACAGAAAGTAAAAGAGGGGGCGCACATGCCGAATTTTATTCTCAGCAAAGAAGAGATAAATGCCCTTGTATCTTATCTGGAAGGATTAAAATGAATTTAAAATTAAATATACCGGAATCTTCTGAGCCATTGCCTAATTTACGGTCGTCGAACGGTCTTTTATCCTGGATTACAACTGTTGATCATAAACAAATCGGAATAATGTACTTATGTGCTGCAGTTATATTTTTTCTGCTTGGATTTTCTGAAGCTCTACTTATGCGTATCCAGCTTATGCGTCCTGAAAATAGTTTTCTGTCACCTGAAGCATACAACCAGATATTTACGATGCATGGTACTACGATGATTTTTATGGTTCTTACACCCATGCTTTTAGGATTTGCCACTTATCTCCTGCCGCTGATGATCGGTGCTAATGAGATGGCTTTTCCACGGCTGAATGCATTCAGTTTCTGGATTTTCCTCTTCGGCGGTTTCTTGCTCTATTTCAGTTTTTTTGCAGGAGGAGCACCGGATGTAGGCTGGTTTAGTTATGCTCCTTTAAGCGAGACTAATTTCAGTATTTCTCCAGGTGTGAATTACTGGGCTTTTAGTATTATCCTGATGGGAGTTGGAAGCATTGGAGCTGCACTGAATTTTGTTTCTACTACTCTGACAATGCGAACAAAAGGACTGTCTATGACTAAGCTCCCCCTGTTCGTCTGGATGGTATTCGTAAATGCATTTTTAATGCTGGCAGCCTTTCCTGTGCTTAATGCAGGTCTGGCAATGATTTTAATAGATCGTATGCTTAATGCACATTTTTTCACAACAGCTACGGGCGGTTCAGCAGTACTCTGGCAGCACCTATTCTGGACATTTGGTCATCCTGAAGTGTACATTCTTGCGTTACCAGCTTTTGGAATAGCATCAGAAGTTATCCCTGTATTTTCACGCAAGCCTATATTCGGATATGAATTTGTGGCCGCTTCAACTGTTGCTATTGCACTGCTTTCGTTCGGGGTGTGGGCTCACCATATGTTTGCAATGGGACTCGGGACAACATTTAATGCATTTTTTGCTGCAACAAGCATGTTGATTGCAGTCCCAACTGGAGTTAAAATATTTAACTGGATTGCAACAATGTGGGGAGGTTCCATACAGTTTAAAACTGCGATGCTTTTTGCAACAGCTTTTTTGATTGAATTCACTATCGGCGGATTAAGCGGTGTGGGTTTCGCAATAGTTCCGATTGATTGGAGACTCACCGATACTTATTTCGTAGTTGCACATATACATTATGTATTCATTGGTGCTTCCTTGATGTGCGGATTTGCAGGTGCTTATTACTGGTTCCCAAAAATTACAGGCAGAATGCTTTCGGAAAAACTGGGTAAATGGCATTTCTGGACATTCATTATCGGATTTAACGGGACATTTTTTGTTTTTCATCTGTTGGGATTACTCGGTATGCCAAGGAGAGTTTTCACATATCCTGACCTGCCTTATTTTGGTTCCCTTAATATGTTTTCCACTCTGAGTTCATTTGTGCTGGGATTCTCTATCCTGATCTTCATTTATAATATCTATTACAGCCTAAAAAAAGGGAAACCGGCAGGAGATAATCCCTGGCAGGCATGGACTCTTGAATGGCTTACAACTTCACCGCCGCAGCTCAGAAATTTTAAGGATATACCACTTGTTAAAAGCCGGAGACCTTTATATGATTTAAATAATCCTGAGGCACCTGACTGGAAAATAAAAGCAGGGAAAGCAAAATAGAATATGAAAAAGTATAAAGTAATGATGGCGTTATTTATTGCATCTGAAGCACTGTTCTTTGTTTCATTAATTGTCTCCTATGTGTATTATAACCACGGGAATGCATCCTCAACAGCCAAATACCTTGATATACAAAAAACCGGGCTGTTCACGATTGCCCTAATATTAAGCAGCGTAACAGTCCATATAGCTGGTTCTGAACTTGATAAAGGGAAACGTAAAATCGGATGGTTGATAATTACAATAATTCTTGGATTAATATTTCTCGTTGGCCAGGGTATAGAGTACGCTCATCTATACAGCTTAAATATAACTTTTAATCAGAATATTTTCGGATCAAGTTTCTTTACGCTTACGGGCTTCCATGGGTTACATGTTCTGCTCGGACTAATCGTCCTTACAATTATGGCATTTATGATAAATTCCGGAAGCTATCAGAAAGTTGAGTCAAAGGCTTTCAATTCAGCAATAATGTACTGGCATTTTGTTGACGGTGTCTGGATAGTAGTTTTTAGTGTTGTTTATTTATGGGCGGTGGCATGACTTTAGAAATTCTTTTAAGTAATTACTGGCACTTTAATATTCCCTCTGCTGTCATTTTTGCGGTTCTGATTACATTTCATTTTGTAACCAACAGTTACAGATTTACAAAAAAGAGCATCAATTTTTTAATCGGGTTATTTCTTTTCATTCTGCTTACTTTTTCACCCCTGGAATTCATAGGTCATTATTACTTGTTCAGTGCGCATATGATTGAGCACATTTTGATCTTGCTTGTAATTCCGCCTCTTCTGCTTACAGGTACTGATAAAGAGTTCCTGCGGCAATTATTTGAAAGACCTGGATTCCGTAAATTTGGAAATTTTTTCTTTCATCCTATAACCGCATGGCTTTTTGGTGTGGGTTCAATGTGGATATGGCATGCACCTCTTTTATTTATATCTATGATGCATAACCCTATAGTACATGTAATTGAAATGATTTCTCTTTTAACCTTCGGGCTTATTTTTGCATGGCCGGTATTCGCACCCATACGGTTTAAGAAATTAAATCCTCTGACAGCATCTTTATTTCTTTTCTCTGCATGTATTGGATGTACTATACTTGGAATTTTTATCACCTTTGCTCCCTCGGGATTTTATTCAGCATACATGACAGGAAATAATTTATCAATTCTCAATTTCCTTCAGTATAATATGGGAATAACACCGGATGTAGATCAGCAGGCTGCAGGATTAATTATGTGGGTTCCTGCTTGTCTTATTTATCTAACTCTAATAATGATTTTAATGGCGAAGTGGTACAGTAAACCGGCAGAAGAGAGAGAAGATGACTTGCAATCTGACCGTTTTCATTTACCTTAATAATGAAGGTGCTTATATATGGAAGAAACTAAAATGAAACAAATAGCTGAGGAATATGGTTACGAACTAACACCGGCTGAACCTGAAGAACTTCCCAAACCAACTTTATGGCCCATTGTTCTGGCTTTCGGACTCATATTTTTCTTTTGGGGCTTTCTGACATCTTTTATTATTTCAGGAGTAGCATTAGTAATAGTTGTTTTTGGATTGATGGGCTGGATTAAGGAATTTAAATTATGAAAGCCATATTATCTGAAAAAATAAACAGAAGGAGTTTCCTTACAAAAATTTTATTAGGCTTCAGCGGGTTAATTGCTGCACTTGTCTCAATTCCTGTAATAGGTAGTTTGATTGCCCCGCTGGTCCGGTCAACACCCTCAGTATGGAGAAAAATTGGAAATGTATCCGATTTTGAAACAGGAAAAACGGTAATGGTTAAGTTCAGAAATGCATCACCACTGCCCTGGTCGGGGGAAACTTCCTTAACAGCCAGTTGGCTCCGTAAGAATTCCGATTCGGATTTTGTAGCATTTGCAGTTAACTGTGCCCATCTCGGTTGCCCGGTAAGATGGATAGCGGACTCTGAACTTTTTCTATGTCCATGTCACGGCGGTGTTTATAATAAGGATGGATCACGGGCAGCTGGTCCTCCGCTGACAGGATTATCTCATTATCAGGTGAGAATACGAAATGGAGAGGTGGAAATACTCACTGGTCCTGTTCCTATTACAAATCTTGGGAACGGATAGTAATGGGTAAAATTAAAAAATTATGGAATTGGATTGATGACAGAACGGGCATTTCAGAAACGCTAGGCCCGCTGGCTAAACATCTTGTTCCGCCAGGTAGTAAATGGACTTATGTATTCGGCAGCGCTACTTTGTTCGCTTTTATACTGCAGGTAGTAACAGGAGTTGCCCTTGCTTTAATGTACCAGCCTACCTCAGAAACTGCTTATGAATCATTAAAATATATTTCCAACCAAGCTTTGCTAGGAAATGTGTTGAGAGGCATACACTACTTTGGTGCCTCTGCTATGATAATACTGATTGGTATTCATATGATCCGGGTTTTTCTTGTAGCCGCATATAAATATCCTAGGGAAATGAGCTGGCTTACGGGAATAGTATTATTCGTCCTTACACTGGGAATGGGTTTTACAGGTCAACTTCTTCGCTGGGATAGTAATGGTATCTGGTCTGCAATAGTTGCTGCAGAACAGGCTGGCAGACTTCCCATTATCGGAACTGAGGTTGCACGCTTCTTGCTTGCTGGCGATACAATAGGCGGAGCCACTTTAAGCCGTTTCTTTTCTTTTCATGTATTTTTAATACCTGCACTGCTTTTTGGTTTAATTGGATTACACCTGTTTCTCGTAATTCGTAATGGTATTTCAGAACCTCCCAAATCCGGCAGAAAAGTTGATCCTAAAACCTACAGAAGCTGGTATAAAAATATGCTGGAGAAAGAAGGAGTTCCATTCTGGCCTAACGCTGCCTGGAGGGATATGCTGTTCGGACTTGTTGTGGTTGTTATTGTCCTTATTCTTGCTGTCTGGTTTGGAGCACCCAAAATAGGTGCACCCCCTGACCCTTCTAATATCAATTCCAATCCTCGTCCAGACTGGTATTTCCTCTGGATCTTTGCATTGTTTGCATTGATGCCTCCATCAATTGAGTCGTATGTTATTGCATTCGGGCCGATAATAGTTGGACTGATACTTTTCCTTCTGCCATTAATATTTAATAAAGGTGAACGTAGTCCTGTCCGGCGTCCATGGTCAATTATTATTGTTTTATTTATAGTTACTATGATAGCAACTTTATGGAATGTCGGTATTAAAGCTCCCTGGTCACCGCATTTTAATGTAAAACCCTTACCTGCACACATTGTTGGAAACATAGATGACATTTCTAAACAGGGTGCAGATCTTTTTTATCATAAAGGCTGTTTGTACTGTCACACAATTTCCGATTATGGTGGTAAGCGCGGACCGGATTTGAGTACTGTTAGTGATCGGTTGACCCCGGATGAATTAAAAATAAGAATTGTAAACGGAGGAAAATATATGCCTCCTTATGGACCAAGTCTGTCCTCCGATGAATTAAATAAGATTATCAGTTTCCTAAAAACAAGAAAGACTGAGATAAAACAGATACCTGAAAGATGAGCATGATGAACTGTTATCGGGAATAGCTCCGGTTGCATGCAGCAGGCAAAGTATATTTCAAACCTCATTAATAATAATGTCTCACAGGAAAGAAGAAGACCTTTTCATAAAGGAATGATGGCAACGATAGGTAAAGTCAAAGCAGTTACCAGGATAAGAAAATTGAAATTTAAAGGATTTATCGCATGGTTTCTCTGGTCGTTCATACACATCTTTTTTCTGATCACATTCAGAAACAGATTCAGAGTTTTGGCGGAATGGATATGGTATTATATTACAGGCAGAAGAGGTGTAAGATTGATTACCAGAAAGAAGAACGATTAGTTGAATATTATTTTTTTAAGTTATTTCGAACACATTAAGAATGATTATTACTATTACTTTCAATCAATCCTTGCAACTAATTGAATTTTATTTTAGTAAGTTGTAAACAACATAATAAAGATCTTTATATGAGCTTTAGGTCAGTATCCTGGTACTTAATCAAACTATTATTTTCTGCTTATGTGGGATCAGTTGTTGGTTATTTGGTGAAATCTTTGGTCTCTTCCAGAACAGATTACTTTCTTGATGCTATCTCTCCCGTAATTTTATATAATGAAATTGCCTCAGGAAATGTTATAATTATCTTCTTCGCGATTCTTGGGGCAGTCATCTTTATTATGTTCAAATAATTTCAAGCTAAGTCTATTCTTCCTCCTATATTTAAACTTCAGAACATATTTTTAATAACTGTTCAAAGACACATTCAGAAAAAATAAAAATATTGCAGTGTGATCTTTTCAGATATTAAATACCTGTTTAAGAGTAAACTTAAGTGTATCATTTACAGGAATTAGAAGAAGTGATGGTCGCTCGACTTTAAATTCAGTCAGACTAATATTAAAAAATCCGTTAACAATTAATTTATTATCGGACCAATCAGAAACTGCTTTAATAATAATATCTTTTGTAACACCGTGAAAAGTAAGCTTTCCATACACTTTAAGACTATCGCCGTTTGACCCCACACTTGTACTTAGAAAAGTTGCATTCGGATCTGAGATAGCATCAATTACCTCCATGGCGTGTGAGTCCCTGTTCGAATTACCTGAATTGAATGATGCCACGGCTACTTTAACCAGAACATTCTTAATTTCCCTGGTTTTGGGGTCAGCATAAATTAAACAAAGAGATTCTTTACTTACACCTTCAACTTCGTGAAGCGGATGAGTTAATTTATAGGTTATAAAAGATTCATTTTTAACGGCTTCATATTTCTGAGGTTGAGCAGTTATAACCGAAGCGGGTATTAATATACTTAAGATTAAAAATACTATGTAAAGTTTCATTTTGTACGCCTTATTAAAATGTTACTACAATCATGGCTGATGCAAATACTGCCGTTGTTATATACCCGGCTATCTGGTGGTAATGCGCTTTATCAATATTGAAATGTCTTCGTCCACCTATCATTGAGCCAAGTATCGGTGTTAGTATCATGCCTGCAACATGAATCCATGCAAGTGTTTTATGCAGTGTAGTGGTACTATTTTCTTCGCGTCTTATTAATGGAGGCGGTGAGAGAATTGCCAGCAGCCCGGTAAATGAGTATGAAACGATTGTCGCTGCTACTAATGATTGGTGGGTGTCTCCCATCCTCCTGTTTCCATCAATTACACGCTGACCGAAATAATCAGCGGTGAGCATCAACGCCAGTGTTGCGAAGCCTCCAATCTGGTGAGTTGTTAACATTGCACGCCGGATTTTGAGTTCGTGTTCCCTTTCCTGCGGGGAAAGCGGACTAACTAAACCTATCTTTCTTGTTAAACCATTTTCTCCCCAAAGAAAATTTTCCATAAAACTTATATTTTCAGGCAGTAGTTTTGGTTCTGTTTCAGCCATTAATGAATCTACATTCCCAAAAACAGATTCGGTAGAATCAAAATCGTTTAGAGGAATTAAAGATTCTGTTACGTCCGAAGATCTCCTGACTAAATAATTCCTGAAAGCCAGAGATTGAGCAGGTAAAAAGGTTGAGGCCGAGAAGAAAATAATAATTATGACAAACGATTTCATAGGAGTATTTAGAAAGCTTTTTGTATCAGGCTGATAAAAAAGAAGAGAACAAAAACACAAAGGGATCTTCATTTTTTCTCCACAAGTGATTTAAAATAAAAAAAGCAACCTTTGAAATAATTGCTATCAGCCTGGATTTTCCTCGCATAATAACAGGCTTCTAACAAATTTCTATAAACGTTGCTTTCTTAATTATTGCCGATTAAAGTATTTCTAAGTTCAATTATTTCCAATACTTAAATAGTTATACTTGATTACTATCACAGGATGAAAAATTAATATCGAATTATCCTGTCAGCTGTTCTAAGTCTTAAGCTTTGCTTTTTTTATCACTATGAAAACTACTGCAATTGAAAGAAGTCCGGATGCCAGCACAAGCATAAGTACAAGCAAATCATTTCCTTTAGGAATAAAGCTGTAGCAAGTCTGCAAAACTTTTTCGATAGTGGAAGTAACTTCACCATTACCGGCTTTTTTAATAGCAAGTTCAAAATTAGATCGAAGTATTTTAAAATTGCCGCTCTTCTCATATCCCGGATCAAGGTATTGAACTATTTTTCCTGATCTATCTAAGAATATCAGAACACCCTTGTGTAAAAAACCTCCATAGCTCCTTTTAAATTCAAACCCTGCTGCGTCAGTCAGAGCATAAATACTGGTACTGTCACCCGTAAGAAAAACCCAGGATGAATCGGGAATCTTTCGATCTGCCATTCCTATCATTGCCCGTTTTTTCCCCGCAGCCATTTCAGGAGTTTCATTCTGATCAATACTAATACTGATGATATTGTAATCTTTTCCGGGTTCATATTTAACCTTGCCAATAACATCCGAAATTTCCAGCATCAGGGGAGTACAAATTCCTGCACACTGGTAATAACAGAAATCAAGTACAGTTGGTTTGTTAACCAGATCTTTTAAAAATACTCTTTTCCCATCAGAGTTTGTAAAAGCTAAATTTAAAGGAATTTTCCTACCGAGGTGATGTACTATTTCTGCCGAATCATAATCAGCATAAGTTGAAGAAATTGAAAAAGAAAGAGTCAGCAGGAAAATGAATGCAAAAAATTTAAATACTTCTAAGTTTGTTCTCATAATTTATTTGTTCGTGCTTATTTTTTATTTATTAAGTACCAATTGTTGGAAAATTAATTAACCTCGGATTTAATTATTAAGATGATTGAAAATCCGATAAGTTTCAAAAAGTAATTTATTTCAATAATTTTTGCCCGAGTAAATAAACTAAAACATGATGAACAACTGATATTGAAACCAATGCCCAGCACAATAACACCTGACCAACAGAAAATAAGGCATATGCCGCCAATCCTGAAATAATAATTTCTTCAGCCAAACGTAAATATTCTGCAATAGTTCCGGCATTCCGGAAGTCAACAACTCCCCAGATGCCGAATAATAAAAGAGGTGCACTGACTCCAAATAGAATTTTTGCAGTAACATTTTTTCCTGAAGTTATACCCCAGTAAGCAAATGCGGCAACAATTCCGGATTCCATTATTCCTCTCAAAGCAATATTAATATTAGATAATAATTTCAATTCATATTTTCATCTTAATTAAAAATATAATTCAAGCAATAAAAATATTATTTTAGCTTGTACCCGTTTTGGAATCTTTAATATCCGGTTTAATCTTACGGTTCGTTCTGAATTCCCTGTAAATAAATTCAACTAGAAATGACAATCCGAACATAACAACTAGTACCCACATATTTTGGGGTGACGTTTTTATAGTTTGAAAGATTAAAAATCCTAATGCTATTAAACAAAATATAATTCCTGTAAGAGGCATCCACCTGTTGGAACCGGTTTTTTTGTGCATTCGATAATTCGCAGCATTAACTGCTGCAAATACCAGGAGGAATCCGGCACTACCCATTGTAGATATCCCGCTCAGGTCGAAAAGATTAGCTACAAGTAAAGTTAACACTGCCGTGATCAGAAGACCCTCAATGGGTTTGTTCCATATTTTATTTTCCAACCGTGCAGGTAGTTCGCCGTCTTTAGCAATAACAAAACTTACTCTTGCGGCGCCGTACAAAGTTGCATTTATTGCTGAGCCGGTTGAAAGAACTGCAGCGACTGCAATTAATGTAAAACCAAAATTTCCCATAAAAGGTTTTGCAGCTTCTGCTAAAGCATAATCTTTTGCCTCAATAATTTTCGGGACAGCAAGATTTCCAATGGTAACAGCAGCAATAAGCACATAAAGTATAATAACAAAAACTACTGCAGAATAATAAGCTCTTGGCAACGTCTTCTTCGGATTGTTAACATTACCCGCGGTATTAGCAATCAGTTCAAATCCCTCATATGCCAGAAAAATAATCATTCCCCCGGCAAACAGTTCGAGTGAACTGCTCCAGTTTACCGGTTTTAAATTCTGAGGGTCGATTGAACTAAACCCTATGCCTACAAATACTAGAAGTATAATTAGTTTAACAGCAACAATATATTCTTCTGCCTCACCCACAAACTTAGCCCCGACTACATTCAGAAAAGTAAATAAAATAATTGATCCGCTTATAAGAATATGTTTCCAGATTTCATTTCCGCCAGGAATTAAACTTGCCCCATAACTGCCGAAAGCAAATGAATAAAGTGAGAGCATAACAATGTAGCTTAACCACAACAGAACATTCATTCCACCAGTAAATAAACCCCCACCATACGCCTGGTTTAAAAACTCAACAGTACCTCCCTGGCTGGGGAAGGTTAAAGATAATTTGGTGTAAGAGTATGAAGTTATTAACGCTATAATTCCGGCTAAAAGGAATGCAACGGGTGTTCCCCCGTGGGCTAATTTTACGGCTAATCCGAGGACGGCAAAAATTCCGCCTCCAACCATCCCCCCGATTCCTATAGCAGTAACAGATAAATATCCAATTTTTCCGTCCCCAGTTGAAGATTTGCTCAAGAGTTTTCCATGTCAATTATTATTTTTAATAATTTTTATTTTAATCAAAAACTATTTCTATACCTGTGATTGAATCAACATTTAGGATTATATTATTTTTTATCTCTCCATTCCTTCAGCATCTTCTTCATATTATCGAAATCAAAGGGTTGATTTTCCAACTTTGAACCATATTCTATTGCTTTCTCCATTGTGGCTATTGCTTCATCCTGCATGTTCATCTTTGCAAGATACTGTGCTTTAATTCTCTGGTTCCAGTAATTTTCATTTATCAGTTCAGAAGCCCTGATCCATCTGAAACCTTCCTCCAGGTTTACGTTATTCTGAAGACAATAAGTTGAAGCAGAATTTAGATCTGCCCAGCTATTTAAATTCCTAGCACTTTCAAGAACAAGATTTTGTGTCTCAACTTCTACGTGAAATGAAATTTTTAGTTTCTCCCAAATCAGGTTTACATTTGCACTGTTCTCATCCATATCAGTAATTGTAAACGCCATTCTTTCTGTAAAAGGATTCTCTTCAGGTTTTACTTTAATTCTCAGAGCATCTTTAGAATCATCATAGGTCATCGGATCATCAACTTTAGTATCTTTACTGAAAATAATTTCCCATTCTTCTTTACCGGGAATTGTGTGGATGCCGTAAGTTCCTGCAGCAAGTTCATTTCCATTTACTTTTACAGTTGTGCTGAATGTTATTGAAGTAACCTCATTAGCACCGGTTCTCCATATTTCACCATAAGGAACAAGTTCACCCCAGATTGTTCGTCCTTTAACACCCGGACTGCTATAATCAATAGTAATTTTTGTAATCCCTACTACCTGGCTTACCGTGGCATCCGGACTTGGCCTTGGAGTGCTGAAATTCTGTGCACTACTAATCTCAGCAAAAAGAAACATTACAATTATCGTTAAGAAATAATTACGCATAAAACTCCTACAGATTTATTATGATTATTAAATATTTTTTTGTGGAAAAGTTCAGATGATGGAATTAAGATAATTATTGTTTATCTCTAATCCAATTTATTAATAGAGTGGAATGCTGAATCTTAGGGAAAATATTTATTAATTTCTGGATAAAATCATTCTCATTGTTCCGGTTATTGTGTGAACTCTGCTATTTGCTGAATAAAAGTCAGATCTTCAGGTACGGCATTGTCTATCCTTAATTGAATAAGTCCTGTACCGGCAGGACCTCCGTAATTTTTAATCCACGCAGTTGCTTCCCCAATTTCATTCAAAGCTAATACTGTTGTTACTTCTTTGGGATCTACTCCACCGAATCCTGTCCACCATTGGTTGAGTCCGAGCTTTTTTCCATCAGTCGTTGGAAAGCTGCAGTATAATCCGCGCAGTGCATCGGTTACAGTCCCTTTATAGTGAACATCCAGAATTTTTGAAGCCACCGTATAATCGATTGAGACCAATTTATCTGTTTTAGGATCTCTTATATAACCCAAAGGGTTTGTACCTAATACTAAAGCTTTTCCACCTGAGGATAAATATTTTCTGAACAAATTCCGGTTTGATGAATCTGGAACAACAGAGTATGGAATTTTATTGCTTGCAAATATTACCACACCTGGTTTTTTGTCGTTTATCCTTTTATTAAAATATGCAGCGAGTTCTTTGCTTTCCAGCAATTCATATCCTTGTGAAACAAAATAATTTTTTATTGTTACATCAATTCCATTTTTAAACCACTTGTACCCCGACGTATCTTCCCAGAAAACAGCCTTCAATAATTTATTGTTAATCGGTCCCCCGTTTCCGTTTAAAGCATATATATAGCCATCATCGCAGCCAAAGCATATCACATCATTAAACAGTACGGGGGATGAAAGTATCCATTTTCTAAATTTGAAGGACCAGTTTTCTTCCCCTGTTCTAAGGTCCAGCTGATAAAGTTTGCCAACACCATCACCGAAATAAAGGTGATTACCTGAAATTGCGGGAGAACCCCACACAAGTCCGCTGGTATTATACCGCCAGATTTCTTTTCCGGTATAAAGGTCAACAGCCTGAACAAAATGACCATCTGACGAACCGGTGTAAACTGTTCCGTTCGATATCGCCGGAGTCGAAATTACCCACGAAACTTCATGATCAAATGTCCACATCTCTCTCCCTGTTTCAGCATTCAGTGCATAGAGAAAACCATCCCTTCCGCCAAAGCAAACGATATCATCTTCAACTGCAGGTGATGAGATTACTGCAGACCTGTCAAATGATTCTTCACCCATATTGTTTTGAGTTGCTCCGCCTTTGGTATCATACTCCCAAACCAGGGATCCATTGTCTGAATTAAGTGAATAAAAATGACCGTTCACATCACCGAATAAAACTGAATTTTTATAAACTGCCGGGGAAGATCTCACTCTACTGCCTGCAAAATACTTCCAGATAAGTGAACCATCATTTTTATTTAACGCATAAAGGTTTCCGTCCCCGCTGCCAAAATAAATTTCATTTTCTGAAACTGCCGGCGATGATAACAAGTAATCGAATGCCCACTTATAGGGTAAATCAATTCCTGTTTTAAATTTCCAGTTTAATTTACCGCTGGATGCATTCACAGAATAAAGGTAATTATCCGAACTAAGGAAGAATACGTTTCCCTTATCATCAATTGCCGGTGAGGAATTTACAGGTCCGCCAGTGTTAAATTTCCAGGTCAGTTCACCAGTTTCAGAATTCAACGCGTATAAATTATTATCCGTACTTCCGATAAAAACTTCACCATTACAATATAGCGGAGTTGATCTTACTGCACCGTCAGTTCTGAACGACCATGCAAATTCCTTCGGGCTGCCTATATATTCTGATTCATAAACCCCAGTGTGCGTAACATTTCCTCTGAACATATAGTGGGCTGCTGACTGAGGAGAACTTAAAGATGACATAAACACTGCGATTAGAACGGCAGATAATTTTTTCATTTTTGAATTACCTTGATTTATTTCCCGATTAAAATATTTTTTTACCGGAAATATTAAAAGTAAGTGATCATTGATTTCGACCGTTCATAAATTTCATTGCTTTATTTAATTATTGATAGATATGACTTAAGTTTTACTGTAAACATTTGAATTCATAGTAAATGCCTTTCAAAATTTTAAGACTCAAAAATTGTTGTCAGAATTAATGTAATCGGTAAAAATTGAAATGACATTTTCCCGGGTGAATAGGATTATTTTAACAGGATATTTTATTATCTAAATAAAAAGCCAGGCTGAAGAGATGAAGATATTATTACTTACCTTTTTATTTTCCTCTGCTGTTATATTTGCACAAAATCCTGATCCTGCATTCAATCCTATGACTGCCCCGGGAGCAATAGGCATTGACCGGGATCAGCAGCATACTCTTTTCTGGGTTAATCCTTTGGGTGTTCAATATAATGAATGCTATTTTAGTTGTAACTCATTGTTGGTCGCCAACCTGGACACTGCAGTAAGAATTCAGAATGGTTATCCTGCAAATGTAAATAGTGAAGTTTCACTAAATTCTTTAGTACAGAATACGCAATATTACCGGCGAATAGTAGAATATAATTCATCAGGCAATTGCCTTTCACTCTTATGATACCTATTTATCAATTATTATTTTATGTTAATACCGGGAAATAATTTTACAGGATAATTTAAATTATGGGACAAATGGAATTTTTTACGATCGGCGTCTATGGTTCCACTGCAGATTCATTCTTCAAGAAACTTACCGAAAATAATATTGATACCTTCTGCGATATCCGCCAGCGTCGCGGAGTAAGAGGATCTGAATATTCATTTGTAAACAGTAAACGCTTGCAGGATAGATTAGCAGAGCTTAAAATAAAATATATTCACATAACAGAACTTGCCACACCTGATGCAATAAAGAAAATTCAATATGAAGCTGACAAAAAACAAAATACCGGGCAGAGAAAACGTGAGATACTATCTCGGGAATTTATAGATGCATATACCAAAGAAATAGTAAGTAAATTCGACTTCAACGAATTTATTAGTCAGTTAAAATCAACAGGTTGTGCGCGAATAGTTTTGTTTTGCGTTGAAAAGAACCCTCTCGCCTGTCATCGGTCTATTGTTGCTGAACACCTGCATAAATTTTACAGTTTTTCAATTAAAGATTTATAAAAGAAGCTGTTCTTTTATTTAAATCCCTTTATAAAATTCGATTAATAACTACCGGACGAAAATATGAAAGAAAAAACAGATACACTCATAGAATTAATTCGTGAGGAATGTGTAAAAGAGTTTATCCGTGCTTATGAGGAAGCAGGAATAAAAGGATTATGCGAAGACGGACGGATTGAATACGCTGTTGATTCTGTACGGTCTCTCGACTTAAAAAAGATAATCAAGGACATTCATCCTGATATCTTTGATGTCGATTAACTAAAGAAAGATAAACCTGGTTATTTTAATAATATTTAATTGGTGACCAAATGCAAAACACGTGTGGACATATTAAAAATATAAAAACCGAACCTGAGCCAAATACCCCTGAAGGCTGTGAGGAATGTTTAAAATCAGGTGACGATTGGGTTCATTTAAGATTATGCCTTATCTGTGGACATGTTGGATGCTGTAATAATTCTAAAAACAAACACGCAACCAGGCATTTCCATGAAACAAATCATGGTGTCATAAAATCTTTTGAACCGGGTGAAAACTGGAAGTGGTGTTATATAGATAAATTATTTATCGACTGAGATGAAAAAGGTGACAGATTTAATTTGGCCTGAACTGCTCATGGAAAATTGAATAGAAACCGATGACCTTCTGTATTTGTCTTCTCAAATAATTTTACCTAACCCGCCCGATTATACACGTTAAAACTGTGTGTTTCTCCAATTTTTACAAGATAGTTGCGTCTAACACATAATAAAATCCTTAAATACTCCATTATTCAGATGGTATAGTTTATGCTTATCTTTAGCCGAATACTTTTTCGAATTTATAAGTTTGTGGGGAGATGTTTAAATCGGATTCAACTGTTTATTCTTTAACCAAAAAGAATTTACTTAGCTGTTATTTTTCTTATCTATTTAAAAAGATATCCTCACCGGACTATCCTATCCCTTATTTAATACAAAAATCTTCCGGGACATTAATGTTCAACCATCACTGATCAATAACTTTTTCAAATCGTTTTATGCTGAAAATATGTGGATTGGACGGCGTGTTGTTCTCACAGCGAGAAAGAATTTATTCACTTTAAATTTAATTGAACGAATATTTCATAAAAACTAATGATCCATTCACTTTAAAAAGAAAAAATAAGATGAAAAAGAAAAACATTTTTTTTATTTACCCTGTAATTATACTTGGTATTTTACTGTTTACATTAAACAGTTGTAACAAAAATGATACTAATACAAATCCTGCAGATATAAACCCTGAACCGGGCCCGGGCTGGTCTGTTTTAGGAAATCTTGATATCCCCAATGTTTATGCTATTTATATAGATAAGAATGAAAATCTTTTTGCCGCAGGCGCTTTTACCAACAGCAACGGAAACCGCTACATAGCAAAATGGGATGGCTCCAACTGGAGTGAAGTAGGAACATTAAATATTAACGGGAATGTCTTCACAATTTGCGGTGATCCTAACGGGAATCTTTATATCGGGGGAGCATTCACTAATAACAGCGGAAATACATACGTTCTCAAATGGAACGGAAGCAGCTGGATCGATATAGGCAGCGCACCTTCAAGTGGTTATATACAATCACTCGTGTCGGATGCAGGCGGCAGTATATATATGGCCGCACTCGGACTAAATTTTGACGGGACTATCTCCGGTAATGCGAGTGTCGTTACGTGGAATGGAATTGGTTGGACAAGAATGGGCAGTTTCCTGAATACTTACATCAACACTTTATATATAGATGCATCTGGTAATATTTATGCAGGCGGCGGCGGTCTCTCAACTGCACCGAACGGAGGATATATGGCAAAGTGGAACGGCAGTGACTGGGATCAGATGGGTGACTTAAATAATTTTGAACAAGTTTATACAGTTTGCACAGACGCTAATGGAAATTTATACGCAGGAGGCGGGTTTGATTTTCAAAGTGGATTTGTAGTTAAATGGAATGGCAGCAGCTGGAATGATATGGGTCTGAATGCAAATGATAAAGTTAAATCTCTCTGCAGTGATGACACCGGTAACTTATATGCCGGAGGCAGCTTCTATAATAACAAAAACAAATTTTACGTTGCCAAATGGGACGGAAGCAGCTGGAGTGATCTTGGATTAGATGCATATTCCGGTATAAACAGTCTGGTATATTCTGGTGGTAAATTATATGCTGCAGGGTTTTTAGAGTTTATTTTAAATAACGGCCATTACGTAGCCGTATATAAATAAAGCTTTAATAAATGTGAGGCAGGATTTTATTTCCGGAAATCTCATACCGGGATAATTTTAGGAATGTATTAATTTATTCAACTTTTCCTCAATTAACTCCGCCGGTTAATGGAAGTTAAATTCTGACTTCTATACGCCCGGGTTATTGCTGGTAATAATTTGCAGATATTAATATTAATTATTTTGTTTTAATAAAAGTTCCATCCTGTAATTCTTCAAATGCTTTTCTTAGTTCCGCCTGCGTATTCATCACAATCGGTCCGTACCAGGCTACAGGTTCCTTTAATGGTTTACCGGAAATTAAAAGGAAACGGATTCCTTCTTCTCCTGCCTGAACTGAAACTTCATCTCCATTATCGAATAAAATCAGCGACCGGTTATCTGCTTCTACCGGGGGATTTGTATCAAGCCACCCGACACTTTCTGTCGGTACACTTAAAGGACCGGAGGCATTACAGAATTTTCCTGATCCTGCAAAGACATATGCAAAAGCATTATTCCTCGTATCAATCTTTAGTGATTTTCGTTTACGCGCAGGAACAGAAACATCTATATAAACAGGGTTAGCCGCAATCCCATCAACAGGGCCTTTCTTCCCCCAGAAATCTCCGCAAATAAGCCTTACATGTGTTCCGTCATCATCTGTCACTTCGGGTATATCCTTGGAATCTATTCCCTGGTAACGTGGGGCTGTCATCTTTAAGTGCTGACGGAAGATTTGCCCAGAGCTGAAATCCGTGCATCCTCCCTTTCGGATCTCCTTTTGGCATTTCCTGGTGAATAATTCCGCTTCCTGCTGTCATCCACTGAATATCGCCCAGATGATATAACTCCTTTATTTCCCATGCTGTCGCCATGTTCAACACTCCCGGCAAGAACATAGGTAATAGTTTCAATACCGCGGTGGGGGTGCCAGGGAAATCCTGCCAGGTAGTCTTCCGGATTTTCATTACGGAAATCATCGAGGAGAAGGAACGGATCAACTTCAGACGGATCTCCAAAACCAATTGCCCTGCGAAGATTAACACCGGCACCTTCAACAGTAGGCTGGGCTTTTAATATTTTTTTTACCGGTCGGATAGACATAAATACCTCCTGCTATTATCAATAAATTAAATCAATTTTCAATTCAGTTTTTTGATCTGTGATTACTATTACCATTATTTAAATCTGTACTTAGATTATTCCTGAAATAAATAATTATAACTGATCCGAAGACGGCAAATGATTTAGTAGTCTGGTTGATTCAAATATAAGAATTAACCTGCCTGGCTGAAATACCGGTGAAATATTTTATTATTTTTAATAAAATTTCTGTAGAAAAATACTTTCACTACATCATTAAAAACAAACCAGGCTAATGCATAACCGGTTACAATCAGTCCCCATTTCCATCCGACAGCCGGTACAAAAATTCCATACACCCCAACGAGTAAACCAAACAATGCCGTAGTCAATGATGCAAGTAAAAGTGATTTTGAAGGAAACGGTTTTTTAAAAAACCAGTCGTTTGTTCTTGTATTAAAAATTGTTGCATGCCCAGCAATTATCAGCTTGGTAAAAATAGCTGATTGAATTAATGACTGAGATAAACCGGAATAAGTTTCGAGCAGAAAAAATATTAAGAATGAGGAAATTACACCCGCAACTCCTAACATAGTAGAAAGACCAAATAATTCCCTGTTGTTCCACTTAACCGGGAAAGGATCAATTTTAGTGTTATCATATGCTATTGTTATTATAGGAATATCATTTAACAATGCCAGTATAATAATCATAATAGGGGTAACAGGGTAAAAATTAAAAATTAATATCGAGAGAGTCATAAAAAATATAACCCTGATTGTTTCAGCAATCCTGTATACAGCATAACTGTTCATTCTTTCAAAAATTACGCGTGCCTGTTTAATAGCATCGATAATTACTGAAATTCCGGGAGCCATTAAGACAAGATCCGCTGCTGCTCTGGCAGCATCCGTTGCACCTGCAACTGCTATCCCCGCGTCTGCTTTTTTTAAAGCCGGGGCATCGTTTACTCCGTCCCCCGTCATTCCGACAATATGATTTCCTTTCTGCAGCTGCTCCACAATTGTATATTTATCTTCAGGAAAAACCTGTGCGAACCCTCCTGCACCTTCAATAATTTTTATCAACTCCGAATCATGCTTTTTGCTCTTTTCTTTTCCGGGATTTTCATTTTGAACGGTATTTTCAAAATCTTTGCTAACTTCTTTTGCAAGCTCTTTAATTTTGCTTTCAGGTAATTCAGGATTTATCTGCTGATGAATTGTTCTTGCAAGTATTTCAGTTAGTTTAATAAATTCTGCATTGCTTCCGTTTTTTAATTCATCAGCTTCAAGTACATTTGGGTTTAAACCCAGCTGGGTTGAAATCTGTTTTGCAATTGCTACATTATCACCAGTAACCATTTTTACGTTTAACCCAAGTTTATTAGCTTCCGCAATTGTTTCTTTTGCATCATCACGAGGCGGATCGTACAGGGGTATAATGCCGACGAATGTATAATTATCATTTTCATCCATCATTACCGCAGTCCCAAGAGTTCTGTAGCCTTTATCTGCAAATTCATTAACAGTTTTAGAGATGATTTTACTATCACTGTTTTTTGATGCCAGTTTTAATATAACTTGCGGTGCACCCTTTGTAATTGTTATCTTCTTACCGTCCCTGACCACAATTGCTTCTGTTCTTTTATTAACCGGATCAAACGGAGTAAACTTTTCGATTTTATAATTCTCTAATTCTTTATAAATGTCGTTCTTTTTTAAATAATCGAAGATGGGCAATTCGATGGGATCATTATTTTCTTCTTTTGATGCCAACGCGGCATATATCATTAAATCATTGATTTGAAATTCCGGATAAGTAACCGGATCAGCAACCGTCATCTGGTTCTTAGTAAGCGTTCCTGTTTTATCAGAACATAGTATATCAATACCTGCAAGTTCTTCTATGGATGCGAGCCGGCTGACAATTGCCTGCTTCTTTGAAAGATTTATTGCACCAACAGCCATTGTAACAGTTAAAACAGCGGGCAATGCAACCGGGATTGCAGCTACGGTAAGAACAAGAGTAAATCTTAAAATGTTAATCATATCTTCGTGCCGGTACAAAGCAGTTAAAATTATCAACACCACCATGGCAAGGGTTGTGAAAATAAGATAATTGCCGACTTTGATTACCATCTTCTGGAAATGACTCTTCTGTTCTTTCTCAGCCTTTACAACAAGGGATACCGTTTTTCCGAAATAAGTATTTAATCCGGTCAGCGTAACTACAGAAAGCATTTCCCCCTGTTTAGCTACTGAGTTTGCATAAGCAATATCGTTGCTGTGTTTTGTTACAGGCAGAGATTCACCAGTTAAAGCTGATTGATCAATTTGTATATACTCACCCTCGATCAATTTTAAATCAGCAGGAAGAATTTCACCTATTTTAATTTTTATAATATCACCCGGGACAAGTTCCTTTGCATCAACTGATTTAAATGTTCCGTTCCTGAGAACAGTAGCCTTCTTAGCAAGTTTCTGCTTTAAAACACTTAATGCGCTGAGGGCTTTACTCTCCTGCCAGAGATCGATAATTGCATTAACAAAAAGAAGAGTGGTAATAATTCCGAAGTCTTCCCACTTCTGAACTGCCGCAGATAAGATGGCGGCGATTTCAATCATCCAGGGAATTGGCCCCCAGAATCTTCTTAGTACTCTGTGTAAAAATGTTTCTTCCTTTTCAGGAATTTCATTCAGTCCGTATTTTTTTATTCTTTCAATTACTTCAGAATCGCTTAACCCTTTTTCTTTATTCGTCTTTAATTCTTTTAATACTTCATCGATATTTTTTGATTGGAAATTGTCCTGAATAGTATTATTCATTTAAGTTAAGCCTCCCTCTTAAAATTATTATCTCATATATTTTTCAAATACTATCACAAAGATCTGGTTATACCGGTTATTAATTAATTAATAATTCCGGTTCACCAAATGTGATTTATTTATGATCATAAAATTATATGCAAATCAAATTGAGCAATGTGTTAATGATCAATAGAAATGGAAGGCGGGTTCACAGTTTTTAATATCCACCGCATTGAGGATATTCCTTATCAGAACTACAGGGAATTATTGCAAACCACCCTTCAAACTGTATTAATGGTTAAAGTTTGTTGATTTTAATAGTATTGAATAAATCAACAGTAGTTTTATCAATTATGAAAACTAAAAAGCTTTTGTCCTCTAGGAACAGGGAAACACCCAGGCTAATTCATTAAATAAATAGAAATTATAAAATAAAAATAATGGCATACTATATGAGTAGTTACTCATATAGTCAATTACTCATATGATTGGAGTTAAAGATGCAGAAGACACAGGAAGAATTAAAAGCGAATATTTTAAGCGCACTTGCTCACCCTAACAGGATTCGCATCCTCGAATTTTTAAAGAATGGAGTTAAATGCAATTGTGAGATTGCACCTGTGTTAGATCTTGAGCAGTCGAATCTTTCAAGACATATGAAGATTCTGGTACAGGAAGGTATTGTCATGTCCTGGAAGGATGGTCTGAGAGTTAATTATAAAATAACAGACGACAGAATAATTGACATAATAAACACTGCGGGTAGTGTTGCTCGTAAAGAAGCAAAAAAAAGGATTAAAATTCTTGACAAAGTCTAAAATAAAATGGGAGAAATAAAATGAACATTAAGGTACTTGGTCCGGGCTGTATGAACTGCCAGACTCTTGAAAAAAGAACAAAAGCAGCAGTAAAAAATTTGAATGTTGAAGCTGAAATTGAAAAAGTAACTGACATGCAGCAAATAACCTCCTACGGTATTATGCTTACCCCGGGTCTGATAGTGGATGATAAAATTGTAGTTCAGGGGAAGGTTCCCACAGTTGAACAGATTCAGGATATTCTGAAACAACATCAATCTAATTAATTCGGCATACACATTTATGAACTGGAAAGAACAATATAAACCGTTTTTATGGATCGCCGGGTTCTTCCTGTTTGCATACTATATGCCGATAGGAAATGAATCATTTAATAAATCAATAGTTGAAGCTTTTGCTCTCGCAAAATGGTACGCCCAGGAACACGTTCTTCTTTGTCTTGTGCCTGCTTTTTTTATTGCAGGAGTTATTGCGGTTTTTATCAGCCAGGCAGCGGTAATAAAATATTTTGGAGCAAACGCTGTAAAATGGAAAGCTTATCTTGTTGCTTCAGTTTCAGGAACTATACTTGCTGTTTGTTCCTGTACTGTACTTCCTCTTTTCTCATCAATTCACAAACGCGGCGCGGGTTTAGGACCCGGTATTGCTTTTCTTTATTCCGGTCCTGCAATAAATATACTTGCTATTATTTTAACTGCACGCGATACTCGGAATTGAACTTGGCATTGCAAGAGTTATCGGGGCAGTATGCATTCAGCGTAATTATCGGTCTGATAATGGCATTTATTTACAGGAAAGAAGAAAAGGAAAAAGCGGAGAACCAGTTAGCTTTGCCTGAAGTTGAAGAAACACGTCCCCTCTGGCAGACGGCACTTCACTTCTTTATTCTTGTTGCCATACTTGTTTTTGTGAACTGGGGAAAGCCGGATACTTCAGAAGGTTTCTGGTTTCTGCTTTTTGCAAACAAGTGGTTTATAACTTCAGTCTTCGGAATAGGTTTTGCACTTTCCATGGCTTACATCATCAAGGTAAAGAAAATTTTCGTGCTGAGCGGGACAATAGCAGTAATCATTGCTGCAGTTATCTTTTATAACAATCCTGTTATTCCTTTTGTCATTGCAGTAGTTGCTACTACACTTGCACTAACCTTTTCAAAAGATGAACCAAATCAATGGCTTGGCGAGACATGGGGATTTACAAAACAGATTATGCCTTTACTTGGTGCAGGTGTCCTGGTTGCAGGATTTTTACTTGGTTCCAATAATGGTAACGGCGGAATAATACCAAATGAATGGATATCAGCTCTCGTCGGAGGTAATTCAATTTTCTCAAATTTCTTTGCGTCAATAACCGGTGCATTTATGTATTTCGCAACTTTAACTGAAATTCCTATTCTGCAGGGACTGATACACAGCGGAATGGGTAAAGGTCCGGCACTTGCATTACTTCTTGCAGGACCTGCATTATCGCTTCCCAATATGCTTGTTATCCGCAGTGTAATCGGAACCCAAAAAACACTTGTTTACGTTAGTCTTGTAGTAGTGATGGCTACAGTAAGCGGGTTGATGTACGGATCAATTTTTTAAGAAAGAAAATTTATGAACTTAAAAACGGTGGTTGCAGTTATTAGTTTATTCTGTTTTTCAGCCTTTGTGTCGGCACAGGTTCCACAGCAGATTGAAAAAACTGCTTCTGATATTATCATTTCACTTTCACAGGATAAAACCTTATCCGGATCAGAATTTGATTTGCTTGATTCAATTCTCAATGCACCTGCGAATGAGAATGATCTGCAAAATAAATACCTAACCACAACAGCATCATTCGATAGTCTGAAGGAACAACTGGATGGAATGGAAACACAGTTTAATAATATTTCCAGAGATTCCTCTCTTGTTTTATTTAACCAGTTTTACCTGCATTTCAGTAATACTTTTTACAATTACTTTAAGGATAAATTTTCCTCTTCACCTAAAACTAAAATTATTTTCTTCAGCGCTTCGGTTTCGTGCCCCTGCACGCTTGAGATGTGTAAAAACCAGTTAGTTGATATTCTGAAATTCAGAAGAGATAATATTGATAAATATGATTTCTGGGTTATCGATTCCTACTGGAATAATGATCTTCAAATAAAATATGATACTTTCTTTGCCCCTTCAGTTCTTGTACTTAATAGTAATAACGAAATAATTCACAAAATTGAATACGATGAAAAGATGATAAATAATTTAACAGATTTTTTAACAGCAAATAATAAAGCGGGAGAAAAATAAAATGGTAGTAAAAATTCTTGGAACCGGATGTAAAAAATGTCAGACACTCGAAGCTAAAGTGAGGGCTCTGATTGCCTTAAATAATATTGATGCCAATGTTGAAAAGGTTACAGATATAAATGAAATGGTGCGGTACGGTATAATGATGACGCCGGGTTTAGTTATAAATGAAGAGATTAAGAGTTTTGGAGTAATACCTAAAGACGATCAATTACTTAACTGGTTAAGAGGGTAAAAAATGAAAAGGATTTATCTTTTATTATTGTTTCTTGTTCTTGCTATATCGATTACCTCTTACCCTCAAAAGAAAACAGGCGATAAACCCGGGGTAACATTCATTGAACTGGGTTCTGTTAATTGCATTCCTTGCAAAATGATGCAGCCTGTAATGAAATCTGTTGAGGAGAAATACGGAACTCAGGTAAAAGTTATTTTTTACGATGTATGGAAAACAGACCAGAAAAAATATGCACACCAATACGGAATTAAGCTGATACCAACACAGGTATTCCTTGATAAAAATGGTAAGGAATTTTTCAGGCACGAAGGTTTCTATCCTGAAGCAGAAATAGATAAGCTGCTTAAGACAAAAGGGTTGTCTCCGGTTAACAAAGAAGGCTGATATGTTTGAAGGAATTTTTACAGCACTATATGAGGCAATGACCGGCACAGTATGGCTGGCTGTTGCGGCTTCTTTCGGCTGGGGAGTTTTAAGCATTCTGCTCTCCCCGTGTCATCTTTCCAGTATTCCCCTTGTTGTCGGATTTATCAGTTCGCAGGGAAAAATAACAGTTAAACGAACATTTAATATTTCCCTCCTGTTCTCATTAGGTATTCTTATAACTATCGCAGCTATCGGAATAATTACTGCATCCCTCGGAAGATTAATGGGAGACATTGGTGTTTATGGAAATTACCTCGTAGCTGTTATCTTCTTTATTGTGGGTTTGTATTTGCTGGATATTATTAAAATTGACTGGAACAGCATTGGATTGAAACAAACCAGGACTAAAGGCTTATTAGCTGCATTAATCCTGGGATTATTATTTGGATTAGCTTTAGGTCCGTGCACTTTTGCGTATATGGCGCCTGTCCTGGGAATAGTTTTTCAAACCGCACAAACAAATTATTTGTTAGCGTTAATTTTTCTTCTGGCGTTCGGAACAGGTCATTGTTCTGTTATTGTAGGAGCAGGGACATTAACCGGTAAAGTGCAAAAGTACCTCGACTGGTCTGAGGGATCAAAAACAATTTTGATAATTAAAAAAGTTTGCGGGGTGCTGGTAATACTCGGCGGAGTTTATATGATTGCCACGGCTGTTTAATATTTTTTAATTCGGTTTTAATTTAGAGTATACACTAGTTAATCGCTAATCTTCAAATTCTGACACCATCTCTCTGAATCTCCCCTGTCCCATTTTCTTATCTATATAAATTTAATCCGGGCTGCCACACATTTCTTCAATCATTAATTCTATTCAATACCTGAAACCACTAAAAATAATTATCTCCTGTTAAAAATGATCTTTATGGCAAAGTGAGTATTTGTCAAAAACCTGACAGTAATAACTTTCACGGAAAGCTATGTTTACCAGCGAAACAAAAAAATAATTATAAAGGAAATAAATAATGAAAACTCGATTCTCACTTCAATCCGTACTGACAGCAGGGGCAATTGCAACAGCAGCAATGACACTATTTACTTATATGGCTCCTTTAATGGGATTTGAAATGAATATTCCCAAAATGCTGGCACATACAATGGGTGCGCCATTAATTATCGGCTGGGCTGTTCATTTTATGATAGGTGAAATACTGGCTATTAATTTCGCAGCAATTTTCTTACAGGAAACTCATCAGAATTCCAATATTAAGAGCGGAGCAATATTCGGGCTAATCCCCTGGATGGCTTCCCAATTAATGGTTATGCCGATGATGAGTGTATTAGGAGGAGGAAACTATTTTGATGGACTCTTTTCGGGTTCAATATTAATTGCCATGGCAAGCCTTGCGGGACATTTAATTTACGGAGCTGTTCTTGGAAGAATATACAAACCGCAAATCATTTCTGCTGAAGCCACAGCTTAAATAATAATATCATTCAGTTAAGGCTGTCTCTCCATGACAGCTTTAACGTATCAAAAAAAACAAACGTATTCTTAAATAAAAAACGGAAGATGAATATGGCAACTCAAATTAAAATTAAAAATATCCAGGAAGGTTACCAGAGTATAATTACAAACGGCAGACATTCAATCATTGGTGATGAACCTTTAAGTTCCAAAGGAACTGACCTGGGATTAAATCCAACTGAACTGGTTTTATCCGGTTTGGCAATGTGTAAGGTTACAACTATCCGGTTTGTCGCAAGGAAAAACGGTTGGCAGATAGGGGATGTTGAAGCAAATTTGAAACAGGAGGTTACGAGAGATGCGAATGGAATGAAAACTAACGTAAAAATTGAAATAAAAATTGAAGGTGACATAGATGACGAACAGAAAGCTGAACTCCTGAGACAAGCTGATAAATGTTACGTACACCGGATGCTTAAAGGCGAATGGGAAATAAATTCTTCGCAATTGAAAGAACCGGAATTGGTTAACAATTAACAGGAGCCGGATAATTGAAGAGTTTATCATTGAAACGAAAAGAACATTTCTGCACGACTGTCAATTACTTGACAGATAATTCTGAGTTCAGACTTTAAGTTGACTATTAGATAACTGATACTTCCGGTTTTTAAACATTAGCCGGAAATAATTAAAACAAAATAACGGAGTAATATTATGAGAAAGATGAATCTGAGCTTCGCCTCATTGTTAATTGCGTCTTTACTGTTTACAAGTGCATTTGTTAAATCAGGCGATGTAGCTGCTCAAACTTCCGGTCTTGTAACAATGCAATCAAAAGAATCTTTTGATCAGACTATTAAAGACCTTAAACAGTTAATATCAAAAAACGGAATGATGGTCTTATCAGAGATTGATCAGGGCAAAATCTTATCGATGACAGGCTTATCATTAAAAGCACAATCATTGTTTGTCGGCAACCCGCAGATAGGAAATAAATTATTCAGTGCTAGACCGCGCTGTCGGTATCGCTGTGCCTGTAAGGCTTAATATTTATGAGGGTAAGGACGGCAAAACTTATATCAATTATGTAAAGCCCTCCGATCAGCTATCATTCCTTCAAAGAGGATGAAATTCAGAAGACAGCAAAAATGCTCGATCAGAAGTTTGAGCAATTAACGGGAATGGTTGCAAAATAAAAATAGTATGAAGACGGTCGGTGTAAACCGGCCGTTTATTTTTATAATAAAAAACCGGGAGCTTGATAAATGAAAAAAGAATATTTGAAATTGTTACTCAGTATTTTAGTAATGATTGCTGCGGGATTAAGTCCGAATTTGTTTGTGATAGCCCAGGCAGGATATGCAAATTTAAGTGACCTCGCAATAACATATTTAATACCTTCAATCATATTGATTTTAGCAATTTTATCGGCAGGCTATTTCACAGGACTTAAAGATTTCAGCCTTCAGGTAAGAAACGGAATTATAGCCGGTTTTGCCGGTACGATCGGATTGGAAATTGTACGTGAGATTGGATTTCACCTGGGAGGAATGCCCGGTGATATGCCGAAACTTTTAGGCGTACTGCTTCTTAATCAATTTGCTCTCGGACCTGATACTTTATCGAATATTGCCGGATGGTCATATCATTTCTGGAACGGAGCTTCCTTTGGAATTATTTACAGTCTTTTATTAGGCAGAGGCAGTAAGTGGCTTGGAATAGGATACGGACTTATGGTAGGTATCGGCTTCATGATTAGTCCTGCGGTTGTTGCAATGGGTGTAGGCAGGTTCGGAGTTGAATTTGGCATCGGGTTCCCTGTTACTGTTATACTTGCTCACCTGGCTTTCGGATCACTACTCGGTATTGTTATTTATAAGCTGAATGATAAAAGTATGAGCTTGTTCGGTGCTATAAAGAAAGCTATGAACAAATAACGGGACTACCCAGGTAAAAGGGAAGATAATTTTAATTTAGCCAGAAGTTTATTCTCATCAATATCGCCGTACGCGAATAATTCATCATCAATCAATAATGCAGGCGCAATCGAGATGCCCCTCTGTTTATAATCCTTAATATTAACCACATCCAGATTTACATTTTTATTCCGGGAAACAAATTGTTTCATCTGTGCCTCAACCCTTTTGCACGTGCTGCAGTTATTCGTTGTAACTAAAGTCAGATTCATTTTTTATTTGAAAAATATAATATATAGTCCTTATTAAATTGTCAAATACAGGACATTATTTAATTTAAATAGTTCTTTAATAAAACAAGATCATTAATTACTAATTTTTTCCGGTCAAAATTAATAATGTTTTTATCCCTTAACTCCGTAAGAATGTAGTTTACCGTTTGCCTTGAACAGGCGGTCAGTTCTGCAATATCCTGGTGTTTAAGAAAGGGTTTTATAAATATCTGCCTGCCGACAGACTTCCCGTTTTTATCTGCCATTCTTAAAAGAAAGGAAATAATCCTTTGATTAGCATCCTTGAATACGAGATCTTCAATTCTCTCGGAAAAACTTTTTAGTTTCAGACCAAAGAGTTTTGTCATTTTTATATTCAATGAAGGATTTTTACTTATGAACTCACCCAGATCTTTTTTATTAATTGCACAAATCAAGGCAGGTTCAATGGTAACAGCAAAATCAGTCCTTTCCTTTTCATCCAGGAAAGCCATTTCACCGAAAATCTCACCGGGGTTAATTATAGTAATTATGCTTTCATCTCCCTCGGGAGTGTACTTAACAATTTTTACTCTTCCGTTCTTTAAGAAAAAGATGGCGTTAGAGGGTTCGTTTGCAAAATAGATAGGTTCATTTTTGGTTAAATCCCGCATAGATGTAATGCGCATTAACTCCATCTTATCATCTTCGTTCAAATCTTTGAAGAGATTAAAGTTTTCCAGGTACCATAGTTTTGTTTTATCCGCCATTCATATCCAAATAACAAATGAATAAAACTAAATATAAATAGTTTTTTGTAAATTATTTGCAGTTATCATTTATGAGGATTTTCAATCCAAGGGAATAAGGTAAAGCAGAAAACGAAATAATTCTTAGCGCCTTTGCAGTAAAAAAATAATCACCGCCAAGACGCGAAGAACTTTTTAATTTCTTTTATCCTCGTGTCTTAGTGATAAAACATAGCTGCGTTGATCATTTTTATCTGTGTCGTCAGTGTTCTATTGCCCTATCTGTTTCATCAGCTCATCAACAGCTTTCTTCAACTGTGCATCTGTTCCTTTTGCACGGTAGTCCGGAGCATTCTCAACCACAAAATCAGGAGTAGCGGCTTCGTCTTCCATATCATTATTTGTCTTCTTTATATACCATCCTCTGCCGGGCAGACGAACAAACGTACCATCAACCATACTTCTTCCGCCTGTGGAAATAACAGCACCGAAAGTTGGTTTACCGACAAGCTTCCCTATTCCCAAAGTCTGGTAAGCGTGAGAAAATATTTCCGCATTCGAATAACTGTTCTCATTGCACATAGCAATACTTGGTTTTATCCACGCTGTGTAAGGAAGCCTTTCACCAAGAGGATAATAACCTGTGAACTTAAGATGATCTTTTGCAAGGTTGTCTGCTGCACCTCGTCGGGATTGTGTACGCGTGCTGTTTGTAATTAAGGACAAGCATAAGATAATCCGTTGTCCAGCCGCCGCCGTTGTAGCGTACATCAACAACAATTGCATCTTTGCCGTTACCCGTTGCCTGAAGTTCTCTTTCAAATTCCTCAAAACTTTCCCAGCCCATTGCTTTTATATGAATATAGCCGATCCTTCCTTTTGAATATTCATCTGTTAATTTTTTCCTGTCCTGCACCCACTCATTATACAGAAGATCTTTTATATTATTTACGGGACGAATTATTACTTCTCTTGTTTTACCTTCTTTTGATTTAACTTCAAGCAGAACTCTTTCATCTGCTGTGTTTACAAACTTTGAGTAGAAATTAATATTTCCGCCGACATCTTCACCATTTACTTGTGTAATTACATCACCGGCTTCAAGTTTGCTTTCTGTTTTATCTGCAGGACTTTCGGGTATAACCCGTTCAACAAGAATTCCGCCGTCTGCATTTCCTATTTCTATTCCGAGTAAGCCTGTAACTTCTTTCTGTGTTTCCTCACGGTCGCTTCCGTACATTCCCATATGGCTTGCGTTTATCTGCCCCAGCATAAAATTAAACATATACCTGAAGTCGCGGCTTGTTGAAGCAGCCATTACCCAGGGTTTGTACTTCGCTTTAATTGCATTCCAGTCGTGACCATTAAAACCGGGATCATAAAAACCGTCTCTTATCATTCTCCACGATTCCTCAAAGATCTGTTCTTTTTCTTTTGAAAAATCTATCTGCATCTTTGCTGCATAAGAAAGACCTTCCTCTTTCTTTTTATCGAGATCAACTTTTGAAAGCTTACCTTCTCCTTTAAACAAATATATATTTTTTACATTCTTATCCGGGAGCAAAGAAGAATATGCATCGCTTCCTTTTATAATTGATTCAAAATCTTTTCCGTCCCACTTAATGCTGTAAAGCGAATAATCAAGTTTCTTTCCCTTACCCGATGAATAAGGAGCAGTAAAGTAAAATGTTTCACCGTCTGCGGAGATAATTACATTTCTTTCATCGCCGGGCATTGAAGTAACCTGGACTAATCTTTTATATATATCAGGGAAATCTATTTCAACTTCTTTTACTTTGGCTGAATCTTTATCTTTTTTCTTATCCTTTTTCTCTTCTTTCGGTTTTTCGGATTCATCCCAGTCCTGCTGAGTTTTTTCCCAATCGGCTTTCTTCAGCCAAACAAACCAGACATCCGCACTGTTGTTATTCCTGTCTGAAATAAATCCAAGTTTCGAACCATCAGGACTCCAGAACGGCTGACCGTCGTGCCTTGGATGCATACTTACATTTACTGCTTCGTGCGAGTTATCTGCAGCCTGTATAAAAATTTCATCATTGAAATAAAGATCGGTCTTTGAGTAAGCAAGCCATTTTGAATCAGGACTCCATGCTAAATCTACCGGACCGGCCCAGTCATCAGATAATATTTTTTCATCGGAAAGCTTTCCGTCTTTATCAATCATTGCTGTAATAAGCTGACCGTTGCCGCGAAGGTAAGCGATCATCTTTCCGTCGGGCGACATTGATAATTCCGATTCATCTTTATCTGTGTTTGTTATTCTATCAACTTTATGCTTTAAGCTTTTAAATATGTTCGTTTCTTTTTTATCAGAAGAAGAAACAGCGTAAATATCAAACTCGCCTGCTTCATCCGAAGTAAAAACAAGAACGGAATCATTTACCCATTGCGGGTTTTCATCTCTTGCAGGACTTTTGGTAAGGTTAACAGTAAGACTTTTATCTTTATCATTTTCTGTTACAAAAATATCTCCGCGTACTGCAAGAGCAATATATTTTCCGTTTGGTGAAAGTGAAAACTCCGATGCTTTTGAAGTGAGAGTTTTCCATTCATAAGGATCGAGCTTGTAATCCGATGCAACATCAATTGAAAGCTTGTTTAAGTTTGTTCCGTCTGAATTAATTGTGTAGAGATTCATATCCTTTTCCAGCACAAGCCTGTTTCCATTGCTGCTTACACTGAAATTACGCACGCCGTCATCTGTAAAAGTTGTTACTGCACTTTCGGTTAATTTCTCACCGTTGGCACCGAGAGATATTTTATGAACATTGTATTTTCCGCTTGCAGAGCTGATGTAATAAATAGTGCGTTCGCCTCCCCATTCGGGTGAATAATCGTTGCCGGCAAAATCTGTAAGCTGAATATATTTTTTGTCTTTTGTGTCGTACAGCCAGATATCCCTGTTTGCAGAGCCGCGGTATTCTTCACGCGTAATACGGCAGTCTCCTTTTGTAAAAGCAATAAATCTTCCGTCGGGAGATTCTGCAGGATCGTAGCCGAATGCATCGAGCGCTCTTTCAGGAGTTCCGCCGTTTGGTGATGCCGTATAAATTTCAGGCGACCATTCTACCGAGTTATAATTTCTTCGTAGTTGTAAAATATATTTTCCCGCTGTTGGACCAGCTTGATATAACATCGCCGGTTGAGTGGTAAGTAAGTCTTAAAGGAACTCCGCCGGCAGCATCCGCAACATAAATATCTGAGTTGCCGAACCTGTCACTGTTAAAAGCAATTTTATTTCCGTCCGGGCTCCACACACTATTAGTTTCTATTCCTTCGTGCTCGGTTATCCTGTCTGCTTTGCCGCCGGAAGAAGAAACAGTCCATATATCTCCCTGGTATGAAAAAGCAATCTTTGAGCCGTCTTTGTTAATTGAAGGATACAGAAGCAGAGGCTGGTTCTGCGGAAATGCGATTGAAGAAAGTAAAATAAGAACAGTGAAAAAGGCTAATGGTTTTAACATCATTAACTCCCGGTATTTATGAGCGAATGAAATGATATTGTCATCCCGAACCTGCCTGCCGGCAGGCAGGCTCGTTTCAGGATCTTCCTAAAATTGAAATTCCAAAATCAATTGGATTACAAATATAAAATTTTCATTAAAAATTGCGGAGTATAAAAGGATGAACGGTAATAAAATATTTTAAGTGAAAAGAAACTTGATCTCCATTTGCCATGACTATTATTTAATTCAAATGTTGCTTACCTGCTGTCCACAATTACAAAAGTGATATCATCCTGCTGCGGAGTTTTTTTATCCTGCCATAATTTTAATTCACTCAAAAATACTTTCCCTAACTCATCTGCAGCAAGATTTTTGTTACTACTAATTAACTCATCTAAACGTTTATTTCCAAATTCATCTCCTGCAGCATTCCTGGATTCAGTAAGACCATCTGTATAAAGCAGGAAGCGTCATTGTGTTTTGAATGCAAAGCTACGCTCAGGATATTCTGTCTCTGTTGAAACTCCAAAAAGCAAACCATTGCTTTCGACCGACTCAAGCTTTCCAGCAGAAGAATTCCAGTAAAGTAATGGCGGATGACCTGCTGCTGCATATCTGGCTAAATATTTTTCTGAATCAATATAAAGATAAGCGGCAGTTACAAACTGTCCGTGAAGCTGGCTGCCAAGTATTTTACCAAGCTGACTCAGTACTTCACCCGGATATTTTGCAGCATCTATAACCGACTGCATTGCAATTTTTATCATCGAGGCAATTAAAGCTGCAGGAACCCCA
The DNA here is from genome assembly GCA_963701105.1 of uncultured Actinomycetota bacterium. Lineage (GTDB taxonomy): Bacteria > Actinomycetota > Thermoleophilia > RBG-16-64-13 > RBG-16-64-13 > JAHJSA01. The sequence continues at coordinate 1,068,639 of OY969565.1, forward strand.
TGACCCGAAACATCAGCAATAAGAAAACCGGCTTCGTGTGGACTGATCTCAATAAAATCATAAAAATCACCTGCCACTGAAGTCATCGGGTAATAAGCAGCAGCTATATTTAATCCTTTTATCTCAGGTACATTAGCGGGAAGAATTGAAGTCTGTATCTGCCGGGCGGTCTCCATTTCATTTTCAATTGTAATCAGTTTTCGTTCATTAGTAAAGATTATGTTTGCTGCTGTGTAAGCCAGCGCTAAAAGTAAAACCGCAAAACCAAACCAGCCGGTAAATGGATAAGTCTCGTAACCAACGAGTCCTGATAAATTTGTGTACAGTGCTTCAACTATAAAAATAATTGTACCAACAGCCAGCACACCGCGGTTGGGAAGAACAAGGTACTTATCCGCTAATGATTTTACCGAAAGAACAACTACTAGAAATATCAGGGTTGCTGCTGCCAAAAGACTATTGGGAAGCATAAAAGCTTGTGAATTACCTGTAATAAAAAACCAGGCGATACCCAGAACAGCGATGACCAATGCAGCAATGATCATAACTATAATTATTGTGCGGACTTTTTCCCTGGTTAAATACACCCACGTGAGCAGAGCAAAAACCAGTATCAAATAACTTATTATTACATCTGCTGCTGGAATAATGCTTTGAATGAACTGGGGAAAGAATATATTAACTGCTTCCGATTCAATTAATAACCTTAACCCGTAAGCCCCGCTCCACGCTGCAAGCCATATTAATATCCTGATGTCTCTCCCGCGTCGCAGCAATGCAATAGAAACAGATACCAGTCCGACCAGTAAAAAGAATGTGCCGAAGATAATTTCCCCGAGCTGCTGACTGAGTTGACTAATGTTCTGCATTTCATTTTGCATTTGTTAAGACTATTGTTTTCCCTGTTTTATATGCAGGTTTAAATGCTGCAACACTGTTTTTAATATTTAAACTAATTTACTAAAAATCCGGATGTACTATCTTAGCCAATGTCTTAAACAAAATTTGCGGAGTATAAAAGGATAAACGGCGGGATAATAGTTTGAATGTAAAGATAAGATTCTCTTTCAGCAGTGCAGCGCGGGTTCACATCCCCGGCTGCACTGAGATCTGTCGGTTTTGGCTTATATGCTTTTATTAAACCTTGTTTAAATAGTTGCAACCGGCGCACTGATTACACCGGCTTTCTGAATATCTGCCTGCCTTGCGGGATCGTTCATCATTTTATCAAAAACTTCCGGACCGGGAGCTTCAAAGATCATTGTTACATCATTAGGATTTTTAAGCGATGTGTAAAGCCCATTAAGCTTAACGCCCGCTTTTGCACGGTTGGGCTCATCTGTGTCAAAGACCTTTTTCCATTCTTTAAAGTTTTTAACTTCGTGCTGAACAATTACTGTAACCATTTCTTAACCTTTCATATATTTATACATAAATTAAACGTGATGATACCACGCCGTTTACTAAGTTATATCCAATCCCGACATTATAAAGTTTGTTACCGCGACGATTAATAAACACTAATTTTTTTTAGACCACGGCGGTACAATGTGGTTTGTCCTTGCATAAGCAATGGACTGACCAAGGTGCTCGTGCGGATGAGTTGCAGTAAGCATTAATATTTGTGCTTTTGTAAACTTTCCGAACGGCAGCTCTACTGTTGTATCGAAGTCGGTGGCGGTGTAGTTTGAAAGAAAATTTGCGGCATCGGCATAAGATTTTTTCAAAAAGGTCATTATTTCCGCTTTATCTGTCATTGTTTTTTCAAGGTCCTGGTTTTCAGTGCCGGGTATTAATTCTTTCGGCATAGGCAAGCCCAGGTAAGAAAGAAAAAAATAATTACTCATTGCAAGATGAACATAAACTTCACTGACTGACCTGACTCCCTCTTCAGGTCTCCAGCTGTAATCTTCTGAAGGCATAGCATCAGCAAGCTGAATAACCTTATCGAATGTCTCCTTCAGATCATCAGAAACTAATTTAACTAATGAATATGACGGGCTGCTGTCCGCTTTACCTGTCATATCCTGTGCGGACAATTTGAACACTACCGGACTGCAGAGCAAAAGCACAAATAGCACCAGAGTAAACCGCGGCATATATCCTCCTAAAAATTACGGAGCAATTAATATTAAATGTTTATTATGGAATTGTTTGTATAACGGAGAAAAAAATAGTAAAACGTTTGTTACTCTGCAACTATTCACCAGTGATTATTTTTATAAGTTATCAATTTTTTACCGGTATATGCTTTAGCGCACTTGCTGTATGTTAACAAAAGAATAGTTGTAATATTATAAAAGGATGATGAGTTGGGTGATGGGTTGGGGAAATAAATTTCGTTTTTCTTTTACAATGAAATTTTTTTTAAATTTTTTTAATAATTCATTTGTGAAGGTTAAAATGACTATTCATAATTTCTCATTTCATTTCTGACTTTCGTTAACAAATTAATCATTCCCTTTCTAGACTCATCTATAAACGAAATAAAAGCTTTCATTTCATTTTCCAACTCTTTATTTAATCTATCGATCTCTTTTTGGATATTATCCTTGTAGTCACTTTCTTGGAGATTAGTATTAAGATTGTGAAAAAAATCTAGAGAAGTTACTACCACTTTTAAATTTGATAAACATTTTAGAAAATTTATCATCCCTTCATTGTTCCAAAATGAATCATCGATATCAAAGTACAATAGAAAAGAATTCGCAATTTGATTGGATGCTTCTTGGAGTTTATTTAATTGAATGGTCAAAGAATTATTAAGGGCATTAAATACATCTCTTTCGATACCTTTTCCAAAACAGGTGCTTGTTCATATAATCTGGCGATTGAACCAAGAAGATTTGCAGATAGATACCACTGCGAAACTGCTGCATATGCCACTTCTAATTTCTTAGTAAAAAAAGTTTTCTGAATTGAGTATTTATGCTGTTTAGACTGCTGTATAAGATGGAGTACTTTACCGATTACAACTGTGAATATTGAACAATCAATCTAACAAGGATCGCATCAAAATGTATTAATATTCGACTCCATTGTAGCACCAAGAATTTAATGCTTAAGCTATCTTTAACTTTTATCAAAAAAGGTAGTTAATTATCTAGTTTTCTATTACTACCGAAATTGTCAGGATTATTTTTTTATTTTTATTTTCTTTAAATAAAATAAATTCATTATAATTCTTTTTCCAAGAGTATCTTAAACGAAACTTATATATTGATGTTGCGAATATTAAACCGAGAATGAAAAATGAAAGATTTAACCAAAGTAGAAATGTGGTGCAATAACAATCGCAATGGAAGGCTAAGATTATAAAAGAAATTAATCCACCAAACTTAGATTCAAAAACAAATGATAGAAACCGCTTTGTGTCTCGGTTTTTATCTTTGAGTCTGATTCAAGTGTGTAATAAAATATATAGTACTCTTCTTCCACTTCTCTGTCCGTTTTGCCTCTGTATAATTCAGGATTGTTTTTTCGCATTAGAGTTGTTGGAAGATCCTTTACGATACCGCGAAATAATCTGGGATAATCTATTGAATATAGAGCTCCTCCAATGAATATTGAAAACACAACGAAGATTATCCCACTTATAACATCATTATTGAAACATTTCTCATCTAACTCAAAACAATTCTTTAAGATAACATAAAAAATTGAAGTTAAATAAAAGCCAGGGATAATAATTCTTAATATTTCATACAATTTGAAGGAAGACATAATACTATTCATATTTATTTCCTTATTAACCAACTTTGAGTTTTCAAGATTAAATATTATTTCTGATTTCTATTGCCTTATCAATCCAAGATTCAATGTTTTCTTTTATATGATCATAAATGTAAGTACTTGTTATAAAAGGGGGATCATAACATTTAACAATTGATGACATAGTTTTATCTCCGATAGTGAAATCATCAAATGGATTACTTCCTTTGTTACATTGGTTCCCATTTACATCTTTAAGATTATGAACGTAAACACGAAAAATTCTACGTCCATCATCCCAAGCTTTTTTGATTTCATATTTAATCCATTTACGCCCTGCTGTGTTTTCACCTACAAATACTATTACACAAGATTTCCCCAACATATTGTCACCTATCCATTTTTTTATAGCATCAACTCCACCATTTGTAACTTCCTCCCATTTGTTTGTTGTGGCGACACTATTCCCTTCAATTTTTCCCATATTTCTAATCTGTGAGGCTCTCCAGTTATCGGGTTTATAGTGAAAACTAGTAAAAACTTTTTTAGCCATATTTTCTCTTAAAATATTTTAATCAACTAATTTTTTAATATATAATCTGCAATATTATCCTTTATCTCAAATGCGATACCAATATATTGGTCAATATCTTTTTCAAAGTCATCCCAAGTAACACAAAAAATATATGAGAAATATCCATAATAAATAGCGGAACCATTACAATCAGATGTTTGAGGTTTTTTCAAATTAAACATGTTATCTCTAATTATTTTAAATAAGATAATGTGTTATAAAAAATACTATTGCAAGCTTCGTTATATGTCATAAAATAACTATAATTATTAAATTCATCTGGCAGAACAACTAATAATACAGCATTTGTTTCGCTTGTTCTTTTATCTCTAGTTAATTCTCTAAGTGAGTATGAAATCTCCCAAGGAATCCATTGATAAGATTCTGGTTTTCCTTCCTCTTTCATCCCTTTAGATATAAAGATGATAGTTACACTACTGTCGAATATCTTTCCTTTTAATTTTGTTGCAATTGTTTCATCTTTAAATTCTTCTAAACTCTCATTATCATTTTCTCCTGTGTATAAATGGTCCTCTTCATCCAGTAAATCTTGAAGTTTATCAACATAATCTCTAGCAGTTGTAAAAATATTAGTATTAAGCTTATAAACTTTAGAATCTGAATACTTATATGTTACAAAAATCTTTTTACCCATTTTTTTTCTCCATGAATTATAACCACATTTTTCTGAGCAAATCCTTAAAAAGTGACAAATAAGTATATTCATTTAAAAGCGAACATCCGGATGAGGAATAATACGATCATAAATCAACCTGGCAGCAGCACCAGTACTGGCAACAGGTAAAATTAGCGATCCAGGATGTGATAGTTTAAACAAATCAAATTCTTTTTCTACTCCTTCCATTCCACCAATAAAGATGCCTACCTTGAAGTCATTATCTTCAAACATTTTTTTTCTCATTGACATCAAACTACTTTCCAAATCATTTTTTTCCGGAATTATAACGATATCTTCAAAATCAAAATTATCATCTGGGAAATGTTCACGATAAAAATTAGATTGATATATAGTTAAGTGTTCTTTTAAACTTACGTCAAGATTATTCATGACATATCTGATCAGAGGTGTGATTGAAGGATGTCCACCCCGAATTAATTTTGCACGTGGAATTACTATACTTGCCAATGCTCTTATTGAATCTCTTATAGCAATGATATCTGCAGTGTTATAATATTTTTTATCCCGCTTTGGATCAGGTATACTTGCAGATAAAAATATTTTATTTAAATATTCCTTAGCCACTTCTCTCTTTCAAAAAATTTAATACTACGAACTGGTAAATATTTATCTAACCAATCAAGATGGTCCAACCATTTTTTTCGAATATTTATATGATCAAACAATAAAAAAATCTCTTTTATTTTTTTTGATTTTATTTGGTTTACTAATTCTTCTGATTGGTTGTACGTAAAAGCTTGAGGAATTCCAATAGTCGGAATAATTAAAAATTGCTCCGTATTGTTTTTTTTAATAACTAGTAATTTATTTGCTTGAAGTGTGATCTTCACTTTGAGTTTTTTAGCTGAATTTATAAATTCATTTGTGATATTTGATTGTCGAGCCATCAGACTTCTAGCTCTTAAAGATTCAACCTGAGAAATTAATTTCCTAAGAGTAGTTTCAGTGGGATAACTATCTTTATCAGAATACAATTTATTACCAAAACTATTAATTATCAGTTTATATGGTATACTCAATTTTGCAAAGTCTTCAAGATTATGTTTAGGCCATACAATTTGAAGAATACCAATAGACATTGAATTTGCCTTAGCAAGTTCCTGTTTTGTCCAATTACTGTCTAAGAATCCTGGCGTATTAAGCAAAACAACAACATCAGTATCGGTTAGCCTATGCCACAATTCTTCCTGAAATACGTCAGTTGGCCTAACGCTATGAGTATCTAAAAATACATCAAACCCCGAAGCTTCTAATTTTTCGAACAGTTGAATGGCAACTAATCTTGATTCATTTCTACGATAGCTAATAAATATTCTTCGAGCAATTCTAAGTAAACCAAAACCTTCCAAAATGGAACTAACTACGGATTCAAAATTGACAGTTGTTTTTAACTCTATTCCATTAATCTCGTATAAGAGACTTGGTACAGAATTTCTAAAATCCTTTGAAATCATGAACAACAGGGAGTACTAATACAGAATCATTTAGTAGCATTCTCAAACTAATAATATCATTATGTATTCCTGCATTTTTGCCAAAATATAAACAGAATGAAGGCCGGTTTTTTTTATAATAATTATTGATATTATTTCTATCAAGAACAATTATGGAATTTTTATCAATCTCTAATTCATTAATATGTTTAAAAAAAACTTTTAGTAATTCAGATCGAAAGGGAATATAATCTCCCAACAAAAATTAATTGATACTTATATATCATATAATATTCATTAGTGTTATTGCCATAACCATTGCTTCAATGGAGTAATATATCTTATTCCTTCTTTATTTCTGGGTTTACAAAAATAGTACCCTGGAGCAATCAATTCATTTGTACTCACGAATTTATTATTTCCGTTTTCATAATCAATACTTGGATAGATTTGAAGATATTCATTACCTTTATAATAAGAATCTAGACTATCTTGATCCTTAATTGGTAGAATTGCTATATGGTTTGGAAATTTGTATGTATCTCCAATTCCTAATTCCCAGTTACACCAATATGACTCAATAGCATTGTTAGTAGCAATAAAAATAAATTTATTACAAAAGTCGATAACTTCTTTTATTCTTAATGCCGTATCGCTTGAAGCCTGAGATGGTAATTTATTATCCATAATATCTATATATGTATTTACACCTATTTTTTTTAACAAACCAATTATACCTCTGAGTTCATTAACATCATCATGATTGTGAGATAAAAAAACTGCCGGAATATAAGACGACTCATATCTAGAACTAAATTTTTGAGAGGCTTTCAGTGATTCGTTAATGAATGATTCCGTAACTCTATTGTCATCAAAATGCCCACGTTCAAAAATCATGTGATATTAATTTTTTTTATGAAAAACAAAAATGTATTTGGATGTAAAGTTTTTTAATTTCGCGGGACCCTTGAGAAAGCACATCAGCAATAATACCCCGTGAAAGCGCCCGGGCAGCAACCTCCGGGAGGTTACTCATCATAATTTCAATCACCGGCTAAAATACTCCAAATAAAGTAAACAGGCAATAAGAAAATTCAAAAGTAATAAAGGAATTAGGAAGCTGGATTGATGAGAAGAATACATAACTTATGGGTTACTCAGTTCACTTACAAAATCAATCCGATGTTCCTCTTTTTTCAGTAACATTGCTGCCTGTTGTTTTAGTATATCTTTTATCTCAGTGTATTTAAGGGAATTCTCTGCAAACCGCATCATATCATAACTGCCGTAAAATGATTCCCAGTTATCCGGAAATATTACAATTTGTATAACACGCGGTGCCCCGATCCTTGGCTGAAAACCTTCGATTGGATAAGGATAATTTATCTCTTTCAGAAGTGCTATGTATTTTTTTTGTAAAGTATTAAAATTTTTTTCATACGCCGGTTTAATAGTATAATCTGTAACCAATGCCTTTGGATTGGTGGTTGTATTCATAGATTTCACGGAGCCTAAAAAATTATCCTGCTGTAAAACCATATCTCTTACAATCTCAAAATCAGTTTCCAGCAGAAGGTTTATTGCCTCCTTATAAGATTGTTCGAATTTCGTTTGATTCAATAAATTATAAAATTCAGATTTATCCGGAATGTCTTCTAAACTATCGGCAAAAAGTATAAGCCAGTAATTAAATGAATTTTCACGATAAACCAGCCAGAAAAAATTATCCTGGTGTGAGGTTTTATAAATTTCGGTTATCGATCTTAACAGCTTTTTCCCATCGGCTTGTATCGGCAGGATTTACTTTAAATACTGTTTCCCTTATATAAATATCAAGGTTATCTTTCTGAGTCTCATTCTGCGCCCGGCATTGAATTGCCTGCACAAAAAATATAATGAAAATGAGTAAACAGCTTTTCAAAGATTGTTCTCCTTATAACATGTTAAAGTCTATTGCTTAAAAACTCAGGTTTAGTAGTAACGTATAATAAATTTATTACTTAGTTCACAGGATACATTTCATTTAAATGTTATCTCAGTTTACCGATCTGAATACTTAGAGTAACTCCCTCAAATGTTTTTTCAGGATTTATATCTGCAAAAAAATACAAACCGAGCCCGAGCGGGTTTACAGGATGCCAGAATAATTCTGCCTCCAGTGGTAATCCTATTGTAGGACCAATACTTTTATTTTTTTCATTACTGAACAATCCTGCATACTTAGTTCCCGACATCACCGCAAGTCCTGCTCCGATTGATGTAAACAATGCAGAGGAAGTCAAAGTGTATCCGTACAGCAGCCCGTAATCATTAAGCGTCCTGTCAAACAAAACTCCGACTGAAGTCAGCCTGAAAGAAAAAAGATTAAGATTATGCCGGTATGTAAAATTGAGATTGAAAGCGAGAGGCAGACTGTTGTCATCTGTCTTTGCTCCTATTCCCGTACCCAGAGTACCCCAAAAGAAATCTGCATTGGCTGATTCTTCTTCTTTTTTCTGTGAGTAAGTGAAACTGAGCGAGGATAGTAAATACAGCAGTACAAATAAAGTAACACCCTTACTATTTAACAGTTGCATATGACCTCCTTAAATTATCTTTATCCGAATAAGATATAAAAGGGATTTTACAGGATTTTTTGACGAACCCTTAGAAATACATTATCAACTATTCCCCGTAAAAGCTTTACACTGTTTAGTATTTTTCTGTACTAATAATAATTCAATTAATTTATTTAGGCAAAGAGATTCTAACTGAATTAAAAGGATGAGACTGCCTCAAAGAATAGTTTATATAAAAACTAACCTGGTTTATATAGTAAAAATGATGACACAGCCTCATTCCTGATGAACTTAAACTATTTTGTTACAGTGACAGTTTTAGGATATACTGTAACAATTCCGGTAACTATTCCAATAACAAAATCGACAAAGCTATGCTGGGTTACAATTGTATAATTATCTGCTCCTCCAGCCATTGCCTTTGCATCAACAGTTGAAAGTGGAACCAGTCCCCACAAAATATACCACTGTTTTGCACTCATTTCTGTATTGCTTTGCGCTCCATTGCCAACAATAAATTTTTGGGTGAAACACCCGGCAGAAGAGAAGGCAAACATACCCAGGATTAATAGGGTAAGAATTTTTTTCTTCATTTGTGCAACCTTTCTATAGTTTATGATTAGTTAGTTTAATTGAACCGATAGATGATTCAATCGATTTTACTTCATTTGGATAACTGTTTTTAAGAGTGGAATAATCAAATTCAATTATCTGGTTCACATCATTAATAATTAAAATCTTAAATGTTATTACTTCATTGTCGGTAATTAAAAACTGGGTGACCGGTATATCGTCTTTTAAATAATCTGCTCTCTTTAAGCTGGTCTTACCATATTTTTTCAGCAATTCTTTTTCAAGATTATTGATGACATTATTCAGGGAATCCGCATTTACCTTTATTGCAGTAACGTTAAGTATACTTCCACTGCTGCTGTCTGAAAATACTTTTAACGGAATAATTTTTATTTCTTCAGCGACCGGCTGATCCTTCATCAAATAACTCAACGAATCAAATAAACTTCCTGATATTGCTCCCCAGTTAACAGGAGGATTAAAAGAAATATTATATTCATTTAAATCAATTTTATCTGCAATTAAATTCTGATCGATGTTAAACTTCAACTCTTCTTTGGAGGCAGGTGAATCATTTTTATCTGAGCAGGAATAGATGGACAGGACAAATAGAATTGAAATACAAATATGATATAATTTGTTTTTATTCAATAGTTTAGAGGATAAAATATTTATACGTTGTTTAATAAAGATAACTTCTATTCTAAAGAAATAATTTCATAAAATATTTCTGTTTGTCACTTTAAATCGTTTGAATTATGGATTATTTAAGATAAGCAATCCCAAACTCAAAAAAAAATTATGCTTCCATAATATGTTTACTTTTAATTTTAAAGCGAAGAGTAAGCATTTTCCGGGGTAATGTTAAACCGGGTAAACAATAATTAACATTCCTCGCGGGACTTATTAAAACTCATCAATAAAAATACCCGTGAAAGTTCTAAACCATTTCGTATTTGTCTTTAGTTACTTAAAGTAAATAAAGTGAACAGGCAATAAGGAATTTGATAATCAGGCGGATTGATAATAATTTTTCTATTTGATCACTCCTTTATAAGAAAGCTTTCCATCACTAAAATTTCCATAAACACTAAGTTCGCCCTCAAGTCCCTGACCAAGAACAATAATTCCATTGATTTCACCACCTGATTTAACTTTGGCAGTATAGCTCATATTTCCGAATGCTGATTTATTATTAATCTTTCCTTTAAATTTCCCATAAGCAATCCATTCTTCATCAAATGTTCCGGCAGGTGATCCGCAAGGTCCTTTAACAAGTATCCGGTAATTGAAATCAACTTTGCCGGATATTGTACCGGATAATGAATAGGATTGGATTAAATCAACAATGCAGCTATTACCTGCGTCAATCCTCTCCGGCTTATTTTCAGGCGTACCTGAAGGAGAAAATTCCCCGGTTACTTCAATACCTTTCTGTTTATGCAAAGCAAAATTTGAGTCCTGGGCTATACATATATTAGTTATCAGTAAGCTCATCCCGATGGTTATAAAAAGATTAGATATGATTTTCATATGTACTTTCATTTTTAATTGTTCTTATCAGTATTTTCATTTTCAGCGGATTAAAATTCCTTCATCGGCGAATAACCTGATCCTCTTTGCCCGGCAATACACGAAGAGCAGCAATGCGCCACCCGTCAGTCCCGCGAACAAGAATCCAATTCGCACTGGTCTGCCGGAGAGGCTGTATTTCATTCTCTGTACCAGGGATTGCGCCTGTAACAGTGAGATTTACCTGAACGACGTCATTGGTTATAGTTCGTATTTCATCTATAATCATAATGACTTTAAAATTCCTTGGGGTGGAAAAATAGGAACTCCACCACTCCTGAATTGCCTGTTTACCATGTATTAACGGATTATTACGCACAATGATATCCGCATCGTTTCGGAAAAAAGGAGTAACCGCAGATGGATCATGACTATCGTAAGCAGTTTCATATGCTTTTACAAACGCACGTATGTGCGGCCGCAGAGACTCTGCAGTTTTAACAGAAGTTCCCAGAAAAATGCTGTCCGTCTCAGCAGGCATCATAAATAGAGAGCTTATTAGCCATTCACCGCTAAGTCGATGCACCACCCATGTTCCCCGGGCTTTTCTTGTCCTAAGTTCTGCTCCCAAAGAATCCTGACCAGCAGTCACCGATAGAAGGTTAATCAACCCAACATCGTCAGTTATCTTTCTTAAAGAATTTACTGTGAAAGTACCTCTTCGTCCCGGTTCATACTTTGCAAAATAAGAGTTCCACCATTTTTGGATGTCCTGTCTTCCTTTTGCTTCAAGCAGGTTGCCTACCACTACATCTGCATCTTCAGTAAAGAATCTTGAAAGGGCAGCCGCATTCCGGGTGTTAAATGTCTGCTGATATGATTCAACCAGTTCATAAAATGCAGAAGAATCATCAACAGTCTGAGCTGAAGACGTACCTGTGAATCCCGGAGTAAAGAAGATAATCGTTATTAGAGCTAAAGTCTTTACGCACACATTTTTTATCAAGACTGATACCTCGCAAAGTTTTGCACTCATTTTTTCTTCCTTTTCTTAGCAGTGAAAACACTATCAGACTGAATTGGCTCAGGAGCCCTTTATCTTAATGTGATCCCGGAAGTTTTATTATACCAAGCTGCGTCCACATACCAAGCATATCGAGTTGTTCCCAGGCTTCGGAAACTTTATCTCCACTAAATTTATAAATCGTAATTCCTGAAATAGAAATAGGTTTTCCTGTCGGCGGTTTACCAGCTATTGGTCCGGTGTTGGTTGCTGCAGCGCTCCATCTGCCAACAACAATATCTCCGGTTTCAATCAGTTCTTCATAACTGACATGAGAATCAGGAAAAGCAGAAAGGTACATTCTCACAGCATTTTTCCAGTCTTCACGCGAGCCAACACCCTTCGGCATATGCGGTCCATGGTACTTTGCATCTGACTCCATTATTTCATCCCCGACATCAATTAAACCTTTATTCCACATTTCATCTGCGATCCGGGAAATTAAAAATGATTTGTTTTTATTATTCACCTTTTCCTCCATTACCTTCTGGTTCAGATCCTGGCAACGCACCGAGCTGACGAAGAAATGAGTACATATCATAATAGTCCGTCCAATGCTTAATCTTTCCATCTTCAATTAAAACAACTGAAGACCCCCGGACAGAAAATGATTTACCACTTGCGGGGAGATCAGGAAAATCTCCGGTCTGAGTACCTGACATAATCCATTCGCAGGAGACTTTATCTTTCGCTGAGAACCAGCTTGTGATTTTAACATTAAAATCCGGAATTGCTTTTAAAGTCGACTTAATCAGATTTTTTATTTCATTCCTACCATGCCATGACTCACCGGCAGCTACATCCTCATAAATTCCATTCTCCTTAAAAAGATCATCTATTGTATCTATACTATGCATGTTCCAGGCATCGGCATGTGCCTTCACAAGATTACCGGCATCCGCCTCATCATTCTGTTGTCCTTCAGCTGAACCTGCACTGAAAAATAAAATGAATGCGAAGAATGAAATCATACCGGATGACATAAGACGCTGTTTCATAATTTTTCCTTTAATTAGTTTTCGAATAATGAAAAACGTAATTAATTATTGAGGCTGCGGACCAGGGACAGAACATTCCAGGGCACATTTCCATGAGCCGTCCTCCTGCTTTTTCCAGATGCATACGTAATTGCCTGATTTTGTATAGTTATTTCCCTCCGGATCGCTAAAAGTTAATTTATAAGGGCCGTGGGTATAACCCATACTGCCGGATTCGGATACGACCGCATCTCTCGCTTTCCAGTTTAGTGAGAATCCAGGTGTGGAGCGGTTCTTTTTTACGATGTTAAGAATTTCCTCTTTGCCGAATGCAGGTTCCTGACCCGGGAAATAGTTGATCGCATTTTCTGTCCAAAATGTTTTGACTTTTTCTACATCACCTGATACAGCGGCAACTGCCCAGGCACTATCAGCATTAAGCAGCGCCTGCCGTTCAGTTTTGATGTCCACATTTTGCTTACAAGCAGGAATTAGCAGGACGGTAAGCGATATGAAAATTTGTAATTTCGTTTTCATAGCGGTCCTTCCGTTGTTTGGGGTTTTTTTGAATATAGACAACTTCGGGGGGAAGGTCAATAATTATTTAATTGTTCAACCTTTTAGTTGCAGATATGTTAGTGTCCAATTTATCGCGGGACAAACTTGTTTTTTAACTCTGTAATTCTAGCCCTGTATTTTTCTGCAAACTCATCAAGCCATTTATAAGCATAAACTTTATCAAAGTCCTGAAGCCACTGCAGCTGCTCTTTTATCAGTCTGCTTTTATCATCGTGATTCAATTTTGACAGCAGCAATTTATACAGGCTGTCCAGTTCTACATCCATTTCAGCTATCGAATCACAGGAGCAGGCAACGATTTCACGGTCCGATTGAGCCTTGCTGCAGTCAAAGCTTGTTGGAAAAGTTTTACCATAAACCTCTTTCTCTAAAATAAATTTCCCATTCTCGAATTTAAAATACTGGCTCAACGGGTACTTTCTTCCGGATCCATCCCAGTAGACGGCACACAACAGACTGTCCTTTACTTGCAAATAATAATTGCGGTTGCCAATAAGAGGCATGGGTGTTCCTGTTATTTTTGTATTCTTGTTAGGATTGTAGTCGATTTCATATTCCCGGATATTACCGGAGGTATCAAGATAGAATACACTATGAATATCCGGACCTCCCGTTCCCATCATACAGGTCTGTGCAGTAATGACTGCTTCATCTTTTCCGTCCTTATCCAGATCAAAGTATATGATAGGTTCAATATGTACAATATAGCTGGAATCAATTTCCAGGCATTCCGAGTAATTTTCATCAAGGTATTTTTGAAAATCTATATTGCGGATATTATATACTTTATCAATAGTATCACGCCTTTCTTTCTCTAATAAATCCTCAAATGAATTCCCTGATTTAAATATACTCAAGTGAAGATAGGATAATTTATTTCCCAATAAGCAATTATTAAATAACTGGTCTTTGTGTTCAGGAGTAACAAAGTAATTACCTGATGAACAGGATAATGATAAAATACTGAGTGAAAGGAGAAAATATATTTTTTTCATATTGGTAATCAGCCCCATGTATAAAAACTATCTATCCTGACAATATATTCATTCGAGGGACCCTTATGGATGCAAATAAAAAACAATAATCAACAACAGTATCCCGTTAAATCTTTCGATGGTCAGTCATCAATTGTCCCTGGCAATTTAAAGTAAATAAAGTACACAGGCAATAAGGAATTTGATAATCAGGCAGATTGAGTGCATTACCAAATTACCGAATTACCGAATTGCGAATCTAGCGGATGAGGGGCTGCCACAGCCAAAGGCAGATAAATTCGGTAGTTAAATTTTCTAGGATTGTGAAATTGTTAATTGATCATTGAAAATTAGAGCGGACTAATCAACCTCGAATGTTTTCCATAATTTTTGCCCATCCGGAACTTCAACAATCCAGGCATACTTTCCCGGTTCATTTATGTAAACAGTAAAATATTCAGCCTTCTGTCCAACTTTGGAATGGTACGTACTTAATCCGCCTAAAAAAACTGCCGGTGCAGGACTACGCAAGCCTCCCACATGGTACCAGTCTAGCCACCTGTTAATTTCAGCAAGATCAGTCTTATCATTAAGTTTAATAAGGTTGATGTTGTTATGAATAGGTAAGCCTGTAGAATCCTCTTGGAGATATACCGCAAATGAATGTTTTCCGGTGCCCGGATGCCAATCAGTTAAAATCTGATTTTCATTCACAGTTATTTTTTCATCAGGTTCCGGTTCGGTGCTTTTTGCTGAATCATTATTAACGGTAAACGGCAATGTCATTCCCCTGCTGATGTGTACATAACCTTCGGCAGTTTTTACCCAGCATTCCATAACGTAATTTCCGGGTTCAAGATAAATCGTTTTTTCAGCTTTATTACCCGGCGAAACAAGTCCCCTGGAGGTGATATACTGAACTTCATCCGCCCAGTCAGGGAGTAATTCATTTGCACGTGAAGAAATTCCCGAAACATCAATTTTGTCATCCTGTAATTCCTTGAGTATCGCTTCCCAGGGACCTACAAATTTACTCATATATTCCTGGTAACCGATTCCTTCAGGCAGTCTGGATATGCTTAGTTCATGTACATGTTTGGCATTTACATTATTTAAAACAAAAGTAATCCATCCCGAAGGAATATTTACAGGAGCTAAAAAAGCAAAGTCAGCTGTTTTTACCTCCACTTTGTATGCATTTTCCTTCTTCTTTTGTGCGCAGGAAACAAGAAATAGAACAGGTAATAAAAGTATGAATAGTTTTTTCATTGATATAAAACCTATGATTGTTATTATAAATTGGTGTGAATGCTAATTTTTAATAAGTTATACAAAATATTTTATAAAACAAACCGAACTAAATTTTATTGACTGCAGAACTTAATTGTGATGTTCAAATGCCTGAAACAAAAGTGATGTGTGTATTTAAAAGAGAAGAATCAATTGTCCGAATAGTTTAATAAGGAGACGGATTAAGCTAATGCTTAATGAATTTGCGAATTTCCGGATTTGCGAATTCAATTGGTAATCCGAAAATCAACAGCTAAAAATACTTTGCCTATGTGCTGAGCTTACAATTTGATTTAAGTGAATTGTTACTTCATCAGAATTAATTTCTTCGTGCTGCTGTAATTACCTGCCTGTAATCTATAAAAATAAACTCCGCTTGATAATTTACTTCCGTCGAATTTAAAAGCATAATTCCCACTCGGTTGTTCTTCATTTACCAAGGTTTCTACCTCATTTCCCAGAACATCGTATACTTTTAATGTAACAAAAAGATTTCTCTCCCGACCAGTCGGGTTCGAAATGACACCAGGGATTGTGTATTCTATTGTGGTTGTCGGGTTAAAAGGGTTGGGATAATTCTGCTGGAGTGAAAATGTTGCAGGTGCATTTACACTCACTTCAATTTCTTTCGAATATTTATATTCACCATCTAAGTCAATTTGTTTTAGACGGTAATAATGTTTTCCGGGGATTACATTCTTATCTGTAAAAGAATATGAATGCGTATATGTTGATGTTCCATTACCCGCAACAAAACCAATATCCTCCCATCCACTCCTATCTCCGATCTCTGTCTTCTGATCTCTGCTTTTTGATCTCTGAATTTCAAATCCTTTATTATTAGTTTCTGTAGCTGTTTGCCAGCTTAAAGTGATTTGTTTTCCATGCACATCGGCAGTGAATGAAGTGAGTTCCACAGGTACCGCCTGGTATGTCACTTCCAGATAGGGTGGATTTGGACCGTTATGACCGGCGAAGATCAAAGAATTACCCGCAATAAAATCCCGGACAATGAATCCAACAGCAAACCATCCCTGAGATGAATTTACTGCAGCCTGGAAATCAGGTACGGCATCATTACCCATATCATAGTTGTACCAGCCAAATGTGAATGTTGACCAATCGTCCTGATAAATATATGCTGTGTTCTGGCTATAACCGGTTAATATCTGGTTGTAAATATCTGTTCCCGGATCTACCAGCGGGTTTACAATTCCCATTGGTGTTGCGCTCCATTTCGGGAAGTTGGAATTAATCATATAACCAGAGAACTTTATCGATTGAATTAAAACACCTGTAGGAAGAGAACTAATATCAAATACAGCCCAGCCTACATTCGGGTAAGTTAGATCTATATCCCCGTCGTGTTTCCCGCTTGAATCAAAATACCCTGTTGCGTAAAGTTCATTCACAGGGAGGAAGTCGTCAACTACCTGGGCATTGGCAGTTAAGAATGATAACAATAAAATATACCCCAGAATAGTCAGGAACAATTTTTTCATTTCACCCTCCTTTAACACTTAAAAATAATTCCGGATGCATACTGAAAATTTTATTTAAATTAAATAAACCATTGATGAAAGTAAATCAGAATTATAGCTGAAGGGATTTTTAGCTTATCCGATTATCCAATCCCGACTTCACGGAATCATTATTAATACTGTTTGCTTTAGAGAATAGGTAAGAGAATTAATAGGATGTTTGGATTTAGCTGCATAGATATTAATGAGCTAAAGCCGGGAATAAATTTTCAATCCTTAATCGGCAATTTATTTTAGCAGGCAAAGATATAATTGAACTATAAAACAGTACCCACCAATTCCTTTCCTCCGGCGGAAGGGACAATTACATTCTTAAGTGAGAATAAAAATGGGTTTTGGAATTGCAGATTTTCGTATTAAGGATTCGGGGTTGTGCGATTCCAGACTAAGGATTTAAAGAATTGAAGCAGTAAATTACCGTTTGCTTCAGCAAACGGGTTAAGGGAAGATAATAAAGTCAGGGGCTTCAGCCACATCTTCCTTTCTACTGGATAAACCCAACGATAACAATATAATCTGATTTATGCAGGATATGACTGAATGTTGAAAGGCGTTTTTTCTTAAAGATAATCATTTAAGGATTCAAATTATATCTCAATCACTTTCTGTTTTTTCTTCTGTGATAAATGTTCAAATACGTTCCCGATAATTTCCTGTTTCAAAGTTTCAAGCATCCTGGTTTTTACAAAATGCCGGTAAGTAACAAGACTGATTTCACGAACAGGTACAGGCGGTTTGAATTCCCTGATATTATTTTTTTGCTTTACGCTTAAATGTTTAACTGCTAATTCCGGAAGAATTGTTATTCCTTCATATTGATCGACCATTTTAATTAGCGAATCAATACTGCCGGCTTCATATTCAAGATTGCTGTTGGTAACTTCTTTCTTTTTCAGTTCGCACAGGTTAACAATTTGCGAACGGAGACAATGTCCTTCTTCCAAAAGCCACAAGTGATTAAGATTAATATCCTCTGCAAGCAGATATTTTTTATTCAGCACTGTTTCACCTTTTGAAGCATAAACAAAAAATTCTTCTTTGTATAACGGCTGTTCCAAAATTGAAGAATTATTAAGAGGTGTTGCAAGTATTCCGACATCAAGAATATTTTTCTCAAGCTTTTCAACAATATACTCGGTAGTAAACTCCCAGATTTTTACTTTTATCTCCGGGTATTTCTTTAGAAATTGCTTTAAGAAGATCGGTAAGAGGAATGGAGCTACAGTTGGAATAATTCCGATTCTCAGCTCACCTTTTAATTCTCCTTTTAGTGAAAGTGCGATTTCTTTTAATGCGCTCGATTCTTTTAAGATTATTTTTGCCTGCTGAATAATTTCTTTGCCCGCTTCAGTTGGAATTACCGGCTGCTTGCTCCTATCGAATATTATTATATCCAATTCATCTTCGAGTTTTTGGATCATCATACTTAAAGTGGGTTGTGTAACGCAGCACGCTTCTGCCGCTTTTACAAAATGGCGGTGGGAATCTACCGCTATTAAATATTCCAACTGCTGTAAATTCATATTATAGATATTATTTATAAGATAATAGAAAACATCAATTTGATTGATTATAAAATAAGTAATACATTTAACTAAACAAAAAATTGAGAACCTGATTGATGGAATATAAAAAGTCCCCGCCCTTCCTTCTCTTTCTTAAGGGTAGGATGCTTACATTTTAAAAATGCTTTGCTCTTTCCTGTGTTCCATTACCTTGTTAAACTATTAGTAATTCAGTAAATTTTAGCCAGATGAGATTACCTTCAAATAAAATTTTAATATAAAACAATCTATTAATCAAAAGGATAAACTATGGGAAATGATAAAAATTCAAGCCAATCAACAAACAATACAAATGATGAAAGCAATTGCCCGTTTACAAACGGAGCCCTTAAGCATGTAGCCGGCGGCGGAACAACAATCCGTGACTGGTGGCCGAATAAATTAAATCTGAATATTCTCCGTCAGCATTCTTCAAAATCCAACCCGATGGGAGAGAAGTTCAATTACGCTAAGCAATTCAAAAAATTAAATCTTGATGCAGTTAAAAAAGATATTTACAAGCTGATGACCGATTCACAGGAATGGTGGCCGGCAGATTTTGGTCATTACGGTCCGTTCTTTATTCGTATGGCATGGCACAGTGCAGGTACATACCGTATCTCAGACGGTCGCGGCGGCGGCGGAACCGGTGCCCAGCGTTTTGAACCTCTTAACAGCTGGCCTGATAATGTAAACCTCGACAAAGCCCGCAGGTTGCTCTGGCCGGTCAAACAGAAATACGGAAAGAAAATTTCCTGGGCTGACCTTATAATCCTTGCAGGTAATTGTGCACTCGAGTCTATGGGATTTAAAACTTTTGGTTTCGGCGGCGGCCGTGAAGATGTCTGGGAACCTTTGGAAGACATTTACTGGGGTTCGGAAGGTGAATGGCTGGGAGATAAACGTTATACAGGTGAACGCGATCTTGAGAATCCACTTGCAGCAGTTCAGATGGGTCTGATCTATGTAAATCCTGAAGGTCCGAACGGAAATCCTGATCCGCTCGCAGCAGCTAAAGATATTCGTGAGACTTTTGGTCGGATGGCTATGAATGATGAAGAAACAGTAGCACTTATTGCAGGCGGACACACATTCGGAAAAGCACACGGCGCTGCAGATCCAAACAAGTATGTTGGACCGGAACCTGCATCAGCAGGCATCGCAGAACAGGGACTCGGCTGGAACAGCACTTTTAGAACAGGTAAAGGCGGTGATACAATCGGAGGCGGTCCTGAAGTCACCTGGACTACATACACCAACAAAGTGGAGCAACAACTTTTTTGAAAACCTTTTCGGTTACGAATGGGAATTGACAAAGAGCCCTGCAGGAGCGCAGCAGTGGGTTGCTATAAATGGACCTAATACAGTTCCTGATGCTGCCGATCCGTCAAAAAAACACCTGCCGACCATGCTTACAACTGACCTTTCTTTAAGGTTCGATCCAGCATACGAAAAAATTTCAAGAAGGTTTTATGAAAATCCTGATGAGTTCGCAGACGCGTTCGCACGTGCGTGGTTCAAACTTACGCACCGCGATATGGGTCCGCGGGCACGTTATCTTGGTCCTGAAGTTCCATCAGAAGAATTGATCTGGCAGGATCCGATTCCGGCTGTCAACCATAAACTGGTCAGCAATAAAGATATAACTGAGCTCAAAAAGAAAATACTTGCTTCAGGTTTGTCCGTATCCCAATTGGTTTCAACTGCATGGGCTTCTGCATCAACATTCCGCGGTTCAGATAAACGCGGCGGGGCTAACGGTGCACGTATCAGGCTGGCACCTCAGAAGGATTGGGAGGTTAACAACCCGGCACAACTGGCTAAGGTGCTGAAGAAACTTAAGAACATTCAGAAAGAGTTCAACAATGCTCAATCGGGCAGTAAGAAAGTTTCTCTTGCCGACCTGATTGTCTTAGGAGGATGCGCAGCAGTTGAGAAAGCAGCAAAGGATGGCGGATATGATATAAAAGTACCTTTCACACCGGGACGTGAGGATGCTTCACAAGAGCAAACTGATGTAGATTCTTTCGGTGTACTCGAACCGGTTGGAGACGGCTTCCGCAATTATTTGAAGAAGAAAAAAGGTTACAGTGCATCGGCAGAGGAAATACTGATTGACCGTGCACAACTGTTAACACTTACTCCGCCAGAAATGACTGTTCTCATTGGCGGTATGCGTGTACTTAATACAAACTACGATGGTTCAAAGCACGGCGTCTTCACTAAACATCCGGGAACACTTACAAACGACTTTTTTGTTAATCTTTTAGACTTGGATACATCGTGGAAATCAGTTTCGGAATCCGAAGAAGTATTTGAAGGCAGTGACCGCGCAACCGGTAAGGTAAAGTGGACAGGCACACGTGTAGATCTTATCTTCGGATCAAATTCTGAACTTCGTGCGCTTGCTGAAGTTTACGGATGTGAGGATTCGAAAGAAAAGTTCGTGAAGGACTTTGCAGCGGCATGGAACAAGGTAATGAATCTTGACCGCTTTGATTTGGCGTGATCAAATATCTGTAATGTATAGATTATAAATTTATTTAGTGTTCAAAGGCAGTGCGGAAACGGGCTGCCTTTTCTAATTTATATTACCTATTTATTTCATGAGTATTAATTTCTTTGTGCTACTGTAATTTCCTGCTTTCAGACGATAAAAATAGACTCCACTTGAGAGATTCTGACCTCCGTCAGAATGACTATCGAACTCAACAGAATACACTCCGGGCTGCTTTTCTTCATTAACTAAAGTTGCAACTTCTTTTCCAAGCACATTATAAACTCTTAATGTTACGAAAAGATTTCTCACCCGACCAGCCGGGTTCGAAATGACTTCCGGAATTGTATAATTTATTGTTGTGGTTGGATTAAAAGGATTTGGGAAATTCTGTGAGAGTGAAAATTCTTCCGGCAAGCTTATTTTAATTTCAATCTCATTTGAATATTTATAACTACCATCATAATCTACTTGCTTCAGCCTGTACTTGTAATTTCCTTCACTAAGATTTTTATCTGCGAATGAATAATTTTTTTGTTCTGTCGTTGTCCCATTCCCTTTAACAAAACCAATATTCTCCCATCCATTCTGATCTCCGGTCTCTGACCTCTGACTTCCTCCATCGGACCTCTGTACCTCGAATCCATCATTGTTTGTTTCTGTTGAAGTTGCCCAATAAAGAATAACATTTCCATTTTCAACTTTACCGGTGAATGAAGTTAATTCAACCGGGGTTACACCATATAAATTATCAAATTCAAATACAGAAATCTGATCTCCGAATGTGTATAAGACAGATGTCATTCCGGTATAAGGATCCATTTCCCTTAATTCACCTGCTCCTGTATCCAGGTTGTAAGCAGCAAGATAAATTATTCCGGTTTCAATATCGATATCCATATCCTGTCCATACTGTGCATTAAAACCTATCGGACCCAATAAAGTAAATGCTCCTGTAACAGGATCAAATGAGTAAGCTTTGTTTTCAGGTGTGGTTTCATAACCATAACCAACGCCACTGGAATTAATCGCAATAGCAATCATAGGACTTGATGAGCTCATAGAAGAAACAACCGAAGCTGTAAGAGTGTTTATATCAAGAGTATATAAGTAGTTTGCTGATCCGGAAAAGCCGCATAAATAGTACTTATCATTAACAGGATTATAGGCTATTCCATTAGTTGGGACGCCTCCTGTGCCTGTTATCTGTCCCAGGATAGTCACGTTACCGCTGCTCGTATCAAACTGACATAACTTGCTTGATGTTCCATCAAGAATATAAAAGTTGCCATTGCCTCCCTCCACTCCGCCTGAAGCAAAAACGGGCGGTGTCCAGGATGCAAGATCTCCTCCGGCACAGCCGCCGTCCCATGAAAGCCTTCCTATCATTGAAGTGTTCACATCGTAATAGTATGCGTACCGGCATTGAGTACCGGGACCATCGGGTATTTTTATCTTATGAATAGTAGTGTTATTATCTGACAGTGGTGCTTTGCCTGTAAGATTAGGTTTATCCTGTGCATGGCTGGCAACTGAAAAGCTTATTATCACTAACACAAAACAAATCAACCGTAATGTGATTGTTCATTTTGTACCTCCTTAATACTTAACAAATTTTACCGGGATTAAGTAACTAATAAATTAGCTGGACTGAATCCCAATCCTGCAATTAAATTATGAATTGAAAAGTTTACGTTCAAGTGTTCTTATTTAAATAATTTTTTATGGTTCATTATACTGTGCAGCTTAAAATTTTTATTTATTACCTGGTTCGGAATTAATAAAGAGGTTCAGCTTCAGAGTTTCTCTTTAAATTTTGGACTGTTGTTTAACTTTAGCGATTAGGAACCCGCTGGATAAAACTCTCCCTGGTTAACTTATCAATTACCACTAACTCTTTTATCAAAATCATTTAATGTCTGTGGTTGTTTTTAACCAGAGTACAATGCAATTAATTTTTGTAAACAGTTTGCTACCGCTGAAAGTTTTAAGAGTTGATTCCCTTCCCGAATGTTTTTTCTTTTCTTCGCAGATTTATAAATCCCCATATAAAAAACCCGGCACCAAGTTTTACTATGGCTATTCCAATAAGAAGAAGCGGCAGATACCAGAATAAAAGCGACTGATCCGCTTCACCGATTCTTTCAACGATCGCATTAATTATGAAGAGGATAATAAAAATCAATCCTGTTAAAAAAGCAATCACTCCGAAAATGATTGCGGATAAATATTTGTTTTTTTGGGATTTAAATATCATCGGACATAACTTAATAAGTTTCTTGTTTTATATTAACCCACTGATAAATCCACGTACCAATGAAAATGCTGGTGATATTGTGTAAAAGTTTTAATTTATCTACTGATAGTAGATAGTTTTTCGAAATTAAACTAAGGTGACTCCTTTAATCTCTGCTAAAATATAATAATTCCCCTCATATCAGAATCTTCTCTGGCTTTTCTTTCCATTTTTATCAATCAAACTATTCTTTTGTTTGTAAATCAATAAACTTTTGAGTGTTGTTGCCTACCCCGGAAAGAGATCCAATTATTAGTTTGTTCAATGCTCGCATCTATGCAAAAATATTGAACAATTTATTTGATTTAATCGAATTTTAAGCTATTTTTGTTCAATAAATAAGCAACAATGTGAGCATCGAACAAAATGCAAAATAGAGAAAGAGAAATAATAAATAAAGCAGTAAAGCAACTTGAAGAAGCAACAGGCTGCAGGACCACACTGCATTTCTATGAACAACGAGAACAGGGAAATGCAAATCTTGTAATAATGAATGAGGACTATCAGGTCGAATTTAATGCAGAGGTTAAGGTATTTATTAATAGGGCAAGATTGGGACTTATTATGAATCAGCTAAGAGGAATGAAAGGCAGACCTTTATTAATTACAGAGTACGTAAATCCCGAATTGATGGAAACTATAGAAAATAATGAAATTAATTTCATTGATGCCGCCGGAAATGCTTTTATAAAAGTTCCGCCACTATTTATAAAAATAAAGGGGAATAAATTAGAAAAGAAAAATAAAATAAGAACTCCCGAAAGTACATTTAATACTGCTGCATTGCAGGTAATATTCACGTTATTATGCAATCCTGGTATAGAAAAAAGAACAATACGTGTTATAGAAGAGAATGCAGGAGTAGCAATTGGAACAGTCCATAAAACAATACAAGAGATAGTAGAGCAAGGTTATATGATTGCGAGGAATTTTCAAAGATATACATGGAAAAATAAAAAAGAATTGATAGACATATGGGTTACTCTTTATCCTGAAAAATTAAGACCGAAATATGTAATTGACAAATATAAGGTGGCCGAAGATCAGCTAAATAATTTACAATTAGTAAATTACAATGCATTATGGGGAGGAGAAGCTGCTGCTGCCAGACTAACTAATTATCTGCAGCCATTTATTTATACAATATATCTAGATGAAAAATGGAAAGGAGAATTTGTTCTAAGAAATCGATTAAAGAAGCATCCGAAAGGTAACCTTGAATTGGTAAAAAAATTCTGGAACTTCCGAACCGATTATGATAATCAGGATATAACCCACCCTATTTTAATTTATGCAGATCTGCTTGCAACAGGAGACCCAAGAAATATAGAAACAGCACAAATTATTTGCGAGAAAGATATTGCTGGATATATCGAAGAAAATTGACAAACTAAACCTTAAAATCTTAAAGATAGTTAAAGAAATAGCAGACAATCTTAATATTGAGTTTTTCCTCGTAGGTGCAACTGTGAGGGATATGATTCTTAATTATATCCATGGCATAACCATATATAGAAAAACAAATGATATTGATTTTGCTATTAGAATTAAAGATTGGAAAGAGTACAAATTATTGACAAATGATATAGAGACTAAGGGATTTAAGAAAGATGAAAGAATAATGCACCGTTACAGGTATAACCGTATGATCATAGACTTTATACCATTTGGGGATATTTCAAACAATAATGAAACAATTACCTGGCCGGATAAAGATAAAAGAGAAATGAGTATATTAGGTTTTGAAGACGTTTATAAGCATACAGAAGAACTTTTGATTGATATCGAACCGGAAATAATAATTAAAACAGCATCTGTCGAAGGGCTTGTATTATTAAAGATATTCGCATGGAATGAACGAGCCGTTGATCTCAGGATTAAGGATGCAAAAGATTTATACATAATCTTAAGCACTTATTTAGATGCTGGCAATTCAGAGAGACTATTCGATGAACACACAGATATTGTTGAAGATAATTTTGATTACCAATTGGGTGGAGCCAGATTACTTGGCAGAGATATATTAAAAATAATAAGCATCTCTGTAAAGAATAAACTTTTGAATATTTTAAGTAGTGAAAAAATAGAAGACCTAATTAAAGAAATGGCAGAATACGAAAGCATCCCCTATGAAGGTGACCAAAAAATGGATTGGTGCAAGAAGATTATTCTTTCATTACAGCAGGGTTTAACAGATAAATTATAAAACTATCCTATTGCTTAAAAAACTTAAAATCACTCCATTCAATCTATAGTACAGAATTACATCCTTAGCACCTTTATAAAGGTATTCAAATAAAACATCAATCGGTTCTGCCTGATCAAGCTTAATAATCGACACTGTATATCTATCCAGTAGCTGAGGATCTTACAAGCGGTCCAGTCTGCCTGTTTGTCAAAACAATTCCAACATTCCTCCTCTCCATATCACTGACTTCTGATCTCTGTTTTCCGACCTCAGACTCAAGGCTTCATACTACACAGTAACCACTTTCACCACTACCATTGTCATATCATCGTGCTGAAGGGTTTTCCCCGTAAATGTTTTTACATCCGCTATGGTTTTTTCAAGAAGTTCATTTGCAGTAAGCTCAATATTCTGTGAAATTGTTTCAGTAAGTCTTTGTTCGGTGAATTCCAGTTTAAACTTATTCATTGCTTCGGTAAATCCGTCGGTGTAAAAGACAAATGTATCTCCCGGATGCATATCAATTTTTATTTCTTTAATAGTCCTGTTAAATATTGTTCCCTTTTCAAGTCCCAGTGCAAGTCCGACAGGGTTAAGCAATTCTATTTCATTTTTACCGGAATGTTTTGCAATTACCGGGTTGTGCCCTGCTCTTGAAAAGGTTAATGTTTTTTTCTCAACATCAAAAATTCCGTATATCATACTTATAAAGGTTCCGCGTTCCACATTCTCATAAAACAGTTCGTTAATTTTAACAAGAAACTCAGAGGGTGAACTGACAGTTTTTGATAATGCCTTAACAAATCCTTTTGCAAGCGTCATATAAAATGCAGCCTGGGTTCCTTTACCCGATACATCACCTATTATAATTCCCATCCTGTTTTCATCCAGGTTAACAAAGTCGTAATAATCTCCTCCCACTTCAAGAGCGGGAATACATCTTGCAGCGATATCGAGTCCTTTGAACTTAGGACTTTTTGCCGGGAGAAAACTCATCTGAACATCTCTGGCAATTTCCAGTTCTCTCTGCATCCTTTGTCTCTCGGTAATGTTTTTTACAAATGCGGGTGTAATAGAATTATAATCAGTTATTTTATCTTTTGTAAAAAGTCCCGTTATAAAGTA
The DNA here is from genome assembly GCA_963701105.1 of uncultured Actinomycetota bacterium. Taxonomy (GTDB): domain Bacteria; phylum Actinomycetota; class Thermoleophilia; order RBG-16-64-13; family RBG-16-64-13; genus JAHJSA01. Next base: position 1,095,774 of record OY969565.1, read on the forward strand.
CGCTGATACCAGTACAAAAAATATCACAAGTGAATATCCCGATACCAGGTAAGTATGGTTACCGTTTGTAAAAAGTGACACCGCTGTATCAATAACTGAATAAACAGAAAGTGCTATCAATACTGAAAGTACATCGGAATAATTGTAGAATAAAAAGAATAATACTCCGATTACTATTCCTGTAAGTATTCCCCAGTAAAGGGGAAGTATATCATTATAGTTCATCACTGCCCACAATACAACGGCAATAGGGACAAGAATATAAAGTGAAGCAAACCGTCTTTTTAATCCGGTAAAAATAAAGAGAAAGAAGATTGCAGTATAAAATACCTGCGGATAAATACTTTTATCTAAAATACTAAGTGAAGGACTAACGGAGGAAAAGTGTGAAATCAGAGACGAATTCTGTTTTGTAACAAATGAAATGTGAAGTATATTTTCTGAAGCGAGCAGCAGTATCATCCAGGCAAGATATATTAAAAAGCCCGCGGTAAAACCGTTTATTCCCGCCTTACCTACCTTAGAATGGAACAAATAGCCTTTTGTCAGAAGATCAAGCGATACAAATTTTTCTTTTGACGGCTCCCTTGCAATTGTTTCACTTACAGCCCATGTAATAAAAACACCGCCGCTTATAAATATTGTAGAGAAAATAACCGGCAGCCATAATTCCCACCCGGTTGAACCTGAAATCTGTGAATATAAATTTATTCCAAAAGTCAGAGCTACCAGCAGTCCCATTATAACTGCAAGCCTGAAGCTTATCTCATAAGCTCTTATTCTTTTATACCCGGTAACTATAATCAGTATAAAAACTACTAGATAAAAAGGAATAACAGTTGATAGTGAAAATGTACTGCTGACATCTGTTGCCACTTCACCAGGAATATCGAATTCAACATTAAACTCGGAAACTGCATTCCCTGATACTACGTGCACTTACGATAATGTCTTTATTAATTACAGCGGACTTCCCTCTCCAGCTGAATTTATAATCAGTTCTGCCCTGTTTAACAGTTTCCTGTACATCACTTTCTTTAAATGATCCTTTAACTGCAAAACGGTTACTGCTGTTTGTTGAATCGTTAACCTTAACAGGAGAATATTTTTTAATAAAATTGATTGCAAGTTCTCTCGCTTCATCAGGTTTAATCGAGGGAAATTTAATCGAGTCCAACATTTCCCTTTTAAAACTGAGAAGGTTCCCTTTGGTATCAAGATCAATACTAATATCGCCTTTTGAGATAATTTCTTTTTTATTTTCGTCACTGCTAATAACAACATCTTTGTCAGGGTTCTTCCATTCAACTTCCCAATAGTAACCTGGAATTTTTTCACGCAGCAATTCATTTGTTTCCGAATAGGAATACTCGTTATAAAGTGTGTGAGTAAGTTTGTTGTTTATCTGTAAAAATGTTCTTTCAGATTTATTTTCCGTGGAGAGATCCAGACTACTTATCAGTGAATCTGCCTTCTGCTTTGCTTCAGCTTTATTATAATTAAGCTTCAATGCACCAAGGGGGTGCACAGAAGGATAAAGTTTATACACAATATATGAGGAAGCAATAACTGAAATTATAAATGTAATTACGAGGATAGATTTTTTCATTTAATACTATTTGTTGTTTTAATTTTTAACCGAATGTGTACCACAAAGATAAAAGTATTGCAATAAGTACAACAGATGCGGCAATATTTATTTTTCTCCATTTTGAATCCGTTTTGTAATTAATATCTCCGGCAGATATTACTAACTTTTCAAGTTTCCCGCCTGCCGGTGCTTCCGTAGCAAAACTTACACTTACCAGTACCGCTGAACAGATGACAAATAGGAATATTGCATAATGCAGAAAATTTATTGAAGCTACAAACCTGAGAAAATCATTTGACAACGGGGATATTTTATTTTGAACCTCAAGAACCAGACGTATTCCTCCAAGCAGTAAACCAGTTAATAAGGATGCTATGGCTCCTTTCCCGTTTACTCTTTTCCAGAAGATTCCAAACAGGAAACACGCAGCTATTGGCGGAGAAATATAAGCCTGAACACTCTGCAGAGTATACATACATCCGGTTGTCACTTAACAATCCTATGAAGGGAATCCAGAGTAGCCCTAGTACAACCATAACCACAGTTGTAATCCTTCCGAAATTAACAGTGGCTTTTTCGTTGGCATCCGGTTTAAGCTTTTTATAAATATCAATTGTTAGCAGAGTTGATGTAGAATTAAACATTGCCGCCAAGTGAAGACATTAATGCTGCAAGAAGTCCGGCAACTACTAAACCTTTTAGACCCGAAGGAAGCAGGTTTGTAATCATCCATGCATAAGCCTGGTCGCCGCTTATAGTTCCGTGTGAAAGATAATACGCAATAATACCCGGAAGAATTAATATAAATACCGGAAGGATTTTAAGGAAACCGGCAAAGATTGTCCCGCTCTGAGCATTGGATAAATTTTTTGCGCTTAGAACCCGCTGAACAATATATTGATCCGTGCACCAGTACCAGATTCCCAGAATCGGAGCACCGAAAACTATTCCTGTCCATGGGAAATCAGGATCGGACATAGGTTTGAACATATGCCAGAAAGAAACAGGTGTATTCGCAACCAGGTTATTCCAGCCTCCCGCCTGGTTCAAACCAAGTAAAGTTAATATTAAAGATCCCCCGATTAATATAAACATCTGTACAAGATCAGTATAGATAACTGCGGACAGTCCACCGATTACAGTATAAAGTCCGGTTATTAAAACAATAACAACAGCAGAAGTATACATGTCCCAGCCCATTACTGCATTCAATAAAATTCCGCCTGCGTAAAGTGCAATAGAAATTTTTGTAAGTACGTAAGCTATAATTGATACTATACTGAGATAATATCTCGAAGCACTGTTATAACGCTTTTCAAGAAATTCCGGCATTGTAAAAACACCGGACTTAAGATAGAAAGGTGTGAATACCCACCCAAGCAGAAGAACAATCAGGCAGGCAAGCCATTCAAAATGTCCAACGGCTAAACCCGACTGAGCACCTGTACCGGCAAGTCCGAGAAAATGCTCGCTGGAAATATTAGTGGCAAACAGGGAAGCTCCTATCGCAACCCAGCCTACATTTCTTCCTGCAAGAAAATATTCTTCACTGTTCTGATGTTTTTTTCTGAAATAGAAACCGATGATGAGCACAAGTAAAATATAACCAGCAATTATAATTAGGTCCGCTACAGAAACATTGTTTTCCATAATCTTCCTATATATTGTTGGAATAATTACCCCGGAGATAAAAAACAGATTTCAATGAACTCAAATTAGATTATTAAGTAATCCTTTCCAAGAAAAACCCGCATCATAAAAAATTTCTGCAAAGTCACATTACAATTATAAATGAATTGTTAAAATGATAACAGAATTAATATCTTGACGTATGATTTATTTAAGAAAAGCTGTTCTTCAGATAATAGTAATAAGGCTAGTTATTTTTGCTTCATTTACATTTGCTGAATCTCCCGATTCAACACAAAACAAACATGAAGATGACAAGATAATTGAAAACATCTATCTGGATATTATCGATGTCTCCGGTCCTTCTATACAGGATGGAAAAAACTGGCAGCCTGATATATTTGGTAAAATAGGAAATGCTCTTCACGTAAAGACCAGGAGGTCAGTAATAAATAATATCCTCCTTTTTAAGAAAGGTGAGCTACTGGATATTAAAAAGATAAATGATAGTGAAAGGTTACTTCGTCAGTCAGGTTACTTTTATGATGCCAGGATTTTAATTGAAAATGCGGTTGAAAAAGGAAAAGTGAATGTACGTGTTATTACAAAGGATAAATGGACTCTAAATCCCCAGTTATCTTATAATCCTAAAAACAAGAACGGATACTTTGGATTGAAGGATATAAATTTTCTGGGACTAGGGCACTCGGCTAAATTGCTTATCACTCACGATGAAGACAGTTTTATCGGATGGGGCGGTGAAACCGGGTATACTATTTCAAACATAAAAGGTTCATTTGTTAATACCTCTGTAAATATTGCCAGCAATCATAAAAGTAATATGCTGCAGTTAAGTCTTGACAGATCCTTTTATACTACAACAACTAAATGGGCCGGGGGACTAAATTTCACTTGGCGGCATGATGATTTAAGATTTGTTGAAAGTGATAATTCTATAACTTTTATTCCTCATAGTTACGATTCACAGGATCTCTGGGTAGGCAGATCATTTCCGCTCTGGTTTGGTTCAGCGGATTTCAGAAGCAGTTCATCAATTATTTTGTCGGGAAGATATGATCGTTTGCATTACAGGATAAGGCCGGTTGTTCTTCCTGATTCAAACAGGATCTTCGAAAATCACCGGCTTTACCTCTTCAGCCTGGGAATTATCAACAGGCAATTTTATAAATCCATCTTTGTTAATGGATTCGGAGTTACGGAAGATATACCTGTTGGCGGATTAGTCACTTTAACAACAGGTTCTGATGACAGAGAATTTTATAACCGCTGGTACTATGGGTTAAAAATTATTTACGCAAAGAATTCGCCTTACCTTGGTTATTTTTCGGGGAGTTATGAATTTGGCGGATTCTTGCATAACAGTAACTGGGAACAGAATACAATCAGGCTGGATTTAATTTATCACTCCCCTCTTTTATACCAGAAGGATTGGAAAGGGAGGGTTTTTATTGAAAATAATTATCTGCTCGGTTTTAAACGATTTGATGGAGAACAGGTTTACCTGAACCGCACAAGCGGAATGCCGGGATTTAATGAATTCGTATTACCGGGAACAAAAAGAAATGTTTTAAATCTTGAAGCAAGGATATTCAGTCCTTATAAAGTTCTTGGATTTGTATTGGGAGGTTCTGTCTTTGCAGATTTCGGATTGATTGCTGGAGCAAATGAAAACCTGATAGCTAGCCGGTTTTACCAGGGATACGGAATAGGTTTCAGAACTCAGAATGAATCAATATCGAGAACTAAGTTTGAAATTGCTGTTGTTTATAACCCTTTTAATCCTGCTTCAGGCAAAGGAGAAACAAGTGTAATCTTTTCTTCGTCATTTGTGCTTGGCAGCAGAGACTTTAATTTTAGTGAACCGAAAACAATAAACTTTACTGATGAATGATGATTCATGTTTTGTTTCACTAAAATATTTATCACGGAAAATTATTCCCGGATTATTAAACTTTAATCCAGATCATAAGCTCTAATTAACAGGGAAAGCATCATGGTTGAAGTGCTCTAAATTTGGAGTTAAATTTATTGCAATGATATTATTATTATTTTGAATTAAATTCTTTCATAAATAATCGAGTTTACCATCCGAACTACGAAAATCTTCTGCGTAATTATTATCTGGCTGGCATCAATCTGTTCATCTTTCAGCCAGGATTCAACAAAAAGTTTTGCTTTTAAGAATAACAAACCCCTGCGGAGAACTACCAATTTTTACCAGCCTGATTTATCGTACAGGATATGGCAGCAGTTCAATTTAATAAGAGAAGCTAACTCAGGTGATCCGTTTGCTCAGCACGAACTGGGAATTAGATATCTTGTAGGTGAGGGAGTTGAAGCCGATACCCTTAAAGCTGCAAAATGGATTAAGAGCGCCGCTGATCATGGTGTAACTGCAGCAAAATACAATTATGCAATTCTTCTTATTAACGGCTGGGGAACTGATTGGAACCCGTTTAAGGCGTTTACATATTTTAAAGAAGCTGCTGAAGAAGGAATGCCGCAGGCACAATATGCAGTCGGACTGCTTTATACGGATAATCTTATCGTAAAAAGAAACTGGGGAAAAGCTTTCAACTGGATAAATAAATCCGCTCAAAAAGGAAATGAAGACGCAAAGGAAACTCTAAAAGAAATAAAAACTAAGATCCCTGAATCGAAAATCGATACCACAGCTTCCAACCTTAACAAGGAAGATCAGGAAATTGGGACACAGGACAATTCATCCATCAAATCTTCACTGGGATTGGTGTATATAGATTTTGAGGATGTGCTGGATACGATTCCGAATGTTACTAACAGAAGACTGCTTGAAGATTTAACTCACTCAGGTTATTCTATCCTTTCAGACTCAATTAAAAATAGCATACAAGACACCAGCTTTACTTCGATCTCTCAGTTTATTCCCCTGATACATAAAGCTGCAACATTTGGGAGCCCGGAGGCATTAACATTTCTTGGTAAGCTTTATGAATCCGGAATTTATTTTGATAAAAATCTTCTCTCAGCAATTGAATATTATATCAGGGCTGCAAGACTGGATAGTCCTACCGCATCAATTCTTCTGTATAAAATGCAGAAAGCAGGAAAGTTCTTTCCTTTATTAAAGAAAGAAAGTGATGCAGACAATCCCGTTGCATTATTCGACTGGTATGGACTTGACGTATTAGGGTTTGATAATCAGATAACTATAACTGATGCGTTGAAGCTGCTTGAAAGATCTGCTGATAAAAACTTTTTACCCGCTTTAGTTGAGTATGGATTATATTATTATTCCGGAAATGTTAAATTGCAGAATATTAAAAAAGCATTTTCCTTATGGCAGAAAGCTGTAAATCTTGGATCCGAAGAAGCGGAAACAAGAATGATTGCTGCGGTAGTACTTGATAGCTTATCCTATCTGAATTATAATGATGATATTGATAAGCTTTTCTCAGCGTCAGATAATGGTTCTGTACTTGCACAAACTGCTTTAGGTTATGCATACGAAAACGGGATAGTTTTGAAGAGAAATAAGGCTAATGCGGTAAAGTACTACAGGGACGCAGCGCAAAGGGGAAACAGGTTTGCTTATGAAAAATTAAAATACTTATACGATGCAATCCGCCCGTCATCACAGGAATTCGAGATAGACTAGAACTCACCATAAATACAATTAGTAATATATTTTAATTATTTTAGGATGTGCTGTTTTGCACCTGATCTGTTATTCTGAATTAATTACTAAAACAAAATATCCAGGCAAATGAATTACCAATCCGAATTAAAATCAAAATTACCTGACGTAGGAACATCAATCTTCTCAGTTATGTCGCGGATGGCGCTGGAGCAAAATGCAATTAATTTATCACAGGGTTTTCCTGATTTTAACTGTTCCGAAGAATTACTCGATCTTGTTGATTATTATATGAGAAAAGGATTTAACCAATACGCCCCTATGCAGGGAATTCCGGTTCTGCGGCATAGAATCTCTGAGAAAATAAAAAAGCTGTATGGCCGTAAATACGATGCCGAGACAGAAATTAATATTACCGCCGGGGCAACTCAGGCAATTTATACTGTTGCTTCAACTGTTATCAATCCGGGAGACGAAGTAATTTTATTTGAACCGGCGTATGACAGTTATCTCCCCTCAATAAAACTTAACGGAGGTGTTCCTGTTTTAATTCCGCTTAATAAAAATGATTTTTCAATCAATTGGGATCTGGTTAAGAACGCGGTTACTAATAAAACAAAACTGATTTTCATCAATTCACCACATAATCCGACCGGCAGTGTAATAACTGGGTCAGATATAAAAAATCTGGAAGAAATTACCAGGGATAAAGATATCTTTGTACTTAGTGATGAAGTTTATGAGCACATTGTTTTTGATGAGAAAGAACATTTATCAATTGCCGGCTCAAAAGAGCTTTCTGAAAAGGCTTTTGTTATTTCATCATTTGGTAAATCATATCACACTACAGGTTGGAAGATGGGCTACTGCGCTGCACCACATCGGTTGATGAATGAATTCAGGAAAATACATCAGTTTATCGTTTATGCAGTAAATACACCTATTCAATACGCATATGCAGAGTATTTAGAAAATGAAAGTCATTACCTGGGACTAAATAATTTTTATGAAAAGAAGAGAGATATCTTTCTCAAGGTTATAAAAGATTCCCGATGGAAAATCAAACCTGCTTCCGGTACTTATTTCCAATTACTGGATTACTCAAATATTACAAATAGCAATGACATGGAATTTGCAGAGCAGCTTACCAGGGAGGCTGGTATTGCAACAATTCCCCTATCCCCTTTTTACAATGATAAAAGAAGCGAATCCTTATTGCGTGTATGTTTCGCAAAAAAAGATGATGTACTTATAAACGCAGCAGATATCCTTAGTAAAATTTGAAGATTAATAAATTGAGATTATTTAAAATATTTTTTTTATTCGTGCTATGAAACAGAATCAGACTCTAACAATAAAGCAGAGCAATGACTAGCCTTTATGAAAGACTGAGAAGACTTTTTCATTTTTATTCCGGTGACTTAAATTACCAGGAATTTCAAAAGCTTGTTAAGAAAGACGTCCCGGAAGTGTATGATTTTTATGTGAGAAGGATGAAGAAACCCGTAAAGGGCAGAAACAGGTTGGTGGATTTTATCCGCTTTGCAAGAAACCTGTTTGCTGAGTTTCTTAATCTGCTTACACCTGTGCGAAGAATAATTTATTCACTTGGATTAATCTTATTTATATTCGGTTACATGGGAAATGATTGGGGTTGGGCAATCTGGGCATTCATCCTGGTAAATCTGCTCGTTGCATTTGAACTTGCAGATAAGCTTACAGCCAAAGATGAACTTGAAGTAGCACGGGAAATCCAGATAAATTTAATGCCGGAAAAACCCCCGGAAAATAAATATTATGATATAAGCTGCTACATGAAAACCGCAAAAGAAGTAGGCGGAGATTATTATGATTTTATCCAACCGGGAAATAACGGTAAGACATTTGTTGTTATAGGAGATGTTTCAGGAAAAGGAATGTCAGCCGCACTTCATATGGTACAGGTGCAATCTAATCTACACAATATTATTGCAGAAAATTCAACTCCGAAATTAATTCTGAATTCTCTCAATAAAAATTTGAAAAGAGTTTTACGCAAAGGTTCATTTCTCACTTTAAGTATTGCCGAGCTGAATTCACATGGTCAGATTCTGCTATCACGTGCAGGACATATGCCATTAATACATTACAGCAATTCGACGAAAAAATGCAGCAGAATTATACCGCGTGGAATTGGAATCGGTCTTGCAAATGAACAATTCTTTTTCGACTCTACTGAAGAGATTTCAATTCAACCAATGCCGGGTGATTTACTGATATTTTTCACCGATGGTGTTGTTGAAGCCATGGATAATAACTACAATACTTTTGGTGAAGAGAAACTGATCAGGATCATTTGCCGAAGTGCTGATAAATCTGTCAAAGAGATTCAGGATTTAATTATCAGTTCTATTGAGAATTTCACCTATGCTTCTTCTGTGCAGGATGATTTAACCCTAATTGTGATGAAAGCTAATTAATTCGGGGAGTTTCATGGCAACCAGTATATCTTTAAAGAAAAAAGCAGCCTACTTGTCACTGATTGTTGGCGTCTTAATGTTTTTATCTAAATCGGCCGCGTATTTAATAACAGGCTCTGCGGCTATTTTCTCCGATGCAGCTGAATCAGTTGTACATGTGCTTGCTACTTCCATGGCTTTGTACAGTATCATTTTAAGTTCGAAGCCTCCTGATGATTCTCATTTATACGGACACGGCAATATAGAATTTTTCTCCGCCGGTATTGAAGGATTTTTAATCCTGACAGCAGCAATATTTATTATTTATACATCAATATTAGATATAATACACGGGCCGGATCTAAAACAATTAAATGTTGGTGTTATAGTTGTAAGCGCCGCAGGTGCAATAAATCTCTTGCTCGGAAACTACCTGGTGAAAATGGGAAAGAAGACGCATTCATTAACCCTGGTTGCTGACGGTAAACACGTACTTACGGATTCGTACACAAGTATTGGAGTTATAGTTGGTGTTCTTCTAGTAATGATTACAGGATTCCAATTATTTGATCCTATTTTTGCAATTGCAGTTGCCCTTAATATTCTATTTACGGGGTATAAACTTATTCGGGAATCAATAGGCGGATTGATGAATGAAACAGATCCCGGTCTGCTTAACAAATTAGTTTCTGAACTTACCAAAATAAAAAAGAATTACTGGATAGACTTGCACGAATTAAGATTCTGGAGATCAGGGGATATGATATTTTTGGATTTCCACCTGATACTTCCCTACTACTTCACAATAGAAAAATCGCACAAAGAAGAAAAAGAAATAGAAGAAAAAATGGCGGTTCAGTTTCCCAATATGCAGATCAAAATTCATTTTGATTATTGTATTACTGAATTGTGTAAATATTGCGCGTATGCTGATTGTACAGTCCGGAAAGAAGCAAAAACAATTCCATTTGAGTTAAATTCTGAAAAAATGACAGGCGACCCTATTTATCGCGTAAAATAGGATTAAGCTAAACTTTTGTGGACGCTGCCTTTTTATAAAAAGGCACCTGAACTTTTTGAAGAATAATCAAACCAGCGATAAAAAATAAGCCGATAGCGAGAGCGGCAAATCTTTCATTTGATAAATCTGAAATAACTCCATAAACGAAAGGTCCTACCACAGCCGATGATTTACCAAACAGTCCGTCGTAAAAACCAAAGAACTCTGCTTCCCTTTCGTGCGGAGTCAGCAAGGCCATCAGGCTTCTACTGCAGGATTGAGAAGAACCGATAGCCATACCGGCTAATAATCCTACAACATAAAATTCACCAACAGTCTGCACAAAAAACGCACCGAGAATTACAATTATCCACACAACTAAAGTAACTGTAATTGTTTTCTTCGGTCCAATATGATCTGAAATAATTCCGAAAATAAATGAACCAAGTACCGCGGTACTCTGAACTATTACAAAAAATAAAATTATTTGTTCATCAGACATCTTCAGAATATTAGATGCAAAAATTGAAGCAAATGCTATTATAGTAATTATTGCATCATTATATAAAAAGAAGGCAAACAGGAATCTTGAAACAGCGGGATATTTTCTCTGAAAAAATATCGCTTTGAAAGTTGTAAAGCTCTTTTTAATACCCTCACTTATTAAACCTGTTTTTAACCTTTCGTTTACATGCGGCTCACTTAAAAAAAGAAATAACGGTGCGGAAAAGAAGAGAAAAAATGCAGCCGCGATAACGAAGGAAAGCCTGATATAAAAATTGTAATCAGGTGAATCTGAGGGTGGAAGAAGGACCATGACTATTAATAAAACTGCCAATGCTCCGATATATCCCATTGCAAAACCGTAACCGGAAACTCTTCCAAAATTTTTTTTCTCTGTAAGATTAGGAAGAAAGGCATCGTAAAAAACCAGGCCCGCTTCAAACCCGATATTTGCAAGAACAAATAAAATAAATCCAAAGAGTATATCTCCTTTGTTGACAAAAAACATCAATGCTGTACAGGTTACGGAAAGCAGGGTAAATATTAAAAGAAATCTTTTCCTGTTGCGTGAAACATCAGCAATGGCTCCCAGCGGTGGACTAAGGAATGCTGCAATCACCATTGAAATACTGACTGCAAGTCCCCACAACCACCTCTGTCCGCCGGTAACATAATTTGAAAAGTATTTAGAAAAAATAACAGTGACTATAATTACAGAAAAAGCAGTATTCGCGAAGTCGAATAAAGTCCAGATAAAGATCCTGCTTCGTTCCTTCATTAATGATTACTTTTTGTGAGGTTGTTTTGAAATGGTCTCTTCCAGTAACCCGCGTCCGCTTTTATTTAAGCTGCCGCTTTGTTTAATCTCATTAAGTACAGCATCCAGGATTCCATTAATAAATTTTCCGCTGCCTGCGGTACTATATATTTTTGCAATCTCAATACATTCATTAATAGATACTTTTGGAGGGATATCCGGGAAATAGAAAAGCTCACAGATTCCCATCCGTAGAAGGAGCTTATCAATCAATGCAATCCTTCCCATTTCCCAGTTATCAACTCTTTCCTTAATTCTTAAATCCAGCTCCTTGTGATGAATTATCACTCTATTCACCAGATCATTTGCGAAATCTTTATCAACAGGATCATTAAGATCAGAAAGAATTCCATCAACCAATAATTGTAATGATTCGTTGTTTAATTCGAAAGCATAAAGTATCTGAAGAACTCTTTCCCTGACAATCCTTCTTTTGAACATTTGTGTCATTATATACGGCTACCAACTTTTTAAAGAACAACTGAATTTATAAAAATATTCTGAATTATGTTTCAACTTTCTTTTACCTTTGAAATAGCTCACCAAGTCTGCCTGAAAAAACGGATTTGCCGGTATAGATGTTGCTGATTCTGCCTACACTCTTAAGTCTTTCTTCTGCCATTTTATTTGATGCCTCGTAACTGGGAATTTTTTCATTTGATGATACTTCCAGTATTTTTCCTATAACGTCATATATCTTTTCAGCCTGTTTTAATGCACGGTCCTGTCTGTATCCTTCAAGCTCGTTGGCTACGTTTATTAATCCTCCTGCATTAATTACATAATCAGGAGCATAAATAATTCCGCTTTCCATCAGCAAAGGTCCATGGATATTTTCTTTTTCCAACTGGTTATTTGCTCCGCCAGCCACGATTTCTGCCTTCAGTTTGCCTATGGTCTCATTATTTATTATTGCACCAAGTGCGTTGGGGGAAAATATATCAACATCCAATTCATAGATCTGTTCCGGTTTAACTACCTGCGCTTTAACAGTTTCAAGTACTCTTTTTATTTTAGAATCATTTATATCAGTAATAAATATTTCTGCACCTTCATTATAGAGATGTTCACATAAATATCTAGCTACCTGTCCAGCACCCTGCACTGCTATCTTTTTTCCTGCAAGCGAATCACTCCCCCATTTAAATTTTGCACAGGCTTTCATTCCCACAAAAACTCCATAAGCAGTAACGGGTGAAGGATCTCCTGAACCACCGAGTGCTTTGGATACACCTGTTACATATTTAGTTTCCATTCTGACAAATTCCATATCCGTAACAGAGGTTCCAACATCTTCAGCAGTAATGTATCTGCCTGCCAGGCCTTCTATAAATTTTCCAAATGTTCTGAACAGTAATTCATTTTTTTGTGTTGCCGAATCCCCGATTATGACTGCTTTTCCTCCACCGAGATTTAAACCTGAAACAGCAGCTTTATACGTCATTCCTCTCGATAACCGGAGGACATCTTTTAATGCATCATCATGACTTTTATAATTCCACATCCTTGTTCCGCCGAGCGCAGGACCTAAAGTAGTATTATGGATAGCAATAATTGCCCTTAAACCTGCTTCTTTATTAGAACAAAACACAACCTGTTCGTGATTAAATTCTTCAATAACTTCAAAATTAAGCATAAGTATTTCTCCAATGATTGAGTATTTTTTAAATTCCGAAGAACCAAAATATTAAAATTGCGGCACTTTCTCTTACCTTATAATAAATTTTATTTGTATAATTTAAATCCAGGTCAGATGCAGCAACATTAATTTTAAGGTGGTAAAAATCGGCTATCTCTTTCACTCTCGGAAGATGGTACGAATCTGAAATTACTATAATATTTCCGATACCCGGTTTATTTACTAATCTTGATCTAATGAATTGTATTTGTTCAATTGTTGAGGTTGTATTCTTTTCAATCCATACGTCATTTGTATCAATATTTTTTTTCTTAAGATAAGCAAAGGCCATTTCTGCTTCACTTAATTCACCGGGAGCATTTCCACCCGTTAATTGAATTTTTTGTACCTTACCTTCTCTATAAAGACTTAAAGCCTTATCAACCCTGGATTTAAGACTTGGGCTCGGTTCATTTCTCCAGACAGCAGCTCCCAAAACCACTGCTGTATTCGTGTGAATTGCCGATGCTTTTACTCCCGGAGTTTTGTTATAATTTAGAAAAATAAATGCAAACACGAGGAGAAAAACTGTAATTAAAATCGAATCAAGAATAGAACGAAGAAATATAAAATTTGATTTCCCGGACAAATTCATCCAGACCTGAAAAATCAACATGAACTGCACAAATTGATAAATGAAAAATAATCCACTTATAAATATTTTATTGATAGGTTGATTTAATATTGTAATATCGGGAAGATGAACCTGCGATTTGGAAAATATCCAGGCGCTGAACAGCATTATTGTCATCACAACTGATAAGGTTAAAACCATCCCGATTGATAACCGTCCTTTGGAAGAAAAGACATTAAATATCAATCCGGTTATAAGAAGAGTGCTAAAAAGAAAGTTGAAGAGGTTTCCTAAGTTTGATAGTCTGAAATAGGAAACGGGTAAATGCTGATTGTCATATTTTATATAGTAAATAAAAATAAGATCGATAATCACCAGTATAATTAAAAATATAATCAGGATAATATTTTTCTGCGCGGGATTTTGTTTCAAATTTTTTATTCTATTACAGATTAAGTTTTTCTTGAGCCAGTATAAACATAAATTTTATAGGAATTATAAATATAAAGTACTGGGGATTAATTTACCCTGAATTATATAATTTCGATGAAAATATTTAAAATGAAAAAGGCGTCTCGAAAGACGCCCTAAACTTTTTTTATATCTTATTGAAGTTTGAATACGATTGGAATTGAAACCTGAACTTTAACAGGTTTACCTCTCTGTTTACCCGGTTTAAATTTTGTAGCTTTAACAGCATTCAAAGCAGCATCATCAAGTCCTGCTCCAAGACCTTTAATAATTTCAGCCTTTGTTACTGTTCCTGTTTCATCCACAAAAGCAAGAACATAAACTTTGCCTTCAATCCCTGCTCTTTTTGCAATTTCCGGATAAACAATTTTACTTTGGATTGCCTGGATTCCACCAATTGGTTCCGGCATTTCCTCAACCGCTACAAAGTATTGAGGTTCTTCATCAACTTTTTTCTCAACCTTAGGAGGCGGTGGAGCTTCAACTTGTTGATTAACATCAAGGTCAGTTGAACTTATTTCAATATCTTCAAGTACATCTTCTGAAGGAGCTTCAATTGGAATCGGGGGTTTTGGCGGCGGCGGTGGCCTGTTTTCCTGCTTTGTCTGCTGTACATCTTCAACTTTAAATAATTCCTGAGGACCTTCAGATAGTGCAGTAGTTGTGTCCATATACGGGAAAAATTTAAATGCAACGATTAAAACAGCCAGAGATATAATAAGACTTAGCTCAAAAACTTTTTTATAGCTACGTCTCAAATCCGCTTTGGGATTTTTATTGAGTGCCATTATCAACTCCTCCTTAAGAGCAAATTAAATGCTCGCCAAGTTAATAAATGATGATTCTTTTGTCAAATTCCACTATTCATTAAACGATAATATAAATAAATTGTTCCATCCAAAATGTATTTTTTAATGATTATTTTTCAGCATCCCATTTGTCATCTTATTTGGGGTTTATACTTTAAATAATTAATGATGATTCTTAAAATTCCCAAAGCAAGCAAAGTACCGGAAGCATCAGCCAGCCAATCGAGTATGTCACAATCCCTACCCGGTATGAAAAGCTGATGAATTTCATCTAATCCTGCATATAATAAGGTAAAAATGAGAGTAAATAACCAGGCATTTTGTTTTAATTTTGGATACTTGTTCTGGAACATCAGGGTTAAATTAAGAAGAAATGCCAGAATAAAATAAGCAGTGAAATGTTCTATTTTATCACTAACGCCTGTTTTCGGTAAATCGCGTGCAGGCAATGTTGTTGCAATAAAAAGAATTATCCAATAAATGATTAAAGGGAAATAAACCATCCATTTTTTATGAATTTCCAGCTTAGTTAGCAAAAGTCTTCCTTAAGAATTTAATTGCTGAAGAAATATTTTTACTTATTTCAGTGGCAGTGTATCCGTATTCTGTATACTTTTTTAACAACAAATCCGCTGCCAGGCTATGAATATAAACTGCTGAAGTAACAGCCTCTTCAATATTTTTCTTTTGTGCAATAAATGAAGCAATTACACCAGTTAAAACATCTCCGGTTCCAAACTTTGCCATACCAGGGTTTCCAGTCGTGTTAATTAATGCATCGCCACCCGGAGTGAAAATTATAGTAGGAGAACCTTTTAGTACCAGAAATGATCCGGTTTCTTCTGCAAAACTATGGCCGTATTTTAGAAGATCTTTTTCGAGTTCTTTAAGTTCAATTCCAATAAGGTGCGCAAACTCGGCATGATGAGGTGTCAGCACAACATTATTTAAATTAAAATGTTGAAAACCTTCTTCCCCGAGAGCAAACACCGCATCTGCATCAAGAACAAGATTTTTATATTTTTTTTCATTTATAATTTTAACAACCGCTTCTTTGGTTGCTTTCTCTCTCCCCAGACCAGGACCCATTGCAACAACATCCGCCCATTTAATTTTTTTGTTCAGTTCTTTAAGGTTACCTGCAGTTAAAAATTCCTTTTTTTCATCTTCATAGGAATGCACTATCACTTCACCTAAATTTTTATGAACCAATCTTCTAACAGATTTCGGAAATGCCAGAATTGATGCACCGGAACCTGATAAAAGAACCGCTTTTGATGTCAGAACTGCTGCTCCCGGCAAACTACCCGAGCCTGCTATGGTGAAAACTTTACCGGCAGAATATTTATAATCATCTTTCTTTTTCTTTGGAAGGAATTCATAAGCATCCTCCGGTTCAATAAGATATTCTGAAGTTTCATATTTGTCATAATAAGAAAAATCAATACCTATACTTCCCTTAAATATTCCTCCACAACAAACACTCCCCGTCCCAAAAAATAATCCCTTTTTTAATTCGCCCAGTGAAATAGTTAAATCAGCCACAAAAGCTTTTTCAGCATAACCTTTATCTGTATTTAATCCTGTCGGAATATCAATCGCAACTTTAAAAGCTTTGTACTTATTTAATTCATCCACTATTGAACTATAAGGTTCGCGCAGGGATCCCTCGATGCCGCTGCCAAGCATTGCATCGGCAATAACGGGATAATCTTTTATTTTCTTTAAATCAATAATGGATTTATAATCATAAAATAAAATTTTCCTGTTAGGAATATTAAGATTTTCAAGCACAGTGTAATTTAATTTACAGTCAGGAGTCATTTCTTTTGTGTCCCCTATTCTTACTACAGCAACTTCATAACCATTATTAAAAAAATGTCTTGCAGCAGCAAATCCATCTCCTCCGTTATTTCCTTTCCCGCAAATCAAAGCAATTTTCTTAGGAAGATTATATTCTTCTCTTGCTAATTCTACATAATTGAATATCTCCAGGGAAGCATTTTCCATTAAAACAATTCCGGGAATTTTAATTTCATTGATTGCAAAATTATCAACTTCGCGGATCTGGCTGGTTGAAAATAAAGGTATCATATTAGTTCCTAAAATAAAAATTCCGGTTTTATTTATTAGTGATAAACTAAGCTTTAAAACCGGAGATAAGATTTTAAATTTAAAAAGTTCTTAAGATAAGAAAGATGAAATTAAGCCTATTATTGTACCAGGAGCAATACCAAGCGCAATTACAAGAAGTACAGAAATGACTACCGCAAGTAATCCCGTACTGGTATTGGATGGAGAAATATCCTCTTCGGGATCTTTAAAGTACATTAAAACAACAATCCTCAGATAAAAGTAAACACTGATAACGCTTGAAATAACACCAACAATAGCCAGCCAGGTTAAATGTGCTTCAATTGCAGAAATGAACACATAATATTTACCAAAGAAACCGGCAAACGGTGGAATACCTGCAAGAGAAAACATAAAAACCGAAAGCAATCCGGCAAGCAAAGGTCTTCTTGAACCAAGTCCTGCATAAGAACGGATAGATAAATTTGTTTCATCCTTACCTTCAACAATGGATATGATTCCAAAAGCACCAAGGTTCATAAATGTATAAGCTGCGAGGTAAAAGATAATACCGGCAATTCCATCGTAATTTCCTGCGGCAAGACCAATAAGCATGTAACCAGCGTGTGCTATTGATGAGTATGCAAGCATTCTTTTAATATTATCCTGAACTATTGCAACGATACTTCCAAATAACATTGAGAGAACAGCAATAACTGCCAGATAAGGAGTAAAAATGTGCGGTATTGCAGTACTTAAAATAGTGCCGAGTGATACAATTATCGCGCTGAATGCAGCGGCCTTTCCACCGGTTGAAAATAATCCTGAAACAGTTGTGGCTGCCCCTTCATAAACATCAGGTACCCACATATGAAACGGGAATGCGGCTATTTTAAATGAAAATCCTATTAGGAAAAGTAAAATACCCGCAATGAAAATAAAATCTCCGGAGAGTTGTGAATACCTTGAGATAATTCCCTCGATGGATGTTGTACCAGTTGAGCCGTATATAAGGGCAATTCCATAAATGGTAAAACCCGTAGCAAAAGCTCCAAGTAAAAAATATTTCAATGAGGCTTCATTAGCAGAAAGTCTTTTCCGGTTCAAACCGGCAAGTGCATAAAAACTGATTGACATAAGTTCCAGCCCGAGAAAGATTGTAAATAAATCTTTCGCTCCTGCCATCAGCATCATCCCTAAAACAGAAGTCTGCATTAGAAGATAGAATTCACCATAGTTGGCACCGTACTTTTTCAGGTAATCCATTGAGAGAAGACTTACTAGCGCTGCTCCGAAAGTAAAGATGAAATAAAAAATATTAACAACGCCTCCGGTTGCGAGCATATTTTGCATAACTACAGAAACAGAGTTTACGGTTGCGAGCGAGTAAAAAGCTGCAGCGAGAAATATTATTACAGACATCCAGCCTAAAGTAGTTTCACTTTCTTTCTTAAACATTTCAATCAGCAGTGAAACCAGGATTCCTGCACCAACAATTATTAATGGCAATATGTTGTATAATTCCTGAATATTATTGAGCATATAATAAAACCTTAGGCCTGCTATAAAGGTGGCAGGCAAAATTATTCAATAAATAAAATGTCTTCTTCAGATTTTTCAATTTTCACATTATGTTTTTCTTCAAGATATAAAGCAATTTTTTTATGGTTTTTTAAATCGAAAATATTTTCGTTCTTTTCAACTACTACCATTTTAATATTTTCATATTTGGAAACTGTTTCTTTTACGTTTTTTATTTCAAGGAAATAAAGTTCAGTAAACCCATCCTCTTCCTTCACATAAATTCCCTTTGAACTGGGAGAGAAATCGGTAATAATATCGTCTTCAATTATAACTTTTAAAAGATTACAATTGAACGGCAGCAATATCCTGTTACCGTAACAAAGTCCGTTTAGATTTTTGCTTAAAGTATTTTCAATTGTATTCATAATCATCCTTTGCTATAAAAGAATATTAACCAGATAATTGCATAAATCGGGACAAGAATTACTATAGAATATTTAACCATATAAGTAAAGAAACTAGGCATCTTAATACCCGCTCTTTCACTTATGGATTTAACCATAAAATTAGGACCATTGCCTATGTACGTTATCGCACCAAAGAAAACAGCAGCAACAGAAATTGCCTGCAAATAAACATCATCGACAGAAACAAAATGAATTACGTGCATTTTATTTGTGACATCCAGTGCATACTTGCCCATTGCCGCACTAAGAAAATTCATATAAGTCGGTGTATTATCCAGAACGGCTGAAAGCGTTCCGGTTGCCCAATAAAAAACACCGGCGCTTAATTTATCGCCAAGTACGCGAGCTTCATGTGCAATAATCTGCAAAGCCGGTATCATTGTCGCAAAAATGCCAACGAACAAATATGCTACTTCTTTTATAGGTTCAAAATCAAATTCATTTGCTTTGAGAATTTCAGTATCAGCTCCTTTGTAAGAGAGATAAACAACACCAAACATTATAATTTCTCTTATTCCAAACGGTAAAGGTGCAAGACTTGGAACCCATGGCATAACAACCGGATCAATAAATACTGCTACAATAATTACTAAAAGATAAACAAGATTTTTATACCCTTCGAACTGAATCTTTCCTGAGTACTCAATCTTTTCATACTCAGTTTTATTCATGGTATCAAAGACATAAAAAACAGCAAGTATCATCAATAAGGCCGGTAGCCAGATGAACCAGACATTATCAATTACCCAGAAAAAGGGAACTCCGCTTAAAAAACCAAGAAACAGCGGCGGATCACCTATCGGCGTAAGAGCACCACCAACATTACTCACTACAAAAATGAAAAATATAATGTGATACGGTTTAAGTCGTTCACGGTTCATTTTTATAAAAGGCCTGATTAAGAGCATTGATGCACCGGTTGTTCCTATCACATTTGAAATAATTGCCCCAAATAAAAGGAACAGTACGTTGAGCATCGGAGTCGATTCTTTATCAACCTTTATTAATATTCCGCCCGAAGCAACAAACAAAGAACTAAGCAATGCAATAAACGAAATATACTCAGCAAACGTGTGCAGCAGGCTGTGCTTGTCATTTAATACTGCCAAATAATAAACGACAACAACTACACCAAGAACTATTGAAACTTTCGGATAATGTCTTTCCCAGAAATGTTTGTAGAACAGAGGACCCGTTGCAATCATTAATAATAAAACAATAAACGGTATCACCATTAAAGGAGAAGGCAGAATCTGCTCACTCATATGTTCTACTGCACCTACTTTGCCTAGTGAATCTTTAACAGCAGAAACTTCAGATGCATTGATATTACAATAAAAAAAGAACGATAAAACAATTGCTAGAAATAATCTGCTGCCGCTTCTCATAAGTATTCCTATTCAATACTTGCTTTGGCTGGAACATAAACCTGCTCTATAACTTTAGCTGTTGATTTTTTTGAAACATTTAAAAATGTACTGGGATAGATACCAATCCAGATAATGAAAATAAATATTGGAATAAGAACTAACATTTCCCTTTTATTCATATCAGTGAGCGAATTCATTTTCGGATTTGTTACCTCCCCGAAAGCAACTCTCTGGTACATCCACAAAAGATAAACTGCAGCAAAAATTACTCCTGAAGCCGCAAAAATTGTATACCACCAACTTCCAAGAACTGGAGATTTGAATGAACCCAGGAGGATTAAGAACTCACCAACAAAACCGTTCAGTCCGGGTAAGCCTATGGAAGAAAGCGAAGCAAAGAGTAACGCAAACGCAAAGAAGGGAACTATTTTTGCAATCCCGCCATACTCAGCGATTTCCCGGGTATGAGTTCGTTCATAAATAATTCCAACGAGAAGGAATAAAGCTCCTGTTGATAATCCATGATTAACCATCTGAATCACTGCACCCTGGATAGATTCCTGTGTCATTGCAAAAATTCCAAGTACAACAAATCCCAGGTGTGCAACAGATGAATAAGCTACAAGTTTCTTCATATCTTTCTGAACCATTGCAACAAGGGCGCCGTATATAATTCCTATCACAGCAAGAACTGAAATATAAGGTGCAAAATTCATTGCAGCCTGAGGGAAAAGAGGAAGACAAAATCTCAGCAATCCGTATGTTCCCATTTTAAGAAGAACACCTGCAAGAATAACACTGCCTGCGGTTGGCGCCTGAACGTGTGCATCCGGAAGCCAGGTATGCAGTGGAAAAAGCGGAACTTTAATTGCAAAGCTGAAGGCAAATGCTGCAAACATCCAGTTCTGAATGTTTTCTTTTACTGTTGGTCCGACTTTATAGAGTTCAGTTAAATCCGTGGTAAAATGTCCCAGCGGACCTGAGGCATAAACAGCAAGCCAGATAATGGCAACAAGCATCAACAAACTGCCGAACATAGTATAAAGGAAAAATTTTACCGAGGCATAAATTCTTTGCTCCCCTCCCCATATACCAATTATAAAGTACATTGGGATAAGCATTGCTTCCCAGAAAATGTAAAACAAAAACAAATCGATGGAAACGAATACTCCAAGCATACCTGCTTCGAGCATAAGCATAAAAAATGTAAATTCTTTAACCCGCTTGTTTATACTAGACCAGCTTGAAATAAGAGTAAGAGGAGTAAGAAAAGTTGTTAGCATCAGCAGAAGCAAAGCCATTCCATCTATTCCGACCTTATAACTGATGTTCAGTTTATCAATCCATTTGAATTGGTGAATAAACTGAAATCCTGATTTAGACAAATCGAAATTAAAATAGATGACCAGAGATACTATAAAAGCAGCCAATGATACAATCAGGCCAAACCAACGGATAGCATTTTCTTTTTCTTTATTCAAGAATAAAAGAATTATCGCACCGGCTAAAGGTGTAAAAAGAAGATATGTTAAGAGGTGACTGTTTTCCATAATTTATAAACTTAAAATAATCCAGAATAAAGCGATAACAATTCCAAGCATCATAACAACAGCGTAAATCTGGGCAACTCCTGTTTGAATTTTCCTTATTCTTGCTGAAATAAAACCGATAATTGAAGCTGTTCCGTTCACAGTTCCATCAATGATTTTACTATCTGTAAATTTCCACAAAAATGATTCTGATCCTTTAACAATAGGATTTACAACTGCAGCATCATAAACTTCATCAACAAAATATTTATTCCACAGAAGATTATATATTCCCTTAAACCTTGATGAAACTGATTCTGCAATTGCGGGTTTCTTTAAGTAAATATTTCGTGCAATCCAGATTCCGCCAACTGCAAGTATAATAGAAATTAGCATCAGGATAATTTCAGAACCTGCAGAATGTGTTCCGTACAAAGCAAGTTTATGTTCTGCATTTTCAAAAACCGGAGCAAGCCAGCTTTCAAATTTATTTCCACCTTCTCCTGAAAATAATGCCGGTATTCCTACAAATCCCCCGATAGCGGCCAGAATAGCCAGCACAATTAATGGTATTGTCATTACCGAAGGAGATTCATGAGGATGAAGTGATTGTCCGAATCTTTCTTTACCTTCAAATGTAAGAAAGTATAGCCGGAACATATAAAATGCGGTCATTAAAGCAGTTATTGCTCCGATCAGCCAGAGAATAAAACTCCCGTTAGCAAATGACATCCATAGAATTTCATCTTTGCTGAAAAATCCGGATAACGGTGGAACTCCGGAAATTGCCAGTGATGCAACAAGGAAAGTTAATGCAGTTTTAGGCATATATTTTTTAAGTCCCCCGAAATGCTGAATATCCTGATGTTCATGCATCGCGTGGATCACTGAGCCTGCACCAAGAAATAAAAGAGCTTTAAAAAATGCATGAGTCATTACATGAAAAATTCCGGCAGAAAAAGCGCCTACACCCATTGCTAAAAACATATACCCGAGCTGACTTATAGTTGAGTAAGCTAAAACTTTTTTAATATCATTCTGAACCATTCCGATAGATGCTGCAAAAAGAGCTGTTACAACTCCAATTACTGCAACCACTGTCATTATTGCCGGAGCAGAAACAAATATTATTGAACATCTCGCAACCATATAAACTCCGGCAGTAACCATTGTAGCAGCATGTATTAATGCAGAAACAGGAGTAGGACCTGCCATTGCGTCAGGCAGCCATACAAACAGAGGTATCTGTGCTGATTTACCTGTTGCTCCAATAAATAAAAACAATGCTATAAATGTATATACACTTTCGTGAACATTAAAAAGATTGGCTCTTGTGAAGACCTCATTAAAATTTAAACTTCCGAATGTCATATAGATTAAGAACATTCCAAGTAAAAATCCAAAATCACCTATCCTGTTAACAATGAATGCCTTTTTAGCTGCATCACTTGTTGTACTTTTTTCAAATTTTTTATCATACCAGAAACCGATAAGTAAATAAGAACAAAGACCTACACCTTCCCAGCCAAGAAAAAGGAGAACAAAGTTATCGCCGAGAATCAGGTTCATCATCGCAAAAATGAAAAGGTTCAGGTAGGCAAAAAATCTCCAGAAACTTTTATCACCATGCATATAACCGATTGAATAAACATGAATGATAAATCCTACTCCGGTGACTATTAAAGCCATAATTAGCGAAAGCTGATCTACCTGGTATGCGAACCCGACATTAAGTCCACCAACTTTCATCCAGGCAAAGAGATTAACAATATGCTGTCTTTCTTCAACAGGAAGTCCCAGGGTTTGAATAAAAGCACCAACCACTATTAAAAATGACAACCCTATAGCACCACTGCCAATGATACCAATTATTTTCTCATTCTTTATTTTGGAACCGAAAATTCCGTTGATAAGGAATCCCGCCAGAGGAAGAAGAACGGTTAAGTATATTAGATTAATCATAAATTTCTGTTAATTAAAAATTCAAAATGATGAAAAACTGATCACCATTTCAAAATATTTACTTCATCAATATTCAGAGTTAATTTATTCCTGAAGAGTGCAATAATGATTGCCAATCCAACAGCAGCTTCAGCTGCGGCAACCGTCATCACAAAGAAAACAAACAGTTGACCAATAGAATTTCCAAGATAAGAGGAAAAAGCAACAAGTGTCAGGTTTGCAGAATTAAGCATAAGCTCTATCGACATAAAAACAATAATCGCATTTCTTCTTATCAGAACACCGGTTACGCCAACTGCGAACATAAACGCACTAAGTATTAAATAATAATCAATTGGTATCTGCATAATTTTATTTGAAATTCTTTTTTGCTAAAACTAAGGCTCCAATGGTTGCTGCTAAAAGTAAAAATCCTGCAGCTTCGAAAGGAACTATATAATTGATAAAAAGAGTTCTTCCTATTGATTCAACAGTTCCCGCATTAATACTGGCTGCAACTTCTCCTGTAACTTCGCCGGATTTGGAAAAGAAAATCATGTAAGCTATCTGTAAAAAAACAAGAATAGTTATAACAATAGCCATAATTTTTATAGCTGGTTTATTCTCAAAAATACTTTCTTTTTGCGGTCTTAATAACATTATTACAAAAAGAAACAAAACCATAATCGCTCCGGCATAAACTATAACCTGTGCAACTGCAATAAACTGAGCGTTTAACAAAAGATAAAGTCCTGCAATTGAAGCCAAATTAAGAACCAGAAATAAAGCAGATATTACAGCATCACTTCTGGTGATCATTATAACAGATGAAATTGCTGCAACAGCACCGAAGAGAATAAAGAGGATAATTTCTAAAGACATAATAATAATGGTTGATGTATGATGGTTGATGGTTGATGTTTACTTTGCATTATTTCACCTGATTTTGTTGAGCAGTCATCTTAATGGAAGTAAATATCTTCTTCAACTCAAAACTTTCTTTTAAAATGTGATTAAACTTTCCGTTTTTAAATTGCTCATCAAGAATTTTGTCAAGTACTCTTAACCAATGATTACTTTCACGCACTTCTTTCGATACAATTCCAATTTTGTGAATGAAATCTTTACTTGATTCAGCACCCTGTGCTTCCTCGTAATTTGCACCTACTGATGTCGATGCCTTTGCCAATTGAAAAGTTACTACTCTTAATGTAGCTTTTGAATGTAAAGATTCAAGGAACAATAAACAATCGACTCCAAAATCAAAAGTTCTTTTAAGTAGTTCTTCGGTTTTAGAATTCACAACTCTAATTTATATTTTCCAATTACAATTTTTACTAATCCACATCTTCAATCACACATCAAACATCGTCCATCTAAGGAGTATTTCTGTAAATCATTCTTGGGAACGGAATAGTTTCCCTGATATGATCAAGTCCGCAAATCCATGAAACAGTTCTTTCTAATCCTAAACCAAATCCTGAATGTGGTACTGAACCGAATCTTCTCAGATCAAGGTACCATTCAAAATCTTTCATAGGGAGATCGTGTTCTTTAATTCTTTCTATTAATAAATCAATATTATCTTCCCTCTGACTTCCGCCAATAATTTCGCCATAACCTTCAGGGGCAAGAACATCCACAGCAAGTGCAAGTTTCGGATTTTCCGGATCTCTTTTCATGTAAAATGCTTTAACAACAGATGGATAACGATGAACCATTACAGGTCTGTCAAACTGATTTGAAATGATTGTTTCATCCGGTGCGCCAAAATCATTTCCGTATTCAAATTCACTTCCGTTCTTTTTCAGAATTTCTACAGCTTCATCGTAAGAAATTCTTGGGAGCGGTTTCTTAACATTCATTAAAAATTTTATATCTCTCTCAAGAACTTTTAATTCTTCTTGTCTGTCTTTAATTACAATCTGAACAATATATTCAAGGAATTCTTCGGCTAAATCCATATCATCATTTAAATCGGCAAAAGCAACTTCAGGTTCACACATCCAGAATTCTGTTAAATGTCTCTTTGTTTTGGATTTTTCTGCGCGGAATGTCGGTCCGAAGGTATAAACTTTTCCAAGAGCCATTGCACCGGCTTCTGCATACAATTGCCCCGACTGGGTTAAATAAGCTTTACCTAAATCAAAATATTCTGTTTCAAATAATGTAGAAGTACCTTCGCAGGAAGACGGAGTAAGAATAGGAGGATCCATTAAAGTGAATCCGTTCCCGTCAAAGAAATCTCTAATGGCTTTTACTATTCTATGGCGGACACGAAGAATTGCAACCTGTTTGCTTGAACGTAACCAGAGATGACGGTTATCCATTAAAAATTCTACACCATGTTCTTTTGGAGTAATCGGATAATCGTGAGTTTCAGAAATTATTTTCAGATCAGATGCGTCAAGTTCAAATCCGCCCGGTGCTCTCTGTTCAGCTTTTACTTTGCCGGTAATTTCAATTGAAGATTCCTGCCCTAATTTTCCCGCTAACTCAAATACTTCTTCGGAAACGTTTCCTTTAAAAAACACACACTGCAAATAACCTGATCCGTCTCTTAGAATAAGAAAATGCAGTTTGCCGCTTGATCTTTTATTGTAGAGCCAGCCTTGTATCTTAATTTCTTTGCCAACGTATTTCGATAAATCTGATATGAAAATTTTCTGCATTAATTATTGCAATATGTTGAAAAATTTAATTAACAAATATAAAGAGGGGTGCGTATAAATGCAAAAAAGGGAATATTTGCTGATACTGATTCCTCTATCAACAATTTTACGATTGAATACTTATCTCGGTATTTTCATTTATTTATGGTGCTAAATAGAGACTCCGCTTTTTCACGGAGATTTTTTGCATTACTTATCGCTGCTTCAAGTATATTATTTTCAATTACTTCCATCGATTCATCAATAAATTCTTTTATAGGCATACCTCCATGAGTCTGGGTTTTGTCTTTTCTTCTCTCGTGTCCAAGTTCAGTATCAACAGAAGGAGGAATAATTTCAAATACTTTTACAGTTGTTTCTTTTAGTTGATGCCTTAATGACATTGTTATTGAATGAATCGCTGCTTTGGTAGCACAATAAACGGGCATAAAAGCTATAGGAACAAAAGCGAGCCCGGATGATATATTCATGATTGCAGAATCGTCCTTGTCTTTAAATCGTTCAGCAAACAACGATGAGAGATGAATTGGTGCTACAAGGTTTATTTCTATTTCCTTGCCTATTCTCTCAAGATTAACTTCCTTTGTCATATCAGCTACCAGTTGAATTCCGGCATTATTGATAAGAATATTTAAATCGGGATAACTTTCTATAACCCACTGATACAATGCTTCTCTTTCTTCAACAATGCTGACATCACAAATTGTAGTGATAATTCCAGGAAATTGTTCAGTTATTTCCATAAGGCGATCTTCTCTTCTGCCGCATAT
Source organism: uncultured Actinomycetota bacterium (assembly GCA_963701105.1). Taxonomy (GTDB): domain Bacteria; phylum Actinomycetota; class Thermoleophilia; order RBG-16-64-13; family RBG-16-64-13; genus JAHJSA01. Next base: position 1,123,268 of record OY969565.1, read on the forward strand.
AATGACGGTATTTCCTCTTTTCATAAATTCTTCTGCAAAACCACGACCAATTCCTGAGGTTCCGCCGGTAATTAAAATTGTGTTCCCTGTTGTCTTCATAAATTTTTCTCCCGAACAAAACTAAATATTATTTTTATTTAATAGATTAATTCTAATCACTTGATATATAATTTACTGATTTGCGATTTAACTAATTGACTAGCATTTTCGCGGCTTTTTATATTTTATATTTTTGATTTAATTCCAATCTTAATGTAATTTTTCAGTTCACAAAAAAAATCTCAGCAATTTCGTAAAAATGAATTCCACAGAAGAAACTTTAGTTGATATTCCTGCTGTCGAAGTTAAGGATGTTTATAAATCATTTAAAACCGTAAAAGCTGTTAACGGTGTAAATCTCACTATTCAGCCGGGGCAATTTACTGCATTGCTTGGTCCTAACGGCGCAGGTAAAACAACTCTAGTGGAAATGATTGAAGGAATTCAGAAACCTGATAAAGGTGAAATCCATATCTTTGGCAAGAAGTGGGACGGCCATTCAAATGAGCTTCATCAGTTAATAGGGCTTTCTTTACAGGAGACAAGATTTATTGATAAGCTAACCGTTGAAGAAACAATGAAAATGTTTGCCAGCTTTTATAATCTTGGCGATGAAAGAGTTAATGAAATAATAGATGAAATTAATCTGAGTGAAAAACGGAAATCTTTTACCGTAAATCTTTCGGGAGGCCAAAGACAAAAGCTGGCATTAGGAATTGCACTTCTCAATAATCCGAGAGTTCTTCTGCTGGATGAACCGACAACCGGACTCGATCCAAATGCGAGAAGAGAAATCTGGAAAATTCTTCTCCAGTTAAAAAACAAAGCACACACTTCCCTTATTTTAACAACCCATTATATGGAAGAAGCCGAACAGTTGTGCGATTACATTATAATAATAGATAACGGAAAAATATTACTGGAAGGAACACGCGAAGTATTACTTAATTCTGATGATAAAAAGATTATAGAATTCACTCCTGAAGGAGGAGAATCTGAAATTAATGAGCTTGTAAAAAACAACTCTCACTTTGAAATTAACTGGGATGAAAATATACGAAAAGGAGCTATTACGATAGATAATCTTGAAACTGAACTTCCTGAGTTTCTTACATATCTGAAATCGAAGAATATTCAATTAAAGAATTTTGAGAGCAGAAGAAAAACTCTCGATGATCTCTTTACATCGTTAACAGGGAGACACCTGAATGCCTGATTCCGGTAGAAACCAGTTCTTGACTTTGTTTATTATCCACACAAAATCACTTATGCGCGAACCGGCGGTTCTGTTCTGGGGAATTATATTTCCCCTGTTGATGGCACTTGGACTGGGACTTGCCTTCACACAGAAGACAGATACACTTCATAAGATTGCAGTAATTAATAATACTTCCACAGATACAATGAACCGGTTTGAACAATTTCTTGTCAACAGAACGGAGAAGTTTAAAGACGGTACTACAAAGGAAAATGAATATAGAATTACTGTCAAAGATAAAAAGCTCGGGAATAATACTTATATCTTCATAAGAAGCAACCTGGAGTGATGCAACAAAACTATTGAAACGAGGCGAGATCAATTTGATTATTGAAGAAAAGGATGGTAAAACAGAATATCATTTCGATCCTGTAAATCCTGAAGCAAAATTGACTTACCTGAATCTCACTAAAATAATTAATAATGAGATACAGTTAAGTAGAGATGAATCGATTGAGCCATTAACTCTAACCGGCACAAGGTATATCGATTTTTTCATCCCCGGGTTAATTGCTATGGGATTGATGATGTCATCAGTCTGGGGTTTGGGTTACGGGATAATTGAAACACGCTCGAAAAAACTATTACGCAGAATGATTGCAACACCGATGAAAAAATCATACTTCCTTATTTCACTTATAAGTGTACGCTCGATAATGAATTTTTTTGAGGCCGGATTACTGTTCCTGTTCTCTTATCTTGTGTTCGGAATTACCATACAGGGAAACATAATTGCATTAATTCTGATTTTCATTGCGGGTAACATAAGTTTTGCCGGAATTGCAATCGTTACTGCATCGCGCACAGCAAACCCTGAAGTTGGTAATGGATTAATAAATGCTATTGCCACACCTATGATTGTACTATCCGGAATATTTTTCAGCTACCATAATTTTCCTGATTGGGCTATCGGGTTTATTAAAATACTTCCACTCACAATTTTAGCCGATGGAATCCGGAGTATTTTTATTGAAGGTGCAGGACTAACTGAAATGGTGATTCCTTTCTTCGCACTCCTGGCTACGGGTGTTATTTGTTTCTATGTAGGTTTAAAATTCTTTAAGTGGTATTAACTCGTTAGACTGGGGGAATCAGTATATGGTTAGCTGCTGATTCCCGAGAAAAACACAAAACATACCTTTTCTTTACCAACCCAATTTTATTTGAGCATAATATGAATATGTACCTACAAAATCATCATAAGCATATGCCCCGTCAAGCTGCAGAGCCCTGTAAATATTAAACCCTATACCGCCTGTAAATCTTTTGTCTGCCATTCCTGCTCTGAATGCGATCCCGAGCTTATCTTTTATAGCATCAAGCCTGTACTCAGTGCCAACTCTGAGACGTGAAAGGTAATCTTCATACCTGATATCTTTTTCAGAAATATCCGCCAAGTCAAATTCTACATCCCAGTTTTCTGTTATCGGATGAATTGCCCCGAAATTAATTATCATTGGAAGTTTAAGATCGAAGGGAATGCCGATATGATATGTTTGTGATACCGATTGAATCACAGTATCTCCCTGAGCGTTTATGACTATATTTCCATTAGCATCTCTCTTATAATCCAGGTAGGTGTTAGCAAAATCTGTGGTTAATGTAGAAGTAATTTTTTTTACGGGAATTATATTCTGGATAGATAAACCAATTTCTGTTCCTGTAGGAAACTTGTAAAGTCCTCCTAAATCAAGAGTAACACCTGTAGTGTATTGATTCAAATCGCGTTTAAGAATATTCAGAATATCATTATACTGTTCAAGAAGAAGTTTCTTGGCTGAGAATCTCCTGTGAACAACTTTAATATTTGCTCCTATATTTAAATTCTTTGCTATATTAAATGAATAACCGGCAGCCCCAACAACATCAACGTAAGAAACTGAATATGCAAAAGGTAAAACATCCGTAAAATCGTTACTATTAAATATTGGCTGAAGAATTCCCTGTAATGCAAGTATTGCGTTTTCAACTTGCTGCGGATTACTGAGATCATCAGGAATTGGAATACTTAACAATGCATCAATTATTGGACTTTGCTCAACTTCAAATGCTGATTGCCCTACTCCGTACAAAGTGAATCCGAAATTTCCAACCTGCACTGCAAGTGATGGAATAGTTCTTATGCCATGCGTAGCCGGGTTTTCAGATGTACCTATTAATTGCTGAAACAGATCTCTCGGAAATTTTAATCCATCCTGAATTTTTTTAACTGCTGCGAGCTGCTGGTTAATATCCGTTGCGTTCTTAAAATCGGATATGCCATTCCACACCTCTTTGAGAGAAAGTGCATCCTTAAATTCCTGTAAATGATTATTCAGAAAATTTGCCGCCTCATATGTTTTAGGCGGTAAACTTAAACTTACTGTAATTCCGTCAATTGAAAAACGGCTCCTGCTAAGCAACGCGGGATTGTAGAGCATAGCATTAATCTTTCTGCCATTTGCTACACCGGTCTTCCCCATTCCCACATATTTAACATCTTCCCTGTTTGTAGGGATAGGGAGAGAAATTGATTCCGTAGTTATTTGCTGATCGGGCAGCATAAGAACATTTGGATCAAGCGAATATTGTCCAAATACTACACTGCTAAAGAGTAAAAGATTCAAAAGAATTTTCAGGTGTTTCATACTAGGATTCCTTAGATAGTTTTTCGGGTTAACCTAAATAGTACATGCGAAAAACGTTAAGATTATAGCTCAAACATATTGTTATGCTCTTTTTATTTCAATTTTGATAATTCCCGGTCTTATTAATTATCGTAATTGAAAAACAGTACATTTGATAAATGTTTATATCCCCTTAAGCCCGGCGGCACGGATATTGCTTTTGATGCAGCGATAATTTATGTTTGTCAATAATTGATGAAAAGAAAAATCTTCATATTAACATTACTAAGTATTTTCTTCGTAGCTACTACGGGGTTACCTCTTGTAATTCATATATGCAGTATGAACGGAATGTCTCCCACCTCAACCTGCAAAATGCACAAAGAGATGAAGGAAGAGCATAGCTGCTGTAATAATAAAGAAAATGAAAACCGTGTTAAAATTTCTTTAAATGATTTTAACGCATGCTGCCAGTTCAAAGTATTTAACAAAAATATTACAGATCAGTTTCTTTCATCCGGCAACGATTTAAGCCTGATATCCAATGTTAAAATTATTAATGCCGGTATCTTCACTGATTATCAGTCACCGGATGTTACAGTACAATTTAATTATACAAGCAGTTCCCCCCCGCCTCTTTTAGATAACCATATTTATTTAGACAACTCAGTATTTCTTATTTAATACCCGTACAATTCTTTGTATGAAGGGATATTTATATCTCTTCCAATCTGTTATTCCGTTGAATTAACAGTTTCCCGATCATTTAATTGATCAAAGTAAATTTGTACGAGGAATTAAATGTGTAGAATTAAAAAAATATTATTTCTTATCTGTTTATTGCTTACACCGGGATTTATTTTCGGACAGTCGCTTGATTCGTTAATGAACCGCGCAATTGAAGTTAGTCCCAAACTGAAAATGCTCCAGGCGAAGTCTGATGCGGCTGCAAGCAGAATTGATCAAAATTCAAATCTTCCGGATCCCACTTTAACATTAGGACTGGCAAACCTCCCTGTTAATTCATTTTCGTTTACGCAGGAACCAATGACAGGTAAAGTTATCGGGTTAAGCCAGGGTATTCCATTCCCCGGAAAACTTGGTGCTGTTGCGGATGTTGCCGGGAAAGATGTTGATATAATTCAGCAGGAAATTATAGATGCAAGGAATGAAATAATAAAAGATGTGAAACAGAATTATTATGAACTGTGCTACACCAGGAAATCTATAACAATTGAGAATGAAAATCTGAAACTCCTTAAGGAGATTTCAAAAGTTGTAAAAACAAAATATGAAGTATCAACAGCAAGCCAGCAGAATCTATTAAAGGTTGAACTTGAACTGACAAACATTAGTGATAAAATTGAAGACCTTAAAAGTAAAGAAGAATCATTACAGGCAATTTTAAATGCTGAACTCCTTCTTCCGGCTGATAATAAAATAACAACTAGTGAAATCGGCGAAATAAATTTTCAGAATTATTCTTCAGATGCACTCGATTCGCTCGCAGTTAAGCATCGCCCTTACTTAAAAGGATTTCATATCGCACAGGAAAAAGCTTTGATGCAGGAAAATCTTGCAAAGTACGACCGCTACCCGAACTTCAATCTTTCTGTTCAATATGCACAAAGAGATGATATTGCAAAAACAAACACACCTTTAACTGATTTTTTTTCGGTAATGATTGGAGTTACACTTCCGTTAAACTACGGTGGCAAAACAACTGCAAAAGTAGAAGAAGCTGAATCAATGCAGCAGATGTACAATCAACAATATTTACTTGCTCAGCAGGTTTTAAATCAGAATTTCGGTTCTTCTGCTGCGATCTTAAATTCTCTTTGTAAAAGAATTAAGCTGATAAAAGAAGGAGAATTTCCACAGGCTCAACAGGCATTTAATTCTGCTTTATCAAGTTACCAGGTTGGTCAGATTGATTTCTTAAATGTAATTGAATCGCAGACAAAACTTTATACTGTTGAAACAAAACTCTACAGGTTGAAGACAGATTACTTAAAAGAAATTGCATCTCTCGAATTCCTTACAGGAACAGATTTGAATAAGAGTTTGAAATAGGAGATTATAATGAAAAAGAAATATTTAATAATAAGTTTAATAATAATTGCAGTTGCTGCAGTCGGATTAATTTTAACTACACCTTTCAGTAGCAGTAATGAAGTAAAAACACAAAAGCAGTTATACACCTGCGGAATGCATCCACAAATAATTGAAGATCATCCCGGCGATTGCCCTATTTGCGGGATGAAGCTCGTTCCGGTTAAGAATAGTACCTCTGGAAATGTAAAATCCGGGGAGCGAAAAATACTTTACTGGCGTGCACCGATGGACCCAAACGAAATTTATGATCATCCCGGAAAATCTAAAATGGGAATGGATCTCGTTCCTGTTTATGAAGATGAAGAAGGAAATTCAGGAATTGTAAAAATCGATCCTGCTGTTGTTCAGAATATGAATGTTAAACTTGCAACTGTTGAAGAGAAAAATCTTTCTTCGGTTGTAACTACAAACGGTGTTCTTAAGTCAAATGAAAAAACCGATTACATTGTCACGACTCGCGTGAGCGGCTGGATAGAAAAACTTTATGTTAATTACACAGGCGAAAAGGTTTCCAGAGGCGAAAAGCTAATGGATATTTATTCTCCTGAACTTGTTTCTGCCCAACAGGAGTTACTTACAGCTCTTTCCTATAATAATAGTGTAAGCCAGTCATCTATAAAAAATATTCTTGACAGCGGAAATGAATTGGTTAAAAATGCAATCCGCAAACTTCAGCTTTTGGAAGTTCCCGAAAAAGATATTGAAAAACTGAAGGAGACAAAAGAAATAAAAACTTATGTAACTCTTTATGCACAAAACAGCGGAACAGTTATTTCCAAAAATGTTCTTGAAGGGCAAAAGATAATTGCGGGAATGCCGCTTATGCAGATATCTGATTTATCAAACCTGTGGCTGCTTGCCGATGTTTATGAATATGAGTTATCAAAAATCGATGTCGGTTCACCAGCAAAAATAAAATTTAATTATCTGCCGGGACAAACATTTAACGGTAAGGTTTCCTTTATTTATCCGACACTCGATCCAAAATCAAGAACAGTAAAAGTGCGTCTTGATATAAATAATTCAAACGAAAAATTAAAACCTGAAATGTTTGCCAATGTTGAAATAAGCGGAAAGGATTTTGGACTCACTCCGGTTATACCCGAAAATGCTGTTATCAGAAGCGGAACAAAAGATATCGTTATCCTATCACTAGGCGACGGCAAATTCAAACCTCAGACTGTAACTCTTGGCGGTTACTCAAACGGATACTACCAGGTGCTTAAGGGACTTACTGCAGGATCAAAAATAGTTATCTCTGCACAGTTCTTAATTGATTCTGAAAGTAATCTTAAATCCGCAATCGGTATGATGCAGGATACTCCCCCGGATTCTTCAACTCCTGAAAAGCAGATGGATATGAAGAAAGATAAAGAAATTAAAAAACCGAAAGAAAAAAATAAACCTAATTCCGAATCGGAAATAAAGCAGAACAAAAAAGTAGAAGCAACTACAGAAAATATTGTCCGTACGGGAGTAATTGATTTACAGGCAATCGATAAAAATAATGATGGAAAACTTTTCCAGGATGAAATGGATTGGAATGTAATCTCAGATAAATTTGGTAAATGCACTCTATGCGGAATGACACTTACAGAATTGCCGATTGAGCAGGTAAAGAAAAACCTGATCGAAAACGGATTTAAGGTCAAAGAATGATTGAGAACAGTGGTGTCATTCTTAGCTTGACTCAGAATCTTTTTAAAAGACCCTGAACCAGGTTCAGGGAGACAAAATCAAAACTATCTTTTTAATGGAAAATGAATTTTTAATCAGGAGATTTAGATGATATCCAGCGATTCACAAAAAGAAGGATTGATTCAGAAACTCATTGAGTGGTCAATCAACAATAAATTTTTAGTAATACTTTTTACTGCCGCACTTATTCTCGGCGGAATTTGGGCAGTCCTTAACACTAAAGTAGACGCTATTCCGGATCTGAGCGATGTGCAGGTTATTATTTATACCGAATACCCCGGGCAGGGCCCGCAGATTGTGGAAGATCAGGTTACTTATCCTCTTACAACAAAAATGCTTTCAGTCCCTTATGCAAAGGATGTACGCGGTTATTCATTCTTCGGATTTTCGATGGTGTATATAATATTTGAAGATGGTACGGATCTTTACTGGGCACGAAGCAGGGTCCTTGAATACCTGAACGGATTACGTTCTCAATTACCAGAAGGCATTAGTCCGCAGCTCGGTCCTGATGCCACAGGTCTCGGCTGGGTTTATCAATATGTACTTCAATCAGACAAGCGAAACCTGCAGGAGTTAAGATCTATACAGGATTATTTTCTAAAGTATGAGTTGTCTTCAATTCCGGGTGTTTCCGAAGTTGCAAGCGTTGGCGGATATGTAAAACAATACCAGGTAAATGTTGATCCTACAAAACTTGCTTACTATGGAATTCCACTTCAGAAAGTTAAAATGGCTATCCAGAGAAGCAATAATGATGTGGGGGGTCGGCTGCTGGAAATGGGTGAAGCAGAATATATGGTCCGCGGGCTGGGATATATAAAAAGTATAGATGATCTAAAGAAGGTTGCAATAGGTGTTTCATCTAATTCAGGTTCACCAATATACCTGGGTGATGTGGCAGATATAAATCTTGGACCGGAACTGAGACGTGGTTTAGCAGACTGGAATGGTGAAGGTGAAACCGTCGGCGGAATAATAATAATCCGTTACGGAGAAAATGCCTTATCTGTTATTGAAAAAGTTAAGGAGCGTCTTGCCGAACTAAAAAAATCTTTACCTGCTGATGTTCAGATAAAAACCGCATACGACAGATCCAGTTTAATTGACCGTGCGATTAATAATCTTAAAGACAAGCTTTTTGAGGAAACCATTGTTGTTGCATTAATTATTATTCTTTTTCTACTTCATATCAGGAGTTCACTCGTTGCAATATTCACTCTTCCCACTGCAGTGCTTGCTGCATTTCTTGTAATGAAAATGCAGGGAATAAATGCAAACATTATGTCTCTGGGTGGAATTGCAATTGCAATCGGTGCAATGGTTGATGCTTCAATTATCCTTGTTGAGAATGCACAGACGCATATGGTGCATAACCAGGAGAAACCTTTAAGTGAAAGAATACCGCACTGGAAAGTAATACTGGAATCAGCTAAAGAAGTTGGTCCCTCAATATTTTATTCACTTCTAGTTATAACAGTTTCATTCATTCCTGTTTTCACACTTGAACAACAGGAAGGCAGAATGTTTAAACCTTTAGCGTTTACAAAAACATATTCAATGGCTGCTGCTGCAATATTAACTGTTACCATAGTTCCGATTCTTCTTGGATATTTTGTAAGGGGAAAGATGAAAAGAGAAGATGAAAACCCCATTACAAAGTTCCTGGCAAAACTGTATCATCCGGTCGTTGATTTCGTAATGAACAAAAGATGGTGGGTAATGGGAGCAGCTGTTCTTATTGTACTGGTAACTTACTTCCCATTCTCTCAATTAGGTTCCGAGTTCATGCCTCCACTCGATGAAGGTGATCTTCTTTATATGCCCACAACTCTTCCCGGTATTTCAATTACAAAAGCAAAAGAACTTCTTCAGCAGACAGATAAAATAATTAAATCATTCCCCGAAGTTGAATCAGTGTTTGGAAAAATAGGAAGAGCGGATACTCCTACTGATCCGGCACCGCTTTCAATGATTGAAACTACAATAAGATTAAAGCCGCACGACCAGTGGCGATCAGGAATGACTACTGAAAAACTTATTGAAGAAATGAATAACGCAATCCAGATTCCAGGTTTAACAAATGCCTGGACGATGCCTATCAAAACCAGGATAGATATGCTCTCAACGGGAATTAAAACTCCTGTAGGAATTAAAATTGCAGGACCCGATTTGAATGTTTTGCAAAACATAGGCAAACAAATTGAAGAAGTTGCCAAAACAATTCCCGGGACACGCTCAGCTTACGCGGAAAGATCTGTGGGCGGAAATTATGTTGATTTCAATATTAACCGGGACGCTATTGCACGTTACGGTTTAACCATTGGTGATGTACAGGATGTTTTTATGTCTGCTATCGGTGGAATGAATATAACAAAAACAGTAGAAGGACTTGAAAGATATCCGGTTAATCTTCGTTACCAGAGAGATTACAGGGAAAATCTTGAAGCATTGAAGCGTGTTCTTGTTCCTACTCCTGCCGGCGGAAATATTCCGCTTGAAGAACTCGGATCGTTTGAAGTTAAAAAGGGTCCTCCGATGATCAAATCTGAAAATGCCCGACCAAATACCTGGGTTTATATTGATATACAAAACATCGATGTAGGAACTTATGTTGACAGGGCAAAAGAAATTATAAACAGCAAGGTAACTCTGCCTCCGGGCTATTCAATCAAATGGAGCGGACAGTTTGAATATATGGAAAGAGCATCGAAACATTTAATGCTTGTAATTCCATTAACTATCCTAATCGTAATAGTACTGCTTTATATGAATACAAAATCAATTCTGAAAACAGGAATTGTACTTCTCGCACTTCCCTTCTCAATGGTTGGGGCAATCTGGTACCTGTATATCGCGGGATTCCATTTAAGCGTCGCTGTTTGGGTTGGTGTTATTGCACTTCTTGGTGTGGATGCAGAAACCGGAGTGGTTATGCTTCTTTATCTCGATATAGCTTATGAGAAATTCAGGAAAAAAGGTTTGCTTACAAGTATATCAAATCTTAGAGAGGCAATATTTGATGGAGCGGTTAAGCGAGTCCGTCCGAAACTTATGACAGTACTAACAATGCTTTTCGGTCTTCTTCCGATTTTGATAGGAATGGGAACCGGAAGTGATGTAATGAAAAGAATAGCTGCCCCGATGGTAGGCGGAATTCTAACAAGTTTAATTCTAGAACTCACTGTTTATCCGGCAATCTTTTTTTCAATTAAGAAAAGAGAAGTTAGTAAACAACTAAAAATTAACAATGAACAGTTATAACCTAAAACCAAAATACAAAAGGAGCACAAAATGAAAAACGTTCGCTTTATTAACACAGCAATCTTTACTGCAGTTTTAACTTTATTCCTGATATCTGGTACTCTTGCCCAGGATAAAAAGGATGATGCCTGCTGTAAATCTTCGGATAAGAAAACAGAAAAGATGGAACACTCAGATAAAGATTGTCCCGGTATGAATAAATCGATTGAAAAGTTGGGAGATAATCAGTCCACCAATCCGGAAGCTAAACAGGTTGACAGCAAACTTGTTGCGTGGAATATTGTTTGCCCCGTGAGAGGTGAAGAAGTAGATCCGGAAGCAAATAAAGTAGAATACAATGGAAAAGTGTACGGATTCTGCTGCAACGGCTGCGATACCAAGTTTATGAAAGATCCTGTAAAGTATTCCAAAAATCTAAGTGAAGATGGCAAAACTTTTGTTGGAACCAAGTAATATAAATATTAGTAGCTCAGGACTCCTGTCCTGAGCTTACATTTTTTTGATGCTAATAAGCACATGGGCTTCTTCTTTTCTTTCTATTGAATACATGACCCTGGTAGCCCGGGTTACTTATTTTGTTAATACAAAATAATTCATTGTAATCCAGGATTACAGGCTACACTTTACAGATACTAAATACAGTGACAATAACTAAAACATATACTTAAAACTGTGATATGATGGAGATACTAATAATATTGGCTTTTGTTGGAATTGTAATATTCGCGGCAGTAAGAAAATTTAAACAAACAGATAAAGGAAAGGATTGTTGTAAATAGATTTATTAAAGATGATGATTAATAATTCTGTAAATAATAATCAACAAAATGTAACGCATAATAATTTCAACAACTTATTTTAGTAATAAAGTTCAATTAAAAAAATGAAAAACAAACATCACGGTCACGACAAACATTCAGAAATGGATCATACAAAACATAATGACCAAAGTTCTCATGAAAAGATGAATCATAAAAAAGATGAGCACTCAGGACATAACCATTCCGCACACCATGGTCATATGATTGAAGATTTCAAGAAAAGGTTTTGGATATCACTCGGAATAACAATTCCAATCCTACTACTCTCCCCTCTTGTTCAGCAATTTCTCGGACTAAAAGAAACTTTGCGCTTCAGTGGTGACTTATATGTTTTGTTCGCACTTTCAACATTCACGTTTTTCTACGGCGGCTGGCCTTTTTTAAAAGGACTATTTGATGAGTTGAAAAAAAAGCAGTCCGGGATGATGACATTAATCGCACTTGCAATTTCGATCGCCTATTTCTACAGCGGTGCGGTTGTGTTCGGAGTTAAAGGTGAGGTATTCTTCTGGGAACTCGCAACCCTGATTGATATTATGCTTCTCGGTCATTGGATAGAAATGAAATCAGTAATGGGCGCTTCAAAAGCCCTAGAAGAACTTGCCAAACTTATGCCGGATGAAGCTCATAAAATTGATGAAGACGGGAATGTTACTGGTGTTCCGGTTTCCGAACTTAAGCACGAAGCTAAATTATTAATAAAACCGGGAGAAAAAATTCCGGCCGATGGAAAAATCTATGAGGGTAAAACGTCCATTAATGAAGCTATGATTACAGGCGAGTCAAAACCTGTTTCAAAAAGTGAGGGCGATAGTGTGATTGGCGGTTCAATAAACGGCGAAGGATCAATTAAAATTGAAGTTGAGAAAATAGGTGTTGAAACTTTCCTTTCGCAGGTGGTAAAAATGGTTAAGGAAGCACAGGAAAGTAAATCCAAAACTCAGAATTTTGCCGACAAAGCTGCATTCTGGTTGACTATTGTCGCAATTACTTCCGGCGCGTTAACAATGTTTGTATGGCTTGTGTTTACCGGGCAAAGTTTTAATTTCGCATTATCCAGAACAGTTACGGTGATGGTAATTACCTGTCCTCACGCTCTCGGTTTAGCAATACCGTTAGTTGTTTCAGTTTCAACAGCTCTTTCCGCAAAGAGTGGTTTACTCATAAGAAACAGAAACGCATTCGAACAGGCAAGAAAGATCCAGGCAATCATTTTTGATAAGACAGGAACATTAACCAAAGGTGAATTCGGGGTAACGGAAACTATTAGTTTCGATAAAGATTATGACGAAAAAGAAATATTAAAATATGCTGCAGCAATTGAATCAGAATCAGAACACCCAATTGCATTAGGGATTGTTAAATCAATAGAAGAAAAATATGATCTTAAAGATTTCAACTCAATTCCCGGTAAAGGTGTGGAAGGAAAAGTTGAGGGCAAAGATGTGAAGGTTGTTAGTCCCGGTTATCTTGAAGAAAACAAGATTGAGACAAAAGAAAAAGATAAAATAGATAAACTGTCCGGGCAGGGAAAAACTGTTGTATTTGTTTTGATTGAAAATAAACTGGTCGGAGCAATTGCATTAGGTGATATTATCCGCGAAGAATCTAAAGAAGCAATAAAGCAGCTGAAAGAAATGGGTGTTAAACCTATGATGCTTACCGGAGATAATAAGCAGGTTGCTAAATGGGTCGCAGATGAACTCGGACTTGATGATTATTTTGCAGAAGTACTTCCCGATAAAAAAGCAGATAAAGTAAAAGAAGTGCAATCACGCGGATTAATTGTAGCAATGACAGGCGACGGTGTAAACGATGCCCCCGCACTGGCACAGGCTGATGTTGGAATTGCTATAGGCACAGGAACGGACGTAGCGGTTGAAACTGCAGATATAATTCTAGTAAAAAGTAATCCGAAAGATGTTGTTACATTAATTAAATTTTCAAAAGCAACTTATAGTAAAATGGTTCAGAATTTAATTTGGGCCACAGGTTATAATCTTATCGCTATTCCCCTTGCTGCGGGAGTTTTGTTTTCGGATGGGATTGTTTTAAGTCCTGCAATGGGTGCTGTATTAATGTCACTCAGCACTATTATTGTTGCAGTAAACGCAAAGTTGTTAAAGGTTAAATGACAGAACTGCTCTGTTCATCACAACTTTAGTCATAGGATGAACCGATATTTAAATAATGTGTTGAATAAATTGAAAAATAATATTTAAGGAAATTAAAATGTTTCATGGATGGATGTGGGGAGGAGGAATGTGGTTTGGCTGGATTTTCTGGCTCGTTATAATTGGTGTTATTGTCTGGCTGGTTATGAATCAATCCGGCAGAAACCGGAATCAGAACCAGGTAAATCCACACCAGGAATCACACCTGGATATACTTAAAAAAAGATATGCCAGAGGAGAAATCAACAAAGAACAATTTGAACAGATGAAGAAAGATCTGGAATAATTAGTTAGTTAATATTATAATAAACTCAATGAAGGAGGTTCTAATGAATATTTTAAAGAAAATTATGCGGTATAACACTATTCTTTTTACGGGAATTTTGTTTTCAGTTTTAATAATTGCTCCACAGTCTTTCGCACAGCAGAATATGGGAAATATGCATAACAATATGAACCAGAATATGCAGCACCAGATGAATAATATGCATGAAATGATGCAGCAGATGAACAATATGAATGATCAAATGGGAAATATGATGCAGCAGCAGAATCAAATGCAGAATATGCAGGGAATGAATTCACTGATGGGAAATATGCATAATATGTCCGGGCAAATGAAAGACATGTTGTCTCAAATGGATGAGATGATGCAGAACAAATCTTACCAGACGAATGAGGGAATGCACAAGAACATGGAAGAAATGATGGACAATATGAAAAACATGATGAACAATTTTAAAGGGATGATGAATAACTTCGAAGAATCAAAACCAGATAAAACTCAGAAGTAAGAATGTCCTTAAATAGAAAATTTCTCATTTCATTTGCTATTTTGTTTGCAGGTTCGCTTAGTGTTAATGGACAGAGTAAATGGTCAGTCAGTACAAACTTACAGTTTGCAAGCGGCAATTATCTATCTACCGAAAGGTTAAACAGCTATTACCTGTTCGGTGGTGTAAGATATGAAACCGATGATTATTCAATTGCCCTGTCCATTCCTTTTATAGTTTCAAACGGACAGAATGTTTCGCAGTTCGGAAATATCTATTTACCCAATCATATGGGTTCGGGTTCTTCTGGTATGATGGGAACAGGAGGTCAGGGCGGAGGCCATATGCCGGGCAGCGGAAGTTTGCTCTCCACTTCATCATCTGAAAATTCAGGTATTGGTGATCTTTACCTCTATTCTAATTACAACCTTTTTAATCAGTACTCATCGCCGTTAGGTTTAGCTATCGGGGGTTATATTAAATTCCCAACTGCATCCACAGCAAGTGGATTTGGTACAGGTAAATTTGATTTCAGTTTATCAACCACACTAAAGAGGAGTTTTAACTCCTGGCTTGTTTATGCCAGCGGAGGATATATTTTTCTAGGGAAACCTGACAGTGTTGATTATAAAAATCCTTTTACTTTGAATGCAGGAATAGGAAAATCTTTTGGGGATGGTGATTTCTCGGTTTTATTAAGTTACAGTCTTTATTCTAAAATTCTGGATATTTATGAAATGCCGCAGGAATTATCTTTGGGATTAAATATAATTGCAAATGATAAAATATCTTATTCTTTAATTGGTTCAGCCGGTCTCTCAAACTCTACTCCTGATTACGTATTCTCCGCAGGATTAAAATATAATTTATAATGTTAGACATTGACTTATGGTATACATCCAATGCAGCTCATCTACTTTAAAAGAAATATGCCGGCTCTTAAATCTCCGGCAGTCAGATACCTGCCTGTCTGAAAGGCAGGCTTCAGGTTGAGCAATAAATTATAGTAAAGACTTTAAATTTATCAATCCAGACTGCTTTTTGCATCGTTGCCATGATCTCTCAATTGAGCATCAAACCATTGATGTATAGCATTTATTACTTCAGATTGCGTTGAAACAAATGTAAGCTGTGCCCCATCAGGTAATTTTTTATATTCAACTTTAAACTTACCCTTTGCTCCGGATAAAATATCTAAGCCGGGCATATTCATTCCGTGCAGAGTTTTGGGATCTCTGAAATCCGCATTTGAAAATAAAGTACATTCTTTTTTCAGGTGACTTTGTACCAGGGCTGCTTGTGTCGTGTCTTTCATATCTTTTGTCTTTATTATTAAAATACCCCCGTTATCATCTTTGATAAAATAGTGAGTGACTTTATTCATATCAAAAGGCATAACCATCGGACTTTCGGAATGAATCATATGTTGCCTGTGCATCGAAGTTGAATCACTCATATGATTATTGTTTTCATCCTGTGCATATGAACTGCTGATTATAAACAGGCAGGCAAAAACCAGCATAAGTAAAGTATATTTAATTTTCCCGATTATTGAAGTTGTTTTCAATTTAATCTCCTGAGAATAGTTTTTAAACTCTGTTAAAATTTCCCTCACTCCCCTTCCACAATTTTTACCTGCCTGCATACAAGGCAGGTCTCTTCTTCCTTTAGGCATATAAACAAGCTGGTCAATTTCTTGTGATTTTTTCGCATCTTCTGTTTTTGAATTATCTACAAGCTGTTTTACTTTATCGGGAACCCCGACATTTATTTTACTTTTTATATCATTAATTAGTTTAAACATAACAAGGGAAGATGATTTACTCAACAATTAATTTTTATTCGATCTTCTGATCCGTACCTCAGGACTCCTGTCCTGAGATAAATAATTAAGTTGAAAATAAAAAAGGGAGCCGCAGCTCCCTTAATAATCACCAACAAAATTACCTGGATTATTTGATAAGGACCATCTTTTTAACTGCAGTATAACTGCGGGCTTTTATACTGTACGTATAAACTCCGCTCGGCATATCTTGTGCATTCCATGTAAGCTCATATGTGCCCGCTTGTTTCTCTTCATTAACAAGGGTTGTAACTTCTTTACCAAGCATATCAAAAACTTTTACCACAACTTTTGATGATTGTGGAATTGAATATTTTATTTTCGTACTTGGATTAAACGGATTGGGATAGTTCTGTGAAAGTGTAAATGATGATGGAGCAATCCCTACTTCAACTACTCCTGAATATTTAAAAGTCCCGTCATTATCAATTTGTTTTAACCTGTAATAAAGTTTATTTGATTTTACATCAGATAGTTTATCAGAATACAGGTAATGCTGTGGTTCTGATGTTGTTCCCTTTCCTTCTATAAAACCAATCGTTCTCCATTCATTTTTTTCAGAACTTCTTTCAATATTAAATCCGCGGTTATTTAATTCTGTTGCTGTTGTCCAGTCAAGAGTAACAACATCCGCAGATGCAGAAGCCGAGAATGAGGTAAGTTCTACAGGAACAATACCTGAGGTGATATAACTGTAATAAACATCCTGTTCATTATTAAATGTAGCAGCCCATGCAAGACGCGCACCTAAACTATCGGAAACCATATGGAAGTAATCACCCATCTTATCCTGGTTCGGCCAGCCAACGTTAGGATCAAAATAATCCGACATTCTTTCATTCGGCGACCAGGTTACTCCCTGATCAGTGGAATTGGAATAATATAAAGCCGATAAATTAGTTCCGGGATGATCGCGTGTATCCAGCCATACTGCATCGATGCGTCCGGTGGGAGCAACGGACATAGTACCGAACCATTGAATTGCTGAAGTTCCGGGATCATCATTAACTCTTACAGGTGCACTGAAACTTGCTCCGCTGTTTGTACTACGGGCAAACATAACATCAAGGGGATCATTGTTAGAATTTCTTACAACCGAACATAATAAGTAAATGTTTCCGTTGGAAGGTCCGCCGGAAGTGTCTATGGCTATTGATGTTTGTCCTCCAAGTCCGTCGGGATTTGGTCCGATACCATAAGTAATATAACCATCAAGATTAACCGAAGTTGCCATATCCCATGTTACCGGTTGTCCGGATATCTGTGCATTTGAAGATCTTGCAACCACGAAATCGAATGAGCCGGATGCGCCGACATAAAGTTTGCCGTCAGGACCAACCATGATTGTACCCCAGGACGGATCATTAGGAATCGTAATGCAGTCTTCAAAACTTGAACCGTTATCGGTTGAACGAGTAAAAAATCCGGGATAACATGTACTGAAGTAACTTGTCCAGAAAGCATAAATATGTCCGTTACCAGGTCCATCAGTTTTATCAATAGTCATCCATTGTTTATCACCGCCATGTGCATCAACACCACCATCCCACGATTCTCCGCCATTGCTTGATTTAAATACTTTACAATAATAGTCCGGGTTATTTGTTAAACTGTTGTAATAAAAATTTCCATTAACATCATAATCAAGCACAGGGTCTGAACGGAAAAAACCGGGCTGTATTACACCGGGGAAGGTCCACGTTTGTCCGTCGTCTGTTGTATATCCGTATCCTGCCTGCCGGAAATTATTGGTAACAGTGTTAAACTGCCTCCATCCTATCACCATTTTATTATGATCATTCGGATCAATGGCCATTGAAGGTTCGTTTGCGGCATCGCCTACTATATTCAGTCCGTTTGCATCAACATTAACCTGTACAGTAGTAATCCCTGCATTTGTATAATGATAGGCCGGTGATCTTCCAAGATCATCTCTTGAAACAGGAACATAATCATCATCCTTAACCTCGTGATGAAGCCTCGGATCATGACGATTGCCATTTTGTTTTTCGTTTGTTTGAGAAAAAATCAGGTTTGGTGAGACAAGAACAATTATAATCAGGAAAGAAAACAAACTGGTTATAAAATTCATTTTTTTTGGTTCAGATATGCTACTCATAATATTTCTCCCGGTTAAGTGTGGGAAGTATAAAAAATTTATTTTCCCTAATTTACAAAATATATTGATGTTACACTTCAACAAAATAAATTTCTTTCTTCCGGGAAAACTAAGTGGAAGTTTCACTAGGCGATGGCTGTGCATCAATTATTGTAAAAAATATCAATCTAAAGTCTTAACCCGCCAGAGCTATATTCCTTTTTTATATACGGATAAAAAATGATTAAAGAACTATATTGACAGCAATATTTGCAACCACACCGTCAAGTGGTGCATAGATTTGTTTAAAAGTTGGATTACTTATTGGTGGATTATAAATTTTTTCATATTTGGTTTGTCTTACATCGAATAAATTTTCAACATTTGTAATTACCGAAAAATGATTGAAATATTTCTGGAACATCACACCTATTGTCTAGTAATCCGGTGACTTTGTTCCGTTATTCAGATATTCTCTCCCTGTATAAAATGCCTCAATACCTGTTCTCCAATTGCTTTCTTCTTCAAGAGTAAGAGTAATGTTTATTTTACTTTTTGGCGTAAGCTGAATAAAATTGCTGTAATTTGCAAAAACCTGTTCGGCTTGTGTATATGTATATTCGAAATAAAATTCAAAATCTTCTAGCGACAGATGTATATTTGTATCAAGTCCCTTTGCTTTCAATTCTGATAAAGAATTGTAAAAATAATATCCCGGCAGCTTTCTCAAGCTAAGACTATCTTCCCCAAGCATAACCGGATCAGTTACCAGTGTATAATAAAAGGCCTGATTAAAATTCAGATTTATAATGTTAAATAATATCGTTTTATAATTTAAGTCAGCACTTAGAGAATAAGATCTCTCAGCTTTTATAACTGTAGAAATAGGCATCACATCATTAAAAATTCTTTCTTCAGCTTCATTAGTAAATGCGGTGGGTATTTTATAACCCAGTCCACCACCTAACCTGATATCGAAATTTTTATTAAGCTTATAAAATAAAAACGATTGGGGAAGCACAAAATATTTGTACTTATTCTGATAATCAGTTCTGAATCCGAGTTGCCAGATCAGATTATCATTAATTTCCCAATTATCCATAGCAAACAGACCCAACGTGTAATGATTATAATTAAAATTTACCGGAGAACTCTCAACATGGCTAAATTTATCCGAATTAAAATTTAGACCGAACACAAATTTATTTGTCTCCAGATTCATTAAATATGATAATTCGGTAAATGTTGTAAATTGCTTTCCGCTAAAAACATCTGACAAAGAATTAATTTTTCTATAGTAACTGTTCAGACTGTTTTTAAAAGTTAAACTACTGCCGCCGGAAAAATTATACTTATACTTAAATTCAGAATTATATCTTAATGACTTATTCTCAAGTAAATATTTATGTAAAGAATCCGGTTTCCCGTTAACAGCCAAAAGATCTCCCCCCTTCCGATGATCATAAGAAAAAGATAATTGTTCTGATAACGTCTGGTTTTCATTTATATAATAAAATAACTTTGGCGTTATATTAGCCTGTTGGAATTTTGGAATATCTGTAAATCCATCGTGATCTACATCTACTGCTTTCTGAATATTATAATCTGAGAACATGGTGAGACCGAATTTGTTCTTCCTTCCGGTAAAATATCCGCTAAAGTCTGTTTCCCCTTTTTGTGTCTGATTAAATAGAAATGAAAACTTCGGTATTTCGGACGGCATTTTAGTAACCAAATTTACAATTCCGGCGATTGCATCCCCACCGTATAATGTAGATGCAGAACCTTTGACAACTTCTACTTGTTGAAGATTTAGTGGTGGTATTTGTAATAAGCTTAATCCGGATGAAAAACCGCTGTAAATAGGAAAACCATCGCTTATCAGTTGAGTATATTCCGCCGGCAATCCCTGTATTCTAATTGCCACATTTCCTGAAGCGGCTGAAGTTTGCTGTAGCAATACTCCTGATGTTTCACCAAGCAGCTTTGATATATTCCCGGGTTTAATCCCTATTTCTTCATTTACCTCATCAGGTCCCAATACTTCAACTCTTACTGGTGTATTGGAAATTCTGTTCTCAGTCCTGGTTGACGAAACGATAATTTGGTTGAGATCAACACTTTGCTGTTGAAGAAATAATACTCTTATTTTATTTGGATTTTTTTCAGGAAAAGAAATCTTTAGTTCTTTTGTTTTATATCCGATATACGAAAATACTATTGTGTAATTGCCTTCAGGGATATTTCTGATTTCAATCTTTCCATTTGAATTGGAAGCGGCTCCTTTATCTATAGATTCTATGAATGCATTAACCCCAATTAATGATTCATTAGTGAGACTATCCTTTACAATTGCTTTGAAAGAGTTTTGAGAAAATATTACTCCTGTATATAAAATAAATAAAATAAATATCTTTGATTTCATAAATGCTAATTAAATAATCAAAAATAAATCTATATAATTCTATAATGATTATCTTTAATTTATAATTCAAATAAGCGATTTAACAGAGTTATCATTTAAGTTTTATTTCCTGCGTTCAAATATTTTATTTCCATACTTTTGTAAATACCGGTACTCATGCCACACCAATAAAATAATTACCATATCCAGAACAGAGAGGAGCAAAAGTCCGGTTGAGTGTGTC
This sequence comes from uncultured Actinomycetota bacterium, assembly GCA_963701105.1. Taxonomy (GTDB): domain Bacteria; phylum Actinomycetota; class Thermoleophilia; order RBG-16-64-13; family RBG-16-64-13; genus JAHJSA01. The sequence continues at coordinate 1,144,605 of OY969565.1, forward strand.
AGCGAAAATCGGTACATCTGGTATGCGAGGAACACCAAAAGGAACCAGATTGCCGTTACATATGCCCATATTTTATTGCGCCACAAAGCAATAAAAAGACCAATCTTAATAAGCCCGTGGACAAGCAGATATACTGATGCAAAAATTGTTGTCCCGGCAGATATATGATGGGTAGTATTCACAATGTAATTTGCGACAACATCATGAGGATCTTCTGAAAGTTCGTGCGAGGTTAGAAATGCAGCTACAGCGGTAAGTGATGCTTTACCAAACACAGCAAGTACAATACTACCAATAGTTTCAAGTACTCCATCCAATCCTTTAAATGCGATTCCGAATTTGAATAATTTGTGAAGACGATTTTCTGACATTAATAAATGAAAACTTTTCATTTTATTGAAATCCGACTAATTAACTTGCCTGCATTAGATTGAGTTATCAAAGTCTCTTATAATAAATAATTATTATATGCTGTCTTGTGATTTGATGTCAGGATTAAAAAGAGACAAAAATTTATTTAATTTTTTTGGAATTAATCTTAAAAAAATGAGTTAAAAATTTTAACAAAAAGTTGAAGACTTTTTTCTCCGGACAAAGAGTTGATCTTGTTGACATTAAATCCTTAAAATTTTAAGTTAAAATAAAGAGCCTATCCTAATCCAAGAATTTCTCATCCTGAAAAAACTACTTAGGCTTCAAAGTACCTTTTGAAATTTTAAGGGAAAGAAAATGCCAATTTACATGGATATACATGATACAACCGAAGCAACGGTAGAAGATGTTGCTGCCGATCATCAAAGAGATTTTGCTTTACAGGATGATTTTAATTGTAAATTCATTTATTTCTGGCACGACATTCCCAATAACACTGGATTCTGCGTGTTTGAAGCACCGGAAAAAGAATGCGTAATTAATTTGCACAACGCATCACATGGGCATACTCCCAATCAAATAATCGAGGTTGAGCTAAGTGAGGTAGAATTTTTCCTGGGTAAAGTTGCCGATATAGCATGGAATAAAAATAATCATCCCTTTGAGGGATACATTAGTAAAACAGCACACCGTGCTATTATGTCTCTGGAAATTAATAATCCGTTATTCTTAAAACTCCAAATCAATAAAGATAAATTTGCTGAGGCAGAAAACTTGCATAAAAAAATCATTAATGATTCTCTTTTAAAATTGGAAGGGAACAAAGTATCGTGGGAAAAGGGAAACATTTTGATTTCTTTTCTATCCGGAGAAAATGCAATAAATTGTGCCGCAGAAATCCAACACAAATTTAGTACTCCTGCAAATGAAGAAAATATTGAAACCAGTGTTTCAATAGGATTAAACCTTGGTGCACCGGTTACGAAAAGTGATGATCTTTTTGGAGATGTTATAAGCCTTGCGAATAAATTAGGATATTTTGCAGGGCAAAATCGGGTACTTATATCATCTTCATTAGGTAAAGTATATAACTACCTGAAAAATAAAACCGGTCTCAGGAATGGTTTTATTAAAGTTGTTAATTCACGAAATGAACAATTCATAAATGAGCTTTTCGAAGCTCTTGAAAAAAAATGGAATCTTAAAGAGTTTAACATAGATAATTTGGTTAAGCAGTTTGGAATGAGCAGAGCACAATTGTATAGAAGAATTTTAAATTTGACCGGTCATTCACCTAACAATTTTATAAGGGAAGTAAGATTAAAAAATGCAGTAAGAATGATTGAGGAACAAAAGGGCAGTATTTCCGAAATTGCGTATGAATCTGGGTTTAATAATCCATCTTATTTTTCAAGATGTTTCTTTAAAAAATATGGAATTCAACCCTCAGAGTATGCACGCGAGATAATTTAATCCGTACCCTTAACAATCCGGAATAAATATAAACAAACCTACCATCTCTCCTTTTTATTTTATTAAATAATTTGCCAACATAGAACAAATGTGCTAGCATTTGAATTAAATGTGAGAGCTAAATACTCATTTTAAAATTATAATTGTATTAGTTCCCGGCCAATAATAATAACTTCTGTTTTTTTACTTTGTTGGTATCGGAATTCCAAAAAACCAGTCATAAATAAATAAAAAAGGAGTTCGATATGAAAAAGCTGTTTATACCTCTCTTCGTTTTCTCATTTTTGTTTGTTCTGGGATGTGAGCAAAGCCAATCCACAGAACCTGCAGCAACCATACAGAACAACTCTGGTTCAGAAGTACTGCGAAAACCGGTGTTCGATAATATATTTGAAGCTCATCAGAACCTTGTAGATGTATTTGCTACACAGGATGCAGAAGCTATGGCTGCCTTATATACGCAGGACGCACAGCTTATGCCGCCTAATGGAGATTTTATTACCGGTAATACTGCCGTGGGGGCTTTTTGGAGCTCAATGTTTACTTCGGGTTTTGATGGTTTAACAATCGAAACCCTGGAAGTTTATGGTAATGGAAATAATGCGGCAGAAGTCGGGTTGTGGTCTCTTTTTCTGAATGGAGAAAATTATGACAATGGAAAGTTCATTGTGATCTGGAAAAAGATACAAGGCAAGTGGCACGTGCACCGCGACTGCTTTAACTCAAGTAATCCGGCTCCATAATAATTCCATAACCGGCACTATCCCATTGAGGGAATAGTAAAAGATTGAAGACCGCGAAATTAAAAACCATTTGTAATTAAATCCTTCATTAAATTAAATGGAAAATAGAGCCGTTAATAATTAAGCCCTCAATATTGAGGGCTTAATTATACAATAACATCAATTCCTATTAGACTTACTTTGCAGAAAAAGAAGTAGCAAACTAACATTTCAAATAAAATTGAAAAAGTTTACCTGAGAAGGATCATCTTCTTGGTTTGTATAAAATCTCCTGCTCTTAGTTGATAGAAATAAACTCCGCTTGGTAAGTTGGCTGCGTTAAACTCTACTGAATAATTCCCCGCTGATTTATCTTCGTTAACTAAAGTCGTTACTTCTTCGCCCAACAGGTTAAAGAGTTTCAAACTAACTTTACTAATCTCAGCTATTGAATAATTTATTGTCGTACTCGGGTTAAATGGATTAGGATAGTTTTGTTCAAGTGCAAATTCATTTGGTAAAGCTGTTTCTTCTTCAATGCCAACCACAATACCATCGAACTCATCTGCACCAATATCAGGAGTTATTGCATTACGCGTATCTCCATCAAAGTCCATATCTATTCCCGGGATTGGGGTGCCTCGTGATTCAATATATGTAGCGATTGTATCATCAATATGTAAAAATGGTTCAATGAAATGTGGCATTTCAATATAACTTTGTAAATCGTTTGCAGTTGCCTGCCAATCTGCTAATGTGTTGTATCTAGTGCTTCCAATTCTTACTAATGTATTATTCTGGTTTGGCGCGTAATATAGAATGTTATTATCTGAAGTAAGGTTTGTAGCTGTGTGATCATAAATTGCTGACGCACAATAGGGAGAATCAACTCTTGTGTTTACTAAGATATTATTCTTTAATGTTACGTTTGAACAGGAATGATGTATGTAAAATGCAGCGGAACCCTGATGATTGGCCCCAGTACCTGAAAGATAAACTGAGTTATAGAAAATGTTCGGATTATTTTGCTGCCAGATTTGGATTCCGGCAACTCTACTGTCGGGCCAAGTCGATGTACTTTGAATATCGTATATCATATTATTATAAACCATATTACCACTCCCTGTCTTACCAACATCACCGGATAATTGAATCCCTGTTGAATGAATCCCACTAAGAGATTTAAAATTATGGACTATATTGTTTCTAATTGTATCACTGGCACCCCAATATGAGTTTATTCCCTTATTAACACCATCCCATGTATTATTGTTATAAAGTTTGAGATTTTTAACGATATTATTTTCAGCAACTGCATTTTGAGATTTTTCGATTTGAATTCCCCAGGCAATTAAGCTGTCGGTCTCAGAACCAACTTTATTCCCTCTGATAACATTGCCTATATGTTTTGTATTTGCATTTGCCCAAGAAGCTGTAACAACTATTGCGGCCCCTGCTTTTTTAATAAAATTGTTTTGAATGAGATTACTATCAGGTGCGAAAGGAGAATTAACTGAGCACACCAAAAAGATTCCTATCCCTGTCCTGGATATATCCTCACAGATAACGATTACGTTTTGAATAATGTTGTGATCCGCATCATTAGAAAATACAATCCCATTGTTTTCAACATATTGTTGGTTGAAAACAGAGTGGACAGTAAGCGTAGTTGTACCTTCATAGCTCACGCCATCCAATGTCAAATAGCTTATATCATTAAATGTCAATACAAAACTCCAATTACCCTCAATTGTGACATTTGTATTTGCCGCAGGTTTTATTATAACCCTGCTATTTGGTCCAGCCCCTGATATTGGTCCATTTAACAAAAATCCAAAAGTATCAGGAGGTGCTATGTATAGATCATCTATTAATTCAAGTGTAACCTCCCCGGCAATACCGTCAATACTGAGTTTGTTAAATGCAGAATCAATTGTTGGAAAATCGCCTCCAGTGCCAACAGAATAAGTACCGGCAGGTAGAGGATCGAGTACTAGCTTTTGAAATTTTTCAGGAATTGTAAAATCATAACCTCTTCTTATTGAACCAAGTTCCTGTGAAAAACATATTTGCGATAGCAGCAAAAGGAAAAACAAGGTTTGTAAAATAGTTTTCATTAATCCTCCTAAATATTTTAATTCGAGCGAGTCATCGACTCGCTCCTACTTTTTTATTGTCATCCCGAATCTACCTTTCGGCAGACAGGTTCATTTCTGGATCTACCGATAAATAGTCAAAATTCTGAAACAAGTTCAGAATGACAATAAATCACTTCAACAACAACATCTTCTTCGTCTGCACAAATGCACCTGCTCTTAACTGATAGAAATAAACTCCACTTGGTAATGTTGATGCAGTCCACGTTAACTCATAAGTGCCTAATGGTTTTTCTTCGTTAATCAGTGTTTCTATTTCGTTGCCAAGTATGTCAAATACCTTTATAAGTACGTTTGATGATTGTGGAACGGAATACATTATTTTAGTGCTTGGGTTGAAGGGATTTGGATAGTTTTGTTCAAGCGCAAATTCTGTAGGAGCATTTTCGTCATCAGCAATATTATCTGGTTTCTGAAAGAAGAATTCTAATGCATTATCCAAATGTGCACGCCAGCTTCCCCAACTATGTGCCTCGTGCCATTCATTCCAAGCCAGATCGTATCCTATATTTATTAATCCGTCCCTCATTGGAACCGCATTTACCAAAATCGTCCATTCATAAGTTCCCCAATCCAAATACCATTTAATATCTTTTTGTGGTCCATTAAGTACAAGATTAAATACTTCCATATTCTTAGCCCAATATGAAGGTGAGTAAGGTGCACATAGACCGAATTCTTCCGAGTGATTATAGCATATTTGAGTTGTAATAAGTCCTCCATATGATAAACCACCCATTGCTCGTTTATGTGGATCTGTCATTGTTCTATAGGTAGAGTCTATATGTGGCATGAGTTCATCAATAATGAATGATTCAAATTGCTGCGTTAGATTTAATGCATATTCGTTATCCCTATCAACCGGTGGAACAAACACACAAATGATTGGATCAATTTTACTTAAAGCAATTAAATAATCCAGAATATTATTTGCAGTGGCTATATTTAAATAATCAAGACCATCGTGAAGAAGTAGTACAGGGAAATGATCCGTACTCTGCGATTCGTAATTAAAAGGAATATAAATTTTAATAGTTCGTGTATTACCAAGTATTGTACTTGTAAACTCAAATGAATCTATCGTTCCATGAGGAATATTAGGATAATATTCTACTTCAGGCGGTTGAACATAGTCAGGCATTGCAAGTTCCGAATTCGGTCCATATCCACCAGGTACCAAATTAGGATTAAGTGGATCTAGTATCCATTCATTTCCGTTTAGATAATATTTATAATCCAGCCTGGCATCTGATTCATAAACAGCTTCATGATACCAGAAGGTGGTACCCACGAGTTTTGTCATAGGAGAAGACATTGTTGCCCATTCATTTGCATCTCCCGGTACATTTACACTCGAAGCAGCACCCTGATAAATATAATAAACAATTGTGTTCTCCTCGATAATCGGAAAAGAAGATGAAGCATTCATAAAGCTGTCAATTATAGTTTGCTTTTCATTTGAGGGTACCGAATTTACACGATTAACAAATGCTCTGAATTTTGGTCCCAGTAATTCATTTTGAAATTGTGCATTAGGATCACCACCATAGGCGCCCATATCCACCCTTATTTGACCCAATCCCCAATTACAATCAAGGAACCAATCTGTGATAGCTGGATTTCCGGCATCGATACATGGAGAATTTAAGCCATTCCCACAATCAGTCGACATAAGGTGAAAATCATTATTTAAAGTATCTCTGAATAAAGGATCCAAATCAATATTTCCTATTCCGGAAAAACCACCTTCAATATCACAATAATGAACACTTGCATTGCCATAAATCTCTGATCCTGATGTGTTTGTGTTTTTCCAAAGCACTGAATTTTCTACATCAATAGAACTACTTCCTGAATAAATAGCTCCACCTTGTCCATTTGTTGCCAGATTGGAGGATATTGTATTATTCAAAAGATTTGGCGATTGTGCTGTTAGACAGCTAATGCCACCTCCTGATGTTGCAGTATTTCTGATAATGATATTGTTTCTAATTAACTGATTGCTTCCATTACTCAAGTTAATTCCTCCCCCAAATGATCCACTGGAACCTTGAACAAGGTTATCCATCACTGTATTGTTACTGAACAAAAGTGGGGTATCCGATCCGAACGAATGGAAACCACCCCCATAACAAGGATAGGCAGTGCAATTAGGAGCCATCGCTTGATTACGCGCTATAAGATTACCAGATACAACAACATCAACAAATATTAAAGCAATACCACCTCCATTGCTGTTCCAATTGGCTCCGTTTGTTCTTGCAATGTTGTCAGTTATGGAATTGTTTATCAGACGTGTTTTCGAAAAAATGCCAACACCACCTGCCCCTGTCTGAAAAAAATCCGACAGGATATTATTATGATTTATATCATTGTATTCTATAATAACTACCTTTGAGTTGTCACCGCCACAAGCAATTCCGCCTCCGTAGGCACCGTTGGCTGTTGTTTGGTGGATAGTGTTATTTGTAATGATATTGTGACTGATGCGTGCCCCAGCACCTATATAAATACCACCACCTATTCTATCGTTAGTCCCATAAAAACCTTGATCGGTGACGGTTCCTGTCCCACCTCTAATTGTGAAACCGCATAGAACTGAATTAGTGTCCTCACCTGCAATAAAACTCACAACAGATCCACTATCAGGATTTACAGGCTGACTTCCGTCAATTATGGTCTGTGATATGTGTGTCTCTATTCCATCAACCAGATAATAGCTGGCAACGGTTATTGCTTTCCCTTTAAAAGTTATGTTCTCGTAGTATGTATTTTCAGACACAAGAATAATGTCTCCATTGGTCGATGCATCAATTGCAGCCTGAATGGTTGTGTAATCTTCTGGAACTTTTATTGTATCCTGTGCAAATGAAAGAATTGAACACAAAAGAAAAACAAAAAATGTTAATAACTTTTTCATTACTCCTCCTAGTTATGGATGATTAAATTTTTACCTCTCCCAAATTCTCTCTCCTTCCTTGGTTTCATTCAGGATAAAGGAATGCGAAACAGTCTGTCTGCCCTGCCAATCGGAAGGCAGGCGGCAGGCTGGGTTGAGGTTGTTTTTTATTTTAACAGCAATATCTTTGTTGATTTATTTTATAGTTTTCAAAATTTTATTCATCTTAAAATTTCTTAAACACCAACCAAGTGCCCAGCCCTCATTTTCATTAGTATAATATTCAGCGCATTGCTGGGGTTTATTCGCAATCGAAGTAATATCTTCATTTGTAATACATATTAAAATTTTTGATGTAACAGTGTTCAGAAATTCAGATGCTGTTTTATAATCGACATTTGGATCTTCCAGGTAAACACGGCAAAAATGCTCCTGCATTTGTTGTGAGTACGGGAGCCAGGTATTACCGCCATCTTTAGTCTGCATTGCTGAACAATAAATTTCCGATGACCAGAAAAAGTCATTATTCACAGGCATTGAAATTATTGTATTCGTTTCTTTCAAATTCCAGGTATTACCTGCATTGGTGCTGACAAAAAGTTCATTACTCTTAGAAACAGCAAATCCTTCTTGCTGTGTTGTAAAAAAAATGGAATAAATTCTTATTCCCTCCGTAGGTGCATCTTTCCAATAATCATTTGTCTGTGTAAGGTAATTTGTTTGTAAAAAAATCAATATTAGTATCATCATATAACTAGTTTTCATTTCACACCTCACATAAATTTTAATCCGGGCGGGTCTTAGGCCCACCCTAACGTCCAGTATCTAATTTCCTCCTACTATTTGAGAAGAATCATTTTCTTCGTACTTACAAACGAACCAGCTTTTAGTTGATAAAAATAAACTCCGCTTGGCAGTTGCTCTGCATACCAGGTAATTTCATAAATGCCAGTTGGTTTTTCTTCGTTGACTAATGTTTCTATTTCATTTCCTAAAACATCAAATACTTTTATAATTACTTTAGATGATTTTGGAACTGAATATTTTATTTTTGTACTTGGGTTAAATGGATTTGGGAAATTTTGTTCTAAGTAAAATTTTTGTGGCAAGCTAACTTCATCTCCTTCGACAGATGATGGAATCTTATCAGAAGTGGCATATCCAATGCCATATGGCCCAGTACTGGTTTGACTACTGTACCACATTTTATAAAGATTGCTATCTGAATCTTCAATAACAGATGGAAAACCTACAAAATTGTTCTCCCAACTCCCTGGGGTTACATCTATCAGAATTGAAGTGTCTTTTGTCCACGGCCCGCTAAAAGTTGATGAAGTTGCATAACCTATACGCCAGTTATATTGAGCCCCACCCGAATAAAACAGATAGTACTTAGCTGTATTGGAATTAAACACAACACTGCCTGGTTGAACTCTTGGATAATCCCATCTTCCAGGTTGCCCATAAAGAAGTATAGGGTCTGGTGATTTCGTCCAACTAGTATCATTAGGTGAAGTTGCATATCCTCCCTGAAAGTGTAATCCATCATAGCCATTGTATATCATTTCAAATGTTGTCCCATTAAAAAATATTGGACCGGGACCAATGCCTGCATTATCCCAGATGGAAGGTCCTGGATTCATGACAGGATTTGTAGGATTTTTATCCCAGATAATTCCATCAGAAGAAGTTGCATAACCCACACGATCCGTGGTGCCCTCATTTCCAATATACCATATATGATAAGTTGAACCATCAAAATATATTGATTGCGCATAAACCCAGTTATTCTCCCATGCTCCTGGCCCCAGGTTTACAACAGGATCACTTTCAGCATATGGCGGATTGGTGGTGGAAGGATCATCATATTTTGTCCAATTAATTCCGTCCGGAGAAGTTGCATAACCGATACGAAAATGTAATCCATCCCATCCACTATACCACATTTTGTATGCATTGCCATCATAAATTACAGAAGAAAGAGCTACACCTTCACCATCCCATTCCCCAGATGAACCCGGTGTTAAAACAGGGTTTCCTGAATATTTGGTCCATAATGTTTGTGCCGTTAAAACACCATTGCTTAAACATAGAATTGAGAATAACAATAAAAGTTTAAATGTAAATGTTTTCATAAGAACCTCCCGTTGATTATCTAATTGTTTTAGTGACTGTTCATTCCAGCATGATTACAGAATTATTGAAAACTCTAAATGCATTTTATTTTTAGGTTTGAACAAATTTTGTCAATGTCATTTCGATCCCGAAGTAATCGGGAAGAGAAATCTTAATGCTTAAAAAGATTCCCCGATCAAACAATTGCCTGATGGCAAGGCAGGCTAAACCGAAATTACATCGTCGAACTTTTTGGTAAACCTCCGGCTTTATCTTTTATTTCAACAAAATCATTTTCCTTGTTTCAATAAAACTTCCTGCCTTTACCTGGTACAAATACACACCACTCGGTAAATCCACGGCATTGAAATCAATTGAATAATTCCCCGGTTCTTTTTGTTCATTAAGAATTGTTTTTACAGTTTCTCCGATGCTGTTAAATATGTCTATCCGTACATTGGAGTTTTCTTCAACTCCAAATTTTATTGTGGTTGCAGGATTAAAAGGATTAGGATAATTCTGATCGAGGTAAAAAGTATAAACAGATTTAACTTCAACATTAACTTCGTCCGAGTAATTAAATGCTCCGTTGAGATCAATTTGTTTCAACCTGTAAGTATATTTTCCCTCCGGCACTTCTTTATTTGTAAATGAATATTGATGTTGATCAGTAGTAGTCCCATTCCCTTCTACAAATCCAATAACTTCCCACACCGACTTCTGATCTCTAGCCTCCGACCTCTGAACCTCAAATCCTTTATTATTAGTTTCTGTTGCTGTTGACCAGTTTAATAATACCTCATTTTCAATCGCTACAGCAGTGAATGAAGTTAACTCAACAGGAATAATATCTCCATTAATTCTGAAACAATTATCGGGCTCTGTACCCACACTGCAATCTGTTAAACGGTATCCCCACGATGGAGTACAGAGAGTTCCAAATCCTCCTCCGGGATTCATCCATGCGGATTCACTGAAAGACTGTACCGTCCTCCCTGTCCAACCCCACTGTCCGGAGGAGTAATCCATATTAGCCTGTACACAAAGCCAATACCATCCTTCAGTTAATACAACAGGATTTGGCAGATCAATTGTAAATGAACCATCTGCTAATCCAGCAGACGGAACAATATCTAAAGCAGTATAAATAATGTTCTGAGGTAAACCGCCGAGACCATCTGAAGAGTATATCCAGACATTTACCGATGCAGCAGGACCTGATCCGTTATAATATGCGCCCGCAACTTCTACTGACCCGATTGACCAGATATCATCCATCAATGCAAAATCAGCAGCAGCAAAACTATCGAATATATCATTAGCGGCTTCGAAATTTTGGGAAGTAATAGAATTTGTACCGGGATTATCCATTTGATCATAAAGCACACTCCGGGCGGGACCTGAAACTATTCCTGTTTCCGGAAAGGTTAATGTAGGGTTCTCTTGTCCCTGCAAAATATTCGGCAACAAAGATGAAAGTAGAAATGTTACTATGTAAAGCCTTTTCATTTTACCCTCCTGGTTAATTGTTTGTAAGCTGTGGTTCAAAAATTAATTGTAAATTATGGATTGTTCTAACATTTGGTATGGAAATGGTCTTTGCGTATTATTAAAACATAATTCCAATACTCAGCACAAAATATGAAAATGACTGTTTTCTGCTATCACTATACTTTTCAGAATCCGTTGAACCTTGGTAGGATAAAATTAAGGTCTCATCGTATTTGAGTTCAGGTTTCCCCAGGTTTAAGTATTTTGCAGAAATAATAATAAGATTGTTTATTATTAATCCTCCCCCCAAACCAAATCCGAAGGAGGTGGTGCTCTTATATTCATCTTTGATTTCACCCGAGAGCAGGTAACCATCTGTAGTCATACCGCTGATTTTATCTGTCTCGTTTCCTACTTTGATAATCGAAAAATTTATCTGCCCGGTGAATATAAAATCTAAATCCGGGGATATTTCACTGGTATAACTCAATCCCGTCATTATGGGGATCAAAGTGTAACCGCCGACTTCTTTGGATACATCAAATCCTAAAGACTGGAGAATATTTTCATTAATATCAGAATTGTTCCCGTTATACAGGAGTCCGGCACTGGTAACCCAACCTAATCCCGATGAACTGACTGGATAGTTTAATTCCGCAAAGCCGCCAAATCCTAGAGATGCATAACCATCCCCATCATTTCCCTTATCAGCAGCCAAATCACCGATTGGTACGGGTAATATTCCAATTATTGAAAATTTTAACCCTTTTGAAGCGATGATAAATTTTACAGAGTTTGAAATCTTGCCGTCAAGAATTGGACTAAAAACAGAGATATAATATTCCCCATCCCGGGAAAGATCGGCAGGTGTAAGCTCGGCTTCCAATTCGTTTGCTCCTATATAGATAGTTTTCTTATCAATATTATTCATTCGTACGGATGAACCATAAACAAAATTTTTTCCACTAATTTTTAAGGTGACCTTTTCGTAATTAGAATAGACATTATTTGGAGAAACACTATATATTTCAGGAAGAAGATTTTGGGAAATATCATCAATAATTTTTTTTAACTGAGGTGGATCCTTTTCTATGTCTACTCTATATTTCGGCACCATAATTAATAGATTTTTTACAGCTTCATTAGCGTCCTTTTCAAGTTCTTCAGCAATATAAACTAGTCCTAGTAGCCTGTATGCTCTTCCTTTTTCAGCTTCAGTTAATTCATTTGATTTCAGGCAGGGCTTTATAAGATCAACCGCTTCAGAAAAATTACCTGCCTGGTATTCTCCTTCAGCCTTTATCAGCTTCGCGGCACAATCCTCCGATTGAGAAAATGTGAATGATCCGTAATCCGGACATAATACCGGTAGTAATAATGCAACCATCAGGCAAGTCTTTAAACTTAATTTTTCATTTAACATTTTTTTCCTCTTTGATTTAATTTGCCATAGGACAGAATTTCATTTTTCAATTTTTCGGGAACCCCTGGTATTGTATTGTTAACACATTATGCTGCTATTAGGGAGTGTAAATATCATTCAATCTTTTTTAGCTCAAATGTAATCTTTCGATCTTCTCCTTCATAAATATCATAATCAATTGTAATTTCTTTCACTTCGGAAGGATAATAACCATTTTTCTTAACCTGTATCGTGTATTTCCCTGGCTTAACTGAATATTCTGCCGGTGTAGTTCTACCGGTTGATCTTTCGTTTATAAATATCTCTGCTATTGTTGGTTTGGAAATAATCTTCAATTTTCCTTTGCCAAAATCAATATTGAACTTTTGAAGAGTCTCATTATTAATTTCAATTTTTTTTATCCACTCACCTAAGGATTCGTTAACTACTCTTAAAATATGTTTACCCCCAGAAATTTTAACTTGATACGGTGCAAATGCGTTTTTTACTTTTAATTGGCCATCAACATATATGTCCCCGGAAGGTCTGACTAATAATTCAACCTGTCCAACTAACGTTATCAACTCCGGGGATATATTTATTGGTTTGTCAACTTCAATTTTTATTTTTTCGTTATACGGTTGGAACCCTGTTTTCCTGACAGTAATATTGTGTTCACCAAGACTCATTTTATCGCTTGTATATTTACCTGTCCCAACCAACTTATCATCAACAATGATCTCAGCATCTTCCGGTTCAGCAAAGATTGTAAGTTTCCCCAAGTGGGAAAGATTTATAGTAGGCACTGTAGTTGTCTTGTTTCGTGAAATCACGACAGATTGTTTGTAATCACTAAAACCAGACCTATGAATCAGAATCCTATGAGTGCCTGTTGGTATCTCTGACTTTTCAAGAGGTGTTTTACCTAAGTTTTCTCCGTTAAACCAAACTTCTGCTCCAGCAGGGTTTGATGAAATATTTAAACCGCCTGAATCCATTGTCTTAGAATTTGAGTTAACAGTGGAATTTACATTTGGCATCAGGCTGAAAGCTAAGTTTAATGTCTTTCCAAATTCCGTTCTTATCAGCGTATCAATTGTGTCAAATCCTTGTTTACTTATTAATAGATTAATGTCTCCCTCTTTATCAAGTACAAATTGATCAAGCGGAGAATTTCCGATCACCTTCTTATCAATTGTTAATTTAGCTCCGGGAGGATTAGTCGATAACGAAAGAAAGGACTTTAACTTATTGTTACCAATCGGAACAATAAGCAACAGGTAAACCAGGGCAAGTCCCAACAATAAAATAAAAGAGGATATAATGAATGCCGGCTTTCTAAGGAAAGATTCCTTTTGAACTTTTTCCGTCTCTGAGTGGACAATGACGGTTTTTTCTTCATCGACAAGGTTTGCCTCGAATTTCTGCACTGCCTCCAGCATTTCTTCAGCTGATTGATATCTTTTTTCTGGATCCTTAGCTATAGATTTCAGGATTATTTTAATTAGTTTTTTAGGTACATCAGGACAGAACGTTAGAGGGGAAGGAATTTCTCCGTCGACTATTTTCCTTTGAATCGTGAAGTCGGAATCTGTTTTTTCGAACGGTACCCTGCCTACTATCAATTCATATATTGTCATACCTAAAGAATATATATCACCTCTTTTGTCCACATTTTTTAATCCTTTAACTTGCTCAGGGGACATATAATATAGAGTTCCTGCTCTTGCCTGGGTTACAGTTGCGCCGCTTTCATGCTCCTTTATCAATTTGGCAAGTCCGAAATCTGTAACTTTAGCTGTTCCGTTATGACAGAGTAAAATATTGCTTGGTTTAATATCCCGGTGAATAATATCAGCCTGATGTGCAAATCCTATAGCATTAAGAAGCTGTTTTGTTATATTGAGAACATCCTTCAGCTTTAATTTCCCCTTTTCCCTGATACATTGTGAGAGTGGTTTGGCATCGACATATTCCATCACCATAAAAAAATATGAACTGGTTTCTCTGAATGCATAAACGCTGACAATGTGAGGATTATCCAGCTTTGCAAGAGCTCTGGCTTCCGTCTTGAACCGACGGATAAATGTTTCATCTTTTGCAAGAACAGGGTCAATCATTTTTAAAGCCACTATTTTATCGAGGTTAGTATCGAGTGCTTTAAATACAACTCCCATACCGCCGCGTCCGATAATTTCAAGAATTTTGTAGCTGTCGAGAATCTGACCTATTAATGATTCCATTTATCTCACTCTGTTATTGTATTTGTTTTGATTCTCCGTATGATATTACTTGTCTACAATTTTAAGGTGTGGTAAAGAGGTTTAAACTCAGCATCATTTTTCATTGTGGAATAAGGGTAGCAACAGGATCTATTTCAACGACCGGGACGGGGCGTGTAATGCCATCTTTTTCCAGGAGTGAATAATATCCTGCCGGGTAGATATATTTTTTTGCCGGCTGAGTTCTGTCTTTAGGAACAACAAATTCGTAACCGTGACTTTTGCTAACCCATCCCGCAAAATGGTCCCCATCATTATCTTCCCAATGTGTCTGAAATAATACTCCACTGCCATCAAGACTTCTTTCAAAAACAGCTTCGCCGTTTTCTGTTCTAACTAAAAGATAATTTACTCCCGCAGGTACCGTTCCCTCCGCATCATAATTAACTATTACATTAGGATAATAATCTTCATCAACCAGAGCGCCTCCATTCATAAACCAGGAGGCACAACCCACCATTACCAATAAAAGAAAGACTATGAAAATAAACAGGTTTCTAATTTGCATTAAAGTTTTTAGTAATTTCATAGAATACCTCTCTAAAATTATTTTATGTTAATTTATTATTTATACTACTTTTTGAGTAACAACCTTAAACAGATAACCTCCTTTCGGGATAAAAGTTTATAATATTAGAATTTTTATTCAGTATAAGAAGCTCTCATTTTATAAGCTGTTTTGCCTACCAAACAAAAATCTGATGCTGGTAAATTCTTATTTCATCGGAGGGATACCACCAGAATATAGCCTCATATGCGTCGGTGCGGTTTGTTAATTTTATTTCATTAATTAAAAGTAAATTTAAAGTTTATGTTTCAACTTTCTTCTGATCTGTTTTCTTAAATCTAAATTGAGATTCCGCCACCAACATAGAAAATCGGGGCGAATGTTACATTTGTATCATCACTACCTCCCGCTGGCTGGCTCAGGAATCCAATGATACCGAAGGGGGCGATATTACTATGTATATTGAATTGGAATTCGATACTAAGATTTACTCCAAATCCTTTCACATCATCTGCTCCTTTGATATCGACAGATTCTCCACGATATCCGAGTTGAATGCCGGGTTTGATCGCAAGTGATCCGCCTGAAAGAATAAAACGTGGTTTGATTGATATACCGAATTCATATATAGTAGCAGTTTCATCTGTTTCTTCAAAAGAAGCACTAGAATAGTTAACATAAACTCCCATAGCCAGTTTCTCAATGAGATAGAAATCTGCAAAACCTTGAAGCAGAATACTTGTCTCTTTGTTGATATCGACATCATAATATTCTAAATAGACCTCACCTCCTAACCATGCACCGACAGCTAATCCATAATCCGAAGTTTTATTTTTAAAAAAAGATTCCTGACAGAATATATTAATACTCATAGAAAAAATGAGCGCCATAAGAGCCAATAAACTTTTCATTAGAACCTCCTGGAGTTTGTTAATGATGAATTGAAATGTTAAAAATGCAGTATTATATTTTCGATACTGCACGCAATAAATAATTAATTCAAATTGATAGTTTCACGAGCGGAAAATGATTAAAAATATCCTATTCATTATAATTTTGTAAAATGACTGGTTGGCGATTTGCGTAAACATTTAATTACTTCAAATAATATTAGAATTTAGGATTTTAGGAGAGGAGGTAATTCAGTTCTGATATCAAGAAATTTTCTTATTGAATACAAATGTCTCCAGTCAGGCTACCAGTCGGGGTAACGATCTGTGACATTGTTTGAATGTTAATTGCTGCTGATTTGATCCGTCTGTATTCATGATATATATTTCATCATCACCGTCCCTATTACTTACAAAAGTTATCTTATCGGATGCAACATTAAAACATGGAAAACCGTCATTTGCACTATTGCTTGTAATCTGTTTTTGATTTGTGACGTTAATATTCATTATAAAAATTTCTGCATCTCCATCAATGTAGCAGGTAAAGACTATTTTATTCGATACGGAGGCAGGCGTGGATTCAACCGGATTTGAGCTATCTTTCTGCAAGATTGAAAAAAATAGAGTTGACAATATTATAGCTGTTATAAAAAGCCATTCTGTTTTTATTTGTTTCATAATATTCATCACTTTTATTTGGCTTATGTGAAAGTCATATGTCGTTTGATTATCTTTTTATTAAAGATTTTTAGTGTTTGATTTTTAATATTTTCTCACAGCTTCGCCCCCTCAGTCACAATTTTAAGAGTCAATAGACTAATTATTTTTCATCGATAAGAGGATTTGATCAATTAGGTCTCGCTACTGTCAGTTAAAGAGTATCATTTTTTTGGTCATTATGTAATTACCGGCTTTAAGCCTGTAGAAATATTCTCCATCATTCAATCCTTCTGCATCAAACTCTATTTCATATGTTCCTGCTTCCTGGTTTGCATTGACCAGTTTTTTAATCGGGTATCCATCTGAGTTAGAGACTGTAATCTCCACAACTGTTTTATAGGCTACACAGTATTTGATAGAAGTCTTATATTTGAAGGGATTTGGATAGTTCTGACTCAAGTGAAATTTCAACGGGATCATTTCACTTTCTGTTTTTCTCTCTGGAAGCATTTTTTCCCTCATTGTTATTGTCGGGGAGATTTAAGATTTCAATATTCTTCACACTATTAATAATTCTTAGTATGGACTAATTCTATAAGAATTGTGTATAATACTATTAGAATTGTCTACTTACGGGAATTTCTGATTATTTTTTCAGATTTTGAAAATATTGGGAAGGGGGTATGCCGAATTGCTTTTTAAAACAAGCGGTAAAGTATGAAGTATCGTTAAAGCCAACCTGGAAAGCTATTTCAGTAATATTGCCGTGATTATTTTCCAGTAGTTTTGCAGCTCTGTTTAACCTTATTCTTTTAATTAATTCTCCGGGAGTTTCTCCAATTAGTGAGTTAAACTTTTTGTGAAGTAATGAGCGGCTGATAGTAAGACATTCTGCGAATGTTTCAATATTAAAATTAGGATCAGCAATATGAGCATCGATTATTTTTACTGCTTCCTGCATAAATTTTTGATCTACGGAAGTAACATGTTTTTGTTCTAATTCAAAGATTCCAAATTTTCTAAAATATTCATGTATTCTTTTCCTTTGTTCAAGAAGGTTCTTTATTCTTGCAAGTAACTCAGCGGCTACAAAAGGTTTCTGAATATAGGCATCAGCACCCGTTTGTAATCCTTCCAGTTTATCCTCGAGAGTAGATTTTGCGGTTAATAAAATTAAAGGGATGTGACTTGTCCTCGTGTCAGTTTTAAGTTTAACACATAATTTAAATCCATCTATTTTCGGCATCATCACGTCACTAATGATTAAATCCGGTATAAATTTTATTGATTTGCAGAATCCCTTTTCGCCGTCTGAAGCTTCTAATATTTTATAGTCATGATATAGAATTTCAGTTATGTATTTTCTTAAATCAGCATTGTCATCAATTACTAATACTGTTGGCTTTTCAGTATTGGTAATATCGTCCAAACCGATTATCTCAGAAGTTGAATATGAGTCAATTTCTTTAGGAATGTTAATATCTGAAATGTTATCTCCGGGCAAATCATCTTTTCCAGATATGCTGTCCTGATCAATTTCTTCCGGAAGCAAATACTTTTTACTAAAAGGTAAAACTATTCTGAATTCGGAACCTTTACCTTCCTCACTTTCAACTGAAATACTTCCTTTATGAAGCTCAACCAGTTCTTTTGTAAGAGAAAGTCCTATCCCGGTTCCTTCATATTCTTTTGAAAGCCTGTTATCAACCTGGTAAAACCTGTCAAATATTTTACCAAGCTGTTCTTTCGGAATTCCAATACCTGTGTCTGAAACTGAAATCTCCACATAACAATCATTGTCTTTCTTTCCCATAGTCATAGAATCCGTGCCTGCCATAATATTGCCTGAAGCAAAGTTGATTTTTATTTTAACATGAACGTGCCCCTTTTCCGGTGTGAATTTAATCGCATTCGAAAGGAGATTCCCCAATATTTTATCAAATTTATCTTTATCCAGGTACATAAATATTTTTTGTTCGCCGGGCGTAAAATTCAGCCTGATATGTTTTTTTTCTGCAAATGATTGAAATGAAGAAATTATCTGTTCAATTACCTGGATTAAATCCATCCTGCTTGTTAAAAGCTTCATTTTGCCAGCTTCTATTTTCGATAGGTCAAGTAATTGATTTGCCAGCCGGTTTAACTTTTTTGCGCTTCTGTAAATCAGGTTTGCTTCCTCTTTAACTTTAATGTTGGTTGACAGCCTGGTAATTTGTTCAGCCGGTCCAAGAATTAAGGTTAGGGGTGTTCTGAATTCGTGCGAAAGATTGGCAAAAAACCTTGATTTTATATTTTCAATTTCACGAAGATGACAGGCTTCCAACTCCTGTATTTTAAAGTTATTCTGCAATCGTGTTCTGTAAGCCTGGAATTTTATTATACCCCAGACTCCAAGTAAAAAAATAAAAACATAAAAACACATTGCCCATATGGTCCGCCACCAGGGAGGTAATATAATTACTTTCAGTTCACTTATATTTTTATTCCACACTCTGTCACTATTGGTAGATTTGACTTTAAAAATATATTGACCGGGATTCAGGTTTGTATATGTTGCAAAACGTCTTTTACCGCTTTTTATCCATTCTTTATCAAATCCTTCCATCTTATATGTATATTGAATTGATAGAGGAGAAATGTAATCCAGTGCAGCAAATTGAAAAGAAAATGTATTCTGAGTGTAAGATAATATTATTTCTTTTGTATTAAGAATGCTCTTTTTCAAGATTGAATTTTCACCTGGTTCAATAGATTTATTAAAAATCTGAAAATCTGTTATAAGTACAGGTGGAACGAAAGTGGAAAGTTTTATCCTTCCGGGCAGGAAACAATTAAGACCGGATGTGCTTCCCAAAAAAATCATACCGTTATCATTTTTATATGCTGATGAAGAATTAAAACTCCCTCCTGAAATACCATAAGCCTCATTGAAATTTGTAAATTTATTTTTTTCAGGATTAAATAATGAAATGCCTGTGTTTGTACCAATCCATAGGTTACCGTCGTTATCTTCCGTTATAGATTTGATTGAATTATTTGGCAGGCCGTCTAATGTTGTGTAATGAATTATTTTTATCACGAGCCCGGGATAATTATCCGCCGTATCAGAATCGTTAATGATGAATTTACTTAAACCATTATTTGTTCCTATCCAGAGTATTGTATGATTGAATTTTAAAGAACTATCTTTCTTTGTCGATTCAAAGATTGAATAAATGCTATTTCTGCCCGTGTTACCGGGGTTATTTTTTTCAAAGAGCCATCTATAAAATTGTCCTCCGTTTTTTTCACCAAATAAATTTATTCCGGCACCGTTAGTGCCAATCCATATTCTTCCTTTTGTATCCTGGTAAATTACCCACACGTCATTAAGACTTAAGCTTCTTAAATCATTCGGATTATTTAACCAGTGTTTATATAGTCCTGTGGAAGAGTTGATACATCCCAAACCAAATCCCCAGTATCCGATCCAGATATTATTTTTACTATCACAGATTACAGATTTAATAAAATTAAAAGAAGGAGCAGTAATTTTTTCCTTATACTTATATTTTGATAACCTGTTTGATTTGAGGTCAATTCTGTAAAGTCCTGAGCCATAAGTCCCAATCCATAGATCATTGTTATTCCCGGGGGCAAGCGTCCAGATATTTAATTTACCTGATTGGTTGAATTGCTTTATAATAGTATTTTCACTTATGTCTTCTGCATAATACAACCCTTCATCGGTACCAAACCAGATCCTGGCATCGGAAGTTTTTGTAATGGCTTTTATATTTTTTTTATTTATGAAATCCCCGTTTATAGATTTGTAATTTATTGAAGGCACATTATTAAATTTAGATCTGTTGGGTGAGAAAGAGCTTACACCGTTATTTGTTGCAATCCATAGGACACCCGATCTGTCTTTAATCATTTTATTTATTTGGTTACTAACAAGACTATGGGGATTATTGTTATCTGTTAAAAACCTTTCGCATTTTCCATTGAAGCGGTTTAGTTTTACAAGCCCTGCGTAAGAACCAGTCCATAATATTTTTTCCTTTTCGTTATAAACTTCAATAACTGATCCCGCGGATGTGCCAAATTGGATATTCTCAGGATTCGGTATTTTTATTTGAGAAAACTTTTTACTATCTGTCTTATATGATGTTAATCCGTTAGCCGTTCCAATCCAGAATAAATTGGCATCATTTTCAGAAGGTGTTAAATACCAGATAATATTATCGCTGATGCTGTTCGTATTTCCGGGAATATTATAATAATGCTCAAATGTATTTAATGATGAGTATGGATTAAGTCTATTCAGTCCATGATAAGTGCTGATCCATATATAACCGTTTTTTTCCTGGATAATGGATGAGATATAATTATTGCTTAAAGAACTGGTATCTGAGGGATCATTTAGCCAATGGTCTGTTTTTCCTGTTTCAGGATTAAAACGGTACAATCCACTTCTGTAAGTTCCTAACCATAATTTGTAATCAAAATCCTCATAAATAAACGTTATTGTATTTTCTCCGGTTAAGTCAGATTCTATTCTCCATTCTCTGAATTTCTCTTCTACAGAATTATAACAATTCAGCCAGCCGCTTTTCGTTCCGATCCAGATATTTCCTTTGTGATCTTCTATTATTGACCAAATTGAATTATCGGATATTGAATTTTTACGAAGAGGATCGTGGTGGTATATTTTAAAATCATAACCATCAAAACGATTTAAGCCATCATCAGTTGCAAACCATAGAAATCCTAATCTGTCCTGGATTATTTCATAGACGATGTTATTAGAAAGTCCGTCTTCAGTTGATAAATGATTAAACCGGACAGATTGGGATTGTATCCCATTTAAGCATAAAATTGTAACTATGAATAAACAAATTACTCGTTGCATAACTGCTGAAAATATTTTCATGAATTTTAATAGTAACACTTTTGTTCTAACACTTCTGCAGTATTAAAGGATAAATCCATGTAAAAGCCGGAATAAAACACTGAGGTGTGAGATAATTTATGCCGCGTAATAAAGGAATTATTGGACAGGAAAAAGATGGTTCCCTCAAAAAGGATTTCCGGCTGTATCATATTTCTCCCCGAATAATTACTAACCGTAAAATGATTATTTATAAAAGAATTTAAGAATATTTGAAGACAATAAGCAATATTTTACTAAAATTAATTAGTATTAATAATAATTGTTTCTATCTAATAAAAAAGGGAGCATAAACTTCCTTCAAAATTACGTGGCCCAATTACATCAACTATTTTAACAACACCATTTTCTTAACAGCAATATAGTTCCCGGCAGCAAGCTGATAGAAATAAACACCACTGGGAAGTACTGATGCATTGAAATCTATTTTATATTTTCCTGCAAACCTATATTCATTAACCAGCACTGCAACTTCTCTTCCAAGTACATCAAAAACCATTAATGATTGCCAACCACTTACGGGCGACTGCCAACTGATATTAGTGCTTGCGTTAAAGGGATTCGGATAGTTTTGTTGTAAACCATATTTCAATGGAGCGGCAATATCATTCTCAACACCTACTATAACTAATTGTGAATCTGCCCAATATGGCCAATTAGCACAACCAAGGGTAACACTAAAATTAAAATGAGGCTGAAATAATGAGTCATTAACACTTACAATTAATGTACCTGATGAAGGTGTAGATAAATTAGGTGGCAAGTTCTGTAGTTCCCAAGTTGGTGGATTTATATGAGTTACCCATGCATCATTGCATATAAGCTTTCCTGTTACGTTACTTAGAGGAATTTCACCTTTGTTTGTTATATAAGGTCGGCAATAGTATAAACCATTAGATTTGGTATACGGAATGCTATCCAAAACAACAGGTCCGGATGTAGTATATCTTGTAGTATTTTTAACTTGAAATGAAGTTGAAACGGTTCCATCAAATACAGAAACTGAGACAACAAAAATTTCTTCGTCATTAATTGGAGGTAAAGTTGCATTCCATTGCTCTCCGGTATTACCATTTATTTGCTGAACGAATTCTACAGAATCAATCAATAATCCATTTTTTGTTTCGATATAAGCACGTGCAACTAACTGATGTGAATTTGGATTTTCAATTAAAGTAGAGAGGTAAAGTGAATCCAAGCCAGGCGAGTAATAAGTTTTATTGGATGATACATCGTGAGGATAAACAAGATTATTTATCCAATCCAGTGCCTTATCAACAACAGCGTCTTTATAGATAGCAACATCATCAGGATTATGCCAAATATCAAAATCAATTGGAAATTCATTTCGATTTAGATAATTCTCTGGATTAGAGATATAAAACATATCTGAAATAGAATAACGAAGGTACCATCCGGAAAAATTATGAATAAATAAATTGTCCCCAAGTGTAGTGCTTGAACTCTTACCAAAAAACTTTACCATTTGTTGATATTTCAAGCGGTGTGCAGTAATGTCTCCCATACTAATACAAGTTGGGCCAAGTAAAACTGCTATTGGTTTATTAAAATATTCCGGAGCCATTCCATTGATTTCGAACAGGTACCCATCACCAGATGGACATAGTTCAAACGAACTTGCATTACAACGATATGCATCCTCAATAGTTGAATAAAAATTATTAAATAATTTCTTAAACGCATTGTCAAACAAAGCCCAGCCCCCAAAATTTAATCGCATATCGATTATTAAACCGTCGGTATTACTCAAAGAATTTACAGCTTGCAATAGCTGAGCATCAGCTGTTGCTTCCGGCGATTCCTGAGCTAAATAGATAAAACCTATATTAGTGTTATCCAAAATTCCATATGTAGCACAATCATTTGCCAAAATATTCGGGAATGGAATATTTGTAATTGCCATTTGTTCATTGTTAAACATCACAGGAATATTTAATCCTAGAAGTGGTAGGACAGAAAGATGAACAGTATCACCGGTAGAATACTTAAGTATATCAATAGTATTAAATAAATGCCAGTTAACTCCAGCTCCGAATAAGTTCAAATAAGTATTTGTAGTATTGCAACCACCTGTGTATGCTACCATCGGCAGACCTGCATTCAATAGTTCAACTAATAAATTTTTCCATGGAATCCCTTCATAGCCTAATATTACATCTCCCGGTTCAATGTTGAGTGGGTGATTTGGTATTACACGAAGTACAAGCGTTGTACTATCTGGTAAAATTGTAGTAACTGCACCAAAGTGCTCAACGGAAATGTAACTGCCCATCAACAATATTGGGATACCAGGGTTCAAAGGTGTGAAAACTACGGTAGAGTCAAATGCTCTGGTATGTAAATCTCTTAGGTCATAAGCAAAGTGGCTCATAATAGATGAAAAAGCTCCCCTGCTTGTTGAATCAGTAATTTTATTCAGATAATGGTTATAGAGTGAATCCCAGTTCAATTGTAATGATAGAAACCCATCAAACTCATCGTGAACTTTTTGAGCATAAGTATTAAAAATTAATAACTTCTGTGGGAGGGGGTCGCCACCGCCCCACGTAGAATCGATAATATGCTGCCAATCGGATCTTGAATCATAGAATGACTTATATGATATTCTATCATAGTTATTGATATTGGCATCATGATTTTTAGGTGAAAAATAATCGTGCTCTGTATTATCGTATTTTTTATTAATTACTTCTTGAGAAATCAATTTTATATTGATTAGTATCAAAAAGGAGAATGTAAAAAGGAATATAGTTTTCATAGTACATCCTATTTATCGATGATTAAATTTTATTAATCCGGGCGAGTCTTAGACCCGCCCTAATGTCTTTTGTCTCTCTTCTTCCAACTACTTGAGCAAGATCATCTTCTTTGTTTCAACAAAACTTCCTGCCCTGAGTTGATAGAAATAAACACCGGGCGCGTATCCGCCTTTGGTGGAAACTCCACCGGCATTCCACGTTAGCTTCATAAGTGCCGACTTGTTTTTTTTCGTTAACCAGTGTTTCTATTTCGTTTCCTAAAACATCGAATATTTTAATCTGAACTTGAGATGATTGAGGAACGGAATATTTTATTTTTGTACTTGGGTTAAAAGGATTAGGATAGTTTTGAAATAAACTAAACTGCACTGGTAACTGAGGAGCAATTTCATCAACAGAAGTAATCATTTCCGAAAGTAGTCGACGCCATACTCCATCATCAGTCCCGGCAAATATATAATCGCCACTGACTGCTAATGAATTAATGAATAAATTTGTCAGTCCATTATTAACAGCATTCCAGTTTGATCCATTATCGGTTGAGAGATATACATTACTACTGCTAGCTCCGGCAAAAATATTATCACCACTGATTGCTAATGAATTAATGAATAAATTTGTCAATCCGTTATTAACAGCATTCCAGCTTGATCCATTATCTGTTGAGAGAAATATGCCGCCCCAAGTTCCGGCAAATATATTATCGCCGCTAATTGCTATGGCAAAAACATCCAAGTTCGTCAATCCGGTGTTAACAGCATTCCAGCTTGATCCATTGTCGGTTGAGAGAAATGTACCACCATCCCAGGTTCCGGCAAAAATATTATTCCCGCTGATTGCGAGTGATAAAACTTGAACATTTGTTAAACCACTATTAATCGGTATCCAATTGTTCCCATTATCTGTAGAACGAAATACGCCACCCCAGAACCCAGCGAAAATGTCTCCATTAATATTTAATAATAAGTAAAGGTCCTGAGCGAGTTCTTCCACCGGTAAAGACATTTACCCAGTTTTCTCCATCATCAGTCGATCGGAATATATACCCGTATCGCGTTCCGGCAAAAATATCTTCACTATGATTGAATGCGAAAGAATTAACACCAATATTATTTAGATTTATTGTTGTCCAATTTTCGCCATTGTTAGTAGAATAAAATGCTCCGTTAACAGTTCCGGCATAAATATTATCACCACTGATTGCTAATGAAAGAACAAATTCTCCATATGGTCCATTAG
Source organism: uncultured Actinomycetota bacterium (assembly GCA_963701105.1). Taxonomy (GTDB): domain Bacteria; phylum Actinomycetota; class Thermoleophilia; order RBG-16-64-13; family RBG-16-64-13; genus JAHJSA01. The sequence continues at coordinate 1,170,530 of OY969565.1, forward strand.
TCTGTTCCCATTGTGCAACACATATTTGTGTTACAAGTAAAAAGAAAAACAAAGATTGTAGAAAAGTTTTCATAATACCGCCTGGTTATCGATGATTAAATTTTACCTCTCCCAAATTCTTTCTCCTTCCTTGGTTTCGTTCAGGATAAAGGAAAGCGAAACAGTCTGTCTGCCCTGCCAATCGGAAGGCAGGCGGCAGGCTGGGTTGAGGTTGTTTTTTATTTTAACAGAATCATCTTTTTTGTTTCAACAAAACTTCCTGCCCTGAGTTGATAGAAATAAACACCGGGCGCGTATCCGCCTTTGGCGGAAACTCCACCAGCATTCCAGGTTAACTCGTAATTACCTGCCGGTTTTTCTTCGTTGACAAGTGTTTCTATTTCGTTTCCTAAAACATCGAATATTTTAATCTGAACTTGAGATGATTGAGGAACGAAATATTTTATTTTTGTACTTGGGTTAAAAGGATTGGGATAATTCTGCTCAAGGTTGAATGATAATATTTGTGAATTATTTTCCTTAATTCCTGTAATCATTATTTGTATGGAATCCGTCCACAAAACCCAGCCATCCCTTATTATTTCCGCATTAATATTAAAATATCCCGGAAAAGTAGTATCATTATATTCAATAAATGCCCAGGATGATCCCGTTACTTCTTCACCGGGCGGTATAGGCGGAAGATTCATTGTGCCTGATCCTACCGACAATACCCAGGGATCATCACAAACAAGTCTGATTTTAGCATCCGTTATTGTTAATGCGTTTCCGTTGTTGGTAACGAAAGGTTTCAAAGCATACCGGTTTGAAGAATCTTCTATATATTTTATACTATCGAGTGATACCGGACCTGCAGTTGTAAATCTTGTAGCGTTCGAAACCTTGTATTGATCAGAAACTGTAACATCAAAGACTGTAACACCGATTTTGTAGAATTCTTCTAAAGAGAGAAGATTTAGGTTTGCTCTCCATTCCTCTCCATCGTTTTCCAAAGTTTGCTTTATAAAATCTACGGAATCAATAAGTGTCCCTTCAACTGTATTGAGATAAGCTCGTGCTGAAATCTGGTGAGAGTTTGGATTCTCAATAATTGTTGAAATATGTACTGTATCAAAACCTGGTATATAATAGGTGTTATTAGTTAATACATTATGTGGATACACCAAATTATTCATCCACTCAAGGGCTCTATTAACAACATCATCCTCACCGTTTGCTACTCCATCAGGAGTCAACCATACTTCTTCAAGAGATGGATATTCCTGTCCCCATAGGGGGACATTCGGTGTGTAATGATCAACCAAGGTTAAATTCGGGCATTGTAAAGCATACCCAGGTCGCGAGGGCTGGGGATCTGGAACAGCGCTAAACATAGCTGCCGGGGAACGACCGAACATCTTTGCATTTGGGATATAAGAAAATTGCCATGAAGAAATATCACCCATGCTACCACAATTCGGACCGAGTAGGACAGCTACTGGTCGGTCATAATATGTACCTATATCAGCATCTATTTCTCCACTAAACCAATTCTGATCTGTTGGACAAATGGAGAACAAATCATTTGGATTACATCTTTCTCTAAAATCCAATGTCGAGGTCTGATAATTGAGTAATCGGCTAATTCCAGTATTCAGACCTTCACTACCGCCCCAATCTACTCTGATGTCAATTATCAATCCTTCGGTTTGCATTAATGCTTGTACGGCTGCGTCAAATTCAGTACTAACTCCCTGATAAACATGGTGATAAACATAAATGTAACCAATATTTGTTCCATCTATTATTCCATAAGTAACAGCACCATGGTTTTCAAAAAAACCAAGAGGCATAGGTACACCGGGAATAGGCATTTGTTCATTATTAATTATGTAGTTTGGTGCTATGAGATTTACCATCGAATCAAGTGGTAGATGTTCTATTTGACCGGTTGCATATTTTTTAACATCAATTGTATCGAACAGATGCCAGCTTTCTCCTGCTGCCCAAAGAAGTGATCTTTTATACGCGCTCGAAGCTGATGCTGCCCATATTGTGTTTGGCACTCCGCCAGCAATTAGTTCTCTGACAATCTGAGACCAAGCAACTCCCTCATATCCTAATATAATATCACCGGGGACCAAACCAAGTGGATGATTTGGGACGACTTTATAAACCAATAAAGAACTATCTGCTAATGGAGTAAGTCCGGCACCGAAATGATTTATGAAACCCCCTCCATCAGTAAGTATTGGTACGCCCGGATTTAGTGGAGTATTTAATAATACATCATCATAAGCATAAGCATGCCCATCCATCATTCCAAGTGAAAGTTTTTTAAGTATTGCTGCAAAACCTCCACGACTAGTAGAATCATTAATTTGTGATCTGAGTGAACCAACCAATGAATCCCAATCGATTGGATTCCAGAGGAAAGTAGCATTATGTGCACGCGCAAATTCCTGGTAATAATCAAAAGTTGATAGCTTTTCGGAAAGTGACTCACCTGGACCCCATGTGGAATCAATAATCCATTGCCAATCAGCTTTTCGATCATAGAAGGAAGGATGCAATGAAACAGCTGCTTTCCCTTTTATATGTGTTGGATTATGTGGTCTTTCTAGTAATTTGACATATGTACGCCCCGGGAAATTAGTTTCATTTTCCCATTGAGCAAAGCATATTTGCGTAACCACTAAAAAGAAAAACAAAGTTTGTAGAAAAGTTTTCATAATACCGCCTATTTATCGATGATTAAATTTTATTAATCAGGGCGGGTTTTAGGCCCGCCCTTATTTCCTTTGCCTACCTACTTCCTATTACTTGATAAGAATCATTTTCTTTGTTTGAATAAAATTTCCTGCCTTTACCTGGTACAGATACGCACCGCTCGGTAGATCAACTGCAATGAAATCAATTGAATAATTCCCCGGTTCTCTTTCTTCATTAAGAATTGTACTTACCTTTTCACCGATACTGTTGAAAATATCTATTCTTACATTGGATTTTTGTTTAACTCCAAATTTTATTGTGGTTGCAGGATTAAAAGGATTAGGATAATTCTGAGTAAGGTAATAAGTGTAAACAGATTTAACTTCAACATTAATTTCGTCCGAGTAATTGAATGTTCCGTTGAGATCAATTTGTTGCAACCTGTAAGTATATTTTCCCTCCTGCACTTCTTTATTTGTAAATGAATATTGATGTTGATTAGTAGTAGTCCCATTCCCTTCCACAAAACCAATATCTTCCCACACCGACTTCTGATCTCTAACCTCCGACCTCTGAACCTCAAATCCTTTATTATTTGTTTCTGTTGCTGTTGACCAATTAAGATTTACAGTGTTACCTTTTACGTTTGCCGTAAATGAATTTAACTCAACCGGAATCGGCATTGGCGGACCGACATATTTATAAATGTTCATATTGTATCCCCAGGCTGAGCCCCAGCCGACCATTATCAGAAATAAAAACAGAGTAACAGAGTAATTTCCATCATCAATGTAATCCAGGTATCGCCTCCGTCAAGAGAATATGCAGATCCGTTTGTATAGCCATTAAAGCCACTGTCATCCGGATATTACATATATTGATTTGTTCCCGGAATATAACAAACATTTAATGGAACACATCCATAAGGGCCCGTTAATTCATTCCAAGTATTTCCTCCGTCATTTGGATCTTTTCAATAATTGCCCTTGAAGTCGCAGAAAACCATACACAAGCAGTCCTGTCATTCACTCTGAAAGCAGGAAATGAGTAAGTATATCCTCGACTGTAGTCAATCGTTTACTTCAATGACCGTCCAGTTATAACCTTTATCGGTAGTTTTGAAGATCCTTGGTCGAATGACTGATGCCTGGGAATGAGAAGCCAGATACAGTCTTCCACATTCTGCAACTACAACTGGTATTAAGGAACCCATTCACCAGGTAAAGTGGCGGTATATTGCCTGTGAAACAATATTCCAGTCTCAGCCGGCATTTGTCGTAGCAAAAATTTCAAACAGCCATTAGTAGCAGAAGTTTTATCACCAACAACCACACCATTATTGGTATCAAAAAAATGAATATAGCGCAGGTCCATAATCTGAAGTTGCGAAAGCGTTAGGATGCTTTTGCCATGTTATCCGCCGTCAATAGTTTTATAAATACCCTGCATACCCCAGGCTGCCCAGGATTCAATAACCATATAAGCAGTGCTGGCATCAATTGCTTCTATCCAATATGTCGTTCCATTTTCTGCCTCCGGAAATAGTATCACACGACCAAGTAGTGCCTCCATCAGTCGTCCTTAAGAAACCATTTGAACAGTCGGGCCCCACCAGGCAGTAGTCCAGTATCCCCAGCAAACATTTATCATTGACTGTCGAAAAATGTCCGGGCTGTGCATTGGAAGGAACATTAGCATTTTGCAGCATCCACGGCTGTGGGAAAATTGAAACTGTAAGCAGAATGAAAAGAATCGAAATGTGTACTAGTTGTTTCATAACTAACTCCTTTATTCTTTGAATGAACCAATTGTTCATTCTATTTATTTTAACTCTTTTGAGGTAATTAGTTTTACCTCCAAGTTTAATTATTTTATTTTGAGAGGTTCATCTTCTTAAAGCTGGTATAATCGCCGGCAGTTATTTTTACAAAATAGAATCCTTCCGGCAGTTCACTCCCGTTAAACTCTATCACATAAGTTCCTGCCTCCTGATCAGCATTAACTAATTGTTTTATCAATTCGCCATCTGAGTTTGCAACTGTGATTGCTACATCAGTTTTATAAGCAACACAGTATTTGATTGTAGTCTTATCCTTAAAAGGGTTTGGATAGTTCTGGCTTAAATGAAAAGTCAGCGGAATTATTTCATCCATTTCGGAGTCGTTTATCTGTTTCATACACACCATATTATTTTAATTCAGCAAGTCCCGCAATGAATTAAGGAGGAAAAGTCGACAGCATTGTAAGAAATTATAAAGAGCAATTCTACCAGCTATGAATAAAATAATGCGGTATTTGTAACAGGTAATTAGAAAATATCAGTTTGCTTATGATATTGTGAGGGGAGAAGACCAAATTGTTTCTGAAAACACTCTGCAAAATATGAAGGGTTATTAAATCCTGTTGCAAGTGCAATTTCAGAGATATTACCCGATTTTTTTTCAAGTAACTTCAGCGCTTTATTCAACCTGATTATTTTTATAAAGTCATTAGGTGATTCGCCGGTTAAGGAAACAAGTTTTTTATAAAGCAATTGCCGGCTAACAGCTAAATTCTCCGCCAGCATTTCCACGCCGAACGAATTATCAGAAATATGTTCATTAATTATTTCAATGGTTTTTTGTAGAAACTTCTGATCAGCCGGTAGTACCGTTTTTTCTGATATCTCAAACATACCGTACTTTTTAAAATATTCCTGGATTCTTTTTCTTTGTTCAAGAAGATTTTTAATTCTTGCTTTTAATTCGTCAGCTTCAAACGGTTTCATTATATAATCATCAGCTCCGGTTTCCAGCCCGCTAATTTTATCTTTAAGTGCGACTTTTGCAGTTAATAAAATAATCGGTATATGGCTTGTCCTCGAATCAGATTTAAGAGCATCGCATAATTGTATTCCATCCATATTGGGCATCATAACATCGCTTATAATCAAATCGGGGATCAGATCAAACGCTTTGGTTAGTCCTTCCCTGCCATCAGATGCTTCAGTAATTAAATATAAACCACTTAATATTCTGCTTATATAATTTCGTACATCAGAATTGTCTTCAATAATTAATAATGATGGACATTCTTTTGCGATAGAATCGTAATCTAATTTATTTTTCTCCGGGTTTTGAACCGGCTCAATTTCAGATAAGTCACGTGAATTATATTCCCGGATTTCCACATTATCAGCGGCAGGAAAGTCATTCACAATTTCTTCAGGCTGCAGGTGTTCTTTACCCACAGGGAAAAATATTCTGAATACAGAGCCTTTCCCTTCTTCACTTTCAACTGAAATACTTCCTTTATGAAGTTCAACTAATTCTTTTGTAAGTGATAAACCAACTCCAGTTCCCTCGTATTCTCTCGAGAGTCTGTTATCGACCTGGTAGAAGCGGTCAAAAATTTTATCCATTTGGTCCAGTGGAATTCCGATGCCGGTATCCTGTACCGATATTTCAACAACTTCTTTTTTTGTCAGTCCAGTAATTTCACTGTCATTTCGATTCCCAATGTAATCGGGAAGAGAAATCTTTTTTTCTTTAATTGTTGAAGATTCGTCCGAATTGATATACTCTGTATTACAGCCTTCTCGTATTATTTTTACACTAACATTAACACAACCGCCTTCAGGAGTAAATTTTAGTGCGTTTGATAAAACATTACTGAGAATTTTATCCAGCATATCTTTATCGATGTAAATTTTTATCACTTCCGATTCATAACTATACCGGAGTGAAATATTTTTTCGTTCTGCAAACGATTGAAATGAAGATATAGTGTCGCAAATAACAGGGACAACATTTTCTTTAGTTAGTTTCAATTTCATTTTACCGGCTTCAATTCTTGATATATCCAGTAGCTGGTTTGCAAGCCGGTTTAATTTTTTTGCGCTCCTGTTTATAAGATTTGCATCATCTTTAATTTTATTATTCCGGGTTAGCTCCATTATTTGTTTTGAAGGTCCCAGTATTAAAGTAAGCGGTGTTCTGAATTCGTGTGAGATGTTTGTGAAAAACCTGTTTTGCGACTGCTGTGCTTCTTTTAAAAGAATAATAGTTTGTGAAAGTTTTTCCTGTGCTTTCTTCAATTCAACAGTCCGGTCTTCAACTTTTGACTCAAGGTTTTCTTTGTAATCGGTGATTGTTCTTAACACTAATGAATCATGGATTGAAACATTAATGATTGGCAGTAAATAATTCAGCAGATCATTCACCTCAGCAGTATCGGTATTGATTTTAGGATAAATAATCAGTTCTCCCGTTAATTCTTTATCGATTATAATCTGATGTCTGACCGGGTTCAGATTTAATCCATCGGCTCCACTTGAAATATCGACATCAAGATTATTTCCATCAAGATCTTTGAATAATTTTATCCGTGCTGAAGAAAACCCCGCATCAGTTACTAATGCATTGGTTATTGCACGCAAAGTTTTTTTAATATCAAGACTCTGCCGTATTGATTTAGTAATGTCGTGTGCTGTTTTAAGCTGAGTCGTTTGTCTCAGTAAAAGCTTTTTTGATTCTTCTAATCTGTTGTACTGATTCAGTAATTCAACATGTGAATCGGTTAATTCCACAAAAGCATTCCTTATATCGAACACCCAGCGGATCCATTTTCTTATATTGGAAAATGCACTTTCTTTTTTCCAGGAGATATTAAAAATTGCTCCCTTATGAATCCAGTTAATTTCTATTTTAAAATCTTTATGACCTATTTGAACACCAAATTGGTCCCAAACTCCTTTTGATATGAGAAAAAACTCTGGACAGAGCTCATAACCATCATCAAGATATGCTGTAACTTTTATTTTATTTTCAGCCGGGAACTCATTCTGATGCCTAATGCAGGTAAAATCATTTTCAGCCATTCTGAAAAAATATTGTCTGAGTTTTTTTGTGAATCTGTTTGACGAAAAAAAGATAAATGCCGCTATTACTCCTTCAATGTATGAACCACTTTTCACATAATCTCTTCCCATTTTTTCATATTCGATTCCGGAAAAGTATGGTCTTGAATTGCTGATTATCTTGCACCAGTATTTCCATTCAATTCGTTCATGTTTGTTTAATAAATAAGTAATGCTGTAAGGAACATCTTTAAGCAGAAGTCGAACATCTATATTTTTATCTTTTGCTGCATTAAAAACAGTAATTAACGTTTTGCAGATAACTTCCTTAACTATATCAGGTTTATTCTCAGACATTAAAAACAATACATTCTTAAAATAAGTAAGTGTGCAAAAATCATTTTTATTTTAATTCCGTCGTTAAAACAGATTCCGAATTAATTGTCCGGGTGAAATATGAATAGATAATTGCGGAGGTAAACTGATCGGCGCTCAGTTATCGCAATTAGTTGAATCCTGTCCGAATGATATTGGAAATGATAAGAAGAAAAGCCGTATCCCTCAAATATATTTTCCCGCCGAATCATATTTCCCCAGAAAGATGATTAAAAAACCGGGTTTTGACAGTAGAGGAAAAAGGATGAAATAATGTACAAATATTTTTTAATTGAATCCAATAGATTTCCTCAATTATTTCTTACCACGTGGACTCAAGTGAAATGATCTGTAAAACGAATTCTTAAAAGGCTGATAAAACTTTTCTGCTCAGGCATTTATATTGTAATAATTTACCAAATAAGTTAACTTCAAAGCGGATTCTAATACTATGAAGTATTTATATTTATGAAAACTATTCTTTCCTTATTATTCCTCTATTCAGTCCTGTTCCTTACTGATTGTTCAGAATCGGGTAATGCTATCAGCCCCGTAATTAGCACTCCGTCCGATATTTACTGGATTCCTCTCGGGCTCGACAGTAATATGGTTGTATCTGTATTTGAGACTTATAACGGAAATATTCTTGCCGGTACGAATTACGGTTTATTTATTTCGCCTGATTCGGGATCAACGTGGCGGATGGTAAATCAATCCATTTCAACTTCCATCGTAACAGGTTTTGCCAGTTACCAAAACAATACTATTTTTGCCTGCACTTCCGGCAAAGGTGTTTTTATTTCCTCGGATGACGGAAACAACTGGTTAAATTCCGGGCTGCAAAATGTTTACATCTCCGCTCTAGCCGTCAATAATTCAGGTAAAATATTTGCAGCTACGCGCGGTAACGGAATTTTTATCAGTGATAGTATTAATGGAAACTGGGAGCCCGCAAATCCGGATTTTAATGCGCAGATTTTTTCATCGCTACTGATAACTAAAAATAATATAATCTTTGCGGGGGGAACAGGTGTTTACCGGTCTGATGATAACGGCAATCACTGGAGCCTAAAAAATAACGGACTGGGATACTGGTCGGTACAATCGTTAATTACTGATGCGACCGGAAACATTTGCGCAGGTACAGATAACGGCGGATATTTCTGCTCAGCAGATTACGGCGAGAACTGGACAAAATTAAATGAAGGTTTAACTAATACAGAAATAACCTGTCTTGCTAAAAACAGCGCGGGACATATTTTTGCAGGAACCTGGCGCGGCGGGGTATTCCGTTCTATCGATAATGGGCACAGCTGGACAGCCGTTGATTCCGGTTTAACTATGTTAGAAGTAAGCTCACTGCTAGTAACAAAAGATGATGTTCTTTTTGCCGGAACTTTTAAAGGGATATTTAGGACAGTTACCGGAACTGTGAAGTAATAAAAGAATCTTCCTATTCTTTTATTTTCTCCCGGGGGATAGATTCATATCACAAAATATTTCAATGATGAACCCTTTACCAACTTGATATGTCTAACTAATAGAGATAATAAATAAGGAGATCAAAATGTTTCACGGATGGGTTTGGAACGGTGGTATGTGGTTCGGCTGGATTTTCTGGCTGGTTATTATTGGACTTATTGTCTGGCTTCTTATAAATCAATCAAGTAGAAACATAAGCCGGAATTATATAAATCCTCATATCGAATCACCACAGGATATAATTAAAAAGCGATATGCAAAAGGTGAAATAACTAAAGAACAATTTGAACAGATGAAGAAAGATCTGGAATAATTCTTCTTATCTTTGCAACTGATTTCAAATAAATTCAGGTTAATAATTTGAGTAATCTATTTTCACCTTTACAGATCAGGGAAATTACCCTTAAGAACAGGATAGCAGTTTCACCAATGTGTCAGTATTCCAGTAAAAATGGAATGCCGAATGACTGGCACTTTGTGCATCTTGGAAGCCGTGCTGTCGGCGGAGCTGCATTAGTAATGACTGAAGCTACAGCTGTCTCACCTGAGGGAAGAATTTCTCCTGATGATGCAGGAATATGGAGCGACAAACATGCAGAAGCTTATCAAAGAATAACAAAGTTCATTTCTTCACAAAAGTGTGTTCCGGGAATACAACTTGCTCACGCAGGAAGAAAAGCATCAACTTATTCACCCTGGAAAGGAAAAGGTAAAGTAGAACCTGGAGATGGAGGCTGGCAGACAATTGCACCGTCCGCAATTCCTTTTGCTGATAATTTTCCTAATCCAACAGAAATGACAAAAGAAGATATTCAGGTTGTAATCAATCAATTTAAAGTGGCTGCAGAAAGAAGTTTGCAAGCCGGATTTAAAATAATTGAACTTCATTTTGCACATGGTTATTTAGCTCACGAATTCTTTTCACCGCTTTCGAATCATCGTAAAGATGAATACGGCGGCAGTCTTGAAAACAGGTGTCGTTTTGCTATGGAGGTAACAAAAACTGTAAGAGAAATTGTTCCGGGAAATCTTCCATTATTTGTTCGTATTTCAGCAAGTGATTGGGTTGAAGGCGGATGGGATATAGAAGGATCAGTTCAGCTTTCTAAATGGCTAAAAGAGGCAGGAGCTGATTTAATTGATTGCTCATCAGGCGGAAATGTTCCCACAGCAAAAATCCCTGTTACCCCCGGTTACCAGGTTCCTTTTGCCGAAAGGATTAAAAAGGAAACAGGAATTCTTACAGGTGCAGTTGGTTTAATTACATCTCCGGTTCAGGCTGAAAGTATTATTAAAAACGGGCAGGCTGATATTGTCTTACTTGGAAGAGAAATGTTAAGAAATCCTTACTGGCCTCTAAAGGCTGCAAAAGATTTAAACGTAGATGTTGAATGGCCTGTTCAGTACACAAGAGCGAAATAATAATTATCAATTAATATTTAACAATGAAGAGAAATTAAAATGCATATTCATAAAGAGAATAATTCAGTTCAATCAGGGTCAAATAATGATAGAGTTTATAACCGTGGAATAGAAAGACTACGTTCTCCAGAAAGAGTTGAAAAACTTGAAGTTGAACGTGTAATCGATTTATGCATAAATGAGAATATAAAATCGGCTCTTGATATAGGAACCGGAAGTGCATTATTTGCAGAAGCATTTCATAAAAAGGGAATTAATATTTCAGGAATAGATTCAAATCCTGAAATGATTGCAGCCGCAAAACTATTTGTCCCGGAAGGAATTTTCAAACTTGCTGCCGCTGAAAATATTCCCTTCGGAGATAACTCATTTGATCTTACTTTTTTTGGAGTAGTATTTCACGAAGTTGATGATTATCTGAAAGCTTTAAAAGAAGCATTCCGTGTTTCAACAGCCGGTACATTTTTACTCGAATGGAATTATGCCGAAGAAGAATTTGGTCCGCCATTGGAACACAGGCTTAAGTCCGGATTCATTAAAAAGATTTCTAAAGAAACCGGTTACAATAGTTTTGAAGAAATAAAACTCAACAATCTAACATTATATAATCTTAAGAAGTAAAACAATCCCGTAGCTCAGGACTCCAGTCCTGAGCTTTCTTTTAATATGCCTGCTTCAAATAAAATTAATACACATTTAATTTTTCCTTTCGAAAAAATATTTGGTATATACTAAGAATTATCAAGCTAATAATCGAAAGAATCATCGGTTTGATTTGCATAGAATGAAGAGCATATTTTATTAGCGTTTTACATCACAATTTATTAATAATATTTGATTTGTTTATACTACTTAAATAAAATAACAAGGAACTATAAAATGAAATTTTTTGCAGGTGTAATAGTCACATTGGTCACAATAATGATCGTAGGATTAATCATTTTATATTCAGGATGGTACAATGTAAGTGCAGCAAATAATGTTTCTGGTTTTGAAAAATGGTTTTTTAGTACTGCAAGTGATAACTCAGTTGAAAAGCATGCTGAGAGTATCACAGTCCCTGATCTGAATTCACCCGAAAAAATTAAAGAGGGATTCGCACATTACGATGAAATGTGCAAAGGATGTCATGGAGCACCGGGATTGACTGAAACAGAATTGGCAAAAGGATTAAATCCCAAAGCTCCAAATTTATCAAAAAGTGCAACTGAAATGTCTGCCCAGGAACTTTTCTGGGTAACAAAAAACGGAATTAAAATGACCGGTATGCCGGCTTGGGGAAAAACTCACTCAGATGATAAAATCTGGTCGATGGTTGCTTTTATTGAAAAACTTCCGGGAATGAAAGGTGCTGAGTACGACACATTGAAAGCTCATTCCAAACCTGTAATGGAAGAAAATGAATAGATTGTTCTGTTGTAAATAATTTTTATAAAGTGATTATTAAAGAACTGTTTTCTACCCTGGTTGCATATGTTCTCAATTTTGATGGTGCAGGTCCCTGAACAACATTGCCAGTCAAGTCAAACCTTGAACCATGACAGGGACAAACAAAGTCATTATTCGTTCCATCAAAGTCGGTAACAATACAACCCTGGTGTGTACAAATTCCGGAAATTGCACTGAAAGTATCATCGGAATTATGCTCAACAATAACAGCTGCGCCTCCATTATTATATTCTACAAGAGCCCTTGTATTTTTATTTGCAACAGGAGATGATGAACCAATACTAATACTGATTTCATTGTTAGAAACAGTTCCCTGGATAATATTTAATGATGAAACATTCGAAGGACCTGAGGGCCCGCTGCCTGCACAACTGCTTATTATTGTACTTACCAGTCCCGTGGCGGATATTACTGCGAGTGAACTTGCAGATTTAACAAAAAATTCCCTTCGCGATATTTTCATGATACTCTTAGGATTTATTACTAATAATAATATTTATATGAATTATACCCGGTCGGAACCAAAGATAAATAAACAATTGTTTTAGAAAACAGAGAAAAATAAATCACTTAAAATAACGGGCACAAAAATTATCTCCGCTGTTTAAATATCAAAAAAACTGCCAGAATAGCAAATATCGAAGAAAGTGCATGAATCTATCTGAATTTTGATTGTAAGTACAAATTGGAAAAGATGGTTAATTTAACCAGAGGAGGTATTATTTGAGGATTTTCTAACTTGATATTTTAAACAGATATACTGTGGGAATTAATTTCCCGATTTTCCGGTAGGAATTTTTCAGAAAAAGCGTTGAACTTTGAAATGAATGTTTTCAAAAAGAAGATAACAGATATTTGTAATTAGTATCATTCATCCTGTTAAGAAATTCCTCAGCCTTCATCTCATCTCCACGAAGGACATACAAGCGATAGAGATCAGCAAATGATTTGTCCTGGTTTTTTTCTTTAAGATAAGATTCACGGCTGGAGATTCTTCCAATGGGATTAAATCCCTTGAGTAGTTCAAGCTCTTTCTTTGTTACATTATGTTCAAAAATTGTTTCCACTCAACTACTCTAAATGTTCAGTGAGTATATAACTAAATTTGATTAAAATGTCATTGTCTAAAATCACCTCAAAAAAAAGCCAGGTTAAACATGGATTTTCAGTTTAAGTTTTGCTGTAACTGTTTGTCAGGACTAAGGATACAGTTTAATGCTCAATAGATAAAAATGACTGGTCTCTTATTCTTCACCTTTAAAATGAAATGCAGTTTCACGTTTGGGGCGGGTTATACCCGGTTTTAAAGTTCTTTAACCAAACCGGAGTATTTTCTTTCAATCTTAAATCCAAACCTGTAAAAATATTCCGGACGAAAGAAGCCTGTAGTAACAAATTTTGCATTATCAGATTTTGATCTGCTAACCAGCTCATTCATTAAACCTTCACTGATTCCTTTACGTCTGTAACGATTGGAAACAACTATTTTCTCCATATGAATTGTTTCTTCATCGTTCCTGTAATAAAATATACCGCCGATAATAAATCCACGTTCAGAAACAGCAACAAGATATCGATGTTCCGGTCTGAAGTTTACAGTCAGATTTGCTTCAAGATAAAGTTGATGAAGTTTTGAAATTTCCTTTGGATTGATCGGATTTCTTATGGTAAACAGGTTTCCGTCATTGTCCTGCAGTTGAACAACAAGATTTGGAACTGTTTCCAATTCGGATTTCATTTTTAATAGTGCTGCCGAATCAGAGGGTTTGAGGTGCGGATAACCCAAACGGGTAATGAAATAATTTTCTTTTTCATCAAGTTCAAATTCAAAATGTAAGGCAGAAATAAGTTGTAATGATTCCTCTTTGGTAATTTTGCGGAATCTCTGTTTTTTTGCAAGTTCACGTAAGACATCTTTAAATCGCTGAGATGAATTATAAAATACAGTCTCCAGAAAAAATCTTGTCCGTGCAGCAGGATATTGTTCCTCAAGATCGAATAAATGATAAGTATCATAAAGCTCATAAAGCATTTCTGCCTGTGCAGCAAGAGATGCGTTCCTGTTGAGCTGGTACCATCGGTGAAATCTTTTTACAGAAAAATATAATTGCTTTGGCAGATAACCATGATCTTTTATGTTACGTAAAAATGAATCTATTCTTGAGATAATATCATCTTTCTTCTCCATATTTGAGCTACTCAGCTCGCGGCGGAATTTGTTTATAAGATGCACTCCATCATCAATATCTTCAGCTTCAATTATTCCGGAAAAAATTGCGTTCCAAACAGAAGCCTTTTTAATTTCCGGATATTTTTCTTCTGTCTTTGTAACAAAACTTTCATAAAAATTCATTATAAAGCCGAGAGTGGATTGAGTTTGTCTTCTTTTGGAAAATGATGTAATGATACAACCAGTTTGATAATCGTGTGGAGATACTACTATTCCGTCTGGAGTTGTATCGGTAAGTTCCATTTTCATTTCAGACAATTTCCAGAATTTCACATAGGCTGCTGCCGCATTCCAGACAAAAAATTTCCATAGATTACGAAGTTTTTCAATTGCAGTTTCATCTTTTTTCTTGTATTCGCGACGAATAAATCTCTCAACAGTTTCTTCGTTAATAAATTCTTCGGTCCATATATTGTAATCCTCCCATACGCCTCCAAACCTGGCTGCAAGCTTTTCACCGTTTATTTCAGTTCCGGCAATCACTTTCCATTTTATTTCTTCTGCAAGTACTTCCTGAGGAGTATTGCGGTTAAGATGAATTGAAATATCAAACCCGCCCTGAAATCTTGTTTGAACCGTTACACGAAAAATTGATCTGTCCTCGGAATCAGAAAATGTACTGATCCAGACACCGGATGGCAAAATATTGTTAAGAGAAATTAGTGTGCCGCCTGAAAACAAAAATATTGCTTCTCTTATAATTTGATTTTCGCTTATGGCTTTTTTCAGAATTAACTGATCACTTTCTGAAATTTCCTGATCAAAAATTAAAACATCATCCCAACGATATTCTTCACCGGTTTCGGGATCAATAGCAACCTGCCTATTTACTCCGAGCCACAGTGTGAACTGTTTTCTTATTTCTACACGTGATTTAAACGCTAGGTCACGAATATCTTTTATGCTTGCATAGAGTTCATATTGTAAGAAGAATCTTCTTATTTGATCGAAGCTGTAGGGATGATTAACACCATAGCTTACTAACAATTCAAACAGAGATGAAACTGCAGTCGTATGGAGATCTGTTGTATCGGTAACTACGGATATATGTTTATCGAGGACTGATTCAATTTCACTAAGATTTTCATCCCCGCGGCTCAGATTATCTATTTCAATTATTATTTCATCATTTATAAAATTATAATCGGTTTTAGTGTATAAGTCTAACAACCGATGGAAGGGATCTTTTCTTAACGTCTGAAATGCAGCCAGAAACATTTTTCTTCGTGTATTAATATTATTTATGATAACCGGACGGAACACTATTTCTACAGCTAGTTTATAATGACTCGTTTTTGATTCCCTCAAAACCTCATTAAAGTAAGAGACAGCCACTTTGTTATCTACTTCTGACTCCGATTGCAACATAACAGTAGCATAATGTAATCCCGGAATAGATATTTCTTTTGCCTCCAGAATTTCAAGAAATTTACTTTTAAGCTCAGAACTTAATTCAACCGGAGAAAATCTGTTTATAAATGCAATATCTTTTTCTGCTTCAGTTCTTCTGTACCATTGATAAATTCCCTGTCCGGCAAAATCCACAAGCTCAACATTCCCTAACCAGTAAAATGGATTTGTTAAAATATTCTGAAGATCAATCTGCTTTGCGTTTATACGATAAGAGTAATTCCCTATTAAGAATATTCTGTCCGCTTCATCGGTGCATTTTATGGTTAAGGATGATTTAACTTTGGGAATTGAAAGCATATTGTCTTTTAGTACCATATCACGACTCAATGCTCCTTTTTCGCGCAGGAACCAATTAGGTATTTTAACTTCGAAATTTCCCAATGGCAGCGAGAGGTAGTCTTTCTGGTACATTGAGCTAATAATCTCATCGAAGTTTTTTTCTATAATCCGCCGTTTATATGTTCCTTTAGGTGTCAGTTCATGATGTGCATCAGTGAATGGACGATCTATCAATTTGAAATCAACTATTCGTTCGAATGGTGCAAGAAAATTATTTACAGTGACTATAACTGACGAAAAATAATCCTGCTTTTGCTGTTCATCCATATTTTTAAGGGGTGAATTTTCGGAATCCAGATCAGGAAATATTAGAACCGTATTAAAAGGACGATGATCCCCTACCAGGAAAACCTGTTTAACGAACTCAAAATCACGAAAGAGATTTTCAATTTTTTGAGGCGCAATAGTTTCCCCTTTAACATTTTTATAAATCTCTTTCTTACGATCTATAATTTCAATAAAACCATCACTATCCATCTTCATTAAATCACCCGTAGGCAGCCAGCCATCCGAATCAAATGTCTCTTCAATTTTCTGATCATAATAGTTTAGCATAACATAATGACCGCGTATCAGTATCTCTCCATCATCGCCAAGTTTAATTTCAATGCCGGGTAAAGCCTTGCCCAGAGAATTTTCACGATACTGAAAAGGCGGTGTCATAGTAATCCCGCCGGTTGCTTCGGTCATACCGAATCCGCTCATCAGTTCTACACCGTATCGTTGAAAAAATCTGAAGACATCCGGAGGCAGGTAACCTGCGGCAGAAAGTCCCCACTTGAGTGATCCGCCGGTTATATCAGAAACAGCACCTTTAATTATTTCTTCCTCATCAACTTCCACATCAATACGTGTAGTTATGTACTCATAAAGCTGGATCCATTTTTTAGGAATGGAAATAAAAATTGAAGGTTTTACAAAACGCATATTTCCTATCATAGTTTCAACGGCAGGATTTTCCATAAAACAGTATTCAGCTCCCCAGAAAATCGATCCGGTCATTTCAAACCATCTTCCAAAAGTGTGATACAAAGGAAGGAAAGCAAGAAATCGATCACTATCACTTATCCCCGGAATTGCCATTGCACGGCAGAATCTTTTATATACAATGTTAGTGTGTGAGAACATAATCCCTTTGGGTTCCCCGGTTGTTCCGGAAGTATACATCATCGTTGCAAGCGATTCTGGTTTGATCTGTAATTCGTTCAGATTCTTTACATCAGAAGCCATTGCTTTAAATTCTTCAAAATTAATTACCCATTCTTCAGCGGCGTTGCCTCTTAACAATACTACGGTTTTAAGATCGGGGCAGTCTTTTTTTACAGATCTTATTTTTCCAAGTTGTTTTTCATCATCAGTAAAAAGTATTGGGGCCTTTGTTTGATTTAGTATATATGAAATATGCTGTGCCACAGAATTTGCAGGGATCATGGCGTTCACAATTCCCGATGTTAAACAGGCAAGATCGAGCATTACCATATCTAAACTATTTTCAAGAAGAAAAGCGACAAATTTATTTTCGCCTGATATTTCAAACAGGATATGTTTCATTGATGATTGATACGATGAAACTATTTCAGATGTTTTCTGCCAGCTGTAATCAATTGTCCGGTTACCCTTAATAATTCTGAATAAATTTCTCTTTCTATATTGATTAACACGCTGTTTGAATAAAACATCAAAATTGAAGTTGCTCTGGACAATTAAATCATGAATAAGCTTGTCCCATCTTCTCTCATTATAAATTTTCTCAAGAAATTTAGAATTCCTGAATAGGTTCAGATAGTTATGGATAACAGAAACAATTTTTTCATCAGTTTGATTTAAATATGAGCTAAGCTGCTCTCCAAAAGAATAGAATAAATCCTTATCCATTTCTTCTATGAACCGGTTAGCTAACTCACTGCTGAATAATCCGTTGAATATACTTGCCCAATTCTCCAATTCAGAATCAGCTATGTTTTGTTTTTTTTCAACGAAGTGATTTAATTCTTTCTTGAGGCCAATCAGAAGATCCTCGATTTCGTTTTTTTCCAGGGCAGCTGAGCCTGACAGAATTTTGCTGTTTAGTTCTTTTAATTCCGGGTTTAGTTTATCGCTCATTTTTTACTTTTTGATAACATGAAGAAAATTGTTTTAAGGAATATAAGAATTTATTAATGAGAAAGTTGAGATGGATATTTTGTTAAAAAAAACGTCACGGGCTATTCCGTGACGTTCTTCTAAAGTATTATTTATTAGAAAAGAAATTTATTTTTTTATTCCTGCAACCGCTTCAAGCATATCTGTTGTAACAGATTTTGGTCTTTCAATCGGATAACCAAGACCGCGGTCCCAGATAATATTTGCAACAACACCTAATGATCTTCCGATAGCAAACAGAACTGTGTAGAAATCATATTCTTTCAGTCCATAGTACCATTGAATGACACCGGATTGTGCATCAACATTTGGCCACGGATTTTTTGCTTTGCCCTGTTCAACTAAAATTGGTGGGACAACTTTGAAAAGCAGATCAACATACTTGAACAACGGATCATCCGGTAAATGTTTTAAGCAGAATTCTCTTTGTGCCATGTACCGGGGATCAGTTTTTCTCAGAACTGCGTGACCAAAGCCTGGTATAACCTGTCCGCCTTTTAAAGTATCCCAGACAAATTGTTTCATTTCTTCTTCAGTAGGAATTTTACCTCCCTTACTTTCGTAAACACCCTGCAGCCAGTTTAATACTTCCTGGTTTGCTAACCCGTGTAATGGTCCTGCAAGACCATTTACCAAAGCAGAGATTGAATAGTAAAGATCGGAAAGAGCGCTTGCGACAAGATGCCCTGTATGTGCACTAACATTTCCACTTTCGTGATCACTGTGAAGAATGAAGTACATCCTGGCAACATCATCGTAAGGTTTCTTAATTCCCATCATATGAGCAAAGTTTCCGCCTAGATCAAGCTTTGGATCTGATTCGATAATATCACCATTTTTATATTTTAATCTATATATAAAAGCAGCGATGCCAGGAAGTTTTGCGAGTAGATTTAATCCATCTTCATAGGTAGGTGACCAGTAGTCATTCTTTTTTAAATTACCTGTATTATACTCTTTAACAAATTCTGATTCGCGCTGCATAGAAACAATGGCTGCTGAAAACATCACCATTGGGTGAGAATCATCGGGCATAGCTTTTAAAATATCATAAACATATTTAGGAACAGCAGATCTTTTACGGAACTCTTCTGCAACTTCATTTACATCTTCAGCTGAAGGAATATCACCCGTAAGTAGAAAAAAGAAAAATCCTTCAACAAATGGCATTTCACCACCAGGTACTTTAGGAAGTTTCTCAAGAACTTCCGGAATTGTTAAACCACGAAAACGAATTCCTTCATTTGGATCCAGATAAGAAATATCTGTTACAAGGCTCTTGATACCTCTGGCACCACCGATAACCTGCTCGATATTAACTTCTCCAACTTTTACACTACCAAATTCTTTTACAAGACGTGCTGTGCGCGGACGCCAGGCTTCAATTTTATCCTGGACTTGTTTCTTCAAGCGTGACATTTTCTCCTCCTGAAATAAACTATAGTTACTGATATTTTTTAATTTCCTTCTATCAAAAAAGGAAAATGAACTTTATTGTACCCAAATATACAAAGAAATAATATTTGTTTGCGCTTAGCAATTAAAATAATTGTAATTCTTTTCCAACCGAAGCTGCCGGAATATTTAAATTTTTATCCATTTATTGGCTGGTTATCTAAATTAAAAGAGAGCCGGAATTATCAAAATAAGGTCTGCTTCAAACAGGATTGTATATATAGAAGCCTGAAGAATCAAATAATATTTTTTCCACATTCTCCGGTTGATTACAGCAAATAATTTATTATTAAAGATTTTAATTACTTGTTAAAATTATTTTGAATTATAGCCTGATGGAATTTTTCTTTAAATATTCTCCTCGATAAATGGCAGAGTGAATGTGAATGTTGTTCCTTTTCCGGTTTCACTTTTAACTTTTATCTCCCCGTTATTTTTCTCCACGAACTCCTTTGTAAGAATTAATCCAAGTCCGGTTCCCTCTTCATCTGCTGTTCCCGGTCGTGATTTTTTTGAAACCATCTTAAAAACATTAGATTGAGTTTCCTCATCCATTCCAATTCCATTATCCGCAACCGATATTTCTATTTCCCTATCCTTTACTTCAGCGGAAACGGAAATGGTACCTTCACGATTTGTAAATTTAATTGCATTTGAAATGAGGTTTCTTAAAACCGAACCTATCATTTCCGCTTCGGCAAGAACGAGATAATCCCTGACTATTAGGTTGGTAAGATTTATGTTTTTTTGTTGTGCATTCCTTTTCAGTATTTCGATATTTTCATTCACCAGATTTTTAATATTAATTTCCTTCGGTTCAACTTTTATTAATCCAAGATAAAATCTTGAGAATTCAAGAAGATCATTTAAAAGATTATATATATGCTTGGTCGAGTCATATATTGAATTTATAAAAATATCTCTTTCATCAGTCGTTAGTTCATCATGCTCATTTTTTAATATTTCCGAGTAACCTATTAATGAATTAAACGGACTTTTTATATCATGCGAAATTAGAGAAAGGAACTTGTCCTTAGTATCGTTCAGTCTCTTTAGTGTTTCAGTATAATCTTTTCTTTCCTCCTCAATTTGTTTTTTTTCAATTGCCCTGGATAGTGGAAAACTTATATTTTCCATAAATTCTTTGTCCTTTTCACCGATCAGATCTTCATGGTAATATTCTTTAATTACGAGCACGCCTAACTTATTATCATATACCTGAAGAGGTATTCCAAGCCACGATTTTAATTGAGGACAACCGGTTTCAACTTTTCCCTCTGAAATGAGATTATCAATATCCTCCTGATTTAAAAGATGAATTCTTCCTGAATTAATTACGTATTCAGTAAGTCCATTATCAAAAATTCTCTCTTTTAGTGGCGGAATTTTCTCATCGATAAAATAAGGGAAAGATATTACATCTTTTGTATCATCATAAAAAGCAAAGTATATATTCTTAAAAGGAATGAACTCAAACAGAATTTCATGGAATAATTTATAAAGTTCATCCAGAGTGACAGAACTGTTAGCGGCCTGAAGCAATCTGATTGTTGCCTGTTGTATTTTTTCCTTTTTATTTATCTCGGTGATATCCCGGATAACAACCTGTACTGCAGGCTTGCCCTGGTACATTGTCGGAATTGCAGCAAATTCAACGTCAATAACCCGACCGTCCAGAGTTAAAAGTTTCTCATCCTGTCCTATTATTGTATCCCCTTCTTTGGTAAGCTTTTTTATTCTCTCTCTCAGTAATCCGGTATACTCCTTATGTATGAAATCAAATAAGAATTTTTGTTTTAGTTCGTTTTCTGATTTTGCACCAAAAAGCCGCACTGCATAAGGATTTGCATAAACAATATTTCTTCCGGCTATTATACCAATCGCCACTGGTGATTTTTCAACAACTCTCCTGTATCCGGCCTCGCTTTCCTTAAGTTTTAAATCAACTGAATGTTTATATAAAGCCATTTCGATTGTAGAAAGCAGATTCTTTTCATCAAAAGGTTTTAAGATATAACCGAATGGTTCAGTCACTTTAGCCTGAGAAAGTGTACTCTGGTTTGCATAAGCAGTAAGATAGATGATAGGAATATCTTTATGTTTTCTGATTTCAAGGGCGGCATCAATTCCCGTCATCTCTCCCTCCAGCATAATATCCATTAGTATTAAGTCGGGAATTTTCTCGAGGGATAATTTTATAGCTTTCTCAGCTGTGCGGGCAATATCAATAACTTCATAGTTCAGATTCTGCAATGTCTTTTTCAAATCGATTGCGACAATGCTTTCATCTTCAACAATAAGTATTCTTATTTTATTCATTTGGTATTTCTTTTTCCCGCATTAAATTCAGTAAGTAAAAAGAAAATATTACAAAAAAAATAAATTAATTGTCGTGATTAATAAGTTATGAATTTATTTCCTGATACTATTTAACTTCAGATACAGGAAGAGTAAATGAAAAACTGGTACCCTGGTTTACTTTACTTTTCACTTCAATTTTTCCACCGTTCTTTTCCACAAATTCTTTTACTATTAAAAGTCCCAAACCTGTTCCGTATTCTCTCTCCGTTCCGGGAGAAGTTATTATTTCTTCGGAAAGGATTTTTCTAAGGTCATTACGACTTATACCTATCCCATTGTCTTCAATAGTTACTTTAACATGAGTCGCTTCGTCAAAGAAAGGAATAATTTCAGTATTTATTTTTACCTCACCGCCTCTTTGAGTGAACTTAATTGCATTGGAAATAATATTCTGAACTGTGGAGTTAAGCATATCTTCATCCGCATAAATGAGAACATAAGCGTTTAGATCAACAGACATTGCTATTTCCTTCCTAATAGCATTTCCTTTCAATAGGTTAATATTGTTCTTCAGAAGTTTTGTAATGTCAATTTCAACAGGCTGAAATTCGAACCTTCCAATCTGGAAACGTGAATATTGCAACAGGTTATTCGTCATACTGTATAGATTTTTTGAAGCCTCATATATTACAGTAAGGTACTCTTTAACCTCATCATGTGTTAAACTGTCGTACTCAGTTGTTAGTATTTCAGAAAAACCGAGGAGTGAATTAAAAGGACTTCTAAGATCATGAGAAATTAATGAAAATAGTTTATCCTTAGATTCATTCATTTTGCTCAATTTCTGTATTAATTCTTTTCTTTCGTGTTCAACAATTTTTCTTTCAATTGCGCGTGAAATAGGATAAGATACAACTTCCAGAATTTGTTTTTCCTTCAGAGTATAGGTGTTTTCATTTTCATAATCCTGAACAACCAGTGCACCCATTGTGTGATCACGTATTTTCAAAGGAATACCAAGCCAGATTGCCGATTGAGTACCGACTACTTCCGATTCCCCCTGATCAACCAATTCATTATCACGTTCTCTGGTAATCAGTTCCGCTTTTCCGGATCTTAAAATATATTCTGTTAAACCTCTTCCAAATTTCATCGGAGGTGCTTCTTTATCATATTTATCAATAAAATAAGGAAAAGTAATCAAGTCATCCTTTTCGTTATACAGAGCAATATAGAAATTTTCCGCAAGCATCAACTCACTTATACCCGCATGAATAAAACGAAAGAGTTCCGCAATGTTGGTCTCATCGTTTGAATGCTGAATAATTCTATAAACAACTTCCTGAACCTTTTCCTCTTTCTTCTTCTCAGTGACATCAAGACCTAATGACATCAACCTGACAATTTTCCCGGTTTCATCACGAAGAACCGTATTGTTATATTGAATGATCTTTGCTTCGCCCGACTGAGTATATAAGGTTATTTCCATATTTTGCTGCGGCGGAATCACTTCTTTAAAAGTGTTTTCAATATTCTCTCTTAGTTCATGGGAATCATTTTCAGGAACGATGGCAGACCATTCCTTTCCTAAAATGTTCTGCCGATTAATACCTAAAAGTTTGCATGCCTTTTTATTTATCAGCCTTATTTTTCCTTCTTCATCTATAACTAAAAGAAGAAGATTGGCGAGATCAAATATTGATTCTATATTTTCATTGGAGTATTTAAATTTCTCAATCAGACTTTCTGATTCAGTAAATCTTTTTAATGTACCCACGCTAAAAAGATTGTCTCCTTTAGAATCAATAAACCTTATTGCCTTATCCTGAACCCAGCTTTCTTTTCCCTCTTTTGTAAGTATTAAATATTTGGCAGAAAATTGTTTTGCTTCATTTGCCCCAAATTCTGTCTTTTGAATGTTAAAATCATCGGAACTGATTTCTGATACTTCCTTTACCAAATTTTCAAATCCAATGTTATTTATTTCGCTGTATGTATATCCAGTCAATTCTGTTATTCCAGAACTGATAAAATCATAAACCCGGGTTTTGTGATTATACTGGTAAATTACTGATAGCTCTGATCCTGCAATTATAGAGTCACTAAATGATATTTTTCCTGCTGGTTTCAATTAAGTGTTTCCATTCATCTGTGTCTAGTGGTTATTAACTAACAATTATTGTGCTAAATCCTAATCTAAATTGTTTGAATATTATCTATTAGGCCGATCCGAATTATTTTCGAACCAAAATAAATATTACATTAAAAATAGCAAAACATCCAATTTGACACTAAGCTAAAAAATATCTTGACTTTCTTTGACTACAGAGTTATTTTTATGTAGACTAAATCTAAATAATATTGTAATTCTTTTTGTTTTGGATAAATAATGAAAACAGCAGCAGAATTAAAGTTTGGAGAAATCGGTGTAATAAATGAAATAGATGAAAATCATCCTTCATCAAGAAGAGTATTGGAATATGGTTTTACTCCTGGTCAGGAAATTGAATTAGTTAATAAATCACTATTTAATGATCCTTTGGCTTTCGCAATTAGAGGAACATTGATTGCAATCCGCCGGGATGAGGCCAATTGTATTAAGATTTCATGAATGTTCGGACCGTGCTTTCCCCTCCCCTTGTCTCACTAGTTGGACCACCCAACTCAGGGAAAACTACTCTGTTTAATTACCTTAGCGGTAAAAATTATAAAACAGTTAATTACCCCGGCGCAACAGTTGAATATTCTATCAGCAGTTTACTTGATAAATTTGATTACTCTGCAAACGTTGTGGATACTCCCGGTGTTATAAGTCTAATCCCCGGTTCCCCCGATGAAGTAGTATCAATAGATTCGCTGTATTCTCACCCTAAACTGGGAACTCCCGATCTGATTGTAGTTACTGTTGATGCAAGTCAGCTATCAAGGCACCTCTTACTCGTTAAACAGTTACTCATGTGTAATTTTAACATTGTTATTGCCTTAACTATGATTGATCTGTTAAAACGAAAAGGAATGGGTGTAGATACCTCAAAATTAGCTGGATTGCTGAATTGCCCTGTGGTTTTGGTTGATCCCAGAACAGGATCAGGAATAAATAATCTGATAACCGAAATTGAGGCGAGTATAAAGAGTTTTTCCCCGTCATATAAAGAAAATCTGATAAAACTTAACGGTGAAGGTTCGTTCAAAGGACTCCTTTCAATTTATCGTGAAATTGAAATGATCGAAAACGACGTACTGGTAAAAATTGATGAACCACAGCCGAAAGTAAATTTAACCAAAGCTAATAAACAATTAAGAATTTTAGTTAATCCAAAAGCTAAAGTTGAGTGTAAACAAATTGACAGGACAACCTTAAGGATAGACAGGCTCCTTCTGCATAGAATCTGGGGGATATTTTTCTTTTTCCTCATAATGGCAGCTACTTTTACTTCTATCTTCTGGCTTGCTGAACCTTTGATGGGTTTGGTTGATTCCGCATTCGGATTTTTATCTTCTACTGCATTCGATCTTCTTGGCAATAACTGGCTGGGAGATCTTATTGCAAATGGAATTATCAGCGGAACTGGTTCAGTACTGGTTTTTGTTCCCCAGATTCTTATTCTATTTCTTATTCTTGGATTGCTTGAAGACAGCGGGTATCTTGCGCGCGGGGCAATGCTTATAGATAAACCTCTGTCCAAAATCGGGTTAAATGGCAAATCCTTTGTCCCTATGTTATCAGGATTTGCATGTGCTATTCCTGCAATGATGGCGACAAGAACCATTCCCAATAAAAGAGAAAGGTTCCTTACAATTTTTATTCTCCCCCTGATGAGCTGCAGTGCAAGGCTTCCTGTTTATGCATTGTTAATAGCTTTTCTTTTCCCCGGAGATAAATCATGGATTGGGGGAATAATGCTTGCAACAATTTATATATTCAGTGTTGTTTCTTCTGTTACGGTAGCCGGCATAATAAATAAATTTAAAAATACACTTATTAAAACCGAGGACAATTCATCCTTTATCCTTGAATTACCAGCTTATAGAAAACCAAAGTTTAAGGTTATTGCTGTAAATACTTATCATAATGCTAAGCATTATATAAGGAAGGCTGGACCAATAATTCTAGGATTCTCAATAATCCTATGGTTTCTCACTTATTTTCCAAATACTAATCCTCCGATAGATTCTTCCAATCTGAATCAGCAGCAGGTAATAGAAACACAGGCAGCTGCAAGATTATCCTCTTCATACGCAGCAGATCTCGGTAAGTTTATACAGCCTGTGATGACTCCTATAGGGATGGATTGGAGGGTCGGGGTTTCTCTGATTGCAGCCTTTGCCGCGAGAGAGGTTTTCGTAAGTTCTCTTGCATTGATTTTTAAAGTGACAGATGAAAATAATGAAACTTTTCAAAACTCTATGTTGAAAGCTATGCGGCAGGCAGAGATAGAAGGCAAAAATCAAAAGTTGTTTACAACATCAACTATAGTTGGACTGGTAGTTTTTTTTATTTTCGCATTACAATGCCTTTCAACTGTTGCAGTTTCCAGGAAAGAAACCGGCGGATGGAGAATTCCAATATTACAAGTAGTCATATTCACATCGACTGCTTACCTGCTAACATTTATTACAGTAAATGGACTCAAAGCCCTTGGCTTCAGTTGATGTAAATTTATACTCCCGCGGTTTTCTTGCTATTATAACTATTCCATAATATTTTTGAATTAATAAAAAGAGCTGTAAAATTGAAACACCCACAAGCCTCTGAAATTTTCAGAGAATTTCTTAAAAGCGAAAAAAACAGGATTACTCCTGAACGCTTTGAAGTTATGGATTCTGCTCTTGATTACGAGGCTCATTTCGGCGCAGATGATCTTTATATCTTAATGAAAAATCAAAACTCGCGCGTATCCAGAGCGACCGTCTATAAAACATTAGAACTTCTTGTTCAGTGCAATCTGCTTAGTAAAAGACATTTCGGGGAAAATATTACCCGTTACGAAAGTAACTTTAAAAAATTAAGTCACGATCATTTGATTTGTATGGATTGCGGCAGAATTGTTGAGTTTGCAGATGCAAATGCAAAATTGCTGCCTGAGAAAATAAGTTCTGAACTTGGTTTTGATGTTGAAAGTTATTCATTTAATATTTTTGCCCGTTGTAAGAATATTAAAACATGTAAATATTATAAATCCAATAAATAAATATGGCTCCTCAAAAATACCCTATCAACTGGAAGAAAAAAGATTTTTCTATTAAAATATTTTGTTCAATACCCAACGTTGCCACTGGCATTCTTATTAAAGGCGGCAGCAATTACTTTGTTGTAGACCCGGGTGACGGAATATTGCGCGACCTGAATCATGAAATCGGAATGAAACATATCCTCGGGATTTCTGATCTCTTTATTACTCATGGGCATCATGACCACGTTGGCGGAGTCTGGGCACTACTTACTTATATGCGTGTGATGCATAAAACTACACCGCTTTCCATTCATTATCCGGAAGGTTGTGTGGAAATTGAAAGTATTCACAATGCATTTATCAAAGTGTATGCTGAATCCATTCCCTATGAAATAAAATTAAAAGTAATAAACCAGCCAAAGAATTTTAAATCCAAAAATATAACTGTAAGACCATTTCCTGTTATTCACAAAGAATATCTTCACGATGGAATTACTACCAGACAGGTACCTGCACTCGGTTACTCTTTTAAATTTGATGGAATTAAAATCTGCTACGGAGGAGATACAGCTTATTGTGAAGATCTTGTGAAACAGGCTAAAGGTGCAGATCTTGCAATTGTTGAAGCAGGGCATGATGATGATACACCGGATGATATGCATATGACAATGAGTGAAGCAAAATCAATCGGCATGTCAGCTAAAGAATATTTTATGGTCCACGTTCCCGAGTAGGCTCAATTTATTTTACGATTTTTATTTCGGGGCATTTTTAATCTGATTATTTTCTTTTTAAAAAGATATTACCCGGTTAAATAAACAATAGAGACAATCAAATATGAAACACTACACGCTTCTTTTATTAATCATTTTTTTTTCATTTTCGTACAATGTTTATTCTCAAAACGATTCTGCTGATCCATACAGATTCCCGCAAGAGAAACATCTTAAAAATATAAAGATGCTGACCGATAAAGGTGAAAATGCAGAAGCATATCTTTCCTTCGATGAACAGAAATTAATTTTCCAGAGTAACCGCGGTGATCTTCCCTGTGACCAGATATTTAAAATGGGAATTGACGGAAGCAATATAACAGAAGTTTCAAACGGAGAAGGAAAAACGACCTGTTCTTATTTTCTTCCGGGTGATACGGCAATAATTTATGCTTCAACTTTCGGAGCAGATAAAAACTGCCCTCCCCCACCCGATCGTTCAAAGGGTTATGTGTGGAAACTTTACCCGGATTTTGATATTTATACAGCAGAACCTGATGGTTCTAATCTCAGACGAATGACCGATACTGACGGTTACGATGCTGAAGCAACTGTTTCCCCGGTTGGAGACAAAATAGTTTTTACATCAACAAGAGATGGCGACCCCGAAATTTATACAATGAACCTCGATGGTAGTAATCAGACAAGAATTACTCATAAAAAAGGTTATGACGGCGGACCATTCTTTTCGCTTGATGGAACTAAAATTGTTTTTCGCGCAAGCAGGCCTAAAACCGAAAAAGATCTTGCTGACTATAACGACCTGGTAAAAAACGGTCTCGTAAGACCAACGGCACTTGAACTTTATGTTATGGATGCTGATGGAAAGAATATGAAACAGGTTACCAATTTTGGAAGCGCCAGTTTTGCTCCGTTCTTCTTCCCGGACGCTAAAAGAATTATTTTTTCCTCAAATCTTAATAGCGATAATCCAAGAAATTTTGATCTTTATATGATCAATGTTGATGGAACAGGACTTGAACGAATAACTTTTAATGAAACGTTTGATGGGTTCCCGATGTTTACACGCGATGGTAAAAAACTTGTGTTTGCTTCGAACAGATTTGGTAAAAAAGAAGGCGATACAAATATTTTTATTGCCGATTGGATTGAGTAAAAAATTATTCATTTCTTATTTAAGTTTATTTTTTGTTACACTCGGGATTTATCCCGGGGACGATTATTATGACTGAGAATCTTATAACCGTTTCAACGGTTTTATGAATTTAATTTTATCTGAGGTTAGAAATGAGAAGAATATCTTTTTTATCATTATCTATTTTATTAGCATTTGGATTTTATTCAGGCGGACAAAAAGATAAGAACCCTGAAATAACAGCAGCTGAAATTCAGGATCATATAAACTATCTGGCAAGTGATGAACTTGAAGGAAGATTCACGGGATCAAAGGGTGGAGAAATGGCAGCTGAATATATCCAGGCTGATTTTGAAAGCACAGGATTAAAACCATTATTCAGCGGAACTTTCAGGCAAAGTTTTCCATTCGTTGCAGGAATTAAGCTGACCAATAACAACATACTTTTCTTCAATATAAACGGTGAGGAATTATATCCAAAAGTTGAAGAGGAATACACTCCTGCTCCGTTTTCAGGCAACGTTGATTATCACGGTGAAGTTGTTTTTGCCGGATATGGAATCTCTGCTCCTGATTTAAATTATGATGACTACAAAGATATTGATGTTAAAGGCAAAACAGTTTTAATAATGAGATATAATCCTGAAGGAGCTAATCCACATTCAGAGTTTGGTAAATTTTCAGGTTACAGGTATAAAGCAAACATCGCAAAAGAGAAAGGAGCTTCAGCAGTAATTTTTGTTTCGGGATATATACCGAAAGATGATGAAGATAAACTGATGAAATTAAAATATGATGGTGCCGGATCAATGACTGATATCGGAATCATCCAGTTAAAACGAGAATTTGCAGATAAACTTTTCAAAGCTGAAGGATTGGATTTTAAACAAGTTCAGGAAAAAATAGATTCTCTGAAAACTCCGAATTCATTCGTATTCAAAAATACGAAAGTAATGATTTCAACAGGGGTGGAAGAGATAACAAAACATGCAGATAACATAGGCGGTTATCTTGAAGGAAATGACCCTGAATTAAAAAACGAATACATTGTTATCGGTGCACATTATGATCATCTCGGCTGGGGAGAAACAGGTTCACTTTATACAGGAAGTGTTCCCCAAATTCATAACGGCGCGGATGACAATGCATCCGGTACTGCCGGGGTTTTGGAACTTGCAGAAAAGTTTGCCTCGCAAAAAAGTAAACTTAAAAGAAGCATGATATTTCTTTGTTTCTCCGGTGAAGAACTCGGACTTATTGGTTCATCATATTTCGCAAATAACCCGCCAGTTGCGATTGATAAAATTGATGCGATGGTTAATCTTGATATGGTTGGAAGATTAAACGCAGAAGACCAGTTAACAATTTATGGAACTGGAACATCTTCTGGGTTTAAAGATTTGCTGAACACAGATAACAAAGATTATAATTTGAAACTTACATTTAATGACGAAGGTTACGGACCAAGTGATCAATCATCATTTTATGCAAAAAATATTCCCGTGCTTTTCTTTTTTACCGGAACCCATACAGATTATCATCGTCCCACAGATGATGCAGATAAAATAAACTCCAAAGGTGAAGAAGAAGTGTTAAAATATGTTTATGATGTTTCTGATAATCTTGATGAAACCAACACAAAACCGGATTACATAAATGTCCCGCGTAAGAACGAAGGACGCGCAATGGCATTTAGTGTTTACGTAGGCACTGTTCCTGATTATGCATCGCAGGTTGATGGATTAAGGATTAATGGAGTTGGTGAAGGAAGTCCTGCACAAAAAGGCGGTTTGCAGGGTGGTGATATTATTGTTGAATTCGGCGGAAAGAAAATTTCCAATATTTATGATTATACTTATGCACTGGGGGATTTCAGTCCCGGTGATGTTGTAGATGTTGTTGTAATACGTAACGGAGAAAAGAAAACATTCAAAGTTGAATTGGGAGCCAGGTAAATTTAATTTTTAGATCAAAGTGGTAGTTTAAGTAACTACCACTTTATTGGTCTACCTGCTAAATCTTCTTTTTTAACTAATCTTCACAATCATCTGCGGAACTGTTCCCTCAATTGAGGCAGGAATACTAAAGGTATATGTTTGCCCTTTACTACCAACAATCTCATACGGATGATAAGTATCATCTTTCGGCACAGGAAATTTAGCCGAAGTTCCATCCGGTTTGGTTACTTCCAGGTTATAGGCAATATCCACGGCAGTGAAACGAATATGTTTATCATCTCCCATGCCAAGATTGTTAACCGAATTTCCATCATACCAGAATAGGTTTTTATTAAGGTTAACTTCTTTCATTCACATCCTCCATAATTATTTGTTTGTAGCTATTAGTTTTTTAAAGTGCTCATCTTCACGTAGTTTTTTCAATTCAGGTATGTGATCAAGTTCCTCAACCGGATAACCATTATCAATTGACTTCTTAACCCAGCTAATTGCCTGGTCTCTTTTACCAAGCTGCTCGTATACTTCTCCAATCAGTATCATCACATTAACATCAGATGGGTGTAATGATTCAACCTTTTTTACTAATGCAATTGCACTATCAGGAAGATTCAATTCCGTACAATAACTGGCTATATTTATTAAAGTTGATGGATCAACCGGATTTACTTTCAGTTGTTTTTCCGCAATTGATTTTGCTTTTCTTAAAGCGAAAATTATTTTTGAAGAATCCGCTGAACTTTGCCGGTAGGCACCGGCAAGGTAACCCCAGACACTGTAATCATTGTCCTGCATTTTCAGGGCTTTTTCATACATTGTTGCTGCATCGCTATAGAGTCCTTCGTAATAATAAAGTGTTGCAAGATTAGAATACACACTGTAGTCAGGTTCTATTTCCAGTGAGCGTTTAAACATTACAATTGCATCAGCTTTCTGATCAAGATAATAATACATTGCGCCAAGATTCCTGTAAGCACCTGCATTCTGCGGCGTTAATTTAATCACCTGTTCAAACTGCCCTGCAGCTTCTTTGTACTTCCCCTGAGAAAAATAAAATATACCAAGATGACTATATCCTAACCAATAGTCGGGTCGTAATTTAATTACCTTCTTATAAATTGATTCAGCTTCATCAAGTTTTCCCTGTTTGGTGTAAGCGTTTGCCTGTCCCTGGTATGCATCAACATTTGAGGGATCAATATCTTCTGCTTTTAAAAATTCTTTATTCGCATCTTCATACTTTCCCGTTTCTGTGTACAATAAACCAAGAGTTATATGGACCTGGGCAAAGTTCCCGTTCAATTTAATCGCAGTTGTACAATTTTCACGAGCTTTTGATATCCACGAAATATCTTTTGTTTTTGTGTACATCCTTAAACATGATTCACCTAAACCTGCATAAGCAAGTGCGTAGGAAGAATCTTCGCTTAATGCTTTTTTAAATAAATCTATCGCAGAATTTAAGTTGCTGGTATTCTCAAAGTGCAGAAGATTTCCTTTCGCCTGAAGATAATAACTGTTAGCCAATGGATTTGTAGTTTCACCATTCTTTAAATTAGTCCGGACATCCTCTTCAACCGATAAGCCAAGCATTTCAGCTGCCTGAATCACTGCTTCATCCTGTATTGAGGAAATACCATTCAAAGGTTCGTCAATCACTCTTGAACCTATTTGTCTTTTCTCAGCTGGATCAACAAGGTTTAAGATTAATTGCCATTTGTTATTTAGTTTCTGCAGACTTCCGGTTATCGCAAGGTTAATTCCGAAGCTCATTAATGCATCGGTAGGATTTGTGACTTTACTTTTTTGTAACTCACTCGTTGGTACTATCCAGAGTTTATCCTGGTACTGTTCCAACTGCGATAATTTGCTCGTAATAATTTCTGTTAATCCTTCTGCAAGGTTTGTATTCTCTGATCCTGAACCAATGAGAGTAAATGGGATTACCGCGATATGTTTAGTCTCAGGAAGAAGAACACTATTTAATTTTGAAGTAAAAAATGAATTTACTGAAGGAACGAATTCATAAGTCAGAAACCCTACTGTAAGAAGAACTAACAGTATATATAAAAATTTAAATGAACGCTTCTTAGGAGCCTGGTTAACTATGGTGGTATTGCCCTGAGTTATAAAAGAGAACTGTTTTGAAATCTCTTTCAATTCTGATTCTGAGGACTCGTTCAATATTTTCAAATCATTTTTTAATTCCGTTACAGTCTGATACCGGTTTTCTTTCTTCTTTGCAAGAGCTTTTAGAACAATTGATTCATACAGTTCAGGGATCTCTTCATTTAGCTGTCGCGGTTTTGGCGGGTCTTCATTCATTATAGAATAAACAACAGCCTGATCGTAATCACCTTTAAAAGGAAGCTGACCGGTTAACAATTCATACATAACCACACCGACAGACCAGATGTCAGTTTGATGATCAACATTTTCACCGGTTGTTTGTTCGGGAGACATGTAAGCGATTGTACCTAAAGTTGTTCCCATTCTTGTGAGATTTTCATTGCGCTCCAGCTTTGCAAGTCCAAAATCCATGATCTTTACAGAATCATCCTCTGTAACCATTATATTGGAAGATTTTATATCACGATGAATAACACCCTTTTTATGCGCAGCCTCAAGCCCTTCACAGATTTTTATCGAAATATTTAAGGCATCATCAACATTGAGAGGTTTATCTTTCAGTTTATCCTTTAACTCGATGCCATCCACAAATTCCATAACAATAAAAATATTTTGATCACCATTAACTTCTTGAATTTTTTCAATGGAATATATCGTGGTAATATTTGGATGATTTAACGCGGCAGCAGCTTTTGCCTCGGTTTTAAACCTGTTCAGACTTTCTTCACTTACTCCGAGATGATGTGGCAGAAATTTAAGTGCAACTACTCTGTCAAGTTCAATATCATTGGCTTTATACACCACACCCATTCCACCCTCGCCCAGTTTCTCTGTAATTTTATAATGAAGTATAGTACTGCCAATCATATACTAAGCGGGTATTAAATGATAAATGGATTTAAGTTATTTAAAATGAAACGATAATCCTCAAACACTGAACAGGAGAAAGAATAAATTAACCTATGGTTATCAGAGAAGTTAGTTATTTTTTTTCAGATATAGTATAGTTGGATTAAAAGAATAAATAACCAGCATGGAGAGAAAATTATAAGGTAATATTAACAACCTTCGAGGTAAGCTAATTGTAAAAGAAGCTTTGACCCCGAAGATTAAAAATTTAGTTACTTCTTCCACTCCGGAAATCTTCCGGGAGTGTATGGGGCTCCGTATTTTTCAAGCTGGGATTCAAGTGTTTTCACCTGCCCATCTATTGATTTTAGATCCGAAAGTAACCCATCAAATTGAGATGCGGCTGCATCATATGATTGAATGTAGGTTGTTGTCGGTGCAGAAGTAGTCGTCCATAAAGATGAGGTAATCAAATCAACTCTATCTTTTACGGATGTCGGTGTTCCGCCCTCATATCTTGCTCTTAGCGGGTCACCATTAAGTTTACGGTTAAAATCATCCAGTTCTTTTTCAATATTAATTACTGTGTTATAAGTTTCATCAGGTACTTCAGCTCCATCTATCACAGCCTTTTTAAAATATTTAATTTTATTATCAAGCGATTTTCTGTATGCATCAGCTCCGGAGATTGCTCTAGTTAGTTCGGCAACTTTTTTGTTAAACTTTTCAAGAGATTGCTGATCTTCTGCAGGAAGTGAAGCGAGATTAATAGATTTACAAACAAATTCCTGAGCCGGAACAAGCTCTGTAAATTTTCCATCCTGGAATTTTGAAAGCGATACTTTATAGATACCGGGCACAACCATATATCCAAGATCGGGTTCATTCCACGGAACAGAATTATCGAATGGTGTTAACGAAACCGGGGTGAAAGGATTATACCTGAAATCCCAGGTGATTCTGTTTACTCCTTTTTTTGGATCAGTTTTAATTTTTCTGATTACGTTCCCCTGATCATCAGTAACAGTGAAAAGGAGATAAGAATCAGGTTCTTCTTTTTCATTGAATAACTCATTATAAGTCGGATATTTTATGTCTTCATTTTTCTTCTGCTTTTCTTTTTCCTCATCTCTTCTTATGTCTTTAAGAGATTTTATTTCATCTTTAAGGTAGTAAGTAAAAACTGCGCCAAAATCGGGATTGGGAGCAGCATAAAAACTTGCACCCATAAAACCTACCCCGGGAAAAGCAAATGGCTGGGCTTCAATAAACATAAGCGCGTCTTTAACAGGAAAGAGATATGCATCCTTTTTCAGATTTTCTTTTGACATATAACGCAGTGGTGAATAATCATCAAGTATAAATACGCCTCTGCCAAAAGTTGATACAACCAGGTCATTTTCTCTTCTTTGTATAGTTAAATCCATTACCATTTCAGTAGGTAAACCATTCTTTAAAGGAATCCATTCGTTTCCGCCGTCTACTGTAAAGAAAACTCCGAACTGTGTACCGATGAAGAGTAAATCTTTATCAACATTATCTTCTGCTATTGTAAAAGTGCTTCCCTCTTTAGGAAGATTGCTGTTAAACAGGAACCAGGTTTTACCTCCGTCTGTAGTTTTATACAAGTAAGGCTGAAAATCTCCCGCAACAAAATTTTGGCAGGCAGCATAAGCAATATTCTTATCAAAATGCGAAGGAGCAATTTGCTCTATTCTTGCATACTCAGGTAAACCCGGCGTTGAAGCTTTATTCCAGTTTGTACCGCCATTGGTCGTATAATAAATTAACCCATCACCTGAGCCTGTAAATAAAAAGTTTTCATCCAGAGGGGATTCTGCAATTGCGGATAATTGTGCCATTGAACCTTTGCGTACAAGATCATCAATACTCCAGCTTCTGTCCATCAGGTTTTGCATTTCCTTAGGCACACCTCTTGTTAAATCAGGACTAATTATTTTCCATGTGCTTCCCTGGTCATCTGTCCTGAATAATTTATTTCCTCCAAAGTACAATCTCTTGTTATCATATTTTGAAATCAGAAGCGCAGCGTCCCAATCAAACCTATAAGCCGTATCTGCAAAATCGTAAGGTTTAATAAATAAACGTTCTCCGCTTTTTTTATCAAAGCGAACAAGTCCGCCATTTTGAGATTCAGAATAAATAATGTTTGGATTTTTCCAGTCAACCTGAGTTTGAAAACCATCCCCCGAACATGTATAGTACCAATCCTGATTTGTAATACCGCCTGTGTTTATTGTTCGCGAAGGACCACCAAGACTACTATTATCCTGAGTTCCTATAAAAACATTATAAAAAGGAAGATCGTTATCCGTAGTAACTTTGTAGGTTTCAGCAATCGGAATGTTTGATTTAAAATTCCAGTTCTTTCCCTGGTCATAAGTATCATAAACACCACCGTCGCACCCTGCGATCAGATGATTATTATCATCCGGATCTATCCATAAATAATGATTGTCAACATGTTTTTTATCTTCACCCAGATTATTCCAGTTTTTCCCTCCGTCAATACTTACCTGCAAAAATACATCCATACTATAAACCCGATCTACATTCTTTGTATCGCAGAAAAGCTTCTGAAAATAAAAAGGATAGGAAGAAACATAACTGCCCTGTTTTGCCCAGCTTACACCACGGTCGGTACTTTTATAAACGCCGCCGTCTTTTTCAGCAGCTTCAATAATCGCATAAAGTACATCAGGATTAACCGGAGAGATCGCTATACCAATTCTACCCATATCAGCGGCTGGTAAACCTTTACTCATTTTATCCCAGGTTGTACCGCTGTCTGTACTTCGGTAGATTCCGCTTTCGGGTCCGCCGTAAACACCCGTGTACAAATTTCTCATTCTTTGGTGCATAGATGCGTAAAGAATATTTGAGTATCGCGGGTCCATATGAATTTCAAAAGCACCTGTATATTTGCTTACAGTTAAAACATTATTCCAGGTTTTTCCCCCGTCTGTAGTTTTGAATACTCCCCTGTCACCGCCTGAAACTCTTGAAGGACCGTAAGCCGCAACATAAACAACATTTCCGTCTTTCGGATCAACTACAATTCCGCCGATCTGTTTTGAATCTTTAATCCCCATATTCTTCCAGCTTTTTCCGCCATCCTCACTTTTATAAACACCGTCTCCGTAAATAACATTATTCTGATTGTTATTCTCGCCTGTTCCTACCCAAACAATATTCGGGTTAGTGGGATCAATTGCTATTGCCCCGATTGCATAAGAATTCTGATTGTCAAAGGTTGGGGAAAACGTTACTCCATTGTTTGTTGTTTTCCATAGTGAACCATGTCCTGAACCGACGAAATACTCACTGTGATCATTAGGATTTACGGCAAGAGCCACTACCCTGCCTCCGGTTATCGCAGGACCAATGCTCCTGAATGTCAGAGCATTTAGCGAAATATTTTTGAGAGAATCAGGTTCGGAATCTTTTTTATCCTGTGCAGGAATATTAATTGAAAGCACAAGTAGAATTGCAATCAACGAGAATGATAATTTTTTTTTCATAATACCAGCTAATTTTTGATTGTTGAAATAGATATGTTTTCGAAGGTTCAAGTTTATATTTCAGCTTTAAGAGATATATAAATTAAAGTTAACAGAAAGTTTTAATTAATTCTAACTAATTAAACATGATTTTTGATGGATGGTTTTATTTTGGGATGGGATAATGAAGAATAAGAATTTATAAGCTTTAAAGAAATTATATCTTTCATCATCCTGCATTAAGTCCTTAATAATAAAGCAAGAGGATAGTTCTTTATTCTGGTTTTTTACCTCTTTGATTATTTATTTATTGATTATAGCAACTAAGGCCTTAGTTCCCAGATAACCCACTGCACAGGTTGTCCTGCCTTTTGTTGCAACGCCTTCGTAATTCCCGCCAGATAATGATAATTCTGCGATTTCTTTCCAGGTATAGCCGTTGAAATGTGAAAAGTTAACTCCCACTGCATACACATCATTCAATCCATTACCCCTTACCTTATAACTAAAAAACCGGACTGATGTCTGCTCTACCCAATCATTACCGCTGCTTGCATATGTTTTGCCGCCTCCTGCGTATATTTTATAAAGAGAACCGGGCCAAACTGTGAATAGAGTTTTTTGGGGCTGCC
This sequence comes from uncultured Actinomycetota bacterium, assembly GCA_963701105.1. GTDB lineage: Bacteria > Actinomycetota > Thermoleophilia > RBG-16-64-13 > RBG-16-64-13 > JAHJSA01. The sequence goes on from OY969565.1 coordinate 1,208,796, forward strand.
AGTTTAAAGTATCCACGGAATTATCAATTATCCTTAATAACTTTTTCTGATGGTTTGTTCCCAGGTCTGATGCTGCACAGAGTATGAGACTATTACCTGTGCCATCTGTATAACCCGATATATCGTTAATGTTTAATTCTGTCCGGCTTTCTATTCTGGTCCATTGCCCGTTCTGATAATGAGCTATGGTTCCAAGTGTTCCAATAAAATAAATATCATTCGAAGACCCACCCCATATTTTTGTTAAATAACCATCATCCTGACGTAAAATTCCCATATCAAATAAATGATATTGGACCCAGTTCTCACCGTCCCCGTGGATTGGAATACCAGCGGAAAGCCAAATATCAGTTGAGGAAAAAGAATATACCCCATATAATGGTGGTGTAATTAAGTTCCCATTATAAACAGTAGAAATTCTCTTCAGCTTCCAGGTAGTACCATCCCAGTGTACAGCATTATAAGTTGTATAACCATTTATGCTTGTATCAGCAATATCAATCTCACCCACAGCCCAGATATCATTTTCGTTAATTATTGCGACATCATAAAGTGTGCAGCTTCCGGCATCTCCACCGAATGTCCAGGTATACCAGGTGAAGCTGTGGGAGGTTGTATCCATAGTAGTTACGCTAAGCGAGTTGCTGGATTGGTTGATTGACTGAATAATTGATTGGAATTTGTATGAATGATTTGGAAGAAGTGAGTCTATATATAAATTAGTATCTGTTGTTGTTAAGCTAATTGTTTGGGTTATGCTGTCATCTTTTAAAATCTCAGCATTTGCAGGTAAAGAAATATTGCTTGTGCTTAGCTTAATCCACGCTTCTGTGCAGCTTGTGTCTGCTAAGGCTAAATTTATTTTGGGCTGTTCATCAGGTGGAATGGGATTATCTTTTTTGCAGGATGAGAATAAAAAAATAATATTAATTATAAGAGCAAGAGTAAGAATGCTGTTTATTTTTATTTTTTTCATATTCTCCTAAAAGGTTTCTATTTCCGTATTAATTTATATGAAATTGTAAACAGAAACAATAAATTAAAAGTCAAATTGTAAACTGATTATTATAACTTTTTATCATAAGTGCTGCCATCATAATCTTTTGGATCTTTACCGTTTGTTTTTTAAGGATTTGAGTATGTTTAGATTTTAGAATAGGATTGAAAGTAAGATTATGATTGTGAATAAACTTATTACAATTTAATAAAATCATTTTTATACATTGAAGTTTTATATTAAGGAATAAAATGAAATGTTTACAGAAAGAATTCAGTTTGAAACCAAAAGACAGAGGTTTCCATTTAATAACTGATGAAATTTTGAAACAGATTGATGAGATTAAAGATATAAATACAGGTATTGCACATATATTTATAAAACATACATCAGCTTCTTTAACTATAAATGAAAATGCCGATCCTACAGTAAGAAGCGATATGGAAAAACATTTTAACAAATTGGTTCCCGAAAATGCTCCCTACTTTGATCACAATAATGAAGGATCGGATGACATGCCTGCTCATATTAAATCTGTAATTTTAGGAAGCAGTGTTTCGGTCCCTATAAAAAACGGAGATTTTAATCTCGGCACCTGGCAGGGAATTTATTTATGCGAACACAGGAACAGAGGCGGAGGCAGAAGGATTGTTGTAACAATGATAGGTGAATAAAAAAAGCAATCCCGGTTTATGAGATTGCTTAAAGAAAATGATTTGGAAAGGGTTTAATAATAAAATCTGAATCCCACCCTGAACATTACTCCGCTCATGTCAAAAACTCTTTCAAAGGTTTTTTTAACTCCATTTGCATCCTGGGTTTCGTAAGTCCAGCTTGGCGAAGAAGAGTGATAAGCAAGTTCTGCGAATACATCAGCACTTTTACTTAATTCATAAATTCCACCGATTCCAACTCTCCAGTTTAAATCAAAAGCTGCCTGGAATTCATCTTTGGTCGGGTCAATATAGTTGCTATAATTTATCAGAAGAACTTCCGCCCCGATTCCTGCCGTAAGATAGGCCTGAGTGTATGGGGCAACGAGAGTTTTTCCTGATATATGTATCATCATTGGTAAATCGTGAAGATTAGTCTTCGCTCTCAATTCATTTATCTCACCACCGCCAACGGGAGGACCCTGTTCATTGAGATTATTAATAAGAGTTTTATCGACATAATTTTTGTGAAACCAGTCTATACTCCATCCGAAACTGAAATTCTTATCAACATAATGTGCGCCTTCATATCCAATTATAAATCCGCCGCCTGTTGAAGCAGGCGAAAAAATACCAAGTTTAATTGCAGCAGTATTTACCTGTGCGTTTATACCTGTAAAACCAATTAAAAATATTAAGGCTACTAATTTTTTCATCTTTTCCTCTTTATTGTAAGACTCCCCCAAAAGGCAAATCGGATGCCATTTGAGAACTACACATTTAAGACCATATACTAAGATTATACAAAATTTATGTAGCTAAATAAGTACACAAACCTTATTTGAATAGACATTAAAAAAATACGTTCAAAAAATAAAAAAGCCGGATCAATTAACCAATAAATCCGGCTTTAAGAAATTTTTAATTTAAATTATTCTGTATAGCCCCACTTTTTCTTATTCGTTTCCACTTCTTCAGGAGTTGGAAGCGGTTTCCCTTCCTCACGCTGCGGGACTACCCTTTCTTTCCCGACTATTCTTGCATTCAGTTCAATATCTTCTTTGAAAATATCAGGAACCATTTCTTCTTCAAAAATTGCTTCCCATGGACACTCCGGTACACAGGCATTGCAATCAATACATTCATCAGGATCAATTAATAACATTTCCTTCGGAATCGTGGGATCGTCTCCCTTATATTCATAAATGCAATCCACAGGACAAACCTGCGTGCAGGCAATATCCTTACAGTTAAGACAAAGTTTGGTGATTGTGTAAGCCATATTTATTCCTTCTGAGAATTAATATCAATTCAATCTTTATCTGATTGAATCTGAATTTATTAGCACGATAATAATTTGTAAACAATGCTGATAGAATAAAAAAATATTTTTCATTTAGCAAGTAGATAACTGGTACGGGAATATTAATATTCAAAATGATCATATAATTTTTATTTTATATATTTGTATTCTTTTAGTTATACCAGGTCAGGGAAATCATTCATGGAAAAAATAAATATTTTGTTCGTCTGTATGGGAAATATTTGCCGCTCACCCGCAGCAGAGGGAATATTAAAATCTATGGTAGATAAAGAAAAACTTAGTGATAAAATTGAAATTGATTCCGCCGGAACAATCGGTTATCACACAGGAGAGTCTCCCGACCCAAGGATGAAATTTCATGCGGCAAAGAGAGGGTATTTTCTAAAGAGTAAAGCAAGACAGTTTGATCCTAAAATTGATTTTGAAAGATTTGATTATATAATCACAATGGATAATGAAGTTTTCGATGAAATAAAAAACTTAGATAGAAGAAAAGCATATCTGAATAAAATACATAAAATGATTGAATTCAGCAGGCATATTAAAACTGATGAGGTTCCTGATCCGTATCTTGGTGGACCTGAAGGATTTGAAAAGGTTATGGAGATATTAGTTGATACATGCCGGGGACTCTTAAACAGGTTAAAGAATGAGCTTAAGTGACAAGATTAAAACAGATATAGAAAATCAAACCGGGATTTTAATATTAAAATCAGAAAACTTATCAGGCGGCTGTATCAGTAATGCGTATAAAATTACATCAGATGAAGGAGAAAAATTCTTTGTAAAAATTAATGAACATACTCCACCGGATATGTTCAAAAAAGAAGCACACGGATTAAAAGAGCTGCAAAACGCAGGGGCAATAAGAGTACCGCAAGTAACATTAGCCACAGAATACTACCTTGTTGAAGAATTTATTGAAGAAGGAACAAAATCCGGGAATTTTTTTGAAGATTTTGGAAGAAATTTTGCTCAGCTGCATAAATATAATGGATCATCTTTCGGGTTTTATGAAGATAATTACATCGGATCTACTCCGCAAAAAAATTTGAATGAAAATAATACTGGGTGGGTGGAATTCTATTTTACAAAAAGACTTTTATTCCAATTGACGCTCTGTGAAAGCAATAACCTGGCAACTGATGAATTAAGAAAGAGTTTTGCTAAACTTGAAAACAAAATAAGTGATATTCTTACAGGCTCTGAGGAAGAACCGTCATTGCTTCATGGCGATTTGTGGAGCGGAAATTATATGGTTGATAAAAATGGAAATGCCTGTTTGATCGATCCGGCTGTATATTACGGACACAGGGAAGCTGATCTTGCTATGACAAAATTATTCGGAGGCTATCCGAAAGAGTTTTACACTTCCTACAATGAATCTTACCCTTTAAAAGACGGTTGGGAATACAGGGAAAATATTTACAAGCTATATCACGTATTAAATCATCTTAATCTCTTTGGCAGAAGTTATTATTCGCAAGCACTTTCCCTTATTAAATTTTATTTATAAATCCAATTATCTGCAAAAAAAACCTGCCCGTTTAAAGGCAGGTTTAATAATCATTTGTTCCGAAAAACTATCCTTATTGTTTTTCAACCTTTACAAGTTCAATATCAAAAATTAATGTTGAATTCGGAGGAATAACTCGATTAGGTCTGTTTCCGTACCCAAGTGCAGGAGGTATAACCAATCTTGCTTTGGCCCCTTCTTTTAATAAAGCAATTCCTTCATCCCAGCCAGGCATAACCATATGGGTGCCAAGTTTAAAAGTAATGGGTTCATCTGTTTCCACTGAACTGTAAAACTTTGTACTGTCCTTAGCAAGGTAGCCGGAATAATTAACTGTAACTATATCGCCGGAATCAGGCTGAGCACCGGTTCCATCCTTTACTATGACGTATTTCAATCCGTCTTTGGTTGTTTTATATTTCGTAGAATCAACATCCCATAAATTAGCTACTACCGGTTCTTTTGCATCTACAAGAGTTATAACTGCTTTAAGATTAGAATTTGGGGGAATAGGTCCTATTCCCTTTTCACCATACGCAAGATTAGCAGGAATAACAATTGTTCTGGTGCCGCCAACTTTCATTCCCGCAATGCCTTCAGCTGAACCTTTAATGAATGATTCTTCTTTTAATAAAAATTTATAAGGTTTTCCGGAAGCCTGTGTTGAACCTATTGATTGTTTAGCTTTGGTGGAATCTTTTGACCAGTCTTTGAATGGATTTTCCGTTGAATCTTTAATTATCCAAGCGTTAAATCTTATTGAAACCAAATCTCCGATTTTTGCTTCACGTCCGGTTCCTACAGTATCTTCAACATATTTTAAACCACTTTTCATTTTAATAATATCAGGATTTTTTGAACATCCGTAGAAGTAAATAAAAGTTAGTGCCAGAAATACAATTGCAAGTGTTTTCTTCATTATAATTCCTTTATTTTGATTGTTAAATATATTTATTTGTATAACTAATTCATAAACCCTAATTAATACTTGATGATGAAGATCATATTGGTTCTAATTTCAACTGGATCACTTTTATTCTTAAATTCGATTTCAGATTTTTCATTTAAAGAAAATCTTAACAGTACAATTATGACTGATAGTTTAGACCAGGAAATTATTATTGATTCAGATTATTCTGCCGAAACAGCTTTAAATGGAATTCAAATACCGGATGAAATAAAGAGAGATCTCAGGCTGGTAACTGTGAATTACTTTTCATTTGATAATAAATTACACCAGGGGCAATTGGTAATTAATAAAAACCTAATTTGTGATATAAAAAAAATTTTCAGTACTATTACTGAGAAAAAATTCCCTGTTGCCAAAGTAATTCCAATTGTTAAATATAATTGGAACGACGAAGAATCAATGGAGGATAATAATACATCCGCCTTTAATTACAGGTTCATTGCCGGCACAAAAAAATTATCCAATCATTCATTCGGAACAGCCATTGATATTAACCCTCTATTCAATCCATATATCAGGAAGGATTTAATTCAACCATCAGGAGCAGTTTATAAACCCAATCGACAGGGAACTATAACCGCAAATTCATTTTTAGTTAAAGAATTTAAATCTTTAGGCTGGGATTGGGGAGGAGACTGGAAAGACCGAAAAGATTACCAGCATTTTGAAAAAGTTTTAAAGTAATTAGTTCTTAATCCCAAAGAAAAATAACAGCGGACGCCAGACTCTTTTTGCCCAGGACGCTTCGTTGTGTGAGCCTGTCGTATCTTCATACCACAATATATCTTTCCCCATTTTATAACCCTTATCCTTCAAAGCAGAAATCATTTCCAGGGTACCTGGAACTAATAGAGAATCCAGGGAATTAGTTCCCGAATCAAAATAAAATTTTAAATTTTTATGAATACCATTGTAATCTCTTACATTATCTACATAATCGATATTGAAAATCTTTAATGCCGGCGATACACACACTGCCATCGAAAAAATATCCGGATAATTCCAGGCAAGCATAAAGGAAATTAATCCTCCGAGAGATGAGCCTCCAATTGCATTATTTTCGGGACTTTTCATTGTCCTGTAAGTTGAGTCGATAAATGGTTTAACTTTATTTACAACAAATTTCATATAAGCATATCCGGTATCGTTCTCAGCATATTCGGCAGAACGCCATTCTGTGTTATTGAGACCAACAATAATCAACGGTTTAATAAGCCCGGTTCTAATAAGGCTATCTGCTGTTTCATCAATTTGCCAATCAACTCCAAAACTTGATGTTGCAGGATCAAAAAGATTCTGAGCGTCCTGCATATAAAGAACAGGATAACGGACGGTTGTATCAGTTTCATATCCGGGTGGAAGCCAAACCTGAATATCTCTTGGCAAAATCCCCTGCCCTTTTAAATTGGCATATGTGTCAACTCTTCCCGTAACTTGCCCTTTTAATTTTGTCTTAACCTGATTTTTCCAAAGATTAATATTTATCTCTACTACTGTATCATTTTTTACAGTTAGTCTACTATTGGGAGGAATGTAGCCTGATTCATCTAGTGCTTCTGTATTCCATGAGCCTAATGTATATTTATATTCAATTTTTAATCCTTCCGGAAAAGAAGATGTTTTTTCCCAAATATTTTGAAAAATATGCTTTAAAGTAATCTTATTAGGCTGCCAGTTCCCCAACTCAGGAATATTACCTGTAATATAAATTTTGGCACTATCCGGCACATTACTTGCGTGTATTCTAAACGTTATAACTTTAGAATTCTGTGCAAAAATCGTTAACGGAAGTAGAAAGATTAAATATAATTTCTTCAAAACAATCAATTCAAATTATTTCAACAAAGATAAAACAAATTATATTATTCCTTAATAATGAGTGAAAAATTATGTGTCTTAAATCTTAGTTGATTTAACTTATATTAGCAATATTCTTTACAGATATTTTAAGAAGATTTGTTGGATAAAATGAGAAGCTTTTTGCAAAATTATTTATTTGTCACTCTGCTGGCATTTTTTTTATTGATTCCCGGCAATCTTTTTTCGCAGAATAAAAATAAAATTGCCCGAATAACCTATAAACCTGCAAGCATTGGTGATGTTTCAGTAAAAACATGGAAAGATGATAAAACTGCAGCATTCAGTTTTACCTTCGATGATTGTCTTCAATCGCAGTATGATTACGTATTTCCTATTTTTGAGCAATATGGCTTCAAAGGAACTTTCTATGTAATCACTGGTCCACTGGATGATCCCTGGGGACCTTACTGGAGGTATGGTACCTGGCCTGAATTCATTGAGATGTCGGATGCAGGGAATGAAATCGGATCACACACCGTTACACACCCTCACCTGCAAAGCCTTCCTATAGGAGACACATTAACCTCCGGCACATTGTTATATGAATTATACCAGTCAAAGAAGAGTGTTGAGAATAAAATCCCCGGTAAAAAATGTATTGATTTAGCTTATCCCTACTCGGAATATAATAATGACGTACTTTATTATACATCAGAGTTTTATGAAATCGCCCGTGCAATTTCTGTTGATCCGGTTAATTCCTCATTATCAGGACAGGATTGGTATAAAGTGGGTTCCCGTGTTATTGAATTTGACATGCCGAGAAATACTCCGGCAGATGACCTTGATGAACTTCAGGATTTCTATGATTACGTTGATAATACTATAACACAGCAAAAATGGGGATTACTCCAGGCTCACGATGTTATTCCTTTCGACTCTATAGCTTCTGCAATAGGTCAGGGATCCTATCAACCAATCTCAGTTCAATGGTTTGATTCTACCTGTCAGTTCGTTTCAAATGCGGAACAGAATGGTGATCTTTGGGTTGCGCCTGTCGGAGATATTACAAGGTATATGAAAGAACGAGACAGCTATTACTATGATATTGTTTCTGTTGCCGATTCGGAAATCATAATTAATTTAAGCGATACTCTTATTAATTCAATATATAATTTCCCACTTACTGCTGATATTATTGTTCCTGATGATTGGACAGATGTTTCTGTTTTCCAGGGATCTTTTTATGATTACACATCTGCTTATTTTTCAGGTAACAGCAATGTTGTCCAGACTTCTGTAGTCCCGGATGCAGGACCGATAAAACTTTACCGGGGATTAGTAACCGGAGTTAATGAAAATGCCACAAATAGTCCGGATGAATTCAAATTATATCAAAACTACCCTAATCCTTTTAATCCTACTACTACAATTAGATTTACTTTGGCTAATGCCGGGTTTACCACTATAAAGATTTTTAATTCTCTGGGTGAAGAAGTAAGTACACCCATAAATGAATATCTGAATAAAGGGAATCACGATTTAACATTTAACGCAAGCAATTTACCAAGCGGGATATATTTCTATAATATAAGATCAGGAAGTTTTTCAAAAACGATGAAAATGGTTCTTCTACGATAAAATAACCTCCGCGGCTAAGCGGAGGTTATAATGAGATGAACCTCTCATTTTTCAAATAAGAAGACTGTCCTACCCCTCGGGTCATAATCTCCTTATAACTTAAACTTAAAAGTTTTTTACACATTGCACATCCGTATAATTACGGATTTTTAAAATTAAATAAAAAGCCCCTACGTTGGTGTAGGGGCGGAGAGAGAGTGTGTTGAAGCTATATTAAATTTATAAGAAGAATATCTTACCCCAAAGATTAATTACTTCCTACAATTAAAAGTTAATTCAACAATTAAATGAATACATCAGTACAATTACTGAATTTGTAAGAAAAAATAATCTCCGTAATTCTACGGATTTATTGAGTAATTTTATGCCTTATATTTCCCCTAAAAAAATTGATTTCGTATAAAAATTTCCATATCGCAATAAAATCTATTATTGAAGAGAATTACTTCAATATTGAGGAGTATCAGGATAAATACTATTTTACGAAGAAAGTACAGGAATTTTTCCCACGGATACCTGATGAACTTATTTTTAACGCACTTAATTCTTTCAATGATAATTCATCTCCTGGTTCAGTTAAAACCTCGATACAATATCTTACTCATATACTTTACGCCGGAGCATTGAAATTTTATGAAGGAAGAATTACATCAATATCTTAAGTACTTCCTATCACCAAATAATCCAATATTATTTTCGCTGTTATTTGTAATTCTGGTTGCTGTTCTTGTTTATTTTGTAAGTAAGTACATTATACTACCTCTTAATAAAAAGCATCGAGATGAAAAAAATGAAATTGAATTAAAAAACAGCAGATTAATGGCACTTTTTGCTGAACTTGATCCCGATCCAATAATTCGAATTGACAGGACGGGCAGTATATTGTTAAGTAACGTGGCATCTAAAGATATGTTCGATTTAAGCTCTGAAAGAAACAAAATTACTAGTATTCTCCCATTTCTTACTTTGAATGATATCCAAAAAGGGATAGACTCTGACAATAAATTTTCTAATACAATTAAGCTTAATGACAATCATTTTACAGTATTATTCGTCGGGAATTCTAATCTTCAGATTGCCCAAATTTATTTCCGCGATATCACTAAAAGAAAAAATCTTGAAGACCGTTTAAAAAGACTTAGTAATTATTTACAGGAACAAATCGAGGAAGAAAGAAACCGTATAGCTTCAGAACTTCATGACAGCATAGGTCAAGGACTTCTACTGATAAAATTGAGAATCCAGAGTATCGAACAAAAGATTAACTCAGCTATAAATAATGATGAAATCACTAAGCTTGATAATATTCTGGAAGATACTATTAAAGAACTAAAAACAATTATCTATAACCTGAGACCGAAGATACTCGACGAGTTAGGACTTGGAGCTGCAGTTACTTCACTTGTTCATCTTGTTTCTGAGCAAAGCGGAATTAATGGCTCTTTAAATGTTCATAATTTAAATGGAAGACTGGATAAGAGACTGGAACTGTTTACGTTCAGGCTTGCACAGGAAACACTTAATAATATAATTAAACACTCTTCTGCTACTGAATTTAACCTTATAATTCAGGATAATGGACAAAACCTGCGATTTGCAATTTCTGATAACGGGCAGGGATTTGAGCTTAATACGGTATTTCATGAAAAGGAATTTGGAGGATATGGTCTGCTTAATATGAGAGAAAGGGTTGAAAGTTTCGGTGGAGAATTCAAAATTGATTCGACTCCCCGCGAGGGAACTGTGGTAATGGCAAACATTCCAATACCGGGAGACTAAAATGGATAAAAAAATAGTACGAATAGTTATTGCAGATGATCATACACTTTTCCGAAGCGGAATTATAAGCCTTATTGAATCGGAAGAAAATATAATTATAGCAGGAGAAGCTGATAATGGAAGCCAGCTTTTAGACAAATATTTTGAATTGAAGCCTGATCTTATATTGCTGGACATTTCAATGCCTGAAATGACTGGACTTGAAGCGGCTAAGCTAATTCGAAAGCAGGATCAAAAAGTCAAAATTTTATTCCTGTCTATGCACGAAGGTGAAGACTATATATATCATTGCATAAAATCAGGAGGTGACGGATTAATTAATAAAAATATTTTAAAGAGCGAACTGATCAAGGCAATCAGCACTTTAATGAACGGAAACAGGTACTTCGGAAAAAATTATACTGATACCCAAATAGAGGAAATAGTAAAAAGGTACGACAGCTTTATTGAAGTTCCCAAATTTATCCAGCCAACCAGGTTAACCGAAAAAGAAAAGGAAGTTTTACTCTTAATTAGCGAGGGTTTGACAAGCAGTGAAATTGCCGATAGATTAAACATTGGTAAAAGAACAGTGGATACTCATAGAATAAATATTATGCAGAAACTGAACCTTAATTCATTACCTGAACTTATAAAATATTCAATTGATTATTCTACTGCCCTGGGTGTAAGATTCAGAAATAGCGAGTGAGATTTTTCTAATATCTTGAAAATAACTTATCTTAGTAAATACTCTTTTTAACAAGGGAAATTAATGGCAGACAATCAGAATCATGGAGAGATTATTTCAAATGAAACAGCGGAAAATGAATTCGGATCAGTAACAAATTCTGTTTCAATTTTATCTGAACTGCTTCTATCTTTATCTGAAAGTACAAAAGACCTAATGATGTTTACTATTCTCAATAACCAGGTTTATATTCTCGGAGATAACAGAAAGATTTTATATCCTTCCAATGCACAATTTTCAACTGATTCTGTCTTTAAAGTCTATTCAAAAACAAAGGTTTTGGAATTACTTAACCAGGGACAGAATAAATACACTACTATAGAAAACAGAAACGAGACTATCACTATAACTAATGGGAATATTACACTTGAATATGGAACATTGTGTCCACCCTGGTGCAGTGATTAATAATGATAATTCCAAGGATTATATTTTACTTTAATATCCTCGCCTGGTTACTTCCGCCTTTGAGACAAAAAGGCCACAAGTATTTCTTATATTTTTTAATTCTTGCCTTCAGTGATCCGGTTAGGGCTCTGCTTAATTTAATTCATCCTTTTGATGCCACATCTTACTACCTTGCTATCGGTACCTTAACTTTAATAGCCATACTCAATAAAAAGTTTTATTTCATTTTATTATTACCTGTGGCACTTGTAATAATATTTTTTAACAATTATGAAATTCGAGTATTTTCATTTCTGGTGCATTTTGTAATCATTTTATTGTTCCTAAAGGATTTGATAATGGTGATATCAACTGAGAATGTGATTAACATATTTAACCTGATATTAGTGCTGTATGAAGCTTCCGTACTTTTCAAATTCGCGGCTACATATTTTTCAATAGGCGGATATTTATTTTTCTATATTACCACAGCTTTTGAAATTTTCATTGCCATTTTCTTTACAATATACAATGAGAAAAATAGTCCTGTTATAAAACTTCAAATGGAACCTAAGGAGTATTCTTAGTTACATTCATGCAATTTCCATATCATTATAAGTAATTATAAAATTATTCTAAATTAATATTTTCATACTTGTTCATTTTCTTTAAGGATTAAAAGAATAAATTTTATATGATTATTTTGTGTTAATTTATTTTTCAATTCGCTACTTTTTTTGATATCATTACTTAATTTAGTCCATACTGTTTTAAAATTGAAGGAAACCCGATGGATATATCCGAGTTCAGAGAAACCGGGCATAAGCTTGTTGATTTACTTTCAGATTATCTGAATGAAATTGAAGATCACCCTCTCTTAAAAGATACTGATCCGGAATTAATTGAAAAATTATTTGAAGAATCAATTCCCAAGGAAGGTATAAGTTCAGAACAGGTTATTCAGGAACTTAAAGAAAAACTTCTGCCATATACAACAAATGTTAATCATCCCGGTTATTTTGGATTAATTACACCTTCTCCTACTCCCATGGGCATTTTGGGAGATTTTATAGCTTCTACTCTCAACCAGAATCTTGGGGCTTATTCTATTGGACCTTCAGCAGTTGAAATGGAAAAAAGAACCGTCCGCTGGTTATGCGATCTCGTTGGTTTTCCGGTAACGGCTGGAGGAAACCTTACAAGCGGCGGAATGATGGCAAATTTCATAGGGATGAAACTCGCACGTGACTGGTCGTCGGGAAACCGTGCCCAGCACCAGGGAGCGATTTTTGAACACCGTATTTATGTTTCTGAAGAAAGACACGTTTCACTAGACAAAGCAGTTGATGCGGTTGGGTTTGGAAGAAACTCATTAAGAATAATTCCTACCGATGAAAACTTCAGAATTAACATCGATGCGTTGGAAAACGCAATTAAAGAGGATAAAAAAAATAATCTCGTTCCCGCCTGTATAATTGGGCTTGCTGGAACAACCAATACCGGTTCAGTTGACCCCCTCCCGGTTTTGCGTAAGATCGCTGATAAATACGGCGCATGGTTTCACGTGGATGCGGCTTATGGAGGAGGAGTATTATTATCCGGTAAAAGGACGAATCTTTTAAAAGGGATTGAAACCGCTGATTCTGTTACACTGGATCCCCATAAATGGTTTTATGCACCGCTTGATGCAGGAAGTATACTTGTAAGAGACAAGCGTCAACTAACTCTCTCCTTTGGAATTCAGCCAAGTTATTTAAAAGATGATATCGATAATAAAAGATTTCAGTATTTCGTGCATAGTTTTGAACAAAGCCGAAGATTCCGTAGCCTTAAAGTATGGATGAGTTTTAAGAGATACGGAACAAAACAAATTGCCAGGTGGATAGATTCAAACATTGATCAGGCAGAACATTTGTACAAACTTTGTAAAGATGAAAGAATCCTTCGACCAGCGGTGAATCCACCAATGTCTGCTATCTGTTTAAGATTTGATTCTGAAAAACTTTCCCCTTCTGAAGTAGAACTACTGCATACAGAAGTTTCAAAAAAAATTGAGAAATCCGGGAAATTCTGGATTTCTACAACCGATTTAAAAGGAAAATTATTCTTCAGAATAAATCCGGTGAATTTCAGAACACGGTTAAAACATATAGATGAACTTTATAAACTATTAAAAAAAGAGTGCCTCGAGTTGGAAGATAAATTTGCCAGGCTTGCCGAAGGTTAATTCCAGAATCCCAGTGTGTTTGGCTATAAGAGTTTATTTTATATTTTTCGAAAATAAAATTATTCATTTATGAAAAAAATTTTACTACCGGTTTTTATTTTAGTTTACTCTTTACCCATTTTCGCCGGTGGCGTGCCGGCAGAAAAAGCCCGCGGGTTATTTATAGTTTTCGGAGTCGGACCCCGTTTACCGGTAAGTTCATTTTCCAATCAGTCAGCCCTAGGTTATGGTTTTAATGTTGAAGTTGATTACACAGATAATGAATATATTCCGGTTTTCCTCTTTGCAAAATTAGGATTCCAGCAATTCCCTGGTTCACAAACATTTTATCAATCATCAGATTATTCAAATTATTCGATTAATTCATTTCCACTTACAATTGGCGCCAGGTATTTCTTCCCTCCTCTTATTGAAAAGGTAGTATTATTTATGCCTGTCGTCGAACTTTCGGCGGCATATAATTTTACGCAGGTATTACATCAATTTAAAGCGCAAACGGGAAGAAGTAATTTTGTTGAAAATAATTCAAAACTGGGTGTCAGCGGCGGCGTAGGTATTTCAATGTTTTTACTCGAAGTTATGGCAACATATAATTATTTTCAATCAACGCAGTATGTGGGAATTGATCTGAAAGTTAGAATTCCTCTTTATATAATTTATTAGGAAAAATATAATGGCTTATCAAAATTTACTTACTGAATCCAAAGGTCCATTAACAATTTTAACAATTAATAGACCTGATAAACTGAACGCATTAAACGCCAAAACCCTTGACGAATTACAGGACGTTTTCACAAAAATTAAAAATGACACAAGCGTTAAGGTAATAATTCTAACCGGAAGCGGTGAAAAAGCGTTTGTTGCAGGTGCTGACATTGCAGAATTAAATAAACTCGATCTGATTTCAGGAAAAACATTTGCAGAAAAAGGTCAGTCAGTATTTAATCTGATTGAGAATCTTGATAAACCTGTAATTGCAGCAGTTAATGGTTTCGCACTTGGAGGAGGATGTGAACTCGCGCTTGCCTGCCATATAAGAATTGCTTCAGAAAATGCAAAGTTCGGACAACCTGAAGTTAATCTCGGAATAATTCCAGGGTACGGTGGTACCCAGAGACTTGCCAGATTAATAAACACAGGCAGAGCAATGGAATATATTCTAACAGGCGATATGATTAACGCGCAGGAGGCACATCGAATAGGGCTTATTAATCATGTTTTTTCTCAAACAGAATTACTTGCAAAAGCAGAAGAGATGGCGTCTAAAATCATTTCAAAAGCCAGACATGCCGTAAGGTTTGCTGTTAAGGCTGTTAACGCCACCCACAATATTTCGCAAATAGATGGCTTAAACTACGAAGCAAGTTTATTTGCACTCTGTTGCGGCACAGAAGATTTCAAGGAAGGAACATCCGCATTCCTTGAAAAAAGAAAAGCGGATTTTAAAGACAAATAGGATTCCCGGTTTATTGCCTTAATGAAAATTTCGTTGAACAGAACCTTTATTATTCAGGCATTATTGCTTTTGGTTGTTTTGCTTCTGGCTGCTAATATTATCCTTGAAAAATATTCTTTTCAAAGTAAATCAAATCAAATAGGATTACCCGCAAAAATTATTAATGAGAGATTTCTGAAATCTCTATTTAATTATAACCTCGATTCATCATGGATTTCTGAAAAAAAAATTAAACCCGGTTCAGGCGATTCACTCAATTATTCTTATACTGTAAATATACCTTCTGATCTTCCTATAGGTCTTTTGCTTAAAGAGATTGAAAATCAGTTTGATACAAGTGAGGTTAATATTTATTCCGCCGAATCAAAATCTCATAAATCAACAGAAGTGAAAATTTCATCCGGTGGATTTTTAAAACTTCAATCAAATTTGAAATATAATAGCGAAATTAAACGTAGTACTGACTCGGTTGCATTTATAATTTCCGGAATATCTGATTTAAACAAAGAAAGTCTGGAAAATCTTCTTTTAATTCCTGAACATTTTGCTTGTATCCTCATCCCTTCTAAGAAATCACAGGAATTGTTCGCTAGACTGAAGGGAAGTAAAAAAGAATCAGCGATTTTGCTAAACGATGACATTTCTGAGCTTGAGTTTAAATTGAAAAATAATTATTCGGATAACAGATTTAAGAATTCCGTTAAATCAATTATTGGAAAATTTTTTAATGCTTCATTCTTCATTATTGATGAGAATTCGGATATTTACAATTCACGGCATATGGATATGATTGAGGCTGAATTTAAGAAGAGAAATATGACTTTAGTTGAAGAAAAGATTTTCCAGGGGTTAAAAAATTCTTCGCCGGAAAAAATCAAGTCCGAGATTCAATCAAATCATAATCCTGTAAAAATATTTAAAATTTCTGCTGAAGAATTTATTGAAATGCCGCCATTTCTTGCTTCCCTTAGAAAAATCGGATACAAGTTTGTAAATCCGTCGGAGCTTTTAAATATTTCCAACTAAAGCTTATTGAGAACAGCTCCGTTTATATCCAGTTCAAAGATATCACCCGGATATATTTCTTTTAACCCGTTTAATATATTCTCTCTCTTGCCCACAACAACAGTTGTTAATTTATCGGGGTGAAGATTTGCTTTTGCCGCCTTTAGAATCCTCTCAGGAGTAACTTTATTTATTTCATCAACATAATTTTTAAAATACTCCTTTGGCAAAGAATGAATAATCTGTCCAACTATATTTGCTGCAATTTGTCTGTAAGATTCAAAATTTGAGGGAAATTTTCTGATTAATGAAGATTGTGCAAATAGCAATTCTTTTTTTGTAATCCCTTTCCTGATCAATTCAATTTCTTTCAGAATCTCTTTTATGGCCGGCACTGTATTTTCTGATGATACGGAAGTGGAGGCATAAAAATACGCGGCAGATTTAAAATATGTAAAACGTGAATAAGCCCCGTAAGTATATCCTTTATTTTCTCTTAGGTTAAGGTTAATTCTACTTGAGAATTGTCCACCGAGAATCATATTAAGAATACTTCTTGCATAGAAGTCATATTCATTTCTTTTATGTGAAATTATTCCGGTCCTGATTTCACTCTGAACACTATCCTTTTTCTCAACAAAATAAATCCCGGGTAAGAAAGAAGATTTAAACTGAAGTTCCGGTACTTTTTGTTTTGAAATTTTCCAGGTTGCCAAAGAAGAGTTTAATAGTTCTCTTATTTCATCAACTTCCGAATCGCCAACAATTACCATAAAAGCTTTGGATGGAGCAAAATGTTTTCTGTAAAATTTCCTGACATCAGTTATTGTAATTAAATCGACATCCTTTTCGTACCCAAGTACAGGATACGCGTAGGAATTCTTATGCCCGAATAACCTATATTCAAATACCTCGTTTGCAATTCCGCCTGCATCATCTTTACTTTGTAATAATCTCGTTTTAACTTTTCTTTTTTCACGGTTGAAATCAGATTCATAAAGATGTGGTTCGGTAAGTATGCTTGTTAACAGTTCCAGCCCTTTTTCCGATTTATCCTTCAGAACCTGGAGAGAAAAATATGTAGAATCCTGGTCACAGCTCACACTAAAATTCGCACCAATAATTTCGAACTGATCACTCAACTGCATAGCATCATATTTCCCTGCGCCTTCATCTATCAACATTGTAAAAAGATATGCTAATCCTTTTTTGCCAGCGGGATCATATTTACTTCCGGCATCAGTAACAAGAGTAAAATTCAGGAAAGGAAGAGTGTTTTTCTTTACGAAATATACATCGAGACCATTTTTCAGACTGAACTTATTTATTTCAGGAAGATTAAAATTAACCTTTCTTAAATGTGCAGGTTTTTTTTGTCTTATAACTTTTGAATCTATCATTGTTTTTTAGGACTTATTCTTAATTCAACAAAAGGTTTCGAAAGATATTTATCAATCATCCCAGTTATCATTTCATTACTAACTTCGTTATATCTCTTAAGATCGAAATTGAAGGAATTGGGTTCACCAAGGAAATAATTATAAAAGTTTAACTGGTTTGCCATTGTATCAAGATTCTGAAGTGAAAAAATAAAATTTGAACTTATACTATTTTTTGTTTTTGTAAGCTCGTAATTAGCGGCACCTTTAAGTTTTAAGTTTTTAAGTTCTTTAAAAATTTCTGACTTAATCCTGTCCAGCGATATTCCTTTTTTCGCAGTAGCAACTATCATAAAATGTCCGGCAATTTTTCCTGAAAACTGAAATGCGGAAATATCCTGAGCTAATTCCTTTGAATAAACAATGTTCTTATAAAGTCTTGAATTTTTAGATCCTGATAAAATATCCGCCAGAATATCTAAAGAAGCATCATCTTTCCCGTAAGCCTTATCTGAAGGCCATGCAAGATAAATTCTTTCTAATTGAACATTCTCTTCTCTGTTAATATATTTTTCTGATTCCAGTTTAACTAACTGAGGTTTGACAGGCACATTATATACTGAATCTGTAATTTCTTCAAAATATTCTTCGATTTTTTGCTTTGCAAATGATTCCTTAAAATTTCCTGCAACCACCAGACTTGCGTTTGATGGCGAATAATATTTCTTAAAAAAAGAAGAAACATCTTCCAGAGAAAAACTTGAAATGTCTTTTACAGAACCTATGGTTGGCCAGCTATAAGGATGTTTGGAATGGTAAAGATTTGAAACTATAATTTCCCAGGAAAGACCATACGGTTGATTATCATATCTTTCTAATCTCTCATTTGTAACAACGCTTTTTTGATTATCCAGTTTTTCTTGTGTTAAAGCTGGTAAAAAAAATCCCATCCTGTCAGATTCAAGCCATAGTGCAAGTTCAAGAAAATTAGAAGGAAGTTTCTCGTAATAGTTGGTTCTGTCAGAATTGGTTGATCCATTTAAATTACCACCCGCCTCCTGTATATACCTAAAGTGCATTTCCTTAGGAACGTTTTCTGATCCCTGGAACATCATGTGTTCAAACAGGTGAGCCATCCCGGTTTTACCCTTTTTTTCATTTGCAGAACCAACCTTATACCAGATATTTACGGCAACCAAAGGTAGGTTATTATCTTTATGGAGAATTACTTCGAGACCATTTTTTAGTTTGTACTTTTCATATTCTATATTGAGTAGATCCATTCTATTTGTATTCTGTCCTCAGCTAAATTCTATAAATTTTAGTGTAATAATTTTAAAACTCTGTCAAGTCTGATTGAACCGATTAACTTAAACAGGTCGGAAAATGGAATATCACGATCCCACGAAAACAGAGTAATAAAAGCTTCTCCGACAACCATATCCCTTGCAACAAATCCCCAGAAACGACTGTCAAGACTATCATCCCTGTTATCACCCATCATAAAGTAATAATCTTTTTTAAATGTATATGATGTAACCGGTTTACCTTCAATAGTAACCATTCCATTTTTTACTTCTACAACTTTTTTGCCGTATTCTCTGTCAATCGTAATTTCCCACTGTTCAACATTATTCAGGGTTAAAGGAATTGTGTAACCTTTTTTAGGAACAATAAGAGGACCATAGTTATCTTCATTCCATGGCATTCCCCTGGGGAAAATTCTGGGTTCAACCATTCCGTGGGGTCTTGCAAAAGGCTGAAGATACTTAATGTGAGTTGGGATCCAGAATTGTTTTCCATTTACATAAACAACTTTATCAATTATTTGAATTGTATCTCCCGGGGTTCCTATGCACCTTTTAACATAATTTACTCCGAGCTCATCTGCTTTTAATTTATCCCGTCCGCCGGGGAATTCAAACACAACAATATCTTTCGGATGAGGATCACGAAAAGCGGGTAACCTAAAATGTGGGATTTCAACCTGTGTAAATGGTATATATTTAGGTGAAGAGGACCCGTAAATAAATTTATTTACCAGTACAAAATCTCCAACAAGAATAGTGTTTTCCATAGAACCGGTTGGTATTCTGGTATTCTGAATTATAAAAGTGATAATAAAGAAAGCAGCTATACCTGCAAACAAAAGGGATTCAAAGAAATCCCGGGTTTTTTCTTTTGGGGTTTTTACTTTGTTTTTTTCTTCTTCAGATTTGATCCCGAAGAATCTCCTTAATGCACTTTTAAATGACAATTTCCGCTCCTATAGAATTGTTAAAATTAACTTGAATGGTCATAAAATAAATTCAGAATATTAAATATATAAAAGAATTGGAATAGAGGGAAAGACCATTAAAAAACTGTATTCGGATGAGTCGTTTCTCTATTTGTGGGATTAAACGAATAAATACTCATAATAAGAAGAGAAAAGCGTTTTGATGTTATGCTCAGGATTGTATAAAAAGGAATAATTCTTAATTTCCTGAAGCTATAATAGAATTCTCAGAATCATTAAATTTGATTTGATTCAGTTTACTTATAACACTGTCCCTGATAACATTGTACTCATTTATATATTTGTCATCTATTGGTTTTGATGGAGGAAGTTTTTCTTTCAGGGGATCAACCTGGACCCCGTTTTTCCAGAACCTGTAACACAGGTGAGGACCTGTTGCCAAACCAGTACTTCCTACATATCCTATTATCTGACCCTGTTTCACTATTTTCCCCTTCCTTATTCCTTTTGCAAACTTAGACATATGTAAGTACTGTGTTGTATAAACAGAATTGTGCCTGATCTTAACATAATTACCGTTTCCCCTCGAGTAAGTTGCTGCGATAATTACTCCTTCTCCCACGCTTCTTATGGGAGTACCTTTGGGAGCAGCATAATCTGTTCCGAGGTGAGATTTAAATCTTTTTAAAATAGGGTGAAATCTCCTAAGCGAATAGCGAGAGCTTATTCTCGAATATTCAAGCGGGGCTTTCAGAAAAGCCTTTCTTAAACTCTTACCATTCTCATCAAAATATTCATCCGAACCATTTTTCTTAAAATCGACAGCATAATAATTCTCCCCCATATGATTAAAAAAGGCTCCGATAATTTTTGAAATCCCAATGCTTTTATTTCCTATATACTGCTCTTCATAAATAACTTTAAAGTTGTCACCTTTCTGAATATGATAAAAATCAATTTGCCAGGCAAAAATTGTAGACAACTTTACAAATAATTCGGGATCAGCAGCATTTCTTTCCAATGCAGTATATAGAGAATAATTTATTATTCCTGATACCTCTCTTATTCTTGTTTTTATTTTTCTTTTACCTTGGTAAACACTCAGCGAATCAGTAAAATCAACCACTATAAAATCAACAGGTGTTTTTTCATAGACAAAAAACATGACCTTATTTAAATTATTTTTTGATGTATAAAATCTAAAACGTTTTCCTGCTCCAATTTTTTTAAAATTGTATATTTCATTGAACTCATTCAGATTTAGAATTGAGGAATCGGGAACTCCGGCATTTTTTAAAATAGAAGTAATTGTTTCATTAGGGACTACAACACCATTTAAGATATTTAAAGAATCGGTTGGTAACCCAAATGCATCTAAATGTGGTACCGGCTTAATTAGATCGGTGGCAGGATGCTCCGGAGCAAGACTATTGCTCATTAGCAGAGTAAAGCTGATTATGATAATTGAAGAAATAGTTAAGAAAATTAAAAAAAGTTTTCCGGCCTTATTCCCGAACATGAATTCCCATTATTTCTGTTAACAGTATAAAGTATTACGAATTTAATATATTTAAATACTTTTTACAATCTGAGTATTTAATAGACATTTATAAACAACACTTCTAACTTGTTTTTATAAATGAAGTTAATTGTCATAGCTAATACCAAAAATTAGAAACCTTAATTACATGAAAATAGGAATATATAATGGCGATGGATAGAATTTACGTGATTTATAAAATTTCTGACAAAATTATGCTCCCGATATAGTTGGTATATCTTGATATTTAGATTCAGGAGTTCCACCTTGGACAAAATTTTTACTCTGTTTTTTAAAATCAATTATTCACATCCTTAATAACATTATTTATAATACTATATCTTCTTATAAATAAATGTCTTTAGCCTTGGATACTCAAAGTTTAATGTTCCACAATTATTCAAACTTTTTGTGATATTTATCATAAAACCTGGAATGTTATACCTTATTTATAAATAATACTTATATTATTTTGTTACTTCAATTTTATTCAGGATGGTTTAAGTAAATGAAAAAACTAGTTTACCATATTCCCTTGGCTTTGATATTTTTCGTTAGCCTGCTTTTTTCATCCTGTCGCGATGAGATTATTTCACCGGATAGCCCTGCAGGAAATATAAACCAGCCGGTACAGATTAAATCAAATTCGTTATATACCTTCATTGTTTCTGCCAATAATCTTAGTACAACTATTATTGATTATCCCGAATTGAGTGGAACAAGACCAACTCTGAATATATCCTTAAACAATTTTGAACAAGGGCAGTTAAGTCTGAACATTTATGAAAATCCGGGCCGACTTGTTTATCAGACTGTTTTAACTGGAAAAATAAAACCATTCTCAGCTATTCTTGAGAGCGTGCATGCTGATAGGATTGAGATTAATTTTATTAGTTTCACGGGGGATCTTAAAATTCAATTAATTAGCCAATAATTTTTTAATTCTCCCCGATATACTTTCTTCTTCATATTTTTTATTTTACTTTAATTCAGGTCTAATAAAAAGGATTAATAATGCCGGCAAAACGTAATTCGAAAATTAAACATGGTTTGCCCCCCGGTTCTCTTGTTTTCACTGGTGAACAGAAGATGGCAAAAATGAAGATCACTACTTTTGATTATGACGAACAGACCTTTTATGAAAAAGAAATAGTCAATGTTAGTGAACTTCAGCATTTTAAGGAAAATTCTCACGTAAGCTGGATTAATATTTGTGGTGTACATGACGTCGAAAAACTTGCCGAAATAGGTGAAATATTTGAAATTCATCCTTTGATACTGGAAGATATTTTAAACGTTAACCATCCTCCAAAACTTGAAGATTACGAAAAGTATCTTTTCCTGGTTACTAAAATGATTGATATACAAAATGAAACTAAAGAATTAAAAATCGAGCAGGTTTCTTTCGTACTTTCAAAGACGAATTGTCTATTAACCTTTCAGGAAGTCGAAGGTGATGTATTTAATCTGATAAGAGACCGAATTAGAAGTGACAAAGGCAAAATAAGGAAAATGGGAGCTGACTATCTTATGTACCGGCTTCTTGATGCCATGGTTGATAATTATTTCCTCGTCTTGCAGGATATGGATGAAATTATCGAAAATATTGAGGATGACTTGATATACAATCCCGGCACTTCAACTATTGAGACAATTCACAACATGAGGAAACAAATAATTAAACTCAGACGGGCTGTTACTCCGTTGCGCGATATAATTTATTCCATTGAAAGAGAACATTATCCGTTCGTAGCAAAATCAACTTATATATATCTGCGGGATCTTTACGATCATATCAGGCAGAATATTGAGACAATGGAGAATTACAGGGAAATCTTAAATGGTATGCTTGAAATCTATCTTTCAAATTCAGGTCAGAAATTAAATGAGGTAGTGAAAGTATTAACAATTATATCGACGATTTTTATTCCCTTAACATTTATAGCAGGTATTTATGGAATGAATTTCAGTCCACAGGCAAGTAAATGGAATATGCCTGAACTAACCTCACAGTATGGTTATCCGGCTGTAATGATTTTAATGATTGCAATCGCTATTGGAATGCTGATCTTTTTTAAAAGAAAGCACTGGTTATAAAATATTATCGTCTTTTTTTGAATCATATAATCGTTTAATTTTGATTATTAAATTTTACCGGATACGATGAATACAATACTTGAATCCAAATTAAAAAATCTCCCCAATTCACCCGGCATTTACCAGTTTCTAAATGAGAATGGTAAAGTTATTTATGTTGGAAAAGCTAAAAATTTAAAAAACAGGGTAAGAACTTATTTCCAAAACAATCTTCCATCAGTAAAAACCCAGACTCTAATATCTAAAACCTCTGACCTGGAGTTGATTATTACAGATAATGAAATTGAAGCACTTGTTTTGGAAAATAATCTTATAAAGGAACTAAAACCCAGGTATAATATTAACCTGAAGGATGATAAATCATATCCTTACATTAAAGTTACCAACGAGGCATTTCCAAGAATATATCCAACAAGGCGAATCATAAAAGATGGTTCAAAATACTTTGGTCCCTATACTGAAGTTAAAACAATGAAATCATCTTTAAGAATGATTAACCAGGTATTTAAAATCAGAAGTTGTAAACTGAATATTACACGGGATGCAATTGAAAAAAAGAAATTCAGGGTTTGCCTGGATTACCATATAAAAAAATGCGACGGTCCCTGTGAAGGGTTAATTTCTGAAAACGATTATGGTGAAATGGTTAATGAAGTTACTAAAGTTTTACGTGGTAAAACTGATGATCTTATAAAAGAACTGAAAACAAAAATGAATTCTGCTGTAGAAAATCTTGAATTTGAAAATGCAGCAGTGATAAGAGATAAAATAGAACAGCTCTCAGTTATCTCATCAAAACAAAAAGTTGTTAGTGAAGATTATGAAGACAGAGACATTATAGCTTTAGCTTTTGAAGGAAAAGATTCAGCTTGCACAGTTTTTAATATCAGGAATGGAAAACTTACCGGGAAAAAACAGTTAAGATTATCCCTGGAAATAGGAGAAGAAGCTGGCAATATTTATTCAGCTGCAGTAAAATTTTATTATGGTGAATTTGTAGAAGTCCCCAAAGAAGTAGTACTTGAAGAAGAACCTATAGATAAAGAAACCCTGGAGAAATGGTTAAGTGGCAAAGCTAGCAGAAAAGTTAAACTCTTGATTCCGCAGCGTGGTGGATTGAAATCGCTGGTAAAAATGTGTAAAGAAAATGCAAGTCTTCAACTGAAAGAAATTCAACTTCAGAAAATGAAAAACCAGGGACAAGTTCCCTATTCAGTATCAGCTTTACAAAGAGATTTAAGATTAAAACTACTCCCGCGAAAAATTGAATGCTTTGATATTTCAAATTTGCAGGGAACTGATTCAGTGGCAAGCATGGTAGTTTTTGAAGATGGTAAACCTAAAAAAAGTCAGTACAGAAAATTTATAATTAAAAGTGTTGATGGCCCGAATGATTTTGCAAGTATGCAGGAAGTAATCGAAAGAAGATACTCAAAACTTAAGGATGAAAATTCCCCTCTCCCGGATTTAATAATGGTAGATGGTGGTAAAGGACAGTTATCGAGCGCCGTTGAAATATTAAATAAACTAGGATTTGAAAATTACAACATAATTGGATTAGCCAAACGGCTTGAAGAAGTTTTTTTTCCAGGTAATTCTGAACCTGAATCAATCCCAAAAACATCATCAGGTCTCAAATTATTGCAGCAGGTTAGAGATGAGGCTCATCGGTTTGCAATAACTTTCCACAGGGGAAGAAGAAGTAAGCGTACAATTAAAACAGAGCTTACTGATATAAAAGGAATTGGACCTTCAACCGCACAGATATTGTTAAAACAATTGGGTAGTTTAAACGCAATAAAAAAATCAACTTTCGATCAGTTGTCAAATCTGATCGGTAAGAAAAAAGCTGATCTATTAATCCAATATTTTCAAAAGAGTTAAAGTCAAAAATGAAAAGTGCATTTAGGATTTTTCTTATTCAATCAATTATCCTGATTTCCCCGGAATTATTTGCACAGGAAACTATTGACGCATCAAACCAATCACCTAAAATGGATTTTTCGTATTTAAGAGATACCGTTTATACTCTCAAGCCTTATTTCATTGAAGTAAATTTATCCACACAAAAAGGTTATTTATATTCAAGGACCGATTCGGTAACTGAGTTTGGGATTTCATCCGGTACACAAAGACTTGAAGATGGTGTCGAGACTAAAACCGGTCTTTATGTTATCCAGGTAAAAATGGAAAAGTGGTATTCACGGCAATTCGACAGCACGCTTATGTTAAACTGGATGGGATTTAACTGGGGAATTGGTTTTCATGCATTACAGGGAAGTGGTTATTATAAGTATCTCGGGAAGAAAAAAAGTTCGCATGGATGTATCAGATTATCAAGAGAAACTGCATTGAGTCTTTTCAATAAGATAGAAGAAGGAACACCAGTGTTGATTCATAATGGCTTCAGTGCGGTTAAAATAAAATTTGGTAATCCGGACGAAGCTCTAACTTATTTAAATAATGAAGAATTAATTTACCAATTAAAAAAAGAATACAAAGAAATGTACTCGGGAAAATATTTCATTTCATATAATCCAAAACTTTTAATAGATTTTAATAATGTTTATCACGAAGGCTTACCAATCGGAGATTCACGAAAGATTACAAAATTTCAAATTACCTTGCCTGTTTCCGAATTTATTGAAACTTCTACACCTGTTCCTCATGGATGTATGGTGATTGATTATCCTACACAAAAAATTGAAATTAGCTATGATCATTAAATATCCTCAATGGGTTTATAATTAACCCGCTTACCAAAGAAATACAGAATCCCAAACATTACTGCAGAAGTGATCAAGATTGACAAATAAGGTGAGAAGCCGTATGCTGTTGGTATATCTCCTATCAGCATACAAAAAAATGCGGTTACAACAGCGTATGGTAATTGTGTTCTAACATGCTCAATGTGATCACAACCCGAAGCCATAGAACTTAGAATTGTTGTATCTGAAATTGGGGAGCAATGATCTCCAAATACGCAGCCTGCAAGGACAGAACTAATTACTCCATGAAGTATAATATCGTAATCAACCGGTCCGTAATGATTTAAAACCGAAACTGAGTGAGCAAGTGGAATTACAATAGGCATCATTATCGCCATAGTTCCCCAGCTTGTTCCTGTGGCAAAACTGGTTAATGCACAAACCAGGAACACAATAACAGGCAGTAACCGCGGATTAATCGTATCACTTATTATACTGATAATATAATCCGCAGTTTTCATATCCTGCGTAATGCTGCCGATCGCCCATGCAAGTGTTAAAATAATTACGGCAAGCAGCATTGACCTTAACCCGAGGAACCACGCATCAATAGTTTCGTTTAAAGTCATAATCTTTTGAGAAAGAATCATTATTGCAGCTACAAGACAGGCGGAGAAACTACCCCAGAGCAAAGCGAGATAGGAATTAGAATTCCCGATAATGTTTCTAACTGTATACTCTGTTATTCCCTGTGCTTTTAATGAATCAATACCTGTGTAAATTAATCCTATAATAGTTCCGATAACAATTACTGCAATTGGGATTATCCCATTGTACCATTTTGCTTTCTCTTCGTTTCCAAAAATATCTGATGATTCGGTTAGATCTTTTGAAATTGTCGCATTATCACGATTCAGTTTTCCTTCTTTAACCGCCCTCTGTTCAGCCCTTAACATTGGACCAAAATCTCTTTGCAAAACAGCGGTCATAAAAACGAAAATGAGCATAACAATTGGATAAAATCTGTAAGGAATAGTCTTAAGAAAAATATCATATGCATTTTCAGTTGAACCGACAATGTTTAACCCGTTTTGAATAAGCCCGACTTCATATCCTATCCACGAACTGACTATAAAAATACTTGCAACAGGTGCAGCAGTTGCATCCACAAAAAAAGAAAGTTTTTCCCTGGATATTCTCATTTTATCTGTAACCGGTCGCATCAGGTTTCCGACTACAAGTGAATTAGCATAGTCATCAAAGAAAATTAATATCCCGGAAAACCAGGTGGCAATCAAACTTGACCTTCTTGTTTTTGCAAAACCGGTTACAAGGTTTGCAATGCCCCTTGTTCCACCGCTTTTGGAAATTAATCCGATAACGCCGCCGAATAAAAGCGTGAATACAATAACCTGGATATGAGAGGAATCAGAAATAGAATTGATGATGTACGTATCTATCAGTCTTAAAAATCCGGTTAATGGATTGTAATCATAAATGAAAATTGTTCCCAGAAATATCCCGAGCATTAAAGAAACCACAACCTGCCTGAATATTAAGGCAAGAATAATCGCAATTAAAGGTGGAAGAATACTAAGAATACCCGGTAAAACTCTGAGATTTGTTTTCGAGTTGAAGCCTGCAAGAGAAATCTTAAAATCTCCGGTCTGATTCAGGGAGATAGAAGTATCCACTTTCCCATTAGTAACATTGTACCTGAAACTTTCCGAATATTTATCGGAACTGATCTTTAGAATTACGAAATGAATTGAATCAGGCAGTTCATTTACTTTTACAGAAAAGTTAATATCTTCAAGAACAACAGATGAAGTGCTTATCTTTTGCGGAAAACCGGCTATAGTTAGCAGGAGAAAAATTAAAGTTATTTTCAAAAGATACCGTGTTTATTATCTTCTGTTTTAGTTTAAATTCAAAAAGAAATATAAACTCTTAAATAAACTAATCAAAAATATTTTTTATACATTTGTATTCAGTTTAACCGGACCTATTGAATGAACAAGTACTTATTTCTTGCTTTTACGGTACTATCTCTGTTTTCTTCCTGCGATTTAATCAGGAACGGAAATACTTCGAAAAATTTGAATCTGGCTAAAGTGATTCCGGAGATAATTGCAGGCAAAGATACAACCGATCAAAAACTTTTAATATTAAGAGACAAAATATTTCCCGCGGCAGATAACCCCAATTCCATACTAATTGATACTATTACTGTTAAAAGATTTAAATATTATACAGCACTTGCAGAATATCCGAATCCGTTATATAATCGGTTCGTCATTCTTGATTCTGATTACAATGTTCTGCTACTGGATAAATCATTAAATGGTAATCTGACTCAGGTTCCGATAATAAATAATGGGAAGCAATTCATCAAAGTTGAGGAAAACTTCATTTCAAAAGGAATCCTTGAATTGAAACGTCTTTCATTGTATTCAATTGAAGATAGCGGTATTGCTAATCTTGCATTCAGATCATTTATCATGTTAAAAGAACCCGGAGCCATTTATAACCAGGAGATACTAAAGTTTGATCAGAAAGAAATACGGACTAAAATTAACAATTCCGGTTCGGGTAAACTTATTACCGAGCAAGATACTTTCCTGTTTGATAACAGCACAAAACGTTATTTAAGCAAGAAAACTGTTTTTGATTCCCTGGTAACTTCTGAAATCGATAAAATTAATTCAGAGACTGATAAACCCCAGATCATTGACAGGAACTCACTGTTAAAACAAATGGGTGTTGTAATAAAAGACAAAACTACTGAACATAAAATGGGAAATTTTTCACTGCCACTTACATCTGAATGGAATGAAATAGATAATGTGAAAATAATTTCCCTTTTAAGAAAGCCAATGGATGGGACGAAGTTTATAAACAACCATTATGGTGCTGAAATTTCTATAATAAGAATTCCCCAAAATTCTTCCACTGAAAATTTAATAAAGTACCCTCTTGGCAACGTGTCTTCAGGAAATTACACGGTAAGATTTAGCGAGAAAATTTCCGGGGGGAAATATTTTTATCAGTTTTTTGAATACAGCTGTGAAAATGAAAAATATTTGTTGATACTGCAAACTCTCAAGACCACATATGATACTTATAAACCGGATTACCAGAACCTGATTAATTCTTTTTCAATGGAATGCTGATGTATAAAATGTTAATGTTTCTTAAAAAATCAGATGATATAAAAGTAACCGAACACTTTGTTAACTATACACTAAAAATTTTAAGTGAAATTGCCGGCAGAGAAATAAATGCCGCAAAGGTGGAAAGTAATCTGCTTCTTGATCAGAAGTACGTTTTATTTTGTGAAGTATCTATGACATCAAAAGATGAATGGGATAAAAAAATTGTTTCAAAGGAAGGTAAAAGCCTGAATAAAGATCTAATGAATTTTCATAATTTTATTGATATAATTTTTGTGAATTACGAAGAGGAAAAATGAATCTATATCTAGTAAGACATTCAGATGCGGAAAAAATGCAGCCAGGTAAAAAAGATAGTGACAGAAGACTTTCAAAGGATGGCAGGGATAGAATAAAACGTGTGGCAATCCGATGGATTTATTTTATGAAAACACTCGATTTTATTTGTACTTCTCCCTATTTAAGAGCCTTTGAAACTGCCGAGTTAATAGCTGAATGTTTTGAATACGAAGGAGAAATAATTAAGGATAATATATTATCAGCAGGCAGTTATACAAAAGACCTGATTGAATTAGTCAATTCACTCGGAGGTGATAATATTTTGATTGTTGGACATCAGCCTGATTTATCCGAACACGTTTCCAATTTAATTTCTTCTAATGGAGCTCTTGTTGATTTCAGAAAAGCTACGATTGCTAAAATATCATTTAACGGAAAGGTTAATTTTTCAAAAGGGTACCTTGAATTCCTGATCCCCTCGGGAGCATTCTAAAATAAAAACCGGGTAACCGTTACCCAAGCTTCATGCTTACCGCTGCTTCCTTCCGGACCTGACGGAGTTGGGCATTAACTTGTTAACAGTACCCGGAAAATTCCTTTATCATTTAATAAATTCGAGGTGTAAATTTTTAAAATTATTACTACTATATCAAGTTTTTTAAGAATTATTATTTTTATTCTTTTTCTGCTCGGATAAAGTGTTTCTTTCCCAAAACAATCCGTCACTGAAACCCTGGATTGATTTTTCCTTCATTGCAAGGTTTAATCTTTTTTGCCCCAGTAAACAAAAGTATTCATCTATTTCCAGACCGCAAAAGTTCCTTCCAAGTTTACTGGCAGTAACAGCAGTTGTACCTGAACCAAGGAAGGGATCAAAAATCATATCTCCTTCATTTGAACTTGCAAGAATTATTTTGGCTAAGAGCTTTTCAGGCTTTTGAGTTGGATGATCTGTATTTTCCGGCATAGACCAGAAAGGAATTGTAATGTCATTCCATATATTAGATGGGAAAGTAATTCTGTAATTAGATTCTTTATCTTCAATCCAGTCTTTAGGTTTACCATTTTCTTTGTACGGCGCTAAAACCCGCCTTTTCATTTTTACATTTTCAACATTGAACGTATAAGTTGATGAACGCGTAAAAAACCAGATGTCCTCTGAGCAATTTTTCCAATTCTTTTTTGCACCTCTTCCCTTTTCTCTTTCCCAGGTAATTCTGTTTTGTAATTTAAAATATTTAGAACCCGATTTAAAAATTGCAGCAGAAGCACGCCAGTCTCCGCAAATATAAATTGATGCATCAGGTTTAAGAAGTCGAAGAAGTTTTTTTAACCAGGTGTCCATCCAATCCTGGTATTCATCAGAATCTGTTATGTTAAATGAATTGGTATTAAATTTTTTATAAATGTTATAAGGAGGATCGAGAAAGAGAAGATCGACGAAAGAATCCGGCAGGAGATCAATAGCAGAAAATATATCCTGATTAATTATCTTATTTACTATTTCATTTATGGAAACCGGAGACTCTATTTTGAGTATTGAAGACTTTAATTTTTTTTCTTCCCCCGGAAGAATTTCGAGTGTTCTGTTTAATGGAGCTTTATTTTTCTTAGGCAATTATTGTATCAGGATTGATTAATTAATTTATTGTATTTCTTCCTGATAATTTCGAGTTCTTTCGCTACAATTTCAACCTTATTTGAAAGTTCTTTACCCAATTTTTTTACATCCTGGTTGAAAATTTTTGCTTTAGCTGCATTCTCTAATTTTATGCTTATCTCTGAAATTGAATCCATTCCAAGTGTCAGGCTACTCCCTTTTAGTTTGTGTGAACTGAAAAGTAACCCTTTTGAATCTTCATATTCAATAGCGGTTGTAATATTACTGATTGTTTTAGGAAGTTCTGCTATATAAACATCAAGTAGATCAATCAGGAAAACCGCATCATCTGATGATTCTATTTCCTGAAGAAAACTGATTTTATCTTCATTTATAATTTTGATTTGATCCGGGGAGTTTTCATTTCTTCTGTTTTCAGATATTTTCTTTCCCCATTTCAATAAACAATTCCTGAGAGTTTCTGGTCGTATTGGTTTTTGAAGAAAATCACTCATACCGGCTTTCAAATACTCTTCAATTTTCTCTTCAATATTATTCGCAGTCATCGCAATAATCACAGGCTGATTTTCTTTTTGAATTGCATTTATAATTAACTTAGTTGTTTCAAGTCCATCCATTTCAGGCATATACATATCCATAAAAACAAGGTCGTATCGAATTTTCTGAACAGCATCCAGCACCTCAAGTCCATTAACAGCAACGTCTCCGTAATAACCTAACCGCTCAAGCATTTTTAATGCTACTTTCTGATTAACTATATTATCCTCAGCTAGTAAGATTCTTAGTTGATATTGTTTTGCAAGTGATACCGTCTCCAGGACAGGCATTTTAATGATATTAGGTTGCTTGTTTAATAACTTTCTAAGTATATCTTTCAAGAGATGATGCTTCACGGGTTTATTCATAAACGTTACCGGATTTTGGATGTTCTTTTTTACTCTGCCGTTATTTGTTGCCATCATTCTTAAAAGTACTATAGGAAGCTCTTCACCATTTTTCAATTTTCGCATTTTCTCTACTAATGAAATTCCATCCATCAAAGGCATATGTTGATCAACAATGGCAATATCAAATTCATCGTTCTGAAGTAAATCCAATGCAACCTGTGGATAAGTTGTGCGGATAGGAACCATGTTCCACGTTAATATCTGTTCTGTAATACTCTTTAATGATACTTCATTATTATCGATGATTAAAACTTTTTTGTTTTCAAGTTCGTTATATCTTTGTTGAGAATCTGTTGATTTCATTTCAACTGCTTCAGTAAGAAGTGTAAAATAGAAAACACTCCCGCGGTTTATTTTACTCTCCACCCACATTTTACCATTCATTGACTCGGCAAGTCTTTTACTGATAAAAAGTCCAAGTCCTGTACCACCGTATGATCTATTGATTGAAGCATCCAATTGGGAAAATGCCATGAACAGTTTATGTTTTTTATCTTCGGGAATTCCAATTCCGGTATCTCTTACGGCAAATTTTATTTCATATTTATCTTGATCAATTCGCAAAGACGAAACAGAAACCGTAACTTCACCTTCCTCAGTAAACTTAACTGCATTACTTAAAAGATTTGTCAGAATTTGTCGTATGCGTGTAACATCACCTTTAATAGTCAAAGGACAACCAGGATCAATAAAATAAATCATATCTAGTTTCTTCTCCGCCGCCCTTGTAGAAAGCAGATCAAGAGAATCTTCAATACAATCTCTAAGATTGAAAGGACTGTATTCTAGCTCCAGTTTTTCTGATTCAATTTTAGAAAAATCCAGGACATCATTAATAATTACAAGCAGCTGATCTCCGCTTAAATGGATTGATTCAACATATTCTCTTTGTTCATCTGAAAGATTAGTGTCCAATAGAAGTCCAGTTAAACCAATTACGCCATTCATTGGAGTTCTGATTTCATGACTGATCAATGCCAGGAATTCACTTTTGATTCTTGCAGCATTTTCCGCTTCAAATAATGCTCTGTCTAATTCAGCATTTTTCTTTACAAGCTCATTGTTAACATTGTCTCTTTTTATTACTGAACCGATAGTTGAAGCCATTGTAGAAAGAAAGTACTCTTCATCTTCATTCCAAATCCTGTCCGTACAGCAATCATCAAGACCAATAAATCCCCAGTATTTATTATCAATCATTATCGGAACAAGAAGAATAGATTTTATATTTCTGTCGACAAAAACAACCCGTTCGTTCAGCGGAAGTTTTTTTATTAAAAATTTAAGTGAGTTTCCTTTTTCAAAATTTTGATAAAATTCTAACGAAGCAAATCGTGAATAAGAAAGTTTCTGAAGTACAGGGTTCTGAATTTGTGATTCCGAATTTACCGATGACCATTCATAAAGATTGCTAACAAACATTTCCCCGGTTTCTTCATCCACCTGATGTTTGTATATATATACCCTGTCAACTTCAGCTGCAATTCCAAGAATTCTTAATGCTTTTGATAAACCGCTGTTTATTTCTACCTGTGAGATAGCTGTCTTAGTTGCTTCAGCAATTCCCTGTAATAAACGATCCTTCTTTTTAAGCAGTATTTCACTGGATTTTCTTTCAGAAATATCTCTCAAAATACTAAGCAAATACTTTTTTTCATTAAGATTATCGATAAAAGTATTTGACACTTCAAGATCGATTACCTTTCCGTTCCAGAGTCTTACTCTGGTTTCATACTCTGAATGAAATGAACTTTCCCTGAAGAGGTTTTTATTTTGTTCAAGTGATTCTTTGCCAGTAAGATCATCATAATGACTTGAGAGTATGGTTCCTTCAATTTCACTTTTGTGCTTGCTGATCATTCCTGCATAAGCTTCGTTGCACATAAAAATATAACCATCTTCATCCGTAAGTAGCATTCCCTCAGAAGATTTATCCCATACTGTACGGAAAGTATTTTCAGAATCGGCGAGCTTTTTCTGTGAATCTATTCTGGAACTGATGTCTCTCATTGTTCCCTGTGCACTGAATTTTCCGCCTATTTCAATTATTCTACCGTTAATTTCCACAGGAACACATCGGCCATTTTTGTGCTTTATTTCTAACTGGAAAATTACTTCATTTCTTCCTCTGAATAATCCCAGAAGAAGTTTTGTATATTCATAAATCTTTGATTCCGGGATAAATTCAGTAAAAGATTTCCCGATAATTTCATACGGTTCATACCCGGAAAGTTCTTTGCAGGAGGGACTTATATAAGTAATTTTACCAGACGCAGAAAGTCTGATAATCACATCGATAGAGGCCTGTGTAACAAGGTTAAATTCAAGAAAGGCTTCACGGAAATATTCAATTGTCTCCGATAATTCCTTAATGATTGAAGAACTATTTTCAGATTTATGATCCTGATTGATTAATTTCTGAAGCAGGATCTGAATTTTATTAAGATCTTCCAGGTCATTTTCAATATTTTGTAAATTTTTCTTCAATTAAAGTAAAATTCACCTCAATAATTACCTGAATAATATTATTTAATGATAATACAGTAATATTCCACATTAACTTGTATATAAGGTCAAATTTTATTCCACATTAAATAATGACTAACTATTGAAACAAACAGTGTTTAAGTCGATATTTCTGTTTGCTTAGCTTGCAAGTATTCTCTAATTTTAAGCACTGTTTTTGTTCAATATTTTGGAGAAATTTCTTGTATGAAAAGAACTATAGTTTCGTTACCCGGAGATGGAATTGGAAAAACCGTATTGCCTGAAGCAATAAAAGTGTTGAATGCGATCGGATTTGAAGCAGATTATATTCATGGAGATATTGGCTGGGATTTTTGGTGTAAAGAAGGAAATGCTCTTCCCCAGAGAACGATTGATCTTCTTGAGAAATATAAAATTGGTTTATTCGGTGCGATAACCTCAAAACCAAAAGATGCAGCGGCAAAGGAACTTGATCCTTCTTTAAAAGACAAAGGATTTGTTTATTTCAGCCCTATTGTTGGATTGAGACAACATTTTAAACTTGATTTATGCATCAGACCATGCCATTCTTTCAAAGGTAATCCGTTGAACTTTATAAGAAGAGATGCAAAAGGCGGATTTGAGGAACCGCTTGTGGATGCTGTTATTTTCAGGCAGAATACCGAAGGTTTATATTCCGGTGTTGAATGGACAAATCCCCCTAAATCAATAAGAGATGCATTTGAAACACATCCAAAGATGAAAGCATTTAAGAAAGTTCCCGGTGAAGACCTTGCGATTTCAACCAGGATAATGTCACGCCAGGCTTGCCAGAGAATTATTAGGGCCGGGTTTGAATATGCAAAAAAATATGGCTACAAAAATGTAACTGTTTGTGAAAAGCCGAATGTACTAAGAGAAACTTCAGGAATGATGGTTAATGAAGCAAAAATAATTGCAAAAGAATTTCCCGGAATTGAATTGTGGGATACAAATATCGATGCACAAATGATGTGGCTTACAAAAAATCCGGAAATCTATGGTGTAGTGGTAGCAGAGAATATGTTTGGTGATATTATTAGTGACGGGTTTGCCGGATTGGTCGGTGGACTAGGTTTTGCATGCAGTGCAAACATTGGTGAAGAGGTTGCGGTTTTCGAACCAACTCATGGTTCAGCTCCGAAATATCAGGAATTAAATCCTTCAATCGTGAACCCGATTGCGATGTTTCTTAGTGCCTGCATGATGCTTGACCACATAGGTGAAAATGATAAGGCCGAAAAGTTAAGAAAAGCAATAGCGAGAGTGATAGAGGAAGGAAAAGTGAAAACCTATGATATGATGAAGTTGAAGGGAAATGCTGAAGTTTTTAAAAGCGGAGCTTCGACAACTCAGCAGATGACTGATGCTGTAATAGCTGCTTTATAAACTAAGTTTTACTTTTTGAAGGAAGTTTAAACATATCTCCGGGAGGTATACTTATGAACGGAATAATATTAATATTATTTGCAATTGTCTTTTATGCTGTAGCATACCGTTTATATGGTAAATTTATTTCGAACAAATTAAAAATTAATCCCGATACAGAAACACCATCCCACACACTTTATGATGGTGTTGATTATGTTCCAGCCAAAACTCCCGTATTACTTGGTCATCATTTTGCATCTATTGCTGGAGCGGGCCCAATTGTCGGACCTGTGATTGCTGCAGGCTTTGGTTGGATCCCGGTGTATATATGGGTTTTATTCGGCGCTGTTTTCATAGGCGGGGTTCATGATTATACGACCATGGTTGCATCAATAAGACACCAATCAAAATCAATCGGGTTTATTATTGAAAAATATATCGGTATCAGCGGTAAAAAATTATTTCTCATATTTGCATGGGCAACGCTGGTACTTGTGGTTGCTGTTTTTATAATAATTGTTGCTGATACATTTGCAAGTATTCCTGCTGCCGGAACTTCATCAATTCTCTTTATGCTGCTGGCAGTCTTATTCGGATTATCTATATACAAATTAAAAATTCCTTTATGGATTGCCTCAATTGTAGGCGTTATCTTATTGTTTACCTGCATACCGTTAGGAGAGATGTTTCCCCTCCATTTAACAAAACTAACCTGGCAGTTAATTCTTTTTGGATATATTTTTATTGCTTCTGTAACTCCCGTGTGGATTTTATTACAACCCCGCGACTATTTAAACTCATATTTTCTGTACGCATTAATGTTTGGTGGAATAGTCGGTATATTTTATGCTTCTCCTAACATGAATATTCCTGCAGTAGCAACTTTCTCACTTGACAAAGTTGGCTACCTTTTCCCTGCTCTTTTTGTTACGGTTGCCTGCGGTGCGGTAAGTGGATTTCATTCCATTGTTGCGAGCGGTACTACTGCTAAACAACTAAATAAAGAAACTGATGGAAAACTTATCGGGTATGGCGGAATGCTTATAGAAGGTGTTCTTGCTATTCTCGCATTAATAGCTGTGTCAGCTCTTGGCGGTTCTCAATTCACTGAGATATTGATAAGTAAAGGGCCTGTTACTGCATTTTCAATCGGTGTAGCAAATTTTATAGAAAGTATTCCATTTCTTTCTGTAACTGCTGCGACTGCCACTAATTTTGTGGCTCTGGCTGTCACAGCTTTTGCGCTGACTTCACTTGATACTGCAACAAGACTTGGCAGATATACTTTCCAGGAATTTTTTGAAATAAGCGGAAGTAAGGAACAGTCATTTCTTGTAAAAAACCGCTTTGCGGCAACCGCTGTTACAGTTTTGTTTGGAGCCGCACTTACATTCAGCGGACAAACAATGGCTATCTGGCCTGTGTTCGGAAGTGCCAACCAGCTTTTGGCAGCTCTTGCGTTGCTTGCTATAACTGTCTGGGTAGCCAACTTAAAAGAGAATTACCTTTTTGTACTTATACCTATGATATTTATGTTCGGTGTAACACTTACAGCATTAGGAATGTTGTTCTATACCAATATTTCGAATGATAATTATGTATTGTCTTTCATCTCTGTTCTTTTGTTTTTACTGGCAATATTGCTTGGTATAAAATCTTATTTGGTATTATTACATAAGAGACCCAAAGAACTGAAGGAAGAATTAATAACGCAATAAAACAGGAGTTGTATGCGCAATAAAGTTTTAACCATCTGGCCAGAAATAAATTGGATAAAAAATGAAGAACTGCGTGAGAAAACCATTCAGTGCTGGAATTATGCAATAGAGAGTAGCGTGCTTTCTGTTAATGATTTGGAAGTGATTCCTTTTTCGCTTCTTATAAAAGATTGCAAAATTTCCTTTATGAATCATAAAAGAACTGCCGTTCAGCTTTCTGTTGATATTGCAAAACGGATGAAAGAAAATTTTAAAGATGAAATTAAAATCGATATGGATTTACTTATCTCCGGGGCAATATTAATTGATGTGGGTAAACTTCTGGAATATGATAAAGTAGATGGCAAATTAACTACAAGTAAAGCTGGCAAATTATTACGACATCCGTTTAGCGGGGTCTCAATTGCTGACCGGTTTGGTTTACCTCCGGAAGTTCAGCATATAATTGCTTATCACGCAAAAGAAGGTGAATTGGCTAAAAGAAGTGTGGAAGCAATAATTGTCCACCATGCAGATTTTGTAAGTTTTGAACCATTTAAATTTTAACACAATAGAATTCAGATTTAAATGATTAAACTGACTAGAACAGATTATGTTAAATCAGTTCGATCATTGTTCTATTAAGGAGAGAAAAATGAGTCAGACATTAATAGAAAAAATAGCTCAAAAATATGCGGTAGGTTTAGAATCGAATCAGCAAGTTCACACAGGTGATTATTTATCTATTCGTCCAGCATATGTTATGACACACGATAACACAGGCGCGGTAATCCCCAAGTTCAAATCAATAGGCGCAAGTAAACTTGCAAACCCAAGACAGGTTGTTCATACGCTGGACCATAATGTTCAGGATAAGACTGAAAAAAATCTTGAGAAGTACAGGAAAATTGAAGAGTTCTCAAAAAGTATGGGAGCAGATTTTTATCCGGCAGGTCGGGGTATTGGTCACCAAATTATGGTTGAAGAAGGTTATGCCTGGCCGGGAACAATGGCAGTTGCTTCAGACAGTCATTCAAATATGTATGGCGGAGTTGGGTGTCTAGGAACTCCGGTTGTAAGAACTGATGCGGCTGCAATCTGGGCAACAGGAAGAACGTGGTGGCAGGTTCCGCCTATCGCCAAAGTTGAATTAAAAGGAAAGTTAAGAAAAGGTGTTACCGGAAAAGATCTGATAATAGCTTTGTGCGGTTTCTTTAATAATGATGAAGTTTTGAATCATGCAATTGAATTTATGGGTGAAGGAATTAATAATCTTTCTATAGAAGAAAGACTTACAATTTCAAATATGACAACTGAATGGGGTGCTTTGGCTGGAGTATTTATTATCGATGAAAGAACAATTAACTGGCTG
The DNA here is from genome assembly GCA_963701105.1 of uncultured Actinomycetota bacterium. Taxonomy (GTDB): domain Bacteria; phylum Actinomycetota; class Thermoleophilia; order RBG-16-64-13; family RBG-16-64-13; genus JAHJSA01. Next base: position 1,248,209 of record OY969565.1, read on the forward strand.
AAAAAAAGAGCGGAATTTATTTCAAAAAGAGGATTGGAAAAAGTTAATTCTGATGCAGGTGGAAATGGTCGGCATCCTCGCATGAATTTAAGCCATATTCAAGAACTCGAACAGAATGTCCCACAAGCTGATGAGGATGCTTTCTATGCAAAAGAATTAAAGATTGATTTATCTACGATTGAACCTCTTGTTTCAGGACCAAATACTGTTAAAACTATGACTCCTGTTTCGGGACTTAATAATGTAAAAATAAATAAAGCTTATCTTGTTTCCTGTGTAAATAGTCGTGTTGACGATTTGGCAGAAGCCGCTGCAATTGTAAAAGGGAAAAAAGTTGCGGAAGGAGTTCAGTTTTATATTGCTGCTGCATCAAGCGAAGTACAGGCAGAAAGTGAAAAGCAGGGTTATTGGCAGACATTAATTGAAGCCGGTGCCATTCCCCTTCCTCCCGGTTGCGGACCTTGTATCGGACTTGGAGTTGGACTTCTTGAAGATGGTGAAGTTGGAATTTCTGCTACAAACCGAAACTTCAAAGGAAGAATGGGCTCACCAAACGCTAAAGCTTATCTTGCTTCACCTGCCGTTGTAGCTTCGTCAGCAATTGCTGGAAATATCTCCTACCAATGGTCTGAAAAGAATCAGAAAATTCTTGGAGAAATAACGGTTAATGAAAAGCAAGATGGTGGTGTCTGGAGATGTAAAAGTGATTGATGGTTTCCCTAAAGTATTGAAAGGAGAGCTAATTTTCTGCAACCAGGACAATTTAAATACTGATGGAATCTTTCCGGGTAAATACACTTACATCGATGACTTCACACCTAAACAGCAGTCGGAAGTTGTTATGGAAAATTATGATCCGGAATTTGCAAAGATTGTAAAAGAAGGTGATGTTCTGATTAGCGGATTTAATTTCGGGACAGGTTCTTCACGTGAGCAGGCTGCAACAGCTTTAAAGTATAAAGGAATTAAATTAGTAATTGCCGGTTCATTCAGTGAAACATATAAACGAAATGCTTTGAACAACGGATTTTTAATTATAGAATGTCGGAAACTTGTCAATGAATTAAAAACAAAATTTGGTAAAGATAAATTAACAGTAAAAACAGGATTAACCGCAGAAATAGATTTTTCAAAATCAAAAATTAAAGTAGAAGATAAAACCTATCCGATTGATCCTGTTGGTGTTGCTGCACAGGAACTAATTGTTTATGGCGGATTAGAGGAGTGGGTAAAGAAGAATTTATAAAGGTGTTCAATTGGCTGAAAATGATAGTATAATTTTAGATAAAATTCTTACTCAACGAAGAGAGACAGTCGCAAAAAATTTAAGTGAATCCGAATATTTCGAAATTTTTTCTGTTGAGGAGTTGTTAAAGGAATATAATTTAGATTATGAAGAAATCGAAAATGGGATAGTTGGAGGGCCTCTTGATGGAGGAATTGATTCATTTTTTGTTTTCATAGAAAACCAATTGATTTCAACTGATTTTGATTACAATAGAATTAAGGAAAGTCCACTAATTGAGATTGTGATTGTGCAATCAAAGACTGAATTAGGATACAAAGAAAGTGCAATAAAGAACTTTATATCCACATTCGATGATTTGTTAGACATGAAAAATAGTCTATCAGATTTGGTTTCCGTTTACAATTCCAGAGTCCTAGATAAAGCCGATATTTTAAGAAAATCAGTTAATGAGTTAGCTTCAAAGTTTCCAAAAGTTAAATTTTCTTTCTTTTATGTTTCAAAAGGGAATTCAAATCAAATACATCTAAATGTACAGAGGAAAATTCCTACATTAGAAAAAACTATTAAAAGTTATTTTTCAAACATTGAGTTCAAATTTGAATTTATAGGAGCAGAAGATTTATTAATACTATCTAGAAAAAGGAAAATAAAATCTCTTAAACTTAAAATAAGTGGAAATACAATATTAGATGGAGACAGCATTATATGCTTGGTAAAATTAAAAGACTACAAAAAATTTATTACCGATGAAAATAATCATAGGATACAATCAATCTTTGATGTAAATGTAAGAGAGTATGAAGGAGCTGTTGAAGTTAATAAGGCTATTAGACGAACCTTAGAAAATCCAATGAGAGACATCAATTTTTGGTGGTTGAACAACGGAATTACAATAGTTGCAACTAAAGCACCGATGATAAGCGGTGATTTAGTGCTTGAAGATCCAAAAGTGGTGAATGGTTTACAAACCTCACAAGAAGTTGCTGAATATTTTAGAACTAAAGATATTCAAAATGATGATAGACTAATATTGGTTAGAGTTATAGTAACGGAAAATGAAAGCATAAGAAATCAAATAATTCAAGCTACAAATAATCAAACTCGGATTGTTTCGTATTCATTAAGAGCAACTGAAAAAATACATTATGATATTGAACAATTTTTGTCATTTAATGGTATATACTATGATAGACAGAAAAATTTTTACAAAAATCAAGATAAACCTAGAAACAAAATAGTTACGATGCAGTTTATTGCCCAGTGTTTTGCGGCAACAATACTCCAGGAACCGAATACTGCTAGGGGAAGACCTGGTAATTTGATCAAAGATGATGTTACATATTCAATTATATTTAGCGAAAAAAATGATTTAAAAATTTACTTAAGGCTGATAAATTTCGTAAATATTATTGATGAATACCTCAGAAAGACTGCACCAGAATTTGCAAAAAATGAAAGAATGAATCTAAGATTCCATTTTGCAAGTTTTATTGCATCCATTATTGTAGGGGTAAACAAAATTACAGTAAAGAATTTTTTAAGAAAGGTTAATCTGGATAAAATTGATGATGATTTATTAAATACATGGATTTATGTCCTTTATGACCTATTTTCAAAAACAAAAGAAGAATTGAATCTCGACAGCAACAGAGTGGCTCGAACAAAAGAATTTGACAGAAGAATATTGAATCATTTAAAAGAATTACATCATAAAAAATTAAAAAAATAAAACTTAAAGGATATCAGTTGATGCAAAAATCAATCTCCAGCACAATATCAGAATTTGCAGCTCAATTTAAAATATGAAGACCTATCGCAGGAAGTTGTTAATGAAGTAAAAAGATTTTTATACGATTCGGTTGGTTGTGCGTTCGGTGGATATCAGACAAAAGATGTGAATATTCTTAGAGATATTTATGCAGAGATGGGCGGCAAACCGGAAGCAACTTTAATTGGTTTCGGTGATAAAATTCCTGCTGTAAATGCAACGCTTGTAAATTCATTAATGATCCGGGCACAGGATTTTAATGATATTTACTGGAGGGAAGATCCTTCTCATCCATCTGATTTAATTCCGGCTGCGCTTTCCATTGCTGAAATGGTTGGCACAACAATGAAAGAAGTTATTGTTGCAATCGTTCTTGCTTATGAATTTGAACAGCGATTATGCGAATTCGCAGTACCGGGAATCCGCGAAAGGAAATGGCACCACGCAACCCTGACTCAGTTCGTATCACCAATAGTTGCAGGAAAATTACTCGGATTAAATGTTGATCAATTGGTGAATGCAATTGGAATAAGCGGAAGTCACAATCATACGATCGGCTGTCCTACAGCAGGAAAACTTACAATGATGAAAAATACAGTGGATCCTATGGCTGTTCAGTCCGGAGTTTTTGCGGCTTTAATGGCGCAGAAGGGATACACCGGAACTGAAGCGGTGTTTGAAGGTAAAGAAGGATTTATGGATACTTTCCTTGGTTGGAATGCGAAAGAGCAAAATGTAAATCCGGTTAAAATGCATGGAAGAGATGGAGTTTCAGAATGGAAATGGAAAATTGAAAAACTTACCGGAGGTTTAGGAGAAAATTATAAAATTTTAGAGTGTGGAATGAAAGCGTTTCCAACAGAAGCTTTAACTCATACTCATATTTCTGCAACTTTAAATGTTGTAACTAAAAACAATATCACTTATGATCAGATTGAAACTGTAACCTTAACAACACTTGCACAGGCTTACGATATTTTATTTGATCCTCACAAGTATCGGCCTGAATCCAGAGAAACTGCGGATCACTCTCTCCCCTACTGCATAGCCGTTGCATTGGTTGATCATAAAATTACTACTCAATCATTCTCTGATGAAAAGATGAAAGATCCAAGAATCTGGGAAGTTATTGATAAAATAAAAGGCGAACCTTCTATTGAATTTGAAAAAATGTTCCCTGATAAACAGCCGAGTAAAGTCGTTTTAAAAACTAAAGACGGGAAAGAGTTTTCAGAATATCTTGAATATCCTAAAGGAGATCCGCGTGAACCAATGACAATGGAAGATATTGAAAATAAATTCAATGCCCTCTCTGATAAAATTCTGATTCCAGAAAGACCAAAAGAAATTAAAGATTTAATTTTCAGGAGTGAAGAGCTTACTGCAAGAGAGTTCATGGATAAACTGATCGTATAATAGTTTTTTTCAATTGTTTGCTTTATTATAGAAAAGTTAAAAAATGAATCAACAAATAACTAAATCATCCGCAGGTAAACGCGGCGACACAATCCGTTCTGATTGCTATTTTGAAATAGAAAAGAAAAATTCAGGGGGAATAAAAATCAATCTGCAAAGTAAAGTAAATGTAATGTACGGAGATTCCATTAAAAAGCAGATTAATGATATGTCTAAGTTCTTTAATTTGAAACACGCAGAAATTTTAATGGAAGATAGTGGCGCATTACCTTTTACAATTGCAGCCCGTTTTGAAATGGCAATTAAAAAACTGATGCCGGAAACAATTACAGAATATCTTCTTCCATTCAACCTGCCTGCCGGCAGGTCAGGTAAAAAAAATAAATATAATACATCAAAAGATAAATTAAGAAGAAGCCGGTTGTATCTGCCGGGAAATGAGCCAAAGTTTTTTATTAATGCGGGGTTACACAAACCTGATGGAATTATTCTTGATCTTGAAGACAGCGTTGCTCCTTCAGAAAAAGAAGCGGCACAATTAATTGTTAGAAATGCTCTCCGCTCTGTTGATTTTTATGGTGCTGAAAGAATGGTGAGAATTAATCAACTACCCAAAGGTTGCGCGGATTTAAAATATGTTGTTCCCCATAATGTTAACGTAATTTTAATTCCAAAGTGTGAATCAGCGGATCAGGTTAATCAAATTGAAAAGGAAGTAAATAGACTAAAGCTCGAGTATAAAGTAAAGAATGATATTTATTTTATGCCGATAATTGAAAGCGCACTCGGTGTAATTAAGGCTTACGAAATTGCTTCTGCATCAAAACATAATTGTGCTCTGGCAATAGGACTTGAAGACTACACAGCGGATATCGGAACGCAAAGGACGAATGAAGGTAAAGAAAGTATTTTTGCACGCCAGATGTTAATCAATGCCGCAAAAGCTGCCGGCATTCAGGCTATTGATACAGTCTATTCTGATGTCGGAGATATGGAAGGTTTACGTCAAAGTGTAATTGAAGCTAAAGCTCTAGGGTTTGAAGGAAAAGGTTGCATTCACCCGCGACAGATACAAATTGTTCACGAAGCTTTTGCACCATCCGTCGAAGAGATCGATAAAGCAAAGAAAATAGTTTTAGCATTTGAAGAAGCAGAAAAGAAAGGATTAGGAGTTGTATCTCTCGGAAATAAAATGATTGATCCGCCTGTGGTTAAAAGAGCTCTACGGACAATCGATCTTGCCATTATAAATAATTTGTTAAACAAAAACTGGAAATAGAATAAATAGCACACTGATAAAACTGATCTAATAGCTAAATGCTGATCTGTTCTTATCAGTTGAATCTGTTCAATCAGCGTTCCATTAAATTATTAATTAGGTAGAAAATGAAATTAGTCAAAAATGCGGCTGGCAGATTAGTGCCAACAGAAATAAATGGCGAAAAACAAATTCCATTTAAAGGAATTAATAATTATAAACCTGAAGGGCATAAATCCAAACCTCTAATAAGAAGTTGTATAGATTATCCACCTGATGGAAATAAAGTGGTTAAGAATTTAAAGGAAGCTTTAAAAAGAGCCGGACTAAAAGACGGAATGACAATTTCAACTCATCATCATTTAAGAAATGGTGATGTTTTGACCAACATACTTTTTGATACAATTAAACAAATGGGAATAAAAAACATCCGTTGGTTTCCCAGTGCATCATTCTCTGTTCACGAACATTTAATAAAATACCTGGAAGATGGAACAATACATCACATTGAAGGAAGCATGAATGGACCACTCGGCAGATTTACATCAGAAGGAAAAATGAAAGGGGTCGGAGTTCTTCGCTCTCACGGTGGCAGATACCAATCAATACAGGATGGAGAAGTTCACATTGATATAGCAGTAATTGCTTCACCAACTGCTGATCCATTCGGAAATGCAACAGGTGACCGTGGACCATCTGCCTGCGGGTTATTAGGATTCGCATTAGCCGATTCTGAATATGCCGATAGAGTTATTGTTGTTACAGATAATCTTATTCCATTCCCTTGCGTTCCCTGGCAAATACAAGGAAATAACGTAGACTTCGTTGTTAAAATTGATTCGCTTGGTGATCCTAAAAAAATAGTTTCCGGAACAACTGAGGTAACAAAATCTCCTGACAGACTTTTAATTGCTGAATATGTTGCACAGTTTCTTGATGACGCAGGAATAATGAAGGATGGTTTTTCATTTCAGGCCGGTGCTGGCGGAACCGCTCTTGCATTTGCACTTTTTCTTAAAGATAGGATGAGAGCGAAAAACGTAAAGGCAAGATTTGTACGCGGAGGAAGCACTAAATATCTTGTTCAAATGCTCGAAGAAGGATTAACAGATTATATACTTGACGGACAAACATTCGATCTTGAGGGTGTAAGAAGTATGAGAGAAAATGAGGGGCACGTAAATACTTCCCCATTTACAAGCTATAATTTTCATGGCAAAGGAAACTTTGCTTCAATGGTAGATGCAGTTGTACTCGGGGCAACAGAAGTTGATGTGAACTTCAATGCGAACGTTGTTACCCATTCTGATGGCTACCTGCTTCACGGTATTGGCGGATGGCAGAACTGTCTTTATTCAAAATGTACAATACTTGCAATTCCTTCATTCAGAGATCGAATTCCTGTAATTGTTGATAAAGTTACGACCCTGTGCGCACCCGGAGAATTAGTTGACGTTATAGCGACAGAACGTGGCTTATGTATTAATCCAAAAAGAAAAGATTTACTTAAAGCGGTAAAAGGTTCTTCTATTCCTGTAATTGATATTAATGATTTGAAAAAAGAAGTGGATGAGATCTGCGGTGGTATTGCAGCAAAACCTAAAGTGAATAAAGAAAAGGTCGTCGCTATTATTAAATGGGTTGATGGAACCGTGTTGGATTCAGTATTTCAGGTAGTGAACTAACCTTTTTCACTTTGTATTATTTATAGAATATACGCTATCTACAAAGTTGTCAGGCACTTATCATTTGAATATTCCCGTAAAATAAATCTTATAAATTTGTGATAAATAAGATTAGAAAAATAAATATCTTTCGATATTTATTAATCACTTTTGTACTAATTATTTCACAACTTATTGAAGGATTACAAATGGAAACTTATTATAAGCCTGAAGATTTACCTAAGTTTAGCCAGATTTCTGAAGGCGCACCGGAATTATGGAAAAAGTTTTCTGATTGGTATGGAGCTGTTTTCGCTGCCGGTGCTTTAACAGAAAGAGAAAAAGCTTTAATAGCTTTAGCTGTTGCACACGCCATTCAGTGTCCTTATTGTATTGATGCTTATACGCAGGAATCTCTTCAAAAGGGTGCCGATCTTGAACAAATGACTGAGGCTGTTCACGTTGCAAGTGCTATAAGAGGAGGTGCATCTCTGGTTCATGGAATTCAAATGAAAAATGTAAATGAAAAAATTACAATGTGAAAATGGTGAAGTAACGAATAATTATTCAAAGGATTGAAATGAAAATCAGGCATAAAAGTATGAAAGCTTTCGGCGAGCAGCTTTCTGTTGCTAATGAACAGTTAAAAGTTTTAAACAACCATAGTGGATTTCCTGATTTTGATTCTAAGTATAAAACTACTGGAGAGGAATTCTTAACTGCAGGTGAAATCGAAATTTTTCAGATAAATGTCGGGAAAATGTGCAACCAGGTTTGCAAACACTGTCACGTGGATGCCGGTCCTGACCGCAAAGAAATAATGGCGATTGATACAATGAAATTATGCCTGAATGTATTAGGCTCATTGGAAATCCCCGTAGTTGATTTAACCGGAGGCGCACCGGAATTAAATCCTGATTTTAAATGGTTCGTTACTGAGATTAAAAAGTTAAATAGACATATTATGGTCAGATCAAATCTTACCATTCTAGATTCAAATGGATTTGAAGACTACGCTCAGTTTATGGCAGAAAATAAAGTCGAAATTATTTCCTCACTTCCCTTTTATAAAGCTGGTTTCACGGACAGACAAAGAGGAGAAGGTGTTTTCGATAAATCAATAAAAGTGATAAAAAAATTGAACGCTCTGGGTTATGGAAAATCTGATTCAGGATTAATATTTAATCTTGTGTATAATCCGGTTGGGGCTTTTCTTCCGGCTTCACAGGAGTCACTTGAGAATGAATACAAAAAAGAGCTTTGGAGTCAATACCAGGTTGAGTTCAATCATTTATACACTATTACGAATATGCCAATTAGCAGGTTTCTCGATTACCTGATTGAAACAGATAATTATGAATCCTATATGAGTAAACTTGTAAATGCATTCAATCCTTCAGCCGCATTAAATGTAATGTGCAGAAATACCCTTTCTGTTGGATGGGATGGTTCATTTATATGATTGTGATTTTAACCAGATGTTAGAATTAACAGTCGATCACGGCGCACCCGATCATATTAAGGATTTCGATTTGAATAAAATTAAATTCAGAAGGATAGTTACAGGACAACATTGTTTTGGATGTACCGCAGGTGCAGGATCCAGTTGCGGCGGGGCTACCGCATAATATCTTACCAATTCTTTTCCTATCTTACTAAGTAATAGGTCAAACTTAAATCGAATTAACTCAAGAGAGATGGATTTCAAAATTGAGCCCTGAAGAAATTCTACAAAAATATTTTGGTTATACTGAATTCAGAGGAAAACAGGAAGAAATAATTTATAGGACTCTGAATGAAAAAAAACCTTCACTTGTAATTATGCCAACAGGCAGCGGGAAATCTTTGTGCTATCAGATTCCTGCATTATTATTTGAAAGCGGCTCAATAGTAATTAGTCCTTTAATAGCACTTATGCAGGACCAGGTTGATGCACTAAGAAAAAAGGAAATTAATGCTGCATTTATTAATTCGACTTTGTCAAAACAGGAACGGGATCAAAGATTAACACAATTTATTGATGGAAAAATTAAACTCCTTTATGTAACTCCTGAAAGATTCAGAAAACCTGAGTTTATTTCTGAACTTAAAAAAATTAAAATATCTCTGCTTGCTGTTGATGAAGCACATTGTATTTCCGAATGGGGACATGATTTCAGGCCGGACTATTCCCGGCTAGGTGAATTTCGTGAAATTATGGGGACCCCTCTGACAATAGCCCTTACGGCAACCGCTACTCCCGAAGTACAAAATGATATAATTGATAAACTACATTTAGGTAATGATGAAGTAAAAATATTTCACCAGGGAATTCAAAGACCAAACCTGAAATTAGAAGTTCAGGATATTTTTGAAGAAAAGGAAAAAGTTGATTCTATCATCAAAGTAATAAACAAATATAACGGCTCCGGGATAATTTATTTTTCTTTAATTCAAACGCTGGAAAAATTTTCACAAATTCTAAGAGTAAAAAAAATCAATCACAGGGTTTATCACGGCAAACTTGACGATAAAGTCCGAAAAAAAATGCAAAGAGAATTTTTGAACGGAGAACAAAATCTCATCCTTGCAACAAATGCTTTTGGAATGGGAATTGATAAACCTGACATCCGGTTTGTAATTCATGCAGAAGTTCCCTCTTCGGTAGAGTCTTATTATCAGGAAATAGGTAGAGCGGGAAGAGACGGCAAACCCTCTGATTGCATATTACTTTATAAGGAGGATGATCTTTATATTCAGATGGATTTCATTAAATGGTCAAATCCCGATGCAAATTTTTACTCCGCTTTGTATGATCTTCTTCGTAGGGAATACTCCGCCGTAAATTCAATGGGTATAGACCTTCTACGCGAACAAATGAATTTTAAAAACAGAACTGATTTCAGAATTGAAACCGCACTCGGAATGTTTGACAGGTTTGGTGTGACCGAAGGATCTGTGGAAAACAGAGATCTGAAAATCATAGGGGACTTTCCTGCTGAACTTGAGGATGAAGAAAGACTGACTAATAAATTAAAAAATGATAATCAAAAATTACTTTCAGTAATAAATTACTTTAAGACAACTGAATGCAGAAGGGTTTACATTTCAAAATATTTCGGATTCAATGATGAAAAACCTTGTGGTAATTGTGATAACTGTACCTGGAACACATCCGACACTTCCCCACTCTAAAATCTTTTCGATCAGGGATGTACTAAATTTGTTAATCTTTGAAACAAAGTTATTTTTGTATTAATCATAAATGGTTAGCTTAAAATGAAAACTGAAAGTGAATCAATTCTCTATATAAGAAATATGGTTTGTAATAGATGCATTAAAGTTGTTGAAGAAGAGTTTGGAAAACTTGGTTTGCAGATTAAAAACATAAGCCTTGGCGAGGTTGTTGTTGAAACTCCGTTGAATGAAGAAATGATTAACAAAATCCGCTCTGTTCTGATTGAAAACGGATTTGAATTGATAGAAGACCAGAAGATAAAAATTATTGAAAGGATTAAACTTTTAATTCTGGAACTAATAAGAGATGTTGAGAATATACCGGGTAAAATCAATCTCTCAGATTATTTATCCAAAAAGCTAAACTCGGATTATCATTACCTGAGCACTCTTTTCTCTTCTATCGAGAATATCACAATAGAACACTATTTAATATTACAAAAGATAGAACGGGCAAAAGAGTTATTAAAATATGGTGAATTAACATTAAGTGAAATAGCATACAGGCTTGGGTACAGCAGTGTTGCCCATCTTTCCGCACAATTCAAAAAAGTTACAGGGATGAATGCAAATCAATTTAAATCATTGACCAAGAACCTCCGCAAACCTCTGGATAAATTAAGCTAGCAATTTAATCCACTGGATACCTGTAAAAATAACTATATAAATTTTTCTAAAAATTATATAACATTTCCTTTTTAGCAGCTTCTTATATTTGTTAAGCAAAATAATTTATCTAATTAATTGGAGTTAAAAATGACAACAAAAGAAATTAAAATAGAAGGAATGAGTTGTGGACATTGTGAAATGGCAGTAAGAAAAGAATTGTCAAAGCTTGATAATGTAAAAGTTAAAAAAATTAAAATCGGTGAAGCTGTAGTTGAATATGATGAAAACATAGTTAATGAGAAAACCCTGTTTAATGCAATTGAGGAAGCTGGTTATAAAGTAATAAATTAATATTAGTGCTATGAAAACAAATGAAATAAAAACACTTACCCTTCCGGTTGAGGGAATGACCTGTGCAAGTTGTGTTGCTCGTGTTGAAAAGGCCTTAAAAAAGGTTGAGGGAATTGGTGAAGTAAATGTAAATCTGGCTACAGAAAAAGTTACTCTATCCTTTAATCCTTCAATGACTGATATTTCAAAGTTCACAGAAGTTGTTGAGGATGCCGGGTATAAATTAGTTCCACCCATTCCGGAAAACAGTAGTATACAGGATGAGGAGTATGATTCGCCCGGAGAACTTCAAAATAAGGAATCTTATAAAAATTTAAAGTCAGAATTTATTTTCAGTGCGATACTTGCTTTTCCAATTATGGTTATAAGCATGCTTAGTATGACAGTATGGTTTCAGGGTTGGTCTCCTGTTTCAATGAATGAATTGAATAAAATTCTTTTTCTTGGATCAACGCTTGTAATATTTGTTTCGGGCAAACGATTTTTTAAGGTTGCCTGGAAATTATTTATGCATTTCTCTGCTGACATGAACACTTTAGTAGCAGTGGGAACTGGGACAGCATATTTATATAGTACAATTGCTGTGTTATTCCCCGAAATATTAAATATTCACGGGGCACCACAACATGTCTATTTTGATACCTCCGTTGTAATTATAACATTAATCCTGATGGGAAGGCTTTTAGAGGCCCGTGCTAAATCAAGAACTTCATCGGCTATTAAAAAATTATTAGGGCTTCAGCCGAGAACTGCCAGGGTTATCCGGGAAGATAAAGAAATCGATGTTCCAATAAAGGAAGTTCTGAAAGATGAAATTATAGTTGTGCGACCGGGAGAAAAAATTCCTGTGGATGGAGTTATCATCGAAGGCTATTCTTCAGTTGATGAATCAATGATTACAGGTGAAAGTATTCCTGTAGAGAAAACAAAAGGCTCTAATATTATTGGTGGAACTATTAATAAAAACGGCAGCATAACATTTAAAGCTACGGCAGTTGGTAAAGAGACAATGATTTCCAGGATAGTTAAACTGGTAGAACAGGCGCAGGGTTCTAAAGCACCAATTCAAAGTCTGGCTGATAAGGTGGCATCCGTTTTTGTCCCGGTAGTAATTGGAATAGCAGTTATTACTTTCCTGACCTGGTATTTTGTATTTGATATCTCATTTACTGCAGCAATGTTGAATTTCATTGCTGTCATGGTAATTGCGTGCCCATGTGCTTTGGGACTTGCAACTCCTACAGCAATAATGGTTGGGACAGGTCTGGGTGCTTTAAATGGAATTATGATAAAAAATGTTGAAAGTCTTGAGAGAATGAAATCTGTTACAACAATTTTGTTTGATAAAACAGGAACTATTACTTCCGGCAAACCTATTGTAACAAATATTTTTACCGGTAACGGTATTAGCGAAAATTATTTATTAGAAGTAGCAGCTTCGGTCGAAAAAAAATCGGAACATCCGCTGGGAAAAGCAATAGTCGATTACGCAAGTCTAAATAATATTCGCACATTAGAGGTTAATCAATTTAATTCACTCACAGGAACTGGAATAGAAGCCATTATTAATAAAGATAAGGTTTTAATTGGAAATTCCATGCTTATGAAATCGAATAATATTTCTTTCAATAAGGACTTTCGAACAAAAGCTGAACAATTTTCATCAGAAGGTAAAACTTCAATCTATATTTCAATTAACGAGGAATTATCAGGGATAATATCAATTGCAGATACAATTCGCGGTGAAACTAAAAATGTAGTTTCAATTTTGAAAAAGAAAAATATGGAAGTCATTCTGGTAACAGGTGACAATGAAACTACAGCAAAAGCAATTGCAAAAGAAGCAGGTATTGATCGGGTCTACCCCGAAGTGATGCCTGGTGGCAAAGCAGACCTGGTTAAGAAATTACAGGCAGAGGGCAAAATAGTAGCAATGATAGGAGATGGAATAAATGATTCACCTGCTCTTGCTCAGGCGGATGTTGGGATAGCTATGGGAACCGGTACTGATATTGCAATTGAGAGTGCCGATATAACTTTGATAAACGGTAAGATTAGTGATTTATTGAGTGCAATTAATTTGTCATTTAAAACAATAAGAACAATTAAACAAAATCTATTTTGGGCTTTTATTTATAATGTTATAGGAATTCCCCTTGCTGCTTTAGGATTACTAAACCCAATGATAGCCGCCGGAGCAATGGCAATGAGTTCAGTAAGCGTTGTATCCAATTCATTAAGGCTTAAAAAAGCTAAGCTTGAATAGAGTTTATTCCACCCGCATTAATTTTTAAGCATATGCACCAGGTTCATTTCAATCTTTTCCTCACAGAAAAAAGGCTCGCCATATTTTTTATCAATTTGAAAACCAAAAACCTGTGCTCGTGACCCAATATAGTTAATAAATTCGGGTCGGCTGATAAAAGTTTCTGGTTCTTTGCTTCTTGGATTATGAAACTGACTTTTATAACATTGAACCGCTTTCATTTTAGTTTCAAAAAATTCGGTAATATCCACAATGAAAGAAGGATCAAACTGATAAGTCTGCATATAATAGTAAAGTTTTTTTGGCCTGTATGGATTCTGCGCAATTCCCCGGTCAAAAGTCTTGATCATAGCGAGTCCTGTTGAAAACATCGCTTCTTTAACTAACCTGCTCGTATGCATATGATCAGGATGCCGGTCATTAAAATATGGTGCAAAAATAATTTTCGGGGTGTACTTCCTGATCGGCATTATTATTTTCATCAGGTTTTCTTTTTTTCTTTCAATATTTCCATCAGGAATTAAAAGATTTTCCCGCACTGTTGCTTTTAATATACCCGCTGCCTGGAAGGCTTCTTTTTGTCTGATTTCAGGTGTGCCGCGGGTACCAAGTTCGCCTTTTGTAAGATCAATAATACCTATCTTAAGATTATTTCCTGTTAATTTAGCGATTGTTCCACCCATCGCTAACTCTGCATCATCGGGGTGTGCAGCAAATACAAGTGCGTCAAGGTTCATCAATTTCCCTCAATATTTATTTTCTTGAGTGGACAAATTAGTGAAATTTTATTTTGGAATCTATTTAGAACTGTTGTATATTATTTTCCGATCTTCAAAGATCAAACTACGTCGAGAAAAAAATACTAATCAAATTAATTTAGCAATTGGCCTTACCCAATTGCTAATAAAAATTTATTGTGTTGTCATTATTATTAGATTATCAATACCATAAATGTATAACCCATTTTTAATAAAATTAATTAATTCGTAGCTAATACAGTGACTACGATATTCCAAATCATAAATAGTAAAGTGATATGAAAAACCTATACCCAATCTTTGTTCTTGTTTTCCTTTTTTCTTTTTCTCTCGCTTATTCACAAAATTACACCTGGCAGCTTAAGCAATCCGGTGGCAGCCTTGGTGATCCTATCTGCGTGAATAATTGGGATGACAACATTATCTATTACGGTTCAGGAAACAGATTGTACATAAGTACTGACCGTGGCGATACTTTTTCTGCATTCGGAAATGTAATTCCGGGATCTTCTTCAATTAAATGTGTTTTGCAAAGTAACTATGATGAGAATACTTTTTTAGTTGCTATTGAAAATTCCCAGCAAACGATGAAGACCACAGATGCGGGAGCTACCTGGGTAGCTACAGGATCTTTTTCGTGGTATTATTACGGAGTTCCGATACAAAAAGATCCGGTTCACCCCGATACTCTTTATGCGATGAATTCGAACCAATTTGAAGCTTCTTATGATTTTGGATCTACATGGAATACTATTGCCAGTTCACTTCCTTTTGGATCCCCTTGCGATATTGATGTTTTTCCGGATCAACCTAATATTATTGTTGTAGGTGATAATGGATATGGAATTGCAAGGAGTACAGACTACGGACAAACCTGGACACATCCGTACTCAACCAGTGGTGAAACTCCGATTATTGCAATTGATAAAAATATCCCCGGTTTAATCTGGGCTACAAAATGGTCAGGCGGAGGTGGATTTCTGAAATCAACAGACTATGGTGTTACCTGGAACCCTGTTTCTTATTTCAACGGAAAAAATATGTGGGGATTATCTATCGCTCCGCAACTTTCCGATTATATTATTAATGGAGAATATTCCGGCAACAGTTATATTACTCATAACGGTGGGGCTTCATGGACAGTTCTTTCAAATCCATCAGCTAATTATGCTTATCACGTCGTAGATACATCGACTGTATTTGCAGCATTCGGAAGCGGGTTATATAAACTATTTTCTCCCTGGTTTGTACCTGTGGAACTTACTTCATTTACAGGAAAAGTTGTAGATGGTAAAGTCATTTTAAACTGGAGAACAGCTACGGAAACAAATAACCGTGGTTTTGAGATTGAAAGAAGTCTTGACAATAAATCATTTGAAAAAATCGGCTTTGTTCCGGGATATGGAACTTCAACAAAAAGCCATACTTATTCTTACAGTTCTGATCTCAACAGTTCTGATAAAGA
The DNA here is from genome assembly GCA_963701105.1 of uncultured Actinomycetota bacterium. Classification (GTDB taxonomy): domain Bacteria; phylum Actinomycetota; class Thermoleophilia; order RBG-16-64-13; family RBG-16-64-13; genus JAHJSA01. Next base: position 1,264,229 of record OY969565.1, read on the forward strand.
ATATTATCGTTTAAGACAGGTTGATTTTGATGGAACTTTTGAATATTCAAATATTGTTGAAGTACTTTCCCCTCTTCCTTCTGCTTATACAATTTCTCAAAATTATCCTAACCCTTTTAATCCGAGTACAAAAATTAATTTTGATCTCCCCGTAGATTCTAAAGTAAGAATCACCGTCTTTAATGCACTAGGACAAAAGATTTCAGATGTAACTAATCAACAGTATTCTGCTGGAAGATATAATGTGAATTTCAATGCAGGAAATCTTTCAAGCGGACTGTATTTTTATGTAATAGAAGCAAAAGGAAACGATGGTTCATCTTTTGTAACCACTAAAAAGATGATGTTAATGAAATAGTTTATGTTATTAAATACCGCTTCTGAAAAACGGAGCGGTATTTTTCAATAATTTATTAATCCTCTCATTTACTTATTAACTCAATGAAATATGAAAATTAATTACTTAATAGTCTTAATCTTTTTTTCGGTAATAGTTTATGCCGGTATCGATTTCGAGACAGGTATTACCGGAACAACTCATCTTAACGGGCAGGGATGTGTTTGCCACAATATAAATCCTGATCCTACCGTGCAGGTATGGATTGAAGGACCGGACACATTAGCAAAAGGCGCAACTGCTGAGTACCGCATTTATTTAACCGGAGGACCGATGGTAGAAGGCGGTTTTAATGTAGCTTCCAGATTCAGTACTTTAACGGCAGTGGACCCCGGGACACAAATTCTTGCTAATGAATTGACACATAATCAGCCTCGCTTATTTACAGGAGATACTGTTTCATGGTTCTTTAATTATACAGCAACAGATTCAGTTAACTGGGATACTCTATATTCTACCGCAAACAGTGTAAACGGAGATGGAATTCCTTCAGAACTTGATCATTGGGATTTTGGAAATAATTTTCCGGTGAGAATAATTGAAAATGTTCCCGTTGAATTAATTTCTTTCAATGCCTATGATAATAATGGAACTATTGAATTAAACTGGATTACAGCAACCGAGACAAATAACAAAGGTTTTGAAATCGAACGTAAAGTTTCTGAAACAAATGACTGGACTGATATCGGATTCGTCAGTGGGAAAGGAACAACAACAGAAAAAACCAATTACTCCTATACTGATAGTTATTCACAAGATGGAAAAGTTTATTACAGGTTGAAACAAGTTGACTTTAATGGTAGTTATTCTTTCTCAAATATCGTTGAAATCAGTTTGTCACCCGATAATTTTTCCCTTCTGCAAAATTATCCCAATCCTTTTAACCCAACAACAACTATTGCTTATCAAACAGGTGAACCCGGACAGGTTTCGTTAATAGTTTATGATTTAACAGGCAGAGAAGTAGTAACACTTGTAAATCAGAAACAAAATGCAGGATATCACCGCATCGATTTTAATGCGTTAAATATTGCAAGTGGAGTTTACATTTATAGGTTATCTACAAGTAATTTTACTGCTTCAAGAAAACTAATTTTGCTGAAGTAAATTATTTTTTGCAATCACCTTATGTAGCTCAGTTGATTAACCTGAGCTACATTTTTCCGCAAACCCCTTTTTATCCTTTATACAAAAACCTCATAATTTTTGTTTTGAATTAAAGAATAATAAACTATTTTTCTAATGTGAAAATTTAAAAAATTGGGTTCTCAAATATTTTTTTTATCAATTTATAGTACCGGGTATTACTTTTAACAAAAATTGATTTTACCTTCGCCATAAATTTTACGGGAAAAATAATTTTATAATAATTTAAAAGGGTTGCACAGTGAGGAGAACAGAATATTTATTATTTACCATTTTAGTTTTGTTTTCATTTTCGGCTTACCCCCAGCAGGTAACCGGTCTAAGAATAAATCCATTCTCCGCTAAAATCGTATGGTCGCTTGAGGGAGGAACTACTTACACTCTGGCAGATTTTCACCAGGAAAAACTCGGAGCGTTTGGAAGAACATTTTTTGAATATTATTTCCCTACTACTCAGCAAGGTATTTGGGGAATCCGGGCATTTACCACTATAGGTATTTTAAGTGGATCGGACATCTCAGCTTCCTCCAGAATTAATCTAACCAGATTTAAAACTTCAATTATACAGGCAGGTGCCGGCGCTTTATATCTTGTTCCTGTTTCGCCTGTAGTATTTCCTTATGCTTTTACAGGAGGCGCCTATCTTTATTTTGATCCCAGTGATGAAAATGGAAATCCGCTTTTAAGAAATTCACAGAAAGCTTACTCACGCAATTCCTGGGATATAATAGGTGAATTAGGGTTTAAATTTCTTGTTGATGAAAATTTTAGTCTGAACATTGGAGCAAATGTAAATTATTTTCCTGACGATAATCTTGATGATGTCGTTGCAGGTTCAGATAAAGATATTTTCTTTACCGCATTCGGAGGTTTCTCACTTTATTTTGGAGGAGTCAAAGATTCAGATCACGATGGAATAAGTGACGATGAGGACTGGTGTACAAAAACCCCTGAAGGAATTATGGTAGATGAACACGGTTGTCCCCTGGATTATGATGGTGATCGTGTTCCCGACTATCTAGATCAATGTCCGGGGACACCAAATGGTGTTCCTGTTGATAAACATGGCTGCCCAATAGATAATGATGAAGATGGTGTTCCTGATTATCTGGATCATTGTAATGATACTCCGCCGGGAGTTGCTGTGGATAAACGGGGTTGTCCTTTAGATACTGACAAAGATGGCGTTCCCGATTATAAAGATAAATGTCCGGATACGCCTGTAGGTACCGAAGTCGATCAATACGGCTGTCCAATAGAGATAAATAAAATTGATCTGCCGGAAAAAACGACTTTATCATTCTCCGGCAATGTTCTTTTCGAAGTAGGGAAATTTAAATTTCTTGAAGGAGTAAAATCTCAATTAGATGATATAGCAACTATAATGAAGAATCACCCGAAATCGCGATGGTTAATTTCGGGGTATACTGATAATACCGGTTCCTATGAACTTAATAAAGGATTGTCATATGATAGAGCAAACTCTATAGCAAAATATTTAGAATCCAAAGGAATAGACAGATCAAGATTTATGGTATTTGGTTACGGACCGGATTTCCCGGTAGCTGATAATTCAACTGAAAGCGGTCGAGCTATGAACCGCCGTGTCCGAATTGACTATATTCAAGGAGATAAATTTGTAAATCCGAATACTGAACCAATGCATACAACCAAAGTAGTAACTGATTACAACGACTCAAATGAACGGCTTGTCGGAAATATGATATTCACCGATGGTAATTCTTATGTCTTCCAGGTAGCTTCTTTCAGAACAAAAAATCAGGCAGATGAACTAGCTCAAAAGCTTAATAATAAGGGAGAATATGCTTTCGTAGTAAAGGCGTATCTTTCTAATCTTGATGGAACATGGTACAGAGTGCGTGTAGGATTTTTTTCAACTATTAATGAAGCTGAGTCTAATAAAGCAAGAGTAATGGCAAGTTTGAACTGATTTTATTTAAAATAGTCAGTATCAGAGTACCAATTCCGGGATACATCTTTATTTTCTTTCGCCCGCCTCTTTTTATATATTCGTAGAATATTATCGCTTAAAATAATTTTTAAATTATTATATCAACTAAAATCTCATTAATAGTCTGTTACAAAATTATAATGAATAATCACAACAATATCAGAAAAGCATTTATAAACGGGAATATTTATACAGTAAATGAAAAACAAAAAACTACCGAAGCAGTGTTGATTGAAAATGATAAAATAGTTTTTGTTGGTTCGGATAAAAACATTATGAAAATGTGTGATGATTCTACAGAAATAATTGATTTGAATGGAAAATTTATGATGCCCGGGTTTAACGATTCCCATCTCCATTTTGTGAGTGGAGGATTTTACCTAATGGGAATTGATCTACATCCTGCAAAATCAATTGAGCAATTTAAGAATCTTCTGGCCGCCTATGTGCAAAAGTTTCCAAGCAAATGGGTAACAGGCGGAAGATGGGATAACGAAAGCTGGGATGTAAAAAAACTTCCATCAAGAAATGATATCGATAAAATATCACCAAATATTCCTGTTTTCGTAAGTAGAATGGACGCTCATTCAGGCCTGGCGAACTCAAAAGCTCTTGAACTTGCAGGGATAACAAAGGATACCTCTAGTCCTGATGGTGGCTTTATTGAAAAAGATGCAGCAACAGGAGAACCAACGGGAATCCTTAAAGATACTGCAATGAACCTGGTATCTGCGGTAATCCCTGATTATTCAATAGAAGATTATTATGCAGCTACGCTGACTTCTTTAAGAGAAACTGCAAGATATGGTATAACGAGCGTACAGGATATTTTATTTACTTCAGAAATTAATGCTTATGATGCTTACAGGAAACTGGAAGAAGAAGGGAAACTGACCTGCCGCATTTCAATTCGCTGGCCTATCGAAGATTATAAGTCGCTTATCAAAAAAAATATTTCTGTTGGATACGGAAATAAATTTCTGAAGCTGGGCTGTGTTAAAGCTTTTTCAGATGGTTCTCTTGGTTCCGGTACAGCATGGTTTTTTGATCCTTATGAAGGAGAACCTGATAATAAGGGCTTACCAAACGACATCATTATTGAAAACAAGTTAAAGGGTTGGGTTACAGAAGCAGACAAAAATCATATTCAGGTTTCAATACATGCAATTGGAGATAAAGCTAATTCTTATTTGCTGGATTTGTACGATAAAGTTAAAAATGAAAATCCTGAATGGGACCGGAGATTCAGAATTGAACATGCCCAGCATGTACAACCTAGTGATATTCACCGGTTTTCAGATATTGATGTTATCGCTTCTGTTCAGCCCACACATGCAATTGAAGATGGTTCCTGGGCAGTTAAAAGAATCGGACAGCAAAGAATCAAATTTACTCATCCATACAGATCTTTTTTAGATAGTGGAGTTAAAATGTGTTTTGGCACCGATTGGCCGGTCGTAACTATTGATCCACTACTAAACCTTTATGCTGCAGTCACCAGGCGAACTACGGATGGTAAAAACCCGAACGGCTGGATCCCCGAACAAAAAATTAGTATTGAGGAAGCAATAAAATGCTATACTTTAAATAGCGCATATGCAGAGTTTGCAGAGAATGTTAAGGGAAGTATCGAACCCGGAAAGCTTGCTGATTTTGTTGTGTTAAGTGATAATCTCTTAACACTAGAACCAGTAAGAATAAAGGACGTGAAAGTTGAAATGACGGTTGTCGGAGGTAAAATTGTTTATAAAAGGTAATTCAGATTTTTTGGAATACAATTGCAATCCATTCATCCATTTTTATCGTTTCAAGATGCTTAAATCCTGAACCGGAATAAACTTTAAAAATATCTTCTTCATCATCCGATAATAAACCGGACAATAAAATAAAACCCCCAGCTTTTAATTTATGGTTAAATTTTTCAGCAAGTTCAATTAAAATATTTTTTTGAATGTTAGCTAGGATCAAATCAAAATCTTTTTCAGTAATTGTATCGATCTCCCCTATTCGTATTTCTATTTTCTCTGAAACATTATTTAATAAGCAATTTTCCAGTGCATTTTCATAACACCATTCATCTGAATCGAAACCAACTATTTTGGACGCGCCGAACATTGCCGAAGTAATGGCAAGAATGCCTGTTCCCGTTCCTGCATCGAGAATGTTCATTCCGTGTTTTACATACTTTCCAATCAAACCGATTACAAGCTTTGTTGTCTGATGTTCGCCTGTTCCAAAAGACATTTTCGGATCAATGGTTATAACTATTTCATCATTTTTCTTTTCATATCCTTTAAATGAAGGTTTAATTACAACTTTATCAGTAACGTGAATTATATTCAGAGATTTCTCCCATTCTTCATTCCAGTTTTTTTCTTCATGAACTGATAATTCTACCTGGAAATCTCTCAGCAATTTTTCTTTCTGTAATTTCTGTAATTGATTGCTTATCATTACTGAATCAAGATTACTTTCTGAATCTGCAAAAACCCGGATGCAGTTTACATCCTCATTGATACCGGTAATATCAAGTTCCCATAATATGCTGGAAAGTAATTCAACATTAAAAGGTTCTGCGATTATCAAAAATTCTTTATACTTTTTCATTGTGAATTAAATTTAATGGAGTAAAGTAAGTAAGTAAGTACATCACCAACCTGCTGCAGAGTTTTCACACCAATATTCTCCATGTTATCCCTGTCTGAATGCCAATAATTCCTCCGTTCATCAGGAGTATCTGCACCAACAAGGTCTGCATCAATAATATCAACAGTATTTATTCCAGCCTGGTTAAAAGGAATATGATCATCATAAATTGCTCCTCCTGTTTTAGGAATAAAATCCGAAGCATTTACCTGTGAAGAAATATCCCAAATTAAATTAACAATATCAGGTGCATATTGAATAGAATTTGCTTCCTTCATAAAAACTGCATCTTTATCACCAACCATATCAAGTAAAATCGCAAACTTCGGGAATACACCTCCCGGCAAATGGATTGAAAAATATTTTGAACCCAGGCAATAATTATCTAGATCATCTTCTTTTCCGTAGTCTTCTCCATCAAGAAGGACCAGATCAACACCGTAATCAATTCTCTTTTCAGAAAGAACTCTCGCTAACTCAAGAATAACACCGCATCCGCTAGCTCCATCATTTGCACCCAGGATTGGTTTATTTCTTTGAGCAGGATCTTTTGAATGTTCAGAGCGTGGTCTTGTATCCCAGTGAGCACAAATTAATATCCGGTTATGGTTTTCGGGATTATAGCTTGCAATTATGTTAGTGAGATTTAATTCTTCGTTATAACCCCGGTAGGAAAAATTTTGCAGTGTAACTTTATCTGCATATTTATTTAATTCATTGCGGAGATAAGATAGTGCAAGCGAATGACCATTAGAACCGGGATTCCGTGGACCAAAATCGACCTGTGCTTTAGTTTGTATGTAAGCATTGTCTCCTCTGAAAGCAGGAATGCTATCAACTTTTTGAATTTCGAATAGGGGTTTAGAGATTTCATTTTCTTCTTTTTTTTCACATCCAAATAAAAGAAATAAAAATAAGAAGGAAAGAAATATTAAAATAGTTCGCATCTGCAGTAGATTAATTTATTAAATAATTTCAGGAAGTAAATTAAAAGAAAAGAGGCAGGATATAAAATCCAATTATTCATACTTGGACAGTATTGTACAAATTTGATCCTGAATAAACCTTGCAAAAGAAGTCTGATTAATAAAATTTTGTTCTATTATTGAAAAAGCAATCAGATGATTATTTTCTCCCGTAACATAACCCGAAAGACAACTAACTCCCCGAAGTGTTCCGGTTTTTGCGTGTACATTTCCTTCTGCAGTAGTTCCTTTCATTCTTTCACTAAGAGTTCCATCTTTTCCGGCAACGGGTAATGAATTATAAAACAAATCGAATGATTCAGAATATTTATAATAGATATATTTTAGAACGTCAACAATAATTTCAGAACTTAAAAGATTATAACGAGATACACCTGAACCATCCGCAATTACAAATCCATCATCATTAACACCGCACAGTTTTAGAAGTGAATCAATTACAGTAACTCCCTCAGCGGCTGAAACCGGATAAGTATTAAATGAAGCTGCAAGAGAATACAGAGTCATTTCAGCACTGAGGTTATCGCTATGTTTATTCATATTCACCATAACTGAATCATAAGATCTGTCAAAAACTGATATCCACTTTGATGTATTTGGATTTTTCAACAAACTGATTTTCCCATCAAGCCTGATACTATTTTTTCCCATTTTTTCTTTTAAAAGAGTAAGGAAATACAAATCTGGATGATAGATGTTTATGCTTTTCTGAATGGTATCCTTATCTGTCATTTCCGACTGTAAAATATTTCCATCTACAATTATCTCATTAGTCCTGTTCAGCCAGTTTCTTGTTATACTAATATTTTGAGGAAGAATAGATGAAAAAGTTAAGTTATTTATAATCTTCACGTACTTAGTTTCCGGCTGAGTTGAAATATTTGCTTTTTCCAATTCAGAAGAGCCGGTAACGTAAACATCAATGGAATTGCTATTAATATTTAATGCAGATAGATAAGGCGCATCGGTAGAGGGATCATCATCCCACATCCATCCCCAACCCCAGAAGACAGAATCTTTTCTGGAAATATCCCCGTATAAATTCCCTGATATTTCTTTTATCCCTATCTTTTTTAAATCAGTTATAAATTTATTCAGGTCAAAAGTTTTAAAATCAGGATCAAATCCGCCGACAACATATAAATCACCAAGTAAAGTATGATTAACTATATCCCCGGTATATCGCAGTGAAGTAATAAAATTATATTTGGGACCAAGAAAAATAAGTCCGGCAGCAGCTGTCAGCAGTTTCATATTTGAGGCAGGATTTAAAAGCTTGTTTTCATTTTCCCTGTATAAATATTCCCCAGCTGTAAGATCATAAACATCGACTGCGATTGTAGTGGAATTAAAAAAATCATTTTTAAGAAGATCATCAATTTTGTTTTCGATCTGATCTTTATTTAACTGAGGTAATATCCGGGGAGCGAGGAAGAGAAATAATATTATACCAAGATATTTTTTTATCATATTAAAAATATTGCCGTACTCTGAATTCAGCGCCAAATTTTGTTTCAACTATTGTTCTTGCTTTTTCTATTTCAACTTCATCGATTGAGACAACACTCATTACGAGAGTTTGAACATACGGTTTTACGTTTTTAGCAAAAGCAACCATCTCATTAAAAAATCTCGTATCAAGTTTCATAATCTTTGCGTACTGTCTCGGATCAACAGTATTTATGCTAATAGAAACAACATCAATCAATCCTTTAAACTCAGGCGTGATATCTCTCTTGTTTATAAAACTTCCATGTCCATTTGTATTCAATCTCGTTTTACCGTCTTTTTCTTTCACATATTTTGCAATCCTTTTCACAACATCCCAGCGGATTGTCGGTTCACCGTATCCGCAAAAAACTATTTCTTCAAACCTGGTTGGATCACCAATTTCTTCAATATAAATTTCGGCAGGCGGTTCTTCATCCTTTGTCATTTTCAAATTATAATCATGTAAAGTTGCATCACCTTTCCTGTTACAGAAAAAACAATCGGCATTACAACGGTTTGTAATATTAATATACAGATTCTTACCTATCTGGTACGTGAAATTAGTCTTGGATTTATTTCCCACCCCGAAGAATCTGAATGTATTGAATGATGTTATTTTAGCCACATCATCAACTGGAACTTTGTGAACTTCCGCGATTTTCTCAGCAACAAGTTTAACATTTGCTGGTTCATTTCTTTTCCCGCGGTGAGGTTCGGGAGTCATAAATGGTGAATCAGTTTCCAGCATGATATTTTCGAGACTTATTCCTGAAAGTATTTTTCTTAATTCTTCTGATTTTTTAAATGTAATGTTTCCGGTAAAAGATATAATGTGATTCATCTTAATATATTCAAGAGCATCTTCAAGAGAAGAATTGAAACAATGAAATTGTGCCCTCAGATTATTTCCGCAGTAAGAAGAAATAATTTTCATCATATCCTCATCCGATTCACGATTGTGTATTACCACTGGAAGTTTAAGTTCAGAGGCAAAGTCCAGTTGTGCCTTAAATGCTTCAATCTGCTTTTCTTTTGGTGAAAAATCATAGAAATAATCCAATCCAATTTCTCCAATTGCCACCACTTTATCATGTTTGGATAATTCCTCTATGTCTTTGAGCCAGGAAGAATCCCAGTCTTTTGTATCGTGCGGATGGACTCCTACACAGGCATAAATCAAATCATACTTGTCAGCCAGTTTTATAGCCTGCCTGGCGGTTGCGATGTCTGTGGCAGGAACAATTATATAATCAACTTTATTTTCTTTTGCACGATCTATTACTTCTTCGAGATCGTTTTCAAAATTCGGTAAAAATAAATGTGAATGTGTATCGATAAACATATAGCCCCCGTGTATCAGAAATTAAATTGAACACTCAACGAATAATTTCTGATCGGTTTTAAATTTCCAATTAATTCTACATAGTTATAATTTAATACATTATCTGCATTCAGAAAAACTGAAGCAGGAATACCTAAAGAATTGAAATTATAAGAGGTCCTCAAATCAAGAATATAAGCAGCTACCCTAAGATCCCCATCATTTACAATTCTTACAAGCTCGTCATCAATTTCTTCAATTCTGCTCCAAAATCTAAAATCTGCACCGATGTCAAAATTTTCAATATAGTAGTCCAGTGATCCGATAAAAAGATGTCTCGGACGATATTTAAGTGCTTTGTCTTTGTTCAGATCTTTAGTCCATAAATATGTATAACTGAAAGATAAGCCAATTGATTTATTAAACAGGTTTGATTTAACATCAGCTTCCAGTCCCTGGATTCTTGCCCTGGTAAGATTACTAAAAATTGCACGACCGTCTGCAGGATCGATATGCGGTTCTATAAAATTATAATATTCACTTTGAAAAATTGCTGCATCCAGGTTTAATTCACTCAAAGGTTGATAATTCCCGCCAAACTCAAATGTAAAATTAGTTTCGGATTTCAAATCAGGATTTGGTTTTATTATTATTCCACTTGCTGTAGTTGAAGTAAATGCCTCTGCCATGGATGGTGCACGGAAACCTGTTCCGGCAGATGTCCTGAGGATAAAATTATCTGTAACTTTATAATTCAATCCTATTTTTGGAGATAATGCATTTTCTCCCTTCAGTGTATCAAGCTTTGAGTAGTCATATCTTAATCCTGCTGAAATAGTCAAAGGATGGAAGTATGAGATATCGGATTGCAAATATATTCCACCGCTTTTCATACCAGGATTACCAAATAAATTTGATTTCACATCAGAACTTAATCCCTCCACACCCGTAACAATAACAAAATTATCGGAGAAACTTTTGTTAATCTGAACTTCTCCCCTGTAAAGGTTAGTAACAGATTTATCCATAGCCGGTGAAGTATCATTCCAGTCCGTTCTGTAATAACTTGTTTTAATATTTAACAGGAGATCATCTGTGATTACATTTTTATAGATTGCTCCGATGAGATATCTTCCTGTGGTTACTGTTTGCCCCTCGTCCCCATCCGGTGGAATTAAAGCATTCCTTGAATCTCTCCAGTATAAAAAATTGCCGCCTTTTTTGTTCAAAGAATTTGCAAGAAGTGTTATTGAACTTGCGGGATTAATCTCAAACTTTCCTTTTAAGAATCCGATATATTTATGAGAAAAACCACTTTGCTTATAGCTCATATCTTCAAGCCTTGTTATCGAGGCTTCAATTCCAACTTTACCGAACATTTGAGAATGAGCTAAAGTTAATCCATTGAAAAATCTGCTTTCTTCTGTCCATCTCCATTCCTGAAAAGCAGGTTTATCGTACATCCCGATAAATGATTTAACAAAAGTAGTCGGTTGATCCGGAATTTCGCGGGTTATAACATTTATAACTCCGCCAATTGCAGTAGAACCATACAAGGAACTTGCCGCTCCTTTAATAATTTCCACTCTTTGTATAACAGGGGTCGGAATCATTTCCCAGATTGTCTCCCCGGTATCACCTGTGTAAAAAGGAATTCCGTCAAGCGCAAGAAGAACACGGGAGCCTGCTCCCCTGCTATATCCGCTTGAGCCTCTTATACTTATCTGGTCTTCAGTCATAAAGACACCGGGGACATAACGCAGCGCGTTTTCGAGATTACTGAAATTCTTTTTCGAAAATTCTTCTGCTTTAATCACATCTGCACTTACGGGAAGATCAGAAATATATTGTTCTCTTTTACCTGCAGTAACAATTACCTGTTCAGTTTCAACTGCTTTAGTCTCCATTTTTATTTCAATCTTTACAGATTGATTTTTTATTTCAACATCGTGCAAAACATCTTCATATCCTACAGCAGAAAATTTAATCTTATAATTTCCATTTGAAAGATTGGTGATATTAAATACTCCATTCTTATTTGATGCAGTTCCAAAATCAGTCCCTTGCAAAATTATATTAACACCCGGCAATGGATTTAGTTGAGTATCAGTAACTTTTCCACTTATTGAAAATGACTGTGCTAAAACTTCAAACGAAAAAAATAAAATCAGAATATTAGTAGATAATATTTTCATTAATTTCCTCCGGGTGGTTGTGGAGGAGGATTATTAAAATCACACCAGATATTAATATTTTTTACCAGTGTTTTCTCCGGAATAGTCAGAGTTGCCGGAGTTGTTGTATCTCCATATGCATAATAAATCCCTACAACTGTCCAGTCTTTCCTGCTGAAAGAAAGGTTTAAAGTTTTCTGTTGAACAACTGCAACATAAGCGTATGATCCTGCAGCTATAGGAAGAAATGGATTACGTCTGGAATCAAAATCGTAATAAGAGACTCCATTGGGAATTGAATCACTTACAAATTTCAAATTGAAAACTGTAAAGTCATTTAAATCTTCAAGTAGGCTATCAAAGACAACGATGTGGGTTCTTTGGATGCTGTCAGGCCAGGCACCAATAAAAGTAATTCTCCCCGAAAACCCGGGAATATCATCCGTTGGTCTCGGTTCAATTCCTTTATCACAGCCCCCATTAAATAATAAAATCAGGAAGAGAACCGGTAAAAATATTCTTTTGATAAAAAACATATAAAAGATTTAAATTACTTCACCGATTTTAATCGGGTGTTCATTTAGTTCATTCGAAAGAGAATTGATTTTATTTTCATCATCAGCAGAAATTACAGCTATCAACCCGATACCAAGATTGAAAACATTTTTCATTTCATCAAGGCTTATCCTACCGGATTGTTGAATCAGTTTAAATATTGCAGGCATTTCCCAGGTTTCCCATTCAATATTTAATTTTAATCCCTCTGGTAAAATTCTTTTAGTGTTTCCAACAATTCCGCCTCCGGTAATATGAGAAAATCCTTTAATCTTCATTTTACTGTTTAAATGAAAAATCAATTTGAGATAAGATTTATGAATACGAAGTAGTTCATCCTGTAATGTTCCGCCAAGCTCATCAATTTTATCGCTCAGTTTGAATTTAGGAATTAAAACTTTTCTTGCCAGTGAATATCCGTTTGTGTGGAGTCCGTTGGATGAAAACCCGACAAGAATATCTCCCTTTTTAATATTTTTCCCATCTATAACTTTTGTTTTATCGACAATACCTACTATAGTTCCTGACATATCATATTCGCCTTCAGAATATAGTCCCGGCATTTCTGCAGTTTCACCCCCGATAAGAGCACAATCATTTTCTTTGCAGGCAATTGAGAAGCCTTCAATGATTTTTTCGGCTTTCTCAGGAACAAGTTTTCCAAAGGCGAGATAATCTAAAAAATAAAGTGGTCTTGCTCCGCAAACGGAAATATCATTTACACAATGATTTACAAGATCCTGCCCAACTGTATCATGTTTATCTGCGGCAAATGCAATTTTTAGTTTCGTTCCAACACCATCTACGCTGGAAACGAGTACCGGCTCTTTGTAACTGATTTAAATCAAGCTGATAAAAAGCACCGAATAATCCGATATCAGACAAAACATTTTTATTGAAGGTTGACTTGGCAAAACTTTTTATTCTTTTTATAGTTTCATCACCGGCTTCAATATCTACTCCGGCATCTTTGTACGTGGAATTTTCTGACATAGTTTTCTTTACAATACTGGTTAAAAAACAGGCAAAATTTACTATGAAATGGAATAGGAAACAAAATTATAATCTTTTTGGTATTTAAGAAATTAATAAATGGGTTATTATCACTCTCAATTAATGACTGCTAAAAACGTCACAGAATCCTGCGATTTCTATTCATTTTAGCACGATTTTGGTATAACAATTTTAGCTTATTTTTTTTATATTAGTTAATTAAATTTGAATTCATAATTGAAAATGACACACGAAGAACTAAGTGACCGGGAAAAATTAATTCTGCGTTCTATAATTCAGCAGTTCATATTAACAGCTTCACCGGTCGGATCGAGATTTATTACTAAAAAATATGATATCGGTTTTTCACCGGCAACGGTGAGGAATATTATGGCCGATCTTGAAGAATTTGGATTTATTGATCATCCCCATACTTCCGCCGGAAGAATACCAACCGACAAAGGTTACAGATTTTATGTGGATTCACTCATGGAAGTTCAGAAGGTCAGGAGCCCGGAAAAAGGAATTATAAACCGCGGGATGGAAATTGAAAAAGTTGATACAGATGAAATATTCCGTTTAACGACTGCTATTCTAAGTGATATTACAAAGCAGCTTGCCTGTGTTTCATATCCAAAACTTGATTCCGGAATATTAGCTAAACTTCAGATCGTTTCACTTTCTTCAAGCAGAATTCTGGTGGTGATCAGTATTAAAGGCGGGCTGGTAAAAACAATTACGCTTGAAATTGATTCGGAAATTAAACCTGCACAAATTGAATCAGTACAGGATATACTGAATGAAAGATTATCAGGATTAACATTTAAGGAAATACGAACAACATTCCGGGAACGATTTAAAGATGTTGAAGAAGATCAAAATCCTGTAATCAGGCTTTTTGTTGATTCGGTCGATAAAATATTTAAAGATGTAAATTCAAAAGATACCCTTTACATCACCGGTGCAAGTAATATAATCAGGCAGCCTGAGTTTGGAGACCCTGATAAATTCCCTGGCATAATCGAACTCATCGAAAATAAGGACATCATAATTCATATACTCGATAAGGGAAGCGATACAGCTTTGGACCAGGTTTTCATTTCTATCGGAACTGAAAATGATGACCGCAAACTTGATGAATACAGTTTTGTCAGCAAGGAATATTCTATCGGAGAAACTTCAGGTACACTTGGTATAATCGGACCCAAGAGAATGGAATATTCTAAAGTTGTTGCCATTGTAGATTATATGGCCAAAATGTTATCTGAAATTTTAAAAAATGATTAATTACGGAGAAACGATAATGAAAAAAGATAAAAAAGAATTTATACCGGAACCTAAAGAAAGTTCAGACCAGGAAATTGAAAATGATGAATCACAGGAATTGCAGAAGGAAGATGAAGAATTGAATAAACAAAAAGATCAGAGAATAGAAGCACTTGAAAATGAACTGGCTGAGTTAAAAGATAAATTACTTAGAAGAGCAGCGGAATTTGAAAATTATAAAAGAAGAACAGAAAATGATCAATTAAATCTGTTAAAGTACGCTGCTGAATCATTCATTATTAAACTGCTGCCTATTGTTGATGACTTTGAAAGATCTCTCCAGCACATGGAAGGTTCAAAGGATATTGAATCTGTTCAGCAGGGAGTAAAAATGATTTATGATAAATTAATGAAAACACTTGATGAACAGGGAGTAAAAAAAATTGAATCAGTTGGAGAACCATTCAATGTAGAATTTCACGAAGCACTTCTTCAGAGAAAAGCAGATAAAGTTGCTCCGCATACAGTTCTTGATGAAGTAGAAAAAGGTTATATGTATAAAGACCGCGTAATAAGGCACGCTAAAGTAATTGTAAGTGAGGATACCGAGGAAAATAGTACCGGCTCAGATAATTCGGAAAATGAAAACAACGAGGAATAAAGTTTTTATATGTCAAAAAGAGACTATTACGAAATTCTTGGAGTAGAAAAGACAGCTTCCAAAGAAGAATTGAAAAAGGCTTACAGGAAACTTGCAATGGAGTTTCACCCGGATCGAAATCCCGATAATAAAGAAGCCGAAGATAAGTTTAAAGAAGCTTCAGAAGCGTATGAGGTTTTAAGCAGCGATGAAAAAAGATCCCGCTATGATCAATTCGGACACCAGGGTATTAGAGGCGGACAGCAGGGATTTTCTGATATCAACGATATCTTCTCCCACTTCTCAGATATTTTTGGCGGAGGTTCCATTTTTGATGAATTCTTCGGAGGAGGTCAAAGAGGAAGACAAAGAAGAAGATCCGGCGGAACTCCGGGATCAGATTTACGGGTTACATTGGAGTTATCGCTTGAAGAAATTGCTGAAGGAACCAGTAAAAAATTAAAAATCAGGAAACAGGTCAAATGCGATGAGTGCGGCGGTTCGGGTGCTGAAGCAGGAACCTCCAAAACAACCTGCCCTGTTTGTCATGGCAGTGGAGAAGTAAAGACTGTATCCAGATCAGTGTTCGGACAGTTTGTAAATATAACAGCTTGCAACAACTGCAATGGTGAAGGAACTGTTATAGATAAACCCTGCAAAAAATGTATGGGAGATGGACGAATTCAAAGCGAAGCAACTGTAAAAATTGATGCGCCTGCCGGTGTTGGCGACGGTAATTATATGACGATGCACAATGAAGGTAATGCCGGTAAACGGGGCGGACCTGCCGGAGATTTAATAGTTATATTTAAAGAAATTCCTCACGATTATTTTGTGCGGGAAGGTGATGATATTCTTTATGATATGTTTGTTAGTTACCCGGAAGCTGCACTGGGAGGTGAAGTGGAAGTTCCTACATTAAATGGTAAAGCAAAATTAAAAATTGATTCGGGTACTCCATCCGGTAAATTGTTAAAGATGCGCGGTAAGGGAATACGACATCTTAATCACTCAGGAAGCGGAGACCAGATTGTCAGGGTAAATATTTCCGTCCCCAAAAAATTAAATTCAAAAGAAAAAGAATTATTAAAAGAACTGTTAAACAGCCCAAATGTTAAATCTTCCTCCGGTTCTGAAGAAAAGAATTTCTTCAAGAGGTTCGGGCTATAAACTTAAAATGGATGCATTGAATTTATTGCATTCATATTTCCATTATTTCAAAAGAATCATTTTCTTTACTGCAGAATAACTTCCTGCCTGACTGCCGATAGGCACGGCTGTTAACCTGTAAATGTATACCCCGCTTGGAAGATTACTTCCATTGAACTTTACTTCATATCTTCCTGCAGGTTTTTGTTCATTTACTAAGTTAGCTACTTCTTCTCCAAGTACATCATAAATTTTAAGTGTAGCAAGATTTCTCTCCCGACCAGTCGGGATCGAAATGACATTTGGAATTGAATACCGTATAGTTGTAACAGGGTTAAATGGATTAGGGTAATTCTGCGAAAGAGAAAATTCCGTTGGAGCAGTTACATCAACTTCAATTTCTTTACTATATTTAAATTTTCCGTCAAAGTCTATCTGCTTTAAACGGTATTTATAGATGCCTGATGCAACACTTTCATCATTGAAAGAATATGAATGTTTCTCTGTAGTGGTTCCATTTCCTTTTAAAAAACCTACTTTCTGCCAGATTGATTTATGATTTCCGGCATCCGATCTCTGCACTTCAAACCCTTTGTTATTGGTTTCCGTAGCCGTCATCCAATACAAATTAATTTTATTATCGCTATACTCAGCAGTGAAATTTATTAGCTCTACTGGGACTATTGATGTATCGAGATAACGAACTATATAACCAAGTGTACTAACGCCATAAGCTAAATATTTTTTCGGAGCTTGAAGTGAAGCAAATCCGCTACCAACGTCACCCGTTATATTTTGCCAGACCTGACCTGCATCAATAGATTCATATATGTTCGAACCTGTTATGACATAATGTGAATCGGAAATTGCTTCAAAATTTAAACTATACGTATATACTTGGGGATCTAATATCCAACTATAGCCACTATTTGTTGTATAATAAAGTTCATTACCGCTGATTATCCATCCATTAAATAGATTTTTAAAATATATGCTATTGGGTAAGAAAATAAGTATATCACTTCTTTCAATCCAGTCGTTCACCCCCATTTGTTGTTTGCCAGATATAATCTCGAAGTTGCCCAACCATTTAACGTATCAACAAAGAAAATACTCGAAAAATTATCAGTACCTGGAGCAGTATCTGTATAAACCAAATTTCTCCTTTATCAGTAGTTTTATAAATAATGTGAATGCTGATTGCCCAACCAACAGAATCATCTATAAAAAATATTTTTGTTCACCGACCGAACCTCCGTGTTGGTATGATACCAGTTCTCACCACCATCAGTAGTTTTGTAAATTGAATTCCTGCCAATGAATCCGATTAAGACTATCAAGAAGAATAATATTATCAGTCCAATGGTGACTATTTTCACTTTTTCATAACTTATTCCACATCTTAGTTTTATATATACCCACTGCCACTAAATCTGACCGCTTATAAAAAACCCCTTATTTTCACTTACAGAAAGAATACATCACTCAAATTAACATTAAGAAAAATCTTACACCAGTTCTCAAGTCCATTTGTACGTTTATAAATATTTAATCCATCACCACCTGAGTATCCGGTTCCATCTTCTGTTAACTCTAACTGCCATTCTCCTCCGCCTCCGACACCAAACCAGCTTTGTCCGCGGTTTGTGGTTTTATAAATTCCGTTATCAACCAGTCATAGCATATCCTGTATCTGCGTCAACAAATTCTATCCAGTTCGCATCTGTGTAGGTTGGTATATCAGGATTCAGTATCCACGTTAATCCTGCATCACTGCTGTATATATTTTTTCCGCCTTCATATTGTATTTCATTTCCCCAAGGTCCTACTGCTGCAATATGCAGTGAGTCTATTATATCAATTGAATAAAGTGATCTTGTATCGCCTGGTTTGTATTTGTGTCCAGTTATTTCCGCCATCGGTTGTCTTAAGTACTAATCCCTTTCCACAGGCAATCATTCCAAAATTTTCATTTAAGAAATCAAGCGACCAGTAATGCTGATTTAATCCTGGATTAACCTGGGTCCAGCTTAATCCTGCATCTGTCGTTTTTAGAAGTGTATGGTAATTACCACACACCCAGCCAAGTGTATCATTTAACATCTGAACTCCCCATAAATCTATTCCCGTTCCTACTCCGCTTGTTACTTGTTGAAAGTTTCACCACCATCTGTTGAGCGAAGTATCAAACCATCATAGCCTGTACAGATTACTAATTGAGCATCAAGAGAGAAAATCTTTAATAATAAAGATGTTGTATTTGTTTCACTTACAGTCCAGCTTTTTCCGCCGTCTGTGGTTTTAATTATTGCTCCCAAGATCTCCGCAAGCCCAGCCAGTATCTTTATTAACAAAATGAATCCCTATATAATCAACTCTTGGTACTTTGGGATTAAGTTCTGTCCACACTCCCGTACTTTCTAAAGGGAACAGTCTTCTCTTTTCTTCATTAAGATCTTTGCCGGAATATTTTTGTTCGTAGGATTGGTAGCCCTTTTGTAATTCAACTCCACGGCGGTATTGGGTTTGTGTTGTATGTTTTGAAGTATCCTGTACCTGCGCTGCGATTAAGCTGGCTAAGAACAGAGAAAATATTAAAGCAGTTTTCATTGTACACCCTTCAAATAAGCTTTATAAATATACGTTTTGTAGTAGAAAAAAGGAATAATTAGGAATGAATAATTTTATGATTTCTTCTTGAAGTAAAAATGATCAATGAGTATATTCAAGATAATTTGAACACAATTAATAAAATTAAGGTGTAACGGGGTGTTTGAAAAATTATCCAGAAAAATTGGGTTTACGGTAACAGAGATCAAAGTTCTGCTTTTTATAATTACAGTGTTTATTGCCGGCTTATCTTATAAAGCTTACAAAATAGAGAGCAATACCACAGATTATAAGAATTTTGATTATTCTGAAGAAGAAAAATTATTCGACCAGTTAAATGATGTTGAAAACACTCAGAACAATGATTCTACAAACGATAAATATATTGACTCTAAGCAGGAAGTTTTAGATTTTAACGGAAGCAATTTTAATAAAAAAGAAGCAGCAAAGCTTCCCGGTTTAAAGAGTATAAATATTAATACTGCCGGTGTAAAAGAATTGGTAAATCTGCCCGGGATCGGAATAAAGACAGCAGACAAAATCATTGAAATAAGAGAGAAAAAGGGCGGATTTAGAAAGTTAAATGAATTGCTTGAGGTTAAGGGGATAGGAAAAACTAAATTTAGTAATATTGAAAAGTTTCTATATATTGATCAATCAAATTTTTTCAAAGCTCCGGAGGAAAAATGACTAAGCCAGAACCCTGGTATATCCACACTATACTTTATGTAATTATTATAATACTGGTTGCAGTGTTAGTTAAAGTTGCCATTATTGATCCTAAAGATGTTGTAGAAAAAGAAAAGTATTATAAGAAAGAATCTCACCTGAGGATGAAAAATATTAAAGAAGCTGAAATATTGTGGAATAAAAAGCATGGGCATTTTACCGGAAACCTTGACAGCCTTATTAATTTTGTAAAAACTGATCCAATGGTAGATAGTGTTATGAATGCCTTTGATTCACTTTCAAGAAGACCTGCAAATCCTTTTGTACCGTTGACTTCAGGCAAGTTTACACCTGACAGTTTGTACAGAACACCAAAATCGAATCAGAGCTATGTGCTTCAGGTTGACACTTCGGTTGCTGCAGATACCATTTTTGGAAGAAATAACCAGATAAAAAGAATTGATTCAACTACTGTTATCGGCAGCCGTTACTATCTGAATGATCCTGATGGGTATGGATCAGTGGGCAGTCTGGAAAGCGATGCTTTAAAAAATACTGCATCCTGGGAATAAAAATATTTTGATGACCGGATTCGAAAATCATGTGGGCTTTACAGTATCATCTTCTAAATTACAGGTTGTAGAAATAATTCAGAAAGATGATCAGTTTATTTTAGAAAATGTTGATGAGGTATTTTTTAATGAACTGCTGGATTTAGAGCAGGACAAAGAAACTAAAATAATTTCCCTTTTACAGGGTGCTTTCGATGAAATTCTGGTCAGAACTCCGCTAAAAAGTAAAACAGCATCTTTTTCACTTCCTCTCGAGCTATTCAAAGTTATCCAGGTTCCTTACGATAACACATTACTGCACCAGGATTTGATTGAAGAATTCAGATGGGAAATGTCTTTAATTTATCCTTTTATAAATCCGCGGGAATTGGTCATCCAATATCTTGAAATAGATAAGAACAGGTTAATTGAGAAAAATACTTCAATAGTTATCGCACTTTCAAGGAAATATATAAACACGGTTATGAATTTCTGCGAAAGGAATAAACTTAAACTAAAATTCATTGATAATATTCACCTTGCTTCGGAAAGAGCTTTATCTGCAACTAATCCCGTTTCTGAAAAAGGATTAATTTTAAGCGTCTTTCTCGCCGGAAAAAATCTTTCGGTACTATTTTCATATCAGGGGAAACCTGTTTATTTCAAAGTGCTTCCATTAAATGATGCGGGTGATATTGTGAAATTTCTTTCTTCAGAACTCGATTCAAATCAATATCCGAATATAAATCGTGGTATGATGGAATCTGCATTTATAAGCGGTGAAGAACTTTCATCTTCAATGATAAATACTCTGAGAGAAAAACTTGATATACCATTTATTCATTTTAATCCTTTTGCAAAAATAAAACCTAATCCGAGACTGTTTGAAAACAGGTATTTCTCAGAAAAGTTCAACTCCTTTTCTCCCGCAACAGGTATAGCATTAAGACTGGCCTGATTATACCGATTCCGGTTTAAAATTAACTACAGGTTTCTCAAATGAGAATGAGAATAATTTCCGGTGATTTTAAAGGAAGATTAATCAAAGTTCCGGATTCAAAATTGATCAGACCTACAACCGACCGGGTAAGAGAGACATTTTTCAACCTGCTTAACAACAGAATCTCTTTTGAAGGCATCAAAGTTCTCGATCTTTATTCAGGCTCAGGTTCGCTTGGATTAGAATGTTTAAGCAGGGGTGCTGCCTCAGTTGATTTCGTGGAGAAAAATTTTGTTATCTATAAAAACCTTTCTGAAAATATTCGATCGTTAAGTGTTGAAGACCGTTGTAAAATATTTAAAATGGAAGCCGTTAAATTCACAACATTAACAAATCATTCATCTTACGATTTAATTCTAGCCGATCCGCCATTCTTTAAAGATGATATTTACAAAGTGGTTGAAAATATTAAAACTAATGGATACCTTGCTGAAGATAGTTTTATATTTATCGAGCGATCAATACAAACAAAAATAAAAGATTCCGAAAATCTTAAAAATGAGCCGTTTAAGATTATCGGAGATACATGTCTTTACCAAATCAGTTAATAATGAAATTATTTATCCTGACTTTTATTTTCACGGGAATATTATATTCCCAGTCTTATAAACGTGAATTAAATTCTATTCCTGTTAGTGATAGCCAGGGAAACCTTACAAATATTTTTTCAGGCGGAACAAATAATCTTGAACATCAATTCATTGATATTGATAATGATGGTGATCTTGATATTTTTTTTCTTGACAGTGACGGCACTTTCGGATACTATAAAAATACCGGCTCACCTGAGAATCCTCATTTTGAGCTTTCTTTTGATACAATACCGGGATTAAATTTTATTGATTGGTTTTATTTTGTTGATATAGATAATGATAGTGACTATGATTTGTTTACCGGTGCGAATGGAGCTTATGTTCAATTTTCAAAAAATTCGGGAACTGCTTCCCTCCCCTATTTCAAAGTTGAACAGGATACCCTGAAAGATAACAATGGTGATCCTATTTATAGTGAGTTTGGATGTAACCCGGTTTTCGCGGACATAGATGGTGACGGAGATTTCGATTTTATTTCAGGCAATTCGGTTGGTACTTTAAATTATTATGAAAACATCGGAACATCAACAAACTTCAATCTTAAATTTATTACCAACCAATGGCAGGGTATTATAATTATTAGCGGCAGCAGCCATGCAAGCAGCAGGCATGGTGCAAGTTCGCTGGATTTTGCTGACATAGACGCTGATGGTGATCTTGATTTATTCTGGGGTGACTTTTTCAGCAGAAGTCTTTACTTTATTGAAAATTTGGGAACTGCAACATCTCCCGATATGCAGGTTGTCTACAACAGGTATCCGCATAACCAGGATAGTGTTTACACTAGCGGATTTAATATGCCGAGATTCGCGGATATTGATAATGATGGTGACCTGGATCTGTTTGTTTCGGTATTGTATGATCCTACAGTTCCTCAATCATTAATGTTTTACAGAAATGACGGAAATCCATCTGTTAATAATTTTCACCAGGTTACCGAAAATTATCTTAAAACACTGGACGTTGGAAATGACAGCGCACCTTGCTTTGTTGATATAGATAATGATGGAGACAAAGATTTATTTATTGGATCAACCGATAATCCGGATGGTAGTTTAGTATTTTTTAAGAATACCGGCACAACTTCTCAACCATCATATTTATTAGTTGATTCAGTTTATTTTGGAATACAGAATGAGCTGTCCGTAAGTCCTGCTTTTAGTGATTTAGATGATGATGGAGATTATGATTTACTGGTTGGAAACTTTGATGGAACTATTTCTGTTTACCTGAATATTGGAACTTCTTCAAATGCTGATTTTCAACTAAACGGAAAACTGAAAGATGACACAGGCAATATTATTGATGTAGGAGTTTACGCCCGCCCTTTTTTTATTGATTACGATAATGATAATGATCCTGACCTTGCCGTAGGAGCTTTCAACGGTAAATTTTATTTTTATAAAAATACCGGCACCCCGCAGGATTATAATTTCACGCCTGACACAACATTTATTCATCGTTTAAATTCTTCTGATCCTAATTCTCCAATAATAGATGTTGGTGATAACAGTGCTCCATTCTTCATTGATTACGACAAAGACGGAGATTTTGATTTCTTTACAGGAAACAGGGACGGTTATATTTATTATTACAGGAATGATGGAACAAATGTCCTGCCTTTATGGACTTTGGTTACTAATAAATTTATGGGACAGGATTTTGGAGCAGATGCAATGCCGGTTTTTGTTGATATAGACAATGACACTGATATGGATTTTCTTGTTGGTAATTTGAAAGGGGGTTTGTATCTTTATAGAAATCAGACTGTGACAGGTTTAAAAAATAATAATTCAGAGCAAATCAAAGATTACTTTTTGATTTCTGCATACCCTAACCCTTTCAATTCGGAATCAGTAATTTCTTTTGAAACGGGTAAAAAGGGTATCTATACTATAAAAGTTTTTGATATACTCGGAAGAGAAGTCAAAAACATTTTTAGCGGTGAATTAGTAAAAGGTAAACATCAATTCCGCTGGGATGGTAAGACTAAAAACGAAATACCTGCCGCAACAGGAATATACCTGGTTACGGCGAAAGACAAGGATAATATGAAAACAGTAAAAATAATTCTTCTAAAATAATCTACCGGAGACTTAATGAAAAAAGTAATACTTCTTTTAATGATGTTCTATGTGGGGAATTCTGTTTATGCACAGCAGCTAAACACTGATCTGCTGAGTAACCTGAATCAATATCCATCTGCCGGCTACAATGATATCTGGGGATACACTGATCCTTCCGGACGTGAATATGCTTTACTAGGTGTTAATACCGGAACTTCGGTTATTGATATTACAGACCCCTACAACCCGCGTAGAAGTTGCTTTTGTAGTTGGACCGAATTCAATCTGGAGAGATATTAAAACACACGATCATTACATGTATATGGTTTCGGAAGGCGGAAGCGGATTGCAGATAGTTGATCTTGCTGATTTACCGAATAGTGTTAATTTCTATAGGAAATAATACTTCATATTTCACAACTGCGCATAATATTTTTATTGCCGATGGATATGCTTATGTAGTTGGAGCGAGTAACGGAAGCGGTATTCACATACTCGATCTTTCAGATCCTACAAATCCCGTGCAATCAAGTTATTATTCTACAAGCGGATATGTACATGACGTGTATGTGTATGATGATACAATTTATGCTTCTTCAGAAGACACTTATGATGTTGTTAATGTTTCCGATAAATCGAATCCGCAATTAGTTAGTCAGAGTGCAGCACTTCCCGGTATTTATGCCCACAGCGGATGGTTAACAGAAGACAAAAGATACTTTGTTGCCTGCGAGGAATTTAACGTGCGTGATGTAACTGTCTGGGATCTTCAGGACAGAACAAGCTGGAACCTTGTTGTACCAACCTGGCAAATGCCTGAGAATACACCAACTCATAATGTTTTTATTCGCGGTCAATATGCATATATGTCATATTATAAAGATGGATTTGTCTGCCTTGATGTTTCCGATCCTACTAACCCGGTTTATGTGGGAAGATATGATACTTATCCCAGCACTTCGGGAACTTACGAAGGCGCGTGGGGATGTTATCCGTTTTTCCCCTCGGGAAACGTAATTATTTCAGATATCAGTACAGGATTATACGTTCTCGATTTTCTTCCGGATAATGTTCCTGTTGAATTGAATTCTTTTAGTGCAAAAACTACCGGAACTTATATTGAATTAAACTGGGTAACAGCAACTGAAACAAACAATAAAGGATTTGAACTGCAAAAATCCTTAGATAAAGAAACATGGAACACGATTGAATTTATAAATGGTTTCGGAACCTCATCAGAACTTCATTGTTATAAATATATTGATAAAAATCCTTTCAAAGGGAAATCATATTACAGGCTTGTTCAGCAGGATTTTGACGGAACACAAAAAATTTATGATGCAATTGAAGTTTCATTTTATGTTCCGGCAGAATTTTCTTTAGTACAGAATTTTCCGAATCCGTTTAATCCCTCGACTAAAATAAAATATAGTCTTGGAACTGATTCCCAGGTTAGCCTTACAATATTCAATTCACTCGGACAAAAAGTTAAAACCCTTGAAAATGGATTTAAAAAGGCTGGTGAATACGAAGTAAATTTTGACGGTGCTGAACTTGCTTCAGGAATGTATATTACAAGGATGAACGCAAATGGGTTTACAAAAACGATAAAGATGAGTCTGCTGAAATAACAAAAGTATTATTTAATTAAGCCGCTTCAAATAAGCGGCTTTTTTTATAAACTTGTACCCTTGTTTTTAAAACCAGAACGTATACCTATTCCACATTTATTTCCAATCAGGCATTATTCCGTCTTCAATTATCATTCTTCTGTCTGTTCCGTCAGTGTCCATTATCCAGATTCCGGGAGTTTTTGAACCATCGTTTGGAGCATTGTTAAAAATTATTTTAGCTCCATCCGGAGAAAATCTTGGATTAGTGTCATTTGTGCCGGCAGGTTTATTTAAAGAGATATCGACTGAATCAGAGCCATTGACAGAATAAATAAAAATATGTGAATCAAGCTGTCTGCCATCCTGATTTTGATATCCCGAGATATCGTGAGTAAACATTACTTTTGTTCCGTCTAAGCTGAAAGAGGGACGTTCGGTAATTCCCGGCTGGTTATCAACAAACAATGTCACATTACTTCCGTCTGAGTTCATCAGATATATTTCGGAATTATAAACTTCACTTCCGATTGTTAATACCACAAGTTTATTACCCTGAGATGATTGTTCAACTTCTCTAAAATTTCTTCCGGCCGGAGCTGTGGCTATTGTAGTTCTCCCTGAACCGTTTGCATTTATTGAATAAAGCTTATCATTATTACTGTAAAAGAATTTTCCGTCATCGAATGACCAGCAGAAACCGATACCGTAATTATGATATCCGGCAACCGGTATATTTGTTACCTGAAAAATTCCAGAACCGTCAGCATTCATCGTATAAATATTTGCTCCCACATTCGCATCAGATGTGTATGCTATTTTATTTCTTCGTGAATTAAATCTCGGCCACCATTCTCTTGAGACTAAATCTGTTAAACGAATTTCTGCAGTTGCAGCAGTGTCATTTGAAAAAATTTCATAATTGGCGTTCGTTTTTTTTGAGTAAACAAGCGGATTATCAGGAAAAGGCATTGTTGTAAAAGACCAGGTTTCGCTGTTGGCTGATAATCCGCCTGAATCTTTTACAACAACCTGCCAGAAATAAGTTGTATTATATTCAAGATCTTGAACATCCACTGTAGTATCGGCTATGCCTGATGCAATAATATCCTGTGAAGAAGAACCTGATTTATAGAGATACACACTATAAGAAAGAGAATCTCCTGCGTCGGGATCACTAGCACTCCACATCAGTGTTAAATTTACCGGCTGATCCGTGGCGGAATTTGAAGGGACAGGGTTCGAAGGTGTATTCGGAGCTGTGTTTGTTCCGTTATCCACTTCAAGAAATATTGTAGCCTGCGTTGCAGTGTTTTCCCTTACGCTAATGGAAACACTTGCTTTTTTATAGCCGTTCTTCTGAGCGGTTATTGTATAGTTCC
Source organism: uncultured Actinomycetota bacterium (assembly GCA_963701105.1). GTDB lineage: Bacteria > Actinomycetota > Thermoleophilia > RBG-16-64-13 > RBG-16-64-13 > JAHJSA01. Next base: position 1,291,446 of record OY969565.1, read on the forward strand.
CGACGGGAATATTATCTATAGTAAATTTTCCGTTCGAAGCTGTCAGGATTGCACTCGTCGGTGGGCTTGTGGTTATTCCCGCACCTTCAATTACAGCAGAAGTGCTCTGGTCCATTACAATGCCGGATATTGAACCGTATAATTCCGGTTGAACTGTATCTTCTTTACAGGAAGAAAGAAGGACAACTGTGAGTATAACTAATATGTTCCTGAATAATCTGAACTTGCTTAACATTGTTTCTCCGCTTAGAAATAATTAGTGCTTTTGAATTTCTGAACCATTTAATTTCAATTCCCGGTCAGCCAGTATACTTTTTCCATTCTGCACAATTAAATGAATATTATAGACAGCATCATTCGATAAATCAATAGTGCTTCGGGAAAGAATTGTTTTGCTCTTAACCGGTATTTTTACATCACCAGATTGATTTGTTGAAGAATTACCGGATTTACTTTTCCTAGTGATTGAAATATGGTAAAAAACATCTGCTGCCGATGCCGATTTATTTATAATGGTTCCTTCAATACTTAACTGCTGACCATTCACCTCGTATTTAATATTAATATCATAGGCTGACTTCTGACTAAAAGTATAATTATTTAACAGGATTATTAAAAAAAGAAGAAGAATTCCTGTCATTAAAAATTTTATTTCTGAAAATTTCAAAAGCACTTAATGAAATCCCCCGTTAATAATTATTAATCTCAATCCGTTGCCGGTTTGATGAATCTGCATTGGAATTGAAGATTGCTGATTCTGAACCTGATTAATAGAATTATTATCACCATTCTGGAAAATTAAAAAGTTCAACCCGTTGCCAATTAAATCCTGCTCAACTGTATTTCCGTTTCCGAACTGCAACGCTCCCGCAAGATTATAATTGCCGATGGTATTCAAACTGGCAGAATTATCAGAACCGTATTGACCGATTACCGATAGATTGGAATTTCCGTTTTGACTTGATGAAGCAAAGTTGTTATTCCCCATTTGATTTATCTCAGAAACGTTCGGTAAAATTCCGGAATTACCAGCCTGGTTAATATTCGCCTCATTATAATTCCCGGCCTGCTTTATCATCGCAGCATTATTCAGATTCATGTTTGAATTGATGTTCTCAATATTCTGGTGAATATTTAGAGAATCAGCAACTTCTAATTCTTCTTGTGCAAAAAGTGTAAATGAGAAACACAAGAGGTATATAAAACCAATTAAAGCAAAATTTTTTGACATTTTATTACTGGTTAGTTTATAAGATTTCCCAGGATCATATTACCCTGGGAAATTGAATAAAAATGTTTGTTTATTTTTGAATTATTAATGTTGTATTACAGTTCCAGTATTATGATCTCCAATCTGACTAACCTGACTGGAATTAAATCCTACACCTGACTGAGAAACGTTTGCTGAATTGAAATCACCAATTTGATAAACACCAAAACTACCAGGAACATTACTTGTACCTGAAATGTTCATATCACCAGATTGTGTAGTAATAATTGAGTTGTTATTTCCTTCTACCCAATTATAGGCTTTATTTCCATTACCTGTTTGTGTTTCAGTTAGGGTATTGTAATCACTTGCGTCTGATCCTGTTCCTCTTATTCTACTATTGTCATAGTTGTTATTGCCAGTTTGAGTTACCGTCATATTATTATAGTGAGTATTATAAGAAGAAGCCGCATAAGAGAAATTACCATTATTGGTTTGTGATTGTGTTGTTGTATTATTGCTTCCAGCAATTACTGTCTGAGCATTATTCGATGAACCAACCTGAGTTTGTGCTGAATGGTTAGAATTACCCTGTTGATTTATTGATGCACTATTGTTCTCAATTCCACTCTGTTCCTGGGAAGCATAGTTACTGTTTCCATCCTGACTAATTATAGCATCATGTCCACCAAGATAGGCAGGAGGGCTATTATAAGTTCCACCAGTTTGATACTGAATAGCAGTGTTACCATCTCCTTCAGAAGTTATTGTAGCAACATGATTATTCCATGCCGTTCTTGGTTAGCATCATTTAGACCACCAGTTTGAGTTAAGTTTGCTAATTGATGACTACCGTATTGATATTGATTAGCTATATTAAAATCACCAACGCTTTGATTCATATTTGCTGTCATATTGTAACCATCCTGCCTCTGATAACCATTATTATCATTGCTTAATTGTGTGATGGTAGCAGCATTATAACCAGTATATCCAAATCCCTGATCCTGAGTTGCTGAGTTATTATTTCCAATTTGATTAATAGTACATTTTGAGGAGCGGTTATAGCTGCTTGTTGATGTTGATTCTGAATCGCTACGTTTCCTGCACCATCCTGTGTAACAAAAGTATGGTTATTGGATGCACCAGTAAGAGCTTCCTGATGAATTGTAGAAGTATTCGATCCGGTCTGGTCAACCATATGAGTATTTCCATTTCCAGTTTCAGTAACTGTAGAAGTATTCTGTGCCATCATGAAGCCGGCAAAGAATACAACTGTTAAAAGAGCAAATAACTTTCTCATTTTTGTTCTCCAAAAATTTGTTAGAAAATAGTTTATAAAATCCCCTCGGACATTGGGTTTGATAAATTTCATAAAAGCACAAAAACTTATCATTCCCCGGAACTACGGTTGAACATTAAGGAGAACTTTTCACCAATTTACATTTAACTGTTTTTTTAGAATATTAACCATCAGTTAATTGTTTTAATTGGTGGCGCTTGAGTTTCGCAGGAACTTCAATACACTTTGTGTAAAGAAGTACCACTCTCGCGCCGCCTTATTGTTCAAAATTTTTCCGTGAGTATTACACCCCGTGTTTTTCTTTGTCCTACCCCCTCCTTTCGTTCTGTTTTTTCCATAATGATACCTCTGTTTTTTTATTAAATGATTAGTTTAGGTTAGTATTTCTGGTTATACTACCCACTCAAATTTTAACTAACTTAGATTCCGAGATAAATTCGGAATGACAACCTGATACAGACATAAAATAATGTCAAAGAGCTTGTGGAAGTTTTATCTTCCTATATAATAATTAACACCAAACAAGGCTTCCCAGTAATAATCATTGTACTTGCCCCGGTCTAAATTGTCCAGTTTATCCGATAATGAATAATTGAACGTTAAGCCCATATTTATCCCGGTTTTCCTACAAGGTATTCTGCACCGGCACCGGTTTTAAATAGTGGATACCATCGTTTGTCAAACTCAAAGAAATCGTTGTCTCTTACAACCAATCCCAATCCCGCAAGTAAGTATGGTGATAGTTTATACCCTGGGAGCATGTAATATTCCGCCTGCAAGCCAATTGAGTTTATTGTTGCCTTGTAAAACTTATGTCCCTCAAGTATTCGTCTCCCAATAGTTAGTGAAACTCCGAAATCGGATTCAGGGAAATAGCTAACCTGAATGCTGCCAGCAGGCTTAGTTAAAGGATTAGGATAATCGCCGTTATATTGTGAAGCACCAAAATTTATTCCCACTGAAAAATTTTTCCTTGGAGAAATATTTCCCATCCCGAAATAATTTGTGTTTACAGCCGTCTCTTTTTCTTTTTCGTACCTGGTTATAACCGGAGAATTAATATCAGCAGCATTCTGGAGTGTCCATAAGTTCTCATTTATACCTTCTATTACAAGACTTTGAACGGCTTTTTCAATTGCTTCCGTAACACACATTTCAGGAGGTTCGTTGTAACTGTAACCGGTTTCAACTTCAAGCAGTCTCTGGAAATTAACGAACCTGTATAAACCAACATCAACCATCTGAGAGAGTATTGTTTTTGTTGTATAAACTGTTTTTAATATTCTCCCGCTCTGGGTTGAGATAGCCCGAAGATAAATTGTAACTCTGTCCTGCCTGTATTGCCCGGAAGCACCTACGCCGAAATATTTTATACCGGAGCCGCCCGTAAGAATATTTGTATCGTAGGAAATAATTCCACCCTCCAGAATTACCCCGGCAAATAACAGCGGCGGCAGTAATTGAGAGTCTTCTCCGGTATCTCCCTGGTAATTTGCCCTGCTCGATCTTATTATTTTCCTTTCATTAAGAAGATCAGATAATCCTTCTCTTTCAATTACAATAAACCAGCCTGATTCTTCAAGAGCTCTTAGTAAAATCGAGGTTGCCCCCTGCGTAACAGCAGTTGAAAAAGTTGAGCTTGTCTGCGAAGCTTTATATTGTCCGGTTTGATCCCTGAATTTATATACAGCTGCAACAATTTTATCTTTAGGCGCAGGAAGAGAGCGTAAATCTTTATTAACCGCTGATGGAGTTCCAACTGTAGCATTAATCGTCTTCAGTGGTTCCATATAAGTTGCACATCCGAAAACGGTGACAATAAATATGATAGTTAAAAAGTAGTTTATATATTTAGAATTATTCATTTTATCTTTCAGAATTAGAAATAGGGTACGATTACAGTTGTTTCATCTCCCGTACCGGTATCAAATATCGTTATATGTACACCATCTCCTCCCGGAGTTACATCAATGTTGTAATCACCCAGTTCGTAATGCCCTTCAGTTATACCAGCTTCACCGAATGCATTTGTTAGTAATTGCCGTGAAAGCTGACTTAGTATCTGGCGGTTAAGACTATTTTTAAAATCATCCAATGGATTTTGAGAATATGGATTGTACGCACTTGACCCCGCGGTAAAACCATTTTGTGCCTGGGCTTCGCTTAACAAAGTTTGCCCGTTATAATAGTAACCACCAAATGATGGATTCACCGGAGTATAAATAAGCTGTTGTCCCAGAACATCATTTCCTGCAAAGAAAATCAGTATGAATCCTGTTAATAATATTTTTTTCATTCTTTCCTCATTCTTTAGAAAATTCCCGAGCCCTTCAGGTCATCACCTGCAAGCTGTTTTTGAATTGCCTGATAATTCTGTATATAATTAAAAGCCAGTTCAACGCCATATTTTGCAGTTGCCTCTATTACATCAAAACGGGGTTGAAGTATCTGCTGGAACACCTCATTATCATTTATCTTTATTGTAACCTGGGTACCAAGTTGCGGCAGAGGTTTTTCTTCAATAATGATTGTGTAATCGCCAAAATTATCCGGCGGCTGCCAGTTAGAGTAAAATAGGTCATAAAAATCGTGACCTACTTTGGACTGAGTCTGGTCCACAATCAAGCCTTCAATTTCAATATCCTTAGATGATTTTTTTGCAATATTTTCAGTAAACTTCTTTAAAGTATCCTCACTGAATGCTGTGGAATCCTTCAGTATTTCTTTCACAAAATTCGGGTTCTGGATGTGAAGAGTTTGTGAAGGAATAATCAGGTTGGGGTTTAAAATTTTTCCTTTGTTATCAAGGAAAATTTTTCGCCACTCTTTCGGATTATTATATACACTTTTCTTCTTTGCAATTTCCCAGAGATTATCCCCCGGTTTAACAATGTAATCAATACTTGGTTGTTCTTTATCCCACTGTGCAATTTTCCCGGGAATAATTTTAAAAACAGTTTTAAAGAATTCCGGATTTAAACTGATCTCTAACTGCTGGATTGAATCAATAACAGATGAATAATATTCCAATGATTTTTCCCTTTTATCTAATCCTTCAATAATGTTATTCAGATAATTTCTGAATGCAGATTCACCTGGATCAGAAATATTCTGTGCCTTTATTAAAGATATCATAATCAGGATGACACATCCTGTAAGAATTATTTTTTTCATATCCCTGTTACTTATCTTCTTCTGATCAGAAGAAACCTCAGTTCAAAACTGAGATTGATATTCCCTCACTATAAAACCACCAGTTAGATTTTCAAAGTATATGCCATCTTAATTCTTGCTGTAATGAATTTATTATCCCAATTAATCCAAAAAGAGAAAAATTATTTTACCAGGGGGTAAAATAATTTAACCTCTAATTCCCTGTGTGTATCTAATTTCTCTTGCAATTCTTTCGAAATCAGGAAAAAATAGGTCTCGTTTCTGAATACTCATTATCGATCTCACATATTCTTTTCCTGTATCCAGTTTCATTTCCACTGAATTCTCAATAAATATTCCATCGAGAGTAATTATTTCATTCACTTTATCAACATAAAAAAATAATTTCTTCCCGTATACTTCGAGAAATATTACACGGCTTGTATCGGTATTAATATTTGTTTGAAGAGAATAGAATTTGTCAAATTCCAACCGCATATACTTCAGGTCTGAGAACGAATAGGTGTTCTTATCAGTTATGTAATTTCTATGCTTTATCTCATTGGGTTTAAGAATTGCAGATACATATTTGAGGTCAGTGCAAAATTCAATATCTGCAATTTGAAATATTAATATTCCAGAGATATTTTCAATTGATGTTGCCGGTACCATAAGATTCGATTATTCCCGGTTTAATTACTTGAGTTATTCCCAGAAATAATTTTTACAAGAAGCATACCACAGCTTTTATTATTCTTTTTATTAAAAACCGATGAAATGACTAAGGATTAATTATGGCAGGGTTAAACTATCTTACTCTAACGTTAAAAGTTTTTCCCTATATGGTGAGAGATTTTTTGGAAATATACCTATTTCTGCCCGACTTATTTTTTTAAAATATTATACTGTCTGATTTTACTGTTTAGGGTAGGTTTTGAAATGCCAAGGATTGTGTAGGCCTGTTTTTTATTCCAGTTTACTGATTCGAGAATTTCAGTAATATGTTCTTTCTCTACTTCAGCCAATGACTGATGGTTTTTATGAGCTATTATTTCTTTCCCTTGATTTTCCTGCAGTAAAATATTTTCCCTTTCAAGCACATCACCCTTTGATAATACAACAGCCTGAAGAAGAATATTCTCCAACTCCCGCACATTTCCTATCCATTGATAATTCTGAAGCATTTCCATAACATCAAATGGAATTTTCCGAACCTTTTTGTGAAGTTCATTATTAATTTTTTTCAAAAAGTGCACTACAAGATCAGGGATATCTTCTTTTCTTTCTCTTAACGGCGGAATATGAATTGATAGAACTTTTAACCTGTAATAAAGATCCTCCCTGAACTTTCCAGATCGAACCATCTCTTCCAGATTACGGTTAGTTGCAGTTATAATCCTTGCATTCATAGGAACTGTGGTTTCTCCGCCGACTTTTTCAAATTCCCTTTCCTGAATAATTCTAAGGAGTTTGACCTGAAGATCATGAGATAGTTCAGAAATTTCATCGAGAAATATTGTTCCATGTCCCGCAAGTTCAAATCTTCCCTTTTTATCCCTTACTGCTCCTGTAAAAGATCCTCTGACATGTCCGAATAATTCACTTTCTAAAAGTGTTTCTGAAAGTGCCGTACAATTTACAGGAACAAAGGGCTGTTCCTTGGTTACTCCGGAATAATGTATAATGCGTGAAATCAACTCTTTCCCGGTTCCGCTCTCTCCTTCAACAAGTACTGTTACCCGGTTCATAGAAACCTGGCCGATAAGTTTGAAAATATCCCGCATGCATTTAGATTTTCCTATAGACTTATTCTTTATATCATATTTTTCGAAATCCTCCTCAATAGCAACAGCCAGTCTTTCACTTAGATTTCTACTTTCCAGCGCACGTTTTATCAAAGCCTTAAACCTGGTTGTGTCAATCGGCTTATCAATGTAATCATATGCACCAAGCTGCATTGCTTTGATGGTTGAATTTACATCTTCATACGCTGTCATAATTATACAAGGAATATTTTCATCAATTTCTTTAAGTTGTTGCAGCACTCCAAGTCCATCAACATCCGGCATTTTTAAATCCGTAATCACAAGATCAGGATGTTCCCTATTCACTTCCTCTATCCCTTCAATTCCATTAGAGGCAACGGCTACTTTAAAATTCATTCCTGATAAAAATCCCCGGAGAGATTCTCTTATCGATTCATCATCATCTATTAAAAGTATTTTATCCATTGCTTATTTGAACAAAGGTAATGAAACCTGGAATATTGTATTTCCAGGTTCAGAAAATACCAAAGATATTGTTCCCTTGTGTTTTTCGATTATCTGTTGAACAATTGACAAACCCAGCCCGGTACCTGATTGTTTTGTCGAGAAAAATGGTTCGAAAATTTTTTTTGGTACTTTTATCCCACAACCATTATCACGCACGAATATTCGATGCATATTTGTTTTTTTATCAATAACAGAACGGAATTCTATCAGGCCCTTATTTTCAATTGCATCCATACTGTTTTCAATTAATTGATGGAATAATGTTTTCAATTCTCCTGTGTCCCCTTTAATCTGTTCAGAACTTATATTATTCTGAATCTCAATATTTTTTTCACGGAGGACCGGATTTAATAAATCAATAACTTGTTCAAGAAGTTCATTTAAAGAAATTTCGGAAAGAATAATATCCTTATTTTTGGAAAACTGTAAAACATCCTTTAATAATTTCTCCAATCTTTTAATTTCTTTATCAATTATCTGGAAAGGCTTTTCATAAGTATTATTCGATTCTAACTGCTCCATGAGCATTTCCACATTAAGCTTGATGGCGGTAAGAGGAGTTTTTATTTCATGAGACAGGTAGCTGGTCATTCTGCCGAGAGTTGCGAGGTTCTCAGATCTTTGTAAATTTTCTTCAGCTTCTTTCTTTGCAGTTATGTCTTCTTTTACCCCAACAAAATGGGTTATGGTTCCTGATGAATCTTTAATCGGGGAGATAATAGCATACTCCTGAAAGATTTCTCCGTTTTTTTTCTTATTTACAAACTCTCCCCGCCATTCATTTCCCGAAAGAATTGTATCCCATAGTTCCTGATATTCATTTTCAGATTTATTTCCCGATTTTAAAAACCTCGGGTTTTTACCTATAACTTCTTCATTTGTATACCCCGTGATTTCATAAAACTTAGGATTTACGTATTCAATGTATCCATCTTTGTCTGTAATCATTATTGCGGCAGGATTCTGTTCTACAGCCTTTGATAATTTTTTTAGATTTTCTTCTACCTTTTTCTGTTGGGAAAGATCTTTAGCAACACCAATAAAACCTATAGCCAGGCCAGAATCATTTTCAACAACGGAAGTTTCAAGTGCAATTGGAAAAATTTCACCTATTTTTGTTTTATTGATTAGTTCGCCTGTCCATCTTTTTTCTTTGGCATTTTTCAGTACGTATTGATTTTTGACATGATCAGTATTAATAATTTTTGGAGTTTGTCCTATTATTTCTTCTTCGGTATAACCATACCTGTCTTTAAATGCCTTATTAATGAAAATGAATTTATCTTCGTTATCAGTAATACTAACCATTTCGGAGATACAATTGATCGAATGTCCAAGCAGTTTAAGCTGCTCACTTTTTCTTTCTTCATCTGAAAGATCCTGGACCATTAAAACTGAATATATAAGTTTCCCATCATTTCCGCGAATTGCTGCAGAGTGAACTTTTACAGGTACTAATTGCCCGGTTGATTTTATGTATCTCTTCTTTAATTCATAACTATCTAATTCGCCATTCTGTATTTTCTTCATTAATTGAAATGTAGAGCCAAGATCAGCTGAAAAGGTTATCTCCCTTATGTCAATCCCCAGAATATGACTAAAGGAATAATTAATAATTGAACAAAATTTATTATTCGCATCAATTATTTTCCAGAAAGGATCAATGATTGCAATTCCAAGCGGAGCATTTTCAAAAACGAGTTTAAATTTTTCTTCGTATTCAACAGGCGGAGTATAAGAGATTTCAGATGAAGTTCTCTCCTCGTAATTACCCGCAGTTTCAACACTGAAATTTGAAGCGTCTGATTTTTTCCTCATTCGAACTCCCCGTTTATCAACTGTCATTAAAAAATTACTGATAGCAGATTGATAGAAAACGAATAATTATGCACCCGAAGATTATTCTTATCAAGCCGCAACATAATCATTTTCCAATATAATTTCTATAAATCCTGTGCCATGTTAAGTATTTTGCTTATTAATAATTTAATGCTGTTCTTGGCATTTAATACGGTAAAATAAATTGATCTTTATAATGATCTGTTAATGAAATGTCTCTGTATGAAACCATTTATAGCTAAATTCTCAAAATGTTAAAAAAGAACTACTCAGGCTATCCAAAAAAATTAAGAATTTACTTCCTTTTTAATTGCTAATATTCTTAACTTAATTTTTACAAATCGAGCAATCATATTAAATATTAATTTCTGGTTTAAGGAGATCTATGTCGAAACTATATATTTTTTTCATCGGAATAATGTTTATAACTTTTTTTACGACAGGATGTAAGGATAAAATAACTGAGCAACCCCCTGCAGTTGATGCAAATAATAACGGGTTTGAATCATATAAAGTGGCTGCAATATTTGCAAATAATTGTGCTGTGGCAGGATGTCACAAAGGCACTGATGCTGCTCACAATTTATCGTTTGAGTCGTATTCAAAAATGATTCAGGGTTCTATTGGCCGCCCTTTTAATGACACAACTCATACACATACACACAAAATAAATTCTTCTTCTACAGTAGATGTTTACGGGGGAGAAGCTGTCATTCCGTTTCATTCGGAGCAAAGTTTATTATATAATCTAATAACAGGCAACGTTGTAGATTCCACTTTGAGAATGCCTTACCAAAAACCTCCACTTAGAGATGAAGATATTCAGACCATAAAAGAATGGATTGATAACGGGGCTAAAGATTTTAACGGGAAAGTACCATTCACCGATACTAATCATAAAGTTTACTCCTGTAACCAGGGCAGCGATCAGGTTTATGTAATCGATACTGATTACAAACTTGTTTCAGGAATTCTAAATGCAGATTTTAATTCAACTTTTATTGATGCTCCACATAATGTCCAAAAGTACGGTAATTACTATTATTTCACAGAAGTTGCCGGACAAAAATTTATTAAGGTGGATGCAGCAAACAATACAATAATGGGAACCGTTGAAGGAATTGAAAAAGCAGGAATGATTCAGATTACTCCTGATGGAACTAAAGCCTTTGTATCACGTTCATCAACCAGTGCGCCGATTTATAATATAATTTATTCTATAAATACCGAAACAATGCAGATCATAAATGAGATTAATCTTCCCGTTACGGGAGTCCCTCACGCTCTTGCTTTAAGCCATGATGGCAAAACACTTTATGTGGCTAATATGACGAAAGATAGAATTTCAGTTGTGAACGCGGAAAATGATGAATTCGTGGAAGACATTGTACTTCAGCATACATTTCCTACACCCTATTACGAACCAATGCATATGTATATTTCTCCTGATGACAAATACTTATACGTTAATTGCAGAACTTCAAGTTCAATTCTGATTATTGATACTCAAAGTAAACTGATTTTAAAGGAGTTCCCGGTTCCCGATCACCCTATGCAGGGAGCAGTTTCAAGTGATGGAAGTAAATACTTTGCAGTATGTCACCATGAACCTTATCTTGTAGAAATTACTAAAAACGGGAATACCTGGAGTGAGCAGGAATACCAGATTGACGCTTTTCAGCATGCATACGGAGCAGATCTTACTCCCGATGGAAAATATTTATATGTCGGCTGTTCAAATGATGAAAATGAATTCCAGCCTTATTTCCAGATCCCGGGAAAAGATCGTCCATCTCTAATGTGTGTTTACGATGTGCAAAATCATGAACTAGTAAAAGTAATAGATATGGGCAGTTACGCAACTGGTATAGCTGCACGGTAAAATTATCTAAAGGATTTAATTGATGCCCGGTCAAGTACCGGGCTTTTTTATTTTAACAGAATGATTCTTCTCTACTAAAATAATTATATTTTACTAAGTGAAATTCTAAAGGTTATTACAAAGGAAACAAAATGCGAAAAGTAATTTATCCCGGGACATTTGATCCGGTAACCTACGGACATATAGATATTATCAAAAGAGCTAAAGAACTTTTCGACTCTATAGTTGTTACAGTTGCTGTAAATCCCGGTAAGTCTCCCCTTTTTTCCCTGGATGAAAGAGTTCAAATGTTAAAAGAGAGTCTGAAAGAATATGAAAATATAAAAATTGATTCTTTTGACGGACTGGTTGTAGAACATGCGCACCAGGTTGGGGCAATTGGAATTATAAGAGGTCTAAGGGCCGTAAGTGATTTCGAATATGAATTTCAAATGGCTCTTATGAACAGGAAACTTGCCAAGGATATCGCAACAGTTTTTTTGATGCCGGGAGAAAGGTACACATATTTGAATTCTTCAATAGTAAGAAATCTAGCAGGACTTCAGAGTGATGTAAGTGAATTTGTTCCTCCGGTTGTGGCTGAAGCATTGAAGAAAAAGTTTAATAGCTAAATGCTTTTATAAGCTGTAAATTTATTACTTAAAGATTACACATCTTTCAAATAAAAGACTTCTCGGGTTAACTCCGCAATTAATTCGTTATTCATAATTAAACTAAAATTTATGACTGAATTTTTTGTCAATACCAATTTCTTATTCTTTTCATTTTGTTTTTCTAATTGTATATTTCGCCCGGTTTAGTAAACAAACAATAATAAATTTTTTCGACTCATTATAAACAATATTTACTTTAGGAAAGGAGTAATCATTGTTATCAGATCGAGTTATGCGAATTGTTGCGTCACCTACAATGAAAGTGGCTGCTGAGGCTAAGAGATTGAAGGCTGCAGGTATTGATGTAATTGATCTCAGTGTTGGTGAACCGGATTTTCCTACTCCTCAGAATATTAAAGATGCTGCAAAAAAGGCAATAGATGAGAACCACACTAAATATACTATAAACTCCGGGACAGTTGAATTAAGAAAATCAATAATAAATAAATTTAAGAAAGACAATAACTTAAACTACACGATAAATGAAATCATAGTTTCAAGCGGAGCAAAACAAAGTATTTTTAATGCTATTCTTTCAACTGTTTCTAAAGATGATGAGGTAATTGTTCCGGCTCCATACTGGGTTTCGTACCCTGAAATGATTTCACTTGCTGAAGGAAAAACAGTAGTAATTGAAACATCGGAGGAAAATGGTTTCCGAATCACCCCGGAACAGCTCGAAGCAGCTGTAACTCCCAAAACCAAGCTCTTTATATTATGTAATCCTTCCAATCCTACGGGATCTGCATATAACAAAAAGCAGCTTGAAAAAATTGCTGAAGTAGTCCAAAGACATAATTTCCTTGTTCTGTCAGACGAGATTTACGAAAAGCTGTTATATGATAATTTTGAATTTATCAGCTTTGCCTCTATCAATAACCAGATGAAAGAAAAAACCATACTGGTAAACGGGGTGAGCAAAACCTATTCGATGACCGGTTGGCGAATTGGATACACTGCTGGTCCTGAAGAAATTATTAAAGCAATGGATAAAATTCAAAGTCACAGCACTTCTAATGCATCATCTATTTCACAGCAGGCAACAATTGAATCACTTAACGGACCTCATGAATATTTACGTTTGATGCAGATCGAGTTTCATAAAAGAAGGGATTTCCTTTATGCTCAGTTGTTATCAATAAAGGGGATATCGTGTTATAAACCGGAAGGTGCATTTTATCTTTTCCCAAACTTTTCAGCGTATACTAATAAATCGTGCAATGGAACCAGAATTAACAATAGTTTGGATCTTGCAATGTATATATTAAACGAAGCAAGAATTGCCCTGGTACCGGGCAGTGCATTTGGGGCTGAGGGATTTATGCGTTTTTCATACGCAAATTCAATTGAAAAGCTATCGGAAGCAGTAGGAAGATTGAAAACGGCATTAAGTAAATTAAGTTGATCAATTGTCTATCATCATTTCAAGCGATCTTGATATTTCGGGAACTGGCATTGTTTCTCCGGTCCATAATTCAAAAGATTTAGAAGCCTGGTTTACCAGCATAGAAATACCGTTTATGATTTGCGCTCCCTGTTTTGAAGCAAGACTGATCAATTTCGTTTTTGTGGGATTGTAAACGAGATCAAAAACTATCTGATTTTTATTAAATGATTTTTCGAGTGATGTTATTGAATCATCGGATTCAGGAAACATTCCAACCGGAGTTGCATTAACAATTAACTTTGAATTCTGTAAAACCTCAACAAGATTAGGGGGGAATAGTTCATAACATTTAATTGCATCAAATTTCATTTTATCAGAAAAATAATTTTTCAATGATTCAGCTTTTTGTTCAGTCCGGTTTATCAGGTTTATTTTTGAAGGTTTAAAAAAACGGATGAGTGTGTAAATTATTGCCCGAGCGCTACCACCAGCACCTATCACGCTAAATTCTTCCCCTGTTATAGTACTTTTATAGCTTTCCAGTGTTTTTTGAGCCCCGAATACATCGGTATTATAACCGCTGAGTTTACCAAGATCATTAACTATAGTATTAACTGCCCCAACTGTTACTGCTTCTTCTGAAATATTAGTAAGAAGCTGCATGATATTTACTTTATGAGGTATCGTAACATTTAATCCTTTAATTCCAAGGGCAACCATTCCTTTAAGAGCATTACTGAGATTAACTGCCGGCACGTCAAAAGGAAGATATAGATAGTCAAGTTTTTTAATTTCAAATGCTACGTTATGAATGAACGGAGAATAAGTTTGTTTAATCGGATGTCCGATCAATCCGACAAGCGTAGTATTCATATGAAGCGTATTTTTCATAATCCATTTTAAAAATTATAATGATATTAAATGAAGTTGGTTTAAGCTAAACACACACAAAGAAGTAGACCTAAAGTTAAATTTCCCCCAATAATTTTCTGAAGAGCTTGGATGATTTAATTTCCGGGTACTCTTTAGCAAATTCTGATTTGATGTCCGGATCAATAACAAATGCCTTTTTCAGGCATTCAACTGCTTCCTGAGTTCTGCTAAGTATGAAATTAATCTTTGCCTTACCATAATAAGAAGAAGCATCATCAGGAGTTATTTTAATACATTCATCAAAAGCTTTTTGAGCTTCCAGCCAGTCACCCATTTCGAATAACGTTTCAGCTAAATTAAACCAAATTTCATAATTACCGGGTTCAAGTTTAGCTGCTTTACGGTAGCTTCTAATAGCTTCCTGTAGTTTACCGAGAGAATATTCCAGATCGGCTTTGGCGTACCATGCATCTGCTCTATCCTGTGAAAGAGAAATAGCTTTATTAAAATCCTTTAGTGCCGTTTGAAACTTACCGACGGTATCATAACAAAATCCGCGGGCAAGATAAGCTTCATAGTACCTGTCATTTATCTTTATTGATTCAGAATAATAATCTATCGCTTTGTTTATTTCTCCAAGTTCTTCATAAATATTTGCGATGTTATAACAGGAAGCTTCATCAGATTTATCAATTACAAATGCTTCTTTGAAACATTCAATCGCCTGCTGATAACGTCCCAGGTCAGCAAGGAGATTTCCTTTATTAAACCATGCCCCGGCAAATTCTTCTTTTATTGCAAGAGCCAGGTCATAACTATCTATAGCCTGTTCCAGCTTGTTTAACTTTGTCAAAACCACGCCCCTGTTATACCATCCATTCGGATTATAAGGTTCGGAATCCAGAAATTTCTCATAGGCCTCGAGTGCGCGTTCGTTATGATCAAGGTTCTCAAAACAAAAACCCAGTTCAAAATATGCATCTGCAAAATCAGGGTCATTTTGAATCGCTTTACGAAAGAACTCGCTGGCAACTTCATAGTTACCGCTTCTCTGATAGATAAGTCCAAGATTAAATAAGGATTCTTCGTTGTTTGGTTCCTGTTCAAGTGCAGTTTCAAGTGATATTTTAGCTTCATCCATCAGACCAAGATTTTCTTCCGCTGCTGCTTTTTCAATTAATGCATCCGAATCACCGGGGTTTAAAGAGAGAGCTTTATTATAGCTTTCAATTGCTTCATCAAATTTGAATAAACCGTTTAGCAAGGCACCCTTTTTAACCCAATATTCAGAATTATAAGGAGAGATTTCCAGCAATTTATCTACTAAGTAAATTCCGTCTTCATAATGAGCAATATCTATACAATTCTGGATTACTTCTTCAACTGTCTCAATACAACTATAAATATTACCCTCATCAACAAGCTGTCTGCAACGTTCTATTTCTTTTACATATTCATTATTCATATCAGGATTGTCATCATAACTGTAATCGGGTTCTAAAAATGACATTCAGCGAACTCCATATAATTAATATTCCGCAAAAAACTATCACTAATAAAGTATAAAATCAAGATGATTTTAATCAACCTTATATGTATTATATAAGCCCTTATTATAAAATTTCAGGCCAAAGATCAAAAGCTTAAAAATTAAAGATTTTCTGCTTTTTTATTGAAAATCTTATTGAGAAAGTACAGAAGTTACCTTTTCAGCTGCATCTTTCAGATCTTTAGCAACTTCAAAATTTAACCCTGAATCATTCAACAATATGCCTGCTTCCGTGGCGTTTGTTCCTTCAAGACGAACCACTATTGGAACATTTATATCCATCTCTTTTGCGGCATCAATTACTCCCTGGGCAACTCTGTCACATCTTACGATACCACCAAAAATGTTTATAAGAATGGCTTTTACATTAGGATCTGAAAGGATAATTTTAAAACCGTTTGCCACAGTAGTCTTGTTTGCTCCGCCACCGACATCCAAAAAATTTGCTGGTTCACCACCGGCTAGTTTTATGATATCCATTGTAGCCATAGCTAAACCGGCACCATTAACCATGCATCCAACATTTCCATCTAATTTTATGTAATTCAAACTGAATTTTGAGGCTTCAATTTCCAGCGGGTCTTCCTCTTCAAGATCACGATAATCCAGGATATCTTTATGTCTTTCAAGGGCATTATCATCAAAGTTCATTTTCGCATCCAATGCAATAACATCGCCTTCTTGTGTTATTACAAGCGGATTTATTTCAGCAAGTGATGCATCGGTTTCCTGGTATGCTTTATACAATCCGGTAAGAAATTTTACTGCATTTTTGTTCTGTATTCCTTCCAGCCCCAGAGCAAAGGCCAGCCTTCTTGCCTGATATGGCTGAAGACCGACGGAAGGATCAACATTTTCTTTTATTATTTTTTCAGGAGTTTCTGCGGCAACTTTTTCTATTTCAACTCCTCCTTCTGTAGAAACCATGATAACATTCCTGGAGGCTGCTCTGTCTAAAGTAATTCCGACGTATAATTCTCTTGCAATATTTATTCCCTGCTCAATCAGTAATCTTTTTACAACTCTTCCCTCAGGTCCGGTTTGGTGTGTAACCAGTGTCATCCCCAGCATTTGATTTGCAAATTCTCTTACTTCGTCAATACTTTTTGCAACTTTTACTCCGCCACCTTTTCCTCTGCCCCCGGCATGTATCTGAGCTTTTACAACCCAAATGTTCCCTCCAAGTTCATTTTGTGCAATATTTACAGCTTCAACAGGATTAAAAGCCACTTTTCCATTTGGAACTGCAACATTATACCTGCGAAGAATTTCTTTTGCCTGATATTCGTGTATTTTCATTTATATCCCTGCAATTATTATAATAAAAAACGAAAGTTTCCTCTTAAATTTGAACCAGTTCTATAAACCGGATTTAATTAAAACCGATATTATTTCTTAACAGCTTATTGCTTTCATATCACTTTTAAACTGCCAGTTTTCATCAATCATGATTAAATCTGGAAAGAAGAATATAAAAATTACAGCTTTTGAAATAGAGAATCAATTTTAAGCTTTTAATGGAATTTATTACGAAATTAAGGATAATTATTTCATAAATATCAGCAATGCTGAATTCCTCTCCTCTTTTTGAAATACACATTATTTATTAGTAAATAAATCAAGGTTTCCAAAACAGATTAAATATATTTTATCCTGCTGCTATTGATAGTTTTATTCTATGGTCATATTTTCCATATCAAATTAGTGGAGTATTGATGGCATTGTTAAAATTAAATAAAACCATACCTGAGCTTTACAGGTTCCTTACTGAAGATTACGGCAAAAATATGAAGCGACCTGTTATGATGAGAAAGGTGGATGGTGAGTATAAAGGCATTTCATACAATCAGTTCAAGGAGGAGACTGATAATTTTGCATTCGGGTTAGCTGCACTGGGGATAAAAAAAGGAGACAACATCGCAATTATATCAGAGAACAGACCGGAATGGGTTTATTCTGATATGGCTATTCTTGCTTTGGGGGCAGTTGATGTTCCAATGTATCCTTCTCTTACAGCTTCATCAATAGAATTCATTTTAAATAACTCCGAATCAAAAGGAGTTATAGTCTCTAATAAGTTACAGCTTAACAAGATCATCAAATTTAAATCTGTTCTCAGATATCTAAAGTTCATCATTATAATGAATGAAAAAGATATTACTCCGGATGAACCATCGCTTTATTCATTTAAAGATGTTCAGGAGATGGGAATCATCTATAAAAATAATCACCCGAATTATCTAAGAGAAAGCATGCGCAATGTTCATGAAAATGATTTGTGCACAATAATATATACTTCCGGCACTACCGGAGAACCAAAAGGTGTAATGCTTACCCATAAAAATATTTTATCCAATGTCAGTTCAGCTCTGGAATCATTTCCTATTTCCTCGGATGATGTTTTTCTTTCATTTCTTCCTCTTTGTCATATCTTCGAGAGAATGGGTGGCTACTATACCGGTTTCTCATCCGGCGGAATGATTTGCTACGCAGAAAGTATTGAAACTGTTTCGCAGAATTTTATAGAAGTAAAACCTACAATTCTAACTTCAGTTCCAAGATTGTTCGAAAGAATGTACTCAAAAATTATTAAAAATGTTGAATCGCAATCTTCCGCAAAGCAAAAAATATTTTATTGGGCTTTGGAAATTGGAAAGAAGGCTGCAATAGCAAGAAAAAAGGGTAAACTTAATCCCACGTTAGCCATACAGTACAAGCTTGCTGACAAATTGGTATTTTCCAAACTGAAGGCAAGAACGGGCGGGAAAATGAGATTTTTTATTTCCGGGGGTGCTGCACTTTCATCTGAACTCGGCGAATTTTTTGAAGCGATCGGGTTATTGATTATTGAAGGTTACGGACTTACTGAATCATCACCGGTGATTGTAGCCAACCGGATGAATGATTATAAATTTGGAACAGTCGGAAAGGTATTTCCCGGGGTTGAAATTAAAATTGCTTCAGATGGTGAAATACTTGCCAGGGGACCTAACATTATGAAGGGTTACTACAAAAATAAAAAGGAAACGGATGAAGT
Source organism: uncultured Actinomycetota bacterium (assembly GCA_963701105.1). GTDB lineage: Bacteria > Actinomycetota > Thermoleophilia > RBG-16-64-13 > RBG-16-64-13 > JAHJSA01. The sequence continues at coordinate 1,310,605 of OY969565.1, forward strand.
TCTTAAAAATGGCTGGCTGCACACCGGTGATATAGGAGAATTTGATAAGGAAGGATTTTTAAGAATTACCGACAGGAAAAAACATCTTTTTAAGACAACTTCCGGAAAATATATCGCCCCGACACCAATAGAAAATCTTTTCCTCTCAAGTAAATATATTGATCAGTTCGTGTTGATCGGTGACAGAAGAATGTTTCTTAGTGCTTTAATAGTACCGGATTTCGAAGCAATTAAGGAGTATGCAGATTCGCATAAAATTAATTATTCCAAAGTTGAAGATCTTTCTAATGAAAAGGTAATAAAGGAATTAATTGAAAAAGAAATGGGTAAGATTCAGAAAAGTCTTGCCAATTATGAAAAGATCAGAAAGTTTACTCTTCTCGATAGACCTTTTACACTTGAGACAGGTGAAATCACTCCGAGTCTGAAAATAAAAAGGAAAGTTGTTGAAGAACTTTATAGCGACAAAATAGAAAAAATGTATACCGGATTATAATATTTATTCTGAAACTGATTGTCAGACTTCAACTTATTTTTTATTGAGGAATTCCATCATCTTTCCATGAATCCTGTTATTTGTTGCAAGTATTCTATGTGTGTAAATATCAATTTCTTCACCTGTAAAACCAGTAACAACTCCGCCTGCTTCCTCAACAATTAATTTACCCGCACAAATATCCCAGGGGTGAAGATAAACTTCCCAGAAACCATCGAATACACCTTTTGCAACATAGCAGAAATCAATTGCCGCAGATCCAAGTCTTCTTATCGCTCTTGAAGCAACGGTAAGTGAATTAAACTTCTCAAGAGCGTTTTCCGGATTCTCCGAGATATTATAAGGAAATCCGGTAACTAAAACACTGTGTCTAATGTTATCATTTTTGCTTACAGAAATCTTATTTGAATTTGCAAATGCACCGCTTCCCTTTTCTGCTGAGTAAGTTATATTCTGCATAACATCATAAACAACCCCGGCAATTGTTTCGCCATTTTTCTGCACTCCGATCGAAACCGAAAAAATCGGAAGTCCGTGAGCAAAGTTGGTTGTTCCGTCAATCGGATCAACAACCCAAAGGTATTCAGCATTTTTGTTTGATGCGCCGCTTTCTTCAGCTAAAATCCCGTGAGAAGGATATTTTTTACTTATAAATTCTTTTATATGTTTTTCGGAAGCTTTATCAATATCTGTAACCAGATTAGACTCGTTTGTTTTATATTCTACAGCAAAATTTTTACCAAATCCATCTCTGATAATATTTCCGGCTTCATGGGAGATCTGAATTATATCCTTTATCATATTATCCTTTTTTTAATAACAAAATATAAAAAAAGCGTGTACTAATTTATGTGTTTTTGTCTCTTAAAAGACTAAGTATGCTAATTTTACTTCCTTGAAAGCCCTACTCTATTTTGGTATATTTCTTCACTTAAAAAGAATTTGAGAAAAGAAGGAGATTAAATTTTGAAGCAATTAGATCAGGTGGAAATTTCCGGTTCTGATAATATTTCAATAGTAGATAATATGCCGGAGATACTGCCGGTTTTACCTTTAAGAGATATAGTAATTTTCCCATATATGATTTTTCCTGTTTTAGTCGGGAGAGAACAATCTATTCGCGCAGCTAACTATGCACTTGAAAACACAAAGTATATTTTTCTTGCTACCCAGAAAAAATCCAACATAGAAGATCCCAAAAAAGATGATATTTACAGAGAAGGTACCATTGCCAAAATCGTTCAGATTTTAAAACTACCTAACGGGCTTATGAAGATCCTTGTTGATGGATTGCTTCAGGGAAAAATAAAAGAATTCACCAGCAATACTAATTTCTTCGAGGGAAAAATCGAAGTAATTATTCCTGTAGTTGAAAACGATCACGAGATGAATGCTCTTGTTAGGCAAATGTCTCAGCTATTCAAAGAGTATGTAAAAATAAGCAGAAATATTCCCAATGAAACGGTAACTGCTTTTGAAAACATTGATGAACCCGATAGAAAACTTTTTTATGTAGCCGCAAATATTAACCAATCAATGGAAGTTAAACAGGGGATTCTTGAAAAGTTCACTTTAAAAGAACAATGCTATGAAGTAATTAAGATACTCAATTCTGAAATTGACATACTTAAAATTGAAAAGGAAATTGATAGTAAGGTACAGGAAAATATTGCGAAGACCCAGCGGAAATTTATTATCCAGGAACAAATAAAAATTCTTCAGGATGAGCTTGGGGAGGATGAAGACACTTCCCCTGAAATTGCCAAGTTGAGAGAACAGATAAAAAAAGCAAAGATGACCGGTGAAGCAGAAGCAAAAGCTCTGGAAGAACTCAATAAACTGAAAAAGACTCCTGCAATGTCCCCCGAATCAACAGTGTTAAGAAATTATCTTGAATGGCTCACCGAGGTACCGTGGTCAAAGAAAACAAAAGATGATTTGAATATTAACCACGTAAGAAATATTCTCGACGAAGACCATTTTGCACTTGATAAACCAAAAGAAAGAATTATAGAACATATAGCAGTTCTTAATCTCGTAAAACAGATGAGAGGACAGATACTTTGTTTTGTAGGGCCTCCCGGAGTCGGAAAAACATCTCTCGGTAAGTCAATTGCAAGAGCTATTGGAAGAAAATTTGTAAGAATAAGTCTCGGCGGTGTACGTGATGAAGCCGAAATAAGAGGCCACAGAAGAACCTACATTGGTTCTATGCCCGGAAAAATTGTTCAGTCGATGAAAAAAGCCGGAACAATAAATCCGGTTATGCTTCTGGATGAAATCGACAAAATGAGTATGGATTTCCGGGGTGATCCTTCCTCTGCAATGCTTGAAGTTCTTGATCCGGAACAGAATCACACGTTTAACGATCATTACCTTGAAGTTGATTATGATCTTTCACAGGTAATGTTTATTACAACTGCAAACGTGAGATACAATATACCTCTTCCATTACAAGACAGAATGGAAATTATTGAACTGCCGGGTTATCTTGAACACGATAAAGTTGAAATAGCCAAGCGGCATATTCTTCCCAAACAACTTGAAGCTCACGGACTGGTTAATAAGAATGTTGAGTTCAGAACAGAATCCATCCATAAATTAATTTCAGAATATACCAGGGAAGCAGGAGTAAGAAACCTTGAGCGAGAGATAGCTTCGGTGTGTAGAAAACTTGCAAGGGATATTGTTTTAAGTGAATCGACAAACGGTAAAAAAACAAAAAAGAAAAATAAGTTTATAGTAGATGAAGATAAAATTGAAGAGTATCTGAAAGTTCCCCGTTACCGCCATCAAAAACACATTTCGGAAAAAAGAGTTGGCAGCGTTACCGGGCTTGCCTGGACAAGTGTTGGCGGCGAATTGCTTAATGTTGATGTTACAATAATGAATGGCGCCGAGCGTTTAACTTTAACCGGACAGCTTGGAAATGTAATGAAAGAATCTGCACAGGCGGCGCTAAGTTATATCCGTTCCAACGCAAAAAAACTACACCTTAACCCGGATTTCTTTAAAGGTAAAGAAGTTCATATTCATTTACCGGAAGGAGCAATACCTAAAGACGGTCCCTCAGCAGGAATAACTATGGCTATGGCTCTTCTCTCCGCAGTTGGTGGAAAACCAGCTAATAATGATATTGCTATGACAGGCGAGATTACGTTACGTGGCAATGTTCTTCCTATCGGTGGATTAAATGAAAAACTTCTTGCAGCGAAAAGGAATAATATTAAAACTGTGCTTATACCTAAAGACAATGAAATTGATTTAAAGGAAATTCCCGATAAAGTTAAGGAAGAATTAAATATTATTCCTATAGAACATATAGAAGATGCTATACCTTATGTTTTTTCTTCAATAAGAAAAGTAAAAAAAACATCTCCCAAACGTGCATCAAAAAAGAAGTCCCCGAAAACAGGTAGGAAAAAGAAAAATTAATTGTGTCAGAAACCTTAATGATAAAAAATGATCTGTCCGTTGAAGAGAAGTACAAACTTCTTGGAAAACAGCTTCATTCATTAATGAATAAAACTGAAAATATTTTATCTAATTTGTCAAATTTCACTGCAGCTCTTAAGCAGACTTTCGAAAAGATAAGCTGGGTTGGATTTTATTTATTTGACGGACAAAAACTTTACCTTGGTCCATTCCAGGGTAAGGTTGCATGCACTTTAATTGATATTGGTAAAGGAGTTTGCGGAACAGCTGCAGAATCAGGGAAATCTTTAATAGTTGAGGATGTCGATAAATTTCCCGGACATATTGCATGCGATCCCGAATCCAGATCTGAAATAGTTATACCCATTATGAAGAACAACAACTTATTTGGTGTACTCGATCTTGATAGTGCAGAACTGAACTCATTCAATGAAATTGATAGAAAATATCTTGAGGAATATTGTAAATTTCTTTCTTCAGAAATAATTTAATTCATCAACCAATTTTTTAATTCCAGATGGCATACATTGTAACAGCAAGAAAATGGCGTCCACAAAAATTCAGTGAAGTTGTCGGACAGGAACACATAACGGCAACCCTGAAAAACGCTATTAATACCAACCGGATTGCTCACGCATACCTATTTACTGGTCCTAGAGGCGTTGGAAAAACCACAACAGCGCGGATACTTGCAAAATCATTAAATTGTCTTAATCCAAAAGATGCCGAGCCCTGCAATGAATGTGAAATGTGTAAATCAATTCGTGACAATCAATCTTTCGATATTATTGAAATTGACGGAGCTTCAAACCGTGGCATTGATGAAATAAGAACACTCAGAGAATCAGTTAAATATGCGCCTACAAGAGGAAAGTTTAAAGTATATATTATTGATGAAGTCCATATGCTAACAAGGGAATCATTTAATGCTTTCCTTAAAACACTTGAAGAACCACCGGGACACACCATTTTTATTTTCGCTACAACTGATGTGCATAAAGTACCTCTTACGATAATTTCAAGATGCCAGAGATTTGATTTCAGAAGAATCCAGTTAAATACAATTAAAGAACTGTTGGGTAAAATTGCAAAGGAAGAAAATATTGAGATTGATGATAAAACCCTTACAATAATTTCAAAAAAAGCAGACGGAGCTTTAAGAGATGCCGAAAGTTATTTTGACCAGGTTGTTTCCTTCTGTGGAAATAAAATAGATCCTACAACTGTTTCTCATATGTTAAACCTGGTTGATGATGAATTATACTTTATGATTTCAGACGCGGTACTGACTAAGCAATTTAAGACAGTATTCGAGGTTACAAAACTTCTCTTTGAAAACGGATGGGACTTTGTTGATTTTATTGATGGTCTGACCGAACACTTCAGAAATATTCTTACGGTGATTCTGACTGAAAGGACGGAGTTAATTGAAACTGCTGAAGTCTACAGGGAAAAATATTTAAACTATCTTTATAAATTCACTGAAGGTGATCTTCTAAGACTTCTGAACTTTTTAAATAAAACACAGCAGGAATTACGTTATTCACAAAATCAAAAATTAAAAGTTGAAATTTCACTTAGTCATTTAATCGGACTTGAAAAATCTTCCACTATCAGTGAAATATTAAATGGTTTAACTGAAAAAAAAAGCCCCGAAATAATTAACCAGGTTCATCAGGAAAAAAAACCTCAATTAAAAATTTCAATCCCGAAAACAATTGATAAAATATCTACAATAGAAAAAAGTAAAGAACCTGAGATCGATTCAAAGAAAAAATCTCATGATTACCAGATTAATTCGACTCTGGATATCAGCAGCATCAAAAAAAAATGGGAGGGATTTGTTGGTTCAATTATGGGTGAGAAAGCGCTAATCTTCGGACCATTTTTAAACGGTGTTGAAGTAATTAACCTTGATGGAAATAATCTTGAATTGAAAACTACTGATTCACATTCTCCTTCTCTGATTGATCAGTACAGAGGATATATAGCAAAAAAAACAGCGGAATATTTTGGAAAGAAACTTAATTTTGTCCTCACAATTACAGAAAATAAAGAGAGAAACGATAGGAAGTTAAATATTAGTAAAACAACTTCTGACGATGAAGATCCTTATGTAAACGCAATTATTTCTGAGTTGGGGGGTAAAAGGATAGAATAAAATTCAAATTTCAGCCAAAATTCCATTCATTTACCCCTTTTTCTGATCTTCACATTTTTGATAAATAATCTTAATATATGTATTTTAGTAAATGTCCAAAAATTTAATTGTGGCAATTGACGGCCCAGCCGGTAGTGGTAAAAGTACTTCTGCCAGATTAGTTGCTCAAGAATTGGGCTACTTATATATAGACACCGGTGCTATGTACAGAGCGGTAACTTTTTTATCAATAAAAAAAAAGTTACAAAACGAAAATGAGATAATTGAACTCGCTGAAACTACTGATATCAAATTAAATTTTGAAAACGGTGAAACCAGGGTTTCTGTTGGTGATCTTGACATTACTGAGGAATTACGAACATACGAAGTAAACTCTGAAGTTAGTGAAATCAGTAAGATAGCAGATGTTAGAAAAGCCCTGGTGAATAAACAACGCCAATATGCTTCTAAAAATCTGGGAATCGTTATGGAAGGAAGAGATATCGGTACCGTAGTATTCCCCGATGCAGATGTGAAAATTTTTTTAACGGCCTCTCTTGAACAAAGAGTTCAACGGAGATCAAAAGAATACGATATTAAAGGAATACAAATCCCTGTTGAAAATATTAAGGAAAATCTCGTTCGGAGAGACAAAATTGATTCAACACGTAAAGCCAGTCCGCTGATAAAAGCTGCTGGCGCAATTGAAATTGATACTTCATCAGTTACTATAGAAGAACAAGTTCAACTCATCCTGAATGAAGTTAGAAAAAAAGAAAATATGATAAAGTCATCTTAACAAATTATGTATAATTAAAAGATGCGGTTCTGTTTTTTCTGATGACTTGAAAACAGCAAACTGCAGATAATTTATTTATTTCAGGAGGATTAATGTCTGAAGAGACAAAAGAAGCGACCAGAAATGTAGTGACCGCTAAAGATTATGAAAAAGCAAAAAAGAATTTTCAGAATGAGGAATATTCCCAGGAAGAATTTTTAACCCTTGCCAAGCTATATGCCGATTCATTCAAAGATGTTAGAGAAGGTGAATTAGTAAAGGGTAAAATTGTAAGAATCCAGAATGATAACGTTATCATAGATGTTGGTTTTAAATCGGAAGGATCAATTCCTAAAAATGAATTCCGTGAAGATGAAGAAATCAAAATAGGTAATGAAGTTGAAGTAGTGCTTGAAAGCGTTGAGGATCAGGAAGGAAATCTTGTTCTTAGTAAACAACGAGCCGATTTTCTCAGGATTTGGGAAAAAGTTGTTAACGCTCATGAAACAGGTGAAATACTTCAGGGAAAAATTATTAAAAGAATTAAAGGTGGAATGGTTGTAGATCTTATGGGAATGGAAGCTTTTCTTCCAGGATCTCAGATCGATATCCGTCCTATCAGAGATTTTGATGCATTTGTTGGTCAGACAATGGATTTCAAAGTTGTTAAAGTTAATATACCGACAGAGAACGTGGTTGTTTCGCATAAAGTTCTTGTTGAAGAGGAAATTGCCGATCAAAGAAATGCAATTCTCGACAGTCTGGAAAGAGGACAAATACTTGAAGGCACTGCAAAAGCAATAACAGACTTCGGTGTATTCGTAGATCTTGGAGGAGTCGATGGACTTATTCATATAACTGATCTCAGCTGGGGCAGAATTAATCATCCTAATGAAGTTGTAAAGCTTGATCAGACTATTAAGGTTGTTGTAACAGATTTTGATGAAGAGAAAAAGAGAATTTCACTCAGTTTGAAGAAACTTCTCCCCCATCCATGGGAAAATATTCAGGAGAAATACAAAGTTGGAGATAAAGTATCCGGAAGAGTTGTTTCTCTAACTGATTACGGCGCATTTATAGAAATTGAAAAAGGTATTGAAGGTCTGATTCATAATTCAGAAATGAGCTGGACTCAGCATATTAAACATCCTTCACAGGTTGTTGCAATGGGTCAGGTTATTGAAGCAGTTATTCTTAGCCTTGATAAAGAAGAAAAGAAAATATCGCTTGGAATTAAACAGCTTGAACCAGATCCCTGGGAATCTCTCATGCAGAAATATCCCGTTGGTTCACAGCATTCAGGTATCGCAAGAAACCTTACAAACTTTGGTGTATTTGTAGAACTTGAACCCGGAGTTGACGGACTTGTTCATATCTCTGATCTAAGCTGGACAAAGAAAATCCGTCATCCCGGTGAAGTTGTTAAAAAAGGTGAGAAACTTGATGTTATAGTACTCGGCGTAGATGTTGATCAACGAAAAATTTCTCTCGGACACAAACAGGTTGAGGAAAATCCCTGGAACAACTTCGAGAAAGTTTATAATGTTGGAACCATAACCGACGGTAAAGTTGTAAGAATAATTGAAAAAGGATTAATAGCTGAACTTCCGGAAAAAGTCGATGGCTTTGTTCCGACAAATCAGCTGGTAACAAATAAAGTAAAAAATATTGCAAATCATTTTCCTGTAGATGATGTTATTCCTTTGAAGGTAATAGAATTTGATAAAGAGAATAAAAAGATAGTTCTCAGCGCTATTGCCGTCTTAAAGGAAAAATCAGAACAGGAAGTTAGAGAATACCTTGATAAACATAAACTTGACAGGGTTTCTGTTGAAGAAATAATGAGTGCTGAAACAGGAGTTATTGATTCATCTGATTTTCCTATTTTTGAACTTCCGGATGAACATCAATCTTCTCAGCAGGATAAATCCTAACCGGTTCTGCAAAATATTAAAGAGCGGGATATAATTTCCCGCTCTTTTGATTTTAAATAATACAACCAGATTGAATAAAGTAGCATTACATACTCTTGGCTGTAAACTGAATTTTTCAGAAACCTCTACAATTGGGAACCAGTTTTTAACCAAAGGTTTCAAGATTGTTGATTTCAGAGAAAGTGCAGATATTTATGTATTTAATACCTGCTCAGTAACGGATAATGCCGAAAAAGAATGTCGTCAGCTTGTAAGAAGAGTATTACGTCAGAATCCAAACGCATATGTAATTGTAACAGGATGTTATGCCCAGCTTCGTCCCGGGGAAATTTCCAGAATACAAGGTGTTGATGCAATTCTCGGATCAAAAGAAAAATTTAATATTTTTGAGTTGCTGAATAATTTTGAAAAATCAGGTCTATCCTGTATTTACACTTCACCCAGTGGAGAACTTGATGAATTCGGTCCTGCACATTCAACCGATGCTGACAGCAGAACCAGGGCTTATTTCAAAATACAGGATGGCTGTGATTACAAATGTTCTTTCTGTACAATACCTGAAGCCCGGGGTTTTAGCAGAAGCATGGAGGTTAATTCAGCTATTGAGGAATTCAGAAATCTCCTTACCAATGGTTACAAAGAAATTATCCTGACAGGTGTGAATGTTGGAGACTATGGTAAATTTTACAACACTGATTTGTATAAGCTTCTTCTTAAACTGGTTGAAATTCCCGGTGATTTCAGAATAAGAATTAGTTCAATCGAGCCAAATCTCCTGAGTGATGAGATCATTCAGCTGGCTGCTTCAAATGAAAAAATTTGCAAACACTTCCATATACCATTACAGAGTGGAAGTCCGGAAATTCTAAAAAAAATGAGACGCCGGTATACAGTTGAAGATTATCAGAATGTTATAACCAAATTAAACGAGCAAATAACAGACGTTGGAATAGGTGTTGATGTGATAGTTGGTTTCCCTGGAGAAACCGAGGATAATTTTAATGAGACTTATACCTTCCTTCGGGATCTTGATATTTCTTATTTGCATGTATTTACTTACTCTGAAAGACCCGGCACAGTTGCTATTGAGATGAAACCGCAGGTTGATATTGCTCAACGCAGAGAAAGGAACAAAAAACTTCAGGAACTGAGTAACCGGAAGAAAAATCTTTTTTATAACAGGATGATCGGTAGAAATCTCAATGTGCTCTTCGAATCAGAAAACAGCAACAGCATAATAACCGGATATTCATCCAATTATGTAAAAGTGCGTTCCGAATTTAGTCCGGAATTAATTAATTCTATTACAAGTGTAAAAATTAACCATGTTGAAAATTTTATTTGTTCCGGAGAAATAACAGCGACAAAAAAATCAGTTGACTCATTAGCTTCTTAATTATAAAATTGATATTAAAAAATATGAAATATTCCCTATTAACAATTCTCTTCTTATCAACATTAACATTTGCTCAGATATCTCCCCAATCCTCCATGGAATTAAAGAACACTTTACTTGAAAATCTGAAGAAAGAGTCCACAAACATAAATTTATCTTCCCTGGAAAGATCGAAGAAAAATCCGGGTCTCGCTATAATTTATTCTTTACTACTCCCCGGAATGGGAGAATTATATGCGGATGGTTACTCAAGCGGAAAATATTTTACAATTGCTGAAGGTACACTTTGGGGAATTTTTATAGGGATGAATACATATGCAAACTGGCAGAAAGATCGTTATGTAGCTTATGCTGTAACAAACGGGGGTATAAATACTTCTGGTAAAGATGCAGATTATTATGCAACTATTGGAGAATATTCCAGCATTACACAATTTAATGACGCACAGGCACTAAACCATGACTTTGAGACTATGTATAATGTTGAAACCCACTATTGGAACTGGCCTACCACTGAACAGAGAAAAGCTTACAGAGGGATGTGGACTTCAAGTGAACAGACGTTTAATGATGTCCGTTTTGTTGTAGGAGCATTAATATTAAACAGGATTGCAAGCGCTATAAATGCTGTTCGTCTTGTTTCTGCTTATAATAAAAATCTCAAGGAAGATTTAAGCTGGAATGTTTCGGTGGGATTATTAAATAAGGCTGAATTACCCACAACAGTTGTTCTAAATTTTCAAACTGCCCTCTAATTTTTTGGTATTTCATTTAACTTATTGTACCAATCTGATTTAATGATTATTTTTCACTCCTGCTCTGTTTCTCATTCTATTTTTAATCTAGTCAGAAACTTTAGTAACATACTTTTTAATATCAAGAACCTTTTAAAATAATAAAGGGAGTCGATTGACTCCCTTTTCTAAATCAATATATAATTTTTATTTAAGAAGTATTAATTTTTTAGTAGATGTGAAATTACCAGTTGATAAAGTGTAATAGTAAATTCCGCTTGCTAAGATTACTTCCATTAAAAATTACTTTGTGATTTGTTGATTCCATCCAGCCATCAACTAAAGTAGCAACTTCAGTTCCCAGAACATCATAAACTTTCAGAGAAACATGACTTCTTTCAGGAATCGAAAATTCAATCGTTGTAGTAGGGTTAAATGGGTTTGGATAATTCTGACCCAGGTAATAGACAGTCGGTTTGGATATATCTATTCCAACTTCCGGAGAAAAACCATACCTTCCGTCGAAATCGATTTGTTTAAGGCGATATAAATAATGACCCTGTTTCACAATATTATTATCAGAATATGAATATTCATGAATTTGAGTACTGCTTCCATTACCCTGAACAAATCCTATCTTATTCCATTCCGTTTTACCATTCGCAGTTTTTAAACTTCTTTCTATTTCAAATCCGCTGTTATTTATTTCTGTTGCTGTACGCCAATTAAGTAACACGGAGTTATTCTTAATTTCAGCGGTAAATGCTGTAAGTTCAACAGGAACATTATCAATTACCTCAACAGTAACTGATCTTCTGTGAACCGGTATACCTGTCACTCCCTCACCCTGTACATTAACTGTGTAAGTTCCGTTCGGAACAGTCCCTACAGTATGGACAGTCATTGTTATACTTCCGGGGAAAGTTGTAATTGTGTTTCCGGGAGTAAATGTTATATCAAAAGAACCTGTAGCCGGAGCCGGAGTTATATCAGCTGTAAACAATGCTTCACCATCAAAAAGAGTTACGGCAGGAATTTCCACAGTATAATCAACCTGGTCATTAGTATTTCCAACAGTATTTGAGGGTGGAGAAACCAGCATGGCAAAATCAGGGAAATACCCGGTATAGCTTGCAAAGCTGCCGTTACGGAAATCTGTCCATACCATCATTGAAACATCTCCGGCGGATGTAATTGCATCATAATCACCCTGGTACCGTGGAGTTCCGCCGCCGCCGCATGTAGAACAATTTATTTTCATTTTTGCATTTGATACTTTCTGATTAGGAGCGAAAGTTACACCACCGTCATCCGAATAACTGGCATAAATGTAAGCACTATCTGATGTAGGAGTATCCCTGGTATCCATCCATTTTACAAATAATTTTCCGGTTTCTTTATCGCACCAGATTGAAGGATGCCATTGATTATGAGTAGTTGTATTTGGATCATCATTTACTGTTACAGCTGAGGACCATGTTGCACCCTGATCAGTTGAATAACGACAGAATATATCCGGTTTATTTCCATTTCCGGCAGGAGTATTGGAAGCATACACAAGATATAATCTTCCTCTGTATGTACCGTAGCTATTATCAGCAGCAATAAACGGATAAGGTCTGGTTCTCATATTTTCAACAGAATTTCTTCCGCCAACATTAGTCCCTACGTAATTTGCAAAGTTTACGGAAGACATTTGCGTAAAAGTAGCACCTCCATCTGTTGAACGGAATAATCTGTAAGTCGGACCAAAGCTATTGCCTTCATTTGTAACAAAATAAACACAACCACCAGGAACATCGCTGCCAATTACGTTTGGTCCTACTGCAACCATTGCACCTGGCAAAGGAGAGTCGTTCACACTGTAGGTTTGTGTAAATGTGGCTCCAAGATCCGTGCTTCTTGCAAAATTATGAGCCGTAAAACTGGTACTTGTCATAGTTGCATACACATAATTTGCATATGGTCCGTCGGTCTGATCAGCAGCCATCCAGCATTTATCACCTCCGCTAACGGCGGTAGCAGCTGAAGACCATGTCTGCCCGTTATTACTCGAACGAATTACCTTTGCACCTGAAATTGATCCATACATTTGCATGTAATAAAGATTGCCAAGACTGTCATATGCTGTTACAGGATCGCCTGCTACGGAGGTTCCGAAAGGAGGAGTAGATGCAAGCCAGTCGTGACCATCATAGGTTCTGTGTGCACCATTAATATTAAATGCATTAAAATATTGCAACGGATCATTTGGATTTACCGACATATGCGGTTCCGCAAAATCCACTCCAATATTAAAATTATCAAATCCATCAATGGTAATAACATCAGCATTAAATCCCACAGGAATGTAGGATTGAATCATCTGCTGAGTTAAATGATCTACCCTGGGATCTTCCTCCCCCTGCGGATATAAGCTGCTTGTGATAAATAAGAACAACAAAGGTAAGATTAAAAGAAAGGATTCAAAATGGTATTTCTTGTTAAACATAACACCTCACTCTTTAAGTTTATCTGACTGGTTAATTAGTTTCCTTAATTTTCAAATTTGAAATGTCTTACATATTCAAAACAAGGTGAGTATTTTAGTTAATAACTCCAAATGAAAATGAGATACTGCTTGAAAATAAAAAAATATCTTTTAAATAGTAATAAATTTCGACCAAACGGATTATTTATTTTTAACTTTAAACAATTTTTTAAATTCTTCAGTGTTGTCAATTGATCGGATTCTCGCCTCTTCCTCATCTGTTTCATTTCTTTTCTGAATTTCCAGGGCAAATTCTTCTGATGAAATAATATTACAACTACAAACGCGTGCAAACTCTTTTAAATTATTATCTGATGTAATCAAAGTAATATTTCTAGGATTCTTAGAATATGATATTTCATCTTTAATTTTCTCATCCGCAGTTTTATTCTCGGAGTATACTATCTTTGCTGAAGAAATTTTAATAGCCAGGTTTTGATGACCATCAAAGTGTAGTGATACTTTTATTTTTTTACTGTTAAAATAATTTTCGATTAGAAATGCAAGTTTTTCCCTGGATGACTGCTTGTCACTCTTCTGTATATTTTGAAGTGATTTAATTTTCCCAATCAGGTTATTTCCATCAATAATAAATTTCTTCATAAAATTACTTAGTATCCTCTCCCGCTATAGAACTGATCCTGTTTAGTCACCTTTAAATCCTGTAGCTGCGGAGCTTTAACCCTTATTTCAAATCGATAACCGCGGTAAGTGCCAATAGGATTCCAGGTAAAATTCATCAGCCAGCAATGTAAATCTCTGGAAATCCGGATTTGAGGAGCAGCAAAATCGTGTTTTTGAAAATCATAACTTCCGGTAAAGGAGAATTTCCAGTTTGGAGTGAGATTGAAATTAATTGCTGCATTCAGATTCGAAAATTCAGTCTTACTGGTTGGAACCGGTTTTGAGAGAGAATAATTGTAGGTAAGCGAAATATCCCAGGGTATTGTAAAATCAGGATCTTTCTCAGAATATATTCCTTTATAAACGTTATCCTCATTTTGTCGGGTATTCACTTTCAGGAGAAGGTGATATTGTTTTTTTCAGTGGATTTTAGTTTTTCTCCTGATAAACTGGTTGAAATTGAAAAATTGAAATTAGTCAATCTTAAAATTCCTTTGCCTTCATTAACCAGAAGTTTATTTATCTGAGATGCACTTCCCTGGTAATCGTAAGGTGTAAAAGTTGAGCTCCCCGCAAAACTGAACCAATCCCCTACCTGTGTTCTGTATTGCAAACCCAGATCAGACAATTTCATACTGTCGGCGGCAAAATCGTAACTCATTGCGGCTGAAAGATTGAGCAATTGAATTTTCTTTTCTTTTGATGTTGTATCAGTTGGATCGGGTTGTGTTTTCATTTCGAATATATTACTCAGTGAGAAAGTTATTTGCTGAGATTCTTGCGATGGAACACCTCCGAAAATCTCTCTCTGAAATTTATCGTAACGTATTCTTTTACCAGTAGAATCAACATATGAATCATAATATCCCCAGAATGGTTTTGAGAAATCTGGATTATAATTGTATGAAATGACTTGGATTAACTGTATGCCGGATTGCATTTACTCCAAAATTATTTACTGGAAATATTCCATAAAATTTTGTGGATGCGGTTACACCTAAACCAAAAGTTCTAACAAGGTTTATTTGGTGTTCATCCCTTATAATAGTGGTATCATTTCCTGAAATCGGAGAGGTGCCTGTTTCATAAACTACCCTTTTGTTATACCATTTTTCCTGGTATCGCACAGAAGGAGCGATACTAAAAAAACCTATCTTCGGAGATAACCCGGCAGAAAGCTGATGATTAATTCCACCTCTTACCTGAAGATTTCCGTTTGTCTTATTTCTGTTATTTTGAAATTGACCACTGTAGCTGTATCCAAATAGCTCATACCATTTTTGTTCACCGATACTCTTTCCTCTGAATGGATAACTTTGAGCTTTTGCAAATGTTAAACTCGGAAGTACCTCAGATATGTCGCCAGATTGCAGAACCTGTCTTCTAGTATAACTTGCAGTAAGTGTATTTCCTGATTCATCCCAGGTTTTTGAAAGCGACGCATTTGAAACTATTTCATTCCTGAGAAGTTCATTAAAATCAGTAATATTTCTTGAAGAATAATTCCCCGAAGTAAATTCAAGATTTGCATCAAATCTCAGGGTTGGAGTAAAAGATTGATTATGATTCCATTTTATTCTCCAATCAATTTTTTCAGATCTGTCCGGATCGGTCGGTATTCCAGTTTTTAAATCAGAATAATCTCCCTGGAGATTACCAGTAAAATTGTACCGTTCAGCGTAACGGAATCGCGAACTAAGTCTGTAACTTCCGCGTGTGTAATAATCTCCCGTGGCATTTAAATCCATATAATCACTGATAGCCCAGAAATAACCGAACCGGGCAAAATACTTTCCGTAGGTAGCGTCATCTCCGAATACCGGCGGTATAATTCCGGATCTTCTGCCCGATTGCAAAGGAAAAATTGCGAAAGGAAGAGGAACCGGGAAAGGAACATCCCCCACAAATAACCAGATCCATTCTGCCATAACCTCCTGTTTCTGAACCACTTTCATTTCAGGAGAATAGAAATAATAATCAGGATCATCTTTATCGCAGGTGGTATAAATTCCATCTTTGATGAAGTAAGTATCTTTATCAACTTTTTTAATTTTTGAGCCGGTGTAATAAGCACCTTCATTTTGTGTTGCTGCAGATGCAATAAACCCACGCTGGTTTTTAAAATTAAATTTCATTCTGAAACCTTCGTAAGTCTCTCCTTTATCCTTCAATACCGGTGTGCCTGCAAATTTTTCTGAAGTATCGGTAGGCACTCCTTCGGCTTCAACTCCTGCCTGTTTCAAAATCAACTTTTATATTTGCTGCTGTAAGGTTGGTCTGTTTGTATTGGATTTCGCTGCTCCCGTACAAATACATCTCCTTTTCACTAATTACAAAAACAAGAGAATCAGAAGAACTTGCATTTATAACAGTATCAATATCTCCCGGCTTTGTTTTAACGGAATCGGATGTAAGGAGTGAATCATTAACAGAACTTAGAATAGTATCAGGTATTACCAGTCTGGTCGAATCAATTTGCTGAGCAAATTCCTGGAAAGAGAATAATGATTTATTATTATTAAGAATTTTCTCATTTCAAAATTGATGTGAAGTAATTTAGACCCAAAAATATATTTTCCCTCAGGATTTATAAAACACCAATGCAGATGCCCCCTTAATTCCGGCATCGTTTTTCAAATTTGCCGGGTAAACTTTAATCCTGCTGCGCAAGGGAGTTAAAACTCTTGATGAGGCTGTTTCTTTAATAGAATCAAACAAAGGTTTGCCAAAACCTGAAACTCCCCCGCCGATTATAAATGTACTTACATCCAATAAATTGCTAACAGAAGCCAGCGCGCAACCAATGTAATAACCCATTTCGTTAACAATTGATTGTGCATAAGAATCACCGGCTTCCGAAGCTATATCAATTATTTTAGGAGTAAGCTGTTCAAGATCATTATCAATCAGTTCCCATATTTTTGATTGAGAATGATCCTGCAGTTCTGATTTAATCCGATTCACCAGGTAATGATTTCCAACATAGGCTTCGATACAACCTTTTGATCCGCAATTACATGTTGGTCCTTTATGATCAATTGTAACGTGACCTATTTCTCCGGCAGCACCAAACTCACCCCGATATATTTTGTTTTTAATGATTATACCTCCACCAACTCCCGTACCTAGAGTTACCATAATAAAAGAATCATACTTCTTTCCAACCCCAAAAATCAATTCCCCTATCGCTGCGGCATTCGCATCATTTTCTACAAAGACTTTTTTATTAAATTCTTTCTCAATTAATTTACCAAGACTTACTTTTTCCCATCCTGGAAAATTTGGTGGATTTTGTACTATCCCTTTTTTTGAAGTAACTACTCCGGGAGAGCCAATTCCAATTCCATATATTTTTTTCTTACTTTTTTTAAGAATCTCTGTAATACCCTTTTTTATTTGTTCAACTACGGCATCGGGACCCTCCGATGAGTGGGTTTCCAGCGAAAGTTTCCTGCTAATTTTTCCTTTATCTGAAACTATACCGATTTTTACACTGGTCCCACCAAGATCAACACCGATTGTATATTTAACAGCTTTAGCCATAATTACCTTATCTGGTTATTTATATTTTTCCAACTTAAACGAAAATTAAATTAGTTTACAAAACAAATATAAATTTATAAAAACTTAAGTTGTAAAAAGTTGATTTGGGGAAAAAATATAAACTTTATTGGGGAGAATTTCTTGAATTCTGAACTAATAATCCAAAGCGCAAAGCAAGAACGGGGATAATCAACACAAGATATTTTTCCCAGACCTGATAGGAAAAAGGCATCACCACTAAAAAGATGTAGAAGATTAATGAATAAAGTAGAAAGTGTGGATAATTTTTTGATTTAATTGCAATAGTGTCATCATTAATTATTATCATTATTAATAAAATACCGATAGAGAAAAACAGATATAAAATAACACCTGTTAATACTCCCCCGCCTAAAAGATTAATCAGAAATTTGTGAATTAGTCCAACAGTTTCAAGGTGATTCTGTACCCGGGTAACTTCAGAAACTTCGACCGGGAAAACAAAATAAATACATCCCAGAATTAGCGCTGAAAATATAAATCCTCTGTTCAAAAAGATTTTTTTTGCAAATATTATAATTAAAGGTGAAATATAAATAGCAGAGAATGTAATATAACTTACCAACGCGTGAGGCTTCCAAATAAAATCATTGTGCGGAATGAATTTGTTAATTCCCGAAGGAGGAGACAACCCCTTCCATAAAATCAACAGAAGAATAAAAGGTAAAAAAGAAATAAATGAGTAAAGAGTATATTTTAATATTTTATTTTCCGCATTATCTGACTTATATTTCAATAATATAAATATCCAGACAGCTAGTATGAAAATAATTGCATATTGTCTGCAAAGCAGGGATAACCCTAGAAACAAAAAAGCAGGTCCGGTATTTCCTCTTATAAATATGTAGAGGGCTAAAAGAATAAAAAGAACGGTTAACATATCTGTAAATACAAATACACTTAATCCCCAGATGTATGGATTCACAATTATTACGGCACAGATTATAAGAGTTAGTTTTTCATTCCTGATGTTCTCCCTGACAAAAAGATATAAAACACAAAGAAATGAAAATGAAATTATTAAAGAAAAAGTTCTAAGAGTATTTAGATCAAAACCGAAGATTTTACCCCAAGCTGCATAAATAACATATACGAGTGGTGTGGTTACTTCGGGATAATCTTTAAAAATTCCAGGCCATGGTGAAGATCCGAATAACTTAATAGTCTTTACAAAATGAATTTCATCCCCCCAGAGTGGATGTGTCAAACCAAAAATTCCAACTGTTAACACAAATAAAAATGAAATTACCAGCCAGATTTTAAAATACAATGAAGTTGATAAATGAAAAAACTTGTGTCTTGTGAACAAACAAATTCCTATATATCAGTGGGACTCACCTTTTAACAATTCACTGGCTATAACCATTCTCTGTATTTCGGAGGTACCGTCCCCTATTTCCGTCAGCTTTGCATCCCGAAAATATCTTTCCAGAGGGAACTCGCGCATATACCCGTAACCCCCGAATATCTGGATAGCATTCTTGGTAACCTGCATCGACATCTCTGATGAAAACAGTTTTACCTCTGATGCAGATTTGGTTACATCCATTCCTGCATCTTTTGCTGCAGAAGCATGGTAAAGCATCAGGTTGGCTGCTTTGATGTTTACTTCCATATCAGCCAGCATATTCCTTATTGATTGATGCTGGGACAGGCTTTTGCCGAACTGTTTTCTCTGTTTTACATATATCAGGCACTTGTCCCTAGCTGATTCTGAAATTCCTATCGCGATGGCCGCCATTCCCAGTCGGGCAGTTACCAAGGTATCATGCAGCATCTTTAATCCGAAATTTTTTCTTCCCAGTAAATTTTCTTCAGGAACAATTGCATCCTGAAATAGTAATTCACCGGTATCAGAAGCACGCATTCCAAGTTTTTTTTCTTTTTTTCCTGAAGTTGTAAAACCATTCATTCCTTTTTCAAGAATGAATAAACTCATTCCCATCATTCCTTTATCGGGATTTGTTTTGGCTGCAACCATAAAAATATCAGCATAATTAGCATTAGTGATGAAAATTTTACTTCCATTCATAACATACTTGCCATCTGTTAGAATAGCTTTTAATTCTGCACCGGCAAAATCTGAACCGGCGTTCGGTTCTGTTAAAGCAAAAGCACCTATCTTTTCCCCTGATAATAATGGAGCAAGATATTTTTGTTTCTGTTTTTCACTGCCGAAAGCTTTGATAGGATATCCGGTTAATGTTGTATGGGCAACAACTGTCATTGCTGTTGAGGCACAGGCTTTAGCTATTTCTTTTATTACAGAAGTGTAGGTTACATAATCCAAACCGCCTCCACCGTATTCTTCAGGATAAGGAATACCGAGCAAACCAAGCTTTCCCATTTCTTTTACAAGTTCAAGAGGAAATTTTTCTTGCTCATCTATTGAACCGGCTATTGGTTCAATTTTTTGTTTAACAAAATTCTGGGTCATTTCGATGGCTGATTTTTGAAAATCTGTATACTCAATCATTTTTTAAACTCCAAAAGCTTTATGCCAATGTTCCAGAGCAATCATAGCATATGATGTTCTGAAAATTGCGAGGTTATCTATATTCTTGTACTTATTTCTCTTTTTTAAAAAATCTTCCGTTTTAGTTTTATCGAAATATGCAGAGATACCGGAATCTGATGATTGCACTAGTTCCAATGCCCTGTTTCTCTGAGCCATAACCGATTTGGGGTCTACAGGAAACGGAAACGGTTTTTTCTTTCTATCTATTATTTCTGAAGGCATGAAATGTCTGAAACTCTCTTTAAGAACATATTTTTCAATGTCACCTTTTATTTTAAACTTTGACGGGATATTAACTACATATTCAACCAGCCTGTGATCGAGAAATGGGACCCGGGTTTCTACTCCCCATGCCATACTTGTTTTATCCTGTCGCTCAAGCATCTCGAGTAAGTATATTTTTATGAACAGGTATAAAACCCGGTTCATAAAATCATCAGTTGAAAATTTGTTGATAAGATGATCAAGTGAACATTTAATATTTTCCACAAAACCGGTTTGCCGTTTTACATCTTCATTAATCAGATCGGAAACTTCATCAAAATACGGAGCCCATGGGAACTCAGTTAACTGATTTGTGTGAGCTTCTTTTAGGAAGAAAAAATAACCACCAAAGAGTTCATCTGCGCCTTCTCCGGAAAGTACAACAGTTATGTAATCTTTTAGATTTTTATGCAGCAGATATAGTGACGGGGTGGTTAACTCAACAGGTTTTTCTATTTGCCACGATACTTTTTCATGAATTTCATTGTATTCACTTCTTTGCAGAATAAATTCACGATGATCAGTTTTGAATTTCTCAGCCATTAGTCTTGCATATTTTGTATCTGATGATTCATAATTCATCTTGACATTATCAGTAAATTCAATTGAAAATGTTTGAAGTGCACGATCTACATGTGTTGATGCTAAAGCAGAACTTATGCTTGAATCTAGTCCACCGCTTAGAAGTGTACCATAAGGAACATCGCTCATAAGTCTTTTATTAACAGAATCATCCATCAAACTGAAAATATTTTGCTTGTATTCTTCAATTCCTGTAGAATCATTATTACAATCTTTTAATTGAATATCCCAGTACTCTGAAAGTCTATGAGAATTATTGTTTACCATCATTGTATGTCCGGGAGCAATAGTCCGGATATTCTTAAACATTGTTTTAGAATCCAACAGAGAAGTACAGAAAAGATATTCAGGTATTGAATTAATATCTGCTTCAGGTTTTACCATAGGATGTTCAAAAATTGCTTTTATTTCTGAAGCAAATAAGAATGTATTTTTTACAAAAGAATAGTAAAGTGGTTTTATACCGAGGCGGTCTCTTGCAAGAAATAACGATTGATTTTTAATGTCCCATATTGCAAAGGCAAACATACCGTTAA
The DNA here is from genome assembly GCA_963701105.1 of uncultured Actinomycetota bacterium. Lineage (GTDB taxonomy): Bacteria > Actinomycetota > Thermoleophilia > RBG-16-64-13 > RBG-16-64-13 > JAHJSA01. The sequence goes on from OY969565.1 coordinate 1,332,154, forward strand.
ATTTGTGAACGCAATCAGCACCGAATTCCTCAAAAGCATAAAGTATAACTTCAGTGTCACAATCTGTTTTAAATTGATATCCTTTTTGAGCCAGGAGTGATTTCAAGTCCCGATGGTTATAGATTTCCCCGTTATAGGTTATCCACAAATTTTCATCCTTGTTAGTCATAGGCTGATGACCACTGCTGAGATCAATAATTGAAAGTCTTCTGTGCCCGAGACCTATATTTTTATTTTTGTACGTGCCCATATCATCCGGCCCACGATGGGACATCGCGTTTGTCATACGAACTAAAATATTTTCATCTACAGGAGTTTGTCTGTCTAAATTGTATATACCGCAGATTCCACACATAAAATTTTAAACTCTGGATTTTCTTTTAATGTTATCTGTTGATAAGAAATTAAGGTTTAGATTTAAGTCAGTCGTCTCTCTACATTAACAGCTAACTTTTCAGATAGTTCAGTTGAATCATCTATTCTTGTTATTGCCTCTTCTCTTGTAAGAGTTCCTAGTCGAACAGATGAGCTAAGTTCATATTCATACGGATGGTAATTATGTTTTCTGCAATGTTTAACTATTCCGTAGGAATTTAACTGACAATTGGTTGAGCAGGAATCAACATCCTTCGGTCTTTTCCAGCCCAGTGTTTCTATTGTTCTGTATATCTCTTTTTCATCATATCCGATGATTGGGAAGGGGCTTATTGTATAAGGAAATGGTTTGGTATGATAATCTTCTTTCTCAAGCATGAGGTAGCGATAAATTTCCTTCCCAACTTTATCCGCCAACGGACTAAAAAGATTTTTCTTAAGCTCATATGGTATTTTGTTATCCTGGTACATTATTTCACTTTCAGACTGGATTATTTGTCCGGGACTATTCCCCAGCATTATCATGGGTATTTTTTTCTCAATAGCCATGCTTAAACAAATATTAGTAACCATACGTATACAGGAGATACAAACCGAACTTCCAACCTTCAGGAGAGATTTCGGATAAATATCATCATTAGCACTTGTAGTAAATATTCTTTTGGCAATATCAAATCCTGGTTTAAAGACAAAATGATCAACATTCATTTGATCAACAATTGTTCTGATGTTATCAAATGTTTTTGGTGTAATAAATCCGTTATCCATTGTAACCGCAAGAATGTTCAGATCATAATCTTTTTTCATTTTATAAATAAGGTATGTACTGTCTTTTCCGCCGCTGTAGGCAATAAGTGCATCATAATGCCCTGATCTGCTTTTACCATCTGCAACAATTTCATTAAACCTGTTCTTTAGTATTTGCATTGAGATTCCTTTAGTCTCCCTCTTTTCAAATTCCTGGCATACTGAGCATACACCTTCTTCATTAAAAGAGATATCCGGAAAGGTTTCCGGCAAAATACACCTTGTACATCTTTTCATTATACTTGCCTCTGGTTTTGATTTATAATAATTCCATTTTGTTTACTTTGCTGTTCGCGGTACGTGGTAAAAATTCTCTGAACTCAATAAGAGATGGTATCATATAGTTGGGAAGTTTCTTTCTGCAGTGACTTATTATTTCCTTCTCTGTAATCTGAAACAAGTCATTTCTGACTATAACTGCTTTGATTTTTCTGTCAAGATTTTCACCGGGAACATTAAGTATTACAGCCTCCTGAATCTCTTTTAATTCATAAAGACAGTTTTCAATTTCTTCCGGACTAACACGAAATCCCTGGACTTTTATCATTCCGTCTTTTCGTCCAATAATGTATAGGTAACCTTCTTCATCCACTTTCCCGAGGTCTCCGGTGTGAAGACCATCTTCCTTAAATCGTTCAATAGTTTGTTGAGGAAGGCCCCAGTACCCTGGTGAAATAAAATTCCCTTTGTGGACAATTTCTCCTATTTCACCGGGTTCGCAAACTCCGTCATTTTCATCCACTATTGATATTTCAACACCTGGAAAAGGAATGCCTACGCTGTTAGGTTTTTTATCCAAATCCTCTGGAGGAAGATATGTTGAACGGAAAGCTTCAGTAGTTCCGTACATTTTAAATATCTTTGTATTTTTTAGGGTACCCCGAATTAATTGCAGATACTTTGACGGAAGACTCTCTCCAATGATTGAGATATAACGCAGATCAGGATAACTGTAATTACTAAAAGGAGATCGTTTCTGCAACAGGATATTCCAGAGTGATGGCATTGCATGGAAGCCTGTTATTTTCTCCGTAAGCATAGTCTCGACAATATCTTTAGGAAAATTGGAACGTTGCTGTATTAAGGTCCCGCCGACATAAAACATTGTGAAAAACTGACTTAATGCCCCATCAAATGCAAAAGGAGTAACACTTATTAACCGGTCATTAAATTCATTCTGAAGAATAGCTGCTGATGCAACAGTAGACTCATAGAATATTTTATGTGTTACAATTATACCTTTTGCTTTTCCCGTAGAACCAGAAGTGTAAATAATAGAAGCAGGATCATCAGAAGCTACATGTTCGAACATTTCTGTTTTAACAGCCTGATTTTTTAAAATATCTTCAAAACAATAAGACTGTTTACTCGCGTTCTCATCAACAAAGAGCTTTCCAGAAAGTGAAACGACAAACTCTAACGGACTTTTTTCAGGGTAAGCTTTTGCCATTATTCTGGATTTTGCCTCATCTATAAATATGCCTTTTAAACTGCAATTATCAATTACATGCTTCAATTGATCTTCCCGGTAATGAGGGTTAATATGTATAAATACCACTCCGATTCTTAAGAGAGCGGAAATAACAATAACTTCTTCAATATCTTTGTTACAAAAAATTCCTATCCTGTCACCGTGTTTGATTCCTATAGAAATCAAAAAATTCGAGATCTTTAATGAGGCATCTGAAACTGCGGAGTAAGACAACCGCTTTTCTCCACAGACAACTGCTTCCTTTTCAGGATAGTCAATTGAACTTTTTGCTAACAAATCGTTAAGGAAAGACATATTTTTTAGTTTGAATTCTTTAATCTTTCGATCATACTAACCATATTATTTATAGTACTAAGATTCTCCATTGTCATATCATCTTCAGACAATGTTATGTTGAATTGGATCTCGATATAACTTATTAAATCGAGAACATCAAGAGATGAAAGAAATCCGCCTTCAAATAAATTTGTCGATGAATCAATTCCTTTGTCGCTAGTTATTTCAGATATATAAGTTTCGAGTTCTGCTTTTACTGCCATTTGAAAATACTCTCCATAATTGATGAAATATGTTATTGTTTTTATCTAAAATTTTTCAACTTTTTGAATAAATCAGCTTTTGTTATTTAACCAGCCGCTAGACTTAAATGTAACCTTGAACCTACAGGTTATTCAAACAATAAAAAAGGGCTGGTAATTAACTCATTCAGACCTCCAGAAAAGTCCTAAAAAACGATAATCTTTTATAAGCTTTATAATTCTGAATCCAATATTCATCATATCGTTCAAAGATGTTATCCTTTCTTTCATTGAATAAATAATCGCGAGTGCAGAATTATAACCTTCATCTTTTGCCATTTTCAAAAGTTCCGTTGTTATGGCAGGTGAAAAACCAAATCCTCTGAACCTTGGAAAAGTAAACACATTCTCAAGAAGTACCTGGTTATCTTGCAACACAAATAATTCTGATTTAAAATATTTTCTCAGTTTCTCATTCTCCGATGGATAAATAATCCAGCACATTGATGTTATTTCGCCATTTTTATTTTTCAATAGATAGCAATTCTTAAATCCGGCTTTATAGAAAAATAATCTCCTTAAATATTCTTTTTGAGTTGCAATATCTGAAGACTTGAGATCAGCAGAAATTATCTTCCAATCGCTTTCTTTCAATTTTTCGAGTGTGTATGATATCCTGATTTTTTTTTCAACTACCGGTTCTCTTAGATTTTTACGTAGAAAATAAAAACTATCAATTGAGAATATTCGCTGCACAAAAAATGGCAAACAATTAAGAAAACCCAGTCTTTTTAACAGAATGATATATTTTTCCAATAACCTTTTTTCAGTTTAATTAAAAAAAGAAAGCAGTTAAAACGATTATGGAACTAAATCCATTTACTGCAATATATTAATTTTTCGAGTTGGATAAAGGAATTATAATAAATTTAACCTAAAAATAACAAAGGTGTTTTTACTAAACCTCAGAGGGCATTCTAAATTTCTATATCTAATATTTTTTAATAGAAATATACTGTAATGGATCAATATTGATACCAGATTATTTTACTAATATCGCTAATAAATAAGATGATTATTCTAGGCAGTGTCGTAATTTCGGATAATAGTTTCATTTTAAGATACGAAATGTTATAGAATGGGAATAATAAGATAAAACCTTATTATTTGCAGGATTAACTACAAATATTTCCTGAAATTCAATTTTTC